>NZ_JACHLU010000040.1 GCF_014204625.1 Gillisella vitis | reverse complement strand
GGTCGCCAGCTGGTCAACGGCCTCGTTGGTGCGCTGGAAACTGACCGTCTCGGTGATTTCAATGCGCATGTCAGCCGCTGCCGCCTTGTCTTCCATGGCATCCACCAACGCCAAAACAGCATCCTTCGTGACATCGATGCGCGATGCGGCCAGCCAGAACTGGCGCGGTGAGAGTGCGGGCATGGCAGCGCGGATTTGTTCAAGCGTGGGGCTGGCAGCTGATGGTGCAGCAAACCCTTCCGCATCCGTATAGGACCAGTTCACCTCAACCTCATCCGGCACTTCAATGAAGGCAGCCGCAATATCGGGATGATACAGCTCACCAATCGGCTGGTCTGTCTCTATCATCTCGACAATGATGGCATTATCCACACGTGCAAATCTTGTCATAATGATCACCTCAATAGTTGATAATAACGCCGCCAGCCGCGGGGGCACCAACCCAAATAATGTTACTCGAATAAGACAACAGACCGCCGCCGCCGCCCGGCCATGTGGCCCCATTGGCGGACATCGCGCCTTTGCCACCGTCTGGCCCTGCTGCATCGCCACCAATCCCGGCCCAAAGACCGGAGGCATTGCCATCAACACCACTTTGACCCGTCAGATTGATTTTCCCACCAATGCCCGTGCCACCCGCGCCGTTTGCTCCACCGGCAGTCGCCGTGACGCCGCCAGTTGCCGAGTGTGATGCCCCATAAGAGGATGTGCCGCCATTGGCACCGCCATAGACCCCAGCTGCCCCAACCGTTACCGTGGTTACATCTCCGGCGACGTGATAGACCCACTTGCCGGAATAGCCTCCACCACCGCCGCCTTCACCTTGCGAGTTCCCGGTGTAGGCCGCCGCCGCGCCACCGCCGCCATAAACCTTAACCCAATACCAGCCGGTCACCGGCGCCACAAACGTATAGGTGCCTGCCGTGTTGTAGACTTGCATCGCATGTTGAATTGTCGGTGTTGGTGGCGTGTACGCCGTTGCAGGCAGACCGCCTTTTTCGACCTTGGCAAGGCGAGCACCGATATAGGTTGCCCCA
>NZ_JACHLU010000039.1 GCF_014204625.1 Gillisella vitis | reverse complement strand
CGCACCTGCAATTCGCCTTCGCCTTCCGTCCAGATGTCGGAAAGCTTCATGCCGCGCTCAAACGGCACGGTCGCCTCGATTTCCGAGCCTTGAAACTCCTGAGCGCGGCTGACCTTGCGGCCATGGGTGACAGCATTGTTCTTGATGCCACCAAGCTTGGCCTTGGAGCCTTTTTCGCAGGCGAGATAAACGCCGTTCCACACAATGTCGATAATGCCGACTGTCTGTGCCATATCTTATTTCTCCTTAAAGTCCGTTTGCTTCTCCGCATTTCCGGACGCAAAACCGCTTCACACTTTTGCTGGAAATGCTCTTAAACCTGAAACTCAAGACTGCCAGCCAGCACCATGAGGTTGCCAACCACCTTGACCTGTTGGCGGCTTTCCAGCCGGTTCTTGTCCTCGCCTGAAATGGCAAACACGCTGTCTTTCACCGTGGCGTCCGTGTCCATGATCCAGACCTTTTCACCGTAAAGCGCGCAGCGAGCGGCCCAGCTGGCGTGCATACGGCCCGGAGACACAACGGCGCTGGAGGCGCTGTCACCGCTGGCCGTGCCGGTGGAGGCAAAGGCGGCCATGCTGTCATCATCCACCAGCTTGGCGCGCGGATACATCAGGGCGACGTAAGCGGCAAAGTCATAGCGGATGCGGGACATGGTGGCGGGCACCATGATGTCGAGCCAGGCATCATCATCCACGCCCAGATTGCTTTTCTTGTAGGTGGTGATCAGACGGGCAATGGTCACCGTGTCGTCAGCGAGGCACTCGAAGGTCGAGATGCCGCGATAGAGCAGCAGGTTCTTTTCCTCATCGGTGAACTGATCCACCGCATCCGGGGCCGTGACATTGGGCACCACCAGAGAGCGCAACTGCCGGGCCGGATCATTGGTGCGATGGAACGACCATACGCCCATGATGGATGCCGCCAGCACATAGGCGGGTTCCATCATGCCCTTCATGCCGCCCACGGTGAGCTGCGGGCAATTGGTCAGCTGGCCAAAGGCGCTCAACTGGCCATAGGTGCCGTGGGTGAACACAAAACCATGGGCATCGCGGCGGGCGGTGGCGGTGTAGCGATCTTTGAGCCACTGCGCGAATATACCCACATTGCTGGCATCGGCCCACGGTGTGCCAATGGTGGTGAACCATGTGTTGGCAATCACATCCAGCGCATCCTGAAGATCAGGATTGCCCGTACCGCCTGCCATGGCAGACACGGTGATGGTCAGACCAGCCGGCACGGCTTGCGCCTTGGTATCAACCCGCAGGTCAATTTCATTGCCAACCTCGCCACCGTGGCGGGCCGTGCAGGTCACAACACCGGCATTGGCCGTTGCCGTCACTTCAGCATCCGCATCGGCATTGATGGCAGCGGC
>NZ_JACHLU010000036.1 GCF_014204625.1 Gillisella vitis | reverse complement strand
GCGATCATAGGCATGCTGGTACTTGCGATGCCGCCGCGGCGGAATGACTGGTTTACCGCCTTGCTCAAGAATGACATCGTGTAGACGATCGGCATTGTAGCGCGGCAATCTCGATGAGATTCAGCGTCAATCAGGATGAGACTCGCGCCGGGGTGTGACGGAGGGAGGGCGTAGCCCGATCGTAGTCATACCTCGGCGTGGCGCAGATTTTGGCGTCTCAAGATCGCGGTCGGTCCGGTACATTTGCGGTTTTCTGTATTGGAGAACCAGTTTGTGCCGGGTCGCCATGTAACCGATCATCAGATGAGACTCTTCATGAAGTATCGACAAACGCATTCCGTTGAGGTTGCCGCTGCAAAAGCGTCGATAAGTAGGGCCACAGCCTATCGTCTCGGCAAGGAGACGCAACTTCCATCTCAAAGCAAAGCGCCACGCGAGCGCCGCCGTCCTGATCCTTTGGAGCCGATATTCGAGACAGAAGTCGTCCCGCTTCTTAAGGCAGCACCTGGCATCCGCGCTATTGCTGTCTACAACGAGATGCTGCGCCGACATCCGGACCTTTCTGAAGGTATCCGTCGCACGCTCGAGCGACGCATCCGATCGTGGCGTGCTGTCCATGGCGAAGCGCAGGAGGTAATCTTCCGCCAGACTCACGAGCCAGGCAGGCTAGGCCTTTCGGATTTTACCGACGCAAGCGGCCTCGGAGTAACGATCGCCGGCGAGCCGCTTGATCATCTGTTTTATCACTTTCGGCTTGCCTGGTCCGGCTTCGAACATGCCCACGTCATTCTCGGCGGAGAAAGCTTTGTCGCCCTGGCTGAAGGGCTTCAGAATGCCCTTTGGTCTGTCGGCGGCACGCCGCTTTACCATCGAAGCGACAGCTTGTCGGCTGCATTCCGCAACCTTGACGCCGATGCCAAGGTCGATCTTACACACCGATACGACCAACTTTGCGCTCATTATCGAATGACGCCGACACGCAACAATAAAGGCGTCGCCCATGAGAACGGCTCGATCGAAAGCTCCCACGGTCATCTCAAAAACGCCGTTCATGATGCCCTGCTGATGCGAGGCACCACAGACTTCGATGATCTCACTTCTTACCGCGCCTTTGTCGACGAGATCGTTAGCCGTCGCAATGCTGCCCATGGCAAACGCATTGATGCGGAACGATCCCATCTGCAGGCGCTGCCTGAGCGTCGTACGACGGACTTCGAAGAGATCGTAGTGACGGTATCGCGCACCGGTGGATTCACCTTGCGCAAGGTCTTCTACACCGTGCCGTCCCGGTTAATCGGCCACAGGCTAAGAGTTCGCTTGTTCGATGATCGGCTGGATGTCTTTGTCGGAGGTACGCACCTGATGACGTTGCGCCGGGGACGTGGCCACGCTGATGGGCGGCACGACCAGGTCGTCAACTACCACCACGTCATCCATTCCCTGCGCAAAAAGCCGATGGCGCTCCGGGGCCTCGTTTATCGCGACAAGCTTTTTCCGCGGGAGGAATATCGCAGAGCTTTCGAGGCCCTCATCGAACAACTGCCCGACAAGCAGGCTTGCAAAATAACCGTAGAGCTTCTGGCGCTGGCTCATGACCGCGGCTGCGAACGCGAACTTGCCGAAGAATTGGCCAGGACACTCGATGCCGGTGACCTACCCGATCCAGCCGCCATGCGAACGCTCTTCGGCCCGGATCCAGCCGGGCTGCCTACCGTTCATGTGCAGCTCGCATCGCTCACCGGTTATGAGGCATTGATCGGGAAGGGAGAAGCCGCATGAAGAACGCCCACGTCATCGATGAAGCACGGCTCAGCATCATGCTCAATGAACTGCGGCTCCCGGCAATCAAAACCCTGTGGCCACGATTTGCTGAACAGGCAGATCGCGAGGGTTGGCCAGCAGCTCGCTTCCTGTCGGCGATTGCCGAGCACGAGCTGGCAGAGCGTGCCCATCGCAGGGTTGAACGGCATCTCGCCGAGGCACATCTTCCGCCCGGAAAGACATTGGACAGCTTCGCCTTCGACGCTGTACCCATGATCTCAAAGGCGCAGGTTATGGCAATCACCGCAGGCGATAGTTGGCTCGCCAAGGGAGCTAACATCCTCATGTTCGGACCGCCCGGCGGAGGAAAGAGCCATCTTGCTGCCGCTATCGGCTTTGCGCTGATCGAGAACGGATGGCGGGTCCTGTTTACCCGAACAACCGATCTTGTACAGAAGCTCCAGGTCGCCCGCCGCGAACTGCAGCTTGAGTCAGCAATCGACAAACTCAATAAGTACGACCTGCTAATCCTCGATGATCTCGCCTACGTCACAAAGGACCAGGCCGAAACAAGCGTACTCTTCGAGCTGATCTCAGCGCGATACGAGCATAGATCAATCCTGATCACTGCCAACCAGCCGTTTGGAGAGTGGAACCGGATCTTTCCAGATCCTGCCATGACACTCGCAGCAGTCGACCGGCTCGTACATCACGCCACGATCTTCGAGATGAATGTCGAGAGTTACAGGCGCAGAACGGCCCTTGAGGAAAAGCGCCAAAGGGGTCGGCCAGCTTCCTTCGCGACAATCAGAACCTCGGCGCAGGCTGTCGCGGAACGGCAATCAGAAAACGAAGAAGAGCTTGTCAGCGACAATCAGCGTGATAACTTGATCTCGACCGCGACCTAAGAATCTCATCCAGATTGTCGCCAGCGTCTCATCCTGATTGCCGCGTTACAGCCGGGATCATAGGCGCGGTCTGCAAGCACCTTTTGAGCCGGTAGTCCCCGAACGAGGTCGCAGGCTGGAGCCATGTCATTTTGCTGTCCCGGTCCGAGCT
>NZ_JACHLU010000035.1 GCF_014204625.1 Gillisella vitis | reverse complement strand
TTTTATTGTCCTCAATAAAACGATAACGTACATGCGAAAAAGAAAGAGCTAAAGCCTGTCGCAGTGAATCCTATTCACTGCGACAGGCTTTAGGATAAGTGGAATTTCTGCCTGAGATCGGCTTAGATGCGGGAACAGGAGATACCATGACGAGACGACCGCGCCGTAACCATACCCGGCTTTCAAGGCAAAAGTGGCACTTGCCGCTATCAGGGGCGAGCAGACGCTTGTGGAATTGTCCCAGCAGTTCGACGTGCACGCCAACCAAATCAAGCAATGGAAAGACCAGCTTCTTGAGGGGGGCGACAGGTGTTTTCGGCGATGAAGCCAAGACAGAACCGACGCACCCCACAGTCGATGTCAAAACCCTGCACGCCAAAATCGGGGAGCTGACGCTGGAAAACGATTTTTTAGCCGGAGCGCTCGGCAAGGCGGGATTGCTGGGCGGAAAAAAATGATCGACCGCAGTCATAAGTTATCCGTTGTGCGCCAAGTGAAGCTTCTCGGCTTCAGCCGTGGCAGTGTCTATTATCTGCCGCGTCCCGTGCCTGATGGCGATTTGGCTTTGATGCGCCGGATTGATGAACTGCATCTCGAATATCCGTTTGCGGGAAGTCGAATGTTGCAAGGGCTCTTGAGAGGAGAAGGGCTGGAAACGGGGCGGCTGCACGTTGCCACGCTGATGAAGAAGATGGGTATTGAGGCAATTTACCGACGTCCGAACACATCCAAACCAGCGCCAGGCCACAAAATTTATCCCTATCTCTTGCGCAAGCTGGCGGTCACCAGGCCAAATCAGGTCTGGGCCATGGACCTGACATATATCCCGATGGCGCGTGGCTTCGTTTATCTCTGCGCCGTCGTGGACTGGTTCAGCCGGAGAGTTCTGTCGTGGCGGCTGTCGATCACGATGGAATTAGCCTTCTGCATAGAGGCGGTAGAGGAGGCGCTTGCCCGGCATAGTAAGCCGGAAATATTCAACACCGACCAAGGTTCGCAGTTCACCTCTATCGACTTCACCGCTGTGCTGAAGAAGGCGCAGATCGCCATCTCGATGGATGGCAAGGGTGCGTGGCGCGCAATGTCTTCGTCGAACGGCTCTGGCGCTCGATCAAATACGAGGAAGTCTACCTCCACGCCTACAAAACAGTATCCGACGCTCGCGCTGGCATCGGCCGCTATCTGACGTTTTATAACACACGACGTCCACATTCATCCCTTGACCGGCAAACGCCGGATAAGGCTTACTTCAACGCGCTGGAACCAATGATGGTGGCAGCATAAGTGAGGCGGAAATCCACTTAGCGAAACGCCCAAAACTGTTCAGACAAGTCGAGCCACTTCTCTGCAAGGAAGAATGTTCAACGGGCGTATCAGAAGCTTGCGAAGGGATTGCCCTATGACGCCATCCGCTGGTTCGGCCGTGCCGTCGCGCTGCTCATCAAGGAGGAGTACGGGGACGACCTCATCGATGCGTTGCTATGCGCAGGATTCGCCTTCGAACAAGTCGGCCTTCCTTGGGCTGCAAGGAATTACACCCTCGCCGCCGTCAGTCAGGAATTCTCCGCCTTCAAAAGATACGGCAGCATTGGCGCGTTGCGGGCCTCGGTCTTGTCCAGGTACTTCGATACGGAATTCAAACTCGGTCGAGTTCCACAGATCCTGAGTGCGCACGAGCTCGAAATGATCGTTCGTACTGCCCAAGCGCGCACGGACGGGCAGCGCCGCCGCCTCGACAAGGTGCAAGAGTCGCACATGATGCAGATCGCATCGCTGCTTCTGCAAACACCCCTCGATAAGTTGGGCGAGATCGCTCAGCTTCCTGACGCGCTCGAACGGCTCGCATTGCCAATGTCGCGCACCGCTCTTCTCTACCTGATGGGAAATGAAGACATTCTGAGAACGGAAGGCTGGATACCGGAACAAGAGACCCCCGCAGGCGCAGAGATATTCATGCGAGACCTGCGTGATTACGGCGTGAAAGCGGACTACCCAGCTCCAGACTTCGCCCTTGGGGAAACCGTTACGCTCTCGTCCAACGTGCTCGGATGCCGCATCGAGTTGACTTGTGCCAACAATCTTGTCTCCATCGGCATCGGCGAGGCTGTCCTCGGATCACTGGAAGCCTTGCTAGCGACGAGTCTCGATCATCGCATGTTGCCTCAGGTGGACCACTTGCAACTGCGGGTTACGCCGTCCGACACCGTCGGACTCAGCCCCGTTCTGACGTTTGCCGATGTTGACGGCGAGCCCATCGGCACGATCACGCATCGCATGGTCATAGAATACAAGACCAAAGAGGATGCGCTATCGTTTCCGCATTGGATGAGGGATGCCGTTCTCGAAATCTTCCTTCGCTTCGCCGCGCCTCAGGATGCCGAGGCGTGGGGTAAGGCGCTGTTCGAAGATGAACGCGCCCTAGATCGCGCGCTGACGTTCTCGAACGTTCCCATCATGCTCGCTAATCTGCACGGTGATCGCGCGCAGCTTTCGCTTGCTGATTGGATCGATCCTGCCGACCCCACCTATGAGGTCAAACGCACGGAAGTATGGCCCCCCGCACCGGCTCCCGAGGCGTTCAAATCGTTTGGCAACACACAGCGCGGCGAAGCCCTTGCGCCTAAAGAAATGCGCGATGCGGCCAATGGCAAGCACTCGAAGACGCGCTGGATCTCGCCCATCGATACGCAGAAGTGGGACAAGGCGAAATGGAACGGTACCCTCTTCATGTGGTCCCCGCCCGGCCCCGACATGCCGCCTCCCATGCTGGGACTCGCGTACGAGAATCCTTCGGCTGCTCAAGACATCTTCAAGTCATGGCGTAAGCGGTACGGCGATGACGATGTCAAAGACGATCTCAAAATTACTATCGTTCGCGGCATATCGCGTGATAATCCCGCTGCTTATGCCGTGATGGTCAGTCAAAATCCGGACAATGTTCCAATATCGCAGGGGAATATCATCCGATTTGTGTCACGCATCAATCGCATGTACCCGAATTCAACGCAGAACCTCGATCGGTTCCTCGCGGACTATGCGCGTCACGGTCGATACGTGCTGTTTCCTGCCCACTTGCCAAACAAGCTGGCGCAGCCCGAACCTATTTTCGACCTGCCTATCGGCAAGCACAATCTGACCGTCATCAACGCCTGTGAAATAACCACCAACGATATGACGGCCTCGGTCTTGGATTTGGATGAACCGCCCGTTATCCCAGCGGACCAGCCGGATGCGCCCGTCCTCAAAACGCTGGAATGGCTAAAATCCTTACGCCTCGGGTAAGTTGATGTCCGGATTGGCGGTGGTTTTGATCGGCGGAGGATTGGCCAGCGTCAGCACACGAGTGACCGCTTCGGGTCAGCTTGAGACCTTGGCCAGGCTAACCTGAACGTCCGCATTTTCGATATGGACGCTGAAAGTGGTCAGTCTGGTTTCTGCCCCAAGGCGGAAATGATTTCCGCTTTGCGCCCTCATATCGGCCCTTGAGCATGTGCTGTCGCTAGCCCGAAACCTGCCGGTCCGCTCGCCTCACGAGTCACTCGGTCCGAAACCGCAGAGCGTTCATGATCAGCAGGAACGCTGCCGAGTTCTGGCGTCGGCTGGGATAGTATAGGTAGTACCCCGTGAACATCGGGCACCAGTCGTCGAGGACCTGGATGAGTTCCCCACGGGAGATCTGACGTTCCACGAGGTTTTCCGGAACATAGGCGATACCGTAGCCCGCGGTGGCTGCTTCGACTTGGGCGATCGAACTGTTCAGGATGATCTGGCCATCGACGCGGACACGGAGTTCGCGGCCGTCTTTCTCGAACTCCCATGCATAGAGACCGCCCGATCGAGATTGCCGAGTGTTGATGCAGACGTGCTCCACCAAGTCCTGCGGAACTCTTGGAACGGGGCGGTTCGCGAAATAGGAGGGTGCGCCGACCGCAACGAGCCGCCAATCCGGACCAATGCGCACGGCAATCATGTCCTTGTCGAGGCTCTCGCCCAAACGGACACCCGCATCAAAGCGCTCTTCGACAATGTCCCGGAACCCGTTGTCGATGTTGAGCTCAAGCTTGATATCGGGATACTCCAGAAGAAGCGGTCGCACCTTCGGCCAAACGACAGTCTCCAGTGCATGGTCCGAAAGAGTGATCCTGACCGCCCCGGCAGGCTTGTCGCGAGCCGACATCAGGTCTTCCATTTCGCGGTCAAGTTCACGAAGTCGCGGGACGAAGGCTTTGAGCAATCGGTCCCCGGCGTCTGTCGGTGAAACACTCCGCGTGGTCCTCGTCAGCAATCTGAAGCCCAGCCGTGCTTCCAACTGCTTGATAGTATGACTGAGCGTGGACTGGGATGTGCCCAGCTTTGCGGCAGCCTTGGTGAAGCTCCGTGCCTCGGCGACTGCGATGAACGACAACATGTCGTTGAGGTCCTGCCGCTCCAACTGCCAACTCCTATTCATATTGTTAATCGATAAGTCTTTTCGGATTATGGCATCTTATCGTTGAAATAACCACAGCGTATGTTCCCACTGCAACGAAGCGATGATGAGGAAGACGCGAACCAATGGCATTGACTTCCGATCAACAGCCAGTCCGCCTAGCAGGACCCTGGAGTGCGGTATTTTCGATGGCTCTGGCCGCCTTTGTCCTCATCGCCTCGGAGTTCATGCCTGTGAGCTTGCTTCCGCTCGTGGCTCAGGATCTGGCAATTACCGCGGGACAAACCGGACAGGCGATCTCTGTCTCCGGCGTTTTCGCCGTGATCACCAGCTTGGTGGTGGCGCACCTTACCCGCCGCCTCGACCGCCGCCTCGTCGCCAGTGGTTTCACATCGCTGCTCGTCGTGTCGGGAACGATTGTGGCGTTCGCGCCAAATTATCCGGTTCTGATGCTTGGCCGGGTCCTGCTCGGCATCGCCATCGGTGGCTTCTGGTCGATGTCGACATCGATCGTCATGCGCCTGGTCTCGGAGAACGAGGTCCCGAAGGCGCTCGCCTGGATCAACGGCGGCAACGCACTGGCGGCGACGATCTCCGCGCCGCTCGGCAGTCTACTGGGTGCATATATCGGCTGGCGCAGCGCGTTCTTCCTCGTCGTTCCCACCGCGCTGCTGGCGCTTGTCTGGCAGTGGATCAGCCTGCCACCAATGCCACCTCGGGATCAGAAGTCCGGCGGCAACGTGCTGCGGCTCCTCGCACGCCGTCAGGTCTTTCTGGGCATGGCTTCGACCATGTTTCTGTTCATGGGCCAGTTCGCACTGTTCACCTATCTGAGGCCCTATCTCGAAACCGCCGGTGGCTTCTCCATCGGAGCCATCTCCCTCGTGCTTCTACTGATGGGCCTCGCAGGCGTGCTCGGCACGATCGCGATCGGCAAAGCTTTGCGGACACGCCTGTTCAGCCTTCTTATCGGCATTCCCGCCGTCATGGCACTGCTTGCAATCGGGATGGTCGCACTCACCTCGGCGTCTCTGCCCGTGACAGCATTGCTGGTTGCCTGGGGTTTCTTCGGCACCGCTGCGCCCGTGGGCTGGGGCACTTGGGTCAGCAGGCACATCTCCGATGACGCCGAAGCCGGTGGCGGGCTGAGCGTCGCCGTCATCCAACTCGGCATCACGGCTGGAGCCGCGGGCGGTGGGTATCTGTTCGACACCATCGGATGGTGCGGTCCGTTCGCTCTTGCAGTCATCATCTTGGCGGCTTCATCCATTCTCGCGCTTGCCGCCATGCGCAATGCTGGAGGAACGCCGTATGACATCGCTTCAATTGCATCGCCGAACGGTGTGGGTCGGCAGCATCGCCACCATGATTTTCCCGCATTTGGCATTCGGCCAGCAGCGTCACGACCCTGCCAATCAGGAGGCCACAAAAATTAAAGTCCGCTTCAGCTTCGACAGGCACGCCGTCAACGCAACCCTCTACGACAATCACTCGGCACGGGACTTCGCATCGATGCTGCCGCTCGACCTCAAGATTGAGGACTATTCCAACAACGAGAAGATTGCCTACCTGCCGCGCAAGCTGACCGAAGAAGGCAGCGGCCCGTTTGGAAACGAGCAGCCCGGCGACGTTTGCTATTACGCGCCTTGGGGCAATGTCATCCTTTTCTACGCATCCTATCGCTATTCCAGCGGTTTGATCCGCCTCGGTCGCGTCGACGGCGGGATCGAGCCGATGCTGACCAGCGGCGAGTTTCCCCTGCGCATCGAGCGCGCCGAATAATCAAAGGAAGGACACCATCATGCGTGCAACAGTTCTCTACAGCCCCGGCGATGTTCGTTGCGTCGAAATCGAAGAGCCCAGGATCATCGAACCGACGGACGCGATCATCAAGCTCTCGGCGTCCTGTATCTGCGGCTCCGATCTTTGGCCTTATCGCGGGCTCCAGCCCGTCAATGAGCCCGCCCATATGGGTCATGAGTATTGCGGTGTCGTCGTCGAGGTCGGATCGGCCGTGACATCAGTGAAGCCCGGCCAGTTCGTTGTGGGCTCTTTCTTGTTGTCTTGCGGCAAGTGCCCCAACTGCCTTGGCGGTTGGCCATCGTCCTGCATCAATCGTCAGTTCATGTCGGGCGGGCAAGCGCCGATCGCGCGCATCCCGAATGCCGACAGCACGCTGGTTGCGACCGCCGAGATGCCGCCCGAAGACCTGATTCCGAGCCTGCTCGCCGCGTCAGATGTACTGGGCACGGGTTGGTATGCCGCAGATGCCGCGCGTGTCCAGCCAGGCTGCACGGCCGTTGTCGTTGGCGATGGCGCGGTTGGCCTCATGGGTGTCCTCGCTGCCAAGCAGTTGGGTGCTGAGCGGATCATCGCGATGAGCCGACACAAGTCTCGCCAGCAACTGGCGCTGGAATATGGCGCCACGCATATCGTCACCGAGCGCGGCGACGATGGTGCCGCCAAAATTCGGGAACTGACGAACGGCATCGGCGCTGACTCGGTTCTCGAATGCGTTGGCACGCAGGAATCGATGATGCAGGCGTTCAACGCGGCTCGGCCGGGCGGCTCAATAGGCTTTGTCGGCGTTCCGCATGGCGTATCGCTTGACGGTCAGATGTTGTTCTTCGCTCAGAAGAACCTGCTCGGCGGTCCGGCTCCTGTGCGCCGCTACGTGCCGCAGTTCCTCGATCTCATCCTGAGCCGTAAGATCGATCCCGGCAAGGTGTTCGATCTCGAGCTTCCGTTGGAGGACGTCGCCGAAGGCTACAAGGCGATGGACGACCGCCGCGCGATCAAGACGCTGCTGCGCTTCTAGCGCCTTCGTCAGCCAGCCTCAGATCCGAGCCCGCTAGCTGCCGATTTCGCTCAAAGCCCGGATTGCCAATGTTGAGACCTCCCGTCTCCGCACTAGCTGTGAGCTTTCAGGAGGTTGTCCATTCGGAGCATATCGAGGAGACTGGAGTTACCACACAACAGTATTCCAGGATGGCTCCGAATGAACA
>NZ_JACHLU010000034.1 GCF_014204625.1 Gillisella vitis | reverse complement strand
TAATTGGCATCGGCCGCATGGTGGTCTAAAATCGCAAACACCAATCAGTCGCCTCGGACTGAACAGGGACAACGTATTGAGGCTCCACATCTAGGTCTTCAGCCAGGCTATTTTGCGCAAGTAAGCCGGGTTGAGAAGGCCCCTCTTCGAAAATTGGGGGTAAAGTGGGTCATAGCCCTAATTTGCGCACATTGTGATATGAACACCGTTAATACGCATGATGTGGTGCTGAATCGGCACCGCGCCTTGTAATTGGGGGCATCCTGTGCAAAACGCCAGAGGATGTGCAATGGATGACATGATCTTGCATACGAACCGAAAGCCAATGCCGGTAGCGTTAAAATGATAAGACTGATTGGGTATCTTTTTGGGCTGGCATCTGTTGCAGCGCTCGGCGCGGCTGCTGCTGCCGCCATTTATCTGGGCATGATCAGCAAGGATTTGCCCGATTACGAGGTGCTCAGTCGCTACGCCCCCCCTGTGATGACGCGCATTCATGCTGGCAATGGTGCATTGGTGGCAGAGTATGCCCGTGAACGTCGGCTGTTCATACCCATTCAGGCGATTCCGGATCGCGTCAAGGCGGCTTTTATTTCTGCTGAAGACAAGAACTTCTACACGCATCCGGGGATTGATGTCTGGGGCCTTGGTCGTGCCATTCTGGTGAATGTGCAGAACTTCGGCTCTGGCCGCCGGCCCGTTGGTGCGTCAACCATTACCCAGCAGGTCGCCAAGAACTTTCTGTTGTCGTCGGATCAGACCATGGATCGCAAGATCAAGGAAGCGATTCTGTCCTTCCGCATTGAGCAGGCCTATTCCAAGGACAAGATTCTTGAACTTTATCTCAATGAAATTTTCTTTGGTCTGAATTCCTACGGCATCGCCAGTGCCGCTCTGACCTATTTTGACAAGCCTGTTACGGAGTTGACGATTGCCGAGACGGCTTATCTGGCATCCTTGCCGAAGGGCCCAGCCAATTACAATCCGTTTCGCCATGCGCAGGCTGCCCTTGAGCGTCGGAATTGGGTCATTGACCGCATGGTCGAAAACGGCTTCGTGGATCAGGCAGACGGCGATGCGGCCAAAAAAGAGCCTCTGGGCGTGAATGTCCGCCAGAGCGGCGGCACTGTCTTTGCTGCGGATTATTTCACCGAAGAAGTGCGCCGCCAGCTGATCGATAAATATGGCACGAAGTCTCTTTATGAAGGCGGGCTTTCCGTTCGGACCTCGCTTGACCCGCGCTTGCAGGTGTTTGCGCGCAAGGCGCTTCAGGATGGATTGCTCAGTTATGATGAGCGTCGTGGTTACCGCGGCCCGATCAAGCGTATTGACATGGCTGGTGACTGGGGCGCAAAACTGGCTGAAATTCCAGGTCTTTCTGATGTGCCGGAGTGGTCGGTTGCGGTGGTTACGGCTGTGTCCAAGACCGAGGTTGACATTGGCTTGCAGCCCGGCCGCGATGATGCGGGCAAGATTTTGCCGGAGCGGCTAAAAGGCGTGATCAAGGCCAGTGATATGGACTGGGCGTACCGTTCGGGGGCTGGAGATCGCAAGACGGCGAAATCTCCCGATGGCGTCTTGAAGCCCGGCGATGTGATCTATGCTGAAAAGATCGGTGATGAGCAATCGACCGACTATCGCCTGCGGCAGCCGCCAAAAGTGCAGGGCGGTTTTGTGGCCATGGACCCGCATACGGGGCGCGTGCTGGCGTTGGTGGGCGGCTTTTCTTACGCGCAATCAGAATTTAACCGCGCGACGCAGGCCATGCGCCAGCCCGGATCGTCTTTCAAGCCATTTGTCTATTCGGCAGCATTGGATAGCGGCTATACCCCGGCCTCTGTGGTGCTGGATGCTCCGATTGAATTTACCTCCGGTGGACAGGTCTGGCGGCCACAAAATGATGGCGGCAGCTTTGTTGGGCCAGCCACGCTGCGGTTTGGCATTGAGCATTCCCGCAATTTGATGACGGTGCGTCTGGCCAATGACATGGGCATGAATCTTGTGGCGGAATATGCTGAGCGTTTCGGCATTTACGATCATATGCAGCCGGTGCTTGCCATGTCTCTCGGCGCTGGTGAAACAACGGTTCTGCGCATGGTGTCGGCCTATTCTGTGATTGCCAATGGCGGCAAACAGATCAAGCCAACGCTGATTGACCGGATTCAGGATCGGTACGGCAAAACCATTTTCAAGCATGAAGAGCGCGTATGCGAAAATTGTAATGCTGATAGCTGGCATGGCCAGGACGAGCCGGCGATTGCCGACAACCGTCTTCAGGTTCTGGATCCAATGACCGCCTATCAGATTACCTCGATGATGCAGGGCGTTATTCAGCGCGGCACCGCCTATGGTAAAATCAAGCTTGACCGTGATGTGGCGGGCAAGACCGGCACGACAAACGATTCCAAAGACGTCTGGTTCGTCGGCTTTACGCCCAATCTCGTGGCTGGCGTTTACATCGGTTATGATAATCCGACGCCGATGGGGCGTGCGGCAACAGGCGGCTCCATGTCGGCCCCCGTGTTCAATGAATTCATGCAGGCCGCCGTCAAGGGAACCCCGCCGAGCAAATTCCGGGTGCCGGACGGAATGCAGCTGATTGCGGTGAACCGCAAGACCGGCATGGCGGCAATCGAAGGTGATCCGGATACAATCGTGGAAGCCTTCAAGCCGGGCACAGGCCCTGCTGACAGTATTTCGGTGATCGGCATGGATGATGGCAGCGTGCCGCCAGAAGAAATCATGAAGACCTCGCCGCAGGTCAATCAGGCTGTTCAATCGGGCACGCCGGGCCTGTTTTAAAGACCCGTTTCAATGAATGGGCAGGCCCGGCTTTACATCCGGGCCGTGCGCGATTATGCAGCGCGTCAAGTACACAGTGATATGTTGAGTTAAGGACCTATGCGCAACGAAATCGAAAATGTCGTCGACGAAATCAAGCAGGCCATAAGCCTGCTGAGGAGGCATCTTTGACTGGGATCAGGCGATAAGACGGCTGGACTGGTTGAACAACAAGGCGGAAGATCCCAATCTGTGGAATGACGCCACGGAAGCCCAAAAACTGATGCGCGAGCGTCAGCAATTGGATGACAGCATTGCGGGCGTCAAACGCCTCGAACAGCAGATGAACGATAATATCGAGCTGATCGAGATGGGTGAAGACGAAGGCGATGCCAGCATCGTCAAGGAGGCCGAAGATAATCTCAAGGCCCTGAAAGCTGAATCGGGCAAGTTGCAGGTTGAGGCCATGCTGTCGGGCGAAGCCGATGGCAATGACACCTATGTCGAAGTCCATTCCGGGGCTGGCGGCACCGAGAGTCAGGATTGGGCCAATATGCTGCTGCGCATGTACACGCGCTGGGCAGAGCGGAGCGGCTTCAAGGTTGAGGTTCTCGAAATGCATGACGGCGAAGAAGCCGGCATCAAATCGGCAACCATCCTGATCAAGGGCCACAATGCCTATGGCTGGATGAAGACCGAATCAGGCGTGCATCGTCTGGTGCGAATTTCGCCCTATGACAGCAATGCGCGTCGTCATACGTCGTTTTCATCCATCTGGGTTTATCCGGTGGTGGATGATTCGATTCAGATCGATGTCAATGAAAGCGATTGCCGCATCGATACGTTTCGCTCGTCTGGGGCAGGTGGTCAGCACGTTAACACGACCGATTCGGCCGTGCGAATCACCCATATTCCCACCGGGATTGCGGTGGCTTGCCAGCAGGAGCGCTCACAGCACAAGAACAAGGCCAAGGCCTGGGAAATGTTGCGTGCCCGTCTCTATGAAGTCGAACTGAAAAAGCGAGAAGAAGCGGCCAATGCGGAAGCGGCCTCCAAAACTGACATTGGCTGGGGCCATCAAATTCGCTCTTACGTGTTGCAGCCCTATCAGTTGGTCAAGGATTTGCGCACCGGCGTTGAAAGCACAGCACCCGATGATGTGCTGAACGGCGACATCAGTGAATTTATGGAGGCAGCGCTCGCGCACCGCATTAGCGGTAAAGCCGATGCTGTTTCGGACATAGATTGATGGCCAGTCTCTTGTCTTTTTAAACACAAACCGCCGAAGCTTCGCTTCCGGCGGTTTTTTTATGCCAATAGGACCGTTGAATACAGGAGATGATTGTTATGATGTCATGGACAGATATTGTCGAACGTAATGTCGGCCAATACGGCGATCTCGTTGCTGGAATTGATCCGTCTCTGTCCGATATACCGTCATTTTTTGAACGGGATGCCGATGAGCATTGGATCGGCACCTATGTCAATTTTCTTCTCGATGTTCTGGAAGGGCAGGTTGGTTTTGTCAAATTTCAATCGGCCTATTTTGAAGCCTGCGGACTTGCAGGGCTCAAAGCTCTCTCCTTGGCGATGGTCAGGGCCAAGTCTGCGGGAATCGGTGTGATTCTGGATGCAAAGCGCGGTGACATTGGGGTAACGGCAACCGCCTACGCGCGGGCCTATCTTATACCATCAGCTGCGGGTGGTGGTGGCGACTTTGAAGCCGATTGTTTGACCGTCAACCCATTGATGGGGCCAGACACGCTGCAACCTTTTGTCGAGTGTGCAAACGAATACGGCAAGGGCCTGTTTATCCTGTGCCGAACCTCCAATCCCGGAGCAGCTTGGCTGCAAGATAAAATCGCTGGCAATCGATTGGTCTCAGACCGCCTGGCGGATCTGATTGGAAGTATGGCGATTGGCGCAGGAACTGCTGATGGATTAAGCAATATCGGTGCTGTCGTTGGTGCAACTGTGCCGGAAGAAGGCCGCAGGCTGCGGCAATATCTACCCCGTTCAATCATCCTTGCGCCCGGCCTTGGCGCACAGGGTGGCGATGTCGCCAGCATTCATGCGCTTCGTGGCGCAAGAGCGGGCGATCTTCTGGTGCCGGTTTCACGCGGGCTGACGCGGGTCGATCATCGGGAAATGTCGCCGCAAGCCTATCGTGAGCTGATTCTGACGAGGCTTTCCGAGTTCAGGCAGGCGCTGGTCTACACATATCCACACCGCGACAAACAGAGAGTGTCTTCTGGAGTCAGCCAGGCTCTGAGTGAACCTGACAGACTTTAATGGCTCTCACGCATGACCTGAATCTCGCCGAACTCGTCGACAATCACGTTCCAGCTTTCTGATTCCAGCATTTTGAGATTGGTTTTCAAATAGACGCTGGCGTAGAAACCGAGTTGGCCTTTGTCTCCCGACGTGTCATCCGTGCGAATGTCGGTGACATAGACGTGTTTTTCGCTGAACTCTCGCAGTTCAACTATGTCAATCGGCTTATTACCCGAATCGGTGATCTGCATTTGCTGCAAAAAAACCTTGCTGGTAAGGTCTGGCTGCCGAACGGCAATAAGCCGATAATAGCCATAGCGAATGTCTTCTGTTTTTTGTTCGGAGCTTCCACTGATTCCAGGGCTTGCAACGATGCCATTTGCGTCAGAGGTGCCCGGATCTCTCCAGCTTCCGCTGCTGATGAGGAAATTAATGTCCGAGGGCAGGTTGCCCAACTCATCCGCACAGGTTTGAGCAGGCGCGCCAGCGAGAAGAATCAGTATCAAAGCCGGGATGAATGGGCGCTTTTGCATCGGCATCCTTCAATTGGAAAATTGCTCGGCAAGGATTCTTTCGGACCATGAGTGATCCGGGTCTGAAAGAATACGCGCAGTCATATCGTTTGCCTGCTCAATCAATACGCTAATAACCGATTTAACCTCGGTATTGTCCGCGACGGCATTCACCGGGCGCTTTTCTGATTCGAGAATCTCGATGGACACTTTAACGCGATCTGGCAAAAGTGCGCCACGCCAGCGACGGGGGCGAAACGGACATACCGGCGTTAATGCCAAGAGAGGCGCGTCCAGTGGCAAAATAGGGCCGTGGGCTGACAAATTATAGGCGGTGGATCCCACAGGCGTGGCAACCATCAAGCCGTCGCAAATCAGTTCATCCAATCGCTCTTGCCCATCAATCAACACGCGCAATTTTGCCGCCTGATACGATTGGCGCAGCAACGAAACCTCGTTAATTGCCAAGGCAATGGTCTGGGTGCCATCACTTCCCTTGGCGGTCATCTTCAGGGGGTGAAATCCATTTTCACTGGCGGCATCGATTCGTTCACGCAGATGATCCACGCGAAAATCATTCATCAAAAAGCCGATGCTGCCGCGATTCATGCCGTAGATCAGCCGACTGGAATTCATGGTCTCATGCAACACTTGCAGCATGAAGCCATCGCCACCCAACACCACCAGCACATCGGCATCTTCAGGTCTGGTATTACCATAGATGCGAATCAATTGCTCGCGGGAGGCCAAGGCTTCCACCGTGTTGGCTGCAACGAAGGAAAGCGACCGGGAGGAACGCGCCATGCAAGAGAACCTGTTGAAAATGCCAGAAGACCATAAAAAAAACTAAGGTCTTGGTACATGATAAAATCCCGGCGCGCCAAGGGTTTTCCATCTTCGTGTGTCACAAAGGCTATAAATTTTATAAAATAGGTCTTTACAGCCGGGTCGAATCTGGTAAGTAAGCCGCACTGCCCTTGTAGCTCAGTTGGTAGAGCACCTGATTTGTAATCAGGGGGTCGCGGGTTCGAATCCTGCCGGGGGCACCACTCTTTTTCAAGTTGTTTTTGCTAGGTTTTTTTTGATTGATGCCAGCCTATGAGGCTGGCGCAAGAAAAGCAAAATACGCCCAGATCATCACAAAAACGGCGATAACGCCAAGGCCGATCAGCAGTTTTCGGAGGCCCGGATGCGGCTTTTTGGGCGGAGCTGGCTTGCGGAATTTAATGACATTGTCGTTCATGATGTTCTCTCAGATTAACGGATTCCTGCACGCCGCCGCAATGGTTTGAAGCTTTGCGCATTCCTGTTCTTTTATCTCTGATAAAGCTTGCTGCATGGTTACGGGCGATATGTCGCCAGGCTTTGCAAATGTCGCAATGGTATGCTTTGCCGCCAGAATTTTTCGCATCATTTTTTCCGATCGGTGCTGTCGGTGAGAGCCGGACCTGTTGGCCCGGCTCTCATATGTCAGGCCTTGCGCAACAAGTGCTGGCGCGAAGCGTAGAGGGCAATGGCTGCCGCATTGGACACGTTCAGGGATTTAATGGCACCCGGCATATCCAGTCGTGCCAGTGCGTTTACAGTCTCACGGGTCTTCTGGCGCAGGCCCTTGCCTTCCGATCCAAGCACCAGCGCAATTTTCTCGCCTGTGAATGTACCTTCCAACGGCTGAGGCCCTTCCGAATCAAGGCCGATGGTGAAAAAGCCGAGTTTGTGCAGCGCACCAAGGGCGTCCGAAAGATTGGTGATCTGGATATAGGGAATCAATTCCAGTGCGCCGGATGCCGATTTTGCCAGCACGCCCGATTCGGTCGGGCTGTGGCGCATGGTGGTAATCACGGCACCTGCGCCAAAAGCCACGGCTGTTCGCATAATCGCACCAACATTGTGCGGATCGGTGATCTGATCCAGCACCAGCAGCAACGGGCTTTCCTTAAGGGCCTCAAGCCGGCGCAAGGGTAGCGGGCGGGTTTCCAGCATGACGCCTTGATGGATGGCTTCAGGCCCCAGCACCTTGTCGATGTCCTGTGGGGTGACGATGTCCACAGCAAAAGACAGGCTGTTGATATTGTTAATTTCAAGCCGCGCCAGCGCATTTTGCGTGGCGGAAAGCCTGATCAATTTGCGCTCGGGATTGTCGATTGCGGCACGCACAGTATGCAGGCCGTAGAGATAGACCTGTTCCGGCGCAAGCTGGGGCGGTGTCCAATCGGCATTGGATTTGCGCCGCCTTTGCGCTTCAGGTGTGGGGATTTCGCCGCGTTCGCGCTTTGCATCGCGCACCTGACGGCGCAACGTTGCATAGTGGGTATCACGGCCCGATTTGTCGTTTGGTGTATCTTTGCTCATGCTTCCTTATAGCCGCCCTGTGTCACGGGGGATAGAGAGCCCGCAATTTCGGGAGCAAACGGCGATGAAAAATTTTATCGAATTTTTCCACAAATAGCGTGTTGACTTCTTTCGTTCGGCCCGTCATATAGCCGCCACGGAACGCAGTGCACCACACTGCAAAGCGGCTCCGGGAAGAAAGCTTGGTAGCTTGATCTGGTCGAATAACTGGAGGGATGCCCGAGTGGTTAAAGGGGACGGACTGTAAATCCGTTGGCTCAGCCTACGTTGGTTCAAATCCAACTCCCTCCACCATTCGACCCTGGATCAATACCACCGCGGGTATAGCTCAATGGTAGAGCAGCAGCCTTCCAAGCTGAATACGCGGGTTCGATTCCCGCTACCCGCTCCAAATAAATTTCACAAAATTTCAGTGCCTTAATCGTGTTCGGAGCGGATAAATCTCTGTTCAGTGCGGCTTTTGCATTTATAGCTTGCGCAATCGCTGCGAAAGCCTTACACGGCGGCGCTAAACCGGTTCGCCGGGTCAACCTTTCTACGATCATCAGGAAGCATTCAAATGGCAAAGAGTAAATTTGAGCGCAACAAGCCGCACGTTAACATTGGCACGATCGGCCACGTTGACCATGGCAAGACGTCTCTGACGGCAGCAATCACGAAGTACTTCGGCGAGTTCAAGGCGTACGACCAAATCGACGCCGCTCCTGAAGAAAAGGCTCGTGGTATCACCATTTCGACGGCGCACGTTGAATACGAAACCGCAAACCGCCACTACGCCCACGTTGACTGCCCCGGCCACGCCGACTACGTCAAGAACATGATCACCGGTGCGGCCCA
>NZ_JACHLU010000033.1 GCF_014204625.1 Gillisella vitis | reverse complement strand
CATGTTGAATTGTCGGTGTTGGTGGCGTGTACGCCGTTGCAGGCAGACCGCCTTTTTCGACCTTGGCAAGGCGAGCACCGATATAGGTTGCCCCAGCAACATCAAAGACGCATTGCAATTGCGCGCTAACTGCCCCTGCTGGCGCGGTGACAACGCCCGCCATGGCCTGACGACGCGCATTGCTGTCGCTATAATCACCTGCCGATCTGGACGGGCCGGTGCTGATTGACAAGACCGTATCAGCAGCATCCAGCCAGGCAATCTGATAGCGGACCATCCCCGATGCCGCTATCAATGCGGCATCACCTGAGATCGTATATGTCGCCCCTGCATCCGCTACAAATTTTGGCCACGCGATAACATACGTCCCATCCGTTTTTGTGCCCGTCAGAACAATACTGCGGCCCCACGAATTGGTTGTTATCGATGACGGCCATGTGCCACTGCCGGATTTTGTCACAGCAATATTACCAATGCCATTTTCAAAACCACCGTTTGGGCAGAGATTTGGGCGAGGCGGCACGATGTTTGAAAGTGTGGAGGCCAAACCGGCAGGCGTGACGGCGCTCGTTGTATCCACACCGGCTATTGCAAGAGCAACAGTTGCCAGCTTCACCAAGCCCGATCGGGTCTCCGACGCCAGCAATTCAACATAGCTGCCACCAATCCGTATGAACACCCGCCCATCTGGCAGACTGATGCCATGCCCATTGGGAGGCGTCAGATAGACCCATGATGCGCCCGTATATTCGGCAATTTTTCCGACATTGGCAGCCCAGATGCCCGATGCACCTGTTGGGATCAGATAGGCATCGCCAACACTGGGTGCGCCCGGCGCGCTGGAAAGCGTCATCGACAGCACACTCATCCAGCGCCGACTTCTGCCATCAGCCGCAAGCCCCAGAATTTGCAAGGCCTGCCACAGCTGGGTCCAGTCGCCATCGCTTGGCACAAGGCCCGCCTGGGTCACGACGTTCAGCACTTCCTCTTGCAGTCCATTCAGGAAAGCGGCCGTCACTTCTGTGCCAGCCACCCCGGCCACAAGGTTCTCGTCTCGAAACCCTCTGCGGCCGCTGCCAATATCAACTGTATCTGCGCCATTGATGCGATCCATCAGGCTTCTCCGTAATTAAAAACAACATGGGTGTGAGCGGGTTTGATGCGCCGCAATTCGCATTCGATGGCGCTGACCTCAAACGAGCCGAGGCGCTGCGCTGCACGGCTGACGCCGGTTCTAAACTTCACCACCGAGACAAGGCCGGGAATATGGACACGCCAGATAAACTGGCTGCCTTCAGGCCGCAGGCGCTGGCCTGCCCGCAAGACACCCGCCCTTGACGGCCAGAATTCTTCAATGGTGATCTCCACACCGAGGGCCTTGGCCACCGATAGGAAATACGGAATCGATTGCCCACCGCGCGCCGTCCAGCGCTGATAGGCCAGCTTCTGGCGCTGCTCGACCGTCAATTGCCCAAGACCACGCCCGCACGGGTCTGGCCCAAGGCAGCGCTCGAAATCGCTCAACAGCTGGTTTGCCTGCCGTGGATCGGTCTCGTTCATCAAGGCTTCGGCGCTGGCCTCGGCATCCGCGATCCCCGCCGCAAAGGCCGACAGGATCACATCCATCACGCCATCTCTTGCGGCCAGCGCAAAGCCGGATGCCAGCTTGTTGCGAAGGCTTTGAAACACGTTTGAAGAGGTTCTGTGCATGGTTTACCCCCCTCAATCCAGCCAGGTGATGGTGCCGACAATCGGGCACTGGTTTGAGGCCAGCGTGTACTTGCTGGCTGGCACCGCGAGATCATGACCATACTCACCCTCGGCAGCCGAGATCACTTCCGAGATCCGCGACGGCTCGATCACCGCCCCAATCGGGCTGGTGTTGGTGTCGTCATCCTCATCGCCAATGGTTTTGATGAAGCGTGCAAAGGCCTCCGTGACCGCTGCCCGTGTGGTCGTCGTGTCCGGTCGCAGCCGCACCGAAACCGGCACCTCAACCAGCACACCTGCCACGGGAATGACGCGGGCTGTCACCGGGCGCACACCGGTCTGGCTGCCTTGCGCACCCAGATACGCGCCGATGTCTGCAAGCTCGGCGTCGGTGGGCACACGCGGATTGCCATTTTCATCGGCCATCACAATGACGATGCCAAGGCTGCCGCGACCGATCCAGTCCTCCACCACGCTGACGGCATAAACGTCGGCAATCTCGCCAACCCATGCCTTATAATCCGTGGCAGAGCCACCTTTCGGCGGTTCGCGGATGCGCTCCAGCGTGCGGACCTGCATGTCTTCTGGCGTCTCGGCGTCCGCACCGCCCGAAAAGGCGGTTGCGACGGTGACGCTGGTGATGTCGGAATTGGCCTCAGTGATCGACAGCTTGACCCCGGCTTCAAGATTGCCGTCGTCGCCTGCCTCCACCGCTTTGGCCGCAACCGTCAAGGTGCCGCCTGCGCTGATGGTGCCGCCCGCTGTGGTGATATAGGCCACGCTGTTGGAGGCCGTCAGAGTAATGCCGCTGGCCAGCACCGCGCCAGCCGTGCCCGCAATCAGCACGGTGCCCACAGCGGTTTTGGCCGCGCGCTGCTCAATGCCCCAGATGGAGGCATGGCGCAGGATCATCGCCTCATCATCGGCGCTGTCGGGCATATATTGCCGACCCCACCAGGCGATATGGTCATGCACTTCGCTGAGTTCCGGCGCAACAGCCCCGAAGATTTGCGCAAACACGCCCTTGGTGGAGCGCACCGCGCGCGAGATCGCAGCCGAGGATGCCTCTGGCTTGATGGAGAGCAAGCCGGTTTCGGCAGAGGCCGCAATGCGGGCCAGAATGGTTTTTGCGGAGGGAATGGACCAGGTCATGCTGCCACCCGTTTGGTCAGAGAAATCGAGCTGTCATCGACCTGGACCCGATAGCCCAGCACATTCGGGCGCACCCATTCCACCTCGATGTCGGCGGGCGTGCCGGTCTGGGTTTCAACCCAGGCCAAGGCATCCGCCAGCCAATATTCGCAAAGCTGGCGGGTGGTTTCGGTCTGCTTGGCACGATCCAGCAACCAGAGCTTGGAGCCGGTCATATCGCCGGTCTGCACCAGACCATCGATGATCGCGCCGCGCCGTTCAGAAAACGAGCTTGGAGCGAGCATGACGGAACGGCCCTCGGGCAGTTCATCATCAGGAGAGGCCCGCCGATCGAGACCGACGGACAGGATGACGGCGGTGATGGGGGTTTCCTCCAGCACCAGATCAAAATCATCAGAAAGCGCCAGATCACATCGGCGCTGCAAGGCATCATAGGTCAGGGCGAGATCAAGAAAATTGGACATGCGGGCAAGATATCGCGCCCGCGCGATCTGCGTCATGCCCGCAGCGGTGGGCCTGACAGGGTGGCCCTGTCAGGCCGCTGGCGGATCGGTTTGAGAGCCGCCGCGCACAATGCCGCCGTGGGTGTGGGTGTCGTCAACGCGCACACCATTGACCTTGAGATAACCGCCCGTGATGTCCACGCCAGCTGGTGTGATCGAGAATGTCAACCCGCCAATCTTGACGGTGAACGCGCTGGAAGCCTGCACCTGAATGGCACCATCGGCACCGACAATCAGGCGGTCGCCAAACTTGTTGGCAAGGCCGACATCGCCTTTGTTCAAGCCGCCCATGCGCTGGCTGGGATTGCCCAGCGGCAACAGCACCATATCGCCTTCATCGCCGCCGATGGCAACCGCAATGCCGACCGCGCCGTCGTCATCGGGCACCGAGAGCAAGCCGTAAGGCATCAGGATTTCGAGATCATCGCGATAGATGCCATCGGCCACCTCGGCAGACGCCGTCTGCATCTGGCCATCATCCTTGATGTTCTTGACCGTGACGCGCCGCACCATGCCGCGCAATTTGCCATAGAGTTCTTTCATCCTGTCCTCAGCCGCCCTTTCCGGCACTTGCCGCCGCAGCGGATGTCGTCTTGCTGCGCTTGTTGGTGCGCCGGTTTCCGGTGTCTTCGGTGTCAAACGCTTCCGGCGAGCAACTGGTAATCTGCGTGGTCGCACCAGAGCCGCTCTCACTGAATTTGACCTTGGAAATCAAAAGATCACGGTAGACCTCCAGCCACGTATCCGACACGGTCACCAGCTGGTTGACCATCCACAGCACGCCATCCACCCCATGCCCCTGAACGCTGTGGGTATATTCTTCTGCCTCGGCCCGTGAGGTGCGATTGCGCCAGTCTGCTTCATCCTTTGCCGCCGTCGCATCGGCCTTGGAGCGGGCCAGATGCACAATGGGCCGATGGCGCTTGATCTCGCTATCGGTGGCCGTGCCTGTGGCAACCGTGCCCTTGCGCTCTGCGGCCCGTGCGGACCCATCCCCTTGCGGTCGCTCGCTCAACGGTGCCGCCGTTGCACTGACATTGGCAGCCTTGCGCGCCGTGCCCGCCCGTTCAGACTGGCCGCGCACCACGGTTTGGCTGTGCCGGCCCTCGGTGGAAAATTTCGCCGAAGAGGTCAGGATATTGCCCGGCAATGTCAGCGCCGCCGGTGCTCTGGTCTTGCCCGAACGGGTGATGACAATGCCGCCGATGCCGTCTGACAGCACCAGCACCCGCCGCGACCGGGTGCCTTTCTCGATGGCAGAAAAGGCCGTCTCGCCCAGATCGATCGAAAAACGCTCAAACACATCGCCGGTATCGACTTCGGATTTGACGCTCAATCCGTAGGGCGCGGCAATCTTTTTGACGGCATCCTCCAGCTTGACATTGTTCAGCTCCGCCGGGCCGTCCACCAGCGCCGAGCAATCAATCAGATCCCCCGTTTTGTCACGCCCGGAAATCTGCACCGTGGCCTGTCCATCGCGCATGTCGGCACTGACACTTTCCACATAGCCGCGCAGCACCACCCGGCGACCAATGGTAATTCTGGCCTCCATCTGCGGTGTCAGCCGCTTGAGCGCCCCCATGGTGCCAAAGGGCAGCACATCGGCAGATCGTGCCGCATCCCGAAAGGTAAAGCTGAAACGACCGGAAAAATCCTTCAGGTCGCGCTCAACCTCACCGGTCTGCCACTGATCATACAGGACGCCATCCAGATAAAGACAAATGCTTTTTCCCATCACGCGATCTCCAGAAACTCGATCCGTCCGGGTGCCAGACTGGCCGGATGCATCGGCCTGTTGCGGGCGACAATATCGGCATAGACCGTCTCGATTTTGGCTGGCGTATCACCAGCCAGATGCTGGGCAATGGCCCAGGCATCGACGCTGCGGGTGGTGGTGATGGCTTGCACCGCAGGCAAAGTGCCAATCACCTCATTGAGATCGGCCACCAGTGAGGCCGACAGGGTGCGGGCCGCGCGGATCAGTGCGCTGGTCGCTGCCTGCATGGTCTCGGCGCTGTTCTCCTCCACCAGATCCACAAGGGTTGCGAGGGCCGTGGTCATGGATGTGCGAAAGCGCATGGCCTCATTGCGCGAGGTAAACTCGGCATAGGGCGATTGCGCCGCAGCTTCCGCAACAAACCGGCTTGCGGCCGCAAGCAGCAACAGGCGGTCGGTCGCAGAGGGTGCCGATGCCACTTGCGCCATCAGGCCGGAGGTCATGGCCAGACCTATGCTCATCAAGGCTTGTGGCGATGCTGTCTCCTCGGTGGCGCTGACCGATCCGACGGGCGAAAGCTCCGTTACCGTTGAAACAACCGCGCTGGCGCTGGCAATCCATGCATCAAAGGCAAGAGGCGATTGCGGTGACGATGCCGCCAGAGCAACCCGCACCGTTGTCAGGGCGCTGCGGGCCGAAGGGGGCGTGGTCAAACCGTTGGCAACCGCATTGACCACACGCACACTGCGGCGTGAGGCCGAAATGCGGGTGGAGGACAGCACAAGACTGGCAATGCCCGACACCAGACCCGCCACCGCTGCGACCATGCCGGTGATATTGCTGATCAGCTGGCTGGAAAACAGACTGCCCAGCGAAACAACCGGGGCGCGTTTGAATTGCGCGGTGATGTGCAGCACCCGCAGTTCCCGCTCGGAAAAGCTGATTTTTGCAGGCTCTTTCAAAATCACCGAGATCGGCCCAAGCCACGGATGGATCAGCAGGCCGGGACCGGCGGTCTCAAAAGCTGCCGCCAGCAGCCGGGCCTGTGCCTTGTAATCATCTCCGACATAGAGCGCATTGATGCTGATGCCCGAAGCACCCACGCCGAAATCATCATAGGCCGCCGGATCAACCCCCGGAAACAGAAATTCCAGCACGCGCCGACCATGATCGCTCGACGAATCCACAATGCTGATGGGAATGCCGCGATACATGCCGGGCAACAGGCCATAGCCCGAATTAAGATCATCCAGTCGCATCAATTCCTCCCGATGGCCCGGCCCGTATCGATGCCGGGCGATGGTGATGTTACAGTTGTTTCATGGCTGGTGAGTTGGCCTGGACCATCCACTGAGAATGTTGCTGCGGTGTGGACATTCACCGGCTGCGGAGGCGTGGTTGTTGGCGATCCTGAAGCAGGCAGCGGCGCTGTCGGCAGTGGGTTTTGGTTGGCGGCAACAGGTGGTGTTACGGGTGGTGAAAAATCGCGCACGCCCTTCAGCGTCGCAGCAAGCTGCGTCGCAATCCTCAGCGCTTCATCCATCCTGCCCGTTTCAATGTCCACGCTTCCGGCTATTGTCAGTTGATCCTTGATGTCTTGACCAATCTGCTGTGCCTTTTTCGCGGCATTATCTCCACCGTTCAACAAAACGTTCTGGAAATCACGAATATCGATCTGAGCGGCAATCGGCCATGATTTGGTAATGTCGGTCATGGACGTGCGCAAGTCTTTGACCTCTTGCGGGTTCACCTCAACTTTCGGGATGGGCGGATTATCCCGAGCCCTTCGCGTATTCTCATCCTCTTCTTCCATGGTCATCTGGTGCAAGCCAACCCACGTTCGCGGTGTACCAATATTATCAAGCCACCACTTCTCAAAAGGCTTCATCTTATCGCGGCGACCTTGGAGGTATTTTTCAATACCTTCTGGATCCGATGGCATTTCATCGACCATATCAATGATATTACCAGCGGCGAACAAAGTACCCCAGATAGACGGCCGCTTGAGCTTCCCGGCATTGGTTGTCGCGGTATTGACCCGCTCAAGCTGGTCCGCAACGTTTTTAACCCCGTCAGAAGCGCTAGAAAACCTTTCGAAAAGTCTCACCGCCAGCCGAAGAGGCGCAGCCATAATCCTGAAGCCGGCAGAAAGGACCTGCAAGACAGCAGCCAGTGTACCAAGGAGACCCGCTGCCACAATGGCACCTCCGCCGAGCGACAGAAGGTCACGGCCCAGACCATTGGTTTCTGCATTAAACTGTCGGTAGCCATCCAATGCGCCTTTGATATTGTCATTGAGCGCTGGCAACCAAGCGCCCACGGCATTGCCCGTTTCGTCGCTGATCTGGCCCTGCAATTCCGTAAGCGTTCCCTGCTGATGCCCCAGCCCCTGCATTTGCGTGGCATGGTCCTTGAGGGTGGTCGAGCCGTCTGCGGTCTTGATCTGGTCGTGGATGTCCTTGTATTCCTTCAGGTGGGCAAGGGCGGAAACAAGGAAACCCGTGGCCTGCGGGTCCGAGAACAGATCGCCAAGCGCCCCTGTGCCATGGATGGCCTCCAGCTGTTTGCGCACGTCCTCCAGCGCTTCAGCGCCGCTCAAACCATTCGCCTTGGCCTTTTGCATCAGGCCATTGATCTCTGTTCCCGATGTGCCGGTGAGGTCTGCGATCTTCTGAATCACGGCGTCAAGCGGGTTGATGCCCTGCAATGCGGCATCCTGCATCACACCCTGCAAATCGACACCGATCTTTTCGAAATTCTTCTTCACATCGGACGAGGTGATCTTGCTGAGAAACCCATTGAGATTGCTGGCGGCCTCTGCCGGGTCTGCCGTGCCTTTGGCCGCAATCTCCAGCATGGCTGCCAATTGGGCTGCCGCCTCCCGCCCGGAGAGGCCAAGCTTGGCCATCTGCCCGGTCAGGGCCGGAAAATACCGGACCATATCTTTCATCTGCATACCGCCCAGCTTGCCGCCAACCACCAGACCATCCAGTGTGACGGCCATTTGATCGGCCGGAACCTTCAGATTTTGCATCAGCGATGTGGCAACAGAGGCCATATCCTTGACATCGGCATTGGCCGCCGTGGCAGTCCTGGCGATCGTGCCAATCGATGCATCCACCAGGCTGCGATCAAGACCTGCGGCCATCATCTGGCCTGCTGCCGTGGCAATGTTTTGCGATGACTGTCCGGTTGCAAGCGCCAGATCCTGAAACTGACGTTTCATATCGGCCACATTTTGAAAGGCCTGCTTGCCGCTCAATCCTTGCGCAAGGGAGATGTCCAGAAGCTGTTGCTGGAAGGAAGCGGCCTCCTTGATCGGCGTTTTAAAGCTGATCCCGGAAACCGCGTCTCCGATGTCTTTTGCGACAGTTAAAACATCGTTCAAGGATGATTTAAGTCCCTTTAAAGGGCCGCTTAAAAGGTCTTTGAGATGCACGATTACGTCTAGGTCTATTGTCGTATTGGCCACAGCCGCCTCCAGATTGG
Organism: Gillisella vitis; assembly: GCF_014204625.1. Taxonomy (GTDB): domain Bacteria; phylum Pseudomonadota; class Alphaproteobacteria; order Rhizobiales; family Rhizobiaceae; genus Allorhizobium; species Allorhizobium vitis_F. The sequence continues at coordinate 1,018 of NZ_JACHLU010000033.1, read as the reverse complement.
TGGCTGCAAATGTATCGCGCGCGCATCAAAATGATCATGCCCGCCACCGTGGGTATAACGGGTGGCGGGCATGATTTATTCGCTACAGCGCCGTGCGCCATATATGGCGCACAAAGGTTCGCTGTAGCTCTTTATATCTGCTGCATAATTTTCTCTTTAAACCGATTCCGGTTTAAAGAATTATGCAGTAGCTTTCTGTACCTCCTGACGAAATGACATGATGCAATTCCACCATGTCACTGCCTGATCTCTGGTCATGGCCTCGATTTCAGCGGCGCTGAAACCGGAGCCATCCGCCAGACCACCCAGAATTATCGGCCAGTTTTGCGGCCACTCGCCAAAAAATGGTTGAGCACCCGGCCAGCGTCGGTGATATCGGCAAGGTCCAGCCTTTCATAAAGCTTGTCCATCACCATTTGCGGCATCCGGGTTGAGCGGGCAAAGGCCACCGAGATCTGCTTTTCCTCCGACACCGCCGAAATTGCCATCTGGTCGGCTCCACGCATCCGGTGAAAGGTGAGCGATGTAAATTCCTTTTCGCTCACCTTGCCATCCTTTTTCGTGGTCAAGGTTTCGGGGTAAAGCAGCGGCAATGTCACGGAGCCATCCGCATTGATCACCGCCCGCTCCGGCAGACGATCACGCGCATCGCCGTCTTCATCGACAATCTCGCTGGTGCTCACTGAAGCGCCATCCAGATCCACCACCGCAGTGTCGGAATGTTGCGAGGCGCTTGCGGGCGCATCTTCATCCAGATCAATCGTCATGGTTTTTGCGGTCAGTATCTTGCTCATCAAATCACCTCCTGCGCGCTACCCGCAGACCATTTCAGCGCCACCTTGCCGCCTTCGCCCTCGGTGATCGTTGGACGATCGCCGCTGAGGAAAGCGTCATTCCAGACATAGGTCTGCCCGGTATCAAGGCGCACCTGCAATTCGCCTTCGCCTTCCGTCCAGATGTCGGAAAGCTTCATGCCGCGCTCAAACGGCACGGTCGCCTCGATTTCCGAGCCTTGAAA
>NZ_JACHLU010000032.1 GCF_014204625.1 Gillisella vitis | reverse complement strand
CATGTTGAATTGTCGGTGTTGGTGGCGTGTACGCCGTTGCAGGCAGACCGCCTTTTTCGACCTTGGCAAGGCGAGCACCGATATAGGTTGCCCCAACAACATCAAAGACGCATTGCAATTGCGCGCTAACAGCGCTCGCTGGCGCGGTCACAAAACCTGCCATGGCCTGACGACGCGCGTTGCTGTCGCTATAATCACCTGCCGATCTCGACGGGCCGGTGCTGATTGACAAGACCGTATCAGCAGCATCCAGCCAGGCAATCTGATAGCGGACCGTCCCCGATGCCGCTATCAATGCGGCATCACCGGATATGGTATATGTTGCCCCTGCATCCGCTACAAATTTTGGCCACGCGATAACATACGTCCCATCCGTTTTGGTGCCCGTCAGAACAATACTGCGGCCCCACGAATTGGTTGTTATCGATGACGGCCATGTGCCACTGCCCGATTTTGTCACAGCAATATTACCAATGCCATTTTCAAAACCACCGTTCGGGCAGAGATTTGGGCGAGGCGGCACGATGTTTGAAAGTGTGGAGGCCAAACCGGCAGGCGTGACTGCGCTCGTTGTATCCACACCGGCTATTGCAAGAGCAACGGTTGCCAGCTTCACCAAGCCCGCTCGGATTTCTGACGCCAGTAACTCGGTATAAGTCCCCGCGATCCGCTCGAACACCCTCCCATCAGGTAAGCTGATACAATGGCCGTCTGGTGGCGTCAGATAAGACCATGATGCATCGACCCACTCAGCAATTTTGCCCACATTGGTCGCCCATATGCCGGTGGCATTCGATGGGATCAGATATGTATCGCCGACGGCGGGCGAACCCGGCGCGCTGGACAGCGTCATGGACAACACCGGCAACCACGGCAGGCGGCTCAGTTTGGTCACGGCCGCCGTGCGGTTTGCGGCCCAATCGCGGCTTGCCAGAAACTCAACATAGGCCCCATTGATCCGCTCAAAAATCCGCCCATCGGGCAGGCTGATACCATGTCCGTTCGGTGGCGTCAGATACGCCCAGGCTGATCCGGTCCATTGCGCAATCTTTCCGACATTTGCGGACCAGACGCCGCTTGCGCCTAACGGGATCAGATAAGTGTCGCCCGACGCAGGTGACGCTGGTGGACTTGATACCGTCATCGACGTGACCGCCAGCCATAGGCGGCTTCTATTGACGGAGGACAGGCCATGAATTTGCAGCGCTTGCCAGAGTTGGGTCCAGTCGCTGGCGCTGGGCGCAAGGCCCGCTTCCGTCACGACCTTCATGATTTCTTCCTGAACCGAATTCAGAAAATCAGCTGTCACTTCCGTTCCAGCCACCCCGGCCACAAGGTTCTCGTCTCGAAACCCTCTGCGGCTGCTGCCAATATCGACTGTATCTGCGCCATTGATGCGATCCATCAGGCTTCTCCGTAATTAAAAACAACAAGGGTGTGGGCAGGCTTGATCCGCCGCAACTCGCATTCAATCGCGCTGATCTCGAATGAACCAAGGTGGTGCGATGCACGGCTGACGCCTGCCCGAAACTTCACCACCGTGACGAGGCCGGGAATATTAACGCGCCAGATGAACTGACAACCTTCTGGCCGAAGCCTATGCCCCGCCCGCAAGACGCCCGCCCGTGATGGCCAGAACTCTTCAATCGTGATGTCCACGCCCAGCGCTTTGGCCACAGATATGAAGTACGGGATTGATTGTCCGCCGCGCGCCGTCCAGCGCTGAAACGCAAGCTTCTGGCGCTGCTCGACGGTCAATTGCCCAAGGCTGCGCCCGCAAGGGTCTGGCCCAAGGCAGCGCTCGAAATCGCTCAATAGCTGGTTGGCCTGCCTTGGGTCTGTCTCATTCATCAAGGCTTCAGCGCTGGCTTCCGCCTCTGCAATAACGTCCGCAAAGGCAGACAGGATCACGTCAATCACGCCGTCTTTGGCCGCCAGCGCAAAGCCGGACGCCAGCTTGTTGCGAAGGCTTTGAAACACATTTGAAGAGGATCTGGACATGATCTCAATCCAGCCAAGTGATGGTGCCGACAATCGGGCACTGGTTTGATGCCAGCGTGTATTTGCTCACTGGGAACCCGAGATCATGACCATATTCGCCGTCGGCAGCCGAGATCGCCTCCGAGATCCGCGACGGCTCGATCACAGCACCAATCGGGCTGGTGTTCGTATCGTCGTCATCATCGCCAATGGTTTTAATAAAGCGCGCAAAGGCCTCCCTCACGGCCGCCCGCGTGGTCGTTGTATCTGGCCGCAGCCGCACCGAAATCGGCACCTCAACCAGCACACCCGCCACGGGAATGACGCGGGCCGTGACGGGACGCACCCCGGTTTGGCTGCCCTGCACACCCAGATAAGCACCGATTTCGGCAAGCTCGGCATCGGTTGGCACACGAGGATCGTTGTTCTCATCTTTCATCACAATGACGATCCCAAGGCTGCCACGACCAATCCAGTCTTCAGCCACGCGGACAGCGTAAACGTCAGCGATCTCGGCAACCCACGCCTTATAGTCGGTGGCAGAGCCACCTTTCGGCGGTTCACGAATGCGCTCAAGATAACGGACCTGCATTTCTTCTGGCGTCTCGGCGTCAGACCCACCCGAAAACGCGGTCGCAACGGTCACGCTGGTAATGTCAGGATTGGCCTCGGTGATCGATAGCTTGACGCCTGCCTCCAGATTGCCGTCGCTGCCCGCAGTCGTGGCCGTCGCCGCTATCACCAGAGTGCCAGAAACGTCAATCAAACCGCCCACTGTGGTGATATAGGCCACGCCATCCGATGCGGTCATTTCAATGCCGCGTGCCAGCACCGTGCCAGCCGTTCCCGCAATGAGAACCGTGCCCACGGCGGTTTTGGCCTCGCGCTGCTCAATGCCCCAGATGGAGGCATGGCGCAGGATCATCGCCTCGTCATCAGCGCTATCGGGCATATATTGCCGCGCCCACCATGCGACATGGTCATGCACCTCGCTCAGCTCCGGGGCAACGGCCCCAAAGATTTGCGCAAACACGCCCTTGGTCGAGCGCACCGCCCGCGAGATGGCAGCAGAAGACGCCTCTGGCCTGATCGAAAGAAGGCCGGTTTCGGCAGAGGCGGCAATGCGCGCGAGAATGGTTTTTGCAGATGGAATTGACCAGGTCATGAGGCCACCCGCTTGGTCAGCGAGATCGAACTGTCATCGACCTGGACACGATAGCCCAGCACGTTCGGGCGCACCCATTCAACGGCGATCTGGGCGGGCGTGCCGGTCTGGGTCTCGACCCACGCCATGGCTTCTATAAGCCAATATTCGCAGAGCTGGCGGGTGGTTTCTGTCTGCTTGGCACGGTCCAGCAACCAAAGCTTGGAGCCGGTCATATCGCCAGTTTGCACCAGACCATCAACAATCGCACCGCGCCGCTCAGAGAATGAGCTGGGTGCCAGCATAACGGATCGGCCTTCCGGCAACTCGTCATCAGGAGAGGCGCGACGATCAAGGCCAACCGAGAGAATGATTGCCGTGATGGGGGTCTCATCAAGCACCAGATCAAAATCGTCCCCCAGCGCCAGATCGCATCGGCGCTGCACGGCATCATAGGTCAGAGCGAGATCGAGAAAATTGGACATGGCGGGCAAAATATCGCGCGCGCGCGAACCGCGTCATGCCCGCAACGGTGGGCATGACGCGGTGGCCATGTCAGGATGCAGGTGGGTCGGTCTGGGAGCCACCGCGAACAATGCCGCCGTGCGTATGGGTGTCGTCAACGCGAACACCGTTGACCTTGAGATAGCCGCCGACAATATCGACACCGGCTGCGGTTTGCCGAAAGATGCATCCACCAACCTTGCTTTCCAGCTCATTGGAAGCCTGCACTTCAATCTTGCCGTTCGCCCGGCAGATGACCCGGTCGCCAAACTTGTTGGCAAGGCCCACATCGCCCTTATTCAAACCGCCCATGCGCTGGCTGGGATTGCCAAGCGGCAACAGCACCATGTCGCCCTCGTCGCCGCCGATAGCCAGCGCAATGCCGACCGCGCCATCATCATCAGGCACCGACAGCACACCATAGGGCAGCATGATTTCCAGCTCATCCCGGTAGATGCCATCGGCCACCTCGGCAGAGGCCGTCTGCATCTGGCCATCATCCTTGATGTTCTTGACCGTGACGCGCCGGACCATGCCGCGTAATTTGCCGTAAATCTCTTTCATAGCGCCCTCACAGTGCTTTTGCCGTGCTGTCCAGCGGACCAGAGGATTTGGACGCCTTCTTGCCGCGCTTGTTCGTGCGCCGCTTGCCGGTGTCTTCGGTGTCAAACGCTTCCGGCGAGCAGGTGGTCATTTCGGTGGTCGCACCAGAGCTACTCTCGCTGAACTTGACCTTGGAAATCAAAAGATCGCGGTATACCTCCAGCCAGACATCCGAGACCGTCACCAGTTGATTGACCATCCACAGCGTGCCATCCACCGTGTGGCCTTTGACGCTGTGGGTATATTCCTCGGCCTTGGCGCGGGCGGTACGGTTGCGCCAGTCAGCCTCATCGGTTGCGGCTTTGGCATCGGCCTTTGAGCGGGCCAGATGCACAACAGGACGATAGCGCTTGATCTCGTCATCGGTTGCCGTGCCGGTGGCAACGGTGCCCTTGCGCTCTGCATCCCGCGCAGAGCCATTGCCTTCAGCCCGTTCCGTCAAGGGTGCGGCACTGGCCTCAAGGCTGGCGGCCTTGCGAGATTTACCAGCCCGCTCGGACTGCCCGCGCACCACGGTCTTGCTGTGGCGGCCCTCCGTTGAGAAGGTCGCGCTGGAGGACAGAACATTGCCGGGCAAGGTCAAATCGGCCGGAGCCTTGCTCTTGCCAGTGCGGGTAATCACAATCCCGCCGACGCCATCGGACAGCACCAGCACCCGGCGCGACCGCGTGCCCTTCTCGATGGCGCTGAAGGCGGTCTCGCCCAGATCAATCGAATAGCGATCGAACACCTCGCCGGTATCAACTTCGGATTTGACTGTCAGCCCATACGGCTCGGCAATCTTCTTGACGGCATCCTCAAGCTTCACATTCTTCAGCTCGGCTGGACCATCCACCAGGGCAGCGCAATCAATCAGATCGCCGGTCTTGTCACGTCCGGAGATCTGCACCGTTGCCTGACCATCGCGCATGTCGGGATTGACCGTTTCGACATAGCCGCGCAACACCACACGGCGGCCGATCATGATCTTGGCCTCCATCTGGGGCGCAAGTCGCTTGACTGCGCCCATGCTGGCAAAGGGCAGCACATCGGCAGAGCGTGGCGCATCCCGAAAGGTGAAGCTGAAGCGACCGGAAAAATCCTTCAGGTCACGCTCGACCTCGCCCGTTTCCCACTGATCATAAAGCGTGCCATCCAGATAAAGAGATATGCTCTTGCCCATCAATCCAGCTCCAGAAACTCAACGCGCCCGGTGTTCAGACTTGCCGGATGAGATGGCCCGTTGCGAGCCACGATGTCGGCATAGACCGCCTCCAGTCTGGATGGCGTATCACCGGCCAGATGCTGGGCTATCGCCTAGGCATCGACGCTGCGGGTGGTGCTGATGGCTTGCACCGCAGGCAAGGTGCCAATCACCTCATTGAGATCGGCCACCAGCGAGGCCGATAATGTTCGGGCCGCACGGATCACCGCTCGGGTGGCCGCTTGCATGGTATCCGGGCTGTTATCCTCAACCAGATCAACAATGTTGGACAGGGCCGTGGTCATCGAGCTGCGAAACGTCATGGCCTCATTGCGCGAAGTGAACTCGGCATAAGGCGACTGGGCAGCAACTTCCGCCACAAAGCGGCTGGCTGCCGAAAGCAGCAAAAGACGGTCGGTGCTTGATGGCGCAGACTTCACTTGCGCCATCAGGCCAGAGGCCATCGCCAGACCAATGGTCATCAAGGCTTGCGGCGATGCGGTCTCCTCGCTGTCGCTGGCTGATCCTACGGGTGACAGCTCCGTCACGGCTGAGACAACGGCACTGGCGCTGGCAATCCATGCATCAAAGGCTTTGGGAGATTCGGGCGAGGATGCAGCCAGCGCCACGCGAACAGAGGTCAGGGCGCTTCGCGCCGATGGTGGCGATGTCAGCTTGCTAGCCACAGCATTGACCACCCGCACACTGCGTCGAGACGCTGAAGAGCGTGTTGATGACAAAACGACACTGGCAATGATGGACACCAGCCCGACCACCGCTGAGATCATGCCCGCGATATTGCTGATCAACTGGCTCGAAAAAATACCGCCTAATGAGACCAAAGGCACCCGCTTGAACCGTGCCGAAATGCGGATGACCCGCAACTCGCGCTCAGAAAAGCGGATCTGCGCTGGCTCTTCCATGATGACCGAGATCGGACCCAGCCACGGGTGGATCAACAGGCCGGGACCGGGCGTCTCAAAAGCCACGGCCAGAAGCCGCGCCCGCACCTTATAATCATCGCCAATATACAGCGCCTCAATGCTGATGCCGGAAGGCCCAACCCCGAAATCATCATAGGCGGCAGGGTCCACGCCGGGAAACAGATATTCCAGCACACGCCGCCCGTGGTCGCTCGACGCGTCCACAATGCTGATAGGAATGCCGCGATACATGCCGGGCAACAGGCCATCGCCCGAATTGAGATCATCCAGCCGCATCAGTCTCTCCCGACCACCCGGCCCGTGTTGACGTTCGGCGATGGCGAGGTCACGCTCGTTGCCTGACTGGAGACCTGACCGGGACCATCAACCTTGACTGTTGCAGTAGTGTTGACGTTGAGCTGCTGGGCGGGCTGTGTCGTGGGCGATGCTGACGCGGGTAACGCAGTTGCTGGAAGTGCGTTTTCGTTTGCGGCAGCAGGTGGCGTGGGGCCGCCACCGCCAAGCCAGCTTGGCAAGGATGGCATGGTAATGATGCTGGAGAGATCGATCTTGCCAATCGCCTCTCTGATCCGGCCGGGCAGGCCCTTGAACCACGCGACCAGATTGTCAAAGGCAGCAATAATGCCATCAACCATGGCTTTGCCTGCCTGCACGCCCGTATCATAGAGATTTGTGGCGAGTGTTTTGGTCGAGTTTATAAAGTCGCTGACCGCCGTTGAGGCATCTTTCCACGCCTCCGAGACGCCTTGCGGAATAAGGCTTTCCCAGCTGACCTTGCCTTCAGCGAGATCGGCCATCGTGGTGATAAGTTGGGCCAGCGCTTCGGCCATCGTGCGGATGGTAAAGGTCGCAACGTCAATCGCCCCTCCTGCAAAGCTGCCAAGCCATGTAAAGAAACCGCTGGCTTTGGACTGATCGAGACCAATCAAAGATGCAAGCGCCTTGACGAGCCGCCAGATGCCGCTGGCGATTTCAACAATGGCTTTGATTGTACCACCCAAGTTTTCACCAATGGATGAAAGATAAGGCGCAAAGCCCGAGCCAAAATCTTTAAGGGCAGCCCAGGCGGCAGCAACGCCTGCCATGGCAACATCCAGCGCTTTGAATGCTGCAATCTTCGCGTTGTCGATGGTCAAGCCCGATGTGTCAAATTTGAGATCAAGCCCTCTTGCAAAGCCCTTGAACAAATCGCCAAGCTTCATGAAACCAGCAGACACATCGCGCCATGCAGTCTGAAAGCCCATTTTCAAGACAGGCCCGTAACGCGACACCATCTCCTTTCCAGCCGCCAAAATCTTCATTCCCGCCTGCTGCAAGCGAGGAATGGCAGCCCGAACATAATCTGATGCTGTCCCCCATGCCGTTGAAAATCCTTTCGCAATCATGGGGCCGTATTTAGCAAGGAGTTCGCGGCCAGACGCAAGCAGCGACGTGCCAATCTCTTTCAGACGCGGTATGGCAGCCTGGACCGTGTCAGTCACGCTAGTCCATAGCCCTTTCAATGCGGGACCGATGCTGGACCAGTTATCCCATACGGCAAAGCCAACAGCCGCGATGGCCAAGCCGATTGGACTGAGCAGTGCAGCAATGGCAGACAGGCCTGCTCCGATGATGGGCAGCACAACGCCCAACGCACCAAGGCCAGCTGCCATCAACACACCAGCACCCGCGAACATCAGCGCTTTTTTCACCATGCCGCCCGTGGAGGCGTCCAGCTCACGCAACCACTTGAGGGCAGCCGCCAGATTTTCATTGATCATAGGTAGCCACTCGCCAAAGGCAAAGCCAACCTCACGCGCGCCTTGCGCGCCGATTTCCCTGAATGTGATCAGCTGCCGGTTCAGGCCTGCCATCTGGGTTTCAAAATCGGCATCAATGACCGAGCCGGTGGCCTTTGCCACCTCGCCCTTAATCCGCTGGTATTCGTCAATATTGCCCAGCATCGGCAGCAGGAAATCCATCACCTGCATATCGCCAAACAACTGGCCAAGCTTGCCAGCACCAGCTGTTTTTTCGATCTGTTCGCGGACAGTTTTCAGAGCCTCGGCGTCGGTCATGCCCGCAGCCTTGGCCTTCTTCATCATGCCATCGACTTCCTTGGAGGAAATCCCGGTGAGCTTGGTGATCTTCTGAACGACCGCCTCAATCGGGTTGATGCCCTTGGTGGCTGCGTCTTTCATAACGCCCTCGATGTCCACGCCCATGTCTTTAAAATTCTTGATGGTGGCGGGTGCGAGGATTTTGGAAAGGAAGTTTTTGAGGTTGTTGGCAGCCTCTGCCGGATCTGCCGTGCCCTTGCGGGCAATCTGCAAACCAGCGCCCAAAAAGTTGACGGCTTCACGGCCGGTCACGCCGAACTTTGCCATCTGGCTGGTGAGCGTCGGGAAATACTTGGCCATGTCCTTCAGTTCGAACGCGCCTTCCTTGCCAGCCACCACCAGCCCGCCCAACGCGCCATCCAGTTGGTCGGCGGGCAGCTTCAAGGTGGTGAGCAACGAGGTGGCAACGCCCGCCATATCGGCAAACTCGGCATTGGCGGCAGTTGCCGCACGGCCAATGCGACCGACAGAGGCATCGACCAGCTTGGGATCGACGCCAGCCGCAATCATCTGGCCCGCACCTTTGGCGACCGTATCCGACAGCTGGCCGATTTCCAGCGCCAGCGTCTCGAATTGCTCTTTCGATTTGCCGACATAGGCAAAGGCCGCATCGCCCACGAGATTGGACGTACCGGCAATGTCGAGCAATTGTTGCTGGAAGGCGGCGGCTTCCTGGATGGGAGCCAGAAAACTGATACCGGCCACGGCAGCGCCGACAACACCGATCTTTTTTGCCATGTCGGCCACGCCACTCAAGGCGCTTTTAAGCCCCCTTAAAGGACCACTTAAGAGGTCTTTGAGGCGCACGATCACGTCGAGGTTCATATTGCGATTGGCCACGGCCCGCCTCCAGTTTGGTGGCAGAGCCTTCCTTGTCCGTTTGGCTATTCGGAAAACCGGCGACCACTTTTCCGGCCAAACGTATCGCGCGCGCGTAAAACTGATCATGCCCGCCATTGTGGGCATGACGGTGGCGGGCATGATCTATTCACTTTGTTTCTGCACTTCCTGGCGAAACGACATGATGCAATTCCACCACGTCACCGCCTGATCCCTGGTCATCGCCTCGATTTCAGTGGCGCTGAAGCCGGAGCCGTCAGCCAGACCGCCGAGGATTACCGGCCAGTTTTGCGGCCACTCGTCAAAAAATGGTTGAGCACCCGGCCAGCGTCGGTGATGTCGGCAAGGTCCATCTTTTCATAAAGCTTGTCCATCACCATCTGGGCCATGCGGGTGGAGCGGGCAAAGGCAACTGCAATCTGCTTTTCTTCTGGCACGGCAGAAATTGCCATCTGATCCGCGCCGCGCATCCGGTGGAACGTCAGTGCGTCGAACAGCTTGTCGCGCACCTTTCCATCTTTTTTGGTGGTCAGGGTTTGCGGAAAGAGAAGCGGCAACGTCACCGAGCCATCACCGTTGATCACAGCCCGATCGGGCAGACGATCACGCGGATCGCCGTCCTCGTCCACAATGTCACTGGTGGCCGACGTGCCGCCATCCAGATCAATCACGGCATTGTCGGGATGGTTTGACGGCGCGGCTGGCGCATCTTCATCCAGATCAATGCTGACGTTTTTCCCTGCTAAAATCTTGCTCATCAGATAACCTCCTCAGGTGTTCCGCCAGACCATTTAAGCTGTACCTTGCCGCCTTCGCCTTCCGAAATCGTCGGTCGGTCCCCCGACAGGAAAGCATCATTCCAGGCATAGGTCTGGCCGGTATCGAGCCGCACCTGCAATTCGCCTTCGCCTTCCGTCCAGATGTCGGAAAGCTTCATGCCGCGCTCAAACGGCACGGTCGCCTCGATTTCCGAGCCTTGAAA
>NZ_JACHLU010000031.1 GCF_014204625.1 Gillisella vitis | reverse complement strand
ATATGACAAACTCGCCGCCAACTTTCTCGGTTTCATTAAGCTCGCAAGCATAATGCTATGGATCAAATGATTAATTTGTCACTACAGCCTAGAGTTTGTCAGGGAAAACTGGATTCCACTTTTCTGCGACGTGAGCGTCAGGCTGCGATTTTCAACTTGGCACTGGCACCGGCAAGCTTGCGCTCGGCCCGCTCCTGTTGCGGTGAGCGATTATAAAACTCCCGATAACACTTGGAAAAATGCGACGCGGAGACAAAGCCGCAGGCAACGGCGACTTCCACCACCGGCATGGCGGACTGCACCAGCAGATGGCGGGCACGATCAAGGCGGATTTCCAGATAATAGCGGGCAGGGGATCGTCCCATTTCCTGCTGGAACAGCCGCTCAATCTGGCGCCGTGACAGGTCAACCTTATCAGCAATATCCAGCAGGGATATGGGCTCAGACAGGCTCGCTTCCATCAATTCGATGATCTGTAACACTTTGTTGTTTTGAACGCCAAGGCGCGCGCGCAAGGGCAGGCGCTGGCGGTCGCTGGCGGCGCGCACGCGATCGGTCAAATGCTGTTCGCAAACCCGATTGACCAAAGCATCGCCAAAATCCTGCCCGACAAGGTTCAACATCATGTCCAGCGATGCCGTGCCACCGGCACAGGTATAGAGATTGCCATCGACCTCATAAAGATCGGCATAGACCTCGGCCTGCGGAAAGGCTTCGGCAAAGCCGGGCAGGTTCTCCCAGTGGATGGCACAGCGTTTGCCGTTCAGCAAGCCAGCTTGCGCCAGAATATGTGCGCCTGTGCAAAGGCTGCCAATCGCAACATTGCGGCCATAGGCCTCGCGTAGCCAGGCATTGACCGATTTGTTTTTAAACTCCTCGACATAGACGCCAGAACAGACAATGGCCATGTTGGGCCGGTTTTCACCAGACAGTCGGCGGCGCTCATCTGCCAGCGATGTATCAACATCAATACAGATACCGGATGAAGACGAGACCTTGGCCCCGTCGACGGAACAGAGTCGCCATTCATAAGCGCTGTAGCCCAACATTCTGTTGGCAATCCGCAGAGTTTCAATGGCACCTGCAAAGGGCAAAAGCGTAAAATCGGGAACAAGAAAAAAAACGATGCTGCGTTTCTTGATAGGCGTTTTGCTCATGGGGACACCGTGCTGAAGAGATGGGCAAAATTGACAGTTTTTAATTTGTCCAGTTGCCTAAATACGACAGTATCACGACATATCACGACAGCAATACTTTATATTCGTCAAAAATACACGGGGCTCAGTGTTCTTTCATCAGGGAAATAATCGTCGTGACCGACCATTCAGTTTGGCTTCATTAAATTGAAAAATATAGGTATTCTCACATTTCGATGTCCGATCCAAAGCCAAATATGACGTTATTTTGACGCTATCGACGTGTAATGCACGGTGCCTGCTCTGTCTGGATTGCAGGCCAGCCCAGATCCTTGCGCATAGCTTCTGGCATGGCTTCAAGACTCTTCAGCAATTGCCGCTGCTGCCTCCAGACCTTGAATGCCGAATATCCTTGCAAAAATGCGGCCTGCAACGGCCTCAACATATGTGTGTGCCTGGGACTGCAAATCCTTGCTGGCGATTGCGCAATATAGGTCATGTCTACTGTCCTTATCCTGAGTTTGTTTTCGGCAGAGGCATCATCTGCCCCTGCAAGATGGCAGGCTTTATTGCATCAATAAAACGAATGTTTTTGATTTATATGATCAAAAATCGTGATTTATCCAGTATCCATTGCGAACACCAATGTCGTCTTGCAGTTGGGGCGACAGCTGACGGATCGCTGCCCTCGACTGGGCGCATCGGCGTTTTTGTTTGTGCTGCCGTAGAAATTGCTTTGCAAACGCCATGAGCCAGAAAATTGACCCATACCGATAACGGCCTAAGGAGAGATGGCTTACTCTCGGCATTTTCCGGGTGTTTTCAGGCGGCATCATATCGCTCCTTTTCGAGACCAGATCAGCATGAAGGGGAATTGACATTCAATCAAACGAAACGATATGATGATTAAGATGAATAAATCTGAAGGATAGATCGTGAACCTGATCCAGTCTGCTCACCTGCCTCTGTTGGAAAACGATGTGCTCAGAACATTTGTGGCCATTTCGGATACGGGCAGCTTCACGGCTGCGGCAGAGCAGGTGTTTCGCACGCCTTCTGCTGTTTCCATGCAGATCAAGAAGCTGGAAGAGCAACTTTCCGTGCCGCTGTTTCGCCGCGATGCCCGCTCTGTGTCGCTGACACCGCATGGAGAGATGTTGCTGAGCTATGCCAAGCGGATGCTGGCCTTGAATAATGAGGCTGTATCGCGCTTTCTGATGCCGGATATGAATGGTTTGGTACGACTTGGTGCGCCAGATGATATTGGAGAGCTGATTTTACCCGGTATTTTGATGCACCTGTCACAAACCTGGCCGCATCTGGCGATTGAGGTAACGATTGATAATTCGGTGCCTTTGCGAAAAGCAGTCGATGAAAAGCGGCTGGATGTGACGTTGTTTAACTTTCTCGACGGTATTGCCGCCGACCCTTCATTGAAAGTCATGACTGAGAAGTTGGTCTGGGCGGGCAAAAAGCACGGGCAGGCTCATTTGAAATCGCCACTGCCGATTTCGATCTGGAACGAAGGCTGTATCTGGCGCAAGCGGGCATTGGAGGAGTTGACAAAACGTGGCACAGAATTTCGTATCGCTTATTTCTGCGCTCATCATATGGGGCAAATAGCCGCCATTCGTGCCGATATTGCTGTGGCACCTCTGGCACGCTTCCTCATTCAGGATGATATGGTTGAGCTGACGGAGCGCGATGGCCTGCCCGATCTGGGCACCTATGACATCGGCATAGCGCTGCGTGAAGATGCTGGCGCTCCCGTCAAAGCCGTTGCCGATTACGTGCGCTGCGTTCTGGGTGATCGCAGTTTTACCACCCCGCGCATGGCGGCCTGATGGCTTTGCCCGTCGACCTTTTCGCCGCCTTGACTCCGCCCTCAAAATGGTGCGCCTGAAAAAGCGCACCATGGGGTAAACTTATCAAACGGACGGCACGGTGCCTTCATCAAGAGGGTATGTCGCGTCGATCGTCGGTGCAGCAGGCGGCAAGCCAAGCCATGACCGGCAATCAGCCAGCGCGCGTGCGCACATCAACTGCCGTTTCATCACGGTTTTGTCTTTGCCGCGGAAGCGTTTCACGCCATCGGGTTTGACAATAGAGCCAGGCTCAAGGTCTGGAAACAGACCAAAATTGATGTTCATCGGCTGAAATGAACGCTTGCCCGGCTCATCATCGGAGACGATATGGCCGCCGGTGATATGATTGAGCAAGGCACCCAGCGCCGTGGTGGCCGGTGGCAGGCTGATGGCTTCACCTTTACGCTCTGCGGCGGCAAAGCGGCCGGCGAGAAGCCCGATGGAGGCGCTTTCCACATAGCCTTCGCATCCGGTGATCTGCCCCGCGAAGCGCAGGCCCTTGCGGCTTTTCAGCGTCAATGACCGATCGAGCAGGGTTGGGGAGTTGATATAAGTATTGCGATGAAGACCGCCGAGACGAGCAAATTCCGCATTCTCAAGGCCGGGAATCATCCGAAAGATCTCGGCCTGTGCACCATAGCGCAGCTTGGTCTGAAAACCGACCATGTTATACAGCGTGCCAAGCGCATTATCCTGTCGCAATTGCACCACGGCATAGGCCTTGACGGTCGGGTTGTGGGCATTGGTCAGGCCCATGGGCTTCATGGGGCCATGGCGGAGGGTTTCACGACCGCGTTCTGCCATCACTTCAATCGGCAGGCATCCATCGAAATAGGGCGTGCCTTCCCATTCCTTGAAGCCAACAGCGTCACCTGCAATCAAGGCATCGATGAACGCATTGTATTGCGCTTCATCCAGTGGGCAATTGATGTAATCCTTGCCCGTGCCACCGGGACCAACCTTGTCATAGCGCGACTGATACCAGCAAATATCCATATTGATGCTGTCACGATGAACAATCGGGGCGATTGCATCAAAAAACGCCAACGCATCCGCGCCCGTTTCCTCACGAATGCCTTCTGCGAGTGCAGGAGAGGTCAGTGGGCCTGAGGCGATGATGACCTGATCCCAGTCTGTTGGCGGCAGACCGTTGATTTCTTCACGCACCACAGTGATCAAAGGATGTTCGTGGATTGCCTGGGTTACCGCATCAGAAAAACCATCGCGGTCAACAGCCAAAGCGCCACCGGCTGGCACCTGATGGCGATCGGCGCAGGCCATGATCAGTGAACCGGCCAGGCGCATTTCGGCATGAATTACGCCGACGGCATTGGCGCTGGCATCATCCGAGCGGAACGAGTTGGAGCAGACCAGTTCAGCCAGACCATCTGTCTGGTGAGCATCTGTGCCGCGCACGCCGCGCATTTCATGCAAAATCACCGGCACGCCAGCCTGTGCAATTTGCCAGGCCGCTTCCGAGCCTGCAAGGCCGCCACCGATGATATGAATAGGAGAAAAAGAGCTGTTTTGGGTCATGGCGCGCTCTTTATCACGCCTGTGGCTGGCTTCCAATCGTCTTGGGCAGCATATTTATCAAGGTAAACTATACGGTAGAATCAAAAACGGCACCGCGTGGTGCCGTTAAGACAAACAAATCATGCGTTTCCGATTAACGGAAAGAGCGATTTGCAATGTTACGGATTTCGTAACGGGTAATGCCGATGTCAGACAGAGTCTGGTTGGACAGCGCACCCAGCTCAGAAATCGTACGGCGATAGCTCATCCAGTTCTTGGCAATGCGGATCGGGTTCATGGTGTTTTCCTCTAGCGATCTTGTTTGCTGATCTCGCGGTCTGTTCCGCCTCAGCTGTTGCAATGCTTATACGCTGGAGAAGATGATTGTGACAGTGCAATAATTGAGCGACTGCCATGCATTTGTGCAGGTGGTTGCTTGATATTTAGGCGATGGTGGCGCTTTGGGCAAAGACAATGGTTTCGACCCAGAACGAAAAAGGCCTCCCGAAAGGGAGGCCTTTGAATGTGTCTGCATTTAATTATGCATTCAGTGGCTTAAAGCCTGTCGCAGTGAATAGGATTCACTGCGACAGGCTTTAGCTCTTTCTTTTTCGCATGTACGTTATCGTTTTATTGAGGACAATAAAACGCGACATGCTTTAGCGCTCGTTGACAGCGTGGCGGGCAACGCTGCGAATTTCGCTGCGGCCAATACCCAGGTCGTGCAATTCGCGGTCCGACATGCGGCCAAGTTCAGATACAGTCTGACGATACTTGCGCCAGTTGGTGAGTGTGCGGGTCAGGTTCATGGTGGTGCCTCTTTTCAGCGTGTTTGCTGGCACATCCGCCAGCCCTCATTTGATGAATTGAATATATGTGCGCTCGCATGAATTATGAAGAGCCAATGTCGAGAGGCACCTATGCTTCCGACGCATGGCATATTTCCATCTCGGAGGTGCCTGTCTATTTTGTGGGCATGTTGAGGTGTTTCAACTTTGCGGCACCGCACACACTGCATGGTGTGCAAAGGTTTGCCGTCGCTTTTTTTGAAAGAATGATGCAACAAGCAGATTGAGGCTTCGGTGCGATGACCTGAGTGTTGATGCTGCATAATTCTCGCCTTAAACCGGAATCGATTTAAGGCGAGAATTATGCAGCAAATATAAATGCCTACAGCGAACCTTTGTGGGCCATATATGGTGAGAGGCGCTGTAGTGTACCCCGGAATCAATAACGCCCACCGGGGGGAGGAGGTCCGGCGGGCGTCATTTGAGGTGACTGACAATTGGGAGGAGCTTGTCAGCCCAGTCGACGCGCATCGGGAGGAGGAGAATGCTGCGTCGAAACCTGTTTGGCGAAGATCGCCTTTCAGCAATCACCAGCCTCGAAGGCTTGCCGTTTGCTGTTGAGTTGATACTACCTGATTTTAGGGGTTTGTGCAGTGCGATATTTTCATGGAAGATATGCGTCATACGCATGACATATTGTCTGCTTCAATTCTCCCGGATCCATTGATGGACATGTCAATGGATCAGCCTGCAAGCTCTTTCGTTTTGAGCGGGATTGGCCCATTGTGATGAACTGATACAGCAGGGAGGTGCCATGTATCGCGCGAAACTGAAGAGAGATCTCGACCGATGGTCCGCCATGGGGTTGATCAACGAGCGAGAGGCGCAGGCCATGCTCCGCGATCATGATGGGCAGGCATCCAGCTTTCGCATTGGTGCTGTGCTGTTGATGCTGTCTGCGGTTTTGCTGTCGGCTGCGATTCTGTTGCTGGTGGCTGCGAACTGGCAGACAATCCCCCGTCTGGTGAAGATTTTTGGCGTCATTGCCTTTATCTGGGGGTTCCATTGCGGTGGTGCAATCCTGATAGCGCTCGGGCGTCAGGCATTTGGGCAGGCGCTTCTGATCTTGGGGGCGGCCAGTTTTGGTGGCGGTCTGGCTTTGGTGGGGCAACTCTATCATCTCTCGGGCGATCAGCTTGATCTGTTTTATGTCTGGCTGGCGGCAGCCACATTGTCTTGTGTGTTGTTTCGCTCCGGCGGGATGGCTGGCTTTGTGGCAACTCTGTCTGTTGCGACGGCTTTGATAGCGCTGGATCAATATGATTTTGACTGGACGGTCCAGACCGTGTTGCTGCCGCCGGGTCTTGCTGTTCTTATTGTTGCCCTGTCTTTCTGGGCTGGCCATGAGCGGGTTCGCCATATTGCCTTTCTGTTGCTGTTTGGCTGGTTGATCTGGCTCTATGCGCACCATACCGACATTGTGGTTGCCTTCGGCTTCGTGGCGGGTGGCTTTGGCGTGTTTGTTGCGGTGGCGCTTTCGCGCCTCTATCAGGTGCAAATCTTGCGCCTGGCTGCCAGCTATGGTCTGGCGCTGGCCGTTGCTGGTCTGGCGCTGGTTCATCTTGAGTATGATAGTGGCTTGCGACTCGCCCTGATTGCAATTGTTTCTGTTGCCATGTCTATTGCCGCTCTTGCCATAAAGGGGCGCGACGATGGTGTGGTTCGGACCATGGCCTATCTGATTTTTGCGGGAGAAACGCTTTATGTGTCTTTTGCAACGATTGATTCGATGCTCGATACCTGGGGCTTTTTTCTGATCAGCGGTCTGCTGGTGGCTGTTCTGGCCTTTGCAGCCAGCCGGGTGGAGGCATTTCTGGCTGCAAGCCGTGCCATAAACAGGGAGAATGTTGATGCGCCATAATCGGCTGTTTCGATTGCTCTGCGCTGCAATTTTGCTGGCTGCCTCGCAGACGGCGGTGATTGGGTATCAGATTGGCGAGCGCGCCCATATTTTGCGCACCGGCGTTGAGCTTCGGCTCAAAACCGAGGCCGTTGATCCGCGTGATCTGCTGCGTGGTGACTATGTGGTGTTAAGCTATCCGATTTCCCGCCTGCGCAATGATCAGATTGTCGGCGACAGGCTGCGCCTGCGCGAAGATGTGCGGTTTCATGTGCGTCTGGCTGTTGGAGCGGATGGTTTTGCTGTGGTGCAGGAAGCATCCATACAGCCTTTGCCCGCGAAGCCGGATACGGTGGTGATGACAACAGAGCCAGTGAGCTTTGATCCCGGCTCCGGCAAGGACGATATTGTGATGGTGCGCTACGGTATTGAGCGATTTTATGTGCCGGAAGGAGAGGGGCGAGAGATCGAGTCACGCCGAAATCAGGGCGCTGTAACCGTGGCTGTGCGGGTATCAACCGTCGGGCAGGCGCAGATACGCCAGCTTTTTATTGGGAATGAGCCGGTTTATCGGGAGCCGGATTTTTGATTTGATGCGGAATTTCTCTCGGTCAATTTCGGCTTAATCAATTGTCTATCAAGTGTTTTTTTGAATTTTTATAATTTTGGCCATTTTAATTGTGCACCAACTGTCATTTTTCCTTTGCGTGTGGAAAAACGGGTGCTATAGAGACCCGCGCTCCGGCGGTTTCATGCAAATGTGCATGAGGTTCTGATGGATCGCGGGTATGGTGAAATTGGTAGACACGCCAGATTTAGGTTCTGGTGCCGCAAGGCGTGGGAGTTCAAGTCTCTCTACCCGCACCAGAATACAACTCAAGAGAGTTGTCGGGGCAAGAAGGCTGTCGGGCGGGAATGGTCTCATTCCGGCCCTTCGCCTGTTAGCGCCATTTTGTCTTGCAAAATGCACAGAGTTTGCCATGAGGCAACGTACGGAAACAGGTCCGGCGTCGTGCTCATAGACTTAAGCGACCGATGACACGGTCGAATTGAAACCACCGACCGTCCGATCACGGTCGAATTGAAACCACCGACCGTACGAGCACGGTCGAATTGAAACCAAGACTGTCCGAGCACGGCGGTCACGAAACCAAGGGCGATCGTGCACGGTCGCCGCGACACGAAGGTTACAACATGCAGGTTATCGAAACGCTCGCTGAAGGGCTGAAGCGCGAACTCAAGGTGATCATTCCGGCTGCTGACATGGAAGCTCAGATGAATGAGCGCCTTGCCGACGTGAAGGACAAGGTTCGCATCAATGGTTTCCGTCCGGGCAAGGTGCCTGCTGGCCATCTGAAGAAGATGTACGGCAAGTCCGTCATGGCCGAACTGGTCAACGAAATCGTGCGTGAGCGTCCGGCATCTATCCTGTCTGAGCGTGGTGAGAAGTCTGCGACCCAGCCAGAAGTGGCCATGACCGAAGACGAAGCACAGGCTGACAAGATCCTCAGCGCTGAAGCTGATTTTGAATTCACCCTGTCTTACGAAATCATCCCGGCAATCGAATTGAAGCCAGTTGACGGCATCAAGGTTGAGCGCGAAGTTGTTGAAATTTCCGAAGACGAAGTTAACGAGCAGATCCTCAAGATCGCTGAAAGCGCCCGCACATTCGCCACCAAGGACGGCGTTGCTGAAGACGGCGACCGCGTCACCATGGATTACCTCGGCAAGGTTGACGGCGTTGCTTTCGACGGCGGCAAGGACGAAGATGCAGAGCTGGTGATCGGCTCCAACCGCTTCATCCCTGGCTTCGAAGAGCAGCTGAAGGGCCTGAAGGCTGGTGAAGAGAAGGTTATCAATGTAACCTTCCCTGAAGAATATCCAGCGCCAAACCTGGCTGGCAAGGACGCAACCTTTGACATCACCGTCAAGGAAGTTGCTGCGCCTGCCGCTTTGGAAATCAACGATGAACTGGCCACCAAGCTGGGTCTGGAATCCGTTGACAAGCTCAAGGAAATCGTACGCGGCCAGATCGAAAGCCAGTACGGCAATGTGACGCGCCAGAAGGTAAAGCGTCAGATTCTTGACCAGCTCGATGAGATGTACAAGTTCGAAGCACCGTCGCGTCTGGTTGAAGCCGAGTTTGAAAACATCTGGCGTCAGATCAACACCGATCTCGCTCAGTCTGGCAAGACCTTTGAAGACGAAGACACCACGGAAGAAGCCGCTCGCGAAGAATACCGCACGCTGGCTGAACGCCGCGTTCGTCTCGGCCTCGTTCTCTCCGAAATCGGCGAAAAGGCCGCTATCGAAGTGACCGAAGAAGAAATGCAGCGTGCGCTTTATTCGCAGTTGCAGCAGTTCCCGGGTCAGGAAAAGCAGATCATCGACTTCTTCCGCAACACCCCCGGCGCTTCTGCATCGCTGCGTGCCCCGATCTTTGAAGAAAAGGTCATGGACAAGCTGATTGCCGAAGTGAACGTGACGGACAAGACCGTGACGAAGGAAGAACTGCTGGCTGACGACGAAGACGGCGACGATGCAAAGCCTGCCAAGAGGAAGGCTGCAAAGGCTTCTGCTGAAGGCGAAGAAGCAGCTCCAAAGAAGAAGGCCGCTCCCAAAAAGAAGGCCGCTGCTGAAGGCGACGCAGAATAATCTTATCGAAAGATAAAACCGGAAAGGCCGCCCATTGGGCGGCCTTTTTGTGTTTTGGAAACGTTGTATCGAGTTGGGAACAATTGCCTTTGCTGATCTACAGTTGGGAGCGCGCACAGCGTCATCGCAACTTTGCAGCGCAACACGAAAAAGTGCTTTTTTCTCTATTGGTTAGGGAAAATCTGTCATGATCCTGTCACGTTGTTGCCGTTAAGCCATCTCCTGTGACACAGACAATTTGACTGTCCTTGCACCTCCAATAATACCATTTCCTTCTCTGTGCCGAAGGGCTCAACCATGGCATCTCATAAACACGCACCGCTCGCGGTTCGCCAGTCACTTCTTCTCAGCCTCTGGAACATTATGGCTTTGTTGATTATGGTTGGGGTGATCGTTTTGATTGCCTATGGCGCAGATGTGGCAACAGAGCCTTTGACGGCTCTGGACATCACGCCTCTGTCGCTTGATCCGGCAAATCTGCCGATTTATGCGGTGCGCACCATGCTGCGCATGTTGGCGGCCATCGTGTTTTCTCTGGTGTTCACCTTCATCTTTGCAACCCTTGCAGCCAGAAGCCGCCGTGCGGAGATGGTGATAATTCCCATTCTGGATATTTTGCAATCCGTTCCGATTTTGGGATTTCTGACGTTTACGGTGACATTCTTCCTCAATCTGTTTCCCGGTCGTGTGCTGGGGGCCGAACTGGCCTCGGTATTTGCAATTTTCACCAGTCAGGCATGGAACATGACGTTCAGCATGTACCAATCCATGCGCAGTCAGCCGCGGGATCTGCAAGAGGTGTCGAGCAGTTTTCATCTCAGCGGATGGCAGCGATTCTGGCGGCTTGATGTGCCGTTTGCCATGCCCGGACTGGTGTGGAATGCGATGATGTCCATGTCCGGCGGCTGGTTTTTTGTGGTGGCCTCCGAGGCGATCACGGTCGGCGATACCACGGTGACGTTGCCCGGCATTGGCTCCTATGTTGCCTTGGCGATCAAGCAGCAGAATATTGCCGCTATTGGATATGCGATAGCGGCAATGTTGGCGGTGATTATCATTTATGACCAGATTCTCTTTCGGCCGCTGGTGGCCTGGGCCGATAAATTCCGGTTCGAGACGACCTCATCAGGGCCGGGGCCAAAATCATGGATGTTGGATCTGTTGCGCCGGGCGCGGGTTATCCGGGTGCTGACTGCGCCATTTGTCTGGTTGATCCGGCTGTCCTGGAATTTGCGGCTGCCGTCTCTTCAGCTGGGGCAATCGTCCAAAAAACAATCAGGCCCTTCGGCGACAGTTGACCGGATCTGGGTGTCTTTCATCCTTCTTATCGCCATGCTGGCGGCCTATGCCAGTTATAATTATCTGCGCGGCACCATTGGCTGGAGCGATGTTGGTTCTGCGGTTGTTTATGGCTTCATCACCCTGTTGCGGGTGGTGGTGCTGATTGTGTTGGCCACAATCATCTGGGTTCCTGTTGGCGTCTGGATTGGTATGCGGCCAAAATTGGCAGAACGGGTGCAGCCATTGGCTCAGTTTTTGGCCGCATTTCCTGCCAATCTGGCTTTTCCGGTGTTTGTGGTGGTGATTGTCCGGTTTGGGCTGAATGCCGATATATGGCTTAGCCCGCTGATGATTCTCGGCACACAATGGTATATTCTGTTCAACGTTATCGCTGGTGCTTCGGCCTTTCCGGGTGATTTGAAAGAGGCCGCCCGCAGTTTTCATATCAAGGGTTGGCGCTGGTGGTTCAAAGTGGTTCTGCCCGGCGTGTTTCCCTATTATGTCACGGGTGGCATTACAGCTTCTGGCGGTTCGTGGAATGCCAGTATCGTAGCGGAAGTGGCAAGCTGGGGCACAACACAGCTCTCGACACCGGGGCTCGGCTCTTACATCGCCAATGCGACCACGCAGGGCGATTTTCCCCGCGTTGTTCTCGGCATTATTGTGATGTGCGTTTTTGTCACGCTGTTCAACCGCCTGTTTTGGCGCCCGCTCTATGAGCTGGGCGAACGTCGCCTGCGCCTCAATTGATGGGGCAGGTGCCGACTATGACTTGTTTTGAAACCTCTCTCGAAAGATCGCTCCCATGCTTGATCTGACCCAAAAGGTGCCGCTCGTTAACATTCATCAGGTCAGCCGCTCGTTTCCTAAGGGCAGCGGCACTGATGTTGTTGTGTTGGAAAATGTTGATCTGACCATCAAGGACGGCGAAATTGTTGGCCTCCTTGGTCGGTCCGGCTCGGGTAAATCCACGTTGTTGCGCATTATTGCTGGCCTTATTCCGCCTTCGTCTGGGACCGCGCAGAACCGGGGCAAAGACATTCAAGGTCCGCCCGAAGGCATTGCCATGGTGTTTCAGTCTTTCGCACTGTTTCCGTGGCTGACGGTGTTGCAAAACGTTGAACTTGGACTGGAAGCACAAGGCGTTAACGGCCCGGAACGGCGATCTCGCGCTCTTGCGGCGATTGATTTGATCGGCCTTGATGGCTTCGAAAATGCCTACCCCAAGGAATTGTCTGGCGGCATGCGTCAACGTGTGGGCTTTGCACGGGCGCTGGTGGTGCATCCTGATCTGATGTTGATGGACGAGCCGTTTTCTGCCCTTGACGTACTGACCGCAGAAACATTGCGCACAGATATGATCGACTTGTGGATTGAAGGCCGTCTACCGATCAAATCTGTGCTGATTGTCACCCACAATATCGAAGAAGCGGTGTTGATGTGCGACCGCATTCTGGTGTTTTCGTCAAATCCGGGGCGGGTTGCCTCTGAATTGAAGGTTGATTTGCCCCATCCGCGTAACAGGCTCGACCCGGCCTTTCGCCAATTGGTGGACAGTATTTATGCACAGATGACCAACCGTGCAGAGCCGCGCCAGCCAACCATGGATGGTATTCATGGAACCGGCGTCGGCATGATTCTCGAGCATGTCTCAACCAACGTGCTGGCTGGTCTGATTGAGGCCATTGCCGGCCCGCATTACAATGGCAAGGCTGATCTGCCGATTCTGGCCAATGCATTGCAAATGGGGACCGAAGAGTTGTTTCATCTGGGTGAAGCCCTGCAATTGCTGCGGTTTGCACAGATGATCGAAGGGGATCTGACCCTGACCGAGATTGGCAAGCGCTTTGCACATCTCGATACGGACGCCCGTAAAAAGCTCTTTGCCGAGCATCTGATGTCCTATGTTCCGATTATCGGCCTGATTCGCCGTGTGCTTGATGAGAGGCCATCACATACCGCACCGGCAATGCGGTTTCGCACCGAACTGGAAGACTACATGCAGGAAGAGCAAGCCGCAGAGACCTTGAAAACAGTGGTGTCCTGGGCGCGATATGCCGAGTTGTTCGCCTATGACGAGCACTCTGAAATGTTCAGTCTGGAAAATCCAAGCTGAGGCTGGTGTGCGTTATCCGTGCTGGAATGATGAGAGGCGGTTCAGGATTTAACCGGCTTGCTGGCCACTTTGGCAAGCGCGATGGCATCCTGCTCAAGGCGTAAAGCCCGCAGGCGTGCGGTTTTTTCATCACGTGCCGCTGCGACGGCGTCAATTTCCGAAACCACACGGTTGCGGGAAAGGTGTTGTGTCTGCGTCAAGCTGAATGCCGCTTCGGCGCGTTC
Organism: Gillisella vitis; assembly: GCF_014204625.1. GTDB lineage: Bacteria > Pseudomonadota > Alphaproteobacteria > Rhizobiales > Rhizobiaceae > Allorhizobium > Allorhizobium vitis_F. Next base: position 337 of record NZ_JACHLU010000031.1, on the reverse strand, counting down.
ACGGTTTTTGCTGATTTGCTCAGTCATCAATCTATCCGTTCGTAGGGGAGTGTTGGGATTGCAACGCTTTGCCGTCGTGAGTCTTGATAGGCACTGGCATATTCCAGCGTTTTGCCCCGATAAAGCCTGTCGCAGTGAATAGGATTCACTGCGACAGGCTTTAGCTCTTTCTTTTTATTGAGGACAATAAAACGCGACATGCTCTAGGTGTGAGCTTTCAGGAGGTTGTCCATTCGGAGCAGATCGAGGAGACTGGAGTTACCACACAACAGTATTCCAGGATGGCTCCGAATGAACATTCATAAGAATGCCCGATTAACTCCATTGCGTCGAGCGG
>NZ_JACHLU010000030.1 GCF_014204625.1 Gillisella vitis | reverse complement strand
AAAGATCGCACATAACAGCCTCCTTGCCTTCTCATCCTCAAAAAAACAGGGAATCAGATAATAGTGACAAGAGTTTGATCTGGTCCCCAGCCTAGAGTCTGTCAGGTTCAGATTGAGCCAGAGTACACGACACAAATGCTTTGATATGCCGTTTACCCCCTCATCCCCCTGCCGGGGACTTCTCCCCGCAGGGGAGAAGAGATGTGGGGCAAGCTTTCGCTCAGCATTAAACGGAGGCTCGGTGCTAAACCCTTGGTATCTTCTCCCCTGCGGGGAGAAGGTGGCGGCAGCCGGATGAGGGGGGAAGCCCAAAAACCTTTGCGTCGTGTCCTGTGAGATTGAACCAGACAGACTCTAAACGTCTTTGTTGTCATTTGTCTTATCGGGAAAACCGGGACCACTTTTCGGTCCGATGCTTGAACAGCGATGCAGGCAGCGTCATGGCGATCACACCTGCCACCACCAGCACAAGGCCGAGCAAGAGGGTGGAGCTAACCTGCTCGTTGAGAAACACAACACCAATGCCAACCCCGATTGGCACGCGCAAGTAAGCCTGAGATGTGGTGGCAATCGAGCCAAGCGTTTCAATCAGCCGAAAATAGATCGCAAAGGCAAGAGCTGTCGAAAACACCGACAGCGCCAGCAAAGCCATGATGGATTGCTGCGATGGGGCAAGCGTCCATGGATGGTCAATCAGCAGGCTGAACGGTATCAGAATTGCACTGCCGCAGACCAGTGAGCCAGCGGCTGGCATCATCGGATCAAGACCCTTGAAATTCTTGCCGAAAATAGCTGCCACCGCATAGCATACCGAGGCCAGAATGACGGCAAGCTGCGGCAGGAGCTGATCATCTCTGTCGTGCAATACACTCATGCCGATAATCAGGCAGGTGCCAACAATGCCCAGCAGCACGCCGAGCAGTTTTTGAGCGCTCACGCTTTCGTGCCGGGTCAGGACAGCGGTGATGAGAAAGGTAAAAATCGGTGTCAGCGCATTGAGAATGACCGCGAGACCGGCATTCACATGCTGTTCAGCCCAGGCAATCAAGGTGAAAGGCACCGCACTGTTGAGGCAGGATTGAATGAGAAACCGCCGCCATGTTGCAAAATCTTTTGGCAGCGAGAGCTTGCGAAGATGCAAAATCGCCAGCAGCAGGCCACCTGCCAAAAACGTGCGGGCGGCAATCAGCGTGATCGGCGGAATGGTTTCCACACCGATGCGGATGAAGCTGTAAGCCGACCCCCACAAGGTGGCAAGCAGCAGTAAAAGGCCGAGTTCGGAGACGATTCTGTGTGTTTTCATGGGTTTTAAAGGCCTGAAAAGAGAGAAGATCAGAGGTTCATAACGGCAAGATGGGCAAAAATGCTTCGGCGCGGACCGAAGCATGATGCGATGACACGGGTGCCATCGCTTGCTATCATAAGCCCATGTCAAACATCATCTCTGGAAATATGCTGGCCGAACATGCGGCGCTGATGGGCGATCCGGCCCGTGCCAATATGCTGGTTGCGCTGATGGCAGGGCAGGCGCTGACGGCGGGCGAGCTGGCCTCCAATGCAGGCATCACTGCCCAGACGGCCAGCGGCCACTTGAGCAAAATGGTGCAATCCCATCTGCTCGTTGTGGAAAAACAAGGCCGCCATCGCTATTATCGGCTGGCGGGTGCGCCTGTGGCGCAGGCGCTGGAAACGTTGATGGCCCTGTCGTCGCAAGTGCCAAAACGCCAGCAGCGTGTTGGGCCTAAAGATCTGGCCCTGCGCACGGCCCGCACCTGTTATGACCATATTGCCGGTCGCCTTGGCGTGGCGCTGGCCGATAGTCTGCACAATCAGGGATATATTGAGTTTGGCGACGGCGCAGTCCGCGTCACCCGCTCCGGCCATGCGTTTTTCTGCGATTTCGGTGTGGCGCTGAACGAGACGACAAAGCGTGGCCGCCCCTTGTGTCGTACCTGTCTCGACTGGAGCGAACGCCGCCCGCATCTGGCCGGAAAACTGGGGGTCGAACTGCTGGAGCGCCTGTTGGCACTGGGCTGGGTCTGCCGTCTGCCCCAAAGTCGCGCCCTGCGCATCACGCCAACCGGGCAGGCCGGATTTCGAACGCATTTTTCAATCGCGCATGATTGGGCAGATGATGGGTCGGACAAAGAGAGTATCGGTCAAAAAGGACAGGCCGGTTTTCCCGAAAAGACAAACGAAAACAAGGGAAACTAGAGTCTATCTGGTTCAATCTCACAGTACACGACGCAAGCGTTTTGCTATGCCGCTTACCCCCTCATCCCCCTGCCGGGACCTTCTCCCCGCTGGGGAGAAGAGATTCGCTGCAATGTTTTGTTCTTTCAACATTTATTTGAGGTTCAGTGCTCTCGACTTGGTATCTTCTCCCCAGCGGGGAGAAGGTGGCGGCAGCCGGATGAGGGGGTGGCGTAGCCGAAAAAACGTTTGTGTCGTGTACCGTGGTTCAATCTGAACCTGATAGACTCTAAGATGTCGTTGATACGATCAAGGCCCCGTCATAATTGCGTCCGGCCACATCATCACACAGCCCGGACCATTCGCATCCAGTGCAGGCGGTACGAAGACTGCCTTGGGAAAAGGCCAGTCGCAAACGCTCCAGCAGGGCTGCATCTGGGCGTATCACCGTGCCGGAGTGGACGGGCTGTTGCAACAGCGCGGCCACCGCATCGGCCGCTTGCGCATCGCGGATCTTGACGCTTTCGCCAAAGCAATGGGCATCAACGGCATGGGTCAGCGGCTGGCACAGATCGTCAGGCCCAGAGATGATTTCGATGGTCTCGCCTGCGCTTAACCTCTTGGCGATGATGCGATAATTTTCAACAAAATCCGGCGTATAGCCCTTGCCGACAAAGGTGAGCATACACAGAAGATGGTGGGGTCTGAGGTGAATGACCATGCTGTCTCTCAGCCGACAATGGCAAACCGTTCGGGCTGTTTGTCGCCTGCGGGCGATGGTGGTGCACGACCGATGCGGCCGACGTGGCGCTCCAGAATGGTGCAGGCATCCTGCACGGCCCCGTGCCGCAGCGCTTTCAGAATTGCCTGATGATCATGATCGGTCTGCCGTTCCCAGCCGGTTTGCCAGCCTGCCAGCAAAAACCGGGCGCTGACCGAATGCAGGTCATCAATCGCGCTCAACAGTCTGGGCATGTCGCAGGTGGAAATGATCAGGCGGTGGAAGCGCCGGTTGGCAGCCTCCCAGCTTTCCACATTGTCGGCGGCGTCGCATTCATTGGTGGCGGCTTCGGCCTGGGCCAAAATGGCAGGGGTGAGATTGGGGGCCGCATGTTTCAGCGCCAGCACTTCAAGGGCCGCCCGCATATCGGCCACTTCACGCACCTGTTTGAGATCAAAGCTTGCCACGCGCACGCCCCGGCGCGGCAGGCTCACGGCCAGCCCTTGCGCTTCCAGCCGCCGGAATGCCTCGCGCACGGGCACGTGGCTGGCGGCAAATTCCTCGGCAATATGGTCCTGCGCCAGCCGGACACCGGGCTGCAATTCACCGCGCACGATGCGCCCGGCCAGCACCCGCGCAATCTTCGCGGCGATTGTGTCGTCTTTCGTTTTGGTCATTCACTCTGATTACGTCCAAGCAGATGATTTGTCGAGGGATTGCAGGGCTGCCATGCGTGATGAATGCGCAAGGACCATGTGCCGGGAATTGTTCTTTTTGCCATAGTCGTGTAGCAAGCGGCCTTTGCCACTCTACAGGACGATTTTGCTCATGGCCGGTTTCGACCTCATCCTTTTTGATTGCGACGGCGTGCTCGTCGATTCTGAAATCATCGCCGCCAAGGTGGAATCCAAACTGCTCACCGAGGCAGGCTATCCGATTTCGGTCGAGGAGATGGGCGAGCGCTTTGCGGGCATGACCTGGAAAAACATTCTGCTCACAATTGAAAAAGAAGTGGATATTCCGCTCTCTGCCAGCCTGATTGACACATCAGAAGCCCTGCTGGATCAGCGTCTGGCCCGTGAAGTCAAGCTGATCGAAGGGGTGATCTTTGCGCTGTCACGCCTGCCGCAACCGCGGTGCATCTGCTCCAACTCGTCATCTGCGCGGCTGGAGATGATGCTGACCAAAGTGGGTCTGAAACAATCATTCGCCCCGCACATCTATTCCGCCAAGGATCTGGGTGCGGATCGGGTCAAGCCAAGGCCGGACATCTACCTGCATGGTGCCGCCCAATTCGGGGCCGATCCCAACAAATGTCTGGTGGTGGAAGACAGCGTTCATGGCGTGGAAGCCGGTCGCGCTGCCGGAATGCGGGTCATTGGCTTTACCGGCGCATCGCACACTTACCCATCCCATGCGGATCGTTTGACCGATGCGGGCGCAGAAACCGTGATTTCGCGGATGATGGACCTGCCTGCCGTGGTGGCGGCGATGGCAGAGTGGCAGGGGCCGCTTTGAAATCCGACGGTTCGCAGGGGTGAGAACCCCTGCAAACCATTGTTTTTCAGGTTTTACTTATGCTTCTTGCTTGACGGCGTCTTTTTCGACACAGCCTTGGCCGCACCTTCATCAAAGCCGACAACCACCTGCGTTGTTGCAGACGGGTTGGCTGCAATCGACACATCCTTGCTGAACAGGAACTGCACCGATTGATCGGCGTTTGCCAAGGTGGCGCTGAAGGGCACCAGCTCGCTTGCAATCACCTGATCGCCGTCCTTGACAGACACGCGAATGGGCATGGAGAGGGTGCCTGCATGGCCCTGCGGGCCTGCAACCAGCCGTCCGGCAACCTGCACCTTGATGGTCATGCCGGTTTCAGATTGCGTGCAGGCGCGAGTGGTTTGGGCCAGAGAGGCCTGAAACACCACATCCTGATCGTCTTTGCTGCCAGATTTGGCATAGGTGCGATAGAAGGCGGACACATCATCCAGAACCACCTGCGGGCAAACGCCCTGCACAACAGCACCCGCTGGCGCGCTTGCTGTGGCCGGGGCAGGCGCGCTGGAGCCAAACAGGCCGCCAATACCGGAACCACCGGCACCCGAACCACTGGTATTGCAGCCAGCAAGAATGGCGGCCAAGGACAGGGCGGCTGCGCCGCGCACGACATATTGAAACACCGGATCACACCTTCTGTATCATTGCTGTATATAGCTCTGTATTCTCATTTCACGATCAACCGACACAAAACCGGCACAAATCGGAAAACCGACCTGTTATCAGGCCTTTCCATATCTGTTCACGATGGTCTATACCAGCGGCGCGGAAAAAAATCGATCCAGCGACGACGGCTTTGTCATATTTTACAAAAAGCTGCGGCAAACCTGCTGGTAACAACGAACGGCGTTTGAATTTTAGACCAAGGATATTCGGCATGGACTTCATTTCCACTCGCGGCGAGGCACCCGCTCTCGGCTTTTGTGATGCGCTTCTGGCAGGCCTCGCCCGTGATGGCGGCCTCTATCTGCCCAAAACATGGCCGAAGTTAAGCAAGCGCGACATCAAGGCTCTGCGCGGCAAGAGTTATCAGGAGGTGGCCTTTGCCGTTTTGCAGCCCTTCGTGGATGGCGACATTGCCGATGATGCCTTGCGTACCATGATCGATGACGCCTATGCTACCTTCCGCCATCCTGCCATTGCGCCGCTGGTGCAGACGGGGGCAAATTCCTATATTCTCGAGCTGTTCCACGGCACCACGCTGGCGTTTAAAGATGTCGCCATGCAATTGCTGGGCCGGCTGATGGACCATGTGCTGCGCGCGCGCGGCGAGCGCGCCACCATTGTCGGTGCCACATCGGGTGATACCGGCGGTGCCGCCATTGATGCCTTTGCCGGTCTTGCCAATGTCGATGTGTTCATTCTGTTTCCCCATGGCAAGGTCTCGCCGGTGCAGCAGCGCCAGATGACCACGTCCAAGGCCGATAATGTGCGGGCCGTGGCTGTCGAAGGTAATTTTGATGATTGCCAGAACCTGGTCAAAGCCATGTTCAACCATGTCGCCTTCCGCGATGAGGTCAGATTGTCGGGTGTCAATTCCATCAACTGGGCGCGGATCATGGCGCAGGTGGTCTATTATTTCACCGCGTCTTTGTCTTTGGGTGGTCCCGATCGCAAGATTTCCTTCACGGTGCCAACCGGCAATTTTGGCGATATTTTTGCGGGCTATGTGGCGCGCGAAATGGGGCTGCCAATCGACAAGCTGGTGATTGCCACCAATGACAACGACATTCTGGCCCGCACGCTGAAAACCGGCCGCTACGAAATGAAGGGCGTCAAGGCCACCACGTCACCGTCGATGGACATTCAGATTTCGTCGAATTTTGAGCGTCTGCTGTTTGAAGTCTCTGGCCGGGATGCGGGCGAAATCCGCAGCCAGATGGCAGGTCTTGCCCAATCGGGCGCGTTTGAGATCAAGCCGAATGCGATGAAAGAGATCAAAAAAGTCTTCCGCGCTGGCCGTGCCACAGAAAAAGATGTGGCCAGAACCATCAAGGACACATTGGCGCAAACCGGCTATCTGCTTGATCCCCATACCGCTTGCGGCGTGGCCGTTGCGGCAAAATTTGAAAAGCCGCAAAGCCCGATGGTGACGCTGGCCACCGCCCATCCGGCCAAGTTTCCCGTGGCGGTGAAATCGGCATCGGGTATTGACCCCGCGCTTCCAACGTGGCTTTCTGACCTGATGGACAGGGAGGAGCGTTTCGATATTCTGGCAAACGAGCTTGATGTGGTGGAGAATTTCATTCGAACCCATGCACGGGCTGGCCGGTGAGAAGCGCAGAAAGACAGACAATGAATGTTGAGTGCACCCGGCTGGCTTCAGGGCTGACGGTCGTAACCGAAAAAATGCCGCATCTTGAGAGTGTGGCTCTGGGCGTATGGGTCAAATCCGGCTCGCGGGATGAAACCCGTGACGAGCATGGCATTGCCCATCTGCTGGAGCATATGGCGTTCAAAGGTACCAAACGCCGCACTGCCCGCCAGATTGCCGAGCAGATCGAAAATGTCGGTGGCGAGCTGAACGCCGCCACATCCACAGAGACCACATCCTATTATGCCCGTGTGCTGAAGGATGATGTGCCGCTGGCGGTGGATATTCTGGCCGATATTCTCACCGAATCGGTGTTTGATGACGAAGAATTGATCCGCGAAAAACACGTGATTCTGCAAGAAATCGGGGCTGCCTGCGACACGCCAGACGATGTGGTGTTTGATCGCTTTGCCGAGACCGCCTTTCATGATCAGACGCTGGGTCGCTGCATTCTGGGCACGCCCGAAACGGTCGAGAGCTTTTCCAGCGATCAGATCAGGGCATATCTTGCCCGCAATTACACCACCGACCGCATGTTTGTGGTGGCGGCGGGTGCCGTTGATCACGACAGCTTTGTGCGGCAGGTTGAGGAGCGCTTTGCCTCGGTGCCGACCAGGCCCGGTATTTCGCCGATTGTTACCCCGGCGCGCTATACCGGCGGTGAGGTGCGCGAAACCCGCGATCTGATGGACACGCAATTGCTGCTGGGCTTTGAGGGCCGCGCCTATCACATGCGCGATTTTTATGCCTCGCAGATTCTCGCCAATATTCTCGGCGGTGGCATGTCTTCGCGGCTGTTTCAGGAAGTGCGTGAGTTTCGCGGTCTGTGCTATTCGGTCTATGCCTTCCATTGGGGCTTTTCCGACACCGGCATTTTCGGCATTCATGCCGCAACCGGCGGCGATAATCTGCCGGAACTGGTGCCGGTGATCATCAATGAACTGCGCAAATCGGCAGAGCATATTGATCAGCAGGAAATCAACCGTTCCCGCGCCCAGATCCGTGCGCAATTGTTGATGGGGCAGGAAAGCCCGGCGGCGCGCGCGGGCCAGATTGCCCGCCAGATGATGCTCTATGGCCGCCCGATTTCCAATACCGAGCTGATGGAACGGCTTGAAAACATTACGGTCGAGCGTTTGACCGATCTTGCCGGACGTCTGTTCTTTGAAGGTGCTCCCACGATTTCGGCCATTGGCCCGGTGGAAAAACTGGCTCCGATGAGCGATATTCTCGATGCGCTTTCGGGGACTGTCAGCCCATCCATGAAGGCGGCAGCACGTTTTTAACCTTTTTTGGGCGCGGGGCTGTCTGTTTCACAGCCTCGCCCCGTCACAGGACAGCCCTATCGGGAAGGATCGCACGCATTACAAATGCATCGTGTGTGATGCGTTTGACAAAGACATGCTTATGGGGTGGCGCATGACACGGTCAGTCTTTCGGTTTTTATCCCGTCAGCCGGATAGCCCGCATTTGCGCGATGACACCCATTTCTTGCGCATTCCCCGCAACAGTGATTATGCGCAATGGTACAGGTTGCGCTCGCAAAGCCGGGCCTTTTTGCAGCCGTGGGAGCCTTTGTGGCGGCCAGATGAGCTGACAGAAGGGGCCTTTCGCACCCGCGTGATTCGCAATACACAGGAATATTCCAGCGGTCTGGCTGTGCCGTTGTTTCTGTTTCGGCAATCGGATGAAGCCTTGATGGGTGGCTTGACCATTGGTCTCATTCGCCGGGGCGTGTCGCAGGCCTGCATGATTGGTTACTGGATGGGCGAGTGTTTCGCAGGTCAAGGCCATATGTTTGCCGCACTTCAATTGGCAATACCCTACATATTCAAGGAACTCGAGTTGCATCGCATTGAAGCGGCCTGTATTCCTGATAATCACAAGAGTATTCGACTGCTTGAAAGTGCTGGTTTTGAACGGGAAGGTCTGTTGCGCGGATACCTGAATATCAATGGTGAATGGCGCGATCACGCGCTTTATTCTCTTCTGGTGCCGCCGGATACCCAATCTGGGCGTGGGCTTCCGGCCGGTAAAAAGCTATATTCATGATGACGACGTCGCCTTCCGTGCACGCCAAGGCGGTTCATCCTTCCAAAGAGAGGCTGAAACGATTGTTTTCCCATTTTGCAGGCCGTCATGGCCGGAAGGCTCCATGCGGCATGGCCAGGCAATCCTGTGTCGCTTTTGCCAGTCCCTGTTTTGCATGGCTTGTTGTGCTGATGCTTGTGGTGATGGCTCTGCCGCTGTCGCAGGCCCATGCCATTGAGCCGGTGAAGATTTCCCGCGATGACACCGCCGTGGACCTGACCAAAACCACGGAAATTGATGTCAATCAGGGCGAGGCGTTTCAGGTTTCGACGGCTGCCGGCAATGACGGCATCCGCCGTCGTATTGAAGTGCGCGCCACATCGCCAACCCATCAAGGCGACTGGGCGGTGTTTGCGCTGGCCAATGTTTCGGACGAGCAGCTGGAGCGGGTGATTGTCGCTCCCCATTATCGTCTGGTGAATTCCCGAGTGTTCTGGCCCGATCTTGGCTCTCAGCGCATTATTTCGATTACGCCCAGTGAGGGTTTTTCGCTCGACCGGCTGCCCAGTGATGATGCCGATGTGTTTCGCATTACCCTCAATCCCGGCGCGGTGGTGACCTTTGTGGCCGAACTGGCAACACCCAAACTGCCGCAGCTTTATCTGTGGGAGCCGAATGCCTATAAGGACACCATCAACGCTTTCACGCTCTACCGTGGCATTGTGCTGGGCATTGCCGGCCTGCTGGCGGTGTTTCTGACCATTCTGTTTGTGGTGCGCGGCACCTCGATGCTGCCAGCGGCAGCCGCCCTTGCCTGGGCGGTTCTGGCTTATATCTGCGTTGATTTCGGCTTTTTGAGCAAGCTGATCAGCATTACCGCCAGCAGCGAACAGATGTGGCGGGCCAGCGCCGAGGTGGCACTGGCCTCCAGCTTTGTGATTTTCCTGTTCGCCTATCTCAATCTCAATCGCTGGCATGTGCATCTGGGCTATGCCACCTTTGCCTGGATTGTCGGGCTGGCGCTGCTGTTTGGCGTGGCCATTTATGATCCCTCGATTGCCGCAGGCATTGCCCGGCTGTCCTTTGCGCTGACGGCCACCGCAGGCATTGTGCTGATCATCTATCTTGGCTTCAACCGCTACGACCGCGCCATCCTGCTGGTGCCGACCTGGACGCTGATCATTCTGTGGCTGATGGCGGGCTGGATGACAGTCACGGGGCGGTTGTCCAATGATATTATCCAGCCTGCCCATGGTGGTGCGCTGGTGCTGATTGTGTTGCTGATTGGCTTTACGGTGATGCAGCACGCCTTTTCCGGCAGCTCGTTCAATCAGGGCCTGTTTTCTGATCTTGAGCGGCAGTCTCTGGCCTTGACCGGCGCTGGTGAGACCGTGTGGGACTGGGATGTGGCGCGCGACCGCGTGGTGACCATTCCCGATATTTCGTCAAAACTGGGCCTGTCATCCGGCGCGCTGCATGGGGCCGTGCGCAATTGGCTGCCCAATCTGCACCCCGATGACCGCGATCGGTTTCGCGCCACGCTGGATGTGTTGCTGGAGCATAAGCGTGGCCGCCTGAACCATGAATTTCGCATCCGTGCCGATGATGGCCATTTTCATTGGCTGCATATCCGCGCCCGCCCCGTGCTGGGTGCCAATGGCGAGATCATCCGCTGCATCGGCACCATTGCCGATTGTACCGAGCAGAAAAACACTGTGGACCGGCTGCTTCAGGATGCCATCAACGACAATCTGACCGGCCTGCCAAACCGCGGCGTGTTTCTCGACCGTCTCCAGACGCTCTTGACCGTTGCGACCTCATCGGACGCCGTGCGGCCCACGGTGATGATTATCGACATCGACGACTATGGCCGCGTCAATGACAAGCACGGGATTTCGGCTGGCGACAATATTCTCATCGCCCTGACCCGGCGCTTGCGCCGGTTGCTGAAGCCGCAGGATACGCTGGCGCGGCTCTATGGCGACCAGTTTGGTCTGATTCTGACCTCTGAGCGCGATCCGGCACGGGTTGCCGATTTTGCCGATGCCATCAGCAAGGCCATCATGGTGCCGATCAATTTCTCCAACCGGGAAATCAATCTCACCGCCTCGATTGGTCTGGTGTCCTGGGTGGATCAGCAGGAAAGCGCGTTGGGCCTGCTGGCCGACGCCGAGCTGGCGATGTATCGCGCCAAGCGCGGCGGTGGCAACAAGGTGGAGCCTTTCCGCCCCGCCTTCCGCGACAACGGTTCCGACAAGCTGCAACTGGAAACTGATCTGCAACGGGCCATTGAGCGTGGTGAGCTGACCATGGTTTATCAGCCCATTGTGCAGCTTTCTGACGGTGAGCTGGCTGGTTTTGAGGCGCTGATGCGCTGGGAGCACCCCAAGCGCGGCACGGTGTCGCCGCTGGAATTTATTCCGCTGGCCGAAAGCTGTGATCTGATCATGCCGCTGGGCATGTTTGCGCTGGAGCGCGCCGCAAGCGATCTGGTGGAATGGGAAAAGCAGATGGGCAAAATGCCGATCTTTGTCTCGGTCAATCTGTCCAGCGCCCAATTGATCAACAATGCCCTCTACAGTGACATCCGTGCCCTTCTTGCCCGCATCGAATGTGATCCCAAACGGCTGAAACTGGAATTGACCGAATCGGTGGTGGTGGAAAACCCCGAACAGGCCCGGCTGGTGCTGACCAAGCTGAAGGAAACCGGCATCAGCCTGGCGCTGGATGATTTCGGCACGGGCTATTCTTCACTTTCCTATCTCACCCGCTTCCCGTTTGATACGCTGAAGCTGGATCGGGAACTGGTGACAGACGAGAGTGAACAGCGCAATATCGTACTGCGCTCGGTGATTGCCATGGCAACCCAAATGGGGATGAATGTGGTGGCAGAGGGCATTGCGACAGACGAGGACGGTGCAGACCTGGCGGCTATGGGCTGCGCCTATGGCCAGAGCTTCCTCTATGGCGCTCCTGTGGGGGCCGACACTGTGGCACGCCTGCTGAGAGAACAGCAGCAGCGGACGAAAAAGGTGTAAAGGCCGGGCTTGCGAGTATCTGTCAGGTTCAGGTTGAACCGCAGTACATGACGCAAGCGTTTTGCTATGCCGCTTACCCCCTCATCCCCCTGCCGGGGCCTTCTCCCCGCAGGGGAGAAGAGATTCGCTGCAATGCTTTGTTCTTTCAACATTTATTTGAGATTCAGGGTTCTCGACTTGGTATCTTCTCCCCAGCGGGGAGAAGGTGGCGGCAGCCGGATGAGGGGGTGGCGTAGCCGAAAAAACGTTTGCGTCGTGTACTGTGAGGTTGAACCGGACAGATACTCGATCGTCTTGTTGATGTTTGTCTTTTCGGGAAAACGGGGTTCCACTTTTCCCTAGCAAACTCTAAAACGACAAAATCTGGGACACTGTTCAGCATTTAGTAACCAAGTTCGGTAACCATAAGGACAACCGAATTGTGCTGCGTCAGCGTAACCAGTGAGTATCCCATGGCTTCTGTCTTCCCGATCGCCGATCTCCGTCGCTCTAACGATCCTTTTGCCTGGATGAACAGTATCATCAAGGGTGATTGCGTTTCTGCGCTGGAGGCATTGCCGGATCAGTCGGTGGATGTGATTTTTGCAGACCCACCGTATAACCTGCAACTTGGCGGTATGCTCCATCGGCCGGACCAGTCCCTCGTCGACGCCGTGGATGATGAATGGGACCAGTTTGCCTCTTTTGAGGCCTATGATGCCTTCACACGCGCCTGGTTGTTGGCGTGCAGGCGCGTGTTGAAGCCCCATGGTACCATCTGGGTGATTGGCTCCTATCACAATATCTTCCGCGTTGGTGCGACGCTTCAGGATCTGAATTTCTGGATTCTGAATGACATTGTCTGGCGCAAGACCAACCCCATGCCCAATTTCAAGGGTCGTCGTTTTCAGAACGCCCATGAAACCATGATCTGGGCATCAAGAGACGCCAAAGCCAAAAGCTACACCTTCAATTATGATGCGCTGAAAGCCTCCAACGACGATGTGCAGATGCGCTCGGACTGGCTGTTTCCGATCTGCTCCGGGGGCGAGCGCCTGAAGGGCGATGATGGCAAGAAAATCCATCCGACCCAGAAACCGGAAGCATTGCTGGCCCGCATCATTCTGGCCTCGACCAAGGCTGGTGATGTTGTGCTTGATCCTTTCTTCGGCTCTGGAACCACGGGTGCCGTGGCCAAGCGTCTGGGCCGCAACTTTGTCGGCATTGAGCGCGAGCAGGATTATATCGATGCGGCCTCCGCTCGGATTGATGCGGTGGAGCCACTGGGCAAGGTTGAGCTGACGGTGATGACCGGCAAAAAAGCTGAGCCGCGCGTCGCCTTCAACACATTGCTCGACAGTGGCCTGCTGAAGCCCGGTCAGGTGCTGACATGTGAAAAGCGCCGTCACTCGGCCATTGTGCGCGCCGATGGCACTTTGGTGTCTGGCACCGAATCCGGCTCCATCCACCGGGTTGGTGCGCGGGTGCGCGGGCTGGATGCCTGCAATGGCTGGACGTTCTGGCATTTTGAAGAGTGCGGCAAGCTTAAGCCCATTGATGATCTGCGCAGCATTATTCGCGCAGACATGGCAAAGCAGGGATGAATCTTGAGGAAATTTTAAGGAGTTAACTCTATCCTGACATCCTTCATCGGATCCGGTATTTGCGTCCCGGTGAAGTCACGATGCCCGAAACGAAAACACGTTTCGGGCATCATGCTTTTATGGCATCGTTTGCACTGTTCGGGCCAGCCTCGGGCAAGTCTGTCGGTCTATCTGCTGATCCCCAACACAGAGGATGAGTACGTGACGGCTTTGTATCATCAGGCGCGCAAGGAATTTGAGGAGGGTGCCTATGATCAGGCGCTGTCTACAATTTCGCCCCTGTTGCAGCCGGATCATAATCATGCCGATGCTTATATTCTGGCGGCCACCATTCACGAGCGCCGGGGTGATCGTCTGCAAGCTGCCCGCCTGTTTGAAAACGTGATTGACCTCACGCCGTCTCTGAAGCGGGAAGTGGCGTTTCGCGCCTGCCAGTATTATATCGAAAACAATCAGGCAGAACACGCGCTTGCAGCACTTTTGAAGCTGCACCGGCATTTGCCGGATGATGTGGATGTCAATCATTCCATTTGCAGCCTCTACCGCGAAGCTGCCCGCTATCCTGATGCCGTGCCTTATGCCGAAAAGCTGGCGGTGATTGGTCGTGATTTCGACAATTGGCTGAATGCTGGCATGGTGCTTCTGGGCACAGGGCAGGTGGAGAAAGCCTTTCCAGTGCTGAAGGCTGCCTATGATGCCAGGCCAACCGAACGGCTGGCGCTGACGGAACTGTTCTGGTGTGCCATCAGCCTGTGCGAATTTGAACTGTCAAACCGGTTGAAAGCCGAGCTTGAGCAGGCCTATGCCGCAGATGGTATGAAGCTTGATATTCGTGAAAATGTCTTTCGCTCGTTGCATTGGTCGGGTGATGAGGCCTACCATGTGCTGAGCGCCATCAAGACGGCTGAGACCCATATGGGCAAGGTTGCACCAAGGCGGCCTTACGCGCCAAGGTCGGGTCAGCGCCTGCGCATTGGCTATGTTTCCTGCGACTTTTATGATCATGCAACCATGCTGCTGCTGGCCGGGGTGCTGGAAGGCCATAACCGTGACAGGTTTGAGGTCTATGGCATTTGCCACACGCCCAAACACTTGCGCAAAGGGCCGATGCGCCAGCGGTTCATGGAGGCCGTCGAGCATTTTGTCGATATTGTTGATCTGGATGACGACGCAGCCGGGGCCGTGCTTCGCGGACTGGAGCTCGACATTCTGATCGATCTCAAGGGCTTTACCTTCGGCAACCGATTGAGCCTGTTTTGCCGCAGGCCTGCTCCTGTTCAGGTCTCTTATCTCGGTTTTCCCGGCAGTGTCGTGGGTGTTGGCATTGATTATGCCATTGCTGATCGTTTTGTCGTGCCGCCGTCCTCCGAGCAGTTTTACGCCGAAAAAATCATTCGCCTGCCCAACAGCTATCAGGCCAATGACAGCAAGCGCATTCAGGTCAGCCGCGAGGGTCCGCGCAGTGCCCACGGCCTGCCAGAAGACGGGGTGGTGTTTTGCTCGTTCAACCAGACGGTCAAGCTGCGCCATCATGTGTTTCTGTGCTGGCTTGAGATTTTGAAATCCGTTGATGGCTCGGTGCTGTGGCTTTTGGATATGCGCCCGACCGTGCGGGAAAACCTGCGTAAAGAAGCGCTGAAGATGGGCGTTGATCCAGACCGGATTATTTTTGCGCCGAAAAAATCGATGTCAGAGCATATCCAGCGCCTTTGTTACGCCGATATTGCCCTCGACACATCGCCCTGTAACGGCCATACCACCACCGCAGATGCGCTGTGGGCCGGTGTGCCGGTGGTGACCGTGAAAGGCACCAGTTTTGCTTCGCGCGTCAGCGAAAGCCTTTTGAATGCTGTTGGTCTGCCGGAACTGGTGGCCAATGACATGAGCGAATTCGGTCGCCTGGCGACCGAACTGGCGCAGGATGGAGTCCGCCAATTCCGCCTGCGCCAGCACCTTATTGATGCGCGACGCCATGCGCCGTTGTTTGACACCGCCCGCTTTGCCCGCGATTTCGAAGCCGCACTGGAAGAAATCTGCATGGATGCAGCCCGCCCGTAGCAGCTGGGCGAGCCTTGGTTTCAAGGCTTGCATTTGCCTGAAAATCCATGGATGTAACTGGCAACAGGACTTCGATGGAGCCGACAGATGAGCATAACCACTCTGGAACAACTCAGCGAGATTTACGGACCGATCAAGGAAACCTCGCTGGCCAAGGAAATCCCGCATTTGAACGAGGATTACGCGGCGCTGATCAAGGCATCACCGTTTCTTCTGTTGTCCACCGTTGGTCCTGATGGCACGGATTGCTCCCCAAAAGGCGATGCACCGGGTTTTGTGCAGATTATCGATCGCAAAACACTGGCCATTCCCGACCGTCCCGGCAACAACCGGATTGATAACCTCAAAAACATCATCCGCGATGGTCGCATATCCTTGCTGTTCATGGTGCCGGGAATGGGCGAGACCCTGCGGGTCAATGGCCGCGCCAGCATCACAGCCGATGATGAGATGCTGCACCGCTTCTCCGTTGACGGCAAATTGCCGCGCACTGTGATTGTCGTGACCATCGAGAGCGTTTATTTCCACTGCTCCAAAGCCATTGTCCGCTCAAAACTCTGGGACCCAACGCTGCATGTCGAGCGCGCAACGCTGCCATCGCCGGGCCAGATGCTGAAAAATATCGTCACTGGCTTTGATGGTGAGGCTTATGACACTGCCTTGCCAGAGCGTGTCAAGGCGACGTTGTATTAATGCTATGAAGAAGCCTGAGGAATTTTAAATTAAAAGCGAAGATAATCCTGGAACTTAAAGGTCTATTATCGGAGTAGCTTCGGCTTTAAGCTTGTCCAAGAGGCACTCTCTAAGATGATTTGCGTATGCGGCACCGGCACCAAATACAACCCAAAGCGGGACTCCTACAGCTCCGCCTAACGCCGCCACACCAGCACCCTGTCCGCCGAAGAACACTAGGATGAGGACTCAATCATATCCATGCAATAACAGTTGAAACGAGAGCGAGGGCGGCGAGATAGTTTGTGGCAAGGCGATCATATCTTGTCGC
>NZ_JACHLU010000029.1 GCF_014204625.1 Gillisella vitis | reverse complement strand
GAGAACACGTCTTCGATTGGCAGCAGGAACGGCTGGTCAACTGGACGCTCTGGTGTTGGGATGTACGCGTCAACCTGAGCCATCAGCTCGCGGATGGCGTCTTCGCCGATCTTCTTGTTGCTGTCTTCCAGAGCGGCAAGAGCAGAGCCCTTCACAACTGGAATGTCATCGCCTGGGAAGTCGTACGACGACAGAAGTTCGCGAACTTCGAGTTCGACGAGTTCCAGCAGTTCTTCGTCGTCAACCTGGTCAACCTTGTTCAGGAACACAACGATGGCAGGAACGCCAACCTGACGTGCCAGCAGGATGTGCTCGCGGGTCTGAGGCATTGGGCCGTCAGCAGCCGAGCAGACCAGGATCGCGCCGTCCATCTGGGCCGCACCGGTGATCATGTTCTTGACGTAGTCGGCGTGGCCGGGGCAGTCAACGTGGGCGTAGTGGCGGTTTGCGGTTTCGTATTCAACGTGTGCCGTCGAAATGGTGATACCACGTGCCTTTTCTTCAGGAGCGGCGTCGATTTGGTCGTACGCCTTGAACTCGCCGAAGTACTTCGTGATAGCTGCCGTCAGAGACGTCTTGCCATGGTCAACGTGGCCGATCGTGCCAATGTTAACGTGTGGCTTATTACGTTCAAATTTACTCTTTGCCATTTTCGGCTCTCCATTATCTCATCCCCGTTTCGGGGGAAATTCCTGTTATGATTTCTGGCGGGTTACCCCGATCATTTCTGACCGGAGTATTTTGCCTGAATTTCGGCTGCAACGTTGCTCGGGACCGGTGAGTAGTGGTCGAACACCATCGAGTACTGCGCACGGCCCTGAGACATGGAGCGCAGGTTATCAACATACTTGAACATGTTCGCCAGTGGAACGTGAGCGTTGATAACAACGGCCACACCGCGGCTTTCCTGGCCCTGGATCTGACCACGGCGAGAGTTCAAGTCACCAATCACGTCACCGACGTAATCTTCAGGGGTAACAACTTCAACCTTCATCATCGGCTCAAGAAGCTGTGCACCAGCCTTCTTTGCTGCTTCACGGAAGCAAGCGCGAGACGCGATTTCGAACGCCAGAACCGACGAGTCAACATCGTGGTAAGCGCCGTCGATGAGGGTAGCCTTAACACCCAGCATCGGGAAGCCAGCCAGAGGACCGGAGTTGAGAACGCTTTCGATACCCTTCTGAACGCCCGGGATGTATTCCTTCGGAACAGCACCGCCAACGATCTTGGATTCGAATTTGAAGTCTTCGCCTTCTGGATTTGGTTCGAACACGAGCTTGACGCGCGCGAACTGACCAGTACCACCAGACTGCTTCTTGTGGGTGTAGTCTTCTTCATGCAGCTTCGTGATGGTTTCACGATAAGCAACCTGAGGAGCGCCAACAGTCGCTTCAACCTTGAATTCACGACGCATACGGTCAACGATGATGTCGAGGTGAAGTTCGCCCATGCCCGCGATGATCGTCTGACCGGATTCATGGTCAGTCTTGACGCGGAATGAAGGATCTTCAGCAGCCAGACGGTTGAGCGCGAGGCCCATCTTTTCCTGGTCGCCCTTGGTCTTCGGCTCGATCGCAATCTGAATAACCGGCTCAGGGAATTCCATGCGCTCAAGAATAACCTGGTTCAAAGGATCGCAGAGCGTGTCGCCCGTGGTGCTTTCCTTGAGGCCAGCGAGAGCAACGATGTCACCTGCAAAGGCTTCTTCGATGTCTTCACGCGAGTTGGAGTGCATCTGAAGCATACGGCCAACGCGCTCGCGCTTTTCCTTGACCGTGTTCATCACCGACGCGCCCTTTTCGAGCTTGCCAGAGTAGATACGGCAGAAGGTCAGCGAACCAACGAAGGGGTCGTTCATGATTTTGAACGCCAGCATCGCCAAAGGCTCTGCATCGTCAGCATGACGAGCAATTTCTGCTTCAGTCTTCACATCGATGCCCTTAATAGCAGGGATATCGAGCGGAGAAGGCAGGTATTCAACAACAGCGTCGAGCAGAGGCTGAACGCCTTTGTTCTTGAAGGCCGTGCCGCAGAACATTGGATGGAACTTAACGTCGATCGTGCCACGGCGAACCAGAGCGCGGATCTTGTCGTTGTCGGGCATGTCGCCGTTCAGGTAAGCTTCCATCGCTTCTTCGTCGATCTCAACAACCGTTTCGATCAGCTTTTCACGATATTCAGCAGCCTTTTCCTTCAGGTCGTCCGGGATTTCAACAACATCCCAGGCAGCACCCAGAGATTCATCACGCCAGACCAGCGCATTCATCTCGATCAGGTCAACAACGCCCTTGAACTCTGTTTCAGCGCCGATTGGCAGCTGCATCACAACAGCGGTGGCACCGAGACGGGTCTTGATCATTTCTACCGAACGGTAGAAGTCAGCACCGGTCTTGTCCATCTTGTTGCAGAAGATCATCCGCGGAACGTTGTACTTTTCAGCCTGACGCCAAACAGTTTCCGTCTGCGGTTCAACACCTGCGTTGGCATCGAGAAGCGCGATAGCGCCGTCGAGAACGCGAAGCGAACGCTCAACTTCGATGGTGAAGTCAACGTGGCCGGGGGTGTCGATAATGTTGAAGCGGCGCATCTTGCCATCGCGACCCTTCCAGAAGGTCGTGGTGGCTGCGGAGGTGATGGTGATACCACGCTCCTGCTCCTGCTCCATCCAGTCCATCGTGGCTGCGCCATCATGAACTTCGCCGATCTTATGCGACTTGCCGGTGTAGTAGAGAATCCGCTCAGTCGTCGTGGTCTTGCCGGCGTCGATATGCGCCATGATACCGAAATTGCGGTAGTCTTCGATTTTATATTCGCGAGCCATTTAGGACTGCCTTTCGATATTCGATCGTTTGTAAGATTACCAACGGTAATGCGAGAAGGCGCGGTTGGCGTCGGCCATCTTATGGGTGTCTTCACGCTTCTTGACTGCGCTACCGCGATTGTTGGACGCATCCAGCAATTCGCCGGAAAGACGGTCAACCATAGTTGTCTCGTTGCGCTTGCGGGCAGCGTTGATCAACCAACGAATGGCGAGCGCCTGACGGCGCTCCGGACGCACATCAACGGGAACCTGGTATGTTGCACCACCAACGCGACGCGAACGTACTTCAACATGCGGCGCAACGTTTTCAAGCGCCTGATGGAAGATTGCGATCGGTTCCTGCTTGGACTTGCTCTCAACGACATCAAACGCACCGTAAACGATGGTTTCAGCAACGGACTTCTTGCCGTGCAGCATGATGGCATTCATGAACTTGGTGACGACCAGATCACCGAACTTTGGATCCGGGTTGATCTCGCGTTTTTCTGCTTTATGGCGACGTGACATATTTTCGTCTCTCAACGGTTAGAACGCTTTAGAACGCGGAGAACCTCGCGCAGCGCTGGAATTTAAAAAAGTGGCGAACCGAATTACTTCGGACGCTTTGCACCGTACTTGGAGCGGCGCTGCTTACGGTTCTTGACGCCCTGCGTATCAAGAACACCACGGATCACGTGGTAACGAACACCTGGCAAGTCCTTTACGCGGCCGCCACGGATCATGACAACAGAGTGTTCCTGCAGGTTATGGCCTTCACCCGGAATGTAGCCGATGACTTCGAAGCCATTGGTCAAACGGATCTTGGCAACCTTACGAAGAGCCGAGTTAGGCTTCTTAGGTGTCGTTGTGTACACGCGGGTGCAAACGCCACGCTTCTGTGGATTTTCCTGCAAGGCAGGAACCTTATTGCGCTTTACCTGTGCCTGACGCGGCTTGCGGATCAGCTGATTTACGGTAGGCATAGAACCATCCCTTTTATTCTTGTCACTTGAGCCCTTGTGGCCCGCTTTAAGCCGTTGCCGGCGGTGGCCGCACAATTTTCTACATGCGCAAAACGTGGCCTGATCCAATTTCCCGGATAGACCACAATAGGCAGAGCACGCATATAGACTTTTGGTCGTGCGTGCAGCATTCATGTCTTCAAAGTGCGTTTTGGAGCCTTGTTTGAGGTGAACTCCAGAACATGGCGTTCCGAAAAGCTTAACCTCACATTGGCTCCGATGTCGGGCGTACTACTGTTTTCGCCCGGTTGCGTCAAGCCTTGGCCCGAAATTATTAGGCTGTCCGGGAGTTTGGAGACCCAACATAGCACTTATTCACGATTATGAGAGGTGTTTTTTCGCAGACGCTAGCAATTGCTTTAAAATTTCAGGCATGATGCCGATGGAATCAGTTCGCGGTATGGGGCTTGTGCCAACCGCGCTTGCGGGTGCAGTACCGTCGCCGCAGCTCTGCAAAATTACCAAATTGAAGGCTGGCATTCGGATGTTCAGCACGGTAATGCATGGGTGTCGGGCTTCAGCTCAACGCCTCAGACCCTATTGCATAATTCTTTAAACCGGTATCGGTTTAAAGAGAAAACTATGCACCAGATATAAAGAGCGACAGCGAACCTTTATGCGCCATATATGGTGAGAGGCGCTGTAGAGCCTGTCAGGTTCAGATTGAACCAGACAGACTCTAAACGTCTTTGTTTTCGTTTGTCTGATCAGTAAAACCGGTGACCACTTTTCGCTGACAAACTCTAGGTCGCGCATTTCTAAAAGGACCCTCATATGATTGCCACACCCGACAACGACAACACCGCCGATGGGCCTATGGTGTTCATCATCATCGCCAAGGCCTACGAGGAAGCCGGGAGCGATGGGATTGACCTGCATATTCTGCTCTGCGCGCCGGATGACGATTCTGCGGTGCGCGAAGCACTGAACGCTCTGGCCGAAGAAGGCTTCCTCGAGGCAGATCTTGACCAGATCGGCATGGTAACGGAAGTGCCGGTTGATGAGCCCCATGCCTCTGCCTATCAAGGCGCGCTGGAAGGTGAAGTGGCCATCATTCGGTTTGATTGATGCAATGACGGTGCAGATCACTGAGAAAGTGTTGATCTACGCCACATGGGAAGCCCGGCTCGTTGTGTTCGATGAACCGGACTTTCCAGAACTGCTGCTTCAGGTGCCAGGAGGCACGATCGAGTTGGGCGAAGCGCCATGCCACGCGGCACGACGAGAATTTACGGAAGAAACAGGTTTGACCTTTGAACGCGAGGCGCAGTTTTTAACCACGCATGATTATCATGCCGTGCGCGATGGCCGTACCATCCACCATCGGCGTCATTTTTTCCACATTCCTCTTGAGACCGCACCGCAAAAGCATTGTTACACTGGGAACGACATCCCACCGGCGGCGGCAATCCTATTTTATTGCGCTTTTCGATGATTGAACTCGTGAGAGCACCGCATTTGCTTGGCTACGACATGGGAAAAGCTCTGGATTTTCTTGCGCAATAATCAACTCAGAGTACCAGACCTTCATATCACCATGACAATTCACTGGTCACGGTCAGCCTCCCCATTTGGAGGCCAAACATACAGGCAACCAAGCGCGATACAAGCAGCGCGTTTGGCTCTTGATCGTCTGGCATCAACACAAAAAGCCGCCCGGCTCACACCGGGCGGCTTTTTATTCAGCGACAGCCGAGATTACTCGGCAGCGGTAGCACCCTCGCCTGCCATATCACGCAACATTGGCGTTGCAATATCGGCACCAGTGCCCTTGCGGCGCTCTTCGAGGATAAGCTCGTCGCGCGACGTTGCAATGCGGCGGATGACCGTCATCGTGCCGCCGGTACCAGCCGGGATCAGACGTCCAACGATGACGTTTTCCTTCAGACCCTGAAGGGTGTCCGTCTTGCCGGCGATTGCAGCCTCGGTGAGCACCTTTGTGGTTTCCTGGAAGGAAGCCGCAGAGATGAACGATGGCGTTTGCAGCGATGCCTTGGTGATACCCAGCAGAACGGGTTCACCAAACGCAGGCTTCTTGCCTTCTTCGATCAGGGCGTCGTTGATGTCATCCATTTCGATGCGGTCAACATTGTCACCCACGATGTACTGGCTGTCGCCAGCATCGGTGATTTCAACCTTCTGCAACATCTGGCGAACGATCACTTCGATGTGCTTGTCGTTGATCACAACGCCCTGCAAACGATAGACTTCCTGGATTTCGTTCACGAGGTAAGAAGCCAAAGCTTCTACGCCCTTGATAGCCAGAATGTCGTGCGGCGCAGGATTGCCGTCGAGGATGTAGTCGCCCTTTTCGATGTAGTCGCCATCTTGAAGATGGAAGGGCTTGCCCTTCGGGATCAGGTATTCAACTGGCTCAACACCATCTTCCGCAGGCTCGATGATCACGCGACGCTTGTTCTTGTAATCGCGGCCCAGACGGATGGTACCATCGATCTCAGCGATGATGGCATGATCCTTCGGACGACGGGCTTCGAACAGTTCAGCAACGCGTGGCAGACCACCGGTGATGTCCTTGGTCTTGGCGCTTTCCATTGGCGAACGGGCCAGAACATCGCCCTGAGATACCTTCTGGCCGGGTTCAACCGACAGGATGGCATCCACAGAGAGCTGGAAGCGTGCTTCGCTACCACGACCAAGCTTGGCAACGTTACCCGATGCATCCTTGATCACGATGGCAGGCTTCAGGTCTGCACCGCGTGGCGTCGAACGCCAATCGATAACCTGACGCTTGGTGATACCGGTGGATTCGTCGGTTGCTTCCAGAACGGAGATACCGTCGACCAGATCTTCGAAGTGAACCGTACCGGCCACTTCCGTCATCATTGGACGTGTGTATGGGTCCCATTCTGCAAGACGCTGACCGCGACGAACCTTGTCGCCATCATCCACAAAGATCTTGGAACCGTAAGCAACACGCTGCGAAGACCGCTCAACGCCACGCTCATCAAGAATGGTGATGGCAATGCTACGACCCATGGCAACGAAGACGTTGTCAGAGTTGCGCAGCATGTTGCGGTTCTTGATCAGGATCGTACCTTCATAGGACGCTTCCAGGAACGACTGGTCAACCACGTTGGCCGTACCGCCCAAGTGGAAGGTACGCATGGTCAGCTGGGTACCAGGCTCACCGATGGACTGCGCAGCAATAACGCCAACCGCTTCACCCATGTTCACAGGTGTACCACGGGCAAGGTCACGACCGTAGCAGATCGAGCATACGCCGGTCTGAACTTCGCAGGTCAGAGCCGAACGGATACGGATCGACTGAATGCCAGCCTTTTCGATCTCGATGACATCAGCTTCGAGGATCATGCGGCCTGCATCCACGATCCGCTCACCCGTGACCGGATGATCAATATCGTCAAGCGCCGTACGACCCAGAACGCGGGCACCAATCGAAGCCACAACCTGACCGGCGTCAACAATCGCCGTCATGGTCAGGCCCTTGTCTGTGCCGCAATCCACCAGATTGACGATGCAATCCTGGGCCACGTCAACCAGACGACGGGTGAGGTAACCGGAATTCGCGGTCTTCAAGGCCGTGTCTGCAAGACCCTTACGGGCACCGTGGGTCGAGTTGAAGTACTCGTTAACGGTCAGACCTTCCTTAAAGTTCGAAATGATCGGCGTTTCAATGATTTCGCCTGATGGCTTGGCCATGAGACCACGCATACCACCCAGCTGACGCATCTGGTTCGGAGAACCACGCGCACCGGAGTGAGACATCATGTAAATCGCGTTCATCGGCTTCTGGCGGCCGGTTTCCGGGTCAAACTCAACAGCCTTAATACGGGCCATCATGTCTTCCGCAACCTTTTCAGTCGCCTTACCCCAAGCATCAACAACCTTGTTGTACTTCTCGCCCTGAGTGATCAGACCGTCGTTATACTGCTGTTCGTATTCCTTCACCAAAGCTTCGGTGTCGCCGACGATCTTCACCTTGGAATCTGGGATGACCATGTCATCCTTACCGAAGGAAATGCCAGCCTTACATGCATGGCGGAAGCCGAGCTGCATGATCCGGTCGCAGAAAATCACCGTGTCCTTCTGGCCGCAATGGCGGTAGACCGTGTCGATCATCTTGGAGATGTTCTTCTTGGTCATTTCCTGATTGCAGATGTCGAATGGCACGTTGACATTCTTCGGCAGAAGTTCGCCAATCAGCATACGGCCCGGGGTGGTTTCGAAAATTTTTGAAACCGGATTGCCTTCCGCATCCACGGTCTTGAAGCGACCACGGATCTTGGAGTGCAGCGTCACAACCTTGTTTTCAATGGCGTGATGCAGCTCACCAATGTCGGAGAAGACCATGCCTTCGCCCGGCTCATTCTGGTTCATGATCGACAAATAGTAGAGACCAAGAACCATGTCCTGTGAAGGAACGATAATCGGCTGACCGTTTGCCGGATGCAGAATGTTGTTGGTGGACATCATCAGCACGCGCGCTTCCAGCTGGGCTTCCAGCGAAAGCGGAACGTGAACAGCCATCTGGTCGCCGTCGAAGTCGGCGTTAAACGCCGTGCAGACGAGTGGATGCAGCTGAATGGCCTTGCCTTCAACCAGAATAGGCTCAAATGCCTGAATGCCCAGACGGTGAAGAGTCGGTGCACGGTTCAGCAGCACAGGATGTTCGCGGATAACCTCATCGAGAATATCCCAAACTTCCGGCTTTTCCTTTTCAACCAGCTTCTTGGCCTGCTTGACGGTCGAGGAATACCCCTTGGCGTCGAGACGGGCGTAGATGAAGGGCTTGAACAGCTCGAGCGCCATTTTCTTTGGCAGACCGCACTGGTGCAGCTTCAGTTCTGGACCGGTCACGATAACCGAACGACCAGAATAGTCGACGCGCTTGCCGAGAAGGTTTTGACGGAAACGGCCCTGCTTGCCCTTGAGCATATCGGACAGCGACTTCAGCGGACGCTTGTTGGCACCGGTGATGACGCGGCCACGACGACCGTTGTCGAACAGCGCGTCTACAGATTCCTGCAACATGCGCTTTTCGTTACGGATGATGATGCCAGGCGCACGCAGTTCGATCAAACGCTTCAAGCGGTTGTTACGGTTGATCACGCGGCGATAGAGATCGTTCAGGTCTGAAGTCGCAAAGCGGCCACCATCCAGCGGCACCAGCGGACGCAGGTCCGGCGGAATCACGGGAACAACCTTCATGATCATCCATTCAGGACGATTGCCGGATTCCATGAAGTTCTCAACGATCTTGAGACGCTTCATCAGCTTCTTCTGCTTCAGATCAGACGTGGTATCGGCCAGATCCTGACGCAAATCGCCAGCAATGCGCTCCAGATTCATGGAAGCGAGCATTTCGAAAATGGCTTCAGCACCGATCATCGCCGTGAACTGGTCTTCACCATATTCGTCCACAGCCATCATATACTCTTCTTCAGAGAGCAATTGATTCTGCTTCAGGGCGGTGAGGCCCGGTTCCGTCACGATGTAGTTTTCGAAATACAGAACGCGCTCTACATCCTTCAGCGTCATGTCGAGCAAGGTCGAGATACGCGAAGGAAGCGATTTGAGGAACCAGATGTGGGCAACAGGCGCTGCCAGCTCAATATGGCCCATGCGCTCACGGCGAACGCGCGACAGCGTCACTTCAACGCCGCACTTTTCGCAGATAATGCCCTTGTATTTCATACGCTTGTACTTGCCGCACAAGCATTCGTAATCCTTGATGGGGCCAAAGATACGCGCGCAGAAAAGACCATCGCGTTCTGGCTTGAACGTACGATAGTTGATGGTTTCCGGCTTTTTAATTTCGCCATACGACCACGACAGGATCTTCTCCGGCGAAGCAATCGAAATCCGGATGGAATCGAAATGCTGCGCAGGAACCTGCGGGTTGAAAAGGTTCATGACCTCTTGGTTCATGCCTATCTCCTTGTGGGGCTTGCGCCCTCGGCTTGGCATCGGATGCGATTATTTACCGCAATAGCGCACCGAACCTTAAAACGACAATAACCGCTGATTGCGGCAACAATCCCTCTGCCCGCTCAAAAAATCAAGCTGCGAGAGATGGCACGCGCATCCAAACGCGCGCGCCCTTTGTCACATTTATTCAGCAGCGTCCGGCAACGGTGCAGCACCTTCAGGCAGTTCAAGCTTGGAGTTTTCCAGCTCGACCGACAGACCCAGAGAGCGCATTTCCTTGACAAGAACGTTGAAGCTTTCCGGAATACCGGCTTCAAACGTATCATCACCACGAACAATGGCCTCATAGACCTTGGTACGACCCGCCACGTCATCCGACTTCACCGTCAGCATTTCCTGCAAGGTGTAAGCCGCACCGTAAGCTTCAAGCGCCCAGACTTCCATTTCCCCGAAGCGCTGACCACCGAACTGCGCCTTACCACCCAGCGGCTGCTGCGTAACAAGCGAGTAAGGGCCGATCGAACGGGCGTGGATCTTGTCGTCAACCAAGTGGTTGAGCTTGATCATGTACATGTAGCCAACCGTGACCTTACGGTCGAAGGGTTCACCAGTCCGTCCATCATACACAACCGACTGACCCGACGGATGAAGTCCTGCACGCTCCAGCATGGCCGAAACGTCGCTTTCATGCGCACCGTCGAAAACCGGCGTTGCAATAGAAAGACCACGCTTGGACTGCTCAGCCAGACGAACGAGGGACTCGTCGTCGAACTTTGCCACTTCGTCATGGGTTTCGCTGGCGTAAAGATCGACCAGTTCGGTACGCAGATCGGTGATGTCAAGGTGCTTCTGATAGTCCTCCAGCATCTGGCCGATCTTCTTGCCCATACCGGCGCAAGCCCAGGCAAGATGCGTTTCCAGAATCTGACCAACGTTCATACGCGATGGAACGCCGAGCGGGTTGAGAACGATGTCAACATGCGTACCATCTTCCAGGAACGGCATATCTTCCACCGGCACAATCCGCGACACAACACCCTTGTTGCCGTGACGGCCGGCCATCTTGTCGCCTGGCTGGATCTTGCGCTTTACAGCAACAAAGACCTTGACCATCTTCATGACGCCCGGAGGCATTTCGTCGCCGCGCTGGACCTTTTCGACCTTGTCCATGAAGCGCTGTTCAAGGCGCGACTTGGATTCGTCGTACTGACCGCGAAGCGCTTCCAGCTCGCTCTGAGCCTTCTCGTCTTCAACAGCAAACATCCACCATTGCGAACGAGGATACTCGGAAACAACTGCGTTCGACAGCTCGACGCCCTTCTTGAAGCCCTTTGGACCTGCAATGGCGATATGGCCACGCAGCATGTCCATCAGACGGCCGTAAACGTTACGGTCGAGAATTGCCTGCTCGTCATCACGGTCCTTGGCGAGACGCTCGATTTCTTCACGCTCGATGGCCATCGCACGTTCGTCTTTTTCAACGCCGTGGCGGTTGAAAACACGAACTTCAACAATGGTACCAAACGTGCCGGGCGGCATACGCATGGATGTATCACGAACGTCAGAAGCCTTTTCACCAAAGATGGCGCGCAGAAGCTTTTCTTCTGGTGTCATCGGGCTTTCGCCCTTTGGTGTGATCTTGCCGACGAGAATATCGCCGGGCTGCACTTCCGCACCGATATAAACAATACCGGCTTCGTCAAGGTTGCGCAGTGCTTCTTCCGAGACGTTAGGAATATCGCGGGTGATTTCTTCAGGGCCGAGCTTGGTGTCGCGGGCCATGACTTCGAACTCTTCGATATGGATCGAAGTGAACACGTCTTCGCTCACGATCCGCTCAGACATGAGGATCGAGTCTTCGTAGTTGTAGCCGTTCCAAGGCATGAACGCGACGAGTGCGTTACGGCCAAGCGCCAGATCGCCCAGATCGGTCGATGGACCGTCAGCAATAATGTCACCCTTGTTCAGAACGTCACCAACGGACACCAGCGGACGCTGGTTAACACAGGTGTTCTGGTTCGAACGCTGGAACTTCTGCAAGCGGTAGATATCAACGCCAGACTTCGACGGATCGAGGTCCTCAGTGGCGCGGATAACGATACGCGTTGCATCAACCAAGTCCACCACGCCGCCGCGACGGGCACCGATAGCAGCACCCGAGTCACGAGCAACGATGGGTTCCATGCCAGTACCGACAAACGGAGCTTCTGCGCGCAGCAGAGGCACAGCCTGACGCTGCATGTTCGAGCCCATCAGAGCGCGGTTGGCGTCGTCGTTTTCCAGGAACGGAATGAGCGCTGCCGCAACAGACACGAGCTGCTTTGGCGAAACGTCCATCAGGTTGATGGTGTCACGCGGAGCCAGCATCACTTCGCCAGCATGACGGCAAACGACGAATTCTTCGACGAAATGGCCTTCTGGTGTCAGCTCTGCGTTGGCCTGTGCCACGTAGTACTTTGCTTCTTCCATCGCGGAGAGGTAAAGCACTTCCTTGGTCACAACACCGTCGATGATCTTACGGTACGGGCTTTCAATGAAGCCGTATTTGTTCACGCGGGCAAACGTGGCCAGCGAGTTGATCAGACCGATATTCGGGCCTTCCGGCGTTTCAATCGGGCAAATACGACCGTAGTGGGTCGGATGCACGTCGCGCACTTCAAAGCCAGCGCGTTCGCGGGTCAGACCACCTGGTCCAAGAGCCGAAAGACGGCGCTTGTGGGTGATTTCCGACAGCGGGTTGACCTGGTCCATGAACTGGCTGAGCTGGGACGAACCGAAGAATTCGCGCACCGCAGCAGCAGCAGGCTTGGCGTTGATCAAATCCTGCGGCATCACAGTGTCGATTTCAATCGACGACATGCGTTCCTTGATGGCGCGCTCCATGCGCAGCAGACCCAGACGATACTGGTTCTCCATCAATTCACCAACAGAACGAACACGACGGTTACCGAGGTTATCAATATCGTCGATTTCACCCTTGCCGTCGCGCAGCTCGACCAGCATCTTGACCACGGCCAGGATGTCGTCCTTGCGCAGAACGCGAACGGTATCTTCAACCTGAAGATCAAGGCGCATGTTCATCTTGACGCGACCAACAGCCGACAGGTCGTAGCGTTCGGCATCAAAGAACAGCGACTGGAACATGGCCTCAGCCGATTCCATGGTCGGTGGCTCACCGGGACGCATCACGCGGTAGATGTCGAACAGAGCGTCCTGACGGTTCTCGTTCTTGTCCACAGCCAGCGTATTGCGGATGTAAGCACCCACATTGATGTGGTCGATGCCCAGAACCGGAATTTCATCAAACCCGGCGTCAAGAATGATTGGCAGAGTCTTTTCGTCAATCTCATCACCAGCTTCGAGATAGATCTCGCCGGTGGCAAAATTTACGATGTCTTCCGCAAGGTAATTGCCATACAGATCTTCGTCGGTTGCCTGCAAGGCCTTCAGGCCCTTGTCCTGCAACTGGCGCAGCAAACGAGGCGTGAGTTTTTTGCCCGCTTCGACAACAACTTCACCGCTATCGGCATCCACCAGATCAACAATCGTCTTCGAACCCTTGAGTGTTTCAGGGGTGAAGGGAATGCGCCAGCCCTTGCCGTCGCGCTGATAGTTGGACTTCGAATAGAAGGTCGAGAGAATTTCTTCTCCGTCCATTCCCAAGGCCATCAACAGCGAGGTCACAGGAATCTTGCGGCGACGGTCGATACGGGCGTGCACCACATCCTTGGCATCAAACTCGATGTCAAGCCACGAGCCCCGATAGGGAATGACGCGAGCGGCAAACAGCAGCTTGCCAGACGAGTGGCTCTTGCCCTTGTCATGGTCAAAGAACACACCGGGAGACCGGTGCATCTGCGACACGATCACGCGCTCTGTACCATTCACGACAAACGTACCGTTATTTGTCATCAAAGGCATGTCGCCCATGTAAACGGACTGTTCCTTGATGTCCTTGATGGAGCGTGCGCCTGTATCCTCATCGATATCAAAAACGATGAGACGCAGCGTCACCTTCAGCGGTGCTGCATAGGTCAGGTCGCGCTGACGGCATTCATCAACATCAAATTTTGGTGGCTCAAATTCGTAAGACACGAATTCCAGCATCGACGCACCAGAAAAATCGGTGATCGGGAAGACTGATTTGAAAACAGTCTGAAGCCCCTCGTCAGGACGACCACCTTGCGGCTCGTCAACCATGAGGAACTGGTCATAAGATGCCTTCTGAACCTCAATAAGGTTCGGCATCTCGGCAACTTCTGGAATTTTTCCGAAAAACTTGCGTACGCGCCTGCGACCGTTAAAGGTAAGGGTCTGAGCCATCGTCGCTCCTTGTCAGTTTGCACCCGGGCCTGCAACAGACGGAAGCACCTGGCCAGGGGGCTCCGTCAATCATGGATCATCAATCTCGTTCTGAAAAAGCGCAGCAGGCCGGTTTGCCTGGTGAGCTTCCTGAGAACCATCCTCTTGAGAACCCATTACCCAAAAGCCGTTTTACGGGCTTTTGGGTAAAAACTTCCCAGAACAAGACGGAAAGGGAGAGAGTGCAACACTCTCCCCCAAACGTAAAGTCCGTTATTACTTAACGTCAACCTTAGCGCCGGCATCTTCCAGCTTCTTCTTAAGGTCAGCAGCTTCAGCCTTGGAAACAGCTTCCTTAACAGGCTTTGGAGCGCCTTCAACCAGATCCTTGGCTTCCTTCAGGCCGAGGCCGGTGATGCCACGAACTTCCTTGATGACGTTGATCTTGTTGGCGCCAGCGTCAACGAGGATAACGTCAAATTCAGTCTTTTCTTCTTCAGCAGCAGCAGCTGGACCAGCAGCAGCAGCAACAGCAACAGGAGCTGCAGCAGAAACGCCCCACTTTTCTTCGAGCATCTTGGAAAGCTCAGCAGCTTCCAGAACGGTCAGAGCAGAGAGGTCTTCAACGATCTTAGCGAGATCAGCCATTTTATTCGTCCTTTAGTGTTCGGTTCGAACTGGTTTTATTATGAACAGCGAAAAACCGCCTTACGCGGCTTCGTCCTTCTTGGCGTAGGCCGCAAACACGCGGGCAAGCTGAGCTGCCGGTGCCTGAACAACCCCAGCGATGCGCGTTGCAGGCGTCTGGATCATGCCCAGCAGCTTTGCACGCAGTTCATCAAGCGAAGGCAGGGTCGCAAGCGACTTGACTGCATCAGCACTGAGAGTTGTTGCGCCCATGGTACCACCCAGAACAACGAGCTTGTCGTTGGTCTTGGAGAATTCCACGACGACCTTTGGAGCCGTAATCGGATCAGCGCTGTATGCAATCAGCGTTTGTCCGGTGAAGAGATTTGTCATCCCTTCCGACTCCGTGCCCTGAAGAGCGATCTTGGCCAGACGGTTCTTCGCGACTTTGACGGTGCCGCCAGCAGCACGCATTTTTGAACGGAAGTCGTTCATCTGCGCAACTGTGACACCAGCATAGTGGGCCACGACAACTGAACCAGAAGCCTTGAAGACTTCATTCAGTTCCGTGACGAATTCGCGTTTTTCCGCTCTTTCCACTGTCTGTCTCCAGTAGGCAGGATTGGATATATCAATCCCGCCGGGTTTGCCTTTGCCTCCACGATATCCCCAAAAGGATCGTTAGAGACGTTTGAGTTTCCTGCCCCCTCGCACTGAACAATCAGGCGCAAGGCTCACAAGGCTCGAACCGAAGCTCCCGAGGCGTCTACAGACGCTTCAAAAAATCGGGTCTTACCCGTCTCATGCAGGTGAATATTAAGGCCCTGAGGCCACCCACAATCTCGGACAGGAGTGTCTGGTTTTCACACCAGACATTTCCGGCCTCGAGAGGCCGGAAATTCAGTATACCGAGGCCGAAGCCCCAGAAATCTTTAAGCCGTTACGGTCGAAAGCTCGACGCGAACGCCTGGACCCATGGTCGAAGACAGAGCGATACGCTTGACGTAGTTGCCCTTGGCACCAGCTGGCTTTGCCTTCACGACGGCGTCAGCAAAAGCCTTGATGTTTTCTTCGAGAGCCTTGGCGTCGAACGATGCCTTGCCGATACCGGCATGGATAATACCAGCCTTCTCAACGCGGAACTCAACAGCACCGCCCTTGGAAGCCTTAACAGCGCCAGCAACATCCATCGTCACGGTGCCAACCTTAGGGTTCGGCATCATGCCGCGTGGACCGAGAACCTTACCAAGACGACCAACCAGTGGCATCATGTCAGGGGTTGCGATGCAGCGATCGAAATCGATCTTGCCGCCCTGAACGATCTCAACGAGATCTTCAGCGCCAACAACTTCAGCGCCAGCAGCGCGGGCTTCATCAGCCTTGGCACCACGTGCGAAAACAGCAACGCGAACGTCACGACCCGTACCGTTTGGCAGGTTCACAACGCCACGAACCATCTGGTCAGCGTGACGTGGGTCAACACCGAGGTTCATTGCAATTTCGATGGTTTCATCGAACTTGGCAACAGCGCGTTCCTTGACCATGCTGATAGCATCAGACAGGGCAACGAGCTTTGTAGGATCCACACCTTCGCGGACCTTCTGCATACGTTTTGAAAGCTTAGCCATGATCAACCTACCACTTCCAGACCCATGGAGCGGGCAGAACCCTCAACCATTGCCATTGCGCCTTCGATATCGGCAGCATTCAGGTCCTTCATCTTCGCTTCAGCGATCGTGCGAACCTGAGCCTTGGTGATCGAGCCAGCCTTTGCGCCCTTGCCCGGAGTCTTCGAGCCAGAAGTGAGCTTTGCTTCCTTCTTCAGCCAATAGGTCATTGGCGGCTGCTTCATGATGAAGGTGAAGGACTTGTCCTGGTAATAGGTAATGACGACCGGAATCGGCATGCCCTTTTCCATTTCCTGCGTAGCAGCGTTAAACGCCTTGCAGAATTCCATGATATTAACGCCACGCTGACCAAGCGCAGGACCAATTGGCGGGGATGGGTTAGCGGACCCTGCCTTGACCTGAAGCTTGAGCTGGCCTGCAACTTTCTTAGCCATTCTCTCTGCCTTTCATTCCAAACCGGTTACCCGGCTTAACTATGCCGGACACATCCGGCGGCTGCGGTTGCGTGGTACGTCTGAACAGTCCGGCTTAGAGACCGCCATCCTCCCACGCGATGGAGGAAACCCTCCGCGATCAGACCTTTTCGACCTGACCGTATTCGAGTTCGACCGGGGTGGCCCGACCGAAAATAGAAACTTCCACCTTGAGGCGCGAACGCTCTTCATCAACATCCTGCACAACACCGTTGAACGATGCGAAAGGACCGTCAGAAACGCGAACCTGCTCACCAATCTCGAAGGACACCGAGGACTTTGGCCGCTCGACACCCTCTTGAACCTGACCAAGAATACGATCAGCTTCAGAATCAGGAATCGGCACAGGCTTGTTATCAGAACCCAGAAAGCCAGTCACCTTCGGCGTATTCTTGATCAGATGATAAACTTCATCGGTCAAATTCGCCCGCACCAGCACATAACCCGGGAAGAACTTACGCTCGGCGTCCACCTTGCGACCACGACGAACTTCAACAACCTTTTCGGTCGGAACCAAAATCTTTTCAAACAGATGCTCAAGACCTTTCTGTCGAGCCTTCTCTTCGATCGATTCCGCAACCTTCTTCTCAAAATTAGAATAAGCGTGAACGATATACCAACGTGCAGCCATGTTCGTCTCCCGCTCTATTACTGACCCAGATTAAGGACGAGACTGAGAACCCAGCCAATGACCTGATCTGAAGCAAAGAAAAACAACGAGGCAAAGATCACCATAGCCAAAACCATCGCCGTCGAGATCAACGTCTCGCGGCGCGAAGGCCAGGTAACTTTCGACGTCTCAGCGCGAACCTGCTGCAAAAACGCAAATGGATTAATCTTGGATGCCATCTATTGCCCACGCATCTACGGCACGTAAAGCTGAACGGTCAGCCCCACGCACCGCGTGTCTGTTGAAGTCATACATAAATGCCAACATCCAATTTAACAAGAGGAAAATTGCCATTTAAACAAATTAACAAACACCCCGTACGGCATAAGAATACCGTTCGCAGGTGTTATAAAGTGGCAGGGGCAGTAAGGCTCGAACTTACGACCTGCGGTTTTGGAGACCGCCGCTCTACCAACTGAGCTATACCCCTTTACATGTAGCAGCTTGGAAGCTTTTGGAACATATAACTGTTCGCTTGCTACGGCGCTTCGTTTAAGAGACCTCGCTGCGAATGGCAAGAGGTTTTTTCAAATTTTTTCAACAGAGCGCACTTTCTTACCACTGATGTGTGTAACCAGCATGAAAGAGCGGTGCCGGATCGGTAAAGACATCGGTCAAAGACGCAGAAACATTGACATTCTTGAAGAAATTCTTGTCCAGCCCGACAGATCCGGTCGTTTGGTTATCCACAGAATCAACTCCGGCTTCGCTATAGAACGATGTGTTCCAATCCGGCATCGTCAGATCGAGTCGTTGATTGGCCGACAGGCCCGCCCCCTCACCGCTTGCCCGCCCTAGCCGCAGGATCGACGTGGTGGAAATATCAACATCGGGCGAAACACCCCATGACCTCTCTGCCAGCAATGAAAGACCGGCACTGCCCAAAAGCGGATTGATATCCGCCTTCATGGTGAGCGGATCGCCGGGGCCAATTGTGACGCCATCAAGCCTGATAGATCCCCACAGAGTGATCGGAATGGTGCCCACATCCACGACACCGGTTTTGGCGGGAAGAAGGGAGGTATCAACCCCGAACTTTGGAGCATAGTCCGTTCGCAGCTGCACACCGGTCTGGATCGCAACACCATTCTTCCCGGCTCGTGAGACACTCCATATGAGTGGCCTATCTCCGTCCGAGGCTTCTGCCTTTGTCATTATGCCGGTATTGACAGTCGCCGCGAGAATGAAGGCCGCACATGTCCATCGTGCCATGAGCCATCCTTGATAGTTTACGGTGGGTTTTCCCGACATCAGAGCCGAAATGAACAGCAAGCGCTTTTAATTTTGATGGCTCTTCCCATAAGCCAAAAATGTGACAGAGACGGGGCAAGTCAGTTCACATTTGCGCGCGTCATCCTGCGACATCGGTAAAAGCGATGCTCAACCGCCTTCAACAAGGGCTCCTAACTTTTGCTCTTCATTGGGTTTTCAAACGCACATTCACGATTTTCACCCGTACCGGGTGCATTTTCGAAGACGCAGCGCGTCTCCGGTGGTGAACCGCAAACCTTTGTAAGATTTTTAAAGCCCACGCATTTGCCGTCTGGCCCTCGGTATCCGGGGCCACCCTTGCAACCACAGCCCTCACAGTGAGGTCGCTCTGGGCAGGACGCGACAACAACAGCAAGGGATGACGTGGCCGACATGATCAGTGACGCACACATCGCCATTGCAAACAGTCTCACAGCACCTCTCTCCTATCGTCGCGACACTCTAAAGCCTGTCGCAGTGAATAGGATTCACTGCGACAGGCTTTAGCTCTTTCTTTTTCGCATGGACGTTATCGTTTTATTGAGGACAATAAAAC
>NZ_JACHLU010000028.1 GCF_014204625.1 Gillisella vitis | reverse complement strand
TACTGCCATGATCCAAAAACTCCTGTTGTCGCAGAAGTGAATCACACAGATGTCTACTTATCAATAGGTTGATTGGGTTTCGACCCTAAGGTCGTTTAGAAGGAGGCCATTCCTAACGCCGACTAACCAAAACGGCTCGTGATACGGCGACGATCAAGCCGACAATGACCGTGACAGCGATAAACAGGAAAGCGGCGGCGGCGATTGCGGGGCTGATATTTTCCCGGATGCTGGAAAACATCTGTCGTGCAAGTGTTCGCTGATTGGGGCCTGCCACGAACAGTGTCAGCACCACCTCATCAAGCGAAGTTGCAAAAGCCAGAACGGCTCCGGATAGCACACCCGGCATTGCAAGTGGCAAAGTTACGCGTCGAAATACCGGAATTGAAGAAGCACCAAGGCTCTCTGCGGCAAGCTCTACGCGCTTGTCGATGCCGGTCAGGGCACCGGTAACGCTCACAACAACGAAAGGAACGGCGACGACGGTGTGTGCGATGATCACGCCGAGATAGCTGTTCGTCAGGCCAAATCGTGCAAGCAGCACCTGCATGCCGACGCCGAGTACCACTGCGGGAACGACCATCGGCAGAAGAAACAGCGTTCGCATCGTTCCACGAAAGAAGATGAGCCGGTTGCGCAAACCGAGTGACGCTATCGTGCCCAACACCGTTGCGAGCAGGGTCGTACCGGTGCCGATGGTCAGGCTGTTGACGATGGCGCGCCGCCAGGCGTCCGCCGTGAACAGCTCTTCGAACCAGCGCAGCGACCAGGATGGTATAGGATAGGTGAGGATGACGCTCGACGTGAAGGCGAGCGGCAGGATGGCAATGAGCGGTGCCACAAGGAACAGCATGGCGAGAGTCGCGAAGATAAATTTTGTGAGTTTCATCGGCATGGCTCAATACCTTTCCGCTTCGTCGACAGAAAGCCGCGCATAGACACTGTAAAGAAGCAATGTCGCAATGAGCAGCACGACGCCCAGTGCACCCGCCATGCCCCAGTTTGCCGAGCCGATGGCATAAAAGGCGATGATCGAGGAAATCATCTGATCGCCCGGCCCGCCGATGAGCGCAGGCGTGATGTAATAGCCGAGGGCTGAAATGAAGACGAGCAGACTGCCCGAAGCAACACCGCGCAGGCTGAGCGGCAGAAGCACGCGCAGAAAGCCACGCAGCGGATGGGCGCCGAGAGAGGCCGCCGCCGGCATAAGGTTTTTCGGTATCGTGATCAGCACAGAATAGATCGGCAGCACCATGAACGGCAAAAGCACATGGGTCATGGCGATGATGACGCCTGTGCGGTTGAAGATCAGTGGCAACGGGCCATTGATCAGGCCGATTGCCTGCAAAGCATCGTTGATCAGCCCTTTTTCCTGCAACAGAATGAACCAGGCCGCCGTGCGCACAAGAAGCGAGGTCCAGAGCGGTAGCAAAACGGCCCCTAGCATCAGGTCTCGTTTCCAGCCGGTCAGCGATGCGGCAATGATCGCATAGGGAAAGCCGATGCAGGCACAAGCGAAGGTGACGAGGGCTGCGATCCAGAAGGTACGGACGAGAATGACGCGGTTGACTGATTGATCGGCAGGCAGGTGTTCGATTTCGCCAGAAGCGTTACGACCGAGATCGACGGCGGCCAGCAGATTGCGGTCAGTCAGCGGCGAGAGCGCATCGGCAATGGCCAGCCAGAAATCGGGCTTTTCCCAACGCTTGTCTATGGAAACGAGATCGGCTGGTGGATTTGCCGCATCTCCAAGCGCGCTGGTGGTTTTGGACATCAGCGTGCGGAAACCAGAGCGCGCGCTGTTGAGACGACGCACCATATCACCCAATGCCTGATCGTCATTGACAGCCTTCAAGTCATCCATCAATGCAGTCTGCATGGCAGCGGTCGGAGGCGATACGCGGTCCCATTCCGGCAGCACTTCGGCGCTGCGTGGCAACAGGCGCAGCACTGCCGTGTCGGACACCGACTGCGACATCATGCTGAACAGCGGCCAGACGAAAAAGCCGATAACGAAAATCAACAACGGCGCAAGCAACAGCAGCGACCGGCTGGTTCGAGAGGTGACTGCGCTCATGGTGCTATGACCCGGCAATCATCTGCTGAAAAGGCGGCATAGACCTTCGTGCCCGGCTGAAACTCCCTCGACCTACGCCCGAGCTTCGCAATCAGTTGATGCGAGGCGT
Source organism: Gillisella vitis (assembly GCF_014204625.1). GTDB lineage: Bacteria > Pseudomonadota > Alphaproteobacteria > Rhizobiales > Rhizobiaceae > Allorhizobium > Allorhizobium vitis_F. The sequence goes on along the minus strand of NZ_JACHLU010000028.1, from coordinate 22,499 downwards.
TCTGCAATTGCACCCGCAAATGATCGCCCTGATAGACAGAGTCCGTTACCTCCGCCTCCAAACAGTTGTGCGCGTCACCACGGACCTCGGTGAGATCGACGCGCTCAGGGCGGATGGAGACATAGACGTTTTGGCCGGAGGAAACATTCGCGGAAACGACGGACACGACCTCAGCGCCGGAGGGCAGTCGTACCACCGCCTTCCCAGCCTGGATCGTTTCAACGACGCCTTCCACGAGATTGGTTTCACCGATGAACTCCGCCACGAACTTCGTCGCGGGCTCGTCATAGACCTGTCGCGGTGTTCCAATCTGCTCTATCTTGCCCTTATTGAACACAGCAACCCGGTCAGACATGATCAGCGCTTCAGACTGGTCATGGGTGACGAAAACGATGGTCAGGCCGAGACGGCGATGCAGGTCGCGAATATCGAGCTGCATCTGTTCGCGCAATTGCTTGTCGAGAGCACCAAGCGGTTCGTCCATGAGAACGACGCGGGGCTCGAAGACCAAGGCACGGGCCAGTGCCACACGCTGCTGCTGGCCACCGGATAGTTGCGAAGGGCGACGGTTTGCGAAAGCCGACAGCTGCACCATGTCCAGTGCCCGCGCTACGCGTTGTGCAATGTCCGCCTTGTTCATGCCACGCATCTGAAGCGGGAAGGCGACATTGTCCCCCACCGGCATATGCGGAAACAACGCGTAGCTTTGAAAAACGACACCCATGTCGCGCTTGTAGGTGGGCACATTGTTGATGGCCGTCCCATCCAGCAGAATATTGCCGGACGTTGCCTGCTCGAAACCGGCAAGCATCATCAGCAGTGTCGTTTTGCCCGAACCGGAGGGGCCGAGCAGGCTGACGAATTCGCCCTTATCGATGCCGAGATCAAGGTTTTCGACCACGCAGAGCGGACCATAAAATTTTGTAATATTGTCAAATCGAATGAATTCCGCCACGGAAGACTCCATCACTTGAGGCAGGAGGCGGCGCTCCCAAAAGCTGGGAGATCGCGTCTGGCAAAAGGAGAAGGTTGCCTGCGCGGCACCCTTCTGCGAGGATTGTCTTACTTGGCAAGCCAGGCGTTGAAGCGCTGGGTCAGTGTTTCCGCATTGTCGATCCAGAAATCGACATTGAGCGGAATCGAATCCGTCATGTTTGCTGGATCGGTCGGCAAATCCTTGGCGAATTTCTCCGGTACTTTGGACGCAGCTGCCTTGTTGGGCAGGCCATAGGCCACGAATTCCGGCAGCTTGGCCTGATTTTCAGGAAGGCTTGCAAAGGCGATGAACTCCTGCGCGGCATCCTTGTTGGCGGCATCCTTCAGCACCACCCAGCTATCCACGGCATAGATGCTACCAGGAAAGACGACTTTGAAGTTCTTGCCTTCAGTGCGGTTGATGCCAGTGATGCGACCGTTATAGGCCGAAGTCATCGCGACTTCGCCCGACGCCAGGAATTGCAGCGGCTGTGCGCCAGACTCCCACCACACGATGTTGGACTTCAGCTCATCGAGCTTCTTGAACGCGCGCGTCACGCCTTCTTCGGTTGCCAGCACGTCGTAAAGCTCGTGTTTCGAAACGCCATCGGCAAGCAGTGCGAATTCGAGTGTATATTTCGGACCTTTGCGCAAGGAGCGCTTGCCGGGGAATTTCTTGACGTCCCAAAAATCCACCCAGGATGTCGGGCCTGCCTTGAGCTTGTCCGCGTCATAGGCAATGGCAGTGGACCAAACGATGGCGCCCACGCCGCAGTCATTGACAGCGGAATCGAGGAACTTGTCCTTGCCCCCCATCTTGTCCCAGTTGATCTTTTCATAAAGGCCATCGGTGCAACCAAGCGCCAGTTCTTCGGCCTCCACCTGCACGACATCCCAGTTTGGAGCGCCAGCCTTGACCTTGGACTGAATGACGCCGATACCGCCATCCCAGGCTTCATCGAGAACCGGTTTGCCGGTCTTTTCAGCGAAAGGCTTGAAGTAAATGTTGCGTTGAGCGTCCTGATAATTGCCGCCCCAGGAAACGACGGTCAAATCCCGTGCGAAAACCGGTGAGACGAGGCTTGCGGACAATACGACGGCGATAGCCGTCACGACGCTGGATTTCATGATTTTTTTCATTGTATTCCCCTTTTCTTGATTGTTGCAGAAAGCCTGCAGTCCCGTTTTGATGGTACTTTCTATAAACCGCTCTCACCGTCGCCTTTGGCGTATCGGTGTTGCGCAGCCTTTCCGGTTGTTGCGTCCATTTCCCCTTGGATGCCTGCAACCGATAGAGATGTTGCGATGCCTGCCGGGGTGTGGCAGTGGCTCGCAATCAGACGTGCTGCCCTCCATTGATGTGGATTTCTGCGCCGTTGATATAGGAAGATGGTTCCGTGCAGAGGAAGTAGATGGTTTCAGCGACTTCCCGCGGGTCTCCCAGCCTTTGCATTGGCACTTCCGCCGCGACCAGCGCATCTGTTCCGGGCGACAGGATCGAGGTTTCGATCTCGCCGGGAGCAATAGCGTTGGCTCTGACCCCTCGGCGGCCAAATTCATGGGCCATTTCTCTTGTCAGTGAGCCAAGTGCTGCCTTGGACGCCGCATAGGCGACACCGGCGAAAGGGTGAACACGTGTTCCGGCAATAGAAGTAACGTTGACGATAGACCCTTTGGCCGCCTCAAGTTCCGGCATCAGGGCGCGGGCAATAAGGGCTGTGGAGACGACATTGACATTCAGAACCTGTGTCCAGATGTCCGCGTCGGTACCCATGACGCCAAGGCGACTCTTTTCCGGGCCTTTGGGTGAAATGCCGGCATTGTTGACTAGCGCATGTAGCCGGCCATTGGGCAGGCGTTCGCGCACGGTTTCTGCAAGGCGGTCGATCTGCGTCAAATCCGCGAGGTCTGCCTGAATATGGCTTTCGCGGGCTGATGGCCAGGCGCATTCTTCGGAAAATGGCTGGCGGGAAACGGTGAGGATGCGCCAGCCCTTGGATTGAAAAAGTTTCACGGTCGCATGGCCTATGCCCCGACTCGCGCCGGTGAGCAACATGTAGGGCCGTTGTTCAATCATAACAGCATCCTTTCTGATGTTTGATGCATCATAAATGGAGAAAAATGAAATGCAAGTGTTCTCTCTGGACGCCTATGCCTGTCGGAACTCGGGTCGACCGCCCTGCTTCAAACGATCCAAGATCGGCTTTCCACCGAGAAGAATGTCATCAATGATCGCCATGGAAGCAGCTGGCGCGTCGTGGCGCTTTAGAGCGTCGATGACCGGATAATGATGGTCGATCATCGCCCTTCCACCTTGAACATAGGCGTGAGAAATATTGGGGCCCATCTGTAGCCAGAGCCGTCGCAGTATTCCGTTCAGAAGTGGTAAACCGGCAATTTGCGGGAGCATGAAGTGAAAGGCTTGATTTAGTTCCGTGCCCTTTAGCCGATCTCCCTCAGCGATTGCCCGCTCATTTTCAAGGAGAATTTGCTCAAGTGCCGCTATATCGGCACTCGTGGCAACCTGCGCGGCTGTTTCCGCTGCCAAACCCTCCAGCCGTATGCGGATCGCCCGAATTTCTTTGTAGCGGCTCTCGCTCATATCTGGAATGCGGATATCACGCGGTGAGCGGAATATGATCGCCTCGTCATTGGCAAGTCGCAGGATGGCATCTCTGATCGGCGTTACGCTGGTGCCGAATTGCTCGGCGAGATCGCGGATCTTGAGCCGGTCGCCGGGCTGGAACTGGCCGCGAATTAGGGCATCGCAGAGCTTGCCATAAACCGCAGTGTTGAGGTTGTCATATTCTAGAATCGGAAATTCAGGCATGGACTGGTCCATAAAATTGCGCAATAAGATACTTGATGCATCTTATTCGACATGTTGCAAGCTTTGTTCTCGGCGGTGGCGGTAGGCCGCGCAAAAACAAGTTTTCACAAATCGCGTAGCGCGGTGCAAGCCGTGACGAGTGGATAGGATGCAAAGAACTGCGCATAATGGAGGACGCATGACGACGCCATTGACTGCAATCGACAAAACGGACTCGATGCTTGCGACTTGGAGTGTGACTGAGCAAGCAGACGCAGAGGCCGCAGTCCGGGATATCTACGGATTTTCCGGTATGGCAACGCGGTTATCTAGCGAGCGCGATGAAACCTTTCTGTTCAGGCGAAATGATGGAATGGAATTCATCCTGAAGATCGCCAACCCAGCAGAAGATCCAATCGCACTCGAGTTTCAAGATGGCGCACTGTTACACCTTGCATCCGTCGCACCTGCTGTACCTGTGCCGCGGCTCGTAATCACGAAGTCCGGCCGCCGTAGCGATATGCTGGATACATCCGATGGCCCACGGATCATACGCCTGCTGACTTTCCTTCGAGGCGAATTACAGTACCGCACACGAACTTGCGAAGCGCAGAGTCGAAATGTCGGCCGGGCACTGGCCGCGCTTGGCATTGGCCTTGAGAACTACGATGGACGTCCACCGACAGGAAAGCTGATGTGGGACATTTCCCACACGCTTGATCTCTTCAACGTTGTCGACCACGTCGCGCCGGAACGACGTGCGCGGGTAGATGCGATTCTGCTCGAATTCGAGCGGGCTTCGTCGGCAGTAAACGGGCTCATGCGCCGCCAGATTATCCATAATGACTTCAATCCGCACAACATCCTGCTCAATCCCCACAAACAGGCTGAGGTCGTTGGAATTATAGACTTCGGTGACATGGTCCACGCGCCGCTTATCAACGATCTTGCCGTGGCGCTTTCCTATCATCTCGCAACGGACAATTGGGTGACGCGCGCACGAGCCTTTCTAGAGGGCTATCTTTCTGCACGGGCACTCGAACCCGCAGAAGTGGAGCTTCTTCCGGTTCTCACCCGCGCGCGACTTGCTATGTCGATCATCGTCGCCGAATGGCGCTCGGCACGGGTGCCCGAAAATGCCAGCTATATCATGCGCAACCACGCTATTGCCTGGCGGGGCATTCTCAATATTTCTGATTTAACACCGGCACGGCTCAAGACGCTCGTACCGACCCTTTTAGAGGCTTGAATCATGTCAATGGTAAACGCTTTTTCGCGCGAAGATTTCGAGCGGCTGGATGAAACCGAACGCGCGCTGATCGCGCGTCGTGAAAAGGTATTAGGGCCTGCCTACCGTCTCTTTTATGAAAAGCCGCTTCATCTCGTTCGCGGCGAAGGCGTTTTCCTCTATGACAGCGCAGGCGAAAAATATCTCGACGCCTACAACAACGTTGCGTCTCTCGGACATTGCCATCCGCGCGTGGTGGAAGCGATCACGAAGCAGACCGCAATTCTCAACACCCACACACGCTACTTGCATGAGAGCATTGTCGAATATGCCGAAACGCTGACGGCGACCTTTCCCAATACGCTCAGTCAGGTCATGTTCACCTGCACGGGCAGCGAGGCCAACGACCTTGCGTACCGGATCGCCCGTTTTGTCACCGGCGGCACCGGCATCATTGCCACGGAGCTTGCCTATCACGGCCTCACTAGTGCTGTGGCGGAATTTTCTCCCTCGCTCGGCGAATCCGTAACGCTCGGGCCACATGTGCGCACAGTTCCTGCTCCCGACAGCTATAGGCATTCGTCCGAAGAAATGATGGAAAAGTTCGGCCGCGACGTGCGTGCGGCAATTGCCGATCTGAAGCGCCACGGAATCAAGCCAGCCATGCTGATTACCGACACGATCTTCTCGAGCGATGGTATTTTCGCAGAACCGAAGGGCTTTCTCAAACCTGCTGTGGACGCCATCCACGAGGCCGGTGGCCTCTTCATCGCCGATGAAGTGCAGCCCGGCTTTGGCCGTACCGGTGAAACAATGTGGGGGTTCGAGCGCCACGGTGTTGCACCGGACATGGTGACAATAGGCAAGCCGATGGGCAATGGCTATCCGATGGCCGGCATCGTGTTACGCCCCGACGTTATCGCCGAATTTGGCCCGCGTGCGCGGTATTTTAACACGTTCGGTGGGAATCCTGTGGCCGCAGCAGCCGGAAAGGCCGTGCTTGATTCGATCCGCATCGAAGGCCTGCAACAAAACGCACTGGAGGTTGGCGACTACCTGATGGACGGCTTGAGAAGTCTTTCCCATCCGGCAATCGGTGACGTGCGCGGCTCCGGCCTTTTCATCGGCGTTGAGATCGTCGGTGACGTAACTAAGCGCCCGGACCCAGCCCTTACCACCCGTATCGTCAACGGTCTGCGTGATCGCCGCATCCTTATCAGCGCTTCCGGCCCCCATGCGAATGTCCTGAAAATCCGCCCACCGCTTATCTTCTCGCGTGAGAACGCGACGATGTTGGTGGACGAACTGACAGTCTTGATGAAGACAATCTGCTCCGAAGCTAACAGGCTTGGAAAATAGTGCTGGTTCGCCGGTTGACTAGTGATTTTTCGAAAGAAAGCCCAAGCACCGAACCGTGATTGTGGATTGCGTGAGATATGCAAAAATCGTTTGCTAAAGCCTGTCGCAGTGAATAGGATTCACTGCGACAGGCTTTAGCTCTTTCTTTTTCGCATGGACGTTATCGTTTTATTGAGGACAATAAAACGCGACATGCTTTAAAAGCACCGAATACAGTGGACTTCGATAGTCTGAAATTATTTATTTCTCAAGCGTTGCCAGATGCCAGAATTGTTCTGCCAAGACTGATTGTCTGTGGCGAGGACGTATCAAGACTATGGAAACCTTGACGCCCCATTCCTCACCCCCAGCAAGGGTGAGAAGGCCGCTTTCAATTTCCTCCTTGACCAAGCTTCTTGGAGCCCAGGCAATACCCTTGCCGTCTACTGCGAGAGCTTTCAGGGCAGCTGCCAGATGCGATGAGAAAGCTGGCTTGAGCTTTATAGTGCCTAGTCGCTCTGCGAGTGCTGATTTCAAAATTCGACCAATTCCCGACGTCTCGTCAAATGAGAGAAAAGGTGTTTCCTGCGTAGAAGCGGCTTCGAGGGTGTGGATAGGGAGACCGTCCTCACCACGTTTTGAAACGGGAACAATTTCATCCTTCGCCAGTTCCACGGATGCAAAGGATACCTGTGGTAAAAGCACATCCATTGCCGGATGGAGGTGGCAGAGCAGAAATTGAGCCCGACCTTCCGACATCATGCGTTCACAGGCGCGCATATTATCGGCCAATAAATGAACTGGCGCACTGGATGCAGGCGATGGAAGAGCCTTAAACCAGTTCGGAAAGAAATTGAACGAGAGAGCATGTGTGGAGGCGAACGTGAGCGATGACGCGACTGCTTGCGCATCCTCAACTTCCCGAAAGACACGCTTCAGCCGACTGTCGATGTCAATCGCGGCAGCAAAAACGAGATTGCCCGCCTCCGTCAGTTCAAGCCGATGGGATGACCGATCTATCAAGTCTGCACCAACGGCTTCTTCCAGAGACCTAATCCTCCGACTGAAGGCAGGCTGCGTGACATTACGACGCTCGGCTGCTTTGGAAAAATTCATGCAGTCGGCAAGCGCTATGAAATCTTCCAGCCATTGTAGGTTCAAGGACACTTCCTTCGGCATTGATTTATGCAACATCGGCATTGGACGAATACATCATCTTCCTTTCAATTTAAAGGCGCGTTGGAGGACGCACCAATCGGAGGAGAAGAGATGAAAAAGTTTGGAGCCGTGGTCGCTACGCTCACTGCGATGTCTACTGCAGGAACCGCAAATGCCCAAAGCTATCCGGAGCAGCCGATTTATATGGTTGTTCCCTTTGCGGCCGGTGGCCCTACGGACACGATTGCCCGCCTGACTGCCGATGCAATGTCGAAAAACTCGGATAGCAGGTGATCGTTGAAAACGTTACCGGTGCGGGTGGCACCATTGCCAGCCGCCGCGTGGCGGATGCCGAGCCGGATGCCTTTGGCATATTCGGTTACGTCCTGTCGAAACTGGAATTCGAACCTGCGCCGATGCTTCTCGGGTTCGTGCTTGGACCACTGCTGGAAGAATATCTAAGGCGGGCGATGACGATCTCGCACGGTGACCCAACAGTCTTTGTCACCCGTCCGATAAGCGTCACCCTTCTGGTTCTGGCAGTTGTCATTTTCGCAATCGCCCTGCTCCCGTCGATCGCCAAGAAGCGCGACACCATTTTCGTTGAAGAAGACTGATAGGAAAATACAATGGATACTGCTTTGACCAATCGCAAATACAAACTGGCCGTTATCCCTGGAGACGGGATCGGCAAGGAAGTCGTACCGGAAGGTGTCCGCGTTCTTGAGGCAGCAGCCAAACGCTACGGTTTCGATGTGCAGTTTGACAATTTCGACTTCGCCTCATGCGACTACTACGCAAAACACGGCACCATGATGCCTGACGACTGGAAGCCGCAGATCGAAAAGCACGATGCGATCTTTTTTGGTGCGGTGGGATGGCCCGCGGCCGTGCCCGACCATGTCTCTTTATGGGGTTCGCTCATTCAGTTTCGAAGGGAGTTTGACCAGTATGTCAGCCTACGCCCTGTGAAGCTCATGCCGGGTGTGCAGGCGCCACTGGCTGGAAGAAAAGCCGAAGATATCGACTTTTATGTCGTGCGCGAAAACACCGAAGGCGAATATTCGTCAATCGGTGGACGCATCTTCCCGGGAACCGAACGTGAAGTCGTCGTTCAGGAAACGGTCATGACGCGCATTGGCGTCGATCGAATTCTCAAATTCGCATTCGAACTTGCTCAGAAAAGACCTCGTCGCAAACTGACATCTGCAACAAAATCCAATGGAATATCGATCTCCATGCCCTATTGGGACGAGCGCGTAGCGGTTGCCGCCAAGCAGTATCCCGACGTGGACGTGGATCAATATCATATCGACATTTTATGCGCGCATTTCGTGCTCAACCCCGACAGGTTCGATGTCGTGGTGGCCTCCAACCTCTTTGGAGACATTCTCTCTGATCTTGGTCCTGCTTGCACAGGCACAATCGGCATCGCTCCTTCGGGCAACATCAACCCGGAGCGCAAGTTTCCGTCGCTATTTGAACCGGTTCATGGCTCCGCCCCAGACATTGCGGGCAAGAACATCGCAAATCCTATTGGACAAATCTGGGCCGCTGCGATGATGCTTGAGCATCTGGGAGAAGAAGAGGCTTCAGCGTCTGTCATGAGAGCAATCGAAGCTTCGCTTTCGGACGAGAAGTTTCGCACGCGAGACCTTGGAGGCTCATTGTCGACCGAAGCCTGCGGCAAGGCAGTTGCTGAACGCATCGAGTGATCATCGACACCACCAAGGCTTCAAATATCATTTAACGAAAGACGTGCCATGCGTGAATATAAGATAGCCGCCATTCCAGCTGATGGCATTGGCCCGGAAGTGATTGCCGCAGGACTTCAGGTTCTTGAAGCACTTGAAAAGCGCAGCGGTGATTTCAAGATCCACACCCAGACGTTCGACTGGGGCTCGGACTACTACAAGAAACACGGCGTGATGATGCCCGCCGACGGTCTCGAACAGCTCAAGACCTTCGATGCAATCTATTTCGGAGCGGTCGGCGCACCGGACGTCCCTGATCACATCACGCTGTGGGGCTTGCGCCTGCCGATCTGCCAGGGCTTTGACCAGTACGCGAATGTCCGCCCTACGAAAATCCTGCCAGGCATCACTCCGCCCTTGCGCAATTGCGGCCCCGGCGATCTCGACTGGGTCATCGTGCGCGAGAATTCCGAAGGCGAATATTCCGGGCACGGCGGTCGGGCTCACAAGGGTCTAGCGGAAGAAGTCGGGACGGAAGTTGCAATCTTTACCCGCGTCGGCGTCACCCGGTTCCTGATGATATGAGCGTAGAGGCTGCTCATCGTATTCTGGCAAGCATCAGGGGCCTTACTGCGGACGATCTCGTCATTGCACTGATGTCGGGTGGGGGGTCTTCGCTTCTGGTTTCGCCCGCAGGCAATATGAAGCTTGCAGACAACCGATCGGTCAATCAGGCGTTGCTTGCCAGCGGGGCAACCATTTCGGAAATGAATACGGTTCGCAAGCAGCTTTCCAATATCAAGGGCAGGAGACTGGCGCAGGCCGCGTATCCGGCAAAGGTCGTATCCCTTGTCATATCGGACGTGCCTGGCGACGACCCTTCAGAAATTGCGTCCGGGCCAACTGTCGCAAATACTACGACGATCGAGGAGGCGAGTGAAATCGTTGCCCGATACAAACTGGATCTTCCCATCGCCGCACAAGAGGTGCTCGCGCGCGGCGGTTCGCTCGATACACGCCGTCCAATGAATACCGAAGTGCGCTTGATTGCGTCGCCATCTCTGGCGCTGGCGGCTGCCGCAGACGTCGCTCGTGCCAACGGTCTGCGACGATTACTCTCGGCGATGCACTGGAGGGTGAATCTCGTGAAGTCGGCACTGTATTTTCAGGCATTGCCAGATCGGCGCAGCAGAAAGGGCTGCCGGTAGCAGGTCCCGCGCTGATCCTTTCAGGAGGAGAGACATCCGTTTCGTTGCCCAAAGAATCTGCTGGCCGTGGCGGGCGAAACACTGAGTTTCTTCTAAGTCTCGCTATCGGTCTCGACGCATCACCGAATATCTGGGCCATCGCAGGCGATACTGACGGGATCGATGGTGTTGAAAATGCTACCGGCGCTGTCGTGTCCCCAGATACGCTTTTGCGCATGCAGGCCGCTGGAATCGCGCCGCGTGCTGCCCTCGCCGCTCATGATAGTTACACCGCCTTCGAGGCTGTCGGCGATCTGATGATAACGGGCCCAACGCTTACGAATGTCAACGATATACGTGCAATTTTAATTGGTTGAAAATCGATGTTCGTTCGCAGTGTCGCCAGGCGAAGATCGTCACAACGGTCGAAATCCCAGAAAATGTTCGTCTTGGGCCTGAACACTTCTCCCGCTCAAATTTCGCAATGGGAGTTACTAAAGCATGTCGCGTTTTATTGTCCTCAATAAAACGATAACGTACATGCGAAAAAGAAAGAGCTAAAGCCTGTCGCAGTGAATCCTATTCACTGCGACAGGCTTTAAGATCATGGATAAGCGCTGGGCCTCTTGAAGAGCAACTGCCTTTCGCCTTACTCGGCAAATCGATCCTGTGAGAATTCACGTGAGCCTCCTTGTCTCTCGCTTTTAATCGCGACAAACAAAATCTTCACCTTCAACCAGAACCACAAGACGGCCTTCTTTGGATACGTACTTTGACAACGACTTCGTCCAGATACCACACATCGCCGGGACAGGCTTGCTGCCGCCGCAAGTTGCGAGCGATCTGGGGTCCGAACTTGGCGGTCCAGCGGCGGACCGTCTCATAGGAAACGTCGATACCACGCTTGAGCAGCATTTCCTCAACTTCACGCAGACTCAGATTGAACCGCAGGTAAAGCCAAACTGCGTGAGCAATGATTTGCGGAGGAAAACGGTGACGCTTGAAACTGATATCGGATGTTTGCATCGTTGAAATCTACGACCAACCCGAAACGTAGGCAACTGTGAGCCGATTAACGTGACAACACCGTTCATCTCCATGCACTCCGCTACCCGGAATTGCTTTTCAGTTCCATCCCGCCGCCGAGCCGCACAAACAATTCGCTACCATCGCCTCGAAGCATTCGACGCATGGAAAATTGCGGCCTGCATCGCCTGAAAATTCTGTAACCGCTGACCTCTCTCTGGCGGGCGAAGTTAACGTGACAACACCTATAAAGTTTTCCCGAGCCAGCTCTAACAGGCTGCTGAAAAAGTCAGGTGGAGCTGAAAATGAGAATGTTTTGGGGAGAAAAAGTGCCAAAAAACGGCGCATATAAGCCATATGTAACGCTTTTTGGGCGCTTTTCGATCACCGCAACAGACCATTTTCAGCCCGCCTCGAGTTTTTCAGCAGCCTGTTAAATCACTTCACCCTGAAAATAACGCCACTCAAAATCGCCATCAAAAGTCTCGCTGATAATTGTCAGTCCTCTTTCCGCACCAACGGGTTCTTTACAACAGAATTCCCGCAAATGCCCCTCGTCGAAGGCTGCCAGAAAGAAAATCTCCAAGGCATCCCTCCGACCTTGTATGCAAATACCGTTAAGGTAGATTATGATTCGAATAGCGCAGCCTATGATTAAGTTCATGCTTCGGGTCGACGTGTCGTTTGCGTCACCTGAAAACCCAGAAAAGGAGAAGCCTTGCTTTGGTTTGACAGTTCAGAGCGCAGGATTGCGAGCGTACTTCCTCTGTGGCGCAAGACGGCTAGCGCATCACCTGATGGCAGCGGATGCCTTCCGCCGGAACTTGCGGCAGAGCTTCATAGACGAATCGTCGGCAGTGTCGTCATGCCGGGGGACCCGGACTATGATCGGGACCGGATGCTTGCAAATCCGCGCTTCTCGCATTTCCCGGCTGTCATCGTCTATTGCGAGGTTGAATCCGATGTCGCCGAGTGTTTGCACGTGGCGGCATTGGCCGAGATGCCGGTCGTGGTCCGATCAGGCGGGCACAGCACGGGGGGCTTCTCGTCGCAGTCGGGTTTTCTGATCGACGTCAGCAGGATGGACGATGTCTTTGTCGATCCTGCGGCACTTCGAGTCTGGGCTGGTCCCGGGACGTCCTTTCGCAAGCTGAACGCCAAGCTTGCCTCGTTCGGGCTGCATACTCCCGGGGGGGCGTGCCCCGATGTCTGTGTCGGGGGGTACATGCAGGGTGGCGGCTACGGCTTTACCGCCCGCATCTTCGGCATGAACTGCGACCAGGTTGAAGCGGTCCGCGTGATCCTGGCGGACGGCCGGATCGTCACCGCTGATGCCGAGACAAACCGTGATCTTTTCTGGGCGGTGCGTGGCGGCACGGGCAGCAATTTCGGCGTGCTGGTAGAAGTATGCTATCGATTGTATCACGGCAACCGCTTTTCCGGGTTTGCAATCACCTGGTCGATGGCGGGCGAACAGGCCCTGCAAACCACGGCCGAGGCGCTGGAGTGGCTACAGGTAAACTTCATGCGCACCGCACCAGACGGTCTTGGCTACCAGATGATCTGGGTGTTCGAGGGACCGGAGGGCGCAGTGCGCGAGCCGCTGTTGCTTATGCGGGGGATGTATCGCGGCAGCAAGGAAGAGCTTTCTCAGCTGCTGACACCTATCTTGGCCCGGCCTGGTGCTGCGCTTCAGGCACTGTACGATCCGATGCCCTATACCGATCTGAACCGCATTTTGCTGACGCAACCCTATGAGGTGCCACAGTTTCCGCTTGACCTATCACCCATGCCGCCGCCTGAGGCAAAGCTTAGCCGTTATCTGGATCGGCCAGTGTCGGCATCGGAATGGCTGCCATTACTGCGGCATTTTCTGGCCAGCCCCAGCCCCTACACAATCGCCGCGATGGAAATCTATGGCGGGGCCATCGCGCATCCTGCCGTGCCAAATGCCTTCCTGCACCGCAAGGTCGATTGCGACCTCTTTTTCGATGTCTTCTGGTTGACCCCGGAAGAGAAGGCACCGATGCTTGCCTATCTGGATGCCTGGGAAAAGCTGGTCGCCCCGATCTGGACTGGTCGGGCCTATCAGAACTATCCTAGCCCCGAGGATTCTGACTTTGGGCAACATTATTGGGGTGAGGCCTATCCGATCCTCCGTTCGGTCAAGACGAAATACGATCCCACCAATCGGTTCCGCTACCCGCAAAGTCTTCCACTGTTGGACCCAGGCGCACCAGTTGCGGACCTGCCGGGGCTTTCGGACCCGATCCAGGCCGATGATCTGGGCTGACACGACAACCATGGCATGGGACGAGGCTACCGGCGTCTCCGTCTGGCTTGAAGGGATCGGGCTTGGTCAATACGCCGTGGTCTTTGACCGGGCGGATGTGGATCTGGAGGTGCTGCCGCATCTTACCGATGCCGACCTGCGTGAGCTGGGCGTTGGGTCCTTGGGTCATCGTCGGAAGATGCTGGCGAATCTGCCCGTGGCGCAGCGGGCAGACAGACGGGCGGATACCGGCGTGGAGTTGCGCTACCTGACGATCGTTTTTTGCGATGTGGTCGACTCGACCCAGCTTGCCGCTGCCTTGGGGGCGGAAGGGTTTGCCGACCTTCTGGATCGTGTCTATGCAGCAGTCGACCGCGCGGCCGAAGCGTTCGGTGGGCAGGTCGCCCAGTACCATGGCGACGGGGCGCTGACCTATTTCGGCTATCCTGAGGCTTTGGAGGATGCCGCACAGCAGGGCGTGCTTGCGGCGTGCCGGATGGTCGAGGCGGTAGCGGCCTTGCCTATGACGGGGTCACAGCAGATTTCCCTGGCCGCGCGGGCTGGCGTTGCAAGCGGCCTTGTCGTCGTAGATGGCCGTCCGGGTCTGTACCGGACCGGACGCGCCTTTGGGGTGACTGTCAATCTTGCCGCGCGTGTACAGGGTGTCGCCGCCCCCGGTACCGTTATTCTGGCCGAAACAACAGCAGCACTGGTCGGGGACACGATTGCGCTACAGCCGCTTGGCCCCAGGAAGCTGAAGGGTATAAATACGCCCGTCGCTCTTTATATGGCCAGCTGTCAAAAGCCGGTAGAGCCCGAGATGGTCTTGCGGATGCGGCCGGTCCGGGTGCCGCTGTCGGGACGCGACGACGAGCGCGCTATGATCGAGCGTCACTGGGTCAAGGTGCGCGACGGTGGTTTTTCCCACGTCACCGTCCGGGGCGAGCCTGGTATCGGCAAGACGCGTCTTGTCGCGGACTGCGTTGACGAGCTGGAACGCCGAGGCAATGTGGTCAAGCGCTTGAGCTGCCATCCGCGCGCCATGGACATTCCGTTCTTTCCGCTCCTAGTTGCGCTCAAGCGTGACCGCGCCTTTGGTTCTGGAAATGCAGCCGAACTTCTGGACCGGCTTGAAACCGCCGCAGATGGCAATTGGCAGGAACGAAGGCAGCGGCGAGCAGAAACCATTGCCGCCGTTGCCCAGCATTTCGCGAGCGAACGTAAACCCGCCGTCCTATGGTTGGACGATGCGCAATGGGCCGATCCTTCGACCGTCGAGACCCTGGCTGCCCTGGTATCTTCTCGCCCCCCAGGGTTGCTTGTGCTCACCACCATACGCACACCATCAGACATTCCGTCAGGCGAGGGAGAGATCAGGCTGGGGCGTCTTCGCCCAGATGACACACGCAAGATTGTCGCGCATTTGATGGATGGCTCTGGCAACGTAGCCAGTCCTGCCCTGATTGATGCCTTGGTCCATAGGTCCGAGGGGGTGCCAATCTTTGCCGAAGAACTGGCGCTGGATATGCGCCTCAGGTTAGATGAAGAGTCACGATCGGGCCAGGCTGATGCTGCGACCACCATCCCGTCCAGCTTGATACAACTGCTTCAGGCGCGAATCAGTCGACTTACGCTCGCGCGATCGCTGATGCGGATCGTCGCAACATTTGACCGAAGCATCCCGATCCCGGTTCTGCGAGACCTTTGGACGGAGCCCGGTCGACTGGAGGCCGCGCTTGATGAACTCACAGCGGCCGGACTGGCTGAACTGACCATTGGCACAGGAGAAGAGGAAAACTGGCTGAACATCCGCCACCAGCTTATCGCGGATTGTGCTTATGACATGATCCTCAAGCGTGATCTGCCGCACCTGCATTCGGCGAATGCCGATGCGCTGGCTGCACGACGCGCGCGCGGCATCTTCGTTGCGCCCCGGCTGCAGGCGGACCAACTGGAGCGGGCGGGTCGGCTGCGGGAGGCGGCAGTCTTCTGGGCCGAGGCGGGGCGTGCGGCATCGGCGCAGTTGGGGGATGCCGAGGCGGCAGACCTCTTCCGGCACGCGCTGGACCTTATGCCGCAGCTTGGTCCGGAAGATAGCGATTGGAGTCGTCAGTTCGAAGCGGACACCTTGCTTGCGCTGTATCGGTCAGTAACGGGCGCTTTCGGCTATTTGCCCGCCGGAAATGAGCTTTCCGCCCGCCTTGCGGCTGTGATCGCGGGAGTTGGAGGGGTAGACAGAGTCCTTGCAGCCCTGTTCGTCCAGTGGATCGACCGTCTCGTCCAAGGTGATATTGATGGCGCACACGAACTGGTTCTCGGTCTGTCACCCGTGATACTGGCCAGTAATCAGGACCTACATGCGCTGGTCATGCATCGTCTTTTGGGCTCGACCCATATGTTCCGTGGCGAGTTTCCAGAAGCGCGTCTGCACCTGTCTGCCTTCATCGAGGGTTACCGGCCCGAAGATCACGCCGAACCTCTACGAGCCTTCGGCGCAACCGAAAACTTGTCTACTGTTTTAAGCTGCATTGCCGCAATGGAGGCCATCACCGGCACCTCCGAGGGCACCGACC
Organism: Gillisella vitis; assembly: GCF_014204625.1. GTDB lineage: Bacteria > Pseudomonadota > Alphaproteobacteria > Rhizobiales > Rhizobiaceae > Allorhizobium > Allorhizobium vitis_F. The sequence goes on along the minus strand of NZ_JACHLU010000028.1, from coordinate 6,239 downwards.
GGGCCGTAGCTGCGGCTCTGTCTGCGGCACAGATGACCGGTCACCCCCATACGCTGTGCCATACACTTACCTTCGGGGCTGCGCTTCCGTCAGCGATCCGGTGTGACTGGTCTGCACTGGCTTCCCATGGAATGCGCCTCTCAGCCATTGCAGACAGTCATAAGTTGGGCTTCTGGCACCATTTTGCGGCTATGATCGATGGCATCAGTATTGCCGCTACCGGCGCGATCGAAGTCGGCCGTCAGCGATTTGCGGATGGACACGGCGCACTGTTGCAAAGAGGTATGCTTTTCATGGGGCCGAGCTTTCGTTTTTGCCTCGCGCAGGCCATTGGCCAGAACCTTGATCTGGCAGAAATCGAAAATCTGTCCCGCGACCTAGCAAAGGGCGAGCGCTGGCTTTTAGCGTCCGCGCAGGCGCTTGAGGTGGCAATGGGCCGTCATTTATAGACTTGATAGGAGTGCATCGACATCCTTGATCACGATCCGGCGTCGTCCACTTTCAAGCGTCCCTTCCGCAGCAAGCCGGGCAATCACCCGGCTGACGGCCTCACGATTAGCACCGACAAAAGTCGCAATCTCTTCATGTGATGGAGCTCCTCTCAAAACACCGCCCGGCTTCAGCTCCCCCGCTTTTTGCGCCAATTGCGACAGAAATTCGCGCACGCGGGTTTCAACATCATGCATCACCAGTCCAAAGATGCGTTCCGTCAGCCGTCGGTTGCGCGCAGCAAGGTCGCGGGCAAGGGCGAGGGAAAGCTCTGGTTCAGCCTGAAGCCAACGTATGAAGGCCGCACCGCTGATGACGCCAAGGCGGCTGGCATTGATGGCCGAGACGGTAATCGAACGTGGCATTCCGTCCAGTGCCGCAATCTCACCGAACTGGCTGCCGACCAGAATTTCAGTGAAGGCGATCTCGCGACCGCATTCCGAAACAAGTTGCCCAATAAGGCGGCCCGACAGGACGAAGTAGACATGGTCAGAGCGTTCACCCTGGTCAATCACAATCTGGCCAGGGTTGACCGCAATGGTAAAAAGCTCGGCGCGAAATCTGGCGGCAACCGCATTGGACAGACCCGCAAGCAGGGATAGTTGCTGTGTGTCATGCGGGCCAACGGGATTAGCAGCGGGTCTGCGGATCATCGGGCAATATCCGATTGCATAAAATATAAAATATAAACTTCAGCACTACAGAGAGCTTGAGCGCTCCAGCGATATGGAAAATATTCTTATTCTCTATCTTTGATAGAAATCACTTGAATCGCAAAAACTGTAACGGCCCCGAACATCGCGCGGTTTGCGCCAGCCCGGGGCCGAAGCGCCGAGAATCAACCCAGCTGACGACCCAGCACGTCATCCAGCAGATAGACCGAGGATGTGCGGCGTGCCTGGCGAAGATCGAAATCGGGGCTGTGCGCTGCCCGGATTTGGAACAGGCGCACCAGATCCCGCGCCGAAGCGACCGGCCAGTCCTGCGGCCAGTTCTGCAGATGGTCCAAAGTCCTTGCCTGCTCTGGACCATCCTGTTCGGCCCGGATCCACACAAGCGCCGGCGTCAGATCTCGCACGTTCAGACCAGGCAACGGTTCCGACGCGCAGACAGCCACAGCGTTGTTCACGACTTTCGCAACCAGTTTAGTCGCCTGAAGAACCTGAGAGAGGCGCTGCTGCAGCTGTTCCGCATTAAACGGTCGGCCGTTAGGGGTGACGCGGTAGAGGATTTCCACGGCTCCATCCGGGCAGAGGGTGAGGAACTCGTTCGGGGCAACATCGGCATGGGCTGCCTGCAGCTGACCGGCAAATCCGCCAGAAAGGTAGTATGTGCCGTTAAGTCCGCTTAGCGGCATGATCGAGGCGATCGTCTGATAGACAGGCTCCCAAAGCTCCGACCGCGCCAGCCCCGGCCCGCCGATCGCCTGTGCCAGGGTCACGCCATCCTGCACAATCTGGCGCGACAAGGTGCTTGCCGCATTCTGCAGAATGAGAAGCGCATGGCAGCCCTCACGATCGTTCTCCCCTATACCCGGCTCCACCTGCTGCCAGATCTGCGCGATGTTGGCGGGATCGGTAAGTGCCGCCGCATGGGTCGCTATCATGGTGTCAAGCGCGTCACGGTAGCTGGGCATTAGATCAAGATTGGGCAGCGACGAGGCCAGCCGCGAAAGAACCCATCCCGCCAAACGACCAGCGCTGGATTTCTTGTCTGCTCCAAGAGCCTCAGCCGCTTTTGGCAGCACTTTAAACGCCTTCTCCTCTTCAACCTTCAGCGCACCGACCAATGTGAGATCATTGCTGTCTAGTACAAGTTTCAGCCGGACCAGCCGTTTCGCCAGCTTTCTATCTGCGGTTCCGGTCGCCAGTGCCCCACGGATGATCGTTGAGAAGTCATCCACAAAGTAGGGCAGTGTTGGCACTGGGACCCCACCAACCGCGACCCCCTGGCCGTCATGGACCTCGACCTCCAGCCAATGCTCCAGCAGCTCTACCGACTCGCGTTTCGATATGCCGACATCGATCAGTTCACCGTTTACCCCGACGGGCTGAACACGGGGTCGAGCAGCCAGAGTGCGACCACGCCCTGCGACGTTGACACTGAGCAACGATCTTGCCACGCGCTGCTGGCGATCGCGGCGTTCGGCATCATGCTCAGCAAGCAGGGCAAGCTGGCTGAAGTAGCGGGGCGGTTCCGGCTGGGCTGCGGGGCTGGCCTGTGCTGCCAGCTGAAGCGCACCCAGTTCGTTCGCGTGCCGTGCCAGCAGGGTCGAATAACTGAAACGGGAGCGGTCAAGGAAGGCGACCACGACGTTGTTCACTTCGGTAAAGGCTTGATACCATTGGTCCGGCGAAAGCTGAGGGTTGATCAGAATGCCGGTGTCCCAATCGTTCTCGCCAAGTTCGGGCGCTCCAAGCGCCGTGAACATGGCGCGACCGCCCTTGAGGAAAAAGCGGATTAGATCGTTCTCAACGTTGAATTTTTTCTTCAGCCGTTTTTCAAGATCGGCCAGAAGCTGCTTCAGCTCGACCACTCTTTTTTCATGCCACTCGGTCAGCCATCGCCACGCTTGGGGATGCATGGCCTTGGTGGCCTCGCCGCTGGCCGCACCCTTGGATGCAAGATCCATCACGGCGGCCTGGTCGCCGCCAATAAAGCGATGCATCAGACGGAACAGGTAGAAAGGTTCGATATTGTACAGGCTTCGCGCCGAAGCAGCGACATTACCAGAGGCGCAAAGCTTGTTCACCAACTGTTCGTTGACTTCATCGACATAGTCCCAGACCTGGTCCGGTTCGGTGTGCTGCTCGGCCCAATGATCCGCTGCCTGGCTCGCAGACATGTCGAACATGCCAAGATAGGTGGCGGCCGCCTGAACCCCTGCGCCAGCAAAGTCGAGTTCGTCGGGATTGGTGAGGTAGGCCACCAGCTCTGCCGCATCTGCCACGATCTCGGCAAGGCCTTGCAAGGCGTCTTCGGGCCTGTCATCGCACATCGAGTGCACCAGTTCAACATGCGCAGCGAGATCCTTCAATTGCTCGTCGATCAACGGCTCTCCATCGTCGCCAAGCAGCGTCGGAGCCCCTGACGTCAGTGAGAAGAACCGCGTCATTTCGGCAAAGCCGTTCTCGCGGGCTTGGTCGGCGTCGTTCCCGCCGCGACGCTCGGCGTTGCGAACAAGATTGACATACTCGGTCTCCAGCACAGACATCGGATGCACCGCCAAAGCCGACCATGCGGTGGACGTCGACTTTTGAGGCCCGTCAAAGACCGGTGCGGGCGTTGGTGGCGGCGGATTCTGCGTGGCAACAGCATGGGTCGCACGAGCAGCAATGTTTTGGAAGTAGTGATCGATCGGGGTGAGTTGGCGCACCATGGCGAAATCCTTATACTGACGATGAGAGGGGGAAGTGGCAGGTGGCGAAGGGGACGGTGCCACCTGCCGAAAGGACGATGATCAGTTCGGTGCGGACTGAATCGTCGCCCCCCATATAGCGATCACGCCCGGATCCAGCGTATAGGTGACGCTAAGCGAGCCATCCTCGTTGTGGGTCATCGAATTGGTGTGTGTCGCCTCGACCGAGGCCGAGAAGAACGGCCAGATGCCGAACTTTGCTCCAGTCTTGATCTGCTGGAACTGAGACTCCGAGTATTTGGCCATCGAGGTCACGACGAAGTTGTAGTCACTGACCAGCAGTAGTTGTGAGACGCGCCGGGTCAGAGAGCCATTGGGTCCAAAAAAGGAATCCCAATTACCCATGTTCGACTTTGGATCCCAGATCGTGAAGTCGTTCTTGGCATTGTAGGCGCGGCTGACCAGCGAGCCATCGAACCAGGCCCCAGCATCCGACGCAATGGTTGTATACTTGTTGATCGTCCCCTTGATTGTGAAATCACTGGAGGCGGCCATCTGGTCAAGTTCGTTGAAGGAGCCGCCCGCACCACCGCTGAAGATGTCGTAGAAGCCGGATGCTGAGCCCGAGAACGTGGTGCCCGTTGAAGACGTGTCAGCCTTGGCCGAGTTGTAGTCGATCTTCGCCGACTGCGACGAGGTGACAATGGCATCCTTTGCGACGTTGATGGTGGACGAGTAAATCGGCAGAGTGAAGCTTTCACCCGCGCTGTTGGCGAACGTCATCTGGTTGGCTGGATTGGCATAATTGGTCAGCGCCACGTTGATCGGGTCGCTCAGCGTCATGTTGAAGGCAGTGACCGCCGCGTTGGTCCGGTCTGGGTCCAGACGCTTGTTAGCCCAGTTCAGGAACAGGGCCTTCTGCGACAGGTCGCTGGTATCGGCGTTACGATAGGCGATCCAGTTCGCATATTGGTCACCAAGAGCTGCCCGCAGGCCGCTGGAGTTGGTCGGCAGCATTGCGTGCAGAAGCTGATTGTAGGCCGTCGAGCGGCGGTTCTTGCCTGAAGGATCAAAGAAGGACGTTGTGGACAAGGGCGGAACCGCGTCAGCCATCAGAAAAAGGCCGCTGGAGTCGAATGTTTGCAATCCAAGCGTGCCCTGAGAAAGTTGAAAGGTCTTTGGATCCATACCCATGGCATTGGCGACTTGATTGCGCCATCCAGCATTGAGCTCACTGATCTTCGCGGCAACACTTCCTGTTGCGAAGCTGATTTCGTTCTTCATTGTGAAATTCCTTTGTTGAGGTTAGTGTTTATTCTGGGTTGAGCTGCTCAATCCGAGACAGGTCCCAAGCTTTGCAGCCCAATGATCCTCGCGCAGATTGCCGGCCCGTTCAGTGCGCTGGGACACAGTCGGGCGCGAAAAGTTGACTTTCTAAGACCGATCAGTGCAGGGTCCGGCCACTGGAGGGCCTTGTCGCAAGTTTTTGCTGGTTAACTCAATGTTGACCATGAGAGGAGAAATGACCGCTTCGAAAATTACGCAGTGAGCCAATGATCCTGAATGCCATTGCCGAAAAGCTGAAGCGCCAGTCGAAGGATGACTTCAAAGGTCCGCACTTCGAGGCATGTCTGATTGTGCAGGCAGTCAGTTGGTATTTACGTTATTCGCTCAGCTATCGGGATCTGGAGGAGATGTTCCTCGAGCGCGGCTTTGACGTCGACCACATTACCATCAATCGTTGGGTTTTGGCCTATGCACCGATGATCGAGAAGTGGTTGCGTCAGTTTCGTCGGTCGCATTGCGGCTCGGTGTGAGTCGATGAGAGCTACGTCGAGACTCGCCGCAAATGACGTTACCTGTACCGGGCCATCGACAAGTGCGGATATCCGGTCGACTTCCTGCTGACGGCAAAGCGTGACATCGACGACGCCAAACGGTTTTTCCGCAAGATGCTGAAGGACGAGCCACTGTTGTGGCGGAATAAGATCGGCACTGATGGTGCCAATACGTTTCCGTCGGCGATCAAAACATCGGTCGATAGCGTGCTGTTGCATCCAGATCCTATGTATTATGCCGCCAAGCATCTCCAACAAGGTATCGAAAGCGACCACATCCGGCCGAAGAAGAACATGCCGAAGATCGGTGGCTTCCAATCATTCAACACTGCGCGGCGCACCAACGCGATCTCAGTACTCGACATCTGCCATGGTCCCCTCTTACGACGCATCACGCGCAAAGGAAAATCCGTAGGCATCGTGCGGCTAAACGATAAGGAGGTCGCTAAAGCATGTCGCGTTTTATTGTCCTCAATAAAACGATAACGTACATGCGAAAAAGAAAGAGCTAGGCTGTAGTGACAAATTAATCATTTGATCCATAGCATTATGCT
>NZ_JACHLU010000027.1 GCF_014204625.1 Gillisella vitis | reverse complement strand
CCTCGCCATCCATCGCTAACCTCCAAAAGTTAGCGTTGAATCTGATTTGCGCATCAAAGGGAATCCCAAACCATTAATTTGGCACTACAGCCTAGCTCTTTCTTTTTCGCATGTACGTTATCGTTTTATTGAGGACAATAAAACGCGACATGCTGTAATCGTTCGGTGTAGCGGATGGAAACATATTGGGCTCCCCTGTCCGAATGATGGGCGTAATACGTTGACGAGGCAATCGGCAAAACTTTGCAGATTGCCTCGCCCCCATGAACGGCTCGCTGAACGTCAATGAAGTGGATCATGGCTTGAATGGGCGGTCGAGTTCCGCCTGGGCAAAATAAGCGGAGGCCTTCCGAAGGATCTCATTTGCTTGGCGCAATTGACGCACTTCGCGTTCCAGCTCTTTAATGCGGTCACGCTCTGTATTGCTCATGCCGCTGATTGTGCCGTTGTCCCGCTCAGTTTGGCGAACCCAGCCCCGCAATGTCTCAGCAGTGCAGCCAATCTTCGGAGCAATTGCCCCGATAGCCGCCCCTTGTGTTTCATAAGAGCCTTGATGCTCCAGAACCATCCGGACGGCACGAGCCCGAACCTCCGATGAATAACGATTGGAGGTCTTACTTTTTTCCATAGCCTTCTTCCTTACTTAGGTTGAAGGTCTCCGGCAAATGCGGTGCGGTTCACCTGAAAATAGACAGCACATACGCCCCTCCCCTTGGGCAAATTGTCCAATTGCAAGAATGAAAGTCTCCGTGCCACTCATCTCCGTGATCGAACAGGGGGGGAGATGCTAGACCACATATTACTGTGGCTCGAACGCAGACAGTATCGTTGGCATATTGTCCATATCGTTCTTGTCAGTGCCATTTTGGCCATGATTGATGAACCGGCCTTGATGGGCTTTGTCGGTTGTCTGGCCCTTGCGGTTCTGACACTGCGCGCTTTAGCCTCCATCGCGGCGGCACTCAGGCACATACCAAGGCCCTTTCATCCCTTCGACGTGCTGCTGGTCTGTCTGCCCGTTGCCTTTGCGCTTGCGCTTGCCGCAGGAGGGCTCTGGCTCGCCGTCCAGGCAAACATGCATCTCATCGGTTTGCCGATCTTTGCCGTCCATTCCGCACTGTTGATCAGAATCGCAGCCGATAACATGGATCGTTTCGACGCATCCAAATCTATTTTAAAAGGGGCGTAGCGATGGAGTTCCCGATCTTCCATCTTGATGGGCTTGGCAATCGCGGGTTGATTGCGATCATCGCCATTTTGCATGTCCTGATCAACCACGGCCTCGCCGTCGGCATGATGCCGCTGGTGGCCGCCATGGAGTGGTATGGCAAGCGCAGCGGTGACCAACGCTGGGATACGCTGGCCTACAAACTGTTGTTCTTCGCCTTTCTGATCACCACGACTGTTGGTGCACTGACAGGCGTTGGCATCTGGTTTTCAACATCTCTGGTCAATCCCTATTCGATCGGCAGTCTTATCCGCGTCTTCTTTTGGGGATGGTTTATTGAATGGCTGGTGTTTATCACGGAAGTGGTGCTGATCCTCGCCTACTTTCTGACCTGGAAAAAATGGACAGGTGAGCGAAAAAATCGCCACATTCAGTTGGGATTCGGGCTGGCGTTCTTCTCCTGGGTGACGATGTCCATCATTGTTTCGATCCTCGGTTTCATGATGGATCCCGGCAACTGGCTGACAAATCATACCCTCTGGGAAGGGTTCACAAACCCGGTATACCTGCCCCAATTGGCATTCCGCACACCATTGGCCCTTGCAATGGCTGGTGTGATTGCTCTGACGCTCATCCTGTTCTTCACCAAATGGGATGATCCTTTTCGTCCGCAGGCTATCCGTGCCGTGAGCCTGTTTACGCTGATGGCCGCCCCCTTCGTCTTTATCGGCGGCTACTGGTATTATGAGGTTCTTCCTCAGACCATGGCAGACAATCTTGCAACGGGGTTGCTGACCATCCAGTTCACCCAGTGGCAGCAAACCCTACTGTGGGGCATGGCAGGTACAGCCTTGCTGATCGCACTTGTGGCGCAGTTCGGTGTGTTTCGCCCGCAATATATGCCGCGCTTCCTGCTGCCCATCGCGCTGCTTGGAATCATCTGGCTGACCGGACATTTTGAGCGTGTGCGCGAATTTGTCCGAAAGCCATACGTGATTGGTCAATACATGTATGCCAACGGCCTGCGGGTGGAGGATCATCCCCTGTATGCCCGAGACGGCATTTTACCATGGTCCAGCTATTCCTATCCGCTCACCCCCATGGAGACCGCGCACATCCCGACGGATGCAAACACAGCCAGTATACAGGATGGCAAAGACGTGTTCATGATCGCCTGCTCCCGATGCCACACCAGCAATGGCGTCAACAGTGTCACACAACACTTTCAGCGCCTGTTCGGCGACCAGCCGTGGACCCCGGAGCTGACGATGAGCTACATGGAAGGAATGCATGAGGCACAGCCCTTCATGCCGCCCTTCCCCGGAAATCATCGTGAGCTGGAATCGCTGGCCTCTTATATTGCCACATTCCAACATCGGTCAGCAGCAAGCTTTATCGAAGGTGCGCAGAATGCAGGCACCGTCTTGCGTACCAATTCCCAGACCATGACCAAAGCGGAGATCAAGCCGTGAACGACACTGTCATCCCCCACGACCTGCCTCTGCCCATGCCAGCCCCTGTGCCGGTTATGGTAGCGGTTTTGCTCATTTTCTTTCTGATGCATATTGTGTTTATCAATATGATGATAGGCGGTGCATTTCTGACCCTGTGGTATCAGCTCAAAGGTCTGAGAGACCACAAATGGGATGATCTGGCCCATGACATCGCAGCCTCTATCACGGTGAACAAATCGATTGCCGTGGTCTTGGGTGTTGGTCCGTTGTTGGCGATCAACACGCTCTACACCATCTATTTTTACTCTGCCAATGCGTTGACGGGCGCGTTCTGGATCTCGATCATTCCGCTGGTTGCGGGTGCTTTTCTGCTCACCTATTTGCACAAATATTTGTGGCACCGTATGCCGCGTTGGCTGCACATTGCCGTCATCGCGGTGGTTGTCGGCATCTTCGCCTTCATTCCACTGATATTTCTGACCAATATTACCTTGATGCTCGCCCCTGAACGGTGGACGCAGGTGAAAGGGTTCTGGGATGCGGCGAGCTTGCCAAATGTTTGGGCTCGCTACGCCCATTTCATACTCTCATGTCCAGCCATGATTGGTTTGATGCTGGTCTGGAGTTACAGGCGCAAGTCACAGCAGGATGTTGACAAGATTGGCTTGTCGCGTGCGGAGCTTATTCGCATCGGCTATCGATGGGCTTTCTGGCCAACAGTGGCGCAATTTTTTGTGGGTCCAATCGCATGGATTACTCTGCCTGCCGTGACAGGACCAACCACTGGCGTGCTTCTGACGTTCGGATTATCGATTCCGGTGGCGGCCATCGTCTGTGTTTTGATGTGGCAGGAGATACGCGAGGCAGATGAGAAAATCGGTCGAAAATTTGGAACGACCATTGCGACCATGCTGGCAGTCATTCTGCTGATGGTTGGCGGTCGCCACTTGTATCGTGAGGCTGGTGTTGATCATCACCGGGCAGAAATAGCCGCAAAAACCAAAGTTTTTATTGAAGCATCCAGACAAGCGCGTGAGGCCGCCGCAAAAGCGGCTCAGCCCAGCCAATAACAATCGTTGACCTGCAAGGCGTTCTCGGCTTGAAGGTCATCTGCGAACGTGACGGCGTCGTGCATTCCAAAGAGCGATGAAAACAACCGCAGGACAAGGGTGAGACCGGCTAATTTGGAAAACGACAGCAGCAACATAAATAAAACCAAGAAGATACATGAGGTTGCCGAGCAGACCGCACGCAACAATCTGTCTTCCCTTATCCGTATGCGATGGATTGCCATTGCGGGTCAGATTGGCGCAATTTCTGCCGTCCATTACGGGTTTGGCGTCGATTTACCTCGACGTGAGATGGCGCTGGTCATCGGTTTTCAGATTTTCATCAATCTCTCCAGCATCTGGCGGATGCGCACATTGCGTACCGCCGGTGATCTCACCATTGCGATTGAACTGCTGCTCGATGTCGTCGCGCTGACGATGATGCTGTTCCTGAGTGGCGGGGCCATGAATCCCTTTGTCAGCCTGCTGATATTGCAGGTCATCATCGCCATTATTCTGCTGCCTCCCCGGCTTGCCTATATTATTCTGCTGGCTGCCATTGCAGCCCATTACTGGTTGCTTGGCAATGGCTTGCCACTGCTTTTGCCGCATGGCGGCCACGGCGTGAGCGAAAGCAACTGGCTTGTCTTTGATTTGCATTTGCAGGGCATGTTTTTAAGCTTCACCATCGCGGCATCCCTGCTGAGCTGGTTTGTCATCCGCATCATGTCGAACCTGCGTCAGCGTGACGCGCATGTGGCGCGGCTGCGCCAACAGCTCATGGAAGAAGACCACCTTGTGCGTTTGGGCTTTCTGGCCAGTGGCGCGGCCCATGAACTTGGAACACCGCTGACAACGGTGGCGATCACGCTTGACGACTGGCTCACACACGGTCTGCCAGACGCGACAACGCGAGAAAAACAGTTGCCGCTGATGCTGACTGAAATACTGCGCTGTCGTCGTATTGTATCAGATATGCTGCTTTCATCAGGGCAAGAACGGCTGGATGAGGCTGCCGTCAAAAATGCCCGCGACTTTCTCACGGATGTGGTCGATGAGTGGGCAGAGGGGGATATGAGCGGAGTCACCACGACCGTTGAAGCCGAGAGAAATATATGCATCATGGCCGACCCAATGCTGGAACAGGCGTTGAAGCATCTGCTGGACAATGCAGCCGAAGCAGGTGCCAAAGCTGTGCGGGTAGCCCTGCACAGTACGAAGGATCACCAGCTTTGCATACGGATAGTCGATAATGGCCCCGGCTTCCCGCCGGATATATTGGCAAAACCGGGGCAACCCTATCTGAGCCACAAGGATGGCGCGGGCCGCGGGCTTGGGCTTTTTCTGGCAAGCAATGTCATGCGCCGCATCAGTGGCGATCTTCGTGTTGAAAATGCTGATGGTGGCGGTGCCATCGTATCCCTGTTCATTCCCTCACTTGAGGGTTCGCAATGACTGAACGACAACTGCTCATTGTCGAAGATGATGCGGGACTGGCAACCACGTTGCAGATGGCGTTTGAGCGTCGGGGGTATCGCTGCCATCTGGCACCGTCAACCGAAGCCGCTGACGTCCTCATTCGTGAAATCACACCCGGCTTTGCCATTGTTGATCTCAAATTGCCGGGTCGAACAGGTCTCGAATGCGTACGCAACCTTGCCGCTCTCGCGCCCGTTCCAAGCATCGTGGTGTTGACCGGGTTTGCCAGTATTGCCACCGCAGTGGAGGCCATGAAGCTTGGTGCCTCTCACTATCTCGCCAAGCCTGCAACGGCGACAGAAATCGAAGCAGCCTTTGCCAGAACAGAAGGCGACGTTTCGGTCACGCTCACCAACAGACAAACCAGTCTGCGCACCATGGAATGGGAGCGCATTCAGGAAACTCTGCGTGAAACGGACTTCAACATTTCCGAAACAGCGCGCCGCCTTGGTATGCACCGACGAACACTTGCGCGCAAACTTTCCAAACAGCAGATAAAATAGCACCCCAACCCCATGACAACGGTTCGATTGTCTTGCACGCAGCATCACCATGATGGGAAAATACAACATATGCGGTTTATTTTAAGGCGCTCCACTTTTCGATGAAAACTGTCTTGCGACTGGCCAAATTGCCGCATTGCCAAACATTGCCAGGCTCCATAATGGTCATGGTGAGGGATAGACTGGATGAAGGCAACGGCATCAGAGTTCGCGAGAGTGCTGCGCATATTATGCGCTGTTGCAATCCTGTGCGTTGGCTTTGCCCATAAGCCACCAGTTGTAGAGCCGCAAATTCCTGCTTCAGACATTGCGGCATATACCTTGCCGGATGGAACCATTCCAATTCTCTGCCTACCAGGCCAGAGTAATCCAGAGAAGCAGCACAAGCACACCTCTGGCGACGGCTGCGAAGCCTGCCGTATAACGTCTTCTGTGCTTTTGCCGATGCCCGCGGATTCAATAGGGCAACATATTGCTGTTAAAGCCAGTGAGCAGCTTCCACCTCGACGAGAGGCCTTCGTCGCTCGATTGTTGCGTGCCCATGCCTCTCCACGCGCACCTCCCACTCCGATGATCCTGATGTGAACGATCACGCCGTCATTTGACAGGCGTGTATTTTGCAACGTGGACCTGCCCTGGCAACATGGATTGCTGGAGGGTGGCTGAGTGGAAGCAAGCTATGCACTCTTTTACAGATTACGATGACGGTGAGTTTCAATTCACCGACCGAAGCCCCCAAAGGCAATCTATTCGGCTGGAGCCGTTTTTTAACCTTTTTGGGCCGCGTCAGATCATCTTTGCCGAAGGCATTGGCCGTTCGCCGATGTTGCGCATAAAATACGGTTGTGTTGCCCTATCACAATCGTTCAATGATGGCAGGCGTCAGATTATCGATGTTTTAGGGCCCGGACGGATCATCGGCATCCCTCTTGGACCTCAGAACCATTACACCGCCGAGGCTCTTGCGCGAACACAGCTTGAGACTGTTGCTTCAGGCCCGATATGTGCGATTGAAATTGACCGGGAGCTGAGAACAACCTTACGGCGTGCACAACTCCATGCCACGCTGCTGGGACGCAAGACAGCCGAAGAGCGTGTTGCATCTGCCATCCTCGACCTTGCGCAACACTTCACGCAGCCAGTCAAATCGAAGCTTCAGCGTAAAACTGCATTCAATCTTCACCTAAGCCGTGCGGACCTTGCCGACTGGCTGGGATTAAGCCTTGAGACAGTCAGCCGCCATCTCAATAGTTTTAAACGGCGAAAACTGATCTCGTACAAGCTGCCAGAACTCGTGACCATCACCAATGAAGAGGCTCTCAGGGCCCTCGCCAGCGGTCATGGACATCAGTCATCCTCTGCCGAAAGCTCTTTAGGTCAGCTTCTTATGAAAACGGTATAGCGGCACACTGAATATGTGATCTGCTTACTCGACGATGGTGCGATCACGGCGCGCCCTCACAAGCTATGCCTTACTTTACCCAGTCACAGGACACGACCATGCGTGCGAACCATTCCCTGCTTTTCGTATCCTTCACCATATTAGCGTTCGCCGCATCAGAAAGTGAGGGCGGCGATAAGCAAGCTTTCCCGACGCCCGCAGATTTGGGTGCGGCCATTTTCAGCGACAAAAATCTCTCATTGCATCGCACTCAAGCCTGCGCAACATGCCATATGCCCAATATGGGCCTGAGCGATCATAATGACGTTGGTGGAGCCGCTGTCTCGCGCGGCGATGATGCAATTTCATTTGGCGACCGCAATGCTCCCAGCGTGTCTTATGCACGGTTCAGCCCCGAATTTCATCAGGATAAGGCCTCAGGATTGTGGATCGGGGGGCTATTCTGGGATGGAAGAGCGGCCACACTCGAAGATCAGGCAGGCGGGCCGCCACTCAATCCCGTTGAGATGGGAATGCCAAATGTCGCGGCAATTTCTCAACGTGTTGCTGAAAATCCTGACTATGTAGAGGCCTTCAAGCGCTTTTATGGCGGGACAGTTTTTGATGATCCAGATGCAACATTTACGGCATTAAAGGCTGCGGTGGCAGCCTTTGAGCGGACAAAAGATATTTCGCCCTTTGATTCCCGCTATGACCGCTATCTGCGGGGTGAAGTTAAATTCACGGATCAGGAAGAGCTGGGGCGCACCCTGTTCTTCTCAACACAGTTTGCCAATTGCAATGTCTGCCACAACGTGAAGGGGCGAGATGGTCGTTACGAGACATCGACCTTCTCAAACTACCAATATTTCAACATCGGCGTGCCGAAAAACGAAGACGCGCGCCAGAGCAATGGCATGGGGAACGATTACCGTGACCTTGGCCTGGCAGCCAATCTGCACGTTGGGGCAGATCCTTCCCTTGTCGGCACCTTCAAGGTTCCAAGTTTGAGAAACGTCGCGGTAACAGCGCCGTATATGCATAACGGCGTGTTCAAAAATCTGCGCACCGTCATCAGCTTTTACAACCATTATAATGCCAAAAGTCAAAGCTCTCACATCAACCCGGAAACGGGGAAGGCATGGGACGCGCCCGAAGTGGCTGACAATTTGGCGGTGAAGGAGTTGACCTCTGCCCCTCCATTGGACGCCAAGCGCATCGACGCTTTGGTGGCCTTTTTGAAGACGCTGACAGACAAGCGTTACGAATATCTTTTGAAGTGAATACCTCAAAAATCACTGGAAAATGGAGAATAATATGAAGTCACTACTGTTTTCGCTTGCATTCTGGCTTCTGTCTATCACGGTACAAGCCCGTGCTGAGATCATTGTTACCGATGTACTTGATCATCAGGTGCGCCTGAAAAAGCCAGCCGAGCGGGTTTTGCTTGGCTTTTATTATGAGGACTTTCTGGCCGTTGTTGGCCCCACTGCGCTCGATAAAGTTGTCGCGCTTTCGCTTGCTCCGTGGAAGGACTGGCGACCAAACCAATATGCCCTGTATGAAGCGGCACTGCCCAAACTGCATTCTATTCCCGATGTCGGCGCGACAGATAATGGGGATTTCTCTGTTGAGAAAGTGGTTGCGGCAAGACCTGATCTTGTGATCTTGCCAGCTTGGGCAAACAAGGCGCTTGGCAACAGTGTGAAGCAAATTGAAGATGCGGGGATTCCTGTCGTTACCATCGATTACAATGCTCAGACGTTGGCGAAACATATTCAATCCACCGAGATTCTGGGCAAGGTTATGGGCGCAGAAACGAGGGCGCATGCGCTGATTGACAATTACAAGGCAGCAATGGCGGATATTGATGCCCGAGTAAAACGTGCCAAGCCGACGACAAAGAAAGTGTATATTGAAGTTGGCTCAAAGGGTGCATCATCCATCGGGAATTCTTACAGCGATGATATGTGGGGCGGGCTCGTCAATCGTCTCGGCGGCCAGAATATTGCCAAAGGTGAACTCAAGGGTCTTGGTCCGCTAAGCGCGGAATTTGTTCTGGCGCAGAAGCCGGATATGATCCTGATCGCTGGCTCAGAATGGCAGAAAAAGCCCGAAGCCATGACCATGGGTTTCAGCATTGATGAGAGCATGGCGCGGCAAAGACTGGCTCCCTATAGGGCGCGCGCCGGTTGGTCAGAGCTTCCTGCTGTCAAAAATGGCGATGTTTATGCGATCTATCATGGCGGCGCGCGCACATTGTCCGATTATGTTTACGCGCAATATATTGCAAAACAGCTTTATCCTGAAGAATTCAAAGATCTGGATCCAGCACAGCAGCTTCGTGATTATTACGCGAAATGGCTGCCCATCAAAGCGGATGGCTTGTTCATGATGCGTTATGGCAAAACATCTCAATAAATGGGTATTTTATGCTGGCTGAGTGTGAAATCGCACTCAGCCGCATTTTGCGAGACCGCTTCAATCATTGTGCTGCGAGATGCACCTGATAATGGGCAATGCCGCCGATCAGCATCACCAAGCCGATCATGGTAATCAGATAGGCTGAGATATAGGGAGCATAGGCCAAGACGCGGTCGAAAACGCTGGTTTTGCTTGTGATCGCACGTAAGCCAAGGGCAGCAACGACACCAAATACCATCAGCACAATGGCAAGACCGATGGAAAATGCACTGACCAGAACAATGCCAAGTGTGGGTTTGCCCAATTGAAGGCATAACAGGAAGACCGTAATCGCCGCAGGGCAAGGGACTAGCCCACCTGAGAGGCCAAATAGCACCGTTTGCCACGTTGTCGCTGGCCCGTCCTTGAGTTTATCCGCCAGTTGCCGGGCATGGGCGCGGGCATGAGCATCTCCTGACCGATGATCATGGTCAGCGTGTCCGCCATGATGATGGTGGTGACCGCCTGCATGGCTGGCGTCGTGATGGTGAGAATGCGCATTTGCGCGCCACACCTGGAAGAACATCCAGCCGGCCAGCAGCAGAACGAGAACACCCGAGCCGATCATGAAGAACGGTTCCAGTTGATCACCAATCAGCTTATTGCCATAGAAAAGCGCAATAAAAGCCAGAACCCAGACGATGGCAGAATGGGAAAGAGCAGCAGACAGGCCAAGTAGAATTGCCTGCCCGACAGTGCCTCGAACGGCGATAATATAGGCCGCGATCATCGTTTTGGAATGTCCGGGTTCAAACCCATGCAATCCGCCGAGCACAAGTGCTGCGAGAAACAGGGTGACGGGGTTGTCAGCGCCAGAGGCAATCATGTCGGTTATGTTCATGGATGTTTCGCGCGACCTCCCGGACAGTTTTGTGGCATTTTTCTCTTGCAATGGCGGATAATCTTGGTGCGCCATGAGCATTTTTAGCATTGCAGTCGTGGTCGACATCAGACTCGGCGGGCCCGCTTTCGGAACCGCCCAAGATAGACCGCTGGAGCATTTCCAGGAAAAGTGCGTAGCGGTTTTCCGTCCGGAAATGCGTAAAAACAAAAGCTTAGAGCAATTTTCCGATTCGAAGCTACAGTACACGACGCTATCTTTTTTTCGGCTACGCACCCCCTCATCCGGCTGCCGCCACCTTCTCCCCGCAGGGGAGAAGATACCAAGGCGACAGCACGGCGTCTCAGTTTTATGTTGATAAAATACAAGGCTTTCCTCAAATTTCTTCTCCCCAGCGGGGAGAAGGTCCCGGCAGGGGGATGAGGGGGCAAACGGCATATCAAAACGCTTGGGTCGTGTACCGTGGATTCGAAGAAATCGCAAAATGCCCTAGCCTTTCAGCGGATGAATATGGTGGTGGCTGTGAACATGGGGGTGATCGTGTATCTCTGCCTCAGTCAGTCTGCCGCTCGAAAGGATCATAGCCCGGCTCGCCACCTCAGCCACGAATAGATCATCGTGAGAAACAAGGATGATGCCCCCATTGAATGCCAAGAGCGCCGTTTTCAGGCGCGCTCCATTTTCACTGTCAACGCCATTGGTTGGTTCATCCAGCAACAGCACATCCGGCTGCATGGCAAGAAGGCCAGCCAGACAAACGAGCCGCTTCTCCCCGCCAGAGAGGCGATGGGTAAAGCGCTCACTCAGATGGCCTATGCCCAGCCTGTTAAGCGTTACCTGAGCGATATCCCTGGCAGCGGCCTGTGTCATACCCGTGTTCAACGGGCCAAAAGCCACATCCTCGATCACGCTCGGACAGAAAAGCTGATCATCGCTGTCCTGGAAGAGAAAACCAATCCGGGGACGCTGGGCACGAAACTCCTTTTCCCGGCGGCAAACGTTACCGAAAAGGTCGATCTCTCCTGACTGAGCTTGCTGTAACCCGACGATTGCCCGCAGCAAGGTTGTCTTGCCAGCACCGTTCGAGCCAACGATGGCCAGTCGTTCGCCGAACTCAAGCCGCAAATTTATGCCGTGCAAAACCTCAGTGTCACCTCGGACGACAACCATGTCACGCAGCGTTATCAAATTGGTCATGACCGGTCCCAGATCAGCAAAAGAGTCGCACCACCCACAATCATGACGGCAGCAATCCAGTCCTTCAAGCTTGGCTTTGGCATTTCCGTGCGGGGAAACAGGCCGGAGTAGCCACGCAGCCGCATGGCCTCCTCAACCCGCTCAGCCCGATCAATCGCGCGAATGAAGAGCATTCCGAAAAGATAGCCGTAACTACGCCACGTGTGGCGGTTGGATCTCGCGCGAAAGCCGCGCATACGCATGGCATCGCGCAACCGTGTTAGCTCAAGTTGCACAAAGCTGACGTTGAGCGTCAGGCTCACAAAAAGCCGCACGAGAGCTTCGGGCACACGGAGACTGCGCAGCGCGATACCGAGCCGTATTGGTTCGGTAGACCCTATCACGAGCGCGATCATCAGCACCGATGCGGTAACCTTCAGAGCAAGCGTGAATGCCTGCCAAATTCCCTCCCTGCTGGCCACCAGCGGTCCGAGATGAAAGGCGGGCTGTCCAGGAAGGGTAAATGGCAAGGTCAGAAACAGCAGGATCAGAAAACCTTCGAGATGAAGCAGTCGTCTCCAACGTAACCGCTGCCCGGTCATCAGGTACAGGCAAAGGACGGCGAGCACACCGGTTGCAGCCGGAGCCGGTCCCGCAATGGACGTGAAAACCACCAGCGCCAGAAAGCTCGCCACGATCCGAATCCTGAGGTCGAGGGGTCGTATCAATGCTTGCGACCCCTTGCCCACAAGGTAATACCGGCCAAGCCGATAATCAGAAAAATACCGGACATGATATCGGTGAAACGCATTCGCGCATCCATTTCCTCAATCCTCACCAGAAGAGGTCCAACCTGACGTTCGACAGCCTGCTCCACCAGCTTTGCGGTTTCATCAGAGGTTGGAATTGACTGTGCTCCCGGTGCGCCCTCTGATGAGGTAACGGCGGAGGGCGGCTGCATAGCCATGCTGAAGCGATCCGGATTGAGTGTTGTTGTGGCGATATGCCCTTCGCCGGTATCAACGGTGATGGAAATGCCATCCGTCACCGGATCAGGAACTGTAAAGTCATACTCTCCCTCATGTCCGGTTTTGCCCGTCGCAATTGTCTTGCCCCCCATTTTGGCAACCCAGGTCACTCCCATCGGCCGCCCTCCGCCGATAAAGAAGGCGTAACCATTGACTGTTGAGCCATCAACCTTGGCGAAGACCTTGAGGCTGTGGGCCGCAGCAGGCAAAGCGAAAAAAACCGAGATCAGGATAAGGATAATGCGGGCCATTCTATCACTCTTCCGGCGCTGAAATTTGCGGAGCAAGCGCCTGGGGTTGTACGCGGACAAGAAAACCGGTGATTGCACCGCTAACCGCTGCCTCGGCAACCGCCAACGGCAGATATGTCAATAACAGAATCTTGGCGACCGGGGTAAAATCGGAGGATGACAGCCATAACGACAGAGACACCAGGCCACCTGTTGCAAAAACCGAAAACGCCGCACCGAGGGCTGCAAGTGTCCCAGCCCGCAATGGCGAGGTGGCCCGCCGGATCATTGGCCCGAGCGCCAACCCCACGATGGCACCAGGCAATGCGATATTGACCGTATTGACCCCAAGCGTTGTCAGTCCACCAAAGCCGAACAGGACCGCCTGGAGAATGAGCGCCACCAGAACCGCCGGAAAAACACCGAGCCCCAGCATAACGCCCATCAGTCCCGACAACAGCAGATGCACGCTCGATGGCCCCACGGGCACAGAAACAAGCGAGGCTGTGAAGAATACCGCCGCTAGCATCGCCATGCGTGGAATAGCACGGTCATCAATCCGGCGAAGACCGAGACCAACCCCAACGGCAGCAACCACGCCGCCGCCCACAAGGACGGGAAGAGAAAGAATGCCGTCAGGGATATGCGCCATATTATTTGCCCATGGCGCTCGTATGCACCCAGATCAATGCACCTTCCTCAACGGGAACATCCTTGCCATCCGGCGATTTCATTGGCTTGTCCCCTTCCAGCAATGCAGCGAAGCCCCACCAGCCAGACGCGGGCATTGCATAGTTGAATGTGCCGTTTGCATCTGCCTTGATCACTTGGGTGTTGAAAGCCTCATTTGGCGCTTTGATGTGGCTGTCGTTCACGAACTCGACTTCGATCTCGGCATTGGCGACTGGCTTGCCTGCTTTGGTGACGACACCCGAAAAAATATTGCCGGTCCACAGGCCCGTTGGCCGGGTTAACGGCTTGATTTCAACGGGAAGGCCAACCATTTCGTCCCAACCTTCACCGGAAGCATAGCTGTCAACAATGACTTTGGAATAGTGGACAATGTACTTGTCCTCGGCAGGCTCCCAGTATGGCTGCGGAACGACGTAAAAAATCGCAGCTCCCGGCGCGCTCAGCTCATAAGAAAGCTTCCAAGCCGTTTTACCATCAACAGGAGACTGGATGAGCTTGCTGGCAAGGTCCGTCTTCTTTCCACCGACATAAACGCCAACTTCTGCCGGACGCTTCATCTCCATTACCGGGCCACCTTCAAACGGGTGGGTGAAAACGAGATTGAGCGACACATCCCCCCCTTCCGGCAAAACATCGGCAGAGGGAATGATTTCCTGAAAATGCGCGGAAGCGGGAAGTGCAAATGCGCCGCACAAAAGGGTAGCTATGCCGAAGCGCAACAACGGACGAGGAATCATGAATCTCTCCTGAGTATGTTTTTTAAAACGAATTATCATACGATCCGTATACCAACAAGGCAGGATAATCAAAGCAGGCTTTCCAAAACATGCACCACACGAATTTTGACCCTAAAGCGGGTCGCAGTGAATAAGATTCACTGCGACCCGCTTTAACTCTTATTTTGTCGCATGTGCGTTATCGTTTCATTGAGGACAATGAAACGCGACATGCTTTAATCCTTCGAAATGAGACAACCTGCGTCCTGGCATCTACGTCGTTCGACGTATTTAGTATGATGATTAATCAAAAAAATCATACGCGCAATGCGAACGATTGTTGGTTGAAAGGATTCTGCACATGCATCTGGCACCCCATGAAGTTGACAAGCTTACCCTTGTCTCAACAGGGCTTCTTGCCCAGCGCAGGCTGGTGCGGGGACTTAAAGCATGTCGCGTTTTATTGTCCTCAATAAAACGATAACGTACATGCGAAAAAGAAAGAGCTAAAGCCTGTCGCAGTGAATCCTATTCACTGCGACAGGCTTTAGGCTTACCTATCCCGAAGCGGTTGCCCTCATCTCCACGGTATTGCTTGAACTGATCCGTGACGGCAAGCACTCCGTGTCTGAACTTATGGAGATCGGCGGAACGCTGCTGGGCAAGAGGGAAGTCTTGTCCGGCGTTGCTGACATGGTCGGCGAAGTTCATATCGAGGGGACATTTCCTGATGGCACCAAACTGGTTGCCGTCCGCGCACCCATCACCGCCGACACTGGCAATCTCGCACTGGCGCTTTACGGCAGCTTTTTGCCTGTGCCTGATACCGCGCTGTTTGCCGTTGAGGAAGACGTCGAAGAAGAACAAGACGCCGCCGCAGGTGTGATCATGCCAGCCGAGGGGTCATTGACGCTAAACGATGGCAGGCCCGGCACGATCATCGATGTCACCAACACGGATCTTCGCCCAATTCAGATTGGTAGCCATTTCCATTTTGTCGAGGCCAATCCGCGTTTGAAGTTTGATCGTGCCGCCGCCTATGGCAAGCGTCTCGACATTCCGGCAGGAAACGCCATCCGCTTTGAGCCGGGCGAGACGAAGCAGGTCACGTTGGTTGAGATCGCAGGAAACAAGGTGATCTGCGGCGGCAACAATCTTTCCAATGGCCAGGTCGGTATCGCCAACAAAAAAGCCACTTTGACCCGTGTCAGCGAACGCGACTTTGCAAACAATATATAAGAGGGGAAAGACACATGGGATATCAAATCAAACGTCAAGACTATGCGACCCTCTTCGGCCCGACCACTGGCGACAAGATCCAGCTTGGCGATACATGTCTGATTGCGGAAGTAGAGAAAGACTATACGCATTACGGCGATGAGTGCGTCTTCGGCGCAGGCAAGGTCATTCGTGATGGTATGGGACAAGCAACCGGTGTGGACTCAAAGACGTCCCTCGATTGCGTTATCACAAATGTGGTGATCATCGACTATACCGGTATCGTCAAAGCTGATGTTGGCATCAAGCATGGCAAAATTGCCGGGATCGGCAAAGCCGGAAATCCGGATGTGATGGCAGGTGTCGATCCTGATCTCATCATCGGCGTCAATACGGAGGTTATTGCCGGAGAAGGGCTCATCCTGACCGCAGGTGGTGTCGATACACATTTTCACTACATCTGCCCGACGCAGCCCTTCACGGCGATCGCCAGCGGCATCACAACACTGGTCGGCGGCGGCACGGGGCCAGCGACCGGGTCGCTCGCCACCACCTGCACACCGAACCCGGCCTATCTCAAGCTGATGATGCAGGCGACGGACTCGATACCTGTCAATTTCGTGTTTACCGGACGGGGCAATTCGTCCAAACCTGATGGCATGAAAGAGCAGATTCTGGCGGGTGCCGCTGGCCTCAAGCTGCATGAAGACTGGGGCACAACGCCTGCCGCAATTGACACCTGCCTCTCCATGGCTGACGACTACGATGTCCAGGTCACCATCCATACCGATACCATCAACGAGAGCTGCACCGTTGAAGACAGCATCAAGGCTTTTGCCGGGCGTACAATTCATACCTATCATTCCGAAGGTGCGGGCGGCGGCCATGCGCCTGATCTGATGCGGGTTTGTTCGGAGCCGAATATTCTCACCTCCTCCACCAGTCCAACCAACCCCTATACAGTCAATACCGTCGCCGAACATCTCGACATGCTGATGGTCTGCCATCATCTGGATAAGAATATCCCAGAGGATGTTGCTTTCGCAGCAAGCCGTATTCGCCCGGAAACGATTGCGGCCGAGGGTGTCATGCATGATCTTGGTGCCATCTCCATGATGACATCCGACAGTCAGGCCATGGGCCGCGCTGGCGAGGTCATCACGCGCACATGGCAGATCGCCGACCAGATGAAGCGCCAGCGCGGCAAATTGCTGGACGATGTCGGCGGCAACGACAACTTCCGCATCAAACGCTATGTCGCCAAATACACGATTAACGGTGCAATAGCCCACGGCATGGGCCATCTGATCGGCTCTATCGAAAAAGGAAAGATCGCCGATCTGGTCTTGTGGAAACCCGCTTTCTTCGGTGCGCGCCCGGAAATGGTTTTGAAAAGTGGATTTATCGCCTTTGCCCAGATTGGCGATGCCAACGCATCCATTCCAACACCGCAGCCAATGATCATGCGGCCAATGTTTGCAGCAACGGCGGCAGGAACAGCGGCAACCTCGATTCTTTTCGTCAGCGAAGCCTCAATCAGCGAGGGGGATATTCTCTCTTACGGTTTGGGCAAGCGGATAGAACCTGTCAGAAAATGCAGAGGCATTGGCAAGGCCGACATGAAATTGAACGACGCCCTTCCGAAGATTACGGTTGACCCGAAAACCTACCGCGTCACGGCCGATGGTGAGGAGATTACCTGCAAACCGGCATCGAAGCTTCCTCTGACGCGGCGCTACACTCTATTTTAACAGGTGAGCGGGGGTGGCACTGCATGCCAGCCCCGCTCTCTACAGCATCGGACCGAAACGTGGAAGCTGGTTTTCGGCCGATGCTTTAAGTATGATAAACATATAGATTCATCATACATTTTACTTGATGTCCCAAACTATTTTGGTCTAAAACGCGAGAGCTTGGTGAGCGATGATCACGCTGACCAATCAGGAACAAATCGCGGTACCCATTTCGGGCTGCGACACCGGGAGCGCAACGACGCACGGAGACAGAATTGGCAAGGCGAATTCGCGTTATCGGGGTGGGCGCGGGCAATCCCGACCACATGACAATTGAGGCAATCAATGCCCTCAACACCTGCGATGTGCTTTTTGTACCGACCAAAGGCGAGGAAAAGATTTTTCTTGCGGACTTGCGGCACGCCATCTGCACGCGCTTCATCTCCGGCACGCTTCCGCGCGTGATTGATTATTCTGTGCCAGACCGCCATCGCGGCGGCGATTATTCCCTGACGGTTCACGAATGGCATGGCGCGATAGCGGATATTTACGAGCAATTGCTGTGTGACCAAGTCGAAGAGACAGACACCGTGGGTCTGCTCATCTGGGGCGATCCTATGCTCTATGATAGCACGATCCGCATCATTGAGCATGTTCGGGAACGCGGCCGGGTGGCCTTCGACTACGACGTGATTGCCGGCATCAGCAGCCTTCAGGCACTGTGCGCAAGCCACCGTATTCCCCTGAACCGTATTGGTGGTGCGATCACAATTACCACCGGGCGACGGCTGTCGCAATCTTGGCCAGACGAGGTCTTCGATGTCGCGGTCATGCTTGATGGCGTGGGGGCCTATCAGAGTATCGATGATCCACACGCTGAAATCTATTGGGGGGCCTATCTCGGCACGCCGATGGAAATAACGATGTCGGGTCGCGTCAAGGAGATCGCTTCAGAAATCAGCCGCCTTCGAGAGGCGGCGCGTGCCGAGCATGGCTGGATCATGGACACTTATCTGCTTCGTCGCCCCTGGGAAGATTCTTGCGAAAGTGACGTTGCATCGTGACCCCTCAGCTCCATCAGAGCGGTTCGGCCTTTTTTGCGCCTTCAGCATCGGCACGGCGCGGGGCCTGCCCGACCCTGACCAACCCAATGCGCTCGGGGGATGGCCTTTTGGCGCGGTTGCGGCCAATTGAACCCGGCTTAATGCCTGCACAATGGAGCTTGCTTGCAAGGCTTGCACGTCAGTTCGGCAATGGCCTTCTCGACGTGACGGCCAGAGGCAATCTGCAAATCCGCGGACTCAATGAGGACAGTGCCCCGCAGCTTGCGCAGGCTTTGGATGATGCCGGGATGTTTTCACACTCCGGGCTTGCTGTTGAAACGCCGCCTCTGTCGGGAATTGATGCAAGTGAAGTCACCAATGCCGAACGTCTGGCCAGCCGCATCCGCGAAGCCGTTCAACGCCACCGACCCATATTGAAACTCGCACCCAAACTGTCGATCGTGGTGAATGGTGGCGGGCTGTGCAATTTGTCAACAGCCAGCGCGGATGTGCGGCTTGATGCCGTCAGACTGACGGGCAAGGGGCTCATGTGGCGCATTGCCCTGGCTGGCGATGTTTTGTCCGCAAGGCCTGTTTTTTGGTCTCGTGAAGACTCGGACTGACCGACGAGACCATCAAAAAGGCTGTGGAACTGGCCAACATGAATGGTTTTGTGACCGACCCGCTCGATGCGACAAATGCAATTTCGGCATGTCCCGGCAAGAGCGGTTGCGCTACAGCCTTGATCGACAGCCATACGGTTGCAAAAAAACCTGATCGAGACTGTGCCTTTCCTTCTGGATCACTCCGCAGAAGTTCACATCTCCGGCTGTTCCAAGGGATGCGCCCATCCAAAGACTGCTGCGCTCACCATAGTTGGCACAGCGGAAGGCGTCGGTTTGGTGCTCAATGGCCGCGCCTGTGATGACGTGGTGGCCATCGCCAGGCATCAGGATGTTCAATCTCTGTTTTCTAAGTTGGACATTCATCACCGCAAAACCGGGCGACCAGACGAGTCAGCACTGATGTTTTTAAGGCGGCTCGCGCACGGCGACCTGAAGAGCTTTTTCAAAGGCACATTATGACCACTTACGACTATATTAAAGACGGTACGGCAATCTATGAAGCCTCCTTTGCGATCATACGCGCAGAAGCTGATCTGTCACGGTTTTCTGAGAAAGAAGCCGATATAGCCGTGCGCATGATCCATGCCGCAGGTCTGGTCGATGCAGCACGGCATTTCAGCTTCTCACCCGATTTTGTGGACGCGGCACGGCAAGCGCTGATAAACGGCGCACCGATTTTTTGTGATGCAGAAATGGTTGCGCGTGGCATAACGGCTGCGAGACTGCCCGCCAACAACGAGGTGATCTGCACCTTACGCGATCCAGACACGGCAATCATCGCCGGACAGATCGGGAATACACGCTCCGCCGCTGCAATAAGACTATGGGGCGAGCGAATGGCAGGTTCCATCATTGCCATCGGCAATGCGCCCACAGCGCTCTTCTATCTCCTTGAATTGTTGCGTGACGGGGCACCAAGACCTGCCGCTATTCTTGGTATGCCCGTGGGGTTTGTCGGGGCAGCAGAGTCGAAACAGGCGCTTGCCGAGAACCCCTATGGTGTTCCTTACGGCACGGTTCACGGGCGTCTGGGAGGAAGTGCCATGACGGCTGCTGCCCTCAATGCACTGGCGAGGTCGGAGCTTTGAACGGGATGACGACGACAGGTCGCCTCTACGGCGTGGGTACAGGACCCGGTGATCCTGAGCTCCTCACGCTTAAAGCCGTCCGGGCAATCGGCGAGGCCGATGTGGTCGCATGGTTTGCCAAAACCGGACGTCCTGGCAATGGCAGAAAAATCGTGGAGACCTTGGTAAAGCCAGATGTCACCGAATTACCGCTCTATTATCCGGTGACAACTGAAATCGACAAAAATCACACCGACTATAAGACCTTGCTTCATTCATTTTACGAGCATTCCGCTGCTTCCATCGCAGAGCACCTTCGGCTTGGACGGACAGTCGCTGTCCTGTCGGAAGGTGACCCGTTGTTCTACGGCTCCTACATGCACATGCATGTGCGGCTTGCCGACCTCTTTCCGACGGAGGTTATCCCCGGTATCACCGCCATGTCGGGCTGCTGGTCGCTGAGCGGCTTGCCAATCGTTCAGGGCGATGACGTTTTATCGGTGCTGCCTGGCACTATGCATGAAGACGAACTCGTGCGTCGCCTGCGTGATACGGAAGCGGCAGTGATCATGAAGATCGGCCGCAATCTGTCGAAGGTCAGACGGGCTCTATCAGCGGCCGGCCGTCTCGCGGAGGCAATCTATGTCGAACGCGGCACCATGCCGACAGAGCAGTCGGCCCGATTGAGTGAAAAACCGGACGACAACGCTCCCTATTTTTCGTTAGTGCTCGTGCCGGGCTGGGTTGGTCGATGAGGAAAGGCACCCTTTACGTCATCGGAACCGGGCCGGGCAATGCCGACCAAATGACACCGGAAGCGCAGCAGGCCATTGAGGCATCAAGCGAATTCTTCGGCTACTTGCCCTATCTCGACCGACTGCACTTGCGCGCCGATCAGATCAGCATTGCCTCAGATAATCGTGAGGAACTTGATCGCGCCCGACATGCAATCACCCGCGCAGTCGATGGCGCAACCGTATGCATGGTCTCAGGCGGCGATCCGGGGGTGTTTGCCATGGCAAGCGCCGTCTGCGAAGCCATAGAGAACGGACCCGCCATCTGGAAAGACATTGATCTGAAGATCGTTCCGGGTATCACGGCCATGTTGGCAGTGGCCGCCAGAATCGGTGCGCCACTCGGCCATGATTTTTGCGCGATCTCGCTTTCAGACAATCTCAAGCCGTGGCCTATCATCGAAAACAGGCTGCGCAAAGTTGCAGAAGCTGGTCTGGTCATTGCGCTTTATAACCCGATCAGCAGGGCGCGCCCCTGGCAGCTTGGGCGCGCCTTCGACCTGTTACGGGAGATTCTGCCCGCCGAAACGCCTATCATTTTTGGGCGGGCCGTCGGCAGACCTGACGAGCATATGGCCATCGCGCCTATCGCAGAGGCCAAAGCTGAACAGGCTGACATGGCAACCTGCGTTATCATCGGCACCTCTCAAACGCGCATCCTTGCGCGAAAAGGCCAGCCAGATCTGGTCTACACCCCTCGTTTCATCGTCGGTGAAAGGATATGATCGATCAACGACAAAGCTTGCTCGACCGATGCTGCCCGCCGGGTTTCGGGATGAACAGTGCGTTCGATCATGACCACGTCAAGCCTCAGTCTGCGCGCCGCAATGATTTTTCCATAGGTGGCCATTCCACCACTATTCTTGCACACGACCACGTCGATATGCAGCTTTTTGAAAAGCTCTTCTTCCGCCTCTGCCGGAAATGGACCGCGATCAAGAATATAGTCAACATGCGGTACCAGAAGTGGCGGATCGACAGGCTCAATGCTGCGGACCACATAATGATGCTGCGGCAAAACCGCAAAGGCATTTGCCTCTTGCCGCCCAATGGCCAGAAATACGCGGCGAGGCTTCTCCCCAAGCACGCCAGTCGCAGCCTGGATAGAGGGAACAGTTTGCCATCGATCTTCCGGTTCTGGTTCCCATGCCGGCCGTTCAAGCCGCAGCAAGGACAGGCCTGCTTGCTCCGCAGCAAGTCTGGCATTGCTCGAAATCCTGTTGGCAAATGGATGTGTGGCATCGATCAACAGGTCGAACCGCTCCGCGCGCAGATAATCGACAAGTCCAGCCACACCGCCAAAACCGCCGACACGCGTGTACGCTGCCTGAAAGAGCGGATTGTTCGTTCGCCCTGCCAGAGACAGCGTAACCATAAAATCATCACGCAAGCAGAGGCGCTCTGCCAACTGGCGCGCTTCCGTCGTTCCGGCCAGAATAAGGATACGCCTCTTGTCCAAATGTAATCCTGTTCACGCTTCAAATGTTCGATGGCTTACGATTATCGGCATTGGTGAGGACGGTTTAGCCGGGCTGTGTGATGCTGCCAAGGAGGAGCTTGCAAAGGCTGAAATCGTCTTTGGCGGCGTACGGCACCTCGAACTGGCAAGTCAAGGCATTTTCGGCGAACGGCGCACGTGGCTCAGTCCGTTCGAGCGCTCGGTGAAGGCCGTTATCACCCAACGCCCCAGACCCGTTGCGGTTCTGGCCTCAGGTGATCCATTCTGCTTTGGCGTGGGGGCAACACTTGCGCGGCACATCCCGGCGACGGAAATGCGTGTCTTCACGGCGCCATCATCCTTCAGCCTGGCTGCCGCCCGCCTTGGCTGGCCGCTTGCGGAAACAATCTGCCTGTCACTGCACGGAAGGCCCGTCGATCTCATTCGCCCCCATCTGCAACCACACAGCACGATTCTCGCTTTGACATCGGATGAAAAGGGCCCGTCAGACATTGCGCGCGTGCTCTGCGAAACAGGGTTCGGTGCGTCTTTCATCACAGTTCTTGAGGCACTCAATGGCAAGAAGGAAAGGATAAGCCGCCATCGTGCCGCCAACTTTGCCTTGCCTGATATTGATGCACTGAATATCTGCGCCATCGAGGTGATTGCCGGTGCAGCCGCCCGCATCCTGCCCTTTACACCGGGTATAGACGACAGCCTTTTTGAGCATGATGGCCAGATAACCAAGCAAGAAGTGCGGGCAATAACTCTGGCAGCGCTTTCACCAAAGCGAGGCGAGCTTCTCTGGGACATTGGCGCAGGGGCTGGCTCAATTGCCATCGAATGGCTGTTGGCCGACACGTCTCTGAAAGCGATTGCGGTTGAAAGCGAGCCGCAAAGGGTTGCCCGTATTCGCCGCAATGCGCACCAATTCGGTGTCCCGGGCTTGGTTGTTGTCGAAGGAGAAGCACCTGCCATATTGGCCGATCTACCGCAGCCGGACGTGATTTTCATCGGTGGTGGGGGGACGGAGCCCGGCATGATTGATACAGCGCTTGCGAGACTGAGGCCAGGCGGCAGACTTGTCGCCAACGCCGTGACGACGGAAATGGAAGCGATTGTGTTGTCTTGCCACGCCAGATTGGGCGGCACATTGACACGCATCGAGATCGCGCGTGCTGCACCTGTCGGAACCATGTCTGGCTGGCGACCGGCCATGCCTGTCACGCAATGGCGCTGGCTTCAGCCATCAAACACAATAGAGGGTAAGCAATGACGGTTCATTTCATTGGTGCGGGTCCGGGCGCGGCCGATCTTATTACAATCAGAGGCAGGGACCTGATCAGCTCATGTCCGATTTGCCTTTATGCCGGATCACTTGTCTCGCCGGAGTTGCTGAAATTCTGCCCTCCGGGTGCCCGTATCATCAATACCGCGCCGATGTCTCTCGATGAAATCGAGGCGGAGTTTGTGCAGGCTGCTGATCGAAACCAGGACATTGCCCGGTTGCACTCAGGTGACCTTTCGGTCTGGAGCGCTGTTGCCGAACAAATTCGCCGGCTGACGAGACTTGGCCTGCCCTATACCATGACGCCCGGCGTGCCAGCTTTCGCAGCCGCGGCATCGGCGTTAGGTCAGGAACTCACCCTCCCTGCCGTCGCTCAAAGTCTGGTTCTGACCCGTGTCTCCGGTCGAGCCTCCCCCATGCCCAATCAGGAAACGCTGGAACGTTTCGGGGCAACCGGCACCACGCTGGCAATCCATCTGGCGATTCACGCGCTCGAGCAGATCGTGACAGAACTGCAACCGATCTATGGCCCGGATTGCCCCGTCGCCATCGTGGTCAAAGCATCATGGCCGGACGAGCGCATTATTCGCGCAACACTGTCTGATATATGCTCAAAGGTTGCCGAAGACCCAATCGAGCGAACCGCGCTGATCTTCGTGGGCAAGGGGCTTGATACAGACGGATTCCGGGAAAGCGCCTTGTACGACCCTGAATATCAGCGTCGCTTTCGTGGCAGAGGCTTATGATCAGGCAAGTTTGCGCTCCCAATATAGCCCACGTGCCTATGCGGAAAACGCAGAAGGTTGTCAATGACGACAATAATCCTATGTCGGGATAATCTTTAACTCACCATAGGTCACGGATCGCTCCGCCATTACATGATCGGCAAAGTGGCGCACCTCATCGGTTTTTCCGCGTAAAACGCTGATCTCAAGACAACGGTGCTGATCCAGATGCACATGCATGCTGGCCACAGACAGATCATGGTGATCATGAAAGGTTGTTGTCAGGCGGCTGGCCAGATCTCTGGCTTCATGGTCATAGACATAACTCAAAACACCAGCACAATTCTCGATATGCCCCTCCTCTATGGAAGCCTGCTTCAATCCGGCCCGTGCCAGATCGCGCAAGGCTTCAGAGCGGTTCTGATAGCCCTTGACCTGTATCATCCGGTCCAGCTCAGTCATGAGGTCATCGTCAATGGTGATGGTAATTCGCTGCATGATTATTTCCGCGTTTGAGATGGCTTTATTCTATATCACCTTTTTCGCAGCTTCCAGCCTTTGTCCTGATCAAAGCTTGACCCGACAGAAGCGATATGATGTACAAAATGAAACATCATACTTTTGACCGCCCAGCAGGACCTTCCATGATCAAAATTTGCTTTCGCCATGCCGTACTGGCCCTGACGCTGGCTATTTGCAGCCCCCTCGCCCAAGCAACGGCTGGCGAGACGCTAAATTTTTCCTGGCCCATGAATGTCGGCCCACTCAACCCGCATCTCTATTCGCCCAATCAGATGTTTGCCCAGAATATGGTGTATGAGCCGCTGGTGCGCTATCAGGCCGATGGAACTGTCAAGCCATGGCTGGCTCAATCGTGGGAGATTTCGAACGAGGGGCGGACCTATACGTTTCAATTGCGTGAGGGTGTGCAGTTTTCAAACGGCGAAGCCTTTGATGCAGCAGCGGTAAAAGCCAATGTTGATGCAGTGCTGGCCAACCGCTCCCGCCACGCATGGCTGGAACTGGCCAATGAGATCGAAAGCGCTGATGTCGTTGATCCTCTGCATGTCCGCATCACGCTGAAACATGCCTATTATCCTTTGCTTCAGGAATTGGCCCTGCCCCGGCCCTTCCGGTTTATCGCGCCTTCGCAGTTCAAGCAGGGCGGCACGAAGGACGGGATTCTAAAGCCGATTGGCACCGGCCCTTGGGTTTTGCAAGAAACCCGCTTGGGCGAGAAAGATGTGTTTGTTCGCAATGACAAATACTGGGGTGAGAAGCCGAAGTTTGAGAGCGTCGATGTCAAGGTCATTCCCGATCCCAACAGCCGCGCCATTGCGTTTGAAACTGGCGATATTGATCTGATCTATGGGGCTGATGGGCCGATCTCTCCCGATACGTTTGAGCGTTTCCGCAACATGGGAACCTATACAACACAGCTATCGCAGCCTTTGGAAACCCTTGTGCTGGCCATCAACACCAATCTCGGTGCCACAAAGGATCTTGCAGTGCGCAAGGCCATCAACCACGCAGTGGACAAGGACAAGATGATTGCCACGGTGCTTTATGGCACGCAGAAACAGGCTGATACTCTTTTTGCCCCCAATGTACCTTATGCCAATATTGGCCTTAAGCCCTATCAGTTTGATCGATCCGTTGCCGAAAAACTGCTGGAGGATGCGGGCTGGAAACGTATCGACCCGAAAGGTGTTCGGCAGAAGGATGGCCAACCGCTGTCCATCGAATTATGCTTTATCGGCACGGACGCCATCAGCAAATCCATGGCCGAGATTGTGCAGGCTGATCTTGGTAAGATCGGCATTCAGGTTACGCTGACCGGAGAGGAAGAAAGCAGCATTTTGTCGCGTCAGCGCGATGGCCGGTTTGGCATGATTTTCAACCGCACCTGGGGGCCTCCTTATGACCCTCACGCTTTTGTCAGCTCCATGCGCATTCCCTCCCATGCCGATTATCAGGCCCAGCTTGGCCTGCCGGACAAGGCAAAGATCGATCAGGAGATTGGCGAGGTGCTGATCTCGACAGATGAACACGCGCGGCAAGATCTGTATCGGGATATTCTGACCCGATTGCATGAGGAAGCCGTCTATCTGCCGCTCACCTATGTCACCGCCATTGCCGTTGCCAAAAAGGAGCTTGGCCCCATTCCTTTCGGGGCAATGTCGAGCGAAATTCCGTTCGATCAGATCGGGCAAAAGGCGAACTGATCCATGGGCGCTTTTATCCTGCGGCGCATCCTGCTGCTGATCCCAATGCTGCTTGGCGCGTCGCTGGTGATATTTCTCATGCTGCGGCTTGGTCCAAGTGATCCGGCCATGGATTACTTGCGCCTGTCAAAAGTGCCGCCAACGCCTTTGGCGCTGGCGGACGCCCGGCAGATGCTCGGCCTTGATCGCCCCATTGCCATCCAATATGTCGATTGGCTGGGCCATGCTTTCCAGCTGGACTTTGGCACCTCCTATGCCACGCAAAGGCCGGTTTTGCCGGATTTGCTTTACTATCTTCCGGCAACGCTGCAACTGGCCGGACTGGCGCTGATCCTGACCTTCGCCATCTCCATTCCCATGGGCGTCTGGGCATCGCGCCACCGCAACAAGCTGCCCGATCATAGTGTGCGGCTGGTATCCTTCCTTGGCGTGTCCATGCCCAATTTCTGGCTGGGTTTTTTGCTGGTGCTGGCGTTTTCCGTGCATCTCGGCTGGCTGCCCGCCATGGGGCGCGGCGGTTTGGCCCATATGATCATGCCGGCCATTGCCATTGCCTTCATGTCGTTGTCCATCAATGCACGGCTGTTGCGCGCCAGTATGCTGGAGGCGGCGGGCCAGCGCCATGTGCTCTATGCTCGCCTGCGCGGCCTTTCCAGCCAGCGGGTTGAACGCGGCCATATCCTCAGAAACGCGCTTTTGCCGATCATCACCGCCACGGGCATGCATGTCGGTGAACTGCTTGGCGGCACGCTGGTGATTGAGAGTATTTTCGGCTGGCCCGGCGTTGGCCGCTATGCTGTTTCTGCCATCATGAACCGGGACTATCCGGTTATTCAATGTTTTACATTGTTGATGGTGGGCATTTTTGTGACCTGTAATCTTCTTGTCGATATTGCCTATGCATGGGCAGATCCACGGATCAGGCTATCAGCGGGGCATATCGAATGATGAAAGCCTCAGCATTGCCCTCAGCCACGCGCCCGGCTGGTTTTTGGCGCTCCTCATCGCTGGGCGTCAAAGCCTGCGCGGTCATCGTTCTGCTGCTGGTTGTGGCCACGATTGCGGGACCATGGATTTCGCCGCATGATCCGAATTTTGTCGAATTATCAGAGCGGCTTCAGTCGCCAGACCTAAGCCACTGGCTGGGAACCGACCATTTGGGCCGCGATATTTTCTCGCGTCTGGTTGCTGGTGCCCGCGTCTCGCTGGGGTCTGTCGCCATTGCGCTTGGCCTGATCATCATCACTGGCATTGTGCTTGGCGGAACCGCAGGCGTTGTCGGCGGGCGCACCGATCAACTGATCATGCGCATTGCCGATGTATTTTTGACCTTTCCAACGCTGGTGCTGGCGTTGTTTATGGTTGGAATGCTGGGCACGGGTCTTACCAATGTCATCCTCGCCATCGCGCTTTCCCACTGG
Organism: Gillisella vitis; assembly: GCF_014204625.1. Classification (GTDB taxonomy): domain Bacteria; phylum Pseudomonadota; class Alphaproteobacteria; order Rhizobiales; family Rhizobiaceae; genus Allorhizobium; species Allorhizobium vitis_F. Next base: position 2,455 of record NZ_JACHLU010000027.1, on the reverse strand, counting down.
GCCTGGTATGCGCGGATTGTGCGCGGGATTGTGTTGTCCTTGCGCCATCGGGAGTTTCTGCTGGCGGCGCGGATGAGCGGTGCGGGACCGATCAGAACCTTTGTGGATCACCTGCTTCCCGCAACCCTGTCTCAGCTGGTGGTGCTGGCCACGTTGGATATTGGCCATATCATGCTGCATGTCTCCGGCCTGTCTTTTCTGGGATTGGGTGTCACCGCACCCACGGCAGAATGGGGCGTGATGATCAATGATGCCCGCCAATATGTCTGGACAGCACCATCGCTGATCCTGTGGCCGGGCTTAACGCTGTTTATCAGCGTCATGGCCTTCAACATTCTGGGCGATGCCCTGCGTGACAGGCTCGATCCCCATGTGCGTATGGAGCATGGTCACCAATGATTCAGACTCTCTCCATCCACAATCTGACGGTTTACCCATCACACGCCGACGGTCATCCAGCTCTTGTCGATCACCTCTCGCTTGAGCTCAAACGCGGGCGCATTCTGGCGCTGGTTGGCCCCAGTGGCTCGGGCAAATCCCTCACATGCTCGGCAAGTCTTGGCGTTGCCCCTGCGGGCGTAACCGTCACAGCGGGCGAGATTCAAGTCGATGGCCAAGCGCGCAAACCCTCGGAATTGCGTGGCCGCACGGTGGCGACCATCATGCAAAATCCGCGCAGTGCCTTTAATCCGGTGCGAACCATGCGCCATCATGTGCTTGAAACGCTGAAAGCCACGGGTCAGTTGTCACCAGACAATGACCTGCAACAGGCTTTGGCCTTTATGCACGATGTGGGGCTTGAGGAGCCGCAGCGCATTCTGGATATGCATGCGTTCGAGATGAGCGGCGGCATGTTGCAACGGATGATGATTGCCCTTGCCCTCCTGTCCGGTGCGCCGTTTCTGTTTGCCGATGAGCCAACCACAGACCTTGATCTGATTGTGCAAATGCAGGTGCTTGACCTGATCGAGCGCGTGGCCAGACAACAGGGACTAGGCGTTTTGCTGATCACCCATGATATGGGCGTGGTGGCGCGCCTGGCGGATGATGTGGCGGTGATTGATCATGGCAAGCTGATTGAAACGGGCAGCGTCATGGACATATTCCACGCCCCAAAACACCCGGTGACACGCATGTTGGTACAGGCGCACCTCTCCCTCTATGGTCTGGAGCTGGCACAATGACGCTTTTGCAAGCAAAACATCTGAGCAAACATTATCAGCACTACTCGTTGCTTGGCGCAAATCCTGCCCGAACGGTTGTCGATGATGTCTCGCTTGCCATCGCCCAGCGTGAAACCGTTGCTCTCCTCGGCCGCAGCGGCTGTGGCAAAAGCACGCTGGCCAGACTGCTTGCGGGACTGGAACCGCCAGACAAGGGTGAGGTCTTGTTCAATGGCACAGCGCTCAAACACCTCAAAAAAGCTGAAAAAACTCTATTTCGACGCAGTGTTCAAATGGTGTTTCAGGATTCACCCAGTGCGGTGAACCCCCGTTTTGACATTGGCGCGATTATTTCCGAACCTCTGCGGCATCTCGGCAACCTCGATGAGGCAGGCTGCAAGAGCCGCACCCGCGAGGTTCTTGATATGGTAGAGCTTCCCGCCGCCATCGCATCCCAATTGCCGGGGCAGGTGAGTGGCGGACAACTTCAGCGGGTTTGTATTGCCCGCGCCCTTGCCTGCGCACCAAAGCTGATCATTCTGGACGAAGCCGTGTCCAATCTCGACCTGCATTTGCAGGCTTCTGCCCTTTCTCTTCTGCAATCTTTGCAGGACAAAACCGGGATTGCCTATCTGTTTGTCACCCACGATCTGCGGTTGGTCGAGCGATTTGCCTCACGGGTGCTGATCATGGATGCGGGACGCATTGTCGAGGAAACCGAAACCGGGGCTTTATCTCATCTCAGCCACCCCGCCTCGCTGTTGCTGAAATCGGCCATTCTGCCAGCTTATCCGCGCCGGGCAGAATGGCGGATTTTCTCCGGGTTATGACTTAAAAATCCCAATCTTCAGCTCCCGTCACCACGGCCTTGCCCCGTTGAACTCATCCATTTTGAAGTAAGCTCTGGCACATCAACAGGACCAGAGAAGGATGCGCAACCGTTTCACAGACGAGCAGATTATCGGGATATTGAAGGAGCATGAGGCAGGCACGCCGGTCTCGGAGCTTTGCCGCAAGCATGGCGTCAGCGATGCGAGCATCTATAAATGGAAGGCCAAATACGGCGGCATGGACGTGTCTGAAGCCAAGCGGCTTAAGACGCTGGAGGACGAGAACGCAAAGCTGAAGCGGCTTCTACAGCATGTCGGGTTTTATTGTCCTCAATAAAACGATAACGTACATGCGAAAAAGAAAGAGCTAGGCTGTAGTGACAAATTAATCATTTGATCCATAGCATTATGCTTGCGAGCTTAATGAAACCGAGAAAGTTGGCGGCGAGTTTGTCATATCGC
>NZ_JACHLU010000026.1 GCF_014204625.1 Gillisella vitis | reverse complement strand
TTCATTCGGAGCCATCCTGGAATACTGTTGTGTGGTAACTCCAGTCTCCTCGATATGCTCCGAATGGACAACCTCCTGAAAGCTCACAGCTAGAGGAATCAGCTCCCGAATAGAGATCCCAAGATCAGCTAGTCCAACCTCTTCGCAGCCGCGTAACCAAGTGGCAACGTTGTCCGAAGTCACCACGTGCAGATTTCCATCGTGGCGAACGACTATTGCGTGTTTGCGTTTGCGCTCAAATTGCTTCAGCAGTGCGACCACTGGCGTATCGAGGTCCTCGATGCACTCGATGCCGCGCGAATGCCATTAGTTTCCGTCCTGCTTTCTGCCCATCACGCCGCGGCTGCGCATGCCATGTTTGCAGGAATGTCGAATGATGCCTAATCCATCGCTCCATTGCCGGATCTTTCTGGCCGACAAAATCGAAAATCGATTGATGTACAGCAACGAGATTGCTCAGGTGAAAAACTGGCTCGTGATGCGATACTCGGTTGCGAAGATCCTTAACCAAGTCCGCCGCCAACCACATGTCACGTCTCGTTTGCGACTTGGGAAGATTAGGGAAAACAGTTTTGATGGTTACATGCCAATCGGCATCGTGATTGCCGCTAAGCATCCCAACCCAGTATTCGAATGGGAGACTTGCAATGACATCGTTGGTGTTAAGCCGCCCAAACGCTGGCACGAACCGAAATTTCCCATCTCTAACCTTGTTATTGTAATCCCAGCGCTTCATCTTACTCTCAAGCAGACGACGTTTGCTGCGATTGAGCGTGTCGATCGATGCAAGGGATTTCTCCTCGAGGTCTTCAAGATATTCGTCATCGAAGGCCCAGTCCTTAGGCCAATCTAGCGCAAGAATATGTTCGTTGATTGCGTTCCGCAGTGCTACTTCCAGCGCATGGATCGGGAACTGCAGCGCCTTGCAAAGCCGAGCATTCCATAGATATAAAGCCATCATGTAATCGAAGTCGCGACCAGCCTCGCGCTCATACTTGGTCAGGCGCTGATCCGTGAGACAGGTTCGGACCGCCTGCTCTGAGGGTTGATCGTAGATAAATTGCGTTTGACTTTCTGCCACTGCTACTCCATTATGTTCATAATCGCGTATCCCTGCCGCCTCTGTCCTTCAATGGTTAAGCGCTGTGGTGAGCAACAGAGCCCCTGTGCCAGGCAGAAATGCCCGCCAGGGGTTTCGCATTTTAGGAACCAAAGAAACGATTGCGTACACCCGATCGATTAAATTCCGCTTCAGCATCACGCCCATTGGTTTAAAATATCCTAAAGCTCTTCGTTTCCTCTTCAAATCTCCGGATGTTAATTTCCGTGTCCATTTAATCACGTTTGCCGTTACGTAATGATCCAGGATTTACATTGAATTGATCAATTTTTCAGATCATTACTGATAGCGGACTGGGTCAAGCTCAAGTGAAAATACGGCTCATTTCAAAGCGAAAATCAACACCGATTGCAAGCACTTCAGACGACGGCTAGCCTATTCCGAACGCCCTCTCGGGGTGAAAAAATTAGCGATTTCCTGGCCACGTAAGAGTCCGGATTCGACCAGTACATGTGCCAATTGCTCGATTTCCGCTCTCCGCTCGCTGACGATCATCGATGCACGCTTCAATTCGGCAGACAACAATCGCTCGACCCGTCGCCGAAGAATAGCATCCGACCGCCGAAGTTCATCAAACTCCTTCGGCGTAGATACATCGCAGTAGTGCAGAGAACTCAAGCCTAAATTAGCGAACATTACCGTGGCAAGATCGGAAGCGCGCTGGAGATCGGATCCGTCGCCACCCCCGGATCCATCGAAAACATCTCCCAGGACCACCTGCTCGGCAGCCATTCCGCCGAGGAACATAGCAATTTCGTCCAGGTACGATTGTCGGGATCGTGTACGTGTCACTTTTCGTCGCCATTGGACATGCCCGAAACTTCGGTCAAGATGACCTGCCTGATGCGCGACGCAGATCATCTCAATCTTACCGACGGCGAGTTCAAGCCCGACGACAGCATGACCAGCTTCATGGACGCATGCCGACCAGCGCTCGGCACCGTCGATGATTGCGACAGGAGGAACTAGAGCCAGCACGTCGGAAACGACAACCTCTCTGCCCTGACGACGTGCAATCCGCCGCGCACTCTTAGCGACTTGGGCGATAGCCGCACCGGAATAGCCGCTCGTGGCTCTAACAGCGTCTTGAAGGCTTTCAGTCGAACCAGGGGCTTCGAGATTCAGGTGCATAAGCAACATCTGGGCACGCGCCGAGCTGTCCGGAAGACCGATTTCGATATGGCGATCCAAACGCCCCGGTCTGCGCAAGGCTGGATCAAGATGATCCGGATAGTTCGAGGCCGCAATCACAATGACACCATCGCGGGCACCGGAGCCGTCGAGTAATTCCAGCAGGGCATTCACCACCTGCATGCTATACGATGCGTTATCGCCGGAAAATGACCGCCGATCACCGATGGCATCAATCTCATCGATGAATAGTACGGTCGGAGCCTTTTCGGACGCGTCTCTGAACGACTTCCGCATCGCACCGAGCATGTCCCCCAGATGTCCCTTGGACTGCCACTGCGCGCTGGATGTGCCAATGAAATTCGCGCCACAGGAGCGAGCGAGAGCAGAGGCGAACAAAGTCTTGCCAGTCCCTGGTGGCCCGCTGAGAAGCAGCCCAGCGTCGACATCGCGCCATGTAATTCGCCCGTCGCGCCAAGCGGATAGATCAACGACCAGGCTGAGCGCCCACTCCTTTGCATCACCGTAGCCTTCAAGCTCTTCAATACTGGGCTCCCACGCTGAAGGCTTCGGAACCGAAGATGCTGTCCTAAGCTTTTCGAGGACCATGTCGAGCGACCGTCCTCGTCGCAGGGCCCCAAACAATAGCGCGGGAGGATAAGCGCATAGCTGCTTGGCGACATCTGGGGGGATATCTGTTCCCCAAGCATTCTTCGCCGCAAACATGAGATGAAACGGCCTGACTAATCCAACATCAACAACACGATCCAGAGCAACCACGACCTCGGGCGAAAGCTTCGCACCTTTCTCGATCAGGACAACAGCTCCACATTTTTGGGAGAGGACTTTTTGGGAATCTTCGCAGTATGTCTCACCTTTCCGTCCGAGCTCAATGGAAGTTACAACATAATGAACCAAGGCATCGTCTTGTCGCAGAACAGTCTTTGTCGCTTCCAGATAGATTTCCATTTGACCGTCTGGTGGTAGCGCCAGACCGACGGCCCGGTCCACCCGTTGGGATCGCAAATAGAATCCGCAACGTCTCAGCGCATTCTTGATAGCGACGGCATAGGTCGCCAATTTGAGCGAGGGTACTCGCTCAACCGTTTTCTTTCGCATGTCCGATCTCCCACTATGCCGCGCGTCGGACGACCGTTTCCGGTCCGAGCAAAGCTTCATCGAGATCGATTTGCAGGATCCCTGCCAGGATCATGGCGACAACGGTTGGCATTGGCATGCTTTCGCGAACCACCGAAAGGCATTCTGCAAGCGTCAATGTTCCCATTTCTTCCAAAGCCGCAAGGATTCGAATGCGATCACCAAGCGGTGCATGATAGCCAGCGTAGCGAATGAGATCTTTCGCATTCTGAAGTCGCGGACTTCTTGCCAACTCCGGGAATGACACCGCCCGATAGCGGTAACCCTGCTGCTCTGCTGCCGCAGCAATCCAACCGACGATGCCGGGATCTGCAGATTGAACATCCACGAGCAGGGCTTCGCTCTCTGTCTCCACAGCAAAATCGACATAGTGTTCTCGTAATTTACCTGGTTCAGGTTCATCGATGATCGGTAGCGGCATACAGCGCCAAGCGGACACCTTGGGATCGAGATCCAGCAAGCAGGCATAATCGCGCGCGGACCGCGATCGAAACAGGGCGCGGCCAATGCACTTGAGGGTCGAATAGGGAAAACGGGGGCGATAATGCGAAGAAATGCAGACGTCTCTGTCTGTAAAATGAGCGGTTCCAGTCGTCATGACGGCCTCTCCAACGAATAGCAATAGGGCGGCATCGGGAACGGTCCCGGAAATCCGTCAGCGTATTCGGAGGGTGGGTGTCATCTTTTTGCTCATAGATAGAACGTTTAGTGAACGCGCCTTTCGACGTCAACTGACATTTTCCATAGCTGTGAAATTTGCAGCGCTTGGTGGCTACCGCAATGGATGCTTTTAAGGATTTAGCTGGCGGTCGAGCCAACGATTCCTCTATGTCAGCCAGCACTGATATGCAGAAGTCGTCGAAAATCGACACATTCTATCTTGTTGCTTTCCCCATCGCCGGTTACTTTTGCTCACCGTAAGTGCAGAAAACGTGATCAGGGATTGATATCATCGTCGTCCGGAAGAGGACCAGGTCGGGAGAAGAGTTCTTCCAGTGTCTTTTTCGCAGGCGTGAATGTTACGTCAAATCTGCCGTCGGTGTCGATCACTGTCTGAGTGCCAAGTGTTTTAGCTGCTTCCAGAACTTCCTGGATGCGGGCCTCGGCCTCATGTCTCTGCCAATTTGAATCACGCGTCATCTGGGCCTCTCTCGGACGACATTATGCAAGCATGCGCAGTATAGCGAACGAATTTGATTGCATCTCTAAGTTTTTCATAACGGACTTTCTGATCATAGGATGTGGCAGTGCGAAAAGACGCTATTCTTTTAATGGATACTGACATCGTCAGCCTTATGGGCCGTTTTAAGCCACCTCCTGGACTCCGTCCATGGCTCCTAAGGGTTGGCATACATCGTCTTGCATTGTGCTACCCTGTCATAGCAGAACTGCTGCGCGGAGCCCACCTCCGGGTGAAGGATGATCCACAGAGAGCGCTGCTTATCACCAACTGGGTTGATGAGCTGATATCCATGGCTTTTCCGTTTCCAGAGATGACCGCAGATGTGGCGACGATCTATGCCAAGATGACATCTGTACCGAGCCTTCGGGATATGTGGACCGTCCAACGCGACCAGAAGAGTAACAGGCTCGGCCACGACTTGATGATATCGTCTGTCGCCATCGCGCACCGGATGCCGATCCTCACGGCAAATGTCGATGATTTTCTCAAGATCAACGAGCATTTCCCACTGCCAGGCGTTTACCACCCGATGAAATCGCTATGGTATGTGGTTCCTGGCTTCGAGGTGCAAATTCCTTATTTCGATCCAAGCGAAGCTGATCCTCATAAAAATGACTTGCCGAATCTTCCAAAAGCGACGAGTGCCTGTAGCGCGTCCGAACCGGAAAATGGGTCAAGATAGCGCGTCGAAATGTTGGATCATAGGTTTCGAGATTGGGACGGAGATTCCAAAGCCATCAACTCGGCGTTCTGTTCGGATTCACCACCCAGCCGTCACGCCTGATAAAGACGTGCACACGATCATAGCCATAGCGCACCCGCGTCTGGCAGATATACTTGATCTTCAGCTTAAGTTCGGCCTGATCGCCGCGCTTGGACTTGTAGACATTAAGGGACCCATCGACCGTCAGGACGACGCATACGCGTCGGATCGAAATCTTCCAGTCCATCCTGAGCCTGTTTCAACATAAATGCGATTTGCGCTTCCGTAAATTTCGAGGGCTTCACCTAATTCTTCACTTCCTCCCAAAAGGGATAGTAAGTGGAAAATTTCAGTTCTAAATGGTTTAATTCAACGGGGTACGTCAGTATATATCGCATCTATTTCAATCATATTGGGGTAAGGCTATGTCGCATGCGGCACCAGCTCGATGGTTCTACCTTTGGGAGACAAAATGACACTCGAAGAGTTCACGGCGCAGTTGAACGGATCGACCTTCTGGAAGGAATTCACCTATTCCGAGACCTGGTTTAACCCGCGCCCCGAACAGCGCGTCGAGCTTGCAGATGGTATCGTTTTAATCGGACCACTTGCATACGTTTTTCAGTTGAAAGAGCGAACCGAAGCTACCGACGACCCTGAAACCGAGAAGAAGTGGTTTCACAATAAAGTCCTCAGCAAGGCGACGAAGCAGATCAGGGATTCAACACGCTATCTGACCGAACACGAAAGCATCGGATTGAAAAATGCCCAAGGTCATTCGATCGAAGTCCGGAGTGCCGATCTGACGGACATCAAAAAGGTGATCGTCTTTTCAGGAAGCAAGGCCTTGCCGCAGGATTGCTGGCAGACCCAATATTACATCAGCAAGACGGCAGGTTTCATGCATATCCTAGCTGCACATGATTACCTGGGCATCGTCGACAAACTTCGGGTTCCCAACGACATCAGGCTCTATTTCGAGTACAGGGAAGAGGTTCTTCCTCGGCTTCAAGAGGATGGGGTCGTTGTCGAAGAGCCAGATATCATGGTCGGATTTCTTATGGAGTACGATCTCCCTGTACCAGGCTCGAAAGAGCAGTTGCGGGCGTTTGTTCAGGACCTGGACGCCTTTGATCTCACTCCCATTCTCGGCGACCTGCTGGCGCATATTCAAAATCCACACCCCAGCAACGATTACTATCGGATTTTGCTGGAGTTCGCGAATTCGTCTCGTTCCATCTGGCGGGAGTTTAAGCTTCGACTCATAAAATCCATGGAGGCAGTTAAGGAGAGAAGGCCTTGCCGTCCTTTCCGCTTCACGGTGCCAGAGATTGATTGCACGTTTATGGTCGCGCCTCTTGATCCCGATTGGCCTTCAAGTGGTCCAGACGGAGTAAGGATGCGGAGCAATGGGGTGGCTATGTTCACCGAAGCGGCCAAGTACGACGCGAAGTCGGCTAGAGCCGTGGGGCTACTGATATCGGGAGACGGGGAGTTCATTCAGTTGGATTGGTGCCACATCGACCACCCTTGGGCGAAAGACGAGAGAATAGAAGACCTTCTGATGAACAACCTTTTTCGCCCAGTTACAGAGCGAATGGTGGACAGCATGTTCTTCCGCGACGATTGATCGCCAGAATTCAGCCATCTTGCGGCCCGCCTCGCTGGTGAAAGTATTGGAACAAGACGGCAAATTGCGAAACGGCCGTGTGCCGTCTTGCGAAAGCTGACGGTGGGCTCCGATTCCTCCCGTCTCTGATATAAAGCGCTCTGATGACTACATCGGAGGATTCGCGTGGACGATATGGAGGCATTTGATTCGGAATTCCAGAACCAAGAGATTTGGACCGAAACCCTGGTGTTCCCAAACCCGTCCAAGCTAGACGATGCGGGAATGGACTACTATTTCCCGGATTATGACGGCCGTTGGAGCGCTCAAACAAAGCGGGCGATGAAGGCGTTACAAACCGACGGTCTCGAGCTGAATTCCAACTGGGCGCTTGAACGGCAGAACTGGACCTGCCCAGGATGCAGGCGGTCGAAGTTCGATGTATTCAGGAAATCGTCGAACGGTATCCTGCTTGCAAAGCTTGAGTTGCACCACGACCATATGTCGGAAGAAGCGAAGCAGAGGCCTGCCAAGGTTGCCGGACGGGAATGGAGGGCGGCTTTGGGAGAAGGCGGCTCCCGCGTGATGGATACGATACGCGCTCTTGTCGTTCGGTTTGACACCGCTCTCGTCTGTTCCGAATGCAACGCAGCCGACGGCAAAGCGAAAACCTCGGTGGGCACCGATCCACGTTTCACTTTCGTTGCCACTGAAATCCGGCAATTCGTAAAAGCGACACCGCACCGCGACCACGAAATCGATATCGAAGCCGCCCGAGCGGTGTGGGAGGCGGAGAGACCCGCCTTCGAGCATCGCTTGGCGCTTCTGGCCTCACTGGTAGACGATTTGTTCGCCCGTCGGCTTCAGAATAGACCCGAAGGCGCGTTACCCTATGGGCGTTCGATGTTCGACCGCGTGGGAACGGAGGAGACGCTACGCAAGTCCTTCCGGAAGTCCGCACGCTCCAGCCAGAATAGCGGACTCTTGAATACAATGAAGACGGACTTCCTATCTAGGTCGGTCAGCAAGGACACAGTAAAGCGGAAGGTTCCCAAAGCGCCTCCACGCGCTCCCACTGATGAAGAATACACCTCATTCGTCCCGGACTTCGGAATTCAGAAATGGACCGAGGTCGATGATGACTGGACATGTCCATGTTGCTGCCGTGGAAAGCGCGCCTCCATGAGGATCAGTTCGAAGAAGAAATGGACAGCGGCAATCCGAAACGTCGCACAATACGACACGCTTCTGAACGAGGATGAGATCGCACTTCGTGAGCGGTTGTTTCCAGACTTCGCGAACGACCTTCATCTCGTCGAGCGCCGCTGGGTCGCCGTCTGTTCAGACTGCGCCGACATAACCACCCGCTTGGGGCATTTCCGTCGAGATTTGCCGGACGTCTTCCTGACGATGGAGGAGATGAAGTCCGTTCTCTCATCGGTCAGCGGGCATGTGCCTCACGAGATAGATTTCGACCTTGGAGCTTCGCTCGCATTTGCAAACCTTCCTTATCGCCAGGCGACCGATGCCATGTCCGCCTTCATAAATCTCAGAGATGAGTTCAAGAGGCTTATGAAAATGGGGGTCGACGGTCCAGAAGAACGTAGACTAGCTTTTGAAGAACTGGACTTTAGGCTCAAGGTTTACCACTCGATCGACGATCCGCAGGAGCGAAAAGAGATCATGGCGATGATAAAGGAGGACGACTATGGCGGGGACAGGAAACAGTCGAAGTGGCGATAAGTGATGAAATGCCCAAATCAAACGCCGCGAAACGACCCTATTAGTCAACGCAGGGACAGACCAAACCCGCGAAATCATATATGTTCACGATGGCAAGACCCTTGTTTTAGCCCCGCTGGCGGAAGCATCTAACGCAAGCGCCAAAGCTTCTGATGGATTGATGTTGAGGGCCTCCGTCTACTTGGCAGCCATAGTGCTTCAAGGCTGATTAGCGCAACATCTCGGACACGCCGAGAACAGAAAGCGTGCTAATGCTCAGAGTGTAAATTCGTGCTCGGGTGGGCGTGGCTGCTCATTAAGATACGTCAGGACGGTTTTTGGAAAGTATTTGTGCAATTCTTCTGGTGCGCCGAGTTCCAGTGCCTGAACGAGCCAATCGTCTACCTTCGCTTGAACCTGGGGGCGTAATCTCGAGCCAACTTCAACAGTGTTAGTCCAGGAAAACGCAGCTTGCTCCGAGGTTCGCAACAAACGGCTGAATGCCTGAAATGATCCGACACTAGCAATCGGCGCGATCACCGAAATTTTTTGGTATCGCATATCTCGCAGCGGATGCGCATAGGTCAGCATTGACTCTATGACCGTCGTGGTGTCGACAAATGAATTGATGATCACGAGTTCTGTGTCCACGTCGTCCAAATATTCCTCGTTGTAGCTCATAGCGATAGGCGCGATTTCCATCTCCCCACGTCCCACGGTATCGCGGCTCGGCCATACGCAGCTATTGCTCGTCTTCGCCCCGATGCTTCGAAGGTGGGCTGCAAGCGGAACAGCAATGATCTCGTAGTCCCAAGGCAGAGCAATGAGGCGGACTCTGGGTGCCGGACGCTTTTGCTTTCGACGCTTCAGGGAGAAACGCAGCAAAGCTTCGTGAATGGCCCTCTCCACATCAAATCCGAGATTCATCGATTTCCGCATCTTGTGTTGTACGCCGACAGAGTAGGTATTTTTCATTTGTGGCTCCAGAGACGGTACATAATATCGGCATTCGAACGAGGTGCCGCTTTAAACCAGGTCATAAACACAGTGAAAAAGTCCTTGCCGCATGGCACAATGGGGCTCCATTGAAAATTGGAGCCGCAACCTACATATAGCTCGGGTGCAATACCAACTGAGAACCCAAGCTTCCTCAAAGCGGTTTCAAATCCACGAACATCGGGATCAACAAACGAAGTAATTGGAGGAAAGTCGCGGTCTATGAAAAGCATTCTGTAATATTGCCAGGCTGAGAAGATGAAATCCCTCACGTAAACGTCGTCTCTCTCAAGCCACAAGCCCGACAATACTGTGAAAAGCGCTTGATGGCGATTATCATTATCGTGACCAGAGAGCCTCATCATCGAAAGCACTAGGGTCGGATTCATGTCCGCGAAAATCCGCCAATTTCTGGAGAACGCGAAGACTTCCGCTTTTAACGGGTTGCCTTGTCGCTTAGCGCGGTTCTCGAGGAGTACCGCACGCCGCTTCGTCGTAACCACTGCAACGTAGGAAATCGATTGTCCAGTCGGATCGAGTTTCGACTGTCGATCGACGTCTTTCAAGACCTCATCCAGAGGGACTCGTCCCGATTTCAGTTGGTAGAATGTTGTCTTTCCCGAGTTTCTCACCCGAAGATCGTCAACTAGACAAGGTGCGTACTGGGTCACATCGGCATCGTCATTGATATCGTTGATCCTCGAAGTGTCGAGAACGACCTCTGCTCCGATTTCGATCAGTTTGTGGAGGGCGTAGAAGTGTTCCATCTTCCATCCATCATCTGCAGATTTTCCGCCGATGACTTTATTTTGGATTCTTCTCCACAGATTTGGATCACCGAGAGCATCGACGTGCCTCTTCTCATACAGTTGCGGCTCTCTCATCAAATTTCCACTTCTGGATGCAAAAAAACTAACGCCGTTTGCTTAGTCGTACAACGTAAATTTTTTAAGAACACCAGCCGCCTGACAAAAGGGGGTCTTAGTCAGTTGGTCCTTGGATGATGGCTGGTTTTTCAACGCATTAGCTTTAAAGGCAGGTGCTTTGTCGTCGGTAAGATGATCCAACCTCCATTACCGCAACCGTAAAACCATTTGAGGAAGCGTTGACGCTCATAAAGCAACGGAGAAATCTAGGTCGATCGGCCAAAAAATAAAATGCCCAATTCAAACACCGCGAAATGCCCAGATCAGCCAGCGCAGGGACAAACCAAACGCGCGAAATCAACACTTTGAAAAATCGCCTAAATCATTGAAATTGTTGGCGACCCCTGCTGGATTCGAACCAGCGACAACCTGCTTAGAAGGCAGGTGCTCTATCCAGCTGAGCTAAGGGGCCGGATTGGCCAGCAATAGCGGGCCCTTCAGAGGTTCATTAACCGATCAATGCGTCCAAGGCTGGATGCGATTGAAGCGAAAATTATCGGTGTAGGAAACATTCTGGCGATGCGCTTCTTTTGGCTCAATAACACGATATTCAATACCGCTTCGCTGCGCATAAGACTCAGCAAGCTCGCGCGTTTCGAATGTGAGCTTAACCTGTTGAAGCATATCGCCTGTGCTGGTGTATCCCATCATAGGGTCGATCTTGCGCGGCTCAGAAGCATCAAACTCCAGAACCCACAAATGGGTCTTGGCCTTGCCAGATTGCATCGCTGTTTTGGCCGGACGATAAATCTTTGCAGACATACTTCGCATTCCTCATAAAATGAAGAAAGCCGCTTAAAGCGGCTACCTCATCGCCAGCTTCTTTCAACGAAGATTTCGATGAAAGAGTGGTCGGAGTGGAGAGATTCGAACTCCCGACCCTCTGGTCCCAAACCAGATGCGCTACCAGACTGCGCTACACTCCGTGACCGGCGACTGAAAGTGTGTCTACACGGTTCATTCCCGGTTCGCAACAGGAAAAATCGCTTTTGCGCAGGCACACAGTTAAAAACCGAAAAATATAGAGCCAACAATGACTTAACGGATTATATTTCCTTCATAATTTTCGCACGAAAAAACCATGGAAATCCACGCCTTGCAATGGAGCACGTGTGTCTGGATATGCTCTGCGCATTCACTCCGCCGCTATCGACTATTTCGGCGGCTGGAGTCCCTTCACAAAACGACTCCCTTTTTGAATTCCAAGCGCTTCAGCACGTCCACCATTCAATTCAATCACATAGCGCACCAGTCCTTCAGACGGAATCAAATCCTCTGAATAGGGCGTTGTCCTTTTTGCTATGTGTGTCACCACGCCTTTTTCGTCGACAAACAGCATATCAAGCGACAGTGGCGTGTTTTTCATCCACATAATGGCCTGCTGTGTGCGCGAAAAATCAAAGATCATTCCCTCGTCCGGCTTAAGGCTTGTCCGCCCCATCAGCCCCTGCTCCCGCTCTTCAGCGGTCATTGCGTATTCGACCTGCAAAACATGCTGCTGGCCGGAGGGTGTTTCGACAACAGCCTGCCCTTTGGAAAAGCCATCTGCCGCTATTATCGATGTTGCCAAAGCAAGCATAAAAAAAAGCGCCATAGAGGCGCTTTTAACGAAAACCATCATTCTGATCATCTCTAATGAGCCCGCGCAAGCGGAACTGGGTTATCCGGGTGAATTTCGGCAGCCATAAGCCCCTTGTCACCATCGCCAAAACGCACAAGCACAGTCTGCCCGGGGCGCAATTCTGTCAAGCCAAAACGGCGCAGCGTTTCCATATGAATAAAAATGTCTTCCGTGCCCTCGCCGCGCGACAAAAAGCCAAATCCTTTGGTTCTATTGAACCATTTGACAATGACCCGCTCAAGGCCGCTGGAGGGCGTAACCTGAACATGAGTGCGCACTGGTGGCATCTGCGATGGGTGAACCGCCGTGGACTGGTCCATGGAAAGCACACGGAAAGCCTGATAGCCGCGATCTCGCTTTTGAATCAGCGCAACGATCCGCGTTCCTTCCAGAATTGTCTGATAGCCATCCCGGCGCAGGCAGGTGACGTGCAGCAGAACGTCCTGCATACCATTGTCCGGCACGATAAAACCAAACCCTTTGGCAACATCAAACCATTTCACGACGCCCGTGATTTCAACAAGATCCAGGGCCTCGTCAGAGAACCCGCTGAATTCCACGAAGCCATTCGCTGAAATTCTCTCTGCCATCTCAATTCGCCCCTCGACCACGCCAAACATGAATATCGTCAACTGATTCTCTGAAACTAGATTAACATTTTGCTAACACCCTTGTGCAAGCCCTAGTTTCACTTATTTACAAGAGGTTTTTGATCATTGAACCTTGTTCCAGGCTGACGGCCGCTAAACTCAGGACAATAATCTGCCGGCAGCGCAACCAAGGCGATTATGGTTTTCATTTTTTCACAGTCAAACCAATGCAATGCTTGAAGCGCGGCATCAGACGTTCCATATCCACCCGGAAACAAGGAGAATGAGTATGCGCTATCTTCACACAATGGTCAGGGTCAAAGATGTCGATGCATCCTTGCGATTCTATTGCGAACTGTTTGGCATGACCGAGGTTCGTCGAATCGACAATGACAAGGGCCGCTTCACCCTGATTTTCCTCGCAGCAGGCGATGACAAGGATAAAGCAGCGCAGGATATGGCACCCTGCCTGGAACTCACCTACAATTGGGATAGTGAGGATTATACTGGCGGGCGCAATTTTGGCCACCTTGCCTATGAAGTCGATGATATTTACGCCATCTGCCAGAAATTGATGGACAATGGTGTCATCATCAATCGTCCACCACGCGATGGCCACATGGCATTTGTCCGCTCTCCAGACGGCATTTCCATCGAAATTCTGCAAAAAAATGGATCGCTGCCACCCGCCGAGCCTTGGCTGTCCATGCCAAACACTGGCAGCTGGTAACACCGTAAAGGCTTGCGCCGCCCTGCTTTGCGGGGCGGTTTCCCGTTTGGCGCAAGCTAGCCGTGTCATAGGCACTCTGAAAATATGATCCACCGACTTGCACGTTTTAAAGTCGGCAAGCGGGGTCTGAAACGGAGAATGACATGATGTCACGGCAAATGCTGACTGTTCAGCAATCTCTCAAAGGCGCAACGGCTTTGTTCGCACTCTCGATGCTGACGGCGTGCGCGACCACCAAGTCCCCAGCTCCTGCGAAGGTCTCTGTCACCGATCAGGGATCAATCGGCGATGCCGATGTGCCTCAGGTTGTGTATCGCGCCGATAAAGGCCCATACCGTGATCCGCTGGTCAGCACCGGACACAAGGCAACCGTTGCCAATCCGGCCAAAACGTCGGCCTCCGCAACCCCAGAGGCCCAGGAGACCCCGGCAGCAGCCCCACAGGACGTCGCAGCGTCGGCCCCGGCACAAGGCGGGCTGTATGCCGCACATCCTCAAGAAACACCTGACACTGCCACGGGCAATAGCATCGTGCCGTCCGGTATGCCCGCACGCTCTATTCAGGCAACCGTGACCAGCGTTTACAGCCTGCAAAAGCCAGCGGAGCAGCAGGCTCAGATTGAGCCGGTAGAGCCTGCGCCCGCGGCCCCTGTGGTGCAAAAGCAGCGCCCGCCATCCAAAGCAGAAATCCTCGCAGGTCTGGCCCCAGACCCGCGCAAGCGCCAGCAATCGCCCCAGATGCGTCAGACCGTCATGCCCGGTCAGATAACGCCTGCCATGGCGGCCCAGCTTAATCCGGCAGCCGCTGCACAATTGCAGGCCAGCATCCCGACAGCAAGCCCGGCAGCTGCCAACTCCACGGCAGCAACCCAGATGGAACAAATTGAAGGTGCGCCGCAGGCTCAAGGCATGACGCGCGACAGCTTTATCAAAAAATTCCTCGCCAAATTGCGAAAATAGCAGAAGAAATCTAATGTTTTCAGAGGGCTGTCATTTTTCTGTCAGAAAATAACAAGGACCGCTTGCCAGCACAAACACCGCTGATTATAACGCCCCCACAGCACGCGCCCTTCGTCTATCGGTTAGGACGTCAGATTTTCATTCTGAAAAGAGGGGTTCGACTCCCCTAGGGCGTGCCACTTAATTCTCCTTCCGTTTTCTTTCTACAGCGTGATCAGTGTTGTGACGCTGCGTGATTCTGTAGCTAAGCTATACAGCCCTATCGCATAATTCTTTAAGCCGGAATCGGCTTAACGAGAAAATGATGCAACACATATAAACAGCGACAGCAAACTTTTGTGCAGCATATAAAGCCTGTCGCAGTGAATAGGATTCACTGCGACAGGCTTTAGCTCTTTCTTTTTCGCATGTACGTTATCGTTTTATTGAGGACAATAAAACGCGACATGCTGTAGGGTGACAGGCGCTGCCGTGGATAAAATTCAAATTTTCCAAGAAAAATGCAAGATTTCTCTTGCGGCGGCAATCACTTCCGATTATGAGAGCGCCACCACAGCACGCGCCCTTCGTCTATCGGTTAGGACGTCAGATTTTCATTCTGAAAAGAGGGGTTCGACTCCCCTAGGGCGTGCCACTGTGATCCTCCCCACATAATCACAATAGCGAAATATGGCGCAGAGTTGCGCGTACGATTTGGCAATTTCCATAGTCTTTTGTGTTCAGAACCTGCTTGAGAAAAAAATCGCAAGCCTGTGGAAAAAGCTTATTTTTTCGCTTGCCTTGAATCAAACTGCTGCCTATAAGCAGCCCCACAGCACGCGCCCTTCGTCTATCGGTTAGGACGTCAGATTTTCATTCTGAAAAGAGGGGTTCGACTCCCCTAGGGCGTGCCATCGTTTCCCTAATATTGATAGCATGTAAAACCGCTAAGTTCTGCCTATCTCTGCGCGTGTTGCTTTATCGCCCAATGAAGTAATATCACTATCGCATCTTTGCCCCACAACCGATGCGCCTTTCCAGAGATGTGTTTTAAAAAGCTGGGGCCGCATCAATAATACGAATCTGAATGCGGCGGGAGCCTTGCCAGATTTCGGCGCTCAAGGTTCCCGCCACATGCACGGAATCACCGCGTTTGCTGAGCAACAGATCGCCCACAGGCGTTTCCTTGGCGCGAAATGCAATGCCGTCCAGACGGCTGCCATCGGGCGCTTCCAGCGTCACCTTGACGTGGTTGGTGCCGATCAGCCTTGAATCCCGAATGCGATGGGCTGGAATGGCAAAAATCGGCTGCGAATGGCCAGAGCCATAGGGCCCTGCGGTTTCCAAAAGATCGATCAGGGCCAGATTCGCACCTGAAGCACTGACGGCACCATCAATCTTCAAGGCGCGATTGGCGGAAAGCTCCATCACGGTTTTCTGCGATTGCTCTTCAAAAAAGCTGCGCAATTTGCCGAGATTTGCGCGTTCAACGGTCAGGCCCGCTGCCATCGCATGACCGCCGCCTTTGACCAGAAGGCCAGAATCAACCGCCGCTCTGACCATTTTGCCCAGATCAAATCCGGGAATCGATCGACCCGATCCTGCCCCCTTGCCGGAGCCATCAAAGGCAATGGCAAAGGCCGGGCGCTGGAAACGCTCCTTGAGGCGCGCGGCCAGAAGCCCGACAATGCCCGGATGCCAGCCTTCGCGCGCGGTGATGATCACCGAGGCGCGCTCACCGTCTCCATATTCGGCCATGGCTTCGGCCTCGGCCTCCGCCAGCATCTGCGCTTCCATCGCCTGACGCTGGCGATTGAGATCATCCAGCTGGGCGGCTATTGCTTCGGCCTCAGCGGCATCATCCAGTGTCAGCAGCCGGCTGCCCAAAGCTGCATCACCAATCCGGCCGCCCGCATTGATGCGCGGGCCAACCAGAAAGCCGAAATGATAGGGCGTCACGGGCCCGCCAATGCCTGCCACTTTGAGCAGAGCCGACAAGCCTGCATTTTGCTGATGGCGGGCGGCAATCAGGCCCTTGACCACATAGGCTCGGTTCAAACCTTTGAGAGGCACGACATCGCAAACGGTGGCCAGCGCCACCAGATCAAGCCATGCCAGCAAATCCAGCGAGCGGGCATTGGCATGGCCGCTTTCGCGCAATTGTCGCAGCGTGGCCACCAGCACCATGAACACCACGCCCGCCGCGCAGAGGTGCCCCTGCCCCGATAAATCATCGCCACGATTGGGGTTGACTAGCGCCAGACAGGCGGGCAATTCATGCCCCATCTGGTGATGGTCGATCACCACGACATCAACACCGAGGCGCTTGGCTTCCAACAGGGATTCATGGCTGGTGGAGCCGCAGTCAACGGTCACAATCAATTGCGCGCCGCGCTCGACCAACTGGCCAATGGCCGCAGGGTTTGGCCCATAGCCTTCAAAAATCCGGTCGGGAATGTAGATTTCGGCCTCAATACCGAAGTGATGCAGAAACCGCCACAGAAGTGCTGACGAGGCCGCACCATCTACATCGTAATCACCAAAAATCGCTACCCGTTCACCACGGTTGACCGCCGCCATCAGCCGGGCTGCCGCCGCATCGCAATCGGTCAAGCTGGATGGATCGGGCATCAGCCCGCGAATGGTGGGATCGAGAAAGGTCTTGGCTTCACTCACCGGCACGCCACGCCCGGCCAGCACGCGGGCGACCAGCTCTGGAATGCCGTGGCTTTGAGAAATAGCAAGCGAGCGGTTCAGCCCCGCCTGATCCAGCCGTGACACCCAGCGCTGACCACTGGCGGAGGATTCGACATTTAAAAATGCGCGCTCAATCGGGTCAACGGGTTCAAACATCGCTATCCTGCATCTCTCTTTTCGCCACTGTATAAGGCGTAAAGAGAGATGAACAACCCGTCATGGCACTGACCAGAGATAAAGTTATCAAGCAGCCTTGGTGCGTTCAATACGGATCACCTGCGGATCCCCCAGCAGATAGCCCTCGCCTTTGATCGCGGCCACGGCCTGACGCACGGAGCTCTCCATGGTGGCGTGGGTGACGAGAATGATGGTTTTCGAATCATCTTCAGCCGTCGATGACTTGGCGTGCTGCACGATGGATTCCAGCGAAATGCTGTTTTCGGCCATGCGGGTGGCAATGCTGGCAAAAACGCCAGCGCGATCCACCACGCTCAGGCGAATGAAATAGCCGCCTTCGTGGCGGGTCATTTCGGCCTTGGCGTAAGCTTCCAGCACATGTGCCGGACGGCCAAGAATCGGCACCTGCTGCGCGCCGGGGCGGCTCTTGGCAATGTCGGTAATATCACCCAGCACCGCAGAGGCCGTGGCATTGCCGCCAGCACCGGGGCCAACCATTAACAGTTCACCGAGAATATCGGATTCAAGCGCAACTGCATTGGTGACGCCATCCACCTGCGCAATCACCGAATCCAGCGGCACCATGGTGGGGTGAACGCGCTGTTCAATGCCTGTTGCGGTTTTCATCGCCACACCCAGCAGTTTGATGCGGTAGCCAAGATCATGGGCGGCCTGAATATCATCAATGGTGATATTGCTGATGCCTTCCAGATAGATTTCATCGGCGGCAATCTGGCTGCCAAACGCCAGCGTGGTCAGGATTGACAGCTTGTGGGCGGTATCATTGCCCTCAATGTCAAAACTCGGGTCCGCCTCGGCATAGCCCAGACGCTGCGCTTCTTTCAGGCAATCAGCAAAGGAAAGCCCCTCCTTTTCCATCCGGGTCAGGATGTAATTGCAGGTGCCGTTCATGATGCCGTAAATGCGTGAAAAATGATTGCCGGTGAGTGATTCACGCAAGGTTTTGATAACCGGAATGCCACCCGCAACTGCGGCTTCATAGTTGATCAGCAGGCCTTTTTCCTCGGCCATTTTGGCCAGCGCCACGCCATGCCTGGCCAGCAGCGCTTTATTGGCTGTGACCACATGCACGCCACGCGACAGTGCCGCCCGCACGGATTGGTCAGCCGCCCCCTCGGAGCCGCCAATAAGCTCAACAAAAACGTCAATATCGGCTTTTTCCGCCATCTCGACCGGATCATCAAACCATGCAACGCCATTCAGATCAAAGCCACGATCCTTGCCCTTGCTGCGGGCGGAGACTGCCGTGATTGTCAAGGGTCTGCCGCAGGCAATCGCCAGCGCATTCGCGCGTGTTTGAAGAATTCGCGCCAGAGACGCACCAACAGTACCGAGACCCGCTATGCCGATCTTAAGGGCGTCAGCCATGAAATATACCTGCTATGCTTTTAAAATTCGGGAAGAGAGCGGCCCGGAACGGACCGCCCTTTGGAAGATCAAACTCAACGGTGGGCGTTGAGCGAAATCACATTGTGCAGCGTTTCATCGGCAGTCGACATGAAGCGCTTCAGACTGCGGGCAGCCTGACGGATACGATGCTCGTTTTCAACAAGCGCAATACGCACGTAATCATCGCCCTGCTCGCCAAAGCCAATGCCCGGTGCAACCGCAATATCCGCCTTTTCCACCAGAAGCTTGGAAAATTCAAGCGAACCGAGATGGCGGAATTTTTCCGGAATTTTTGCCCAGGCGAACATGGTGGCCGCAGGCGGCGGCACCTCAAAGCCCGCCTTGCCAAAGCTTTCAACCAGCACATCGCGGCGGCGCTTATAGATATTGCGCACCTCGGCAACATCTGTTCCATCGCCATTCAGAGCATGGGTTGCGGCCACCTGAATAGGCGTGAATGCACCATAATCAAGATAGGATTTGACGCGGGCAAGCGCTGCGATCAGGCGCTCATTGCCAACGGCAAAGCCCATGCGCCAGCCGGGCATGGAGAAGGTCTTGGACATCGAGGTAAACTCGACGGCGACATCCATCGCACCCGGGACTTCCAGTACCGATGGTGGCGGATTGCCATCGAAATAGATTTCCGAATAGGCCAGATCCGACAGCACGATCAAATCATGCTTTTTGGCAAAAGCAATCACATCCTTGTAGAAATCCAGCGAGGCAACCCGCGCCGTTGGATTGGACGGATAATTGATGATCAGCGCCAGCGGCTTGGGGATGGAATGGCGGACAGCCCGCTCCAGCGGCGGAAAGAAGGTCTCATCCGGCTCAACAGGAATGGAGCGGATAACCCCCCCGGTCATCAGGAAGCCAAAGGCATGAATCGGATAGGTCGGATCGGGGCAGAGAATCACATCGCCCGGCGCGGTAATGGCCTGCGCCATATTGGCAAAGCCTTCCTTGGAACCAAGAGTGGCAACCACCTGCGTATCCGGGTTCAGCTTCACATTGAAACGGCGGGCATAATAGGCAGCCTGCGCCTTGCGCAAACCGGGTATGCCCTTGGAGGAGGAATAACGGTGGGTGCGCGGATCCTGCACGGCTTCGCACAGCTTATCAACAACGCTTTGCGGGGTTGGAAGGTCTGGGTTGCCCATGCCGAGGTCGATAATGTCCGCGCCACCGGCTCGCGCGCTTGCCTTCAAACGATTGACCTGTTCGAAAACATAGGGCGGCAAGCGCCGGACTTTATGAAACTCTTCCATCTCAGACCTCGTTAAACCGCGGGCGCTCTAACCCTGCGGATGACCCGTTACCCATTGAAACAGCCCCGAAAACGGATCAATCAACTCGGGACCGTATTATTTTAGCGCGTTTGGCGCCGATTCGCGGCTTTTATTTGCACATTGCAACCCTAGAGTCTGTCAGGTTCAGATTGAACCAGACAGACTCTATATTTCTTTGTTTTCGTTTGTCTTATCGGGAAAACCGGATTCCACTTTTCCCTGACAAACTCGAGTGCACTGACGCATTCACTTCGTTCACGCTCTCGTGCACTCGATCTTTGTTTATGCATTCATCCAAACCAAGATGAATCTTTTGTTTGGATCAATGCACGAGTGACGCAAGGCCAACACAATGTCAGGATTTGCAACGACTATTGCGCCAATGCAAGTCCTCAAATGCCCGTAAATGGCATCCGGTACGCTTTTACATCACTGCGTCTGGCCAAGTTTGCGAAATTCTTCGATACGGCGATTATATTCCGCTTCACTGATTTGCCCGCTTTTGCGCTTTGCCGAAAGGCCAGCCAGCGTATCCCCCTGCTTTTTGGCATCATCAGCGCTCATTTGCGTGTTGGCGGCTGTCAATGGTCTGGACAGATCAGGATAACCATCCGGCGTCTTGTAGTTGGAGGATGGCTCACTCTGACCCGTCACGACAACGCTTGTCGGGGCAGCCATTGAAACCGGCTTTGCACTCTTTTTGTCGGATGAGGCGCAACCGGCAACGGCGATAACCGAGGCGGCAACGAGCACATTGGCACACATGCGGCGATAAGCCGAAAAGGAGACGATTTCAGTCATATCTAAATCCAACCCAATGGTACGGCAATGTCAGCCGTCATTTCATCACGCAAACAGACGCAACCCATACATGAAAGTCTTGTAAAATATGCAATCCAGTCATAGCGTCATATTTTCGTCTGTCTGGAACTTGTAGTCATGATCAGGCAGGATTAGCAATTATAAAAAACATTCGTGACCGAGGGGAGACGGCATTGACCACAGCATCAAACAACGAAGACAGGGTTGATGCCGCATCGGGCGGACAGGAGCGCACAGGCTTCGAGATCCCCGGCTTTGATCCCAGTCTGGTTGATCCCTACATTGTCAAAGACCCGGAAGCGATGGCGGTCAACTTTGCCAGAGCCTTGGAAAGTCTTGGCAAAGCGGCCTCCACATGGATTGCGCCGCGCGAAAAAGGAGAGATTGTCGAGACGGTCTCCGAGCCTGCGGTGGAGATGGTCAAGACGCTTTCGCGGGTCAGTGAATACTGGATGGGCGATCCGAAGCGTAATCTTGAAGCGCAGACTCACCTGATGTCATCGCTGTTTGGCGTGTGGATGAAAAGTCTTGGCAAGCTTTCTGCCAGCGCCAATGGCGAGCAGCCGGTGGAGCCGATAAAAGACAAGCGCTTTGCCGATGCAGACTGGCAGCGCAATCCCTTTTTCGACTTTTTGCGCCAGACCTATCTGGTGGTGTCGGACTGGGCTGAAAAACTGGTGGACAACACCGAGGGGCTGGATGACCATACCCGCCACAAGGCAGCGTTTTACGTCAGGCAAATGACGGCCGCCCTGTCGCCGGCCAATTTCATCATGACCAATCCGCAGCTTTATCGGGAAACCGTTGCCAGCCACGGTGCCAATCTGGTCAAGGGCATGAAAATGTTTGCCGAGGACGTGGCCGCGGGCAAGGGCGATCTGAAATTGCGCCAGACCGACACCAGCAAATTTGCGCTGGGCAAGAACATGGCTCTGACGCCCGGCAAGGTGATTGCCAGAAGCGGTGTCTGCGAGGTCATCCAATATGAACCATCCACCGAGAAAGTGCTGAAAAGACCGCTGCTGATTTGCCCGCCGTGGATCAACAAATTTTACATTCTCGATCTCAATCCACAGAAAAGCTATATCAAATGGTGCATTGATCAGGGCCACACGGTGTTCGTGATTTCGTGGGTCAACCCGGATGAGCGCCATGCGGACAAGGATTGGCTCTCCTATATCCGCGAAGGGGTGGATTTTGCTCTGGACGCCGTGGAAAAAGCCACCGGCGAAAAAAAGGTCAATGCCATTGGCTATTGCGTGGGCGGCACGCTTTTGTCTGCTGCCATGGCCCTGCACGCCAAGGAGGGTGACAGGCGCATTGCCAGCGCCACCCTTTTTACCACACAGGTCGATTTCACCTATGCGGGTGATCTGAAAGTGTTTGTCGATGAAGAGCAGGTGCGGAGCGTGGAAGAGCGTATGCGCGTCAAAGGCTATCTGGATGGCTCCAAAATGGCCACGGCCTTCAATATGCTGCGCTCATCCGAGCTGATCTGGCCCTATTTCGTCAACAATTACCTGAAGGGACAAGACCCTACCGCCTTCGATCTGCTGTTCTGGAATGCCGATTCGACCCGCATGGGGGCGGCAAACCATTCCTTCTATCTGCGCAATTGCTATCTGGAAAACAATCTGGCGCAAGACAGGATGCAGCTGGATGGCAAAACCCTGTCGCTGAAGGATGTGAAAGTGCCGATCTACAATCTGGCCACCAAGGAAGATCATATTGCGCCTGCCAAGTCGGTGTTTGTCGGCAGTGGCTGCTTTGGTGGTCCCGTCACCTATGTCATGAGTGGTTCCGGCCATATTGCCGGTGTGGTCAACCCGCCAGACAAGATGAAATATCAATACTGGACCGGCGGCAAGCCCACGGGAAACTTTGAAGACTGGGTGGCAAACGCCCAGGAAAGCCCCGGCTCGTGGTGGCCCCATTGGCAAAGCTGGATCGAAAGCCTCGACAAGCGCAGAACGGCGGCGCGAAAACCGGGTGGGTCTGCCCTGAACGCCATTGCCGACGCGCCGGGGACTTATGTGCTGGAGCGTGTTTAAGTCCGATGCAGTTCGATCCCCCGCTGGTATCAGCCACGCTTATTCGTCGTTACAAGCGGTTCTTGTTTGATGCCAGACTGGAAACCGGCGAAGAGATGACCGGCTTTTGCCCCAATACCGGCTCCATGCGTGGGCTGACAGACCCCGGCTCTCGCATCTGGCTTTCGCAACACGATAGCCCGAGCCGAAAATATCGCTACGGGTTTGAGCTGATCGAGGCTGATAACACACTGGTTGGCGTCAACACCGCCTTACCAAACAGGCTGGCGGTGGAGGCGATCAAAGCCGGATTGGTCAGCGACCTTGCCGCCTATGATGCCATGCGCACCGAACAACGCTATGGCGAAAACTCTCGCATTGATCTGCTGCTATCGGCACCGGATCGGGCCGATTGCTATGTCGAGGTCAAGAATGTCCACTTTATCAGAGAGCAAGGTCTGGCAGAATTTCCCGATAGCGTCACCACCAGAGGCGCGAAGCACCTGCATGAGCTGGCAAAGCTGGTGGACAATGGTAAGCGGGCAGTTATGCTCTATGTGATACAGCGTGAAGATTGTGAGGCGCTGGCCATCTGCGCTGATCTTGACCCCGCCTATGGCCGGGCCTTTACCGCTGCCATTCAGCGGGGTGTTGAAGCCTATGCCGTGACATGCGCCATCACCCCGGACAGTATTTCGCCCCGTTGCAGCGTGCCCGTGCGCATCACCCTATGACATGAATGGCAACACCAGCAATGGCGGCCAGCGCAACAATGGAGAGGCTGCCTGCGGCCAGCACCCTGCCCCCTGACGCCAGCACGCTGCGCAGATTCACCTGAAGGCCAAGGGCTGCCATGGAGAGCGTGGTGAAAAAGCCCGACACCTGCTGCGATGGTGCCAAAATACCATGGGGCAGAATATCCAGTGAGCGCGCCAGCAACAGCAGCAGAAAACCCATGATGAACCAAGGGGCAATATGGCTCAAGTGAACCCTGCCGCTGCGCCCGGTGTTCATTCCCAACAGCAAAAGCACGGGGCCCAGCATCATCACCCGGATCAATTTGACCACCGTGCCCATTTGCAGGCTGACTATTCCAGATGATGCGGTGGCGGCCAGAACCTGCGGCACCGCATAGACCGTCATACCGGCCAGAATACCGTATTGCTGACTGTTCAGCCCAGTTTGAAAAGCCACAAGCGGCAGAGCCAGCACAACCACAATCCCCAACACGGCGGTAAAGGCAATGGCGGATGCAACATCATCTGATTCGGCACCAATCACCGGCGCTGCCGCCATAATGGCCGAATTGCCACAAATAGAATTGCCACAGGCCACCAGCAGCGCCAGAGAATGGGACAGTCGCAATGCCCTGCCAATCAGATAGCTGCAACTGATGGCACAGCACACCACAACCATCACCGCCACAATCAAAGCCGGGCCATTGCCCGCAATCTGGCTGAGGCTGATGGAGGCCCCCAGCAGCACAATCGCCACTTCCAGCACCGTTTTTGCACAAAAATGAATGCCATCCTGCACTTTCGGCAGCAGTGTGAAAGTGCTGTTGATCAGCACGCCCAGCAGAATGCACCAGACCAGCGCATCAACCAGTGTTTGGCCGGTGGCGCGTTGCAAGATATAGGCAATGCCATAACCACCAAGCGAAACCGCAAACGACAGGCTGATACCGGGAAGAAATGCTGTAAAACGATGAAAGATCTGCATGGCGAAACCTCTGTAAGTTCCGCTTTGTTTGCTCCTCTCTTTCGTTTTATTCCATCGCATAATATGGCATAATTCATTCGGTAAAATGACACGATAAGCGGCAACGGTGATGACCCTTGAACAATTGAGCATTTTCATTGCCGTCGCCGAGCGGCAACATATTACGCAGGCCGCACAGGCTGTTGGCCTCACGCCATCGGCCGTCAGTTCAGCCATTCGCGCACTGGAAACCACCCATGATGTGCTGTTGTTTGACCGGGTTGGGCGCGGCATAGAGTTGACGCAGGCGGGACGGCTGTTTCTGGATGAGGCAAGAGCCACCGTGGCACGCGCCAACAGCGCCGCCCTGATGCTGGCCGAATTGGGTGGCCTGAAACGTGGCAAGCTGACGGTGCAGGCCAGCCAGACTGTGGCCAGCCATTGGCTGCCACAGCAATTGATGCGCTTTCATGCGCTCTATCCGCAGATTGAGCTGGCGCTGACCATAGGCAACACCACATCCGTGGCAGATGCGGTGATTGCCGGCCTTGCCGAACTGGGGTTTGTCGAGGCCGATGTGGCATCAGACCGGCTGGCACGCACGATTGTGGCGGAAGACGTGATGGTGATTGTCGCCTCTCCCGGCCATCCACTTGTGTTGCCGCGCGATGATGTCAGCACAAGCTTGCTTGAAACAACATGGATCATGCGCGAGCACGGCTCTGGAACCCGTGCATTTTTCGAGGATGCATTGCAGACGCTTGGCCTGTCGCCGCAAAGCCTGAAGATTGCACTGACCCTGCCCTCCAACGAGGCGGTTTTGTCTGCCCTGATGGAAGGCCATTGCGCGGCTGCTCTATCCCAGACCGCCGCTGCGCCGCTGATTGAGAGCGGTCGGTTGCAGGTGGCACCGATTCGCCTTGCCTCCCGTCATTTTTCCGCTCTGCGCCACCGTGAGCGCAGGTTGAGTGAAGTATCCCGTCAATTTCTAAAATTATGCACGCAAAACGGTGCTTTCCGTTAAGAATTGATCACGATCTGCGGTTCACCATGGACGAACTCATGTTGGCTGCGGTATGTAAAAGCTGAAATTCGAAGCGGGACATAAAGTGAATGGTGAATTATATCGAAGCGGCAACCGCGCCGCTGAAAAACACAGGTGCGATCCGCCTTTATGACGAGGGCGCGTTTGAGGGAATGCGCAAGGCGTGCAACGTCACCGCACGCTGCCTGGATGCCCTGGCAGACATGGTCAAGCCTGGCGTGACCACCAATGCAATTGACCGCTTCGTGTTCGAGTTTGGCATGGACAATGGTGCCCTGCCCGCCACGCTGAATTATCGCGGCTATCGCCACTCGGTCTGCACTTCGATCAACCATGTTGTCTGCCACGGTATTCCCGATGACAAGCCCTTGCGTGAGGGTGACATTGTCAACATTGATGTGACCTATATTGTGGATGGCTGGCATGGTGATTCCAGCCGCATGTATCCCGTGGGCGAGATCAAGCGGGCTGCCGAGCGCCTGCTGGAAGTGACCCACGAATGCCTTATGCGCGGCATTGCAGCCGTGCGCCCCGGCGCCCGCACAGGTGCCATAGGTGCTGCCATTCAGGCGTTTGCAGAAGCGCAACGCTGCTCGGTGGTGCGTGATTTTTGCGGCCATGGCGTGGGGCAATTGTTTCATGATGTGCCGAACATCCTGCATTATGGTCAGGTCAATGAAGGCCCGGAAATCCGCGAAGGCATGATTTTCACCATTGAGCCAATGATCAATCTGGGCAAGCCGCATGTGAAGGTGCTGGCCGATGGCTGGACAGCCGTGACCCGCGACCGCTCATTAACGGCGCAATATGAACACGCCGTGGGCGTAACAGCCACCGGCTGCGAAATCTTCACGCTGTCACCCGCAGGTCTTGATCGCCCCGGACTTCCTCCATTGCAAGGTTGAGCAATGACCAGACCGCCATTGACCCAAGGCTTGAGTGAGCAGGACTCTGAAGAGTTCGAAACCGATCCCGATGGAGAAGCCTTCAGCTTTGAGGAGGACGAGCGCGGCTTTTTTGCCGAGCTGTCTCAAAAGCCAAAGGCGGTCAAAAAACTTGCAACTCTTGAGACCAAGCCGGTGGAACATTATCATGGCCATCGGGATCGCCTGCGTCTGCGCTTCAAGGAAAAAGGTGATGATGCACTGGCCGATTATGAGGTGCTGGAACTGCTGCTGTTTCGGCTCATTCCCCGGCGCGATACCAAGCCAATCGCCAAGGCTTTGATTGATCGGTTTGGCAGTCTGGCCGGTGTTTTTGGTGCGCAACTGAGCCTGCTGCAAGAGGTCAAGGGCGTGGGCGAAGCGGTGGCACTTGACCTCAAACTGATTTCGTCGGCAGCACAGCGGATGCTGAAAAGCGACATCAAGGGCAAACCAGTGCTATCGTCATGGTCAAGCGTGATCGACTATTGCCACGCCGCCATGGCCTATGAAACCACCGAGCAATTTCGCATTCTGTTTCTCGACAAGCGCAACGCCATGATTGCCGATGAGGTGCAGGGGCGCGGCACGGTCGATCACACCCCGGTCTATCCCCGCGAGGTGGTGAAACGGGCGCTGGAATTGTCGGCAACGGCCATTATTCTGGTGCACAATCACCCCAGTGGCGACCCGACACCCTCGCGGGCCGATATTGAAATGACCAAAACCATCATTGATACCGCCAAACCCCTTGGAATCACCGTGCATGATCATGTGATTATCGGCAAACAGGGCCATGCCAGCCTGAAGGGCTTGCGGCTGATCTAAAGCCTGTCGCAGTGAATAGGATTCACTGCGACAGGCTTTAGCTCTTTCTTTTTCGCATGGACGTTATCGTTTTATTGAGGACAATAAAACGCGACATGCTTTAGCGCTGATGATGAAACGTGATCGATGTCGAATACCGAACAGGACATTCAATTGAAGTATTTTCTTCCAGCCCTCTTCGCTGCCGCCACGATGTTTGCGGCCCAGCCCGGCCATGCCGAATATCCGCCGAAAGGCGTGTGCTTCAAGCAGGGATTATCGGCCACATGCAGCGATGCCGACGCCTCAAAAAGCCAAAGGCAGGAAGCAAAGCAGGATAAGACCGTAAAAACCGACAGCAAAAATATTGACCCGATCATCACCTGCGGCGTTGACAAGAAAGCGCCTTGCGCACCCAAAAAACCATCAAAATAGCGAGAAACCAACGAGTCTGTCTGGTAAGGTCGCAATCGTCTGATAGTCAACATTGGCAAATGCCAGGCGCAGATAACCATCCAGCCCGGAGCCAAAAAAGCTGCCGGGCACCGTGAGAATACCCGCCCGTCTGGCCAGTTGCTCTGCAACGTCTTCTGAGCGTGCGCCCGCAAATGGATGGCGCACAAAGGCAAAATAGGCCCCCATGGAGGCCAGATGCCAGTGTGGCAAAAGGTCAAACGCCTGTTTCAATGCCTGTGTGCGCCGGGCAATCTCGGCGGCATTTTCCGCCCGCCAGTCATCCAGCACAGGCAATGCCTGTGCCAGCGCAATTTGTGCTGCTCTTGGCGCACAGATCTGCACATTATCCATGATTTTGATAACCTGCGCCACAACCGCCTCTCCCGCCGTGATGGCCGCCAGCCGATGGCCCGGAATGGCGAAGGACTTGGAAAAGCTGTAAATCTGGATCAACCCGTCGGCCCAATTCCGGTTGGCAAAGAGCCCGTGCGGCTTGCCAAAGGCAGGATCAAGGAAATCACGATAGGTTTCATCGACAATCAACCAGACGCCATGGGCCTGACAGCGCGCAAAGATCTCCTGCAAAAGCCCCTGTGGATAGACCGCGCCCGTCGGATTGTTGGGCGTCACCAGCGCCAGAGCCTTCACGCCCGATTGCAGCGCAGCATCGACCTCCGGCAGGGATGGCAAAAACCCATTGTCTTGATCACAATTGACCGTAACAACCTCAATGCCCAACATCGACAATGTCGTTTCGTGGTTGAAATAAAATGGATTGGTCAGCGCCACCCTGTCGCCAGCGCCTGCCAAGGCCATGATGGTACAAATAAACGCCTGATTGGCCCCGGCGGTGATATGAATCTGCTCCGGTGAAAAATCATGGCCGTAAACGCCCGCAAGATGCTGACAATAGGCATTTTTAAGCGAAAACTCCCCTTCTATCGCACCATAGCCACAGGCTTGTGGCGATCCGGCAGCCTGCGCCAGCAGATACAGAAGATCGGCATGGGGCGGATGGCCGGGGGCTGCCTGTGAAAGATCAATCAACGGCCCTTTACCGCCATCATATGCACGCCCCCAGGCAAAAACCGAGGGAATTGGCGGTGCAGAAAGAGCCGCAACCTGTGGATTAAAAGAACAAGAAGCCATCACCATACCATCCCTCAAAACGCATCATCCATTCATCAGGTTTATGACAGCTCACGTCATCAGCAAAACAATATTTCTCCCCATATTTTACGGGTAGCCCGCTGGTTTTATATGCAGCGCAACGTAAAATAACCATTCGGTTAGAATCCTCAGCTATGGTCATGGCCATGGACCAACAGCAAAACCCGCGCCAGACAGGAATAAAGCATGTACCAGTATGATCTCATCGTCATCGGTAGCGGCCCCGCCGGTCGCAGAGCAGCCATTCAGGCAGCAAAGCTCTCGAAAACAGTTCTGGTGGTGGAGCGCGGTGGCCGTGTCGGTGGCGTCTCCGTGCACACCGGCACCATTCCTTCAAAAACATTGCGTGAAACGGCACTCAACCTCACCGGCTGGCGCGAGCGCGGCTTTTATGGCCGTTCCTACCGAGTCAAGCAGGAGATCAGCGCCGCAGACCTGCGCCGTCGCCTGCTGATCACGCTGGATCATGAAGTGGACGTGCTGGAGCACCAGTTTTCCCGCAATCGGGTTCAGCAAATGCGCGGCACGGCGACATTTGTTGACAATCACACCATGGAAATCAAGAAAGACGATGGCGAGACCGCCCGCGTCACGACAGCAGCTATTCTGCTGGCTGTTGGTACACGGCCCCATCGCCCGGCCCATATTCCGTTTGATGGTGAAACCATTCTCGACAGCGATGATATTCTGAACATCAAGGATGTTCCGCGCTCGATGGTCGTCATCGGTGCAGGGGTTATCGGCATTGAATATGCAACGATTTTCAGTGCGCTCGACACCCAGGTGACGGTGGTTGAACCGCGCGACAGCATGTTGGATTTTATCGACAAGGAAATTGTCCAGGACTTCACCTACCAGCTCCGCGACCGCAATATGAAGCTGATTTTTGGCCAATCGGCCGAAAAAGTCGAAAAGGAAGATGGTAAGTGTCGAGTAACACTCGGCAGTGGCCGCGTGTTGAACGCTGAAATGGTGCTGTTTGCGGCTGGCCGCGTGGGTGCCACTGACACGCTCAATCTGCCAGCCTGTGGGCTGGAGGCTGACAGCCGGGGCCGCCTGAAGGTCAACGCCGAAACATTTCAAACGAGCGTGCCCAATATTTATGCCGCAGGCGACGTGGTTGGGTTTCCCAGCCTTGCCTCGACCTCAATGGAACAGGGTCGCATCGCTGCCCGCCATGCTGTTGGCGCCCATTCCAGCGAACCACCGCAGTATTTTCCCTATGGTATCTATGCCGTGCCGGAAATTTCCACCTGCGGCCTGACGGAAGAAGAAGTGCAGCAACGCAAGATTCCCTACGAATGCGGCATTGCCCACTTCCGCGAAACCTCGCGCGGCCACATCATGGGCCTGGATAGTGGCCTGTTGAAAATGATCTTCTCGCTCAAGACACGTCGCCTTCTGGGCGTGCATATCGTTGGCGAAGGGGCAACCGAACTCGTGCACATCGGTCAGGCCGTTCTCAACCTGAAAGGCACGGTGGAATATTTCGTTGAAAACACCTTCAACTATCCCACCCTTGCCGAAGCCTATAAAATCGCCGGACTGGACGCTTGGAACCGCATGGGTGAGCTGGTGAAAAAAGCTTAAAGCCTGTCGCAGTGAATAGGATTCACTGCGACAGGCTTTAGCTCTTTCTTTTTCGCATGGACGTTATCGTTTTATTGAGGACAATAAAACGCGACATGCTTTAGGATCAGGATCCATTCCGCGGCTTGAAAAGAGAAATGGCGATAGTGGAAATTATAAATTGGACATGATGGTCGAAGGCTGCTAAAAAGAGAAATCGATAATTGTTTGTTTGATATTGTTGTTGCTGGCACTTTGTGCAACTCTGACGAAATTACCCTTCAAAAATCGAAGCTAAACGAAGTCCGTGTCTTCTGCGGGCTTTTATCTAATCTTGCTATTGAAAGGGTTCGTTATGACCACTGGCACAGTAAAATGGTTTAACTCCACAAAAGGCTTCGGCTTCATTCAGCCTGACGACGGCAGCGCCGACGTATTCGTACACATCTCCGCTGTAGAGCGTGCAGGTATGCGCGAACTCGTTGAAGGCCAAAAGATCGGCTTCGAAATGGAGCAGGATCGCAAGTCCGGCAAAATGTCTGCTGGCCAGCTTCGCGCTGCATAATCAAGACTTTTCGTTGCCGGTGACCACGGATGTACTGGCATCAATGCAATGATAGTGAACAGAGAGGTCAGGCAGACGCCTGACCTTTTTTTTGATCAGAAATACCGGATCAAAGCGGCATGACTGTATAATTCCTTGGATCGGAATGGATTTAAGGAGAAAATTATGCAGCAGATATAACGAGCGACAGTGAAACTTTGTGCGCCCTAGATGTGGAGCCTCAATACGTTGTCCCTGTTCAGTCCGAGGCGACTGATTGGTGTTTGCGATTTTAGACCACCATGCGGCCGATGCCAATTAT
>NZ_JACHLU010000025.1 GCF_014204625.1 Gillisella vitis | reverse complement strand
ACAAGATATGATCGCCTTGCCACAAACTATCTCGCCGCCCTCGCTCTCGTTTCAACTGTTATTGCATGGATATGATTGAGTCCTCATCCTAAAGCGTCGGCCCGAAAAGTGGCCCCGGTTTTCGGAAACATCCGATGCAAAAACAAAAAGCTATAGCATCGTGCCGATTCCGATTTATGGCACGATGCTATAGTGACGACCAAACAAGTTTGCCGCACTGAAAGCGGCCAAACATGGGACGAGTTTTGGTTCGAGCTGGTCGCCTTCTCACCATTTGGAAGACAGACTCATTGACGGCCTTGTGCTGAGCTTCGGGCCTGACTGTAACAAATCTTAAAATATCAAAACATTGGCCATATCGTGTATTCGGTAGATATGGCGAGTGATCGTCTGCAGGGTGCCGGCGGCCAACAGCGGTGCATCTCATGACGCTTCAAGAAAAGCTGATTTTCATTCTGCGGCGAGCAGCAAAGTCCCTTTCGGCTTCAGCGCTGTTTTCCTCGCTTACTCTCTATCCGGCTGGAGAAGTCCTCGGCCAGGAAATCAAAACAGTCACCGTGGCTGCAGCAGAGCGAGCCACTATCCACGACCACGTTCCCGTGATCGGTTCACTCATTGCAAAGGAAGTGGTCCGCGTCAACGCGCTGGTTGAAGGCAAAGAGGTGACGGATATCCTTGTGGAGGTGGGAACGGTCGTGTCGAAAGGACAGCCGCTTGCCTTGCTTGATTCTACGGATGCGGCTCTTCTTCTGGATAAGAATACCGTTCAGCTGGAAAGGGCCGCAGCCGCCGTCGCGCAAGAGCGTAGCCGTGTCGAGGTCGCGTCCGTTACCGAACGTGAGACGCGTAAGGTGGTGGAGCGAAGCAGGTCACTTTTGGGAACGGGAGCTGTTTCGCAGCAAATGCTCGATGAGCATGAGGGTGCCTTCTCACGGGCAAAGTCGCAGCTGGAGCTTGAACGTCAATCGCTGATGCTTGCCGAAGCGGATCGAAAGCTCATTGAACGCGAGCGCGCTGAAATAGCTCTGACGATTGACCGGAGCACAGTCCGTGCGCCGGTGACGGGCCTAATTTTGAGCCGAAACGCGCGTGTGGGTGCGATGACATCGTCTTCAGCAGATCCGTTGTTCATTCTGGCAAAAGATGGACTGATCGAAATGGAGGCCAGCGTCAGCGAAACCAACTTTGTGCGCCTCAAGGAAGGTATGCGCGCTGAGGTTACAGTGCCAGGTGGTGACGAAACTATCCCGGGTCGAGTGCGATTGAATGCCGCCCAAATAGATCCATCGAC
Source organism: Gillisella vitis (assembly GCF_014204625.1). GTDB lineage: Bacteria > Pseudomonadota > Alphaproteobacteria > Rhizobiales > Rhizobiaceae > Allorhizobium > Allorhizobium vitis_F. Next base: position 49,154 of record NZ_JACHLU010000025.1, on the reverse strand, counting down.
GAGAATGGGCACAGTCCGGGTAGAACTCGCACAAGGTCAGGCTCTCATTCCCGGAGCCTTCGTACACGGTCGAATAGAGATCGCAAGGCGCTCAAATGTCACTGTCCCGGCCACCGCAGTCAAAACCCAGAATGGCGAAGTCAGTATATTCGTTGTCGAGAATGATCGCGCAATCCTGCGTCCGGTGACCTTGGGTTCTCAAGCGGGGACAGCAATAGAAGTCATAGATGGCGTTGATGAAGGCGAGATCGTTGTCATCAAGTCCGGCAGCTTTCTAAAGGCAGACGAAAAGATCGATGCCGTTCAGACGCCCGGCTCAAAACAAGGACAGCTTTCGTTGCTCGATGCTGTTGGGAGTGTCGCGCAATGAATAGCAATGTTTCCGCCTGGGCAATTCGTAATCCTTTGCCGTCTATCCTGCTTTTTGTCGCGTTGACCATTATTGGGGTCTATAGCTTTACCAGGCTTCCGATCACTTACTTCCCAGCGGTCAACGTTCCTCTGGTGACCGTTACAATCGACCAGGCTGGAGTGAAGCCAAGCGAACTTGAGACCGAAGTCACCAAGCTGGTCGAGAACGCAATTGCATCCTTGACAGGTGTCGAAGAACTCACGTCGACAATCACTGAAGGCCGTTCGACCACTAAGGTTGAGTTCGAGCTGGGAGTGGTTACAACCGATCGTGCGGTTACCGACGTGCGCGACGCTATCGCTAAAATCAGATCGGACCTGCCTGATACAATCGATGAACCCCTCATCGAGCGCATGGAGCAAGAATCTCAAGCTGTTGTCACCTACGCTGTTTCCGGAGAGGGTATGAGCAAGGCAGACATCTCGTGGTTTATCGATGACAAGCTGGTACGCGAACTGCAAGGGGTTGCCGGCGTTGGAAGAATTGACCGTGTCGGTGGCGTTGATCGGGAAATCCATGTTGAGCTGGATCCCAATCGGCTGCATGCGTATTCGCTGACTGCGAGTTCGGTGAACGAAAGCCTGATGCGGACACAGCTGGACGTATCGGGTGGTCGTAGTGAACTCAATGGCCGCGAGCAGGCACTGACGACAGAAGCTGCCGTTGATACTGTCGATGGTCTCGCAAGTCTTCGTGTCGCAACTCCTGGCACCCGCCACATTCTACTTGGTGATCTTGGACGTATTTCAGACACCGTCGGCGAGCCGCGCGATTTCGCAACATTGAATGGTGCAGACGTTGTGGGATTTTCGATATTTAGATCACTCGGTGCAAGCGACGTGGCCGTTGCGGCGGCTGTTTCGGATGCACTGGTAGACGTTGGCGCGCAGTATCCCTTACTAACGTTTCAGGTCGTAGATGATAGTGTTAGCTATACCTCTGGCAATTATCAGTCTGCCATCAACACACTGTTGGAAGGAGCAGCTCTTGCGGTTGTCGTAGTGTTCCTGTTCCTGCGAGACTGGCGAACGACACTGGTAGCAGCCGTGGCTCTTCCGCTATCGATCCTTCCGACTTTCTTCGCAATCGACATGCTTGGATTTTCTCTGAATATCTTGAGTTTGCTGGCAATCACACTTGTTACAGGCATTCTGGTCGATGATGCGATCGTCGAGATCGAGAATGTTGTACGACATCGTAACATGGGGAAATCCGCCTACCGGGCAGCGCTCGACGCATCGGGAGAGATTGGTCTGGCTGTCATTGCAATTTCAGCAACTATTATCGCTGTTTTTGCGCCAGTAGGACTGATGAAGGGGGTCGTAGGCCTCTATTTCAAGGAGTTTGGTCTCACCGTTGCTATCTCGGTATTTTTCTCGTTGCTGGTGGCTCGACTGATCACGCCAATCATGGCCGCCTACATCATGTCGAGCGTTCCGCCTCTTGAAAAACCGCAGGGTGCCGTCGGACGCCTATACGAAAAGACGTTGAGGCTATCACTTCGACGCAAATGGACAACCTTCGCAACGTCTATAGCCTTTTTTGCTCTATCCATTTTCTCGCTCCAGACACTTCCCACTGCGTTCCTGCCAGAGGAAGATACTGGCCGCCTTGCCTTGTCGGTGGAGCTTCCTTCGGGGTCGACCCTTGCCGAGACCCGGACTGTAAGCGACGAGATCGCTAAACGTATCCGCCAGTTGGAGGAGGTAGAAGGGGTATTCGTTCAGGGGGGCACCAGCCCTTCGGGGGAACTTGATGTTCGCCGCGCCGCGGTGTCCATCGATCTGGTCCACAAGTCCAAACGCAAGCTTTCGTCATTTGATGTTCAAGCCTCAATTGAAAAAATACTGTCAAAAATTCCGGATGTGCGTCTTCAGTTCCTCAATTCCGGTGGCGGTAGAGACTTAACATTCGCAGTCCTGAGCACCGATGGTAACACCGCCCAGAAAGCCGCAGATGCGATAGTGGCTGAGATGGCGAAAGAAGATGCATTCATCAATCCGTCTACGGAAAATGCGGCGATGCGTCCCGAACTCAAGATGGAAGTGCAAACTGACAAGACGGCTGTGCTTGGCGTATCAACGGCTACGATTGCAGAGACATTGCGAATATCGACTATTGGCGATGTAGACAGCAATTTGCCCACTTTTATCGAGAGTGGCCGTCAGATTCCAATACGTCTGCTGTTGGCACGCCAAAGCCGGGACGATCTCGGGTCGCTCGAACTGCTCGGCGTCCCAACCGACGCCGGCTTCAGCGTGCCGCTTTCCAGTCTTGTCGACTTTCGTTTTGATCAAACCGTTTCTTCAATAGATCGCTTTGATCGCCAGCGCACAATTAAAATCGGTGCTGACATTGCCGAGGGTCTAACTTTGGGTGAGGGGATGGAGCGACTGGCTCAACTCGAAGCCACACAGTCTCTGCCTCAAGGCGTGCGACTACAGGCAACTGGGGATTCGGACACCCAGGGCGATGTCTTCAGCAACTTTGTCGTTGCCATGTGTTCGGGGCTCATGCTTGTTCTCATTGTTTTGATATTGCTGTTCGGTAACGTCTTCACACCAATGACGATCCTCGCGGCACTCCCGTTATCGGTCGGAGGTGTTGCGGCGGCCCTTTACATGACCGGCACGGCGATTTCGCTTCCGGTCGTGATCGGCATCTTGATGTTGATGGGCATCGTGACGAAGAACTCGATCATGCTCGTTGATTTCGCTGTCGAAATTGAGGCCCATGGTCATTCGCGGTATGAAGCGATAGTCGAGGCCTGTAAAGAGCGGGTCCGCCCGATTATCATGACAACGCTCGCTATGGTGGGTGGAATGGTACCATCCATGCTCGCAGTGGGTGACGGCGGCGAATTCCGCGCTCCGATGGCGATTGCGGTGTCTGGCGGTTTGATCGTATCTACGTTTCTTTCGTTGATTGTAATCCCGGCTATTCATCTGATCGTGTCTGACTTTAACGACCGCACCAAAGCCCTGTTCCGATCCTGTTTACCAAATCAACAGACGGAGAAGAGCCGAGGCTTGGCATAAATGTTTGGGTGGTGAGCGCTGGTCAAAAATCATAAGATGCAAAAATACAGGTCATAAAATAGTTTGAGGATTTCGCTCCACCAAAGATCAAATGCGCATCGGCTGCGCTAGGGAGGCAAAAAATGAATTCAGCGAACCGGATTCCGCACATACTTATCGTTGAAGATGATCCCGAAATCGGAGCGCTTCTTGCTGAGACCATGCGCGAAAATGGAATGAACGCGACAACTGTCGAAGACGGTAACGAGATGTTCGCGCGCATGAGGCAGTTTACGTTCGATCTCATCATTCTGGATGTCATGCTTCCTGGCGAAGATGGGATAAGTCTTTGCCGACGTTTGCGGTCCGAAAAAACAATTCCAATTATTCTGGTTACCTCTCTCGGAGAAGAGGTTGACAGAATTGTAGGTCTAGAAGTGGGAGCTGACGACTATATTACCAAGCCCTTCAGTCCAAGAGAGGTCGTTGCTCGGATTCGTAGCGCATTAAGAAGGGCTTCTTACGGGCTTGCGACACCCGATCGTCAGATCGCTCTTCGCTTCGATGGATGGAGAATTGATCCTGTAAGGCGGCAGGTTCACGATTCCACCAACGCAAGAATTTCTCTCACAACGACCGAGTTTGATCTTTTGCTGGCGTTTTGCCGAAATCCGGGGCGAGTGATCACGCGAGAAGAGCTCTTGTCACTTACCCATACTGGGTTGGCTGGTCCAATCGAGCGTAGTGTCGACGTCCACATCAGACGCTTGCGGCAGAAAATTGAAACGGACGCATCCGACCCAGTGCTTCTGAAAACAGTTCGACTGGGAGGATATGTGTTTACTGCCACCGTGGTGGAGGCCTGATGCGTTTCCTGTGTTTCGGTGTGTCCACGATCCGCGGTCAACTTATGATCGTCGTCATGCTCGCGGTTTTCTCCGTGATAATAACCGGGCGGCTGATTGAGAGCATAAGCAACTTTGACTACAATGATATCGCTGATGTAGACCTTATTGGCCAACGGGCTCTAACGCTTGCATATTTGCTTGATACAGCGGACGAAGATGAACGGCGACGCATTGTTAGCCGCTCCGCCGAAGTTGGCATTGATATAGAAGTGTTGACACGAGAACAATTTGAAAAGCTCCCTGGTCCGGAAGGGATGCGCTCAAATTTTGGTGCGTTGTTATCGTTCCTATTTCCGACCGACGAGGCTCTGCCCAGAGGTGCCAAAGTCTCAATGATCGGCAAGAAACCCATGTTGGTACTCCCGATAAACGACATGGAGGTTTTGCTGTATCGTTCATTTCCAGATAGCATATTAACCCAAGATTTCACGGGAGCGATGCTATATTATACTCTGTCTTTTCTGACGCTTAGCTTGCTTTTTTCTATTTTTGGAATGAGATTTTTGACAGCTCCATTGATGGCAATTTCAAACAAGATCAGTGACACTGAGCTATTTCTATCGCAAAACACGCCCTTGCCCGAGGCTGGCAGTGTTGAGATTGCTGGTCTTGCTAGGGCATTGAACGAAATGCGAACCAGAATCCACGATATGATGCGCACTCGCACTGCCATGCTGCGCAGTGTAGGCCACGATCTACGGACACCGCTCACTCGCGTGCGTCTTCGGGCCGAACGGATTGAGGATGCCTCAGTCCGCGAACAGATCCTCTCAGACATTCAACATATCAACGCGATGATCGATATTACACTGGACTATTTGCGCGACGATCGCGGCAAGGAGCGCCCAGAGAGAACAGATCTAGCGAGCATAATGCAGACAATATGCGACGATTTCTCGGACGTGGGTGCGACAATTAGCTATACCGGACCGGGTCGTCTCATCTGGCTATGCAAGCCAACAGCTCTAACGCGCGCAATAACCAATCTCTGCGAGAACGGCATAAAGTTTGGTGGCGACGTTGAGCTGATTCTGATTCAAAGGCCAAATTTCATCCGCATTGAAGTTCGCGATCATGGGCCTGGTATCCCCGAACAGTTCAGGCAGCGCGTCTTTGAACCCTTTTTTCAGCTCAATTCTGCGAGGACAAAGAAAGATGGACAGGCCGGCTTTGGGCTGGGACTTTCTATTGTCGAAGAAATCGTCCGCGATCATGGTGGCAACATCGAGTTCGATAATAATGTCCCAAATGGACTCGTAGTGAGACTGACATTCTCCTTTCCTGTCACGAGCTGACGATCAAGGCAGAAAATGCCGATACTCGTAACAAACTGTAATAAAACGACATCTCCAACCCAACAATTTAGTGGGAAATATAAGCCTTACGCGGCCCAGGCGGTTCTGCACGTGACGCGTTGAGAGCAAAAAAATGGAGCAGAGATGAAGCCGCTTAATAGATCAAACCAAATTTTCAACCTGAGTTCGCTTGGTGCAGTCATAGCACTGGTGGCGGTTTCCACCGAGGTCCGCGCAGCCGATGCGATATCAGAACAGGTCCCCGAGCCCGCGTTCGACAACTCCCGTTTCGATCACCAGCAAGTGGAGTCAAAATGGGGGCTTATCATCGGCGCAGGAGCGATGTATGCCCCGGAATATGAAGGCAGTAAAGACTTCACCGTGAGTCCCGTGCCGGCGATTATTCTTACCTACAGCGACTGGTTGACGATCGATCCCCGGGGTATCTCGGTTAAAGTTCTCGATCACGGTGGCTTTTCTCTGTCGGGCAAGGTTGGATATGAAATGGGTCGTGAAGAGGACGATAATGACAGGCTAAGGGGGCTTGGTGATATCGATTTCGCCGCCACTGTGGGAGCAAAGGCTGCCTATAAGTGGAATGCGTTGGAGCTCTATGCGGAGGTTGACCAGACCATTGATGGCAGTGAAAGCCTGATCGGGAAGTTCGGAGCAGAGTTCACGGCACCGGTAACGGAAAAGCTGATCTTGTCAGCAGGCGCGTCCGCAACCATTGCCAATGATAAACATATGGAATCGTACTTCGGGGTAACTGCCGCGCAATCTGCCGCTTCAGGTCTGGCAGAGTACAAGGCGGAAGCTGGCCTCAAGCGACTGGATGTTACTGCTTCAGCAACCTACATGTTTACGGAAAACTGGCTCGTTCGCGGAGAGGCTGGGGTAGGTTTTCTCGTCGGCGACGCAGCGGATAGCCCGATCGTTGAAGAAAAGGTGCAGCCCTCATTTATGGCCGTCGTAGGTTACAAGTTCTAGGAAACCAAAGCACTCCGACCCAACAAACTGCGTATCTGTAGTTTGCGGCATGATTTTTAATCGGTCAGCCTCGGCCTCAAATGAGCATGACATAGCAAATTTGGTGCGCGCGTATTCCTGAGGGGCGCGCACACCCCAAGCTAGTGTTCAGTTAGGCAATTGCGGCCGTCTTTCACGGATAAACAATGCAGCCATCCGCCTCCCATACTCTAGGAAATCTTCAGCGCAAACGCCAAATTGCATTGGTCTCGGGCAGCGTCTTTCTCGTAGCAACGCTTTTTGTCATTAAGCCGGTGTATGATAGTACCTATTACGACCTCGGGCTTGAGATGGCCGGCTTCCTCTGCATATTGGCTGGATTTGGGGTCCGGTTATGGTGTACACTATACATTGGAGGCCGAAAGAGCAGAGACCTTATCTCTGACGGTCCATATAGCTTGTGTCGCAACCCGCTCTATGTCGGGTCCATTTTGGCCGCTTTCGGGATTGGTCTTCAGACCGAGATGGTTTCATTTGCTATATTTTGTGGCGTAATCTGCTGGGCGGTTTTCCACGTGGTCGTAAAACGTGAGGAGAGATATCTGCTTGTTGAATTCGGTGAGCCTTATCAGCAATATTTGGAGAAAAATCCTCGGTTCTGGCCAAGATTCAACGCTTACAATGATAGTTTACGAGAATATAGTTTTAGACCAGCCATGCTTTGGAATACATTTCGTGACGGACTAGTTCTATTTGCGGCAATTCCTGTAACTGAAGCAATAGAATTTGCTCATAGGCAAGAATTAATAAAAGCAATAATTCAATTATATTGATATTTTGGGATCCTCGTCGCTTCGCTTTTTCTCATTCGTATTTCGGTCGCAGCCGTCCAGTGGCGGCCGCTATAATTTCGCCTGATGGAATACCCAAGTATAGCGACCCTGCAATTTCGTAACCGCCCGAATGCTACCGTGGAGAATTTGCTTTGATGCGGGCGACAAGTTTTTTGTCGTCGATAAAGCTGTCGAGGAAGTCGTCCCATTCCTCGGGTGAACGGCGAGCTTATAGCATCGTGCCATAAATCGGAATCGGCACGATACTATAGCTTTTTGTTTTTGCATCGGATGCTTCCGAAAACCGGGGCCACTTTTCGGTCCGATGTTCTACAGCATGTCGCGTTTTATTGTCCTCAATAAAACGATAACGTACATGCGAAAAAGAAAGAGCCAAAGCCTGTCGCAGTGAATCCTATTCACTGCGACAGGCTTTAGCGTGACAGCTATACAGAAGGCAGTACCTGCAACACTTGTAGCCGCGACACCAATCTTGGTCTTCGGCATAAAATCCATAATTGCGTCTCCTGCATTCGGATCATCTCAGTCCGGCAGTATATCTTAACTGGCTTACGAAAGCGTTCATCCATAGATCATCCTGAGACTGGCGTCGCTACGGTTTCCATCCAATCGCTGTATGGCCCGCGCTTGGCCGACTCCCCTTGGGCGGGCTGAGTACAGCCAATTTAAGCCCCTTTCTCCTTTAAATTTGATAGGCCCGAGAGGATTAGGCCGAGGCCAAATTCGAATTCGTCATCCAAGCTGACCGGGAGATAAGCGGCTGCTGCCTGTAGCGCAGGATACCTCTTTGAATCGACAGCTTTTTGGAATTCTGATGTGGCCCGCTGTTGATTTGCGTCAGGTTTGCTCTGCTCTTCATACTGAATGGCAAACCCGAGCACGAACCTGGATATAGTTGCGAATGCCCGAGACGCGATTATTGTGCTAAATCCATTGCTGAGCAAAAGACCCAGAAGGCGTTCTCGGAACTCCATAGAATTGGGCCCATCTGGCATCGATTCCATCAATAACGTCGCTATGCCTCTGTGACGATTCAGAATCGCATACATCGACCGCGCACTGGACGCTAAGACTGTTTGCCAATCATCGTTGGCGTCGTTTTGCCTGGCAGGCGTTGCCTCTGCCATAATCCTATCAACAACCAATCCGATCAGTTCAGTGCGTCCGCTGAAGTGTCGGTACAGTGTTGCGGTACCGGAATCGAGATGCTGTGCAATGGACCGCATCGACAGGGCATCAATTCCTTGCGTATCGATAATCTCCAAAGCAGCGTCGATGATACGGTCAAGCGGGATCTTCGGGCGGCCTGGAGATCGCTTGTGCCTTTTCTCACTTTGTTCGTTTTTCCGTGTCTCGTGCGTTGAACTCTTCGGCTCGTCTTCCGGGTTTCGGGGCATGGTTTCCTACTTGACTCACATTATGGATACGGTGTATCCGTTATTATATCGTTGGTCGATGGGCGTTTGAAGTTTTGCAATACGCTGTCGTGTTATCGCCAGACAGCACAAGGAAGCAACCTTTCCTTCTCACGAGGAGGGGGCATAACTCGTGGCGTTTGGTTGCATCCTCTCGCAGAAGGCTAGTTGAATATGAGTTCAATGAAAATCGATGTCTTGATAGTTGGTGCAGGACCAACAGGCTCGGCTCTGGCAATTGATCTTGCACGGCGTGGATTACGGGTGCGCATTATTGATCGAAGCGACCGTAGTTTCCCAGGGTCGCGTGCCAAGGGGCTTCAGCCTCGAACACAAGAAGTTTTGTACGACCTCGGAGCACTCGAGGATGTCCTTGCTGCCGGCAGCTCTTACCCATCGCTCGGCATTCATCTCGGGCCGCTCACGCTTCCAAAGCGTATGTATAAAGAGCGCTTGTCGACCGCAGATGTGCCTTATCCCAATACGCTTCTCATTGCCCAGTACAACACGGACAGGATCCTGCACGATCGTATGGCCGCGTTTGGCGTCCAGCCCGAGTTTTCCACCAACCTCATTTCGTTTGACCAGGATGTCGATGAGGTGCGCGCTTCCATCAATGGACCGCTTGGCGCAGAAACCGTCACCTGCAAGTTTATGGTCGGCGCTGATGGTGGATCCAGTACTGTAAGGCGCGGGCTTGGAATTGAATTCCCGGGTAAGACCGTTGAATCCGATCGGATGATTATCGTAGATGCAAAAACTGACGGTCTATCCCGAAAATATTGGCACTTTTGGCCTAAACTCGGGGGGCAGTTTGTTGGCGCGTGCCCGTTGCCGACAAGTGATCTATTTCAGTGGATGCTACGTCTGAAGCCTGGTGAAGAGCCTGATATGGACGAAACGGCGCTAAACAGGCGTATCCAGAAGCAGACGGGAAACCGCAAAATTCGGATCTACGACATTCAATGGACCTCGGTCTTTCGTCCGAATATCCGGTTGGCTGAAGACTATTTCAAAGGACGCATATTTCTTGCTGGTGATGCAGCTCATGTGCACACGCCCGCAGGCGCTCAAGGGCTCAACACAGGGGTTCAGGATGCCTACAACCTCGGTTGGAAGCTTGCGCAAGTCATAGCAGGTGCTCCGCACGCTCTGCTTGCGACCTACGAGGCGGAGCGACAGCCAGTTGCTGCAGGCGTGCTGGGCTTGTCGACCCAGAAATACGAGGCAATTGGGAAACTTAGTACAGCAAGTATTGAGCGTGGACAGGATGAATCACAACTCTCGATCACTTACCGCCTTGGGCCACTTGTCCAGGATGCGGCAGATGCCACGAATACATGCCAGGTCGGTGATCGCGCACCGGATGCAAGACTGGTTGATGCGAAAGAAGCAAGCATCCGTTTGTTCGAAGTTTTACGTGGACCTCAATTCACGCTGTTGGCCTTCGGTCCTGAAGCTGAAAAAGAACTGATTCAGGTCGAATGGCCTAGCACAGGCGCGCGGCTCAAGCGCGTGGCCATCGGAGCAGGCAAGAGCGGGAAAGCTGACCTCTATCTGAACGACGACAACGCATCTTTCCAAAGCATTTACGGCTTGAATGGCAACGCGCTGATTCTCATTCGTCCGGATGGTTACATCGGACATATCGCCCTTCAAAATCGCATGGCTGGCCTCAGTTGCGCAATCTCCGCAGTGGCACCACGAGATTGTGTCGCCGCATGAAATGAAGATGCTCAAGAAGTTGAGTTCGTTGGGGCATCACATGCTGGAAAACCGAATTAAGGATAATGGTCATGACCACACAGCCGGGTAGTCAAATCAACAGCCCCTCACAGATGGTCGAAACGCGCAAGTTTGTCGGGCGGCGTTCAGAATCCGAAGCAGCGTTGGCCGAGCTTACCGACGATGCGCAGGCTGCCTTGCGGCAATTTTCACTCGAGCGAAAGATGGGCTACGGCATTGATTACTCTGATGCGGTGGAATTGCGATCGCGCGTAATGTGCGGAGAAACGTGGCAATCCGCTTCGACCGTACTTGCTGAGGCCTGCCTCTCGGGAGTTCACGGTGCAAATACTGCAACTCAGATTGCCTATCTTCGTCGCGCCTCCGCCCTGATCCGTATGAGCCAGGCGATGATGCTGACGGACACGGACGAACGCAGAGCGATTTATGCCCGCGCCGCAGACATTTATGCCCGCGCCGCAGAATTGTCAGGCGATTGCAGACGCATTCTCATCGACTCATCAGGCAAAGCGCTGGCCGGCTGGTATTTTCCGGCTCAAAAGCAGGCGGCCGCATCAGTTATCGTCATTGGTGGGATTGAGGGCTGGGCCATGGATTTCGATAGCCTTGGCCAGTCGCTAGCAGCCCGCGGGGTGAATGTCCTCATGCTGGACGGTCCAGGACAAGGCGAGACCCGATTGACCCATCACCATTATCTGGGTGCCGACTGGCGTGAGGCCTATCGCAGCGTCCTTGACCACGTGGAAGAATTGGCCCCAGACTTGCCCATTGGACTCATTGGCAACAGTATGGGTGGCAGCATCATGATGGCAATCGCGTCTGAGGATCAGCGGATCGGGGCCTGTTGCAACAATGGTGGTCCATTTGCACCTTGGATGGCACCGCAAGGCACGACGTTTTTTTCAAAAATGATTTCCTTTTGTGGTGTTGAAACTTCCGACGAGGCTATCGAAATGTGGAAAACGGTTCCGCCCTTGGTCGGGGGAGCCAATGCTGGTTATCCGCTTTTGATGGTTCACGGAGCGGAAGATCCGCTGATCTCCAACGATATTGCAGCTTTGCTTTACGAACGCGCTCCAACGCAGGACAAGCGAATGGTCGTGTTCTCGGATGGAGATCATTGCATTTACAGACATAAGCAAGACCGGGATATCCTCATTTCAGATTGGATGATATCGCGGCTCTGCCCGTTGCCTGCTTCTGGAGAAAGGCAAAGCTCATGATCGTCACCGATGCGCAGATCCACCTTTGGACAGGTGATGCGGCTCCCCCACATCATTGGCGCGCTCCGTTCCTGATTGATGACGCTCTGCGGGAAATGGATGCTGCCGGTATCGATCGGGCGGTCAATTGCCCGGCAAACTGGGATCCTGATTCAAATGACTACGCCGTCAAGGCGGCGCGCTTGCATCCCGACCGTTTCGTGACGATGGGCTGGTTTCCTCTCGACACTGACGCAAATGAGGATATGGTCGAGCACTGGATGGAGAAACCCGGCATGATTGGATTGCGGTTCGTGCTCGCTATGCCTGAAATATGGCCGCGCGTTGTGCGCGGTGAGTTCGATTGGTTGTTTCAAGCCGCTGCAAGGCGCGCGATTCCTTTTGGGCTCATGGCTCCACCAAAACATGTGTCTCACCTGTCAATTATTGCAGACGCGCACCCCGATCTGCGGATTCTAATTGATCATATGGGCGTCAGCCCGTTCGACAAGCTGCCGTCAGCTGCAGAGCATTTGACAGAGCTGGTAGCGCTTGCCCGATATCCAAACATCTCTATAAAAGCGACCGCAGTTCCGAGCATGTCCAATCAGGCCTATCCTTTCGCCGATACGTTCGCGTCCGTAAAGAGCGTGTACGAAGCCTTTGGTCCGAGGCGTCTGTTCTGGGGAAGCGATATCACTCGGCTTCGCTGCTCCTGGCGTGACAGCATGACGATGTTTACCGAGAAACTCGACTGGTTGAAAGACGCTGATCGCGACCTGGTTATGGGGGGTGCCATAACTGAGTGGTTGGACTGGCCAGCAATCCCAGCAAAGGAGGCCCGCTAAATGGAGGGTCCAACGTTTTGGATTGTAGCCGTCATCGCAAGCCTGTTTGTTGGAATGGGTAAAGGCGGATTGCCGATGATAGGCATGATGGGCGTGCCTGTCCTGTCACTTGTTATCCACCCCGTAGCCGCCGCCGGGCTTTTGCTCCCTGTCTATGTCGTATCAGACCAGTTCGGCCTCTATGCCTATCGCCGGGAATTCGACAAACGTGTTCTGGCAATTGTGGTGCCCGGCATGCTTTTTGGCATCTGCGTCGCCTGGGCAACAGCGAGCATCATGCCGGAGAGAGTAGTGACTGGCCTCGTGGGATTGATAGGTGTCGTTTTCGCCGTAAACGCCCTCTTCAGGCGCAAGATTGACACACCCAGCAAGCCAGCCCGCGTAGCACCTGGACTTTTTTGGGGGACCCTGACAGGGATTGCCAGCTTCGTTGTTCATTCCGGCAGCCCGCCTTTCCAAGTCTATACGCTGCCATTGAAAATGCCCAAGGCGGTATTTGCTGGAACTGCAACCATTGCTTTCGCAATCGCCAATGCAGTGAAGCTGGTACCCTACTATTACATGGGCCAGTTGGACGTCTCAAATCTCGAAATTGCGGCGGTTTTGATGATACCTGCCTCTATCGCGGTTTTTGCCGGCGTCCGGCTTGTCAAAGTACTTCCAGAAACACTCTTCTACCGAATCATCACATATGCGCTGCTCGCCGTCTCGGCGAAACTGCTTTGGGACGCCATAGTCGGCGCGTGACCGCTTTTCGTACGTATCGCCACGCAATTCTCACTTGAGTGCTCTTGTCGTAAAATGAACAGTCCAACAGATTGGAAAGCCGCATCATGAAATTGGAACCGAATTCGAATTCACTGCCGCCTTCGATGGGTGCGCGTATTGTATCGGCCTTGGTTGCGCTGGGGTGGCTCTACATCGGCGCAAGTGAAATCCTATCCCCTACAGGTTGGGACGCAATCTATGGTGTACCGCTTGCGGGTGCAGATGGGCTTTCGTTCGTCCAGTCAGTAGGGGCCCGTAATACAGCGATAAGCCTTATTACAATTTACGCAGCGGTCAGGGCTTTGCGATCAACCTTGGCTATCCTTTTCGCCGGAATTGCTCTGATCGCGGCTTTCGATTTCTACATCGTCAGTTCTGCCGTTGGCCCTGCAGCAGGTATCAAACACGCAATCTTCGTTGTTGTAATGGCGGCCATCTCGCTCTGGGTTTCCTTCTCTAATAACAAGCGGTCGACAGTGCGATGACCATTGATCTTGATATTGGCCGTGAAGATGATCAGAGCGGCGTCGACACTGTTTTGGGCGAGAACGCAGGTTCCACGGCTTCTCATGATTACAATTCGGCGCTTTGGAGCGCATTCATGGAGATCAACCGGTGCAGGCGCGCTGTTCGAGATTTCGATGACCGTCCTGTTGCTGATGATGTTGTCGAGGAGTTGTTGGCCGAAGCGATGCTTGCTCCCTCCAGTGTCAATCTTCAGCCCTATCAGTTTCACTGGATAAAGAAGGCATCGACCAATTCGAGCATAGTGGATGCGTGCAACAGGCAACGAGCCGCAGCGTCTGCTGCTGCCATAATCTTTGTCGTCGCAAGCACCGAAATTGCGCGCAAAACGGCCGTGGACCAATTGGCATACATCGACGCATCGACAGAGCTCTCCGATCGATCGAAGGCTTACAATCGCAATCAACTCCAGAAACTCGGAAAGGTGTTGTCGTATGGCTCATGGCCTATCTGGAGTTTGTTGATCGGTCTCGTCGCATTATTTCGGCCCAGTCTTTCACTTTTGCCCTTGGGCCATCTTGGTAGCCGCGGCTGGGCGGCGCGCAACGCAATTTTCGCGGCTCAGACACTGCAACTGGCCGCAAGTGCGCGGGGGATCGATAGCTGCCCGATGGAGGGATTTTCTGCACCGAAAGTTGCCGCCGCCCTTGGTTTGCCACGTGGCACAGTCGTGGCTGTAGCGATCGCGCTTGGATACCGAAAAGAGGACGCACGAATAGAGCCGCAGTGGCGGAGACCCTTTGCGGATGTGGTGATCTCCCATTGATCCGGCTGCATGATGAAACTGGATCTGCGTGAATGAAGAAGAGCATGATTTTACACAACTGGCACCCATTGCGCTGCAAACCCAACTTGCTGTGCAGCAATGCAGATAAAAGTGAGACCGCGCGATGACCTCTTTCCATCCCGAGCTTCAGCGTGTCGCCCGTTGGCTTCCCCGCGGCCTTGGCACACCGTTGCGGATGCGCTTGATGCGGATGCTCCCTATTCCAGCAGTAAAAATGCCTCCTGGTCTCATCATCACCGAGCAGCGCTTGAGTGAAGGAGTGGGCGTGCGGATTATTTCGCACGTTGGGCGGACTCAGGAAAGCCCCGTGATTCTGTGGATCCATGGCGGCGGTTTCATAATGGGCAGTGCGAAACAAGACGATGGCTACTGCATTCGTCTCGCACAAGACACAGGTGCCACCATCGTATCTGTTGACTATAGGCTTGCACCCGAAAATCCTTTTCCGGTACCCCTCTACGATTGTTTCTCTGCGTTTGAATTCATCCATCGAGAAGCATCAGCGCTTGGCTGGGATAAGAGGCGGGTCGTGATTGCCGGACAAAGCGCTGGAGCGGGACTGGCAACAGCTCTCACTATGTTGATCCGCGACCGAGGATTGCCTTCACCACAACTACAAGTCCTTTCATACCCAATGCTCGACGACAGAACGCCACGCGCAAAGATCGATGGAAGGTTTCATCGATTGTGGGATCAAGCCAGCAATGAAAACGGATGGCGCTCCTATCTCGGCAAAACTTATGGAACTGAACAGGTTTCCGAGCTTGCTGCACCAGCTCGAAGCAAGGACTTGAGTGGGCTTCCGCCAGCCTGGATCGGAGTTGGGACACTGGATCTCTTCCATGATGAAGTGCTGGACTACGCCGTCCGCCTTGAGAAAGCAGGGGTCCCCACCACTCTTAAAATTGTTCAAGGCGCTTACCACGGCTTCGACGTCATATCGTCACGCACAGAGATCGGCCGTCAGTTTTTTGAAAGTCAGGTATCTGCGATCCGGGAAGCAATAAACAATCAGAGACAGCCTCACAATCCGTAAGTGTCCAAAGGCGAGAGTTTGCAGCCATAATGGGATTGCCAACTTGGAAAAGTTGAAAGCACGAAATGACATATCGACTCAAGCGGCTGGCTCCCTTGGTGCGGTGCTTTCGCGAACTACAAGTTCAACGGGGAGGATCGTTTCAATTTGGACGTCATCTCCAGTTTCGCCGTTAAGGAGACGCAGGAGTATTTCAGCTGCTGCGCGGCCGGCTCCATACTGCTCAATTCTGATAGTTGTCAACCTCGGTCTTATCAGGTCCAGGAAGGGCATGTCGTTGAAACCACTGACAGAAATCTGACGCGGGCAATCGATCCCACGTTCTCGCAGGGCCTCTATCGCACCTAGTGCGAGGCGGTCGTTGGCGCAAAGGACCGCCGTGACAGGTTTTCCCGATGACAGCAGAGCGTTCATGCAACGGTGCCCTTCACGCTCATCAAAACCGGTTGAGATTGACACGAGACTCTCATCGAAGCCCGCAAGTTGATCTATCGACGCTTGTCGAAATGCGGCGAACCTCAACTGGCCGGTTGAAAGGTCCTGAGGGCCGGCGATGTTGGCGATACATCGATGCCCGAGTTGGCGAAGATGCTGAAGCATCAAGCAAATTCCTACATACTCGTCATTGATGACGCAGGGAATGTTGCTTGCTTCTACTCTGCGATTTAGCGTGACGACAGGTAGCCCCTCCTGGGCTACCCTGGCAATCGCAGGGTCGCTCCGTAAAACTGCCGCATGAATAATTCCGTCGACTCCGCGATCTCGTAAAACATCCAGAAGACGGGCCTCTCTGTCGCGCTCGCTGTCAGTATTGACGATGATAGAGGCGTAGCCTTGAGGTTCAAGAACGCTTTCGATGCCACGCAAGATCGGAGGGAAGATTACGTTGGTAATGTCGGGGATAACGACACCTACCGTCATGGTCCGATTGGTTCGCAGACCCGCTGCTATCCTGTTTGGACGATAGCCCAAGTTGTCTGCCGCTATTTGGATGCGCTTTACGACTTCTTCGGTGATTGTCTGGCGACCAATGGGATCCAGTGCGCGTGACACGGTTGACACGTGAACGCCAGTGGCGCGTGCGATGTCTTTTAAAGTGGTTCTCTTTTTCTGCATGTCTTCCTCATTATCACACTCACTTTATAGGGTCTATCGTATCAAGCAATCGATTGCGTAATCATTCTTGACGATCAGCAAATGGCATGTTAGAGAATTGCGCAATCGATTGCATAACAGCAATTGGCTACGATGCGGCCAGCGAGCGGGGGAGGAGACCTGCTTGATAGCCAACTGAAGGGGACGATAAAAAAATAGTCGCCACGCTTTGCGAAATTGCATGCAATCGATTGCGTGCGGAGGAGGAATATCGATGAAGCTTGCCAAATTTCTCGTAACGACAACAACCGTAGCCGCTCTCGCCAGCATAGCAAATGCGACAGACATCAAGATTGGGGCGTCCCTTCCGATTACCGGAGGTCTTTCTGTAAGCGGAGAGAAGCATAAGCGTGGCTATGAGCTCTGCACCAAGCTCATCAACGAAGCTGGTGGCATTCTCGGCCGCCAAGTTGAACTCATTGTGAGTGACAACCGCTCCGATCCAGCAACCGCCATCAATCAATATGAGCGGTTCATCAATGTCGATAAAGTCGATGCGGTCTATGGCACGTTCTCAAGCCGATTGACCTTCCCGGTAGCCAGCATTCTTTCTAAATATAACATGGTTCACGCGATCCCCTCTGGTGGTGCTCTTCGCATTTATGAGCAAGGCTACAAAAATCTGTTCTACTTCCAGGTAAGTGCCGCCGAATATACGGGGAAGGACATTATAGCAGTTATGAAAGATATAATTGCGGCCGGCCAAGCGCCGAAGACAGTTGCAGTCGTGTCTGCGGACGATTTCTTTGCCAATGCAATCCTCGCTGGTTTGCTGGGAGAGAAGGTGATGGACCCTGCAACGAACAAGCAGGTCGCGGATCTTGCTCCGGGTTATCTTGCCAATGCTGGGATCAAGGTCGTCATGAAAGAAAGGTGGCCGGAAGAAGGCTTCAATGATTGGCTGAATATGGCAAATTCTATCAAACGTTCGGGTGCCGAAATGATCGTGGGCCTGACGGCGTCAGCCGAGGAAGCTGTTCAGCTGACCCGGGCTCTAAAGACTGTGGGTGCAACCCCGAAGCTTGTCTATCTGAGTCAGGGCGCGCAGAACGAATTTATTGAGGGCGTCGGAAGGGCGGCCGCCGATGGTGTTCTGATCCACACAAATTGGCACAAAGATGTGCCGTTTGACGGAATGTTGGGCGGTAAGCCATTCAGTAATACAGATTTCGTCAAGGCGTTCGAAGCGGCTTATGGTGTCGAGCCAGACGAAGACAGCGCCATTCCGTTCGCCGTCTGTCAAGGTATCGAACAGGCAATTGTAGGTGCAGGTTCTACTGACAACACGAAAATGGGGGAATGGCTACACGCCCGCACGAAGAATGATCCAGTTCGCACAGTTCTTGGACGGTTCAATTGGGACGAACGCGGGCTTGCCAAGGATAAAGAGCACATCATGACGCAATGGCAAGATGGCCAGCTCAAGTTCGTGTTCCCGAAGGACGAATTTGAGGGCGTTGTGCCATTCACCTACCCCAAATCCGGCTTCTGATTTCCAGCAGCGTTTTGCCTCATCGCGGCACAATGTTTGAAAGTCAAATGCAGACGGTATGGAAGGATAGGAACATGCTTGAAGTGAAGAATCTCTGCAAATACTACGGAGGTATTCGCGCAGTCGACGGTGCGACATTCACAGTCGAAAAGGGATCGATCACGGCTTTGATTGGTCCAAACGGTGCTGGCAAAACAACTGCTTTTAACTGCATCAGTAGAACGGTTGCGCCAACATCCGGTGAGGTTTGGTTGGATGGCCAGAGGATTGACCACCTGCGTCCTCACAAGGTGACAGCCAAGGGCTTAAGCCGAACGTTCCAGATCTCTCGAAATCTTTCCGACATGACAGTGATCGAAAATGTCATCGTTCAATCGAAAGTTGATGGCATCGCAGGTCTGTTCAGGCCTGCCATAAGCCGAGAAGAAAAAGACAAGGCGATGTCGATTCTCGATTTTCTAGGCATCACGCGCATCGCCTATGAGGACGGCAACAACCTTTCCTATGGTCAGAAGAAACTGATGGATCTGGCTGCTCTGCTGATGTCGGACCCGAAGATTATTCTACTCGACGAGCCGGCAGGCGGGGTGAACCCGTCGCTGCTGGAGGAGATCATTGGTCACATCCAAGCGCTGAATGCACGCGGATTGACCGTTCTCATCGTCGAACACAACATGGATCTGATCATGCGTTTGTCGCACCGGGTCGTCGTGATGGCGCAGGGCAGGGTGATCTGCGACGGATCACCGGAGGTCGTGCGCAAAGACCCTCAAGTGCTCGATGCCTATCTCGGCGGCGTGCTCGATTTGGAGGCAGCGTGATGACCGAGCTTCTTCAAGTCACCAACATTACAGCTGGATATGGTGATGGCCCCGCGATACTCGACGGAGCACATCTTAAGGTTGAGCCAGGGAAAGTTCACTGCATCATTGGTCCGAACGGTGCCGGGAAATCGACGCTCATGAAGGCCATCTGCGGCATGCTGACGATACGCAAGGGTGATGTGATCTTCAAAGGCAAGCGCCTCAACGGCATGCGGCCAGACCAGATTCTTCGTGAAGGCATCTGTTTCGTACCGCAGGAGCGGGCATTGTTTCCGAAAATGACCGTACGCGAAAACCTGCGCATGGGCGGCTTTATTCTTGACGACAAAAAGGAGCTCGAGCGCCGCATCGGCAGCATATTGGAACGCTTTCCCATCTTGCGCGAGCGGGCAGATCAGCACGCTGGAACCATGTCAGGCGGTCAACAGCAGACACTCGCGATGGCACGCACGCTGATCATCAAGCCGGAAATTGTCATGCTCGACGAACCGTCGTTAGGCCTGGCACCCAAGATCGTTCAGGAGATGTTCGACATCATGAAAATGATGTCTGCGGAAGGGGTCACGGTCTTGCTGGTTGAGCAGAACGCGCTGATGGGCCTCAAGAATTCCGACTGGGGTGTGGTGCTCGATCTTGGGCGCACCTTGTTCGAGGGGCCAGCCGCTTCGGTACTTGCCGATCCGCGCATCCAGGAACTCTACCTCGGCGGCAAAAAGGTCGCGTGAAGGAGAAGACAAATGACTGAAATCCTACAAATATTGATTCTCGGATTGGCACTTGGAGGCGTTATCGCACTCATGGGCTCCGGCCTGTCTCTTGTTTTTGGCGTTATGCGCATCGTCAATCTGGCCCACTCTTCCTTGATTATCGGTGGTGCCTATGTGACCTACTGGGCCTTCAAGATGACCGGAGTAGATCCGATCGTGATGTTGCCTGTGGCTGGCCTGATCATGGCCACCATAGGAGTTCTTCTGTATCGATTGATGTTCGAGCGGGAGACGAAGAGCGCAAAATATTCAGAAATGACTGTACTCCTGACGTTTGCACTCGCGATGATCGTTGAAGGTTTGCTTGGCGGCCTATTTACCAATACGCAGCGTGTGGTGTCACCAGAATACGCAACTGATGCTTTCTTCGTTGGCAATCTCTTTATCCCCAAGGGGCAGCTTTATGCTGGGATCGTGTCTCTTGTCGTGATTTCCGGTCTTAGTCTGTTCCTCAAATACTCCCGCATCGGCTATGCAATTCGGGCAACTACTCAAAATCGTGAGGCGGCAGAACTGCTTGGCGTCAACGTCAATTTCATATGCATTTTTGCCTTCGCTATCGGCATCGGTTTGGCAGGTGCTGCCGGATCGCTTGTTAGCTTCGTCTTCAGCTTCTTTCCTGCGAAGCATTGGGAGTGGGTTGCCATGCTCATGTCGGTTGTCGTGCTTGGTGGTATGGGAAGCATCCTTGGCACCGTCGTCGCAGCGTTGTTGCTCTCAGTGATCGCCGCATTCGTGGGCACCTGGATTGGTGCGACGTGGTCGACTCTCACTTTCTTTCTCGCTCTTTTCCTCATCCTGCTGGTGCGGCCTCAAGGCCTGTTCGGCGAAAAACCGGAGATTGCATAATGTCCGTTACTCTTGAGCAGTCAAGCGCCAGTGCAGTTGTTGAAGCACGACGTGCCCACAATGAGAAGCTCGCCCGAAGGGCGGACCAAACGAGAGCCATGTGGTTCCCTATCATGGTTCTTGGCGCTCTCTCAGCCCTGCCACTTCTGCAATTTACCGGAAACTACAACTATCTCCTGCACATGGTGCTGTTCACCGCATCCTATGTCGCAATGGCATCTGGTTGGAACATCTTAGGTGGCTTTGCAGGCTACATTTCGCTTGGCCATGCCGTCTTCTTTGCAATAGGCGGATATTTCTCCGGAATGCTTCTGGCGCGCTATGGGATCTCGACCTTGATCACGGCACCAATCGCTGGGTTGGTGGCTGCGGGCTTTGGCTACGTGATCGGCATGATCACGCTTAAAGTCCGCGGTCCAAGCTTCATAATCTCCTCGATTGCGCTTCTGATGATTGTCCGAATCCTGTTCGACAATTGGGAGTTTATCGGTGGAGCGAATGGCGTGACTTTGCCCGTCAACAATCTGCCCGCCCTGTGGTCCAAGGTCCCCTACTATTACGCAATGTTGGCGATCGCCACATTTACCATCTGGGCAAGCTACCGGATTAAGCACTCCAAGTTCGGGCTCGGTCTTCGCGCGATATCCAAGGATGAGATCAAAGCGGAAAGCGCGGGTATAGACACACGCTTCTACAAAGTGATGGCATTTGCGCTGTCGGCATTCTTCGTTGGAATGGCTGGCGCTGTCTGGGGCGAGTATCTCACCTACCTCCGTCCGAATATCTTCCTCCTCATTCTGGTGTCGGCGAACTTTGTGCTCATGGCAATCTTGGGCGGGAAAGGCACCATCGCAGGTCCGGTGATCGGCGCAATTCTGATTGTATTGCTCAACGAATTGTTCGTCGCAACCATGGGAGCTTCTGAAGTCAATATACTTGGAACAGGTGTAGTGATGGCTGCTGGCCTTATGTTCTTTCCTCTGGGTGTCGTCGGCACGCTTGCCAAGAAGGGCAAGCTGCCAAAGGTACTCAACTGGGACTAGGTAGGTCGTTCACTCAAATAGCCAATCGATAAGCCGAAACTTGCAGTGGGCGGAGAGGAGAACCGATGTCGAAATATGTTCTTTACAATGCGCCGCAATCAACTTGCAGCCAGAGAGTCCGCTATGTCCTGCACGCGAAAAACATCGCTTTCGAGGAACACAAACTCGACCTCTTCAAGGGCGATCAGCTAAAGCCGGAATACCTGAAGATCAATCCCAACGGATTGGTACCAGCCTTGGTGCATGATGGAAATTCGATTGCCGACTCGTCTGTCATCATGGAATACCTTGAGGATATTGAGGGTGGCGGCCTACATCTTCGACCTTGTGATCCGCTAAAGATCGCCGTGATGCGGGCGATGATGCGCTACATTGATGAGGTACCAACCCCTGCGATCCGCGTGCCTTACTACAATTTGGCATTCCTGCCGCACTATCAGGCCATGACCGAAGATGAGTTCATCGCACTTTGCGAAAGCAAGCCACTACGCCGCGAGTTCCTGCTGAAAATGGGCCGCACGGGGTTCGGTGATGCAGAAATGAACGAAGCCCTCGAACGGCTCCGCCGGGGGGTCGAGCGGATCGCAATCTGGCTCAAAGATAGTGGCGGCCCCTGGCTGATGGGCAAGGAGCTAACGCTCGCGGATATCGCAATTATGCCGGTCATCGTGCGAATGGACGATATCAATCTCAACAAGCTCTGGGTTGATTTTCCTCAAGTCCGCGACTGGCTCGACGCCATCCGCGCGACGCCCCCTTTTGCTCGGACCTACTACCTAGGGTCGCTGCTGACGGAAAAATATCCGCATTTGCAGACCAAGAACAACGCCGCCTGATCCCGGCAAACGACTGGAGAACAATCATGCAGTATGTGAAGATTGAACCGCGGAAGCTAATCAGCACCGTCGCCGACGTCACGCCCGCCGTACTTTCCGCGATGGCTGATACGACCGATCCCCGCCTGAAGGAAATAATGAACTCCATGGTCCAACATCTCCACGCCTTTATTGTGGAGACGAAGCCTACAGAAGAAGAGTTCGAGCAAGGCCTTCGTTGGATTGCCTCTCTTGGTCACCACACAAACGAAGACAACAATGAGGTTGTTCTGGCGGCCGATGTTGTCGGCGCATCAACCTTGATCGACCTTATTAACAATGACGGAATGCAGGGCGAAACCATGTCGGCCCTACTCGGCCCTTTCTATCGTGGACAGGCGCCTGACTGCGCCAACGGCGACTGCATTGCCCGGTCCGAAACGCCTGGCCCGACCCTTTATTTCAAGGGACGGGTTACGGATATAGGCGGCAAGCCCATTGAACAAGCCAAGCTTGACGTTTGGCAGGCTTCCCCCGTCGGTCTTTATGAGAATCAGGATGCCTCACAGGACGACTTCAATCTGCGCGGAGTATTCCGGACTGCGCCGGATGGCAGCATGTCCTTCACCTCCGTAAAGCCTTCTGGGTATCCTGTGCCGGTTGGTGGCCCCGTTGGTGATCTGCTGCGAGCGCAGAACCGTCATCCCATGCGTCCCGCCCATATCCACTTCATTGTGTCTGCTCCTGGATACAAAACCCTCATCACGCAGATCTTCTCGGATACGTACGAGGCTCTGGCCACGGACGTCGTTTTCGGCGCAAAAACCCAGATCATTGGGGCTTTTGTAGAACATACCGAGCAGCACCCTGACTATCCAGAGACGCCACTGCCATTCTACTCCTGCGAGTACCAGTTCAAGTTGATTGAAGGAGAGTCGACTTACCCGACGCCGCCGATCTCTGGAAAGAAACATTGACGGGACTGGAGATGATTATGGCACAAGCTCTAGTAGGCAAAGTCGCAGTCGTCGTTGGCGGTTCTGGCGGGATTGGTCAGGATACGTGTCGACTTCTGGCAGAAGCGGGCGCACGTGTAGTTGTCGGCTACAGGGCCGGCAGGACGGCTGCGGAAACGCTCGTCGCCGGTTTGGCCGGTTCTGATCATTCTGCTTTACCTATTTCCCTTGAGGATACGCAGGCGATTGAACACTTTCGTGACGGTGTGATCTCGAATTATGGCCAGGTTGATATCCTTGTGAATGCGGCGGGCGTGACCAAACCGGTTGCGCATGCGGACCTCGACGCGCTCACAGATGAACTCATCGACCAGGTCTTCATTAATAACTGGCGTGGAGTCTTTTCGACGGTGCGAGCTTTTGCTCCTGCGTTGAAGGCGACAGGAGACGGTCTGATCGTCAATGTGTCATCCATCGCCGCTTTTACTGGTATCGGGTCAAACATCGCCTATTGCGGTGCAAAGGCGGGACTGGACATCATGACTAATTCTTTGGCACGGGCGCTGGCTCCTCATGTGCGCGTCCTGGCCGTCTCTCCTGGCATGGTTGACACCGATTTCGTTCCAGGGCGGGGCCAGGACTTTAAGAACCAAGCCGCAGAAGCGACACCTCTCAAACGGCTAACCACTACTCATGACGTTGCACAGGCTATTCTTGCTTGCGCAACGCATCTGAAGTTCTCGACAGGCACGCGCATTGTCGTGGACGGGGGGAGGCATCTGTGATGCAACAAAGCGTCATTATTACCTGCGCTGTCACCGGTAATCTCACAACCCGAGAAAACCACCCTGGTCTGCCTGTCTCACCGGAGGAAATTGCCAACTCCTGCCTGGAAGCGGCCGACGCTGGGGCCGCCGTGGTACATATTCATGTGCGCGATCCCTTAACGGCGAAGCCGTCAATGGAGCTCAGACATTATCGAGAAGTGATTGATCGCATTCGTGAAAAGAACGATTCTGTCATCCTTAATGTCACGACAGGTCCTGGTGGCCGGTATCATCCAAGCGATGAAAACCCTGCGATTGCCGGACCGAGAACTACCCTTATGCGACCGGAGCGGCGTGTTGAACACATTCTTGCCCTGAAGCCTGATATCGCAACACTTGATCTCAACACGATGACGTTTGGTGCTGAGGTGGTGATCAACACGCCAGCCAACGTGAAGATCATGGCCGACCTCATAAACAGTGTTGGAGTGAAACCCGAGTTGGAGGTCTTCGATACTGGCGATATCCAGCTTGCCCACGATCTGCTCAAGGCTGGCGTGTTGAAATCGCCCGCGATGTTTACCATCGTCACGGGTGTGAAATATGGGCTGCCTGCAACCTGTGATGCGATGTCAATTGCGTCCCGCATGCTACCTCGCGATGCAGTATGGGCCGGTTTCGGCGTCGGTCGAATGTCCTTTCCCATGGTTGCTCAGGCCTATCTACTCGGTGGCCATGTAAGGGTTGGGCTTGAAGACAATTCTTACGTCTCGAAAGGCGTGCTTGCCAAAGGCAATGGCGAACTTGTCGAGCGTGCCCGTGACATCATCGAGAAGCTGGGCGGACAGATAGCCAGTCCGTTGGAAACCCGACACATCTTGAAATTGTCGGCCTAAGCAGCCGAGCTACCTTGGAGAGGACCAGATCAATGAACATTTTAACTGAGCCGAAGGCGGGCCAGGCCATACGCGTTTCACAGGCATCTGCCGATCTTGATAATTTGCTTCTAGATGTTGTCGACATCAGCATACCCCGCGTGGGTCCCGGCCAAGTGCTCGTCGAAATTATTGCAGCTGGTGTGAACCCGAGCGATGTCAAGGCTTCCCTCGGCCATATGCCCCATGCCATCTGGCCGCGGATTCCCGGCAGAGATTTCGGAGGTATCGTGCGTGAAGGCCCTAAACACATGGTCGGTTTGGAAGTCTGGGGCGGCGGCGGAGAACTCGGCATCAGCCAGGATGGCAGCCATGCCAAATGGATGGTACTTGACCAGAAAGCTGTACGCGAGAAACCCGCGAATTTCACAATGGAGGAGGCTGGATCGATCGGTGTGCCGTTTATCACCGCATATGAAGGTTTGCGGGAAGCCGGCGGTGTGCAGCCAACCGATGTTGTTCTCGTTTGCGGAGGCAATGGCAAGGTGGGCCAAGCGGCAATCCAGCTCGCCACCATGGCCGGCGCCAAGGTTTTTGCCGTGGAGTATAACGACCAGCCGCTGCAGGGGCACACAAATGCGCCGGTCGTGATGCTAAACAGCAGCACTGATGACGTAGCCCAAATCGTCCGCGATCAGACAGGTGGTCACGGTGCCGACATCGTCTTTAACACCGTTGGCAGCCCCTATTTTGAGATCGCTAACAAGGCAATGGCGAAGCAGGCGCGGCAGATCTTCATTTCGACCTTTGATAGGGCCGTGCCATTTGACATTTTTAGTTTCTTCCGCGGCCGGCACAAGTACATTGGAATTGATACGCTCGCGCTTACCTCGGTTGACGGTGCGCGGATTTTCGATCGACTCAAGGGGAAGTTCGAAGAAGGGCTTTTGAAGCCGTTTCCGATCAATCCTGCGACTTGCTACAGCCTTGCTGATGCCGCAACTGCTTATGCATCGGTGCTTCGCGGCACTTCAGACCGCGTTCTCTTGAAGCCATAGGCGGTAGATATGCAGGTTACCCGTTATCGCGAGGCCAAGCCCTACATCGCCCCTGAACACTACGACATGTGCTGTCTGCGGTTGCAGGGCAAGGAGGCGACTGTAACCGACACTATCTGGATCGGCCTGTCGCATCTCCTGCCTGGAGGCAGGACGTCACTCAAGGACGCAAGTGTCGAAAAAATATACGTTGTCGTCGCAGGAGAAGTAACCATCGAAACGTCGGATGAGACTGTGTCTCTCGGATTCCTCGATAGTTGTCGTTTGGCTCCAGGAGAAGCGCGAGCACTTCTGAACAGGACAAATGTACCCGCATCAATCCTGCTTGCAATGCCCACGAGTGTGTAACGCACGCAGTCACGCTGAACCGCCCCGGCTTTGCCGGAGACCGTTTGGTTTACGTTATGCGACCATGGCTGGCGCGTCCAGCATGGCGTCGTATCGCTCCTCAGCCTCGGCGGGCGGGATATTCCCTATGGGCTGCAGAAGGCGGCGGTGGTTGAACCAATCGACCCATTCGAGCGTGGCGAACTCCACGGCTTCGAAGTTGCACCATGATCCTCGCCGATAGATGACCTCGGCCTTGTAAAGACCGTTGATCGCCTCAGCGAGAGCATTGTCGTAACTGTCGCCAACACTTCCGACAGAGGGCTCGATGCCTGCCTCCGGCAGTCGTTCGGAATAGCGAATGGACACATATTGCGAGCCGCTGTCGACCTCGGCCTTTTTCACCCATTCATGCAGCGTATGCGCCGAGCAACCGATCTTGGCCGCTATCGATGATACCGCCGCCCAGCGCGAGGGATGTTCGGCTTCATGCTCCGTCACCATCCGAACGGCACGGGCACCAACTTCAGGAGAAAATTTGTTCGTCGTTTTGCTTGTCATAGACCCTAATTCTCACGAGTTGGGGCCTCCGGCAAAGACGGGGCGGTTCATATTTCGTAACATCTATTAACATCAGCGCTGATCCGGGAACTCTATATTCGGCTTGCTAATTCTTGCAGCTAGGGAGATTCATTGTGAGAAAGCCGATCAAAAAAATTACGACCTTATTGGGGATTCTATGCATTGCATCATCTCTAAATGCTCAAGATTCTTCGACAAACGCTGCGGTAGAAGATGCTCCCTCTTCATTTGTCGGATTTCGTGAGGTCGAAGGAGAGTGGTATCATCCTCCAGAGTTCGCCGGAGACCCTGATGCTGCGGTGTACCGGTCTGTTTATCAGCGAATTGCTTCGACGAATGCAAAACGTCTGAACAGTGAAGAGCTGGACACCGTGATCTCCTATGGCCCAGGGCATTGGACATATGAATGGGAGCAAGAGGCTGCCCGTGCGATGTCGAATGCTATCCAGAACCAGAATTCTGGAAACGCCGCGCTGGCCAGTAAAGAATATGAAAGAGCGTCAAAATTTTTTGCTAGAGGCTCATGGCCTCATCTGAAATCTGATGAGGCTGCGATGAAGGCATTGACGCATGCGAGAGCTGCCTACGCTGCTGGCGCAGATTTATTGCCGGGGCAGTTCGAGGTTATTGATATCCCGTTCGAAGGGAAATCATTTGGTAGCTATCTATTCACGCCACCAGGCGAGGGACCTTTCCCCGTTGCCGTCGTTGTGAATGGAACGGATGTGGTGAAAGAACAGCTTGGTTTTGGATTGCCGAAGGAGTTGCTCGCCCGTGGCATCGCTATGCTTGCTATCGATCTGGCCGGTGTCGGAGATAGCGGAAACTACACTCTTACCCATGAAAGCGAGATGATCCCGCTTGCAGCGAGCAAATACATAAAATCCCATTCAAGGATAGATCCCGAAAAAGTTGCGCTTATGGGCGTGAGCGTCGGTGGTCATGCAGCAGCGCGCGCACTTTTTAGACAGGATTCAGGACTGAAGGCAATCTTGTCCCATTGCGCTCCCTTGCACTTTCCTTTCGCAAATGGTGTAGAGCTAGTACCTCATTTGCCGAAGCTCACAGTTGACGGCTTCCTGAATGGAATGGGGTTGGCACCCGATACTCCGGCTGCTCAGTTTGGCGAAGCACTCAAAGCCTTCTCGCTCCCAAACCAGGGGTTGGTAAACACTCCCCCTGTTTCTATGCCTCTGCTGGTTGTCACAACAAAAAACGATCCGGTTGCTCCGCTTGAGGATCTTAAATACATCACCGAAGCAACGGATAGCAGTGGCTTGGTTGTCATCGACGAGCCTGGTCATTGCCCAGCCTACTGGGAAATAAACGCCCTCTCAGCATCTTGGCTGTCAGATATTTTCAAAACACTCTGATCCGAGAATGAGACAATACCCGGCATTCAATGCCGGGTATTATGACTTGCGATCCCACTTTTTTATTTAGCTTGTCGTGGTGGTGGGAGTTTAACTGTTAAGGCAGCCTGCGATCAGAACTCCTCCCAATTTTCACGGCTTAGAGCTGCATTCCCTTCCGTCTTGTAGATTTGTCGCAAGGGTGCCGTCGTTCGGGTACTGGATCTGACGGAAGAATTAGCAACCGCTGGACGGACGCTTGCATTCCGCACTTGTGGACTATAGCGTTTGCTATCCTCTCCGGTACGGAACTGTCCAAGTAGTTCTGAAAGTTTTGCGCTTTCCTGGGCAAGTCCTGCTCCGGCCGCATTCATCTCCTCGACCATGGCGGCATTTTGCTGGGTCGCCTGGTCCATGTGGTTGACGGCCGTGTTGACTTCACCCAAACCAACCGACTGCTCTTGTGCAGCAGTGGCAATTGCATCCATGTGCTGGTTGATCGACTCGACTAGACCGGCGATTGTTGTCAATCCCGAACCTGTGTCATTGACCAGCTTTACGCCTTCGCTAACTGCGACCGCCGAATTGCCGATAAGCGATTTAATCTCCTTAGCAGCATTGGCTGAGCGTTGTGCAAGCTCACGAACTTCTTGGGCAACAACCGCAAAACCCTTGCCAGCCTCGCCGGCGCGGGCTGCCTCGACACCCGCATTCAGTGCCAGGAGATTGGTCTGGAAAGCGATCTCGTCGATTACGCCGATGATTTGGCCGATCTGTCGGGACGACTGTTCGATGCGTTCCATCGCGGTCACTGCGTTACTGACCACCACACCAGAATGCTCGGCCTGACTGCGGGTGTTACGCACGAGATCGCGCGCCTCGCCGGTCCGTTTGGAGGTCGCAGCGACATTTGCAGTAATCTCCTCGAGCGCTGCCGCTGTTTCTTCCAGCGAAGCCGCCTGTTGTTCGGTGCGCTTAGCGAGATTGTCGGAAGCATGCGAAATTTCACTACTGCCGCCAGAAACTACGGAAGCTGAACCTCCGACCGCAAGCAAAGTAGCACGCAACTGGTTGACCGATGTGTTGAAATCATGACGCAATGCTTCAAACTGTGGGGCAAACTCGTCCTCGATCTCGCATAGGAGATCTCCCGAAGCCAGGCGTTGGAGACCGCTGGCAAGGGCACCGGTTGCACGTGTGAGGCGTTCCTCGGCTTCGGCTTCCGCACGCAGCTGCGTCTCGATGCGGTCACGCTCTGCGGCAATACGGCTTTCCTCCGCACTGGCTTCCAGCTCTTTGTTGCGCAGGGCTGCAATCTGGAAGACTTCCACCGATCTTGCCATCTCGCCCATTTCATCTCTACGCTTGGCACCAGGTATGACCACAGACAGATCGCCGTCAGCAAGCGCACCCATACAGCGTGTCAGGGCACCGATAGGCGAAATTACCTTGCGGACTATGACGGTCATGCCAACAAGTGCCAAACCAAGGACGAAACTGAAGAGTGCAAGGAACTGAAGAGACCGACTTAATGCTGCTGATTTTGCGCTAGCGGCTATTTCATCGAGCGCGTCCATGGCGAGGGACGCAATGTCAGCAATGGTGCCCAGTGCCACTCTGGTTGGACCTCGCCACTGGTCTATCGTCATCGGAGAGTCTTGACCAGCACTAAGTTTCGCGATGACGTCGGCCCGTATCTTTGCATAGTCGCCAGTAAAATACGCCGCGTCCGCCGCCTTGAAGGCATCTTTAATTGCGCTTGGCGTATCGGGATGATCTACCAGCACACTGACCGCTTTCCACGCATAGGCAGCATTTGTGTCCGCTTCTACGAGTTTGGCCATGTCCTCGGTTGAAATCTTCTTATTTGACGTTATGGCACTGTTGAGGACCAGAGTGCCAGTGCCGCCGAACGCGCGGGTAGACCAAGCATGCGCGCGGATCTGGATTATTGGCATCAACGTTGGATCAAGGCTACGCATTCGGCCTTCGGCAGCGTCCGACGCTTTTTCAAGGTCTGATAGGAATATGCCTCCTAGTTTCATTGCCGCTTTGCTCACAGCGGGGTCACGCGCTTCGAGGGGCTTTGCTAGTTCAGCGTCGATCGTCTGGCGATAGGCTACGACCTTCTTAAAGGTTTCAATGACGGTTGCGATCGGGGTCGCCAGCTCAGCAGTTCCAATCCGTGCGGCCATGACTTCTGCGTCATTCATACTTGCGTCGACAAGTCCTCTATTCTTCTGAAACGATTGGACAGAGCCAGATCCATCGGAGGCTGAGAGTGACAGTGCTGAACCACTATCGCTACGCTCAAATCGAAAAGCTTGCAGGGCCTTGAATACAGCTTTGTCAAAGCTGGTCAAATCGGAGACCTCGGTATAAACTCCATAGTTTTGGTATGAACTCATCATGGAGTTTCCAACTAGGATACTCAGCAGTAGGCTGAGTGTAGCGAAAACGCTGATGAGGACATTTCGGATAGAAAAATTCATCTTTGGCTCCAGTTTCGATAACGGTGTTGCCATTAAACTTTGATTTCTAAAATTTGTCGTTAACGCTGGTCATTCGCCTGATAAAGCAGCATCTAAAATTTGCTCGTGTTGAGCGCCCTTTGATCGTCCTTGATCCATATTTCCTGCAACAAGTGGAAAGACTGGACAGGAAGTTCCATAATTATGTTTATGGAGCTTTTCTTTATGATGCAAACATGGTAATATGGTAAAACATCAGTATGCGAGAATTGTTGCCAGTATCCCAAGTATTTCAGCTATCAGGTTGCCATTTCTGATCACAGGATATTTTGGATACCGCAGAAGCAAAATGATGACCGTCGGCACAAGATACCCAAGCAGACCTCCCTTTGAAGCCGTCATCCAATCCTGTCACCGGGTCAGTTCTCAGTGAAAATCAGCAATCTACGACATGGCCGAGTATCAGAGCTTGCGTGCGTCTCCAGGTTCTTACATCATCGGACCGAAAACCGATTCCCACTTTTCGGTCCAATGCTGTCGATAAATTCATCTGATTGCTGACTCATTCGGACATTTTGGCGGGGTCTCCATGAATTCTTTTACCAGCGCTGGTATCACAGCATCGACAATCACGGTGTCGCGGACATCTGCGACCCTTGCGAGAAGCATATTGAACAATTCGGTTGCCGCTCTGGCAACGTGATGATGTGGTGGTTTCTCACCTGCATCCCGATAGGCCGATGCCACGGCAATATAGAGTTTCTCCATCAATTCCGGATCGATCTGTGCTTTTGGGGCGGGCGCTTTGGAGGGATCTTCAAACATCTCTCCTTTTTCGGTGACCAACCAGCCAATGTTGATTCCCAGCTTCTCATTATACGCGGCGAGCACCGAAGCGTCAGGCACATTATCGCCGCGCTCATAATTGGAGAGCGCACTGGAACTGATGCTCCCCAGTAAAGCCGCAAACTCATCTCGTTCTTTGCCAAACCTCTCGCGCACTTTCGCTAAGCGGCGGCCGAGGGGGGTCTTGTAGACGGGCTTCCTCGCCATTTTTTTCAATAAATGCAAAATCGTTGTTTACTAAACACGAAATTAGCATTATTCCTTTCTCTGTTCGCAGATTGCACAGCCAAAAATGAAGGTCGGCCAGGACCTCCGATTTGAATCAGGGAATTACTTATGCCTTTTGAACGCACCACCGGCAAGACTACAGCATGATTCCTTAAGCCGGAATCGATTGATGTTGAAAAATACCTTGTAAATTTAATGTGTTACAGATCACTTGCTGGCTTTTTAAAGTGCAAGAAAGATGCTGTGGCAGGATCTGTCAGAGGCCAATGGAGATAATTGATCGCATTAAAAATGGTTTCGTCATTTCGTTTTTCGCCTATCGCCTTCTTGCTCTTTGTCAATTGACTCGGCAGCTACATCACCTTTGAAGGTTTATGCGGTTTGGATGTACTGGCGTGCAATGACAGATTTTACGATGGAACGTGTTGGAGTTTTCCCAATATCCAGCCAAAATTATAGGTGTTGCTCCCCTCGCGTTTTTTTCGGTTGATCCTTTGTGGATGAGAGTGAGCATCTCACTTTTTGCATTGGTCCGCCTCACGTTTGAAAGTCATGTCACGGAAGAGAGTTTTTTCCGTGAAGTGCGATTTATACTTATGGATGTATTTTACGTCTCGAGTAAATCAGGTTTCCTGATTTGCTCGGGGCGTTGTGTTCTGTTTTGATAAATTTCAATTTGTTGTTTATAATCAGCATAATGATATAGGTCCATCATTTTTTTTGACAGATGATACGGAGGCTTTTTCTGTTTACGGATGCTTAATTTTTATCTCCTAATGCTTCCGCAACAGCCAAATAATGCAACTTTTGGTGGTTAACGGTTGCTTATGTTCTGCATTCGATAATGCACGTTCGCTACGTTCCGACGTGAGATTTTGTAATGACGGATCGCTATGCAGCCCTGTTCTGGAGCCTGATGCAAAATGAATTTGCTTGAGGTTTGAAATAATTTTTTGAACCTAGGGGTAAAGCATGAAAAACGTGCCGATTATTGGCAAATTCCTCACGATTATGGCTGTGTTTGGTCTGTTCGCCCTGTGCGTTGCCGTTTACAGCGATACGCAGATTAAAGCCGTAGATGAAAGCTACAGGGGGTTGCTGTCAGAAGAGAGTGCGGCAGCCATTAACCTGTCGCGCGCCAATCGCGGCCTTCAGGGCGCACGTGCAGCCATTGGCGAGGTGTTGATGGCGCGAAGCGATGAATTGATTGCGAGCGCGACCAAAGATCTTCAAAAGCGACGCGATGATTTTGAAAAATACATGGATATATCCGTCGCTGTCTTGCCAAATGACCCGCGGATCAAGGATTTGAAGAGAGACGGGCTTGCTATTCTGGATCAGGCTTGCAAATCGTCTCTGGATGCAGGGCGCGCTGCCTTGGATGCAGATACGATTGCGGCTTCGCAGCAATTGTATCTTACGCAATGCCAGCCGCATTTTGGCCCTATCAGTGATCGCTTTTCCGTTGTGGTGCAAGGTGTGATCAAGTCTGTGGACGATGAAACTGCCCGAGTGAGCGAGGATGCCAGGTCCAGTGCAATGCTGACAATGGCGGGCATTGTGATGGGCGTGTTTGCGGTTATGCTCTTTGGTTTCTTTGCTATTCGTGGCTGGATCGTTGCTCCTGTTCGTGGGCTGGCATCGGTGATGGGTAAACTGGCCAATAGCGATTTTACCGTTGATGTGGCTGGTGCCGAGCGCCGCGATGAAGTTGGGATCATGGCCAAAGCCGTTCAGGTTTTCAAGGACAACGGCCTGCGGGCCATTGAGCTGGAAAATGAAGCGAAGGCCAACCGGTCGCAGTCGGAGGCAGAGCGCGCGCGAATAGCGGCGGCAGACCGCCAGCGCGCTGAAGAGATGTCGCAGGCGACATCAGGTTTGGCAACAGGTTTGAAACGTTTGTCTGATGGCGACCTTGGCTTCCGTCTGACTGAGCCATTCGCATCGGATTTTGAAGCGCTGCGTAACGATTTCAACACGGCAGTGAATCAGTTGGCGCAGACCATTGGGGCTGTTTCTGAGGCAACAGTTTCGATTGATGGCGGCACTCGGGAAATCACGAGAAGCGCCGAGGATCTGTCCAAGCGCACCGAGCAGCAGGCCGCAGCTCTGGAAGAAACAGCGGCTGCACTCGACCAGATCACCGCCAATGTATCCAATGCGTCGCAGCGCGCTCAGGAGGCACGGCAGATTGCTGCCGAGGCCAATCAGTCGGCCAAGAAATCTGGCGAGGTTGTCTCAAGCGCGATTAACGCCATGCAGCGTATTGAGCAATCGTCAAACCAGATTTCGAACATCATTGGTGTTATTGATGAAATTGCATTCCAGACCAATCTTCTGGCGCTGAATGCTGGTGTGGAAGCAGCCCGTGCGGGCGAAGCAGGCAAGGGCTTTGCCGTGGTGGCGCAGGAGGTTCGTGAACTGGCGCAACGCTCTGCGCAAGCTGCCAAGGAAATCAAGGATCTGATCCGTAATTCTGCGGGTGAAGTTTCAACGGGTGTGGCGCTCGTTCAGGAAACGGGGAGCGCGCTGCACGTGATCGAGCAGCAGGTTATCACCATTAATGCGCAGCTTGATGCCATTGCGACATCGGCCAAAGAACAATCTGTTGGTTTGGCCGAAGTGAATACGGCGGTGAACCAGATGGATCAGGTGACACAGCAAAACGCCGCTATGGTCGAAGAGTCAACCGCGGCAAGTGCAGCCCTTGCGGTGGAAGTTGATCAATTGCGAAACCGCATATCCCTGTTTCAGTTGAATGGTGCGCAAGACAGAACATTCGTCAAAACTGCGACATCTGCCCCTCGCCCCAGTGCTTCACCAGCCCGCAAGATGCTTGCCAAGGTTGCCAGTGCGGTTGGCATGGCACCATCGCCTGCCAGCAATAGCTGGGAAGAGTTTTGACGATACAGCACGTATATTCTGCTCTTCAGGAGGCGAAAGCCTCCTGAAGTATTAAACCAAGCTCGAAGATGGCAGCAGGGCTATAGCAGATCTGTCAGTGGGCCGTCATGCCAATACATCGAAGGTACTGACACATCCCTGCCATGACGATGTGGCCATTATCGAAAATACTATCCAAGTTCTTGAAATATTTGCAAAAGGAATACCGAGATTCATTTTTAATTGAGTCTCGGTATTAAAGCCTGTCGCAGTGAATAGGATTCACTGCGACAGGCTTTAGCTCTTTCTTTTTCGCATGTACGTTATCGTTTTATTGAGGACAATAAAACGCGACATGCTTTAGAGTTTGTCAGGGAAAAGTTAAATCCCATCTCCTCCGTCACAAACATGAGGGGAGATGGCTGGCAAGCCAGAGGAGGTAAACCCCACGGTAAAGCATAAGCGTCGTTTACTGTGAGGAATACCATCGTCATTTCAGGGAGTTTTGGTATCAGGCGGCTGCGCGCTTGCGCTGTTCATTGATCTGGTTGTCGACACCGTCGACCAAAGATGTCAGATGAATGTCGAATTTGATTTCTGCAAATGGTCCAGACAGCCCGTTGGCTTTGATGCTCGCCTCATCGGTCCGCTCGAACATGGGTGGTACCAGTCCATCCCGGGTCGCATAGGCAAAATCGTCATTGACCAATGGGTCGCCTTCAATGTTGATCTGGGTGGTCAGCTTGCGATGGCCATCGGCACTGACAAAAAAGTGGATGTGGGCCGGGCGCTGTCCGTGACGTCCAAGCGCCGATAGCAACCGTTCTGTCGGGCTGCCCGGAGGCACGCCATACCCACTCGGCAAGATGCTTTGGAACTTGTAACAGCCCTTGTCGTCGGCAATGATGGTGCGGCGCATGTTAAAGTCAGCCTGCTTGCCCGTCGGATCAAAATGCGAGTAGAATCCACGGGTGTCACAGTGCCAGACCTCCACGATTGCTCCCGGCAGTGGCTGGCCATTTGCACCGATAACCGTGCCATGCATGATCAGCGGATGGCCATTGTTATCCGTGCCATCATCAAGACGCGCAAAGCCGTTGCAGACTGGTGCACCCGCCACATAAAGCGGGCCTTCAATGGTACGCGGGGTCGGATTTTCAATGCCAAGTGCCGCATCAATGGCATCAAGACGCTCATCAATGAAGTGGTCCAGGCCAAGGCCGGGCGAAATCAGACCGGCCTGGCTGGCGGCACCAATATCATTGAGCCATGCAATTCCGGTCCAATACTCGTCGGGTGTGATGTTCAGGTCATCAATCGCCTTGAACAGATCACTCATGATCCGATAGGTAATCTCTTTCATGCGGGGATTGCCGCCATCCTTGTCAAAGCCGCTGAGGGTTTTGAGAAAAGCCTGGATGTCTGGCCTGTCAAAAATCGTTACATTCATTGTTTATCCTCCTCCTGGAAAGTCATGAAACAGATATAAAGCGTTACAGCGAATCTCTGAGTGCCATAAATGGCGCAGGGCGCTGTGGGGGTGTCAGTGGTCACTGTCGCGGATGGAAGAGGGATGGCGCAAAAGCGGGGTCACCTCGATGTCCATGAATTTGAACAGCGGCAGGCCGGACAGGATTTCATGCAGTTCCGCATTATCGCTGACATCAAAAATACTGTAGTTTGCGTATTGGCCTGCAAGCCGCCAGATATGCCGCCATTTGCCGCTTTTTTGCAATTCCTGCGCATAGGCTTTTTCGCGGGAAAGAATATCGTCAACATCTGCCTTTGGCAGATCGTGGGGCAGGTTTACGTCCATTCGGACATGAAAAAGCATGTGGTCAGCCTCCTGATGCAACGATACTGGAAACTGTCAGGTTCAAGGCGAACCAGACAGCTTCTATATTTCTTTGTTTTCGTTTGTCTTTTCGGGAAAGCCGGTGACCACCTTTCCCTGACAAACGCTGATGGTTTTGCGCAGTCCTTCACGTCTGAAAAAGGCAAGCCGGTCATCGTCAAGCTCAATGCCAAGGCCGGGGCCATGGGGAACCGTCAGTTCGAACTCGCTATAATCGAGTGGTGTTGTGAGAATTTCCTCTGTCAACAACAGTGGACCGAACAGCTCAGTCCCCCATTGCAGCGCATTGAATGTTGAAAACACATGGGCAGAGGCAATTGTGCCGAAGGCCCCTTCCAGCATTGTGCCGCCGTAAAGACCAATGCCTGCGGAGTCCGCAATGGCGGCAACGCGCTGGGCATTGAAAAGGCCACCGCTTTGCTCAATCTTGATCGCAAAAACGTCGGCACCGTTGATCTTTGCAAGCTCAAAAGCACTTTCCGGGCCAGTCAAGGACTCGTCGGCCATTAACGCCGTGGGAAAGCGCCGCATGAGGCGTGCCAAGGCCGCCATGGAGGATACCGGCTGCTCCACCAGTTCACATCCCACGTCGGCAAGTGCGGCCATGCCATAGGCGGCCTCGGTCTCGCTCCATGCCATATTGACGTCCACACGCACCGAAGCGCGATCGCCCAATGCCCGTTTGATGGCCGCAACATGGGCGATGTCATCGTGCAACGGCTTTGCACCGATCTTGAGCTTGAAAATCCTGTGCCGTCGCAGATCCAGCATGGTTTCGGCTTCAGCAATATCTTTTGCGGTCTCGCCTGAAGCCAGCGTCCATGCCACAGCCAGACGGCTGCGCAACCGCCCTCCCAGCAATTCGCTCACCGCCAGCCCAAGTCGCTTGCCATGGGCATCCAGCAATGCCGTTTCCACGGCGCATTTGGCAAAACGGTTTTCCTTGACCATTTTACCGATGCGCACCATCAGCGCCCGCACGGCGCTTGCATCCTGCCCCAGCATCAAGGGTGTGAAATAGGTATCAACGGCAAGCTTCATACCTTCGGGGCTTTCAGCTCCATAGGCCAGTCCGCCAATGGTGGTGCCTTCGCCAATGCCGATAACGCCATCGCTGCAATGGACTTTGATCAGCATCAGCGTCTGGCCGTTCATGGTGGCCACCGACAGCTTGTGTGGCCGAATGGTTGGAAGGTCGACAAGCATGGTTTCGACCCGCTCAATAACGGGGAAAGCTGTCTGATTCTGGATAATCGATGTAGAGGTCATGCTGAAATGGTATGGCCGGTTGCACGGGTCGTCCAATATCATTCACGTCTCATACTATACCTTTTTGGTATGAAGGCTGACCATATCTGTTAGAGTATGTCAGGGAAACGTGGGGCTCACTTTTCGAACCAAAACTGTCATATCCATGATGATGCGCCGCAACACATCATCGGCGATGGGCAAGTTTCGGTAAGCCAAGACAAGCCAAGACAGGGCAAGGGATGTGATGATGGATCTGCGCCAACTTCGTTATTTTGTGGCTGTTGCAAAAGAGCGCAATTTCACCCGCGCAGCACAGATGCTCCATATTGCCCAACCGCCCTTGAGCCGACAGATTCAATTGCTGGAAGAGCAGCTTGGCGTGCCGCTTCTCGTTCGCAAGAGCCGCCCGGTGCGCCTGACAGAGGCGGGAAAGCTGTTTTACGAACAGTCTTTGCAAATTCTGGGTCGGGTGGAGCAGATGCAGGCGGCAACTCGTCGGGTTGGCCTGAACCAGAACTGCGTTCTATCGATCGGCTTTGTGGCCTCGACGCTCTACGGGGGCCTGCCATCGCTGGTGCGAAAGCTGCGCGAGAATGCGCCGGAGCTGGATATACAATTGCTCGAGCTTGTCTCGGTACAACAGATTCCGGCCCTCAAAGAAGGTCGTATTGACATTGGCTTTGGTCGCGTGCGCCACCGCGATCCGAATATCGCCGACATCACCTTGCGCGACGAGCGCCTGATGGCCGCAATTCCAAAGGGCTTCCCGCTTGCTGACAGCACCTCTCCTTTGCCACTTGCAGCACTCAAGGGGTGTAGAATTATTGTCTACCCCAAGGAACCACGCCCGAGTTATGCGGATCAAGTGCTGGGCCTGTTGCACAACAATGACGCGCGACCGGGCGAAGTGCAGGACGTGCGCGAGATCCAGACGGCTCTTGGGCTGGTTGCTGCCGAAGCTGGCATTTGCATTATTCCGGCCTCGGCGCGTCAGATGCGCTCAGATGTGCATTACAGGCTGCTTGATGGCAAGGATGCGACCTCGCCAGTTATTCTCAATCACCGCATTGGCGATAACTCGCGCTACATTGATCTTGTCAAACAACTGATTGAAGAAATGTACGCCGAGAGCCCGCCGTGGCTGGAGCTGGAGCACAATATCCTGCATCTGCATTGACACTTTACGAGGAAAAAGTGGAACCCGGTTTTCCATAATCCTGTGCTGTTTTGCGCAGTTGCGGTGAAAGCGCGAAAAGGCATTGTCTTGATCCGTCTGGGGCTGTTGATTATCGCTGAAAACTGAGCTGAAGTCCGGGATAAAGCCTATCGATAAAAGCCAGATCATCATGCAATTCGCAGATCATCCAGTCTCGAACCTCCGTGACAATGGCGCGTGAGGGTTTGTCACGCAGGCGAACCAGATGGCATTGCCGCCCTGTCGTCATCAATTGGTCGGACACAGGCACCAGCGCTTGTGTGCGGAGCCAGTGCGCCACCACATTCAGCCAGCCAAGGGCCACCCCCTGCCCCAGCAAGGCGGCCTGAACCACGATCGCGTAATCTGAAAAAATCATCGAATTGGTGGCATCACCATCGCTTGCAGGTGAAAACAGGTTTGACCAATTCGGCTGGGCCTCGGAAAGATTGATGGTGATGTCGGGTTGGCCGGTCGGTGTCGCACCTCCTCCGGCGTGGCTCTCACGATAGGCCGGGCTGCAAATCGGCAACAGAATTTCCGGCATGATAAACGTGGCATCATGTCGCTCATCCGGGCCATTGATGAATCGCATGCCAAGGTCAACATCATTGACCGGGCCTGCAAGCGCGCCCATTACCAATTGAAACCGCAAATCGACCGTGGGAAAGGCACTTTTGAACTTCGCCATCCGCGGCATCATCCAGTGGGTGGTAAAGCCGGTGGAGAGAGAGATGGAAACGGTTTGCACACCACTGCGACGGTCTTCGATTTCCTGAAGAGCATTTTCAATGCCGGAAAAGCTGCGGGCAATGGCATCAAACAAAATACGGCCCGGCTCGGTGAGGCTGACGCCACCGGGCTGGCGGATAAACATCGGCGTATCCAGGTGATCTTCCAGGCGCGCCCGCGCCCGGTGTTGCCGTCCTTCGCGGACCATGGACGCAGCACAGGGGCGCATCACTATGATGTTGTCATCATCGGCGGGGGATATACTGGCCTTTCCACGGCGCGCTATCTGGCACAACGCGGCATGTCGGCTGTTGTGCTCGAAGCAAACCGCATCGGCTGGGGTGCCAGTGGCCGCAATGGCGGCGTGGTATCGGGTAAGTTCAGGCTGTCCTTCTCCGATATTGCGCGGCGTTACGGTATCGATACGGCGCGCCGGATGCATGATCTGGGCATTGAGGCGATTGATCATGTTGCTGAACTGATTGAAGATTATGGCATTGCCAACGCACAATACCGAGCCACCGGGTCTTTACGCTGTGCCCATAATGCGCTGTCTCTGGAGGGATTGAAAACCGAAACTGCGTGGTTGCGCACGGCTCTGGGGGATACAGCCTGCTCCATTCTGTCTGCATCGCAAATGCAGGAGGAAACCGGCTCGCCTGATTTTGTGGGCGGTATGCTCAACACCCACGGCGGCATTATCCATCCCTTGAACTATGTGCTTGGGCTGGCCGCGGGTCTGCAAGCCGAGGGGATTGATATTTTCGAACAGACGCCGGTTTTACGGTT
The DNA here is from genome assembly GCF_014204625.1 of Gillisella vitis. Lineage (GTDB taxonomy): Bacteria > Pseudomonadota > Alphaproteobacteria > Rhizobiales > Rhizobiaceae > Allorhizobium > Allorhizobium vitis_F. The sequence continues at coordinate 8,260 of NZ_JACHLU010000025.1, read as the reverse complement.
TCGCAAAGATGGTCCCGGCGTTGTTGTTGAAACGGCCCATGGGGTGCTTTCAGCCAGACAGGTGGTGATTGCCACCAATTCTTACTCTGATCTGACCAAGGCAACAGCCGCGATCAAGCGCTCGATTATCCCGTTTCGATCCGCCATGATTGCCACCGAGCCATTGACGGGTGAGATCGGCTTTGACCTGCTGGCAAGCGACCGTAGCTATACCGAGACGCGGCGAATGATGCGCTGGTTTCGCAAAGCCGATCAACGGTTGATTTACGGCGGGCGTGGCGCCTTTGGTAAATCCGACTCGGACAGCGCTTTTGCAGCCCTTCGCCGGGCCATGGTGCGGCAGTTTCCACAATTGCGGAATGTTGCGGTGACGCATGGCTGGTCTGGCCTTGTTGCCATGACGCTGGATAGCATTCCCCACATGGGCAGGCTGGATGAGCGCGTCGTCTATGCCGTTGGCTATAACGGAACCGGTGTGGCGCTGGCCTCCAATATGGGCAGGTACGTTGCAGCCCTTGTTGCAGGCGACCTTCCTGATCTGGGGCTTTTGACCGCACATCCGCTCAAACCTGTTCCATTCTATCCCATCCGTGAACCGGCGGTGCGGCTTGTTGCCGGATGGTACCAGTTTCTGGATGCAATCGGGCGGTAGAGTTTGTCAGGGAAAAGTGGACTCCGGTTTTCCCGACAAGGCAAACGAAAACAAAGGAATCTGGAGTCTGTCTGGTTCAATCTGAACCTGAGAGACTCCAGGACCCGAACAATTGACGTTGGCAATCGGGCTGCGATCGGGCTGCGGCCTGTTCACATAACCATAAAAGAGGTGAACGGACATGACATTGAAGCTTTCGATACTTGCATTTTCTGCCTCGGCATTGACGCTTGCGGCAACTGGGGCCTCTGCCGAACAAGTGACATTTGTGTCTCAGGGCGGTGCCTATCAGGAGGCGCAAACCAAGGCCATTCTGGACCCGGTTGCCAAGCTGCTTGGCATCACGGTCAATCAGGATAGCTCGCCCGATTCATGGCCGGTGATCAAGACCCAGATTGCCACGGGCAAACCCATATGGGACGTGGTGGACATGCCGACGCAGGACTGCGTGCGCGGCGGTGAGCAAGGGATGATTGAGCCTCTCGATTTTGCAAAAATCCCGAATGCGGCTCCCATGCCTGCCGAATACAAGACGCCCTATTCGGTTGCTTACGAGTTTTATTCCAGTGTTCTGGCCTATAACAAGGATAAATACGGCGACAACCCGCCCAAAACCTGGGCCGATTTTTTCGATGTGAAGAAATTCCCCGGAAACCGGGCCTTGCGCAATCACCCGCTGGCAACGGTTGAAGCCGCCCTTCTGGCTGATGGCGTTGCACCCGACAAGCTCTATCCGCTGGACATTGACCGCGCTTTCAAAAAGCTTGAGGCAATCAAACCTCACATCAGTGTCTGGTGGACATCGGGCGCGCAATCGGCCCAACTGCTGGCCGATGGCGAGGTGGATATGGAAATGGCATGGAATGGCCGCGTGGCCGCCGTTGCCAAGGAGGGTGCGCCGGTGTCCTACACCTTCAATCAGGGCTTTCTGCAATATACTTCGCTTTGCATTCTCAAAGGTGCGCCCAATCTGGCGACTGCCGTGAAGTTTGTAAATGCAGCGATGACCCCCGACATTCAGGCAAATTTCCCCACCTATATTGATTATGGTCCGGGCAATCCTGAAGCCTACAAGACCGGCAAGATCAGTGCGGAAAGGGCAGCACAAATGCCCAGTTCGCCTGATAATGCTGCAAAGCAGGTGCTGATTTCGGAAAAATGGTGGAGTTCGCCAGCCGGGGAAGATTTGCGCAAGCGCTGGGCCGCTTTCATGCAGCAATAAATCGATGCGCTGTAAAATCATTCCAGATGGGGCAAGCTGCCCCGTCTGGTTCCCGTGATGGAGACCCGCCATGAACACGTCGATCATCAATCCATCTGAACGGCACGACCGCCGTGAGCGGATGCTGATGTTGTTGCTGATGGCACCGGCGCTGCTGGTGGTGACGGCACTGCTGATTTTGCCGCTTTTGTGGCTCGCCGGGCAATCTTTCCTGCAAGATGGCCATCTGACATTGCTCCATTATCAACGATTTTTGACCGATCCCATCTATTGGATGACGTTTTTGCAGACCTTTCGCATGGCGGCCATTGTCACAATTGCAGCCGTGCTGCTGGGCTATCCGGTGGCCTATGTGGCGGCCAGTCTGCCGCAGCGATGGAGCATGGTTATTTTGGCCATGGTGCTGTTGCCCTTCTGGACCAGCGTGCTGGTGCGCGCCTATTCATGGCTCATTTTGTTGCAACGAACCGGCATTATCAACTCCCTGCTGAAATCCGCAGGTCTGATAGATAAACCCTTGTTGTTGGTGAACAATGAACTGGGCACCACCATCGCCACCATTCATATTCTGCTGCCATTCATGGTTTTGCCCCTCTATGCAACGATGAAGAAGATTCCGCCAGAATTGACCATGGCGGGTGCCAGTCTTGGCGGTAGCCCGCTGCATGTTTTTGCCCGCGTGTTTCTGCCGCTGTCCTTGCCGGGCATGATTGCTGGCATGGTACTGGTTTTTGTGTTGACGCTGGGCTTTTACATCACGCCCGAGCTGCTTGGCGGTGGACGAACCTTCATGGTGTCCATGCTGGTGTCACGCAATATCGAGCTTTATCAGGAATGGGGCGCTGCATCCTCCATCAGTGTGGTGTTGATGCTGTGCGTGTTCGCCGTGTTCAGGCTGGCCAGCATGGTGATTCCGTTTGAACGCATCATGGGTACGAGGTGATTGCCATGCGCCTTTCCAATCTTCTGCTGTATGTCGTTGTCGGCCTTATTCTTGTGTGGCTGGTGGTGCCTATTCTGATTGTGATTCCGATGTCATTTTCCGGCGCACGGTTTTTAGCGTTTCCGCCGCCGTCGTGGTCGTTGCGCTGGTATCAGAGCTATCTGGACAATGCTGCGTGGATGCAGGCAACAAAAGTCACGTTGATTATCGCCTTTTCCAGCTCCATCATCGCCACGGTGCTGGGAAGCGCTGCCGCCTATGGCTTGAACATGACATCATCCAGGCTGGTGCGCAGCCTGCAAATGGTGCTGCTGTTGCCGCTGATCGTGCCGATTGTCATTACCGCTGTCGGGGTCTTTCTGGTCTATGCCAATGTCGGGCTGATTGCCACCATGACCGGGCTGATCCTTGCCAATGTCATGCTGGGCCTGCCCTATGTGGTCACCTCGGTTCTGGTGGGGTTGCGTAAATTCGATCCGGCTCAGGAAATGGTATCACGCAGCCTTGGCATGAACCGTTTTCGCACTTTTTTTGCTATCACCCTGCCGCAAATTCGACCAAGCGTGATCTCCGGTGCCTTGTTTGCCTTCATCTCGGCGATGGATGAAACCGTGGTGGCACTGTTTATTTCCGGCGGCGAATATCAGACCCTGACCAAGCGCATGTTCACGGCCCTTCGGGACGAAATTGATCCGACCATCGCCGCCATCAGCACCCTGCTGACCGCAACCTCTTTCATTCTGCTGATGCTGGTGACCATTCATGCGCAACGGCATCAGAAGACTCAAGGGAAAACGGCATGAACGCCGACATTCTCATTCTTGGCGGTGGCTCTGCGGGCTGTGTTTTAGCGGCCCGCCTCTCTGAAGACAGCCGCCGGACCGTCATTCTGGTGGAGGCCGGGCGCGACATCAGCGAGAGCGACGTGCCTGCGGAAATTGCCAGTCGTTATCCGGGCCGCGCCTATCTCGATACAGGCAATATCTGGGCGCGGTTGACCGCACGGATGGGCCAGCACGGCACGCGCCGCTACGAGCAGGCAAAACTGCTTGGCGGCGGCTCGGCCATCAATGCGCTGATGGCCAATCGGGGCGCACCGGGCGACTATGACGAATGGGAAGCGCATGGCGCCGACGGCTGGAACTGGCAGGCGTGTCTGCCCTATTTTCGCAAGATCGAGACGGATCGTGATTTTGATGGTCCACTCCACGGGCAGGATGGCCCCCTGACGATCCGCCGGGCCACGGATGCGCAATTGTCTCCCTTTGTCGATCGGGTGATGAAAACACTGGAAATGCGCGGTTATCCCATAGGGGCAGATCAGAACGGGGTCTGGCAGGATGGCACCTTTCGCGGCGCAACGGCTGTCAGCGATACAGGCACCCGCCTGCCCACCTCAATTGCCTATCTGACTGACGCGGTGCGCCGCCGTCCCAATCTGACCATCATCACCGATACCAAGGTGTTGCGCTTGCTGTTTGATGGCAAAAAGGCGTTGGGTGCTGAATGTGCGGGCCGGTTCAACGGCGTGATCCATGCGCGCGAAACGATTGTTGCGGCGGGTGCCATTCACAGCCCTGCCCTTCTGTTGCGCTCAGGCATTGGCCCGGCAGATCACCTCGCAAGCCGGTCCATTCCGGTGATCAGGCATCTTGCAGGCGTTGGCCGTAACCTGATGGAGCATCCCTCGATTGCCGTCTCGGCCTATTTGCCGCGCAACACGCGGGTATCTGATCCGGGGGAGCATCACGAACAGGCCATCTGGCGCTTTTCTTCCAAGGTTGAGGGTATGCCGCAAGGGGATATGCACGCGGCAATTCTGTCGCGCTCCGGCTGGCATTCCGTGGGATTGCGCATGGGCAGCCTGTTTTTCTGGGTCAACAAATCCTGTTCAAGGGGTCATGTGACATTGGCATCATCCGCAATCGGGAGTGAACCTCTTGTTGATTTTCGCATGTTGTCTGATGAGCGCGATCTCATTCGCTTGAAACTGGCTTTGAAAATGGGGGCTGAAGTGTTGAATGATCCGCATATGAATGGCTATCGCGGCAGCATCTTTCCGGCCAGCTACTCGCCACGTGTTGCGCGTATTGCCGTGCCGGGAAGGCTGAATGCCCTGCAACGCGGTACTTTATCGGCCATGCTGGATATGGCTGGGCCGCTGCGCGATGCCTTGATTCATGCCGTCGTTACGCTTGGCACAACATTGGACGGGTTATTGCGCGACGATGACGCTTTGACGGCCTTTGTCCAGCGCCATGTGGGTGGAACATGGCACCCCTCCGGCACCTGCCGCATGGGCCGTTCAGATGATCCGCTGGCGGTAACATCACCTGAGGGCCGCGTGCATGGTGTTGAAGGCTTGCGGGTTTGTGATGCATCCCTCATGCCGACCATTCCTTGCGCCAATACCAACATGCCCACCATCATGATCGCAGAGCGCATTGCTGACTTTATCCATGCTTGAACGGATGGTTTGCACGGACAAAATTGCGGAATTAGGTAGCAACTGCCACCAGACTCCTGCCGACTGAATATATAGCCTCCTGGCCTCGTGCTAGGAGCTGATGTTCATGGGAATTGCGGACGAGCTGAAGACGAAGCGCGCCGAGATCGGTGAACGCATCGAGGTAATCCGGAAAGAGATTGCGCAATTGGAACGGCAGCAGGCCGCCCTTGATGCTGTCATAGCGATCTACGAGCCGGATTATGCTGCATCAGCGCCACGCAGTTGCCGGGCTGGGAGAAAAGCCAATCCCAACGGTGTCCTTGCCGAGGTCTTCAATGGCATTGATCGGCGCAGTTTCGTCCTGAGAACGCTGCGCGAGGCCGGAAGACCAATCACGACATCCGACTGCGCGGTGGCACTGGCCAAGGAGGTGGGTCTTCCGGCCGATGATGCTCGGCTGGGCCAGATCGGAAACAAGGTCTCGCAGGTGCTTGACCAGCTCGCCAAGGCAAACCGGGTGCGGCGAGCCGGAAAGGTCGATGGACATCGACATCTCTGGGAAATTAATCAGGCATAATCGGGCGTCTAGTCCAGTAGGAACCCCGCGATCTAGGCCGTCTCGGGACTAACACCACCTTCCCATACAAGATCGTGAGGATGGTTCCCCTGCCAATAACCGCATAGGTTCCGCGACGTTGGTCTCGATAGAGCCTTGTGGAGCATGCCCCAGAGCTGAAGGCCGTTGTCAACCCGACGATTGTCCTCGCGCCAGGCGATCTCGGCGGCGTACCAATCAAAGTACCGCACCGAGAAGCGGTGATGTATCCCGACATAGGCCCGCTGGATGCGGCTGAAGAAGCTCTCGACGTGGTTCGTGTTGACCCCGCCCTTCGTCTGGTATTCCTGGCTGTGGTTGACCCGGTGGAGTTCCTGCAGGCCCTCGAGATCGTCGTAGCTGAAGTGCTCGTCCGCGTGCAAACGTGATCCCTTGCGGACGTGCTTCTTGACGAACTCCCAAGCTTCGTTGGAGTCCTCGCTCCGGATGACGCGGGTCAGGGTCTGTTCGCGCCCGCGGCCGAACGGCGTCTTCTCTCGCAGCGCCAGGATCGTCAGTCGCTTGTTGTTCTGATTCTCGGCGCGGCGGCGATCGACACGATCCTCCTTGCGGTTCTCCGGCTTGATGTGGCCGCCTGCGTACTTACCGTCGATGTGGATTTCTCCTTCGAGCATCATCCGGAGGCGTCGGGTCGAGATCGCCTCCCGCATCTTCATCAGGAGCACCCAGGCCGTTTTGTACTGGCATCCGAGCTCGCGCGAGAGCTGGAGGGCGCTCTTGCCCTTCACGCTGTTCACCGAGAACCAGAGGCCCGCGAGGATGTCCTGAAAGCTCATCTTCCGGAAGGCGAAGACTGTCCCGGTCGTGACCGAGAACTCACGGCGGCACGCCTGGCACTTGAAGCGGCGACGTCGGATCTCCCAGCAGTTCGAATGGGAGCAGCGGACGCAGGTCGGCTTCCCTTCGGTATACGGCCAGCGGATCAGGCAAAAGGCCTTGTAGGACCGCTCTTCGTCGAAGGAGCGGAGGTTTCTAAGCGTGAAGGTGCGGCAATAGGGCGAGAGCAGGAACTGCTGGTTGCCCCAATATTTCAACCCTCCGAAGTGCCTCCAGTTCATGGGGAATGGAGCTCTGCGGCGGAATGATAGACGGCAGGCTGGAAGGCATGTTCAGGCTCCTGGGGAATACACAATACGACAGGACATCGCCGGGGCGGCGAGCGGAAGGTCAGCGTTGTCGTATTCGTATGATCCTGAACATGTCGCGAACGCTACCAGGGTTGCGACAGAGAGTCGATCGGAATTTAATACAAACAGTTCAAGCACTGATTAAGAGCGCCCGCGTATGAGTTTAACTGGTCAGTGCGGAAAGAAATCACTTTCCTAAGCGCTTAGGTTTTGATATAAGGTAAACATAGATGCCAACGGTGTTAAATTTCGCAGGTCTGCGAGCGGTCATTTATCCCAACGATCATCGGCCTGCTCATGTACACGTCATTGGCAACGGGAACTCTGCGGTTTTCATTATGAACTGCCCTGATGGGCCGCCAGAGCTGAGAGAGAACAGAGGGTTCGGAAAGCCCGAACTCGGTAGGATCGCAAGGAGTTTGAACAATGCGCGAAAAGGTATCTGCGAAGCATGGAGCCGCATCCATGGAGATTTCTGATCTTGAGTTCGACATGGCCAACATGAGCGGAATGAAGTCGCAGTTGGGACCATACGCAACGTCGGCTCGCTACGACGATGAGCACGACGCCATCGTTGTGGTGCTTAACAATGGCTCGTTCATGGGCTTTCCCGTCGAGAAACTGCAAGGACTTCAAGGTGCTACCGCTTCGCAATTGAACAACGTTGTTGTTGAGGCCAAGGGTCTTGGCCTTCACTGGCCGGATATCGATGCCGATCTCTATGTTCCAACTCTGATGGACGGAATTTTGGGGTCCAAAAAGTGGATGGCAGCGCAATTGGGCGCCACTGGTGGCAAAGCAAAATCCAGCGCGAAGGCTACTTCATCGAGACTCAATGGCTCAAAGGGTGGTCGCCCCAAGAAAAATGTTGCGGCGTAATCGCTCTGCGGGTCAGCGAAAAAGGCAGCGCACAGGTATGTAGTTCCGCTTGGTGGCAGTTGCTACCTAATTCCGCAAAATTGAGGGCGCTGTGACGTGAACCGGCGTGCGCAAGCCCGATGTCTGTTACCGGGCTTTGTCGCATCGTTCTGATTCCGGTTTTCCCTGACAGACTCTATGGCATTGTGCCATAAATCGGAATCGGCACGATGCTATAGCTTTTTGTTTTTGCATCGGATTTTTCCGAAAACCGGGGCCACTTTTCGGTCCGATACTCTAGGCTGTAGTGACAAATTAATCATTTGATCCATAGCATTATGCTTGCGAGCTTAATGAAACCGAGAAAGTTGGCGGCGAGTTTGTCATATCGCG
>NZ_JACHLU010000024.1 GCF_014204625.1 Gillisella vitis | reverse complement strand
GTCTTCAAATGGTCTTCAAAGAGGGCTTTAGAAATCGAAAAATCCTTCAAAAAGGCTCGGATTTGAAGACTGTGAAGAACTTGCTCCCATGATTCGAGAGGACGAAGCGCAACCACAGCAGTTCTGAAGGGGTCAATAACCCGACCCTCATGGCTCTTTGATCAACGTCTATGACCATTAAAAGATTGGTTGAGTGTATCTACCGCTCGCAGAGGAGGACCGACACCAGGGCTTTTTCGTTGGGTTCGACGTATTTTGACACCAGTTCCGGAATTTTCATTTTTCCGGTTTTGCGTGTCAAAATTCCGGAAAGTCGCGGCGAGCTACACCCACATGATGGGTATCGTCAGCGTCCGAAGACAGAAATGGTGGGCCCGGAGGGACTCGAACCCCCAACCAAGCGGTTATGAGCCGCCGGCTCTAACCATTGAGCTACAGGCCCGTTTGGCATTGTTGCCAAAGGTGAGCGGTGGCAATGGTACCAGCGCTTCGGGTTGATCCTCTAGCGGAAAACCTTTTGTTCGACAAGCCTTTGCCGCATTACCTTCACAATAGGTTGCGCATTATCCATAATCTTATGTGGAACGTGTGGGGAAAAGGAAAATGGCAGATCTCGTCGTGATGCGGCGCATTGGGCAGGTGGGTGTTTTGTTGGCAGGCTTAGCGGCCGGTTTGCCTGCTGTTGCGCAGGACGTCGCCCGGCCAGAGGCGGTTATCAATGTCTCCGGTGAGGGTGAAGCAACGCTTGCTCCCAATATGGCTATAATGCAACTTGGAGTGGTGAGCGAAGACGAGGCGGCAGCGCAGGCCTTGAAGGACAATAATCTCGCTATGGCCAGGGTCTTGAAAATGTTGACCGATCAAGGTCTTGCGGATCGAGATATACAAACTTCCGGCTTTGATATTACGCCCCGTTACAAACATGTGCCAGATGATAAGCCAGCCCCGCAGCCCCCAGCCATCGAAGGCTATAGCGTCAGCAATGGATTGACTGTTCGCGTGCGCGATCTGGCGAAACTGGGCGGTGTTATTGATGGAGCCGTGGGTCTTGGTGTCAATCAGGCTGGCTCCATACAGTTTACCAATGACAAGCCCGAACTGGCCATCAGTGATGCCCGTAAACAGGCCATGGAAGATGCCCTTGCCAAGGCAAAAACCCTGACAGAGGCCGCCGGGGTCAAGCTTGGTCGAATCGTTTCCATCAATGAAAATTCTGCCCGGCCATTTGAGCAGGCGATGATGATGAAAACCGGCATGGCGCGCGATATGGCCGCCGCACCAACGCCAATTGCCGCCGGCGAAAATACCTATCGTGTCACGGTCAATGTCACATTTGCGCTGGAGCAATAAGCGCGCTGCATAAAAGCCCCGGTTGGTGAACCGGGGCTGATGCATGGTGTCTATCAGAATTTAACGCCAACGCCGATGTTGATGACGTGCTGCTTGGTGTCAAAATCAAGGCCGCTGAAATTCTTGCTGCCGAAGTCGTTGTAGCGATATTCAGCGCGGGTGAAGATGTTCTTGGTTACGGCGTAATCTACACCTGCGCCAACTGTCCAGCCGTTGAACGTTTCGTTAAAGTCTCCCACAGACGATTCGATATAGCCGCGCTGCGCTGTCCAGCCACCGGTTACAAACAGCAGGGCATGGTCAATCGCATAGCCTGCACGGGCGCGGACAGAGCCGGAAACATCTGTGCCAACCTTGACGCCGAAGTAATCGTTATCGTTCCAGTCGTAATTGAGATCGCCTTCAACGCCGAGAATCACGTTGTGGCCAACATCAAAATTCCAGCCAGCAAAACCGCCGATGCGGCCGCCGTCAAAGTCATCCGAAAAAGATGTGCTGCCCTGCGACAATGTTGCATCCAGCCAACCATAGCCACCATGCACACCAACATAGCCGCCTGCCCATGAAAATGCAGGTGTGTTGACAGCTGTTGGGGCCGTTGGAATTTCGTCAACTGCGTCTGCGGCCATAACCATGCTGGTTGATGCGAAAAGGGCTGCAACAGTCGTCAGAAGAAATGTCTTGATCATATACGTCTCCACTCGTTTTAATGAGAGACGCTCATATTGAATATTCCTTTGCGTGTATGTATCAAAATTGCAACACGCTTCATGATTGTACTTTTGTCGACAATTATCAAATTGCGAGGTGCTGATGATGGCTTGCAGCCGCGTCGTATCGTCTTGCTTTCTGTGTCGAAAGCCTTCCCCGCACAACGGGGAAGGCTGATCTGATATGAGCGTGTTGCTCTATCAGTTTAGAATTTCATACCAACGCCAACGTTGATAACGTTCTGGGTGAAGTCAGCTTTGACATTGCCAAGGCTGCCGCCATCGAAGGTCTTGGAGCCGTAGTCGTTGTAGCGATACTCGGCGCGGGTGAAGATACGGTCGGTGACGGCGTAATCCACACCGGCACCCACGGTCCAGCCGTTGAGAGTTTTGCTGTCATTTGCGCCCGCGGCGCTGTCTTTGAATTTTCCGTCTGCGGCGGTCCAGCCACCGGCAACAAACAGCAGGGCGCGGTCAATGGAATAGCCTGCGCGCGCACGGGCAGAGCCGGAAAACTCAGTGGAGAAGCTGGTTGTGCCAACGGTTTTCTTGTTCCAGTCGTAGTCCAGATCGCCTTCTGCACCGAGAATGATGTTGTTGCCGACATCAAAGTTCCAGCCGGCAAAACCGCCCATGCGGCCGCCGTCGAAGTTTGCCTTGCCGCTACCGCCAGCGTTGGAAAACTTTCCATCTGCCCAACCGTAGCCGCCGTGAATACCGGCATAGCCACCTGCCCAGGAAAAGGCCGGTGCAGGCGTATCAACAGCCGCCGGTGGGGCTGGAATTTGCTCAACTGCGTCAGCCGCAAAGGCAGCGCCTGACATGAGAAGAGATGCGATGCTGGCAGCAAGAATTGTCTTGGTCATTTTTCAAGTCTCCATAATTACGCTACGAACTGAAATAGGGCGTTACCCTATTCTGACGAGAGCCAATTTCAACTTGTCCTTAAATCTGGGCTTTTTTCCGTCAAAGAGCGGGATCACGTGTTGGTGATGACGTATGGTGTTCTTTGTGGCGTGTGTGGTGACGGTGTTTTGAACTGTGAAGATGCCTTGGGATTGTGATTTTACTACCGCGCAAATTTGCGTGCTCCCGCAACGCAGGCAACAACGGCAAGTGTGGTCGCCAGCATGGCAGCGCTGACTGTTTCATGGAGAAAGGCCGCAGCCAGTGCGAGGCCAAAGAAGGGTTGCAGCAATTGTAACTGGCCGACAGCCGCAATGCCGCCCTGAGCCAATCCGCGATACCAGAAGACAAAGCCGATCAACATGCTGAACAGCGAGACATAGGCAAGCCCCAGCCAGGCGGGTGCCTGCACCTGTGCAAAAGCTGGTGGCATGGTGGCAACGCTGAACGCGAGGCTGAGAGGCAAGGCCAGCGTCAACGCCCAGCAAATCACCTGCCAGCCGCCAATATGGCGCGATAGCCTTGCACCTTCCGCATAGCCAAGGCCGCACAGCAGGATGGCGCAGACCATCAATAAATCCCCCGTTGAAACGGCGGCCATTCCTTGCGAGAGGGCAAATCCAGCCACCAGCAGGCTGCCGATGCCGGAAAACAGCCAGAAGGGTGCGCGTGGGCGATCTCCGCCGCGCAACACACCAAACAGGGCGGTTGAAAGTGGCAGCAGGCCGATGAAGACCAGGGAGCGGGCAGAGGTTATGTGTTGCAACGCCACCGCAGTCAAAAGAGGAAAGCCGATGACAACGCAGAGTGCCACAACGCCCAGCGCCAGCGCGTCCCGTCCGCTTGGTCTGGCCTGCCGAAACGCAATCAGCAGCAGGCAGCCAAGTGCGCCTGCGATGCTGGCGCGGGCCACGGTGAGAAAGGTCGGATCAAAGCCCGTCACGGCCGCGCGTGTGGCTGGCAACGAGCCACTGAAGATGACCATGCCGATAAATCCATTGATCCAGCCGCTTGCTGTTTTTTTCATTGCCCGGTTCCTGTGCTGCCATATGCCTGTTGAGCGAGCGCCTGTTGTGGCCCGATGGGATGGAAATACCAGATACGATACAGTACAATTTTGAAAAACCGTTATGCTTCAAAAGGCAGTACAGATGACAATGACACAGGCAACGTCACGCTCCGACGGCACGCGCATTGACATGGTCATGGCCGCGATTTCCGAGCGGATTGCGGCACGGAGCCTGCTTTCCGGGGCAAGGCTTCCATCGGTGCGGGCGCTGGCGAAGACCATGCAGGTGTCTGTTTCCACGGTGGTGGAGGCTTACGAGCGGCTTGCGGCGGAGGGCGTCATTCGCTCAAGGCCCGGCTCCGGTTTTTATGTGTCAGCACCGCCTGCGCCTTTGTCATTGTCGCAGATCGAGCCGCGACTGGATCGGGAAATGGACCCGCTCTGGGTGTCGCGTCAATCGCTGGAGGCGGGGGTGGATGTGCTGAAGCCCGGCTGCGGCTGGCTGCCGCCATCGTGGCTGCCGGAGGCGGCCTTGCGTCGGGCCATTCGCAGTCTGGGACGGGCGGATGCGGCGGTGTTGACGGATTATGGTGCGCCGCTTGGCGTGTTTGCTCTTCGGCAGGTGCTGTCGCGGCGCATGGCAGAGCATGGCCTGACTGTGTCTCCACACCAGATTGTGCTGACAGAATCGGGCACGCAGGCGCTGGATCTGGTGTGCCGGTTCTTTCTGGAGCCGGGAGATTGCGTGCTGGTGGATGACCCCTGCTATTTTAATTTCAATGCCTTGCTACGGGCGCATCGTGTGAGGATTGTCAGCGTTGCTTATCGGCAAGACGGGCCGGATGTCGAGGCGTTTGCCCGCATTGTGGAACAGCACCGGCCTCGGCTTTATGTCACCAATTCAGGTGTGCACAATCCCACGGGGGCAAGCCTTTCGCCGGTGGTCGCCCATAGGGTGCTGACCCTTGCCGATCGGGCGGCAATGACCATTGTTGAGGATGATATTTTTGCTGATTTTGAAGATGTCGCATCTGCGCGGCTGTCTGCTTTCGACGGGCTGAACCGGGTGGTACAGATTGGCAGCTTTTCCAAAACGCTCTCGGCCGCAGCCCGATGCGGCTATATTGCGGCGCGGCCGGACTGGATTGACAGTTTGACCGATCTGAAGATTGCCACCAGTTTTGGGGGCGGCAGAATGGCGGCCGAGCTGGTGTTGGCCATACTCACCGATGGCCGTTATCGAAAATACCTCGAAACACTGCGCACACGGCTGGCGGTGGTCCGCGATGAGGTCACGGCGCGGCTGGCTCCGCTTGGCATTACACCGTGGCTCAGGCCGCGCGCGGGCATGGTCTTGTGGTGCCAATTGCCGCAAGGGGTGGATTCTGCGGCCTTGGCACGCCATTGCCTTCATGATGACGTTGTGCTGGCACCCGGCAATGTTTTCAGCCAGGCGCAAACAGCAGGCCAGTTCATGCGTTTTAATGTGACGCAAATGGCCGACGAGCGGATCTATCAGTCTTTGGCGCGTGGCTTGAAAATATTGGGCTAGCAGGCTGCTGAAAAACTCGAGGCGGGCTGAAAATGGTCTGTTTCGGTGATCGAAAAGCGCCAAAAAAGCGTTACATATGGCTTATATGCGCCGTTTTTTGGCACTTTTTCTCCCCAAAACATTCTCATTTTCAGCTCCACCTGACTTTTTCAGCAGCCTGCTAGGGGCCTCCTTCCCACACTCCTTGCAGCCAGATTTGCCTGTGGACAGGCGATTGTTCCATTCTCTGGCAGGGTCATGCCAACCATTTAGAAACTCTTAAGCACGATAATGCCCGCCGACACAGCGAGGAATCGATCATGGCGGCCAGAAAAGCAGGTGCACGAAAGCCAGGTGGTGCGAGGCGCAAATCATCGCGCGGGGCGGGCCGATCCGGGGGCAGTCTGTGGCCATGGGTTGGGGCGCTGGTGCTGGTGGTGGGCGGCGTATCTGCCTATGATCATCGCCGCGAGTTGCCGGGCTGGCTCAACAGCACATTTGGGTTTGGAGCCAAGGAAATTGCCCGGCTGGAAGGCAGTCGACAGGAGCCCAAAAAGCCGATGGATGGCCCGATTCCACTGGCGTCAGTGCCAACACCCGCCGCCCGCAGGCTTGACCCCACCCCGCTGCCGCCTGCGACAACCATGACCCCGACCGAATCCTTGCAGTCACGCGAGGGCGATCGCGCCCCACTGCCGCCGGCCACCACATTGGTCTCGGCTTTGCCCGCGCCGACTGTGGTGCGCCACCGTGCTTCGGGCAAGTTTTATTATTGCGGCACCACCGGACTGGACAATTGCGTGGTCGATGGCGACACATTCTGGTTCAACAAGGTCAAAATTCGCGTAGCGGATATTGATGCGCCCGAAACCGAACAGGCCAAATGCAAAGCCGAGCGTGATCGCGGCTTTGCCGCCAAAGTGCGCTTGCGCGAATTGCTCAATGCCGGTGGCTTTGCGGTGGAATCCTTCGGTGCCCGCGATGAGGACCAGTATGGCCGCAAGCTGCGCGTGATTACGCGTAATGGTCGATCCTTGGGCGGCGTGATGGTGGAGGAGGGCCTTGCACGGCCATGGACGGGGCACCGAATGTCATGGTGCAACGGTTGATGCGGGGGAGGATGGCACCATAAGCCTTTGTCGCAGAAAAGCCGGTTATCACAATATGATACCAGCTGTTTCATTTTCTGACGTTCTGCCTCGAAAACTTGCCGATATTGCCTTTTTCCTGCCACGGCCACGACATGAGATTGTAACAACTTGATCTTATTGTATGAGCAACTTCTTGAGGATGAACTTCAGGAAGGATCATAAAAGCCAAAGGGAGAACAGGCGATGACATACGAATTTGAAGATATGACCATGTCTGAAATGCTCAGGGATCCGATGATCCGCCAGATGTTGCGTGCCGATGGCGTTTCGCTCAGCGATTTTGCAGTCATGCTGGATGATGCCGCACGCCAGAGCAACAAAGCGGGCCGCGAGGCTGCGCTTGTGATTCCGGCAGCGCATATTGTTGCCCAGAGCACAGCGCAAATGTGCTGCACAAAATCACTCTGAATGTTCTGGAATGATTTTGATGCTTATAATTGTTCAAAAAAACGTCAAATCAAGCGAAACAACCTTATAATCGCTTGATTTGGCGCATCTTGTTTGTCTAGTAGATCAGCTGGACAATTCAGGGTTTTGCAAATGTACATCGCACGTTTCTGTTATTTGATATTCTCGATTGCTTTGGTTCAACCCGCTCTTGCGAAAGAAGCCACCCCACCGAATTTTTCGATCGTAAAAGGGCGCTGTCTTAATCTGTCTATTGGTGCTCAGGACTTTTCGGCTGGCTGCAATGCTCAGATTGGGCGCAGTCTTCACCCGGATGGGCGAACGGGTTTTTATTTCTTTATTGGAGCCAACCACATTGTGACCTTTAGCGGCAAGCTGAAAAAGGACACGTCACGCGACAAGACCAAGCTGGAAACCGTGGCCGTCGACGAGGTTATTCTCAATGATGGTGAGGCCAGCAAAGCCGAACCACAGCGTATTGCTGCCAATGGCAATTGCGCCACCACCCAGACAAGCGGAACGCTGTTTTTGGTCAGCTGTCGCGGAGCCCTTCAGAAGGGCACCGCATTTTCTGCCAGTTTTGAGATCGACAAAGCGGCTCAATAAGAGGTCGCCGCGCTCGTCATAGCACGAGCGGGCCTTGCTTGATCATTCTGGTCAGGCTGCCTTCGGCTGGAAACAGCGGAATGAGGCAGGCTTGCAGGGCGTGGTAAATATCGCCCTTGCCGGGAAACAGGCTGTTTGAGGGCTGCAAGTCCTCGGTCAGCTCTTCATGCCAGCCGCCAAATGTCTGATCGATGCTGTTATTGGCAATGAAGTTCCAGATCTTGCGATATTGGTCTTCATTCAGGATCGTGCCCTGATGGTGGTTAAGAAAATGGGCTGCCGCTGCGGCTTCGCACAGAGGCCACCAGAGCTTGAAGGTCTTGGCGGGCACATTGTCCCAATCCAGCGTGTAGAAAAAGCCGCCTTGCTTTCTATCCCAGCCGAGCAACATGGATTGGTAAAACAGGCCACGTGCTGCCTCTGGCATCCAGCTATGCTGCTTGCCGCTGAGCGCCCACAATTGCAGAACCAGCCGTGTCCACTCCAGCCAATGGCCGGGGGTGGTGCCAGCCGGGCGGAACATTTCATTGGGGTGATAGTAGTTGCGGTCCACCACCCATTCCTCATTGAAATGTTCTGGTACGCGAAATGCCTCTTCACGGGCGCGGCGGTTGATCAGCAGATCGGCAATGCGCACGGCTTTGTCGAGATAATGCTGCTCGCCTGTGGCTTCAAAGGCGGCCATCAGGGCTTCGGTCAGATGCATGTTGGAGTTCTGGCCGCGATAGCCTGCCACAGGCTGCCAGTCTTCTGAAAACTCTTCCGCAATAGCACCGTGGCGCTGCTCCCAGAATTTGGTTTCAATCACTTCGGTAATGTCTTCCAGCAGGCGATCGGCCAGCGGATGACCAATGGTTTTGGCTGAGGATGCGGCCAGCAGCACAAAGGCATGGCCATAGCCCTGTTTGGAGCCGTCGGCCACGCCATCATCATTGAGCTGCCAAAAATAGCCACCGTTTTTCTCATCCCGATGCTTGCGCCACAGATAGCGCATACCATGATCGACCACATCGGCAGCGCCGGGACGGCCCAGCAGATCGCCAATGGCATAGCAATGCACCATGCGCGCACTTGTGTGAATGCCGCGAATGGGGTTGTCGGTCGACAGCGGCGTGCCATCGCGGGCGAGATCATAAAAGCCGCCCTTTGGGTTGATGGCAGCCGTCTGGAAAAAATCGAACAAGCCATTGGCCTGATCAAGAAGCCATTTGCGATGATAGGGGCGCTTGCTCCAGTTAGCGGGCAATGGGGTGGCTTCAATGATGGTCGACATTATTTCCTCCGGCAGCAAATATTCGTCAACCTCTATAAAGACTTCATGGCATATTGTCACCGCGTTCAGTGATTTGAATTTACCGGGCCGTATATTGACATAAACATATCTTTATGTGATTTGGTCTTCATGTTTGGGAACGGAAGGACACCGCGATGCTCGATCAATTGTTTGGACGTGAAGGCGCGAACCGTGATGGCGCGGAGATCCTGAAGGCCCTGCAACAGGCAGCGCGTGAGCGTATTTTGATTCTTGATGGTGCTATGGGCACCGAAATTCAGGGCCTTGGCCTGGATGAAGATGACTTTCGCGGCGAGCGCTTCATTGGTTGCGCCTGCCATCAGAAGGGCAATAACGACCTTCTGATCCTGACCCAGCCGGACGCCATTGAGGATATTCACTTTCGCTATGCCATGGCCGGTGCCGATATTGTCGAGACCAATACGTTTTCGTCCACGCGAATCGCACAGGCCGATTATGAGATGGAAGGCGCGGTCTACGATCTCAACAAACATGGGGCGCAAGTGGTGCGCCGCGCGCTTCTGCGCGCCGAGCGTGAAGACGGCAAGCGCCGCTTTGTGGCCGGAGCCATTGGTCCAACCAATCGCACAGCCTCGATTTCGCCGGATGTCAACAATCCCGGCTACCGTGCCGTGTCGTTTGATGATCTGCGTCTTGCCTATGGCGAGCAGATTGATGGCTTGATTGATGGCGGCGCTGACCTCATTCTGATTGAGACAATTTTTGACACATTGAACGCCAAGGCGGCGATTTTTGCCTGCGAGGAGCGTTTTCTGGCCAAGGGCATTCGTCTGCCGGTGATGATTTCCGGCACCATTACCGATCTTTCCGGCCGCACCCTGTCTGGCCAGACGCCATCGGCCTTCTGGAACTCGGTGCGCCACGCCAAGCCCTTTACCGTGGGGCTGAATTGCGCCCTGGGTGCCGATGCCATGCGTCCGCATTTGCAGGAATTGTCCGGCATTGCCGATACGTTCGTGTCTGCTTACCCCAATGCCGGTCTGCCCAATGAATTTGGTCAGTATGACCAAAGCCCGGATTTCATGGCCAAGCTGGTGGGCAGCTTTGCCGAAGAAGGCATTGTCAATGTGGTGGGCGGTTGCTGCGGCTCCACGCCGGATCATATTGCTGCCATTGCCGATGCGGTGAAGGGCAAGGCACCGCGCCAGCCAGTCGAGCATCGTCCGTTCATGTCGCTCTCCGGCCTTGAGCCGTTTGAGTTGACCAAGGAAATTCCGTTCGTCAACGTGGGTGAGCGTACCAACGTCACGGGTTCGGCCAAGTTCCGCAAACTGATCACCGCTGGCGATTACAACGCCGCCCTCGTGGTGGCGCGTGATCAGGTGGAAAACGGCGCGCAGATCATCGACATCAACATGGATGAAGGCCTGATCGATTCGGAAAAGGCCATGGTTGAATTTCTCAACCTGATTGCCGCAGAACCGGACATTGCCCGCGTGCCGGTGATGATCGATTCATCCAAATTCCAGATTATCGAATCCGGCCTGAAATGCGTGCAGGGCAAGCCGATCGTCAACTCCATCTCGCTGAAGGAAGGCGAGGAGAGTTTTGTGGCCCATGCTAAATTGATCCGCAATTACGGTGCCGCTGTTGTGGTCATGGCCTTTGACGAGCAGGGGCAGGCGGATACCTATGAGCGCAAGGTGGAAATCTGTTCCCGCGCTTACAAAATCCTCACCGAAGAAGCCGGTTTTGCGCCGGAAGACATTATCTTCGACCCCAATGTGTTTGCGGTTGCTACCGGCATTGAAGAACACAACAATTACGGCGTTGATTTCATTGAGGCCACCCGCACCATTCGCCAGAAAATGCCGCTGGTGCATATTTCCGGTGGGGTGTCCAACCTGTCCTTCTCCTTCCGTGGCAATGAGCCGGTGCGCGAAGCCATGCACGCTGTGTTCCTCTACCACGCCATTCAGGCGGGTATGGACATGGGCATTGTCAATGCAGGCCAGCTGGCGGTGTATGAAAGCATTGATGCGGAACTGCGCGAAGCCTGCGAAGATGTGGTGCTGAACCGCCGCCCCGATGGTACCGAGCGCCTGCTGGAGATTGCCGAACGCTATCGCGGCACGGGTGAGGCCAAGGCGCGGGTGCAGGATATGTCCTGGCGTGAATTGCCGGTGGCCAAGCGGCTGGAACATGCGCTGGTCAACGGCATTACCGAATTTATCGATGCTGATACCGAAGAAGCGCGTCAGGCTGCGGAACGTCCTTTGCACGTCATTGAAGGTCCGCTGATGGCGGGTATGAATGTGGTTGGCGATCTGTTTGGCGCAGGCAAAATGTTCCTGCCGCAGGTGGTGAAATCCGCCCGCGTGATGAAGCAGGCCGTGGCCGTTCTGCTGCCTTACATGGAAGAGGAAAAGCGTCAGAATGGTGGTACGGGCGAGCGCGAAGCCGCTGGCAAGGTGCTGATGGCCACCGTGAAGGGTGACGTGCACGACATTGGCAAGAATATTGTCGGCGTGGTTTTGGCCTGCAACAATTACGAGATTATTGACCTTGGCGTGATGGTGCCTGCCGCCAAAATTCTGGAAGTGGCCAAGGCGGAAAATGTTGACATTATCGGCCTGTCCGGTCTGATCACCCCATCGCTGGATGAAATGGTGCATGTGGCGGCGGAAATGCAGCGTCAGGGCTTTAACGTGCCACTGCTGATTGGTGGAGCCACCACCAGCCGCGTGCATACGGCGGTGAAAATCCATCCGCAATATCAGGCAGGGCAGGCGGTTTACGTGCTGGATGCCAGCCGCGCGGTCGGCGTTGTTTCCTCCTTGCTGTCGCCCGATACCCGCGACACCACCATTGAAACCTTGCGCGGCGAATATGCCAAGGTGGCCGATGCCCACGCCCGCGCTGAAGCTGAAAAGCAGCGCCTGCCGATTGCCCGCGCCCGCGCCAATGCCGCCAAGGTGGATTGGACCAGCTACAAGCCCAAGAAGCCAAGCTTTACCGGCATCAAAGTGTTTGAGGATTACGACCTCAAGGAACTGGCCCAATATATCGACTGGACACCTTTCTTCCAGACATGGGAGCTGAAAGGCCGCTATCCCGCCATTCTGGAGGATGAAAAGCAGGGGGAAGCCGCACGCGCGCTCTATGCCGATGCACAGGCCATGCTTCAAAAAATCATTGATGAAACATGGTTCCGCCCCCGTGCGGTGGTTGGCTTCTGGCCTGCCAACAGCGTTGGCGATGATATTCGCCTGTTTATCGACGAGAGCCGCAAGGAAGACCTCGCCACCTTCTTCACCCTGCGCCAGCAGCTCTCCAAGCGCGATGGCCGCCCGAATGTGGCGCTCAGCGATTTCGTCGCCCCGGTCGAGAGTGGCGTGGAAGATTACGTCGGCGGCTTTGTGGTAACAGCAGGTATTGAAGAAGTGGCGATTGCTGAACGCTTTGAGCGCGCCAACGACGATTACTCCTCGATCATGGTCAAAGCCCTTGCTGACCGCTTTGCCGAAGCCTTTGCCGAGCGGATGCATGAGCGCGTGCGCAAGGAATTCTGGGGCTACGGCGCAGATGAGACCTTTGCGCCGGAAGAGCTGATCTCGGAAGCTTACGCCGGTATCCGCCCAGCCCCCGGCTATCCGGCCCAACCTGACCACACGGAAAAGGTCACGCTGTTCAACCTGCTGGACGCCACCGCCACCACCGGCGTGACGCTCACGGAAAGCTACGCCATGTGGCCCGGCTCGTCCGTTTCCGGCATCTATATTGGCCACCCCGATAGCTATTATTTTGGCGTTGCCAAGGTAGAACGCGATCAGGTGGAAGATTACGCCGCGCGCAAGGGCATGGAAATCCGCGAAATTGAGCGTTGGCTGGGGCCGGTGTTGAATTATGTGCCTAAGGCCGCGGTGGCTGAGGACGCTGCGGCGTAAACGGTGGGAGCTAAGCAGATGTTGATCAGACCGGCCACACCGCTTGATGCGCAGGGCATGAGTGATGTTATCAATCAGATTTTTGCCGCTGGTTTGCGTAAGACTGATGGCGATGTTGCAATGGTTCTTTCAACCTATATTGAGCACAGGGACCGTATCGAGTGTTCTGTGGCACAGGCCGACGATGGGCAAATTCTCGGGTTCCAGTCTCTACGCTATGCTCGGACGGATAATCCTTATGGGACCCCGGAAGGCTGGGGGATTATTGGTACTCATGTCAGTCCTCTGGCGGCGCGAAAAGGCGTTGGTTCTGCCCTGTTTCAATCAACATTGGTGGCGGCCAAGGCCTATCCTGTTGAAAATATCGAAGCAGGCATAGGTGCTGATAGTGCGATGGCGCTTGGCTATTATGAAGCGATGGGTTTTCGCACCCATCGCATCTCGGATAGCATGAATTACAAAGTCTATCGGCTTTCAGAGTGAGATTGCCTTCCAGCCTCAAATCTCATTTCATGACAGCCTGTGCATAGGGAAGTGTTTCCTTCTCATCCCCCTTTTGCGCCGTAAAGCTGAATTTTTTGCGAAGTCGCAAAATCGGCTTCTCAATAAAATGCCAGGAGCCCATGGCCACCAGCGTTGCGATGGGCAGCGAAATGGCAAAATGCAGCCATGGTGAGGTCAGCTTGGGAAACAGCGTGACGAGGGCTTGCTGGAAGGGGTAGCCGTAGAGGTAGATGCCATAAGAATAATCGCCGCGGTGATAGAGTGGAATGCGGGGCATTGGCGTCATGCCAACAAAGACCATGATGTAGACCAGCATGGGTGCGAAGATGATGCAGAGCGTGCTGCCGCTGGCATTGGGAAAGATAAAGGATGCGGTGATGGGGCAGGTCACGCAGATCAGCGCCAAAATTCCATGCTTGGGAATGAAATGGCGGAACAGAAAGAAAATCGCCCCCAGCATGAAATTGACATAGAGCATCAGCCCTTTTGAACCGATGAAGTGCTCAAGCAGGGTGGATACAGCACTTTCAGGCCGCAAAATTCCGCCAAGTGTCGCCGGGTTGAGCTGATTGAGCGTCAGCCCGATGATCACGGCTGTGACCAAGGCGGTTGCCATCAGCGCCGCAAAAGGCCGCTTCAAAAGACCGAAAATGATCAGTGCCGACATGATGACGTAGCAGCCGATCTCATAAGGAACAGTCCACAGGGAGCCATTTACGGTGGAGGGAAAGGGATTGTGGTCAAACACGCCGGGCAAAATATAATGGATCACACCAAAAATATTGGCAAAATAGGCCCAGAATTCATAGGAGGTGAAGTAGGTTTGCAGGCTCACCGTGGTAAAAATCGGCCCCAGAATGAGAGCGGCGAAAACAATGTCGACCGAAAGAGCCGGAACAATGCGGATGCCGCGGTTGAGCAAAAAATCCTTGAGGCGAAGGCGCATGGCGCTGCCGGTGATCAAAAACCCGCTCAAGGCAAAAAACATCGGCAGGATTGCGGCTTGCAACACGGTGATACCGGGTTTGGAAAACTGATATTGTTCTCCTTCCGCAATCAGGAAGGAATGGGTAAAAAGCACCATGATGGCGAGGAAAATTCGGAGAAAGTCAAAGCCGGGGCCAATGCCGCGGTGTTCATCGAGTACGGTTCCAATCGTCTTCATCGAAATGTCTCTTTCGTCAAGAGTATCGATTTCTTTGCCTTGAGAATCGATAGGTGAACAGTCATTGGGTGGTCGGACGCGAACCTTCTCTAGGGTTAAGTTATGTTAATTTTGAGTGCCCCTCATGCTTGATACCTTTGAAATCACAACCCGGAGAGCAATATGAGCCAGTTCTGGAGCCCCATCGTTCACACGCTGAAGCCTTATGTTGCCGGAGAGCAGCCGAAAATCAGCGGATTGATTAAGCTGAACACCAATGAAAGCCCCTATGGGCCATCGCCTCTGGCGCTTGCGGCCATGCAGGAGGGGCTGGATGATACTTTGCGGCTTTATCCTGATCCTGCCAGCTTGACTTTGCGGCAGGTGATTGCCGAGAGCCATGAACTTGATCCGGGTGAGGTGTTTGTTGGCAATGGGTCTGATGAAGTGTTGGCGCATACATTTCAGGCGCTTTTGAACCACGAGCAGCCATTGCTGTTTCCAGATGTGACTTACAGCTTTTACCCAACCTATTGCCGCCTCTATGGAATTTCATGGCGGGAGGTGCCGCTGGATGCGGCCATGCAGGTACACATTGATGATTATAAGCAGCCGTGCGGCGCTATCATTCTGCCCAATCCAAACGCGCCCACCGGCATTGCCTTGCCTTTGAGCGAGATCGAAGCTTTGGTGCGCGCTCATCCTGATCAGGTGGTGGTGATTGATGAGGCCTACGTGGATTTTGGGGCTGAAAGCGCCGTATCGCTGATCAGAACCTGCCCGAATCTGCTGGTGGTGCAGACCTTTTCTAAATCGCGCGGGCTTGCGGGGCTGCGGGTTGGTTTTGCGATGGGGCAGCGCCCGCTGATCGAGGCTTTGGAACGGGTCAAGGATAGTTTCAATTCTTATCCGCTGGATCGGCTCGCGCAGGCTGGTGCTGTCGCGTCATGGCAGGATAAAGCATGGTTTGAGCGTCACCGGGACATGCTCATTGCCAGCCGGGAGCGGTTGACCCTGTGTTTGCGGCAGCGTGGCTTTGAGGTTCTGCCCTCCAGCGCCAATTTTGTGTTTGCCCGTCACGCCGAAAAATCAGGCGAAGAGCTGCTGCGCGAACTGCGGCAACGCCGCATTCTGGTTCGTCGTTTTTCTGGTGAGCGGATAGACGATTTCCTGCGCATCAGCATTGGGACCGATGCAGAATGCGACAGTCTGCTGGATGCTTTGAACGAGATTTTGACCTGAGATCAGCCATCAATCCGGCATAAAATCGCGGTTGTGTCATCGCATTGTTTGAAGCGGGGGTATTGGATGCCGTCGGGGTCCAGCTCTCGTTCAAAATGCCGCAACTCGGTGATCAGCGTTTTGAGGCCTGCGGTGGCGGCGCGTTTGATCAGCGAGGCGGGGTCGTAGGCTTTGTAGAGGCTGACGAGATCAGCGAGGCCGTCTGAACAGATCAGCGCGGTTGCGCCACCTTGAATATCGAGGTCTGCGCGGGCCAGATGGTCGGCGGTGTCGGGTACAAGGCCCAGCGACCAGATCCATCCATCTTTCGTGTTCTGTCTTTCTCTGGTGCGGCGCAATTCTTCCAGCGTTTGCGGATCATTGGCAGCAACACCGCCTTTGCCTATGCCACCCAGACGCTCCACATGGGCGCGGGCGGCTTTCTGTTCGCGCTCAAAAGCCTCGGGCAGGGCAGTGTGGCTTTCTACGCGGCCATCATCATGCAGCAGATAGAGCACGCTATCACCAAACCCAATAAATTCTGCCCCATCCGGCGTCAGGCGCAAGCACGCAAGGGCCGCCAGCGGCCATGCATAGCGCGGCTGTTCACCGGCTGTTGCAGTGAAAAGCTCGTGTGCATCAAAGGCAATGGCGCGGATCAGCTCCGTGACATTGGTATCAAAGGAAAGCTCATGGGTTAGCCGCTTTGCCGCAAATTGGGCAATCCATGCGGCATCCGAGCCAAAGCCATCCATGAATTGCCTCTCGCCCAACCCTGTTGCGCCATCCAGCACGAAAGCAGAGCAGGCATTAAAGCCCAGCCGATCTTCATTGGGGCGGCCTTCTTTGCCGGGATCACTCAAGCTATCGATGATGGTGAGTTGCTTTGGCATGGGCCCTCATGCGCGTGGATCTGTTGGCGAGTGTTTCATACTGGCCTGATCCTGCAAAAGAAAAATGTCAAAAAAATACAAAGCCGCCAGAAAATCATCCGGGTGTGTGGTTTTAGGGCAATGGAGCAGAGTACACGACGCGAGTATTTTTTGGGCTTCGCACCCCCTCATCCGGCCGCCGCCACCTTCTCCCCGGAGGGGAGAAGACGGAAAGAACAGCAACGTTCATGGTTTCCTCGCCCCAGCGGGGAGAGGTCCGCCGAGCAAAGCGGAGGCGGGGTGAGGGGGGAGCCAAGCACTCAAAGCTAAAATGTCGTGTACTCTGGCAATGGAGATTTGTCTTATTGCACACACCGGACGCTATTTTTCTCGCCACATTTAGGCGGCGCTTCGTCTTTGATCAGACGATGCGGTGCGATGCATGATCGTTGTACGATTGCCCAGTTGGAAGCGGTTGGCAAGATCGGCGAGTTTGGCGGCACCCTCGAAAAGCGCCTCGCTGATGGCGTTGATGCCGTTGACCATGGATGCATTTTCCTGCGTGACCTGATCCAGTTTGCCCACCGCAGAGCTGATGTCGCCCAGACGGGTCGATTGCTCGTTGGCGGCCATGGTGATGGCCTCGATATTGGTATCGATGGATTCCACGAAGGTTGAAATGCGGTTCAGGGCATTGCCGGTTTCGCCCACCAGCCGTACGCCCTCTGTGACCTCTTCGCCGGATTTGGTAATGAGGGTGGAGATTTCGCGGGCGGCTTTTGCCGAGCGCTGCGCCAGTTCACGCACCTCCTGCGCCACCACCGCAAAGCCTTTTCCGCTTTCGCCAGCGCGTGCTGCTTCCACGCCTGCATTCAAGGCCAGAAGATTGGTCTGAAACGCGATTTCATCAATCACACTGATGATATTGCTGATTTCTTTTGATGCGCCTTCAATGCGGCTCATGGCTTCCACCGTAAAACCCACAACCTTGGTGGATTCTGTTGCGGCCTGGCGTGCATCACGCACAAGAGTGCGTGTGCTGCCGGTGCGCGATGCAGCTTCTGTCATGGTGACGGTGATTTGCTCCAGTGCTGTGGATGTCTGCGTGAGAAGGGTCGTCTGTTGCTCTGAGCGCTGGGCAAGGCTGGAGGAATCCGTGCGCATAGTCTGGCCGTTTGTGGAGACGGCGGTGGTCAACGCCAGCACTTCAGAGAGCATTTCGCGCACTTTGGTAATGGAGGTATTGAACGCAGCACGCAAATGCTCAAATTCTGGAATGAGCGGCTCGTCCAGCATTGTGCCCATGTTGCAATCGGCCAGCCGCTCAAGGCCACGGGCAATGCTATCCACCGCAGTGACGCGGCCTGTGACATTGGTTGCAAATTTGACCACTTTGACCACCGTGCCCTTTTCATCAAAAATCGGGTTATAGGTGGCCTGAATATAGACTTTGATGCCACCTTTGCCGATGCGCAGGAACTCGTTGCTTTTGTATTCACCCTTGTCCAGGCTGCGCCAGAAGTCCTTGTAATCCGCAGACGTCGCATAGGCTGGATCGCAAAACATCGCGTGATGTTTGCCGACAATCTCGTTCAACTCATAGCCCAGCGCCTGACAGAAGTTTTCGTTTGCGGTCAGGATGGTGCCATCAGGCGTAAACTCAATAACCGCTTGCGAGCGCGACAAGGCTGCCAGCTTGCCATCATTGTCCATGTTTTTGAGCTTGATGGCGGTGATGTCCGTGGCAATTTTCACCACTTTATAGGGCTTTTTGCCGCGAAATACCGGATTGTAAGAGGCTTCAATCCAGATGGACTGACCGTTTTTGCCAAGCCTTTTATATTGGCCCTGATCAAATTGGCCGGAGGCCAGTTTGGCCCAGAAATCGCGATAGGCCTGAGAGGAGGCGTCTTGAGGGTCCACAAAAATACGGTGGTGTTTTCCAACAATCTCCGATTTGGCATAGCCAAGCGCTTTGCAGAAATTGTCGTTTGCGTCGAGGATATTGCCGTTCAGGTCAAATTCAATGATGGCCAGCGATTTGCTTAAGGAGGAGAGTATGGAGCGCGCATCACGGCCAAAACTCAGTGAAAATGAACCCATGCGTCTATCTCCCATGTCATGAGGGTATAGCGCATGAGTCTATTTCTTATATATTAATTTAACGTAATATAGTGAGGCTCCTTGTTAAAGTCCGGGCCTTTTTAGGGGGGGGCAATTCCTAACTGCTCAAAATGGTTAATCCGCGATGATCATCAAATCGTCAGCACCAAATTTCAGTGTGATCCTTTCTCCAAGGGCTGGAGGCTTGATGGCCGGATCGTTGAAGCTGTCAAAGCACAGCGTTGTGCCACCCACATCCAGCCGCGTGCGAATGACGGAGCCGAGGAAGTGGCTGGATGAGACGGTGCCGGTCAATTGCACATCGCTCTTTGCGCTCTCAGAGAGCGAGCCTGCTTCGGGCCGAAGCGCGATTGTCACGGTTTCACCCGTTGGTTTGCCAACCGGCTGCTTGATTTGCACCTGTTGATCGCCGATTTGCAGTGTATTGCTGCTGTGATCAACGATTTTGGCTTCGATCAGGTTCAGCGTGCCGACAAAAGAGGCAACGAAACGGGTTTGCGGGTTGTTGTAAATCTCGAACGGGGTGCCG
Organism: Gillisella vitis; assembly: GCF_014204625.1. Classification (GTDB taxonomy): domain Bacteria; phylum Pseudomonadota; class Alphaproteobacteria; order Rhizobiales; family Rhizobiaceae; genus Allorhizobium; species Allorhizobium vitis_F. The sequence continues at coordinate 32,253 of NZ_JACHLU010000024.1, read as the reverse complement.
ATTTGATCAGCCCGACCCGCATTCATCACCACGATACGGTCAGAGATGGAAAGAGCCTCTTCCTGATCATGGGTGACGAAAACCGTGGTAATGCCAAGCTGGCGCTGAATCTGGCGGATTTCTTCGCGCAAGGACACGCGGATTTTCGCATCGAGTGCCGAAAGCGGCTCGTCCAGCAGCAGCACTTGCGGCTTGGGAGCAAGCGCACGGGCCAACGCCACACGCTGCTGTTGGCCGCCTGACATTTGATAGGGGTAGCGGTCTTTCAGATGCTCCAGATGGATCAGCTTGAGCATTTCCATCACGCGGGTCTCGATTTCCGCTTTGGGCAGTTTGGCAATTTTCAAACCGAAAGCGACATTGTCAAACACGGTCATATTGGGAAACAGGGCGTAGGCCTGAAACACCATGCCAATGTTGCGCTGGTTGGGTTTCAGGTCATTCTGGTTCTTGCCAGCGATGGTGATTGTGCCATCGGTGATGGTCTCAAAGCCCGCAATCATGCGCAAAATCGTGGTTTTGCCGCAACCGGATGGTCCGAGAAAGGAAATGAACTCGCCCTTGTTGATCGACATGTTGAAATCATGCACGACCTGAACGGTGCCGTAGCTTTTCTTGAGGTGGGTAAGGGTCAAAAAGGACATGGGCGATCTCAGGCCTTTGCGGGCATGTGTTTGGTAAAGCGGGCGACGAGATTGAGCAGCGCAATGCTGGCCCACGTCATGGCGAAGGCAATGATGGCAAGGGCTGGCGGCTCATAAGCCTTGTTGGCTCCGATCAATTGCAGATAGGGCCCAAAGGCCGGGCGGTTCAATAGCGACGGAATGGTGAACTCACCAATCACAATGGCAAAAGTGATGAACGCCCCGGACAGAATGCCGGACAGCACATTGGGAAAAATACAGCGAAACAGAATGGTGCCCCAGCCGGCACCAAGGCTTTGGGCCGCTTCTGTCAGGGTGCGCACATCAATGGTGCGCATGGCCGCATCAATCGAGCGATAGGTGTAGGGCAGGGACAGCATCATCAGGCCAAGCAAAAACAGCAGGTTGGTGCCGGATGTGGTGGCGGTCAGCGGCAGGAAAGACGATGAATTGTAAAGCCGCAGATAGCCAAAAATCACCACAATGGCAGGCACAACCAGCGGCAGCATGGTGATAAATTCGACCACCGGCCGCATTTGCGGCAGGCGCAGGCGCACCCAATAGGCGGTGGGAACAATCAGCAGGGTGATGAAGATGATTGTCAAAACCGCCATCATCAGCGAGAAGCTGAACGAATCCCGAAACGTTGTATCGGAAAACACCGTGCGATAGGCATCAAATGAATATTCACCCCGGCGCATTCGCAGCGAAAACTCGAATGTCGCAATCAGCGGCACCAGAAAGTAAAATGAGCCGATGGCAATGGCCAGCCAGGCGAAAAACTTTTGGATTTTCATTTTTGCCACCGTTCTGCACGAACGCGCAACGTGATGTAGATAATGTTGGAGATGGCGGTCACGACAATCATGCCAAAGGCCAGCGCATAGCCCAGATTGGCATTATGCAGCACGTCACCCCGGATCTGGGCATAGAGCTGAATCGGCACAATGTTGAGTGAGCTGCCGGTGAGTGAAAACGCGGTTGCAATTGCCCCAAAGGAATTGGCAAACAGCAGCATGAACGCGCCCGCCAGACTGGGGAACAAAATCGGCAGGGCCACTTTCATCCAGTATTGAAAATGGGTGGCACCCAGACTTTCGGCCGCTTCCCGCCATTCCTTGCGGATACCTTCCAGTGCCGGGGTGATGATCAGCACCATCAGGGGAATCTGAAAATACATATAGGTCAGGGTCAGGCCGGTGAAGCTGAGCAGATTAAAGCCACTGGCATAAAGGTTGATACCAAACCAGTCGCGGAGCAGCACAGTGATCAGGCCAAGGCGACCAAGAGTGGACAAAAATGCAAAAGCCAGCGGCACGCCTGCAAAATTCGAGGCAACGCCGCAAAATGTCATGACAGCAGAGCGCACAAATGAAGGCAATCCGCCTAAAACCAGCGCCCAGGCGATGTAAAAACCGAGCAGAACCCCGCCAATGGCCGAGGCGATACTGATGCGAATGCTGATGGAAAAAGAGGACATGATCTTGTCGGTAAAAAGGCCGACAATATTGGCCAGTGTGAAATGGCCCTCTGCATCCTGAAACGCCCCCGTGACCAGATAGAGCGTTGGCGCAATCAAAAACATCAGGGCGAAAAGCATGAAGGGCGCAATGCCCAGCCAGTCGAAAAACTTTCGATGTCGCTCCGCCTTATTCAATTGCATATGAACATTCCCTGCCAGTCAATTTCGTCGCATTTAGAGTTTGTCAGGGAAAAGTGAAAACCGGTTTTCCCGATAAGACAAACGACAATAAAGAAATTTAGAGTCTGTCAGGTTCACATTGAACCTGACAGACTCTAAAAAGGCTTCCCCGAAACCGGCCGGGGAAGCCTCAAAGTTTAATCGGATTATTTTACGGCGGCACCAACGACCTTGTCCCAGCCTTCGGTGATGACCTTCTTGTAGTCGTCCTGCTGGGCAAGCGTCGGGAAGACAGCCTTTTCATAGGCCTTCGGGTCAGGCAGCTTGGCCAGAACGTCGGCTGGAATCTTGCCGTTTTTCGCCAGATCGTTGAAGCGGATCGGGTGGCAATAGCCCTTCAGCCAGCCAATCTGGCCTTCGTCGGAATAGAGATATTCCATCCACAGCTTGGCAGCATTTGGATGTGGCGCATAGGCCGAAATGGCCTGTACATACACACCGGCAACAACGCCAGAGGCAGGAACGATAACGTCAACCGGCGGGTTGCCCTTCAGCGAATCGCGGCCAGCAAGCGCGTTATAGTCCCAGCGCAGGATGATGGGGGTGGTGCCCTGTGCAAGTGTTGCAGGCTTGCCAACCACGGGTACGAAATTGCCCTTGGCGTTCAATTCCTTGAAGAAGTTCAGGCCTGCTTCGCCAGCCTTGGAAACATCACCGTTGGCAGCAGACAGACCGGCTGCGAAGACCGCCGAAATAGCCTGGTTTGCCGTGCGCGGATCACCGCCCAGTGCCACCATGTTGGCATATTCAGGCTTCAGCAGATCGGCCCAGTCCTTCGGCGGATTTTTGACCAGATCCTTGTTCACTTCAAAAGACATGACGCCATAGTAGTCGCCATACCAATAGCCGTCTGCATCCTTGGCTTCAGCCGGAATCGAATCCCATGTAGAGACCTTGTAAGGCTGAATCAGCTTGTCGGCCTTGGCTGTCGGGCCAAAGGACAGGCCGACATCGATCACGTCAGGAGCCTGATCGCCAGTGTTGCCCTTGTTGGCCTTGATGGCTTCGATTTCGTCGCCAGAGCCAGCGTCAGGGTTCAGCTCGTTGATTTTCAGGCCATATTTTGCCTTGAAACCCTCGATCACTTCGCCATAGCCGCACCAGTCATGGGGAAGGGCGATGGTGGTCAAGGTGCCTTCCTTCTTGGCGGCGGCGATCAGATCGGCGCTCGGCTCGGCGGCGGCAAAAGTGCTCGACGCGATGACCATGGCGGTCGAGAGAGAAAGAATGCGGCGCAAACGGATGTTCACTGGTGTTCTCCTTGGTTGTCTGCTGATAAGCCGAGCGACTGCATATGAGGCTGACATGATAGTTGTGTGACGAAAGCGCGGTCGCTCCCTGTGGAAACTTGCTTTTCCTGAATTTGTTATTCCCTCCGCTGCCTCGGGCATCCATGAATGGTGCGTTCGACTGATGATGAACGTCCATTGTGCCTGAGGTGAAATCTGCTGTTCCCTATCCGGTCTTTGCCGGTTTGTGACAGTCAGATAAGACGACAGATGGTGTTTGAGTCAATCGATTGAGATTTAAAAAATGACATGCTCTGTCATTTTGCAATGCAATATTCAGGTAAATTCAATTTAACATTTTGATATAGTTGGATTTTATCCTCTGTGGATGGTTGTATCCCTCAATGTTTTGTCAAAAAACGGGATATGTTGGGCTTGCATGGATTTTTATCACGCCGATGCCCGGTTCTGATCAGATGCTTAAAATCAATCCATGTCCTTGCGGATCGAAAAGATTTTTTCGGGTGTTTTTGACTATTTTGCCCTTATGGCGATAGTTGGTGCGTAAATGGCGGAAACAGGCATGTAAATTGCATGTCGGTTTGCAAGCTTAAACGATAATTCATCTTTTGAAATGCCCGCCGTCAGAGGATCGTGACCGGGGTGCAGCTGGTGCATCGATCCAAACGAAAGATTTATCTGAGTTTGGATCGATGCATAAACAAAAAGCGAGTGCATGAAAGCATGAACAAAGTGAATGCGTCAGTGCACGAGAATACTGTAAAAAAAGAGATCCAGGGGAGCGGCGAAGGCTGCGCAAAGCGTTTGTAACGGCAAAAGCCGGCAGGCGCACAGGCAGAAGCTGCCGGGGTGTTTGCCTCGGCGTAACAGGGGGTCATCATGGCCGATTACACAGACGTTGATAAGCAGGACGATCTGCATATTCTGCATTCCATGGGCTATGCTCAGGAACTTGAGCGGCGCATGAGTTCGTTTTCGAATTTTGCCATTTCTTTTTCCATCATTTGCATTCTGTCTGGTGGCATCAACTCATTGGCGCAGGCCACATCCGGCGCTGGTGGTGCGGCGATCGGGATCGGCTGGCCGCTGGGCTGCGCAATTTCCGGTGTTTTTGCACTCGGCATGGCGCAGATTGCCTCGGCCTATCCAACCGCAGGCGGGCTTTATCACTGGGGCTCAATTCTGGGCAACCGCTTTACCGGCTGGGTGACGGCATGGTTCAACCTGATTGGTCTGGTGACGGTTCTGGGGGCCATCAATGTTGGCACCTGGGGCTTTTTCGCAGGCTCGATTGCGCCGTGGTTTGGCATGAATGTTGATACGTCAACAGCAGGTGGCTTTGCCAACCAGATCATGTTTGTGACGGGTGTTACCGCCCTTCAGGCGCTGGTCAATCATCTTGGCATCAAGCTGACAGCCACATTAACGGATATGTCTGGCTACCTGATTTTCATCACGGCGATTGCCTTGACGCTGGTGTGCCTGTTTGGCGCGCAATCATGGGATTTCAGCCGCATCTGGACCTTTACCAATTATTCCGGCACGCCGGAAGGTGGTTCATCGGTATGGCCGCAGACAGGCAGCATGTGGTATATTTTTGCCCTCAGCCTGCTTTTGCCGATTTACACCATCACCGGCTATGACGCCTCGGCCCATACGTCTGAAGAAACCATCAAGGCCTCTGAATCCGTGCCAAAGGGCATGATTTCCTCGGTGTTCTGGGCGTCACTGTTTGGTTATGTCATGCTGCTGGCTTTCCTGCTGGCCATCCCGGATATGGATGAGGCTGCAAAACAGGGCTGGAACGTGTTTTTCTGGACGCTGAACAGTGTCACAAATCCGGTGATTGCCAATCTTCTGTATCTGGCGATTTTTGTGGCGCAGCTGATTTGCGGTCTGGCGACGGTGACATCGGTATCGCGCATGATTTTTGCCTTCTCGCGTGATGGGGGCTTGCCCTTTTCCAAGGCGCTGTCCAGTGTCAGCACCACGTTTCGCACGCCTGCAATTGCCATCTGGGTGGGGGCGGTGTTTTCCGTGCTGTTTGTCTGGGGTGCTTCGCTGGTGACGATTGGCGGGTCGTCGGCCTACACCATTGTGGTGTCCTGCACGGTCATCTTCCTGTTCCTGTCCTTTGCCATTCCGATTGTGCTGGGCATGAAAGCGATTGGCACGGCGAAGTGGCCCAAGATGGGGCCATGGAATATGGGCATTGGCACCTTCAAACTGGTCGGTTGCCTGGTGATTGTCGCCATGGTTGCCATTTTCATCATCGGTGTACAGCCGCCAAACCAATGGGCGCTGTATATTACGGTTGGCTTTCTTGGGTTGACGGCGGTGATCTGGGTGCTGTTCGAGCAGCGTCGCTTCAAAGGACCACCAATTGGTGATGAAGTGACGAAGCGCCAGATGGACATTGCTGCCGCTGAAAAAGCGATAAGCGAGGTCTGATGGTATCATAATGCGGCGATGGGAAGGTCGCGCGAAAGCGCGGCTTTTCTATTTCTGGTATAAAGCCGAAATTCCTATCACTTGATTAGGGTTTGTTTAGAAGGCATGGCCTATCCTAGTGATTGCAGGCTTGGAGGAGTCTGCGCAATCGAAAGATTTGCTGTTGCTTTGGCGCTTGCGCTCTTTCGATTCCATCTTTCATCGTCGGGCTTGAGGAGTGACCGCTATGAAGATCGTTGCCAATTGGAACTACCCGACCGACATTCGGGTCGGGCGCGGGCGTATCGAAGAGCTGGCGGAGGCCTGTGCATCGCTTGGGATGCGCAATCCCTTGCTGGTCACCGATCGGGGGCTGGCGACCATGGCCATTACCCGTGCCGCGCGCGAAACCTTGCGCGATGGCGGCTTGCAATATGCGATGTTTGCCGATGTTGATCCAAATCCCAATGAGCTGAACCTTGAAGCCGGAATCCGGGCCTTTCGAGAGGGGGGCCATGATGGTGTTGTCGCCTTTGGCGGCGGCTCTGGTATTGATCTTGGCAAATGCATTGCCTTGATGGTTGGGCAGACCTTGCCGGTCTGGACTTTTACCGAGCGGGATGATGGCTGGAAGCAGGCCGATGCGCAGGCCATTGCTCCGATTGTATCAGTGCCGACAACCGCTGGAACGGGTGCTGAGGTTGGTCGCTCCTGCATGATCACCAACAGCGTCACCCATGTGAAGAGTGCCATTTTTCATCCCGGACTGATGCCGGGCGTGGTGATCTGTGATCCTGAATTGACTGTGGGAATGCCCAAATCCATCACGGCTGGAACCGGCATGGTGGCTTTTGCCCATTGCCTGGAGGCTTATTGCTCGCCGGTCTATCATCCTTTGGGGCAGGGCATTGCCATTGAGGGCATGCGTTTGGTGAAGGAATTTTTGCCACGGGCCTATCGTGACCCGGTGGATCTGGAGGCGCGGCTCAACATGATGTCCTCGGCCGTTATGGGGGCCATTGCGCTTCAGAAGGGTCTGGGGGCCATTCATGCGCTGTCTCAACCCATTGGTGCCATGTACAATACGCATCATGGCACAACCAATGCGGTGCTGATGCCGATGGTGCTGCGGTTCAATCAAAAAATGATTGCGCGCAAGATTGATAAACTCGCGGGTTATCTTGAAATTCCTGGCGGCTTTGACGGGTTTTATGACTTCCTGTTACAGTTTCGTGCAGACCTTGCCATTCCGCAAAATCTGTCCGAACTGGGGATTCCCAATGATCAGATTGAAGCGATTGCCACTATTGCCATTGCTGATCCCGGTGCGATGGGCAATCCAGTCAAGCTGACGCAGGCCAATACGATGGAGCTGCTTTCGGGTTGTTTCTGAAGGGCGTTACCACAGACAAAAGCCGTCCTGCACGACAATAGAGTTTGCCCGATTCAGATTGGAGCAGGCAGACTCTACCGTGCAATTTGTGTGTTGTGTGAAAGCAAGTTTTCGCCAAGTCTCTGTTTTGTGTCTACTATATTTTGTGTTTTCTATTTGTTAACCAATTTTAGTAATGATGCATTAAGACACCATGCAGCCGGGTGCCAGAGCGAGCGATGAGTGGCTCAGACATTGCATCGAGGATACCATGCCAGTCATCTCATTTGCCAACGCCAAGGGTGGCGCTGGAAAAACCACAGCCGCTCTGCTTTTGTCCACAGAGCTTGCACAGCAGGGCTATCGGGTCTGCATTCTGGATGCCGATCCGCAACGCTGGATTACGCAATGGGCAGAGAGCACGACATCCTGTCCGAATATCGAGGTCATTTCCGAGGTTTCGATTGGCTCGCTTCAGGGGCATATCCGTGAGGGGCGCAAAACGGCAGATTATGTCATTATTGATCTGGCGGGTGCGCGGGATGCGTTGGTCACCATGGCGATTGGTCTGTCCGACCATGTGATGATTCCGGTGCAGGGTTGCGCCATGGATGCCAAGGGAGCCGCCCAGATTATTGACCTGATTGAGCAGATGCGGATTGCTGGCAATCTGGTTATTCCCCATTCGGTGGTGCTGACACGGGTGGTCTCCATGGTCACCACCAAAACCCTGCTGGCCATCAAGGGTATTCTTGCCGCACGCGGGGTTAATGTCGTCAACACGCCGATTGCCGAGCGAACCGCCTTTCGGGATATTTTTGAAACCGGGTCCACGCTTTATACCATGAACCCGGCCAAGGTGAGCAATCTGGACAAGGCCCGCGACAATTCCAAAGCCTTTGCCGAGGAGGTTATGCGCCTTTTGCCAGTGCGGGTTGTGCGTTCACTGCGGCCGCGCCTGTTGCGAATGGTCGGTTCTGCGGCCTGAGCTGAATTGTATTGAGTTCATTTTTCAAAACGGAAGACAGCGCCACGCACCATGGACTGTGCGTGGCGCTGTCTGTGGTTTTACTCTTGATAAAAATGCTATATTGTACAGCAGTAAATTGCTTTCACGTTTGATGCCCTGATTGTCGTTTTTTTATTTTAGACTGTTATTTCAAAAGGTTAATTTATGCAGATTGTTATATTGACGATCGGTACGGAGGGTGACGTGCGTCCTCTTGTGGCCCTTGGGGTTGGCCTTAAAAATGCAGGTCATCGGGTCAGGATTGCCACCGACCAGAGCTGCCGAAATCTTGTTGTGGATCATGGTCTCGAATTTTCCCCGCTGGATGGAGATTTCGTCAGCTGGATGCGCAGCGATAAAGGCTTGCAGCGGCAGGGACTGGCAACCCGGGCCATGATTGCTGCATTTCGGCACCGGCTGTTGCAATTGTGCCAGGATTGGCCAGAGCAGGGAATGCGTGCCGTTGAAGGTGCAGACCTGCTGATTGGCAACGGCATGGTGTTTTTTCTGGCAGCGGCGCTTGGCGAAACGCTCGGTATTCCTGTTGTTGAAAGCCAGTTGGTGCCCACCATGCCATCGCAGCATTCTCCGGTCATACCCTTGCCCCGCTGGATGCAGAGCTTGCCGCCAGCCGCCAATGTGGCGCTGGGCCACATGATCCGGCAGATGATCTGGCATGTCTATCGCCCTGCCTATAACATGGTTGTCAGGCCGCGTCTGGGCCTGAAGCCATATCCGTGGTTTGGGCCTTATTATCACCGCCGCTTCAGGCACCCCAAGCTGCTCGGCTATAGCGCCTGCCTTGTTGAACCGCACAAAAGCTGGCCATCCACCATTCAGACCACCGGGCCATGGATTCTCGAGGGCGGTGTTGATTGGCAGCCGCCAGCAGATCTGGTGTCGTTTCTGGAGGCCGGACCTGCGCCGGTCTATATCGGCTTTGGCAGCATGTACCACCATGATGCGGCAGCTTTCACAGCCATGATTCATCAAGCCATCGAAGACACCGGCAAAAGAGTGATTCTTGCGGCGGGCTGGGGCGGCCTGAACACGCAGCAGAGGGCAGACAACAGAATATTCAATGTCGGACATCTGCCTCACGACTGGCTCTTGCCCCGTGTGGCTCTGGCTGTGCACCATGGTGGCGCTGGCACCACCCATGCTGCCATTCGCGCAGGCATTCCCTCCGTTGTCGTTCCTGTTTTCGGGGATCAGCCATTCTGGGCCGGGCGACTGCAACGGCTGGGGGTTGCTCCACCGGCGCTACCGCGCGAAACCTTGACAGCCGCCGACCTGACCAAGGCCATGACCATGGCCGACAGCCCATCCATGCGCGCGCGCGCGGCCACAGTTGGGCAGCGTTTACGGGCAGAGCATGGCGTGGACAATGCCATCAAGGCACTGCGTGAATTTGGTGTTTTGCCGATGGGATGACGCCGCACCGACAAAATCAATCAATCAACAAATTCCACAGTCACGCCCGGCTGCACCATCTTGGCCAGTTCCGTTGCATCCCAATTGGTCAGGCGCACGCAGCCATGGCTCTGGGTGCGGCCGATTTTGGAGGGATCGGGTGTGCCATGAATGCCATAGGTGGGCTTTGACAGGGCAATCCACACGGTGCCGACCGGACCATTTGGCCCCGGCGGGATATTCAGCACCTTATCGTTTTCGCCCTGCTGGAAGTTGATCTTCGGGTTATAGGTATAGCCCGGATCAAAGGCCACGCGCTGCACCGTGACCGTGCCGGAAGGCGATGGTGTATCGCTGGAACCAATGCTGGCAGGATAGGCGGCAATCAACTGGCCATCGTCGCCATAGGCAAACACCTGTTTGCGGCCCTTGTCGGCAACAATGCGGGCGACCTTGCCCGTTCGTCCCTGTCCAACATTGACCACCTTGATGGTGCTGCCGGGAACAGTGAAATCCACACCGGGATTGATGGCTTTGAGATAGCCCTCATCCATATGGAATTTCTCGGCCAGCATCTCGGTGGTGGAGGTATAGCCCAGCGACTGCATGGCAGCCTTTTGGCTATAATCTGCCGGTATTTCAGCCACATAGGGGCCAGCCGCATCGGCAGCCGTCAGAGTGTACGTCTTGAAGGGCAGGCCACCATCCAGTTGCAGCCGTTCCATGATGGCGTCAGTGTTGTTGGGGTCGAGGGTCTCGCCGGTTTTCTGCTGCCATGCCTGCAAGGCTTTTTCGACGTTTTGGCCCATGTGGCCGTCAATGGCTCCGGGCGAAAAGCCTTCGCGGTCCAGAAATACCTGCAAGGCGGTGATTTCCGGCTTCGCCTTGCCTCCGGTCGAATAGGCTGGTGAGCTGTAGGACGGCTGGCGCACGGCTCCGCTCCCGTCACCCTGCGACGGATTGGTGCTGGCATTTTGAGGATAGGGCTGATCCAGTTGCTGGCGCTCGACTGGCATGTCATCGGGAATGCCGCCTGTGGTGATGTCAGCATCATCCCAGCCGCCGCCGGATGGCGCTGGCGGATAATAATCATTGGGATAACGCGCCCGGTTTTGGCGACCATAGACAACGTCGGCGGGCATTTCTGTGGCAACCACGTTGCCGTAATTGTCAATCAGCACCTTGCGACCCATGCGGTCACGGCTGATCATCACTGCGCCGCGCTCAGGCACATAATCAAGGACTTCGCCGGAAGGGGTTATCAGCACGGTATCAGCCCGCTGATTGTCATAGGGGCTGCGGGCCAGCGCAGGTGCGTTGACGCCGGAAAGGAGCGCTGCGACGATAAAGCCAGTTTTCCAAATCGATTGCACGGGGTGGTCTTTCTGGTTGCTTTTCAAGCTGCGTTGTTGTGCTCGCCATGAGGATCACGCCGTCTCTGATGGCTTGCCTATGAGTAGATAGTGCTATGACAATCAAATTTTGACCCTAATGTGGAAAAATCCATATTTGGTGAAAAAATAGTTAAAACCTCATATTTATAGGTTTTTTTGACGCTGGATACTGTTCGTTCTCTGGCGTATTGCTGTCGCAAAATCAGGAGGTGCCGAATCATGAAACTGTCTGCCAGCAATGGCCCCATTGTCGAACTGGATGAAAGCTCGGTTCTGGATATTCGCGGGCTGGTGATCAATGGCGTGGATCTGTCGCCGGGCCGGGCCATTCCTGATGATGGTGATCCGCGGATTGATCACTCGCTGGAGGGCTTTCTGTTCACGTGCGGGCCAGACCATATTCGCCATCCAGAACCGATTGTGAGTGGCGCTGGCCGCTGGCCGCTGCATGGCTCTTTTTCGTCGCATCCGGCTAAAATCCTGTCCTCGAGCGAGACGGAATGCGTGGCCGAAATTGCAGTGCGTCACGCCGATGGCGGGCAATCGCTGCTCACCCGCCACTGGAGCATTGATGAGGCTGGTGCGGTGATATTGTCTGACCGCGTGACGAACACCGGCACATCGGCATTTCCGGTGATGTTGATGTATCATATGAACATCGCGGCCAAGCTGTTTGATGATGCGGTGCGGCTGCAAGGCGACATGCTGGAAGGTGGCGGCTTTGGCTGGCGGTTTGGCGAGGAGCCGGGCGGCGTGTTTTGCGTGCCGGCAGCGGCGGGAGCGGATGGCTGGGCGCAGATGCGACTTGGCCCCATGGCCTCGATTGGGGGGCTGACGCTGACCGTGCGTTTTGATGCGGCAACGCTGCCGCACCTGCAAATCTGGCGCAACCAGCAGGCACCCGCCCATGTGCTGGGCATTGAGCCGGTGTCGCACCGCTGGGTTGGGCGCGAAGAGCTGGAGAAAGCGGGCGAGCTGGATATGCTGCTGCCGGGTGAAACACGGCAGTTTGGCCTGTCATTTTCCTTCGGCTGACGTTGACGCATTGCCATGCGCGTCGTAGATGTTTGCACGAATTTGATGAGAGGACATGCTGATGAACATCAGACCGATCAACGAGGAATATTCGGTCAGCGGCCAAATTCAGGTTGCTGATCTGGATGAGATCAAGGCGCTGGGTTTCAAATCCATCGTCTGCCATCGTCCCGATGGGGAAGAGGCCGGTCAGCCATCGTTTGATGCCATTGCCGCTCGCGCTGCCGAGCTTGGCCTTGCCATTGCCCATATTCCGGTTGGTCCCATGGGCGTGACACCCGATGCGGTCTCGGCCATGGTTGATGCGCTGGATGATTTTGAGCGCCCAATGCTCGGCTATTGTCGCTCTGGCGCACGCTCAACAGCGACTTACGAGCACAGCCTGCGCCAGCGCTGAACAGCCAGATTTTCCCATACTGCGGGGTCAATCCGCAGTTTTTTGTGTTTTAAAACCTCAGGAGACTTTTCATGTCCATCAAGCGTATCGAGCCAGGCAAGCGGATGAGCGGTGCCGTTGTTCACGGCAACACAGTTTACCTCGCCGGTCAGGTTGGCGAGGGTGTCAGCGTTGCCGAACAGTCAAAGTCGGCTCTGGCCGAAGTGGATCGTCTGCTGGCCGCTGCCGGATCCAGCAAGTCGAAGATCCTGCAAACCATCATCTACCTGTCCGACATGTCCACTTTCGCAGAAATGAACGCTGTCTGGGAAGCATGGATCGACCCTGCCAACCCACCAGCCCGCGCCACCAGCGAAGCCGCTCTGGCTACGCCGGATTACAAGGTTGAGTTTATTGTGACGGCTGCGGTTTAATCGCACGTCACCTCTTGCATGAAGAAAAGGCCGGGATTGCTCCCGGCCTTTTTTGTTGACTTTTGAGGCGCTTATCAGCTTTTCTCACGAATCTGAGTCAACGTCCGTGTCGGCGTAATGGCTTCCGCATCCAGCTTGATTTCGATGATGGATGGCTTGCCGGATGCACGGGCACGCTCAAAGGCCGCCGCAAACTCCTCGGTTTTTTCCACCAGTTCGCCATGGCCGCCGTAAGCCTTGGCAAAGGCGACAAAATCGGGGTTGACCAGATCGGTGGCGCTGACGCGGCCGGGATATTCCCGCTCCTGATGCATACGGATGGTGCCGTAGGTGCTGTTGTTGATCAAAAGCACGATGATCGGCAGATTGTAGCGCACGGCGGTGATGAATTCCTGCCCGTGCATCATGAAGCAGCCATCTCCCGCAAAGCAGATCACGTCACGGTCTGAAAACAGCGCCTTGGCGGCGACGGCGGCGGGCAGGCCATAGCCCATCGAGCCGGAGGTGGGGGCCGCTTGCGTGTTATAGCCCTGAAAACGGTGGAAGCGGTGCAGCCATGTGGCGTAATTGCCAGCGCCATTGGTGAAGATCGCATCTTTGGCCGTATTGGCCTCGATCCACTCCATGATGGGGCCCATCTGCACACTCCCTGGGCCGGACTTGGGCGGGGTGGACCAGTTGAGATAGCGGGCGTGCATGTCTTGCGTTCGCGCTTCCCACACGCATGAGGCCGGGGCGCTCAACTGTGCCAGTGCTGCGACAAAATCTTTCGGGCTGGCGCAAATGGCAAGATCGGGGCGATAGACCCGGCCTAGCTCTGACGGGTCGGGATAGACATGCACCAACGTTTGTTTGGGGCAGGGGATGTCCATCAGCGTGTAGGATGATGACGGCATTTCCGAGAATCTGCCACCGAGCAGAATGATCAGATCGGCTTCCTTGACCTCTTTGGCGAGTGCTGGATTGATGCCAATGCCAACATCGCCCGCATAGCAGGGGTGAAGGTGGTCAAACAGCATCTGGCGGCGGAAGGAGCAGCCGACCGGCAGTTTCCACTGTGCGGCAAAATCCTCAAATGCCTTGACGGAGGCTTCATCCCAGCGGGTGCCGCCGAGGATGACCAGCGGGCGTTCCGCCTTTTTCAGCATTGCGCCAAGGGCGGCAATCTGGCCTGCGCCGGGGTGGGCTTCCACGGGCATATAGGCTTTGGCAGCGGGCACGTCGGCCTCCTGCACCAGCACATCTTCCGGCAGGGTCAGCACCACCGGGCCGGGGCGGCCGGACGTGGCGACAGCAAAGGCGCGGCTGACAAATTCCGGGATGCGGGCCACATCATCAATCTCGCCAACCCATTTGGCAAATTCGGTAAAGGCGCGGCGATATTCCACTTCCTGAAACGCCTCGCGTTCGCGTGCCTCGCGCTGCACCTGCCCGATGAACAGAATCATCGGCACCGAATCCTGCCTGGCAATATGCAGGCCAGCGGATGCATTGGTGGCGCCGGGACCGCGTGTGACCATGCAGATGCCCGGCTCGCCGGTAAGGCGACCCCAGCAATCGGCCATCATCGCCGCCCCACCTTCCTGACGGCAGACCACGGTTTCGATATTGGTATCAACGAGCGCATCCAGCACCGCCAGATAGCTCTCGCCGGGCACACAGGCCACGCGCTTCACGCCATTGGCTTTGAGGGAGTCGACAATCAATTGTCCGCCGGTCTTTTTCATGGGATCTTCCTTGAAGGATGGGCAGGTCAGCCCTTACGGCTGTGGTGGCCCGATGGTCTTGGAAACAGGTCGGGAGGCATGACGGCGCTCCCGCCAGATGATATAGAGGCCGGAGCCAATGATGATGGCTATGCCCAACCATTTCAATGTGTTGGGCAGGGCATCAAACACCAGCCAGCCAAACAGGGTGGCCGTGACGATTTCGAGATATTGCAGCGGTGCCAAGGTTGATGGCGGGGCAGAGCGATAGGCAAAAATGCCAAGAATGCCGCCAATGGCTGCGGTCAATCCGGTACAGACAAGCCAGACGAAGCCGGTCAGGTCGGGCCAAACCATATCGAATGCAGATGAACCTGTGAATTGGCCAAGCGCTATGATGATGGCGCAAAAGATCAGCGCCCAACTGCTGCTCTCGACCTGCATCATGAAGGGATCCTGATGGCGCGATAGCATTCGTGTCAGAATTGCCGAGATGGCGATGCAAAAGGCGGTGATGATGGGCAGAAATGCCACCGCTCCGACCTCCTGAAAGCTCGGCTGTACCACCAGCATTGCGCCGATGAAGCCAACTCCGCAGGCGGTATAACGTCGCCAGCCAATGGTTTCCTTCAGAATGATGCTGCTCAAAATTGTCAGAATGATTGGCTCGACAAAGAAAATGGCCACGGCATCCGCGACTTCCATGCTGCGCAAGGCGGCCACAAACGTCAGCATCGACAGGCAAAGCACTCCGCCACGCATCATATGCAAACGGGTATTGTGCCACGAAGTTTGCGGCCACGTGCGGCGCATCATCAGCACCGGAAGCGTGAATACGATTTGAAAGAAAAAGCGAACAAGGCTGATTTCAGCAGATGGCATGGTCTGCGTGGCAAGTTTGGAAAACACATCCACCAGTGGCGTCACCAGAACGGACAGCACCATCATGGCCAGCCCAAAACTGACGCCGGATAACAGGGGCGTCCTCGTCGGTAGAGCGCTTTGGGGTTGCGATCGGGAAATCATGCTCATCTCGCGTTTCTATCGGTTGCTATAGCGGCCCAAAAGTCTGTCCGCACGTGAATTTCTGGTATGGGCTCATTCCGCCATGGAATGAACTATGGGGCCACGGCCTGTTGCGCCCAGCCAATGAAATCGCTCATCGCCTGTTCGCGGCCAATTTCGTTCAAGGTTTCGTGGCGCATCTGCGGGTAAATTTGCAGCGTCACAGTCGTCAGCCCGTTCTGGCGCAAACGTTGCGCCAGCCATTGCATGGCCTTGGCCTTGTCGGTTGCCGGGTCTTGGCCGCCGCCAACCAGATGAACCGGCAGGGCGTTTGCCAATCGGGAGAGACGGGCCGGGGTGGTGGTGTTGAGCGTCAATTCCAGAATATCGAGCCAGAGCGAAACGCTGGCTGGAAAGCCGCACAGCGGATCGGCTATATATGTGTCGACTTCTGACGGGTCGCGGCTGAGCCAGTCAAACGAGGTCCGATGGCCGGGAATTGATTTTCCCCAGGCATCAAAGGTGGAGCGGGCCATGATCAGGCTGGGAACGTCAGAGCCTTTCAGGGCGCGCTCGATCTTCAGCACTGCGCGGGCTACATAACCGGCAAAGCCTGCATTGAAATTGGAATTCCACACCGCCAGCGCCTTGAAACTTGAAGGGTATTCTGTGGCAGCGCGCAGTGCGATCAGGCCGCCCATGGAATGACCAAACAGCAGAACTGGTAACGCTGGATGGGCACCGGCGGCGAAATCACGCATGGTTTTTACGTCTGCAATCACCTTATCCAGCCCGTTTTGAGGCGCAAACCGGCCAAGCTGGGCGTTGGGGGCCATGGTTTCGCCGTGGCCACGATGATCGTGGGCATAGACATGAAATCCGGCAGCGCTCAAAGCCTTGGCGAAACCTTCATAGCGTCTCGCATGTTCGGCCAGTCCATGGCAGATCAATACGATACCGAATGCCGGGCCAGAGGAAGGAGGAGAGGCTGGCAAAAAGTGATAGGCAATGCGCGCGCCATCGTCTGTTTCCACATAAAGCGTCGATTTGAACATTCAAGATCTCCTCTTCCTGATCACAAACGGTTATGTCTTGGTCTATTGTTCTTGTCGATATTGGTTTGGGAGGTGTTTTTATGATTGCTCGAAATATCTGTTTGTCCGTCGCCATGGTTTTGCTGGCCGGGGCGTTTCATGCGGCGCAGTCTCAGGAGAAAGACCGCGGTAAAACCACCAGCATTCTCGCGGTGAGCTGGCAGCCTGCCTTTTGCGAAACCAGACCCAACAAGCCCGAATGCAAAAGCCAGACAGGAGAGCGCTATGATGCCAGCCATTTCACGCTGCACGGCCTTTGGCCAATGCGCCAGAATTATTGTGGTGTAGAGCAGGCTGATATTGATGCAGACAAGAAAGGTCGCTGGACCGATCTGCCGGAGGTGATGCTGTCTGCGGAGACAAAAGCGGCGCTGGACCGGCTGATGCCCGGCACGCAATCGGCTTTGGAGCGGCATGAATGGATCAAGCATGGTACCTGCGCCAATCTCTCGCAACAGGATTATTTCAGTGAGGCGATTGTGCTGCTGGAGGCGCTGAATGCGTCAGACGTCAATGCGCTGTTTGCAGGCCGGATTGGCAAGACAGTGACGCAGGATGCGGTGCAATCTGCCTTTGATGCAAGCTTTGGCGCAGGTGCCGGGCGGCGGGTCAAAATGCGCTGCGAGCAGGATGGAGACCGGCGGATCGTGACAGAATTGACCATTGGTCTGGGCGATGCTGACGATAAAACCTCTCTGGCCAAACGCATTCAGGCCGCAGGCGGCACCAGGTTTGATTGCGATGCGGGAATTGTCGATCCCGTGGGCCTGCAATGACCACCATTTGACAGCAATTGGCGAACAGGGCACCACAAAAGCGTGGTTTTCCTGCCGCCCAGCATTGCCCCGGCGGATGGATTCGCCTACATAGCGGGCAATTCCATTTACCGTGCGGAGCATTTACCGATGGCACGTCAGTTCATCTATCACATGTCCGGGCTTAACAAGTCCTATGGCGCCAAGAAGATTCTTGAGAACGTCAATCTGTCTTTCTATCCCGACGCGAAGATCGGTATTCTCGGCCCAAATGGTGCCGGTAAATCCACGGTTCTGCGCATCATTGCCGGTCTGGACAAGGAATATACCGGCGAAGCATGGCTCGCCGAAGGTGCCACCATGGGCTATCTGGAGCAGGAGCCGAAGCTCGACCCCAACAAGACCGTGTTTGAAAACGTCATGGAAGGCGTTGCCTCGAAGACCGCCATCCTTGACCGTTACAACGAGTTGATGATGAACTATTCCGACGAGACGGCGGAAGAGGGCGCAAAGCTTCAGGACATGATTGACAGCCAGAACCTGTGGGATCTGGAAAATCAGGTTGAGATGGCCATGGATGCCCTGCGCTGCCCTCCGGGCGATGCTGATGTTACGGCCCTGTCGGGTGGTGAGCGCCGCCGCGTCGCATTGTGCAAGCTGCTTTTGTCGCAGCCAGACCTGTTGCTGCTTGATGAGCCAACCAACCACCTTGACGCCGAAACCATCGGCTGGCTGGAAAATCATTTGCGGGAATATCCCGGCTCTGTGCTGATGATTACCCACGATCGCTACTTCCTCGATAACGTCACCGGCTGGATTCTCGAACTCGACCGTGGTCGCGGCATTCCGTATGAAGGCAACTATTCGGCCTATCTGCAAGCCAAGGCCAAGCGCCTGATGCAGGAAGCCCGCGAAGATGCGTCGCGCCAGAAGGCGCTGTCGCGCGAACAGGAATGGATTGCCTCCAGCCCGAAAGCCCGTCAGGCGAAATCCAAGGCCCGTATCAAATCCTATGAGCAGCTGGTGGAAGCGGCTGAAAAGCAACGTCCCGGTGATGCGCAGATCATCATCCCGGTCAGCGAGCGTCTGGGCCAGGTGGTTATCGAACTGGATGGCATTTCCAAATCCTATGGTGATCGTCTGCTGATCGACAATCTCAGCCTCAAGCTGCCTCCGGGCGGTATTGTTGGTGTGATCGGCCCGAACGGTGCCGGTAAAACCACGCTGTTCCGTATGATTACTGGACAGGAGACGCCGGATACCGGAAGCGTCAAGGTCGGTGATACCGTGCATCTCGGCTATGTTGACCAGAGCCGCGATACACTGGCCGCTGACAAGACCGTGTGGGAAGAAATTTCGGGCGGTGCCGAAATCATCAAGCTCGGCAAGTTCGACATGAACTCCCGCGCCTATTGCGGTGCCTTCAACTTCAAGGGTGGCGATCAGCAGCAGAAGGTTGGCAACCTCTCCGGTGGTCAGCGCAACCGCGTGCATCTGGCCAAGATGCTCAAGGCCGGCGGCAACGTTCTTCTCCTCGACGAACCGACCAACGACCTTGATACGGAAACGCTGGGTGCTTTGGAAACCGCACTGGAAAACTTCGCCGGTTGCGCCATCATCATCAGCCACGATCGCATGTTCCTCGACCGTCTGGCCACGCACATTCTGGCCTTTGAAGGCGATAGCCATGTGGAATGGTTTGAAGGCAACTTCGAAGATTATGAAAAAGACAAGATCCGTCGTCTGGGTGCAGACTCGGTCAATCCAAAGCGCGTCAGCTATAAGCGCCTGACACGATAATTCTGATAGATTCAGTTTCTGTGCGTCCCACATGCGCTCAAAGCATGTGGGACGCATTATTTTATGCGGGTGCATCCCGAAAAAGGGGTGCCATACAGCGCCTCCCGCCGTGCATGGCGCGAAGTTTTTCTTTAATTATTTGTATCCATTATGTATTTTTTCTTTAAGCTCACTCTGATTTAAGGGGTGATGCTCTCAAAATATTGTTTTATAGTGGTCTGCTTGAACCAGAAATATATGTAAGCTATACGGATTGAACAATTTTAAGGAGTGGAATATGCCGACAGTTCGGGGTTATCAGCGTTACATTCATACCATTCGTGCCGCTTATGCAGCACTTGATATGCGGTCTGATAGTCTCCATCTGCCTCCGCCGGAAGTGGCGGGTTTTTCAAAGCAGGACGCGCTTTTGTGCTGTTTTGAGCACTTGCGCAAGCGTCTGGTCGAGATGAATCCAGCCGCGGATGCGCTGATTTTTCCCGAGCTGAAGAGTGTGAAGAAGTCCTTCCATGATAAGGAAGTGATCATTCCGCTCATCAATCAGGAGGGTTACGAATGGTATTCAAACTCGCCAATGTATGTCTATGATTTTCTGATCGAAAGTCACCTTGGTATGCATCAGAATGCAAAGGTGATTTACGATATTGGATGTCATCAAGGCGTTTGGGCGCTTTATTATTCTGGTGTCGTTGGCCAAACGGGTCGTGTTCATACCTATGAACCCAGTATCATCAATGTCGAGTGTGCCGCTCTTTCATTTTTTATCAATGAAGCTGACAATATTATACTGAATGCAGTGGCTCTTGGTGAAACGCCTATGACAATTCATCCTTATGAAAATGGACTTCTTGTCAATGGCCTTGATCATCCTATGAATATATTGCCTCTTTCTCAAATATTTTGGGATAAGCCCGACTTTATCAAGATTGATGTCGAAGGATATGAATACGATATTGTCAAGGATATGCCGGATATATTTGAGTTTTGCGACAATATTCATCTTGAAATCCATATACCGTTCATCAAAAATCGTGGTCTCGATTATCGGGATATTTATGATTTGATTCCTTTTGAGAAATTTCGCGTTCAGAGATCAAGTGGTGCCAGCATTATTGATGT
The DNA here is from genome assembly GCF_014204625.1 of Gillisella vitis. GTDB lineage: Bacteria > Pseudomonadota > Alphaproteobacteria > Rhizobiales > Rhizobiaceae > Allorhizobium > Allorhizobium vitis_F. The sequence continues at coordinate 11,715 of NZ_JACHLU010000024.1, read as the reverse complement.
GAAAAAGGACGATGATCTTGAGGGTTTCTGCACATTGATGTTGACGCGACTATGAGAAGTATAAGTCGTGATTTGGAGCATGATTGTTTTTTCTGATTGTATAAATCGGATAACCTGTCGAAAATTGATAAATCGGCGCTGATATTTTAATATTAAACGCCTATTTATTGACATCGATTTCTTGAGTTTCACTTGAATTATGAGTGGTTCAACTGAATTTTCTGCCATAATAATGTGGCAGAAATCATTTGGCTTATGCAGCCTGTCAAGTTTAAATTGAATCAGGTGGAATGTAGACACCTTTGTGTTCGTTTGTCTTTTCGGGAAGATCGGGTTCCACTTTTTCCTGACAAACTCCAATCTGCAACATAATTTTTATTTGAATATATATTTATAATTTAAAATATTTTTACTTTCTCACTAAATGGTAACTTTTTTGTGTCAATTGATTTCGCCACTGTCAGGGAGTGCGGCGTCATGCGTGCGGATTGCTGACATTGGGTGTGGGGAGGATTTCTGAATGCGACTTATATCGGCTCTGCCGTTTAAAATTCTTTTGACCAGTCTGGCGGTTGTGCCTTTGGTGGCGGCCATTGCTCTCGGAGCAGTTATGAGCTGGGACGCACTGCAAAATTATCGAAAAATGTCAAATGCGATAACGCTTGAGCGGTTGGCTCGCGCGGGTGGAAATCTTCTGTTGAAGATGCCTCTGGAGGGGGCGGCATCAGCGGATAAGCGCGCCGCCGCACGGCAGGCGACGGACGCGGCCTATCAGGAAACGATTACAGCCTACAATGCTGCCGAAGCTGCTGGCTATCATGATGAGATTTTGATCGGATTCAGAAATCGCCTGGTGGAGTCTTATAGCAAGATTTCCGAGTATCGCTCGGCCGTGGATGGCAATCGTGTTGACCCCATCATGCCGCTGAAATATCTCCAGCCAATATCCGCCATGGGTGTTGAAATGACGGGTCGCGCCAGTACTTTGGTTGAGGACCGGGAGTTGGCCCAGGGCATTCTGGGGTATTTCTCCCTACTGCAAGCCAATGATTCCTATTTGGTCATCAATCGCATTGGTCAGGTTTATACTCAGAAAGGCCTATTGGCGGCAGAAGAGTTTGCGCGCCTTCATAATAGTCTAATTCAGGGGAAGATCTACTTAAAGTCAATGCGCGAATTTCTTCCGAAAGCGCGGCTCGAAGACTATGATCGCTTCTGGCAGTCCCCCGAGGGGCAGAGTATCCAGAAAACGATTGAGGCCATGGCGGCCAATAAAACCTATACACCTGTTGCGGCTGATCTGGATGTCTGGAATGCGGCAATGGTCAAACGGCGGGATGCCGTTGCAACTCTGGTTACGGCCACCTCTCAGGGGCTTGTAACGCTTGCAGAAGACAAGCTGGCGGCCTCTTACAATTCTCTTGTTTTTGTGTGCACGCTTCTTGGTCTATTGGTTTTTGTGACAATTTTGTTCAGTGTGTCGGTGCTTCGGATTCTGTCGGCCGCCATCTCCCGAATTTCCGCCCGGATGCGCGCTCTGGCCGAAGGCGACAAGGCCAGTGCAATTCCCTATCTTGAGCGTCGAGACGAAATTGGCGGAATTGCGCAGTCGGTTGAGGTTTTCCGGCAAGCGGCCATTCGCAATGCCGAGCTTGAAAGTGAAACAGAAGAGAACCGCCGTCGCAATGAGTTGGAACGGATTGAGGTCCAGCGCCGCGCTGAGGCCGAGGCGGAGGAGCGCCTGATGAAGGCGACCAGTGCGCTGGCAGGAGGTCTGAAGCGATTGGCCGATGGTGACATGCTGTCCGAAATTCATGAGGAATTCTCCCCTCAGTTTGAAGCACTCCGCCATGATTTCAACCGCTCCGTGGAGCAATTGCGCACAGCCTTGCTGGATGTTGGCAAGACTGCCCATGCGGTCCGCAATGGCAGCGGTGAAATCTCACAGGCGTCAGACAATCTCGCACGCCGGACGGAGCAGCAGGCAGCGTCTTTGGAAGAAACTGCGGCAGCACTGGAAGAAATTACGGCCAATGTGAAGGCAACATCGCAGCGCACGGGCGATGCGCGTGATCTGGTGCGCAACACACGATCGAAGGCTGAACATTCAGGCTCTGTTGTCAGCAATGCCGTTGCCGCCATGGGCCGCATTGAAGAGGCCTCTTCCCGGATTACCCAGATCATCAGCGTGATTGACGAAATTGCTTTCCAGACCAATCTTCTCGCCTTGAACGCGGGCGTTGAAGCAGCGCGTGCCGGTGAAGCAGGCAAAGGCTTTGCGGTGGTTGCGCAGGAGGTGCGTGAGCTTGCTCAACGCTCCGCCAATGCTGCCAAGGAAATCAAGGGGTTGATTGCCAATTCTGCCGTAGCGGTTGGTGATGGTGTCAGGCTTGTCAATGATACGGGGCAGGGCTTGAGCGAAATCGCCGAACTTGTGCAGGCGATCAACGCACATATGGATGCGATTGCGACGGCGGCACAAGAACAGTCTGTGGGGCTTGGTGAAGTGAACACGGCAGTCAATCACATGGATCAGGCGACCCAGCAGAACGCGGCTATGGTGGAGGAAATGAATGCCGCAGGTGCGGGCCTCAATCAGGAATCGCGCCAACTGAGTGATTTGCTGGCTCGGTTCCGAATGGGAAATGCGGTTGCGGAGACCTCTCAGCTCCGGACAGAAACAGCCCATGCAGTGGTCCGCCCTGCGTCTAAAACGGTCAGGTCGATGCCGGTGGCAGCACACGGAAGTGTCGCACTGGCATCTAAATCCGCACCTAAATCCCAAGGCTGGGAGGATTTTTAAAACGCTTTTGCATCCTTTCTGAAGCCAGTTTCAGAATAAGCAATTGTGTGTTTCCATCTGCGGTGACCGGCTTTCACATTTTGAAATGTGTGAAAGCCGGTTTTTTTGGGAAAATTGCATCAAGCAGTCGATTTTTTTGGGCTGCTATTTGATCGTTATTGGGACATGAAACTGGCAAATATCAAAATAAAATTCATTCGAATTTAACACTCGCCCTCAAATTGACGATCTGATTTACCCCTAAAAATTGACTGAATTTTCTTTGTCATTGTAATCAAATACTTTTTAGAGTGTGCGTAAGTGTTTGATTCTTATATTTTAAAATACAAATTTAGAATGCTTGGGTTAAGAGAAAGTTTGCACCCTGTTGATAGCGATTTTGCGATGCAACAAGGATGACACCATGCACCTCTCTATTCGATCTATCTTAATAGGGTCCTTTGCGACTCTGAGTGTTCTTTTGTGCTCCATGGCTGGCAATTCGTTGATGAAGGCGTGGAATGATTACGGCCGATATGCTGAAGTCTCTAAGCTTGCGCAGATTGACCGTGCTTTTTTCGAAGCCCTGTTGCCCTTGCGCAGTGAGCGCGGAGCGGCATCGCAGCTCTTGCTGCTGGAGCCAGATGCGAACGCAAAGACGGTTCAGACGTCTCTTGCCAACCGTGCCCTGGTTGATGCCAGCATGGCAAAAGCCAAAGCCCTGGTTGATGACGTTTCCATTGCGGAACTGAAGCAGCCAATAGCCGCTGTGTTTGATGATTACAGTCAGGTGCAGCAGTTGCGTCAGCAGGTGGATCAGGCACAAAGCCGCCCGGTTGCCCAGCGCGATGCATCCTTGCAGAAAAACTGGATGACGGTTTCGGGCGCGCTGGTAACCAATCTGGACGGGGTTATGAACAAGCTCGAGGCGCGTGTTCGTACGCTTGATCCAACAATGGTGCCGCTCATTCAGGTGCGCAGTGCTGCCTGGAACGCCCGTGTGGCCTTCGGCGAATCCTCTTTGATCATCAATGCGGCCCTTGCCAGTGGTGAGAAGCTGAGTGCTCAGAAACTGGATGCGCTTCAGAGCTTTGAGGCGCGTTTGAGTGCTCTGTGGGAAATCGTTGGGTCGGTGACTGCACATCCGTCGACATCAGCATCCGTGAAGGCTGCTTATCAGCAAGGTGCTACCGGATTTTTTGTCGGCGATTTCGCAGCGCTACGACGTGGCGTTATCCGCGATCTTGTCGATGGCAAAGCAGTTTCCATCAACTTTGATGATTTCCGCGCACGCAACACGGCGGCGCAAGCCTCTGTGGCTCTGGTTGCATCCGCGGCCATGGCGGATCTTCAGCAAAGTGCCGATCAGGCCAAGGCGCATTCGATCAATGAGGCGATGCTTTATCTTGCCGCGTTTCTGGTCGCCGCAGGCATTGCGCTGGCTGGCATGTTGATGATCAACTTCCGTGTTGTCCGGCCCATCGGGCGCTTGACCATCTGCATGAATGCCCTTGCCGATGGTCACAATCAACTGGCTGTGCCGGGTGCAGACCGTATGGATGAAATTGGCGGCATGGCCCGTTCTGTCGAAGTGTTCCGGCAGGCGTCCATTCGCAATCAGGAGCTTGAGGCGGAGGCGGACACTGTTCGCAGGCTTGCCGAGAGCGAGCGCGAAGAGGTGCAGCGCAAAGCAGAGGCAGAAGCTGAAACACGCCTGACTCAGGCAACGGCAACCCTTGCTGAAGGATTACGGCGCTTGGCCGATGGCGACATGCTGTGCGAAATCACGCAGGAATTTGCGCCGCAGTTTGAGGGTCTGCGCCATGACTTCAATCAGTCCGTCACTCAGTTACGGTCTGTGCTGGTGCAGGTTTCCAGCGCCACCAATGCCGTCAGCGGCGGCAGTGTTGAAATTTCTGAGGCCTCTGACAATCTTGCGCGGCGCACAGAACAGCAGGCAGCATCGCTGGAACAGACGGCGGCGGCGCTGGAGCAAATCACCGCTAATGTCAAAGCAACAACAAAGCGCACCAGTGATGCCCGCGATCAGGTGCGCAATACCAAGGATAGTGCTGAGCAGTCGGCCAGAATTGTCGGTAATGCGGTGGAAGCGATGGGCAGGATTGAGCAGGCCTCTCGTCAGATCAGCCAGATCATCGGTGTGATTGATGAAATTGCCTTTCAAACCAATCTACTGGCGCTGAATGCAGGCGTTGAGGCAGCCCGCGCCGGAGAGGCTGGAAAAGGCTTTGCCGTGGTGGCGCAGGAAGTGCGTGAACTTGCCCAGCGCTCTGCCAATGCCGCCAAGGAAATCAAGACATTGATTGTCAATTCCGAAGCCGCGGTTGGTGAAGGCGTCAAGCTCGTCAACACCACTGGCGAAGGCTTGACGATGATTGCTGATCTGGTGCAATCCATCAATCAGCATATGGATGCAATTGCCACGGCGGCTCAGGAGCAATCTGTTGGGCTTGGTGAAGTCAACACCGCTGTGAATCAGATGGATCAGGCGACTCAGCAGAATGCAGCCATGGTGGAAGAAATGAGTGCGGCAGGAAGCGGTCTCGCCGATGAAACGCTCAAACTGCGTGGACTGTTGAGCCAGTTCAGGACGGGGCAGAACGGCAGTGGTGAGTCACCATCGCTAAAACCGGCCACCCGCCCTGCGCCTGCCAACAACAGGCCGCTGGTTGCGGCACGCAGGAGTGCGGCGGCTCAGCTTAAGCCTCAGGCATGGGAGCAGTTTTAAAGTTTGTCAGGGAAAAGTGGTTGTAGGTTTTCCCGAAAAGACAAACGAAAACAAAGAAGTTTAGAGCCTGTCTGGTTCAGTCTGAACCAGACAGGCTCTAAAGTTTGTCCGGGAAATGGCTTTGTGGGTCGATGTGCTGAAGACACGACCCGGACAGTGAAAAAAGGTGTCATCACAAAAGGCGGCCCGGAAGCGGGCCGCCTTTTGCGTGGTTGATTTCTTGCTTGCGAAAACTCACCAACTCATATAAAGATATGTTTATATCTTGATTGATGGAATGAATGTGATGGCGTTTACCCTCGACGGTCTGGTGGATTTGCTGAAAGCGGCTGGTGAGCCGACGCGGTTGCGGCTGTTGGCCTTGCTGGCTGCCGGCGATTTGACGGTTTCGGACCTCACCGACATTCTGGGGCAATCGCAGCCACGCATTTCCCGCCATTTGAAATTATTGACTGAGGCGGAGCTGGTTGATCGCTATCAGGAGGGGGCCTGGGCTTATTTTCGCCTGAAGCAGGATGGTGCGGCCGCAAGGCTTGCGCGCCTGCTGCTGGAGGAGGCGTCGAGCAGTGATCCGGTGTTGCTTCGGGATGGTGATCGGCTGGGGGCCGTCAAGCGGGCACGGGCAGAAAAGGCGCAAGCCTATTTCAGCCGCAATGCCACCGAATGGGATGAATTGCGCCGTCTGCATGTGAATGATGCGCAAGTTGAAATCGCCTTGGTGTCGCTGATTGGTGAGCGCCCGGTGGAGGCGCTGCTCGATCTGGGCACTGGCACGGGGCGGATTTTGCAATTGCTGGAAAGCCGCTATCAGCGGGCCGTGGGCATTGATGCCAGCCGCGATATGCTGGCTGTGGCGCGCGCCAATCTGGACAAGGCAGGCGTCACCAAGGCTTCTGTGCGTCAGGGCGATATTCTGAACCTGCCGCTGGATGATGCCGAATTTGATATTGTGATCATTCATCAGGTTCTCCATTTTCTGGTCGAGCCGGAGCTGGCCCTGCTGGAAGCAGCGCGCATGTTGAAGCCCGGCGGGCGGCTGGTGATTATTGATCTTGCGCCGCACAAGCTGGAGCATTTGCGTGATGACCACGCCCATGTGCGGCTTGGTTTTTCCCATCAGTTGATGGGGGATTGGCTCACAAAAGCGGGCTTTGAGGTGTCGAATGCGGTGGATGTCGCACCGCGCCAACAGCCCGGCGATGCATTGACCGCAACACTCTGGCTGGCGACCTACAGGGCCGCAGAAACCTATGTTGCGCAACAACCGAAATTGGTGGGAGGCTATTGATGGCTGATATTTCAAATAAAAAGACGCTTGCGCGTCCGTTCCGGCTCTCCTTCGAGTTTTTTCCGCCCAAGTCTGAAGACATGGAAGCCCAGCTGTGGGAAACGGTTGATGACCTTGCAGGGTGGGATCCGGAATTTGTTTCGATGACCTATGGTGCAGGTGGCACCACCAAAGCGCCGACCTTGGCAGCTGTACGGCGGTTGATTGCCGAGACACCGCTTGCCACCGCGTCGCATCTGACCTGCGTTGGCGCGTCTCGTGATGAGATTGCCCAGGTGGTGGAAGAGTTCCGGGCGGTTGGCGTCAACCATTTTGTCGCACTGCGTGGCGATCCGCCAACCGGCGTTGGCTCCGCCTATCAGCCGCATCCTGATGGCTATGAAAATGCCGCAGCGCTGGTGGCTGGCCTGAAAGATATGGGTGATTTTGAAATTTCTGTTTCTGCCTATCCCGAAAAGCACCCGGAAAGCGCGGATCTTGCCGTCGATATTGAGATGTTGAAGCGCAAGGTTGATAATGGTGCCACGCGGGCGCTGACCCAGTTTTTCTTCGATAATGATGTGTTTGAGCGTTACATGGAGCGGGTGCTGGCTGCTGGCATCACGATTCCCGTCGTGCCCGGCATTATGCCGATCTTGAACCTCAACCAGTTGAAACGGTTTGCTGGCATGTGTGGCACATCGATTCCGGCATGGCTGGATGATCGCTTTGCGGGCCTGGATGATGTTCCGGCGGAAAGAGCACGTGTTGCTGCAACGGTGGCTGCCGAGCAGATTGCCGATCTACAGCGCCGGGGTGTGGATGAGTTTCATCTCTACACCATGAACCGCGCCCCGCTGGTCAATGCGACATTACAGCAACTTGGCTTGGCCAAACACAATGCAGCCATTTTGGCGGGTTCCCGGATTGAAGCGTCTGCCTCTGCCTGACGAAATGCTCAAAATAGTGTTAGAAAAAAATCCGGGCCCTCCCATCAGTGGGCCCGGATAGCGGTACAAGACCGCGTTCGCGCGATTAAAGACAGTTTTTCTGGTGTGCCTGCCAATCAGCATTTTCCATGTCGATTGGGTATATTTTTATTGTATCTGCTTTGGCCCGAGATTTTTTCATGTCTCTCAAAGCCAATGTCATGGCTCATTTCATATGAACAGCATGACCGCTACAAAAACAAACGCTGCACTTACTGCCAGGATGTTAAATGAACGTGTGAGTTCCATCTCTGCCTCCTTGCGTTAACGTTTAGAGAATATGACCGTTTTGTGTCTTTTGGAAAGCGAATTTTGTGCTGCATTGCAGCGAATATGTGAAATATCCTTGCAGAGCTCTTGGTAACGCACGGAAATAATATGTTAAATTTGCGTGATAACGAAATGTTTCATCGTTAATCCGACCTTCACCATAACGCGCGCACGGGTGCATTCTGAGGCGAATGGCGTGTGGTCCGGCTTTGGGCCGCGTTTTTCTGTGATCCGGCCTTATGAAAATTAACCCTGTTTATTCAGGGGTATTTTCATCGCGTTGGCGCAGCCTGTGCGGAGGGCGATCATAAAGCCGCATCCATGCCCGGCGAAATTGCCGGGCAGAGGCAAAGCCGCAACGTTCGGCAATGGTTTCCATGTCGAGGCGGGAGTTGATGACAAGCTCGCGTGCCAGCGCCATGCGCATCCGGTTGACATAATCGGTGACGCTCATGCCGGTCTGGTCATTGAACAGCCGCGATAGCGTGCGGCGACTGGTGATGGCAATGGCGGCCATGGTCTCGACAGACCAGTTGTGTGCCGGGTCGGCGGTCACGGCATCCTGCACGCGGTGAATGGCCGGGTGAATGTGGTTGCGTCCTTCAAGCCAGGGGGACAATTGCGGATCACCACCGGCGCGGCGCAGGTAAACCACCAGATAACGGGCAACAGCCAGGGCTGTGGCGTGGCCTGCCTCTTTGGCCACCAGTGACAGCATCAGATCAACGCTGGTGGTGATACCGGCGCTGGTGAGCCGGTCTCGATCCTCTACGAACAGACGGTTTTCCAGCACGCGGGCGGTCGGGGCCAGTCTTTGCAATTCGCTAATGGTGGCGTGATGGGTGGTGCAGCTATAGCCCTCCAGCAAGCCAGCACGGGCTGCAAAAAGCGCGCCGGAGCAAATCGTGACCAGCTTGATGCCGGGGCCAACCGCGATGCGCAACCAGGCGACAATTTCGGCCTCGGCCTTTGGGTCTGGCGGGCTGGATGGCGATCCTTCAACAGCAAGCGCCTCATCTGCGCGACCACTGATCACCACGGTCGCATCGGGTGGCACATGGTCTGGCAAAGGCGCAATGCCGCTCAGCTCAATGCCAATGGAACTGACGACAGACGGGGACGCCCCCACATAACGCACGCTGAAACGCACCGCCTGCTGCACCAGATTGGCCTTGCGCAACACTTCCATTGGCCCGGCCAGATCCAGCAACAGCGCACCGGGTGGCACAACCACGATCATGGGTATCAGGCGTGGTTGACCATTGTTGTGCGTCATGCCGCTTTCTTGTCCTCTCGTCCTTCCAGCGCCTGTTCCACCGTGGCAATCCGCGCAAAGCGGTCTGCCAGCACCAATTCGGTGCGTGCCCGGATCTCTGCGGCGCTCCACTCCCGCCCGCTGGCGTCCGTCATCGGGAAGGTCAATGTGGCTTCTGCCACATAATCCACGCTGTAGCCAAGGTCTGAAGCATTGCGCGTGGTGGTTTCGCAGCATTGCTCGGTGCGAATGCCAGAGACGATCAGATGGCGAATGCCGTTTTCAACCAGCCATACATCCAGCCCGCTGCCAATCAGGGCGCTGTGGCGTGATTTGCGAAAAATCGCATCGGCCGTGAGGTGCAGCGGCGCAAGGGTTTTGACAAAGCCGGAGGCTTCAGAAAAGGCACCTGTTTCTTCCACATGGAAAATCTGCACCACAGGGATATGGGCGGCCTTGGCACCGTCAATCAAGGCTTGCTGGCGCTCAATATAAGCGTCAAATCCATCTTTGCGAAAATAGGGACGATGCAGGAAGGACTGTTGCGCATCAATAACAAGCAGGGCGGTGTTCTGGGCTGGCATGATCAATCTCTCCACTTTGTTCGGATATATCTTGAGTTTACGGCTTCAAAAGATTGAAGACAGACCGGCACGGGACGGAGATGGGACAAAACGCGCCATTCGGTGCACAGTACACGACGCAAAGGTTTTGATCTGCCGCTTGCCCCCTCATCTCCCTGCCGGGATCTTCTCCCCGCTGGGGAGAAGAGGCATGAGGTAGCGTTTTGTTCTTGCGGCATTAATTTCAAATTCAGTGCTGTCAGCCTGGTCTCTTCTCCCCAGCGGGGAGAAGGTGGCGGTAGCCGGATGAGGGGGTGGCGTAGCCGAAAAAACGTTTGAGTCGTGTACTGTGCATTCGGTGGCGACATGCTGTGGCCTCTCTTGTTTTCGTTTGTCTTATCGGGAAAACCGGGTTCCACTTTTCCCTGACAAACTCTAAACGCAAAGTGCCGCGTATCAGCGATGATACGCGGCACTGCAAGTTGTTCGCGGCTTGAAGCTTACAGAGCGGCCAGCAGGGCAGGGGTTGGCCAGCCATCGGCCGGGATATTGAGTTTCAGCTGTTCTTTTTGCACGGCGTCGCGGGTACCGCTGCCGAGAATGCCGTCAATTTCGCCCACGTCATAGCCTTTGGCTTTCAGCTTGGTCTGCAATTCCTTCATCTGCCCATCGTTCAACCCTTGTTCCGGGTCGCCCTTCAGATAGGCCTCAGCCCCGTCGAGGCGGCTGGCAAAATAGGCGGCGGAGGTCGTGTAGATAAACGACTTGTTCCATTCCAGATAAATGCCAAAATTGGGATAGGTGATAAAGGCCGGGCCTTTGCGCCCCTGCGGGAGCACCAGCTCGCCCTCAAGGTCTGCAAATCTGGTATTGCCATCGCGTGGTTTGACGCCAAGCTTGAACCAGTCGCCAGCCTTCATGCCGCTGTCAAAGCCGCTCTTTTCCCAAGGCAGGTTTTCCGGCACGGTCACTTCCTGAATCCATGGCTCGCCACGCTTGAAACCAAGGTGCTGAATGAATTTTGCCGCTGTCATGATCGCATCGGGGGCGCTGGATTTCAGCGCAACATGGCCATCACCATCGCCATCGACGCCAAAGGTGACAATATCCTTGGGCAGCATTTGCACCTGACCAACTTCACCAGCCCATGCGCCGGTGTCGGTGGCGGGATCAAGATCGCCATGCTGCACCATGGTAATCAGCGCCAGCAAATCTGTGCGGAACCTCTCCGGGCGGCGGCAATCATGCGCCAATGTCACCAAAGCATTGCGGGTGTTGAAATCACCCTGAATGGCACCGTAATCAGTTTCCATGCCCCAGAAGCCGGCAATCACGCTGGGCGCAACGCCATACTCTTTCTCGGCGCGATCAAACACAGATTTATACTGCTGGAGCTTTTGCTTGCCCTGATCCAGACGACCCTTGGAGATGGTGCGGGATGAAAACTCGGTGAAGGTCTGCTTGAACACCCCTTGGCTGCGGTCGCGGGCCAACACCTTCTGGTCAATCTGCGCGCCTGCCAGTGCTTTGTCCACGGCGGCCTCGGTTGCTCCATTCTTGATGGCATCGGCCTTCACACCTTGCAGGAAGGTGTTCAGATCACCACCGCATTGGGGGCCCTGGGCGAAGGCTGTGCCGACCATAAGACCGCTGAACAGCGTGGCAGCAGTGAGACGGGAGACAATTGACATGTCGCGGTATCCTCGAATTGAAAGTTGGCTTCCTGTGCAGCAACTTTGTGACCTTAGAGCGGCGTGCGTTTAATATGACCCATTCTGCCGCAATGAATTTATGGGCTGATCAGGATTTTTGCCGAAGGCCATACCTCTCGGTACGGTCG
>NZ_JACHLU010000023.1 GCF_014204625.1 Gillisella vitis | reverse complement strand
CGAGGCAAGGTCACGTTTTACGAAACGGCAAAAACCCGCTCAATAGAGCGGGTTTTGTGTGTGTATGAGCCTTTGAATGTATTGGTTGCGGGGGCCAGCAACCATCTCAACTTGCTATTTCGGGCGGCGGCATAATGCCAACATTGTCAGATAGTTATTCGATCTACGAACAAATTCTCTGCCATGAAGTCGACGAAGACCCGGATTTTCGGGGCGAGCTGGCGACTTGACGGCCAGACGATGCGGAAGATGCCAGAATTGCTGAGTGCGCCGTCCATCACGCTCAGCAGCGTCCCGGCCTCGACCTGATCGCGGACGGCGAAGTCCGGCAGACAAGCTATGCCGAGACCGCGCTCGGCCATATAGACGAGCGGCTCGATGGCGCTCGACGTCGCCGCGGTTGGAAGGTCGGGTGCCGGCCCGTTCCGGCGGCCGGCAAGCGGCCATTCTTCCAGCTTGCCCGTGCTCGGATAGCGATGGCGCAGACAGCAATGCGCAGCGAGATCGGCTGGCGTCTTGGGCACGCCATGCGCAGCGAAATAGTCAGGCGCGCCGACCAGCTTGTAGCGGAAGCTGCCGAGCACCCGCGTCATCAGCCGGGAGTCGCTTGCTTCACCGGTGCGGATCACGGCGTCGAAGCCTTCGTCGATCACGTCCACCAGCCGGTCGGTGAAATCGAGATCGAGTTCGATGTCTGGCCACCCGCGCATGAAAGCGGAGAGTGTTGGCATCATCAACATGCCGACCAGTGGCAGGCTGACTCGGAGCTTGCCGCGCGGTGCGCTTTGGGTCTGCGACAACTCCATCTCGGCCTGTTCGATCTCGCTGAAGATGCGGCGGCAGCGTTCGAGGAACAGCGCGCCCTCCGGCGTCAGCGTGACGGTGCGGGTGGAGCGGTGAAACAGCCGGACGCTGAGCCGGTCTTCGAGACGAGCGATAGCCTTGCCGATCGCCGAGGACGAAACGCCAAGATGCTTGCCCGCCGCTGTGAAACTACGTGCTTCCGCCGCCTGGACGAAGGCATTGAGGGAACCGAGATTATCCATCTGCCGAACCTATTACGGACTCATGCGTCCAATATGTTTGGAATTATAGCCTGATTATCGCGACTCTCCAACGAATCTATCATTGCCGTCAGAGATTTGGCCGGCGACCGGCGCTCGTGTCGTGTGCGGCCGAGGATCGGTCGCCGCTTCGTTCAGACAGGCGGCACCATGGCGACGACAACGGAACACGATCCGGTCAAGGAGAACAGAGACGGCGCTGCTGTCGAATCAGGGCGCTTTCCCCTCCCGGCGCTCCTTGCACTGGCGACGGCAGGTTTCATCACCATCCTGACCGAAGCGCTACCCGCCGGTCTTCTGCCGCAGATCGGCAATGGACTGTCCGTGTCGGAGGCGCTCGCCGGGCAGCTCGTCACCATCTATGCAATCGGCTCGCTGGTGGCCGCCATCCCGCTGACGGCGGCAACGCAGGGGCTGCGGCGCAAGCCGCTGCTGCTCGCGGCCATCATCGGCTTCGCTGTGGCCAACACCGTGACGGCTGTATCGGGACATTACATGCTGACGATGGCGGCCCGGCTCATAGCGGGCGTGTCGGCAGGGCTCCTCTGGGCGCTGCTCGCCGGATACGCCGCGCGGATGGTGCCCGACCAGATGAAGGGACGCGCTATTGCCGTCGCCATGGTCGGCACGCCGCTGGCGCTCTCGCTCGGCATTCCCGCCGGCACCTTTATCGGCACGGCAATCGGCTGGCGCGCTTGCTTTGGGCTGATGAGCGTCCTGACACTGATCCTGATCGTCTGGGTAACGGCCAAGGTGCCGGACTTCCCCGGACAAACGGCCGATAAGCGGCATTCCTTGCGCAACGTATTCGGCATGGCCGGCGTCCGCCCTGTGCTGTTCGTGACGCTGGCCTTCGTCCTCGCCCACAACATCCTCTACACCTATATCGCGCCGTTCCTCGCCGCCTCTGGCATGGGCGGTCGCACGGACCTGGCTCTTCTCGTCTTCGGTCTCACGTCGCTAATCGGCATCTGGATCGTCGGCGCGTATATCGACCGGCGTCTGCGCGCGCTGACCTTGGCGAGCACCATCCTGTTCGGCCTCGCGGCGCTGGCGTTCGGTATCTGCTCCGGCAATTCCGCCGCGATCTACGCAGCCGTTGCGATCTGGGGGCTTTCGTTCGGCGGAGCGGCGACGCTCTTTCAGACCGCGCTGGCAAAGACCGCTGGCGACGCGGCCGATGTCGCGCAATCCATGCTCGTCACGGCCTGGAATATGGCGATTGCTGGCGGTGGAATCATCGGCGGCCTGCTGCTCGAAAAGATCGGCGTTTCCGCCTTTGCACCCGCTTTACTCGGCCTGCTCGTGCCCACGCTGATCGTTGCCCTGGCCGCCCGCCGGAACGGCTTTCCGGCGACGCGCACCCTTTGATGTGTTTCAAACCTCTGGAGCCTCCTATGCCTCTCAATTCCGTCGATAACCCTTCCGTTTTGCTGGCTGATAGCAAGCCGCCTCTTCGCGAGCGTGTCGATGCCGTCATCGACGCTGCTCTTGCCGAACAGCGGGTCGTCGGCACGGTGGTGCTCGCCGCCAAGGACGGCGAGATCATCTATAGCCGCGCGGCGGGTTTTGCCGATCGGGAGGCCAACCGGCCGATGACGCCGGATACGCTGTTCCGGCTGGCGTCGGTGTCGAAGGTCTATGCCTCGGTGGCGGCGATGGCGCTGGTCGCACAGGGCCGGCTCGCGCTCGATGCGCCGGTGACGAACTGGCTGCCGGACTTCCGGCCGGCATCGCCTGACGGCAGCATTCACACCATCACCATCCGCCACCTGCTCAACCACATGGCGGGGTTGAGTTATGGGTTCCTCGAACCGACGGACGGCCCGTATCACAGAGCTGGTGTGTCCGACGGTATGGACCTTGCCGATGTGACGCTTGCCGAGAACATCCGCCGCATCGGCACGGTGCCGCTTCTGTTCGCGCCGGGAACGGCATGGAACTATTCGCTGGCGACCGACGTGCTCGGGCTGGTTATCGAGTGCGCCGCCGGTCTTCCTCTTGCTGAGGCGGTGCGGGAACTGGTGATGGGACCGCTCGGGCTGATCGACACGGGTTTTGCTGTGACCGACCCCGAACGGCTGGCCGCCGGTTACGTAGATGACGGCGGCGCGCCGCGTCGGATGGCCGACCTCGAAATCATCCCGCTGCCCTTTATTGAGGGCTCGGAAGGATTGCGCATGTCGCTGGCGCGCGCCTTTGACGAAAGCGCTTATCCCTCCGGCGGCGCAGGCATGATCGGCTCGGCCGGCGATCTTCTCGCCGTCCTCGAAGCCCTGCGCAAAGGCGGAGCGCCGCTGCTCTCCGTCGCCCAGGTCGAGGCGATGATAAAGGACCAGACACCGGGCATGGACCTGCTCCCGTGGCCCGGACGCGGCTTCGGCCTCGGTTTTACGATCCTGCGCGATCCCGTCGCCGCCAGTTCCCCGGAGCCGGTCGGGACATGGCGCATGGGCGGCGCCTATGGTCATTCGTGGTTCGTTGATCGGACCAACGGGCTGACTGTCGTCGCCTTTACCAATGCTGGGCTGGAAGGCCAGTCTCCGGGCGGAAGGTTTCCCGATGAGCTGGTGCGGGCGATTTACGGATGAGCGGAAGTGTCTTGCCCGATCCAGGACAGATTGTTGCGGACCATCTCAAATAATAGGCTGGCGGTTCGGGATAGTTCTCGTCCAGGCGCAACCATCAGCCCGAAATGGCGGCTCATCGGCGGATCGATCTTGGCAATCCGCAGCCCCTTCCGCTTCTCGGGCAAAGTCGATTCCGGCACAATGCCGACCCCGACACCTTCGCGGACCAGTGCAACCGCGCTGGTCCAGTCGCGTACCTCCATCCGAATATCGCCCAGCGACAACCCGGCCGCTTTTGCCAGCGTGCCAGCATGCCAGCATGGACATGGCATCCCCCGGTCGCCAACACGAACGGCTCGGCGACGAGGTCCGCCAGCGAGAGGAGGGCATCGTGGCCGATAGCCCTCAGAAGATAGAGCTGCGCCACCTCCGCTGTTTCCTGGCTGCGGCGGAGCATGGAAGCTTCCGCAGGGCCGGCGCAATGCTCGGCATCCAGGAATCCTCGATCAGTCGCCGCATCCGCGATCTGGAAGATCAACTCGGTGTTTCACTCTTCCAACGATATAATGGGGGCGTGCGGCTCACGGTCGCCGGCGATAAGTTCAAGATCAGGGCACGGGCGATCCTCGGACAGGTCAGCGAAGGGGCTGCCGATCTCTCCTCGATCGGTCGCGGCATGGATGGCCGTGTCCGCATCGGGCTGGTCGCGCCGATCGCCAATGGTTTTCCTGCCCACCTTCTACGAGAGTTTGGCAAGAGCCATGAAGGCGTGCGTATCGAACTCGTCGATGCGGAGCCAGTGGCGCACATCAACGCTATCCGACGCTTCGATCTCGATGTCGCCTTTCTGATCGGGACGCGGCCCTGGGGCGGATGCGACGTTCTTCCGCTCTGGTCTTGCCGCATCTTCGTCCTGCTACCTGAACATCACCCGTTGTCGCGTCATGCCGAACTGTCGTGGATGGATCTGGTGGATGAATCCTTCATCGTCCCTGGAACGGCGTTGGGCCAGGAACTGAGGTCGCTCGTGACGGCACGCCTTGCCGATCTCGGCCATGCTCCCAGCCTCCAGCCGCAAAGTGTCGGTTGCGATAATCTCGTACCCTTGGTGGCGCTCGGACGGGGCGTGTTGCTGTCGACGGGAGCGATGGCGGAAGGAGACCATTCCGGGGTTATCCTGCGCCCGATTTCCGGTGAGGCCTTGCAGTTCTCCGCAGTGTGGTCGCCGAAGAACGACAACCCTGCATTCCGACGTTTCCTCAGCGTTGTAAAGGCGCTCTGCGCCCAAAGCCCCGTCACGAACAGCCGTGCAGATCAGTGATTTGGCGTTGCACGTCGCGCCTTCGCAAACCCACGATCCGTCGCGATGAAGCGCTCCAGCATCGGAACAATCAGGCGGACGGGATCGGTCGCGGATTGTCCGGCTTCGCGGGCGAGGATGTCGGCGTAGGCCGTCAGATCGCGGTGCAAACTGGCGGGCAATTCCAAAGTCACCTTGACTGGCTTGTCATCGGCGATCGGACCGAGTTTCAGCTTTGCCATGTCAGCCTCCGTAGGGTTCGAGGACGAGATCGCGCGTGACGATGACGCGGACGGGGAAACCCGGCCGAATGGTGAGGGTCGGTGCAATGTCGAGCTGGCGGCCGACCACCTGCCGGCCAACCTGGCTCACGCTGTCCGACGCACCCTGACGCAGCGCGCGGGCGATCTCGCTCTCGTCGCTCGAAGACCCCATCTGGCTGCCGATCGACAGCAGCGTGGACAGTGCGGCCGCCTTGAACAGCTCACCCCAATGGTAGTCGACGCCATCCTGAAGCCCGGCATAGCCCTCAGCGTCCGCACCGGGCTGGCGTTCCAGGACGATCGAGCGGCCATTCGGGAAAATCAGCCGGTTCCAGACGAGCAGGATGCGCTTCTGGCCGAAACCGACGCCGTTGTCGTATTGACCGACGACGCGGGTGCCTTGCGGGATGAGCAGGATCTTGCCCGTTGGACTGTCGTAGATGTTCTCCGTCACCTGCGCGGTGATCTGGCCGGGCAAATCGGAGCGAATTCCGGTGATGAGTGCGGCGGCAATCACCGCCCCGGCCTGAAGAACGTTGGGAGATGCGGGCGCGGCCACGCGATCGGGCGACACGGTGCGCTTGTCAGGCGTCTGGTCGAGAAACGCCTGCTGACGCTGCTGGGCTGAAGGTGTCGCCGGCTGCGGTGCCAAGCCGAGGCTGGCGAGATCGGTCGAAGGCGTAGTGGTCGCGGTCGGCGACATGGCCGTGCCACTGGTCGCGGCCCGTGTCTCGGTCGGGGCGAACAGCTTGGCGAGCCGCGCCGCCTCCAGTTCCTGCGCCCGACGCTGTTCCTCCGGTGTCGGCCCAACCGGCCCGGTGTTGGGCGTGACAATCCCCGGCGTTGGGGCTGGCTGGCCCGCATTTTGCGCGTTCAGGATCGGACGACCGAGATCGCCGGGCAGCGGCGGCCCAAGCTTCGGCACGCCCGAATAGTCCTTCGGCAGACCGTTGAGGCCGTCGGGCGTCGGGCGGTTGTCGGTGGAATAAAGTTCCTGGCCCTGACCGCCACTCCGGTTCTGGAGCGCATAGTAGAGCGCACCACTGATCGCGAGGCTGCTGGCCGCGCCGAGGCCGATCAACACCTTGCGCGACAGGCGGGTGACGCGCGGCGGCTCGGGCCGCAGCCGCATCGGCGCGACCGGTTCTCCGGTCAGCGGGCGGGCGTCGTCCGACACTTCCGGTGCGGCCGGTTTCTTGCCCTCTTCCTTGTGGGGATCGGTCTCGCTCATGACGCCGGCCTCCCGTCCGTCCGGGAGATGCGAACACGCTTCTGATCCTTCGTCGCGCCGAAGCGCAGTTCGGCGGCGGCGAACAGCCGATCGACGATCATGTAATTGCCGCGCACGCGGTAGTTCACCAGCTCGGAGGTGTCGCCCTCCGGGCCGACGACGAAGAGCGGCGGCATCTCGCCCTGGCCGATGCCGCGCGGGAACTCGATGAACACCTGCCGGCCGTCGTCGAAGGCGCGGAGCGGCCGCCACGGCGCGCGGTCGCCGGAGACCTCGTAGCGGAAGTTGACCCTCGACAGATCGACGCCGCTGGCGACCGGCTGCGCGGCTTCCGCCTGTTGGTTCTGCCGACGCAGCGCGATGAGCTGGTCCTGCGGATATTGCCAGGAGACCGAAGCCATATAGGTCTTCTCGGTCGAGCGCAGTTCCATGTGATAGGTGCGGCGGTCGGTGTTGATGACGAGGTTGGTCATCAGCTCGGCGCGCGTGGGCTTGACGAGGATATGGACTTGGCGGCCTGCGCCAGTCCCGCTCTCGGTGTCGCCGATGATCCAGCGCACCGTGTCGCCGGCGGCGACCGGGCCGGAGCCGACGAGCTGTTCGCCGGGCTGGAGGCCGATGTCGGTGATCTGGCCGGGTGACGAATAGACCTGATAGAGCGCGCCATCGACGAAGGGATAGACCTGCATCGAGTTGATGAAGCCGTCGCGCACCGGCTGCATCCGCGCCGCCGCATTGGCCTGATTGACGCGCACGGTCGGATCGGCGGCCTCGGGCACAGGCTTGTCGTCTTTGCCGACCGGCTTCAGTTGTCCCGGCAAGGGAAGCGGTTTCGGCAGGCTGACGATGGTGACGGGGGCCGGTGGATCGACGCCCTGCACGGCCGGAGCCGCATCGTCATAGGAAATCTCCGGCGGCGGCACATGGCCGGCACAGCCGGCGAGCGCCGTGACGGAAAGCAGGAAAAGCGGGAAAGCGGCTTTACGGAAAACCGGCCTCCCGGTTTTGCGAGAGGCAGGCGTCATTGTCCGAGTTCCTTCGACCAGTTGATGGCGTTGATGTAGATTCCGAGCGGGTTCTTCCTGAGCGTGTCGGCGTCGCGGGGCGGCTGCACGGCGACGGTGAGGATGGCAGACCAGCGTTCGGTGCTGGCGAGCGAGCCGTCCTGATACCGACGCTCGATCCAGGCGACGCGGAAGCTCGATGGCGAGGCGCGGATGACGCTGGAGACTTCGACCGCGACCTGTTGCTTGCCGACCTTGCCGAAGGGATCGTTGGCGCGGGCGTAATCATTGAGCGCCAGCGCGCCGGCCTGCGTGGTGAAGTCGTAGGCGCGCAGCCAATTCTGCCGCACGATGATCGCATCGGCCGGGATCGAACGGACCTGCTCGACGAACCGCGCCAGATAGAAGGCGATCTGCGCGTCGTTGGGCTGATAGTCGGCGGTGGCGGGTGCGACGGCCTGCGCCTGGCCGAGCTTGTCGACCTGCACGACCCACGGCACGACGGAGCCGCTGAGCGACTGCCAGACCAGTGCGGCCGACAGTCCCGCCGACAGGGCGAGCGATCCGAAGGCCATCAGCCGCCAGTTCTTCGCCTGCACGCGGGCCGAGCCGATGCGGTCATCCCAGACCTGGGCGGCGCGCTGATACGGGGTCTCGGGTTGCGGGGATTTGCCGTAATGCGCGGCGGGTCGCTTGAACATGGTCAGTCGCTTTCGGAGAGGTTGACGGAGGAGCCGCCGCCATGGCTGTCGCCGGACTTGACGGCATGGGCGGCGGCCTGAACGCCGTGAGACATTTTCTGGGAGCGCTGCATCCGCTTGGCCCAGTTGGGCGGACTGCCGACAGCGGACGGGGATGCGGATGAACCGGCTTCGCTCCCGGCATCGCCGCCGCCGACGGTGCCGGCGGTGGACGATCCGCCAGACACCTCGAACGCCGTGCGCGCCCCGGATTGGTAGCTGGACTTCAGGCTGTCGGCGGCACGGCCAGCGGCCTTCTTCAGCGGCGAGACGGCGGCCTGTGCGCCTGTGCTGGCGACATTGCCGAGACCGGAGGCGACGGCGGATGCGCCGGACTGACCGGCAGCGCCAAGGCTGTAGGCCGTCGAGGCTCCACCAGCGAGCGCGGCCCCGCCACGCGCGGCGGCTGCCGCACCACCGATGAGGGATGCGCCACCGGAGGCCACCGCGCCAATCGCCGCTCCACCCGCCGCAACCATGCCGCCAGCGGCAAGACCGGTGCCGATCGCAGCCCCCGCGCCGAGCTGCGGGCCGCCAGAGACAAGACCGTTGGCGATGCCGGGCCCGAAGATTCCGAGGCCGAGCAGCGACAAGGCCGCGAGCACGATCGCCATGGCGTCATCGATGGTCGGCGTCGCGCCGTTGAAGCCTTGGGTGAACTCCGAGAACAGCGTCGAGCCGATGCCGATGATGACGGCCAACACCAGTACCTTGATGCCCGACGAGATGACATTCCCGAGCACCCGTTCGGCCATGAAGGCGGACTTGCCGAACAGGCCGAAGGGGATCAGCACGAAACCCGCCAGCGTCGTCAGCTTGAACTCGATCAGGGTGACGAAAAGCTGGATGGCGAGGACGAAGAAGGCGAGCAGCACCAGCGCCCAGGCGAACAACATGCAGGCGATCTGGATGAAGTTCTCGAAGAAGGACCAGTAGCCCATCAGGTTCGAGATCGAGTCGAGCAGCGGATGACCGGCATCCAACCCGGTCTGCGCCACCTTGCCGGGGCGCAGCAGGTCGGTGACGGAAAAGCCGGTGCCGGACGCCTTCAGGCCGAGACCGGCGAAACTCTCGAAGACGATGCGGGCGAGATTGTTCCAGTTGCCGATGATGTAGGCGAAGACGCCGACGAACAGGGTCTTCTTCACCAGCCGCGCAATGATGTCCTCGTCGGCGCCCCAGCTCCAGAAGAGCGCCGCCAGCGTCACGTCGATGACGATCAGCGTCGTGGCGATGAAGGCCACCTCGGGACGCAACAGCCCGAAGCCGCCATCGATGTAGCGGGTGAAGACTTCGAGGAAGTGGTCGATAACGCCCGTCCCTTGCATCAGCGCGCTCCTTCGTCAGACGATACCGGTGGTTTGGCGGGTTCGGGCTGGGCGGCGGGCATGGCCGGATCGGCGGATGCGGGCACGTTCGGGAACAGCGTTGTCGGCGCGACCGGAGCCGGCGAAGGCACGGGCGCGGGCTGGCCGAGGAAACGGCGACGGGCCTGTCCCCATGCCTTCAGGCAGGACGGGTCGCGGCTACCTGCTTCACCGATGCCGCTGCACCGGGCGAGTTCCGCGTCGAGCGAATCTCGCATCGATGACGGGCGCGCCACCGTCGGCGCACTGTTCTGGCTATCGGGCTTTCGGTTCATCTCGATCGCGGTCGCGACGATGGCGACCGCGACGAAGACGACGGCGCCAATGCGCGCGAGGGTCTTGCCGTCCATCAGGGCCGCTCCCGTCAGTTGCCGCTGTTTTGGAACATCCGGGCATTGCCGGGCTGATAGCCCGCGCCCGGCGTCAGGAAGCGGCGGCGCTGTTCGCGGCCCTGTTCGGCGGCGGCGGCCTGTTCCGCCGATTGCAGCGCCTGCGCCCGGCCGTTCGCCGCGACGACGGCGGTGAGATCGGCGAGCTGCTGGGCCTGAAGGGCGAGAAGCTGGTTGCCGGCCTGCGTTGCCTGCAACGCGCCGGTCGCGCCCTGGCTCGCTCCGACCAGCCGCGACATCTCGGTGCGGTTGGTGTCGATATTGCCGACGACGGTGGCCTGCACCTTCATCGCGTCCTGCAAACCGCCGACGGTATTCTGCCAGCGGCTCCGCGCATCGGCGACCAGTTGCTTGTCCGACGCAGACATCGAGACATTGGCGTATTTCTGTTGGAACGCCTTATCGATCGCCTGAACGTCGTAGGCGATGTTCTGCGCCTGTTGCAGGAGCTGTTGCGTTTTCTGGACCGACTGCTGAATCTGTTGCAGCGAGGAGATCGGCAGGCTCGCGAGGTTGCGGGCCTGGTTGATGAGCATCTGCGCTTCGTTCTGAAGCGAGGTGATCTGGTTGGTGATCTGCTGGAGTGAGCGCGCCGCCGTCAGCACGTTCTGCGCATAGTTCGACGGGTCGAACACGATGATGGCGTGCGCCGGCGTGGTGACGATCGGCGACAGGGCCAGCGGAATAGACAGAATGGACGCGGCGACAAGCGCAACGCGCGAACGCGAACGGACACGGATCATGGCTGAACCTCCGGGGGTTTGGTTTGCGGGATGACGTTGGTGAGATCGCCGATCATGTCGGCCGCCCAGGCGAGGCTGTTTTCCGCGAGCCATTCCGCGAGAAACCCGTCGGTGCCCGCGCGGGCATGAACCTCGGCGATGAGCTGCTGATGTTGGCGTGAGGACGCGGCGCAAAGCGTCAGCGCCACTTCAGAGAGGCCCAGCTCGAACAGCCGGTTGCCGCGCCGCGACTGGCAGTAATAGTCGCGTTTGGGCATCGCCCGCGCGATGATCTCGATCTGGCGGTCGTTGAGGCCGAAACGGCGATAGATGGCGGTGATCTGTGGCTCGATCGCCCGTTCGTTCGGCAACAGCAGCCGGGTCTGGCAGCTTTCAATAATGGCGGGCGCGATTGAACTGCCGTCGATGTCGGAGAGCGACTGCGTGGCGAATATGACGCTGGCGTTCTTCTTGCGCAGGGTTTTGAGCCATTCGCGGAGCTGGCCGGCGAAACCTTCATCATCCAGGGCAAGCCAACCTTCATCAACGATGATGAGGGTGGGCGAACCGTCCAGCCGATCCTCGATGCGGTGGAACAGATAGGCGAGCACGGCCGGCGCCGCATCGGTGCCGATCAGCCCTTCGGTCTCGAAGGCTTGTACGGTCGCGGTGCCGAGATGTTCGCTCTCGGCGTCGAGCAACCGGCCCCAGGCTCCGCCAATGCAGTATGGGCGCAACGCCTGTTTGAGATCGTTGGACTGGAGCAGAACGCACAGGCCGGTGATGGTGCGTTCCTCGACCGGCGCGGACGCCAGCGAGGTCAGCGCCGTCCAGAGATGCTCCTTCACCTCGGGGGTGATCGGCACGCTTTCGCGGATCAGGATTGCGGCGATCCAGTCGGCAGCCCAGGCGCGCTCGGCCGCGTCATCGACACGGGCAAGCGGTTGCAGCGATACGCTGGTGGCGCTGCCCTCCGTCAGCCCGCCGCCCAGATCGTGCCAGTCGCCACGCATGGCAAGCGCCGCGGCGCGGATCGAACCGCCGAAGTCGAAGGCGAAGACCTGCGCGCCCCGGTAACGCCGGAACTGCAACGCCATCAGGGCCAGCAGCACGGATTTGCCGGCACCTGTGGGGCCGACGATCAGCGTGTGGCCGACATCGCCGACATGGAGGGAAAACCGGAACGGGGTCGAGCCTTCGGTCTTTCCGAACAGCAGGGGCGGCGCTGCAAAATGCTCATCCCGTTCCGGCCCCGCCCACACGGCACTGAGGGGGATCATGTGGGCAAGGTTCAATGTGCTGATCGGCGGTTGACGGACATTGGCGTAGACATGGCCGGGCAGCGAGCCGAGCCAGGCATCCACCGCGTTGATGGTCTCCGCCATCGCGGTAAAGTCGCGGCCCTGGATCACCTTCTCGACCAGCCGCAGCTTCTCATCGGCAATGCGGGGATCGGCGTCCCACACCGTCACGGTGGCGGTGACATAGGCGATACCGGCATAGTCCGCGCCCAACTCCTGCAACGCGAGATCGGCATCCGCCGCCTTGTTGGACGCATCGGTATCGACCAGCACGGATTGTTCGTTGGTCATCACCTCCTTGAGGATTGCGACGATCGACTTGCGCTTGGCGAACCACTGCCGCCTGATCTTCATCAGCAGCTTGGTGGCATCGGTCTTGTCGAGCAGGATGGCGCGGGTGGACCAGCGATAGGGAAAGGCCAGCCGGTTCAACTCATCGAGCAGGCCCGGCGTCGTCGCGGTCGGAAAGCCGGTGATGGTCAGGACGCGCAGATGCGACGATCCCAGGCGCGGTTCCAGCCCGCCGGTGAGTGGCTGATCGGCAAGCAGCGCGTCGAGATACATCGGCGTCTCGGGCACACGGACGCGATGCCGATGTGTAGAAACGCAGCTATGCAGGTAGGTCAGCGTCTCCGCATCATCGAGCCAGCGGCATTCCGGCATGAAGGCTTCGATCAGGTGGATGAGCCGGTCGGTGCGGTCGGCGAAGCCGGTCATCACCTCATGCGCGTCGATGCCGGTCTTCTCGCGGCCCTCGTAGAGCCAGGTCTCGGCACGGGCCGCGTCTTCGGCGGGCGGCAAATAGGTGAAGGTCAGGAAATAGCTGGACTCGAAATGCGACCCGGCTTCCTCGAAATCCGCCTTACGCTCCGCATCGACCAGCGCCGACGCGGAATCCGGGAAGGTGCTGTTCGGATAGGTCGCGGCGGCATGACGTTGCGCTTCGACGAAGATCGCCCAGCCCCTCCCGAGACGGCGGAAGGCGTTGTTGAGGCGGCCCGCGACGGCGACCAGCTCGGCGGGCACCGCTGAATCCAGATCGGGGCCACGGAAGCGTGCGGTGCGCTGGAACGAGCCATCCTTGTTGAGGACAATGCCCTGACCGGCCAGCGCCACCCAGGGCAGGAAGTCAGCGAGCCGGCTGTTGCGATTGCGGTATTCGGCAAGGTTCATCATGGCCGTGCCCTCAGACCGAGAGGTGCGCGGGAATGCGCAGATGGCGGCGGCCGACCTCGACGAAGAGCGGGTCGCGCTTGGCCGCCCACACCGCCGCGATATGGCCGATCGCCCAGATGGCGAGACCGGCCAGCCAGAGCCGCAGGCCGAGGCCCACGGCTCCAGCCAGCGTGCCGTTGATGATAGCGATGGCGCGCGGCGCGCCGCCGAGCAGGATCGGCTCGGACAGCGCCCGGTGCAGCGGCACGGTGTAGCCGGGAACCTCACCACCCTGATCGACGCCGCCCGACATCAGACCAGCGCTCCACCGCCGAACGAGAAGAACGACAGGAAGAAGCTCGACGCCGCAAACGCGATCGACAGGCCGAAGACGATCTGGATCAGGCGGCGGAAGCCGCCCGACGTATCGCCGAAGGCCAGCGCCAGGCCGGTCGAGATGATGACGATCACGGCGATGATCTTGGCGACCGGGCCCTCGATCGACTGGAGGATCTGCTGGAGCGGCTGTTCCCACGGCATGGACGAGCCGGAGGCATGGGCGGGTGCGGCCATCATCACGCTGAGCGTGGCGACCGGGACGGTCATGGCAAGGCGCTGGCGTGACATGCGCAGACGGTGAACGACGGGCATCATGGAGAGACTCCTTCTTCGGGCTGGGGGTGAACGGTCGCGGGCACGACGCAGTAATCGCCGTCGGGGCCGAGGCCCTCGACACGGGCGAGTTCGCTGAGACGACGCGCGGAACCGCGACCGGAGAGCACGGCGACGAGATCGATGGTCTCGGCGATCAGGGCGCGGGGCACGGTGACGACGGCTTCCTGGATGAGCTGTTCCATGCGGCGCAGCGCACCGATGGCGCTGCCGGCGTGGATCGTGCCGATGCCGCCGGGATGGCCGGTGCCCCAGGCTTTGAGGAGGTCGAGGGCTTCGGCCCCGCGCACCTCGCCGACCGGGATGCGATCGGGGCGCAGGCGCAACGAGGACCGGACGAGATCGGAGAGCGAGGCGACGCAATCCTTGGTGCGCATGGCGACAAGGTTCGGCGCGGCGCATTGCAGCTCGCGCGTATCTTCGATGATGACGACGCGATCGGAGGTCTTGGCCACCTCGGCGAGCAATGCGTTGGTGAGCGTGGTCTTACCGGTGGACGTGCCACCGGCGACGAGAATGTTGGCGCGGGAAGCGACTCCCTCGCGCAACGCCTCGGCCTGTACCGCCGACATGATCCCGGCCGCGACGTAATCGTCGAGCGTGAACACCGCGACGGCGGGCTTGCGGATGGCAAAGGCCGGGGCGGAAACGACCGGCGGCAACAGTCCCTCGAACCGTTCGCCGGTCTCGGGCAGTTCGGCGGAGACTCGCGGGGCACCTGCATGGACCTCCGCGCCGACATGATGGGCGACCAGGCGCACGATGCGCTCGCCATCGGCGGGCGACAGCCGCTCGCCGGTATCGGACAGCCCTTCGGAGAGACGGTCGATCCAGATGCGCCCGTCCGGGTTCAGCATCACCTCGACGACGGAGGCGTCTTCGAGAAACCGGGCGATGGCTGGGCCGAGCGCGGTGCGTAGCATCCGCGCGCCGCGTGCCAAACCATCCTGATTGTGATGCGAAACCGCCATTCGATCCCCGATCTCGCCGGGGACACATCAGACGGTCCCTGGACGGGGATGATTAAAAGAGCCGGAAGTTTGGCCAGTTCAACAAGAAACAAGAGGCGTAGTAGTGTAGCGTGCAAATACAGGAGAACGGCGGAATGGATGTCATTCGATGCCGGCTCCTTCTCAAGTCTTGAGGAGTGAGATGCAGCCGACATGACCGATGCCGACCAGCTTCCGCATATTTTCCAGGCGAATATCGACCGCTTCTACCAGCGCGTCGTCATGACCGCGCTTTCCCAGCGTTCCACCCACGCCGAGTTGGCCGTCGGGGAAGCGACCGACATGGACGAGTTTCTCGATCGGTGCGCGGCGTTGGTCGACAATTACACGGCGAACGAGGCTGCCAAGGCGTTCGCGCTCACATTGGATGGGATATTCGAGCGGCAGATCAGCCGCATGGCGCAGATGAAGGGCCTCGATACCGGAAGTCGGGATAAATCCTTGAAGTCCTGTACGGGCGCTGCCGGGATCGATCTCGCGGCCATCGCGGTCAAGGATGACCTCACCGAACTGCACCTCGTCGCCAACGTCGTGCGCCATGGTGAGGGTCGATCATGCGTTGATCTCAAGGCCGTTGCGCCGCAGCTCTGGCATTCTCCGTCGAAAGACTATTACGATCTGGCGCCCGGTCCGACACCGACAAGCGAGGAGCTTCGCGTTCGCCCGGACGATTTGCGACGTTATGCGCGGGCTATCCAGCGCTTCTGGGGACATCTGGACCGGCTTCCGGGCGCCGTGCTTGATCCGCCATATTGAGCCGACTGCTTTACCCGAATGAGAAGATCGCTGCTCGCAAAAATTTCTGTCAATCTGCCTTTACAGATTGCTGGTTATCCCGAATTCTGTCATTCTGGCTTCGAGTATGATTTGGCAGAGGGACAAAATCATGAGGAATGCCAAGCCGAATGATGCGCTGGATATCTCCAATGCCCCCGCTGCCGAAAAGCTGGAGACCCTGAATTTCAAGGTTCCTGTCGACTTTAAGAAGGCGTTCAAAGGATATGCCGTCGCCCAAGGGATGACGATGGTCGATTTGTTGCGGGAAGGTTTTGAACTCAGCAAAGCCAGCCGTAAGTCGTGATGCAGCCGGTCAGATCGGAACATAGAATGTCCGCTGTCGGAAAGAGAACAGCTTGGATCGAGCAACTGGGCGTCAATGACGTTCAGATCGATGGGCTCGTTCGGATTGCAGGTTATTCGCCGGAAGGTCGTCCTCCTGAAGAGGTTGTGACGATGGAAAAGGCCGCCTCCTACGGTGCCTATGCGGTCTTTTTTGAAGCAGGCGCGCAGGGTCGGCCCGGCGCTGCGCAAGCTTTCATATTTGTCGGCGATGGCCCGGCTAATGATCCGGCATTCGCAGAACTGCACAAACGAATCTGGAGTTGGGGCGGTGTTCCGCTTCTTTACCGTCGGCTACCAGGGCTGCTTCAACTCTTCCGCTGCGCCCACAAGGCTGATTTCGTTTCAGCATCGGGCGATCTCGTCTGCAACCCGGTTAAAACGCTGGCGCTCGCTACACACATCAGCGCACACGAAGCCTGGTGGGACGCCGAGCGTCTTCGGAACAGCACACTCTGGGACGATCCGGCCGCGTGCAAGCTCCTGCTTTCCTCCTCCAAATCCGCGCACCGCCGTCTCGTTGACGCGGTTGGTAATCTACATGAGCGATTGAAAACCAGTGGCCTGCTGAACGCAAGGCTTCGTCGTCGGCTTCTCATCCTGTCCCTGCTAATCGCCTATCTGGAAGAGCGTGGCGCTTTGCCTGCGGACTTCTTCGGACAATTCAGCGAAGGGGCCACCCGCTTTTTTCATGTTATGGCGGACGGGCCAGCGCTGGTGCGAATTCTTCGCGCCCTTGAAACGCGATTCAATGGCCATGTCTTCAGAATTGAAGACGATGATCGGGCCGCACTTGAAAACAGTACGGAACTGCATGGATTCAGCGCGCTGCTAGAGGGGCGCGAGGAGGTGGGTGGCCAGCTTAATCTATGGGCGCTCTACTCGTTCCGCGATCTGCCGGTCGAAGTTATCAGTCACATCTATCAACTGTTTGTCTCTGACACCGACAGCTCGGTCTATACGCCACCTTCCCTTGTCCGACTGATGCTGGACGAGGCGTTGAGTTGGAAACGACTGGACCGTCTGATCGACCACGGCGAACTCATTCTCGATCCAGCGTGCGGTTCGGGGATCTTTTTGGTCGAGGCCTATAAGCGACTGGTACTGCACTGGCGGAGCCGAAACGGCTGGGCCCGGCCGAGCGTCGATGTGTTGCGGACATTGATCGAACGGCTTCGCGGGGTCGACGTCGAAGGTGGCGCGATCGAACTGGCAGCGTTCAGCCTCTGTCTGGCGCTGTGCGATGCGCTGGAGCCCGAGGACATCCGGGCGAGCGTCCAGCTGTTCCCCAAGCTCACGGACAGGACACTGATCGAATCCTGCTTTTTCGAGGCGAGGGAGAAAGCACGCATCGACGGCCCGGTCGGTGTGGTGGTTGGAAATCCACCGTTTGAATCGGCCCTCAAGACCGAGGGCGCGCAGCGCAGCTACGCGCGTTTCACGGAAGCACTCGGTGCCGGGGCGGACAAGCAGGTTGCCTATCTATTCCTGCAGGAGGCCATGGAACTGCTCGCTCCGGGCGGCGTGCTCTCCATGCTTCAGCAGTATAATCTGATCTACAATGCGAGCGCCGCGCCCGTGCGGGCCGCCTTCTTCACGCGCTGGGACGTGCGCGAGATCCTCGACTTCGTGTCGATCCGGGGCCTATTCAGCAAGGGGGGCGCGGACACCAAGATCGTCGCCGTGGTCGCGGAAGCGAACGAGGCACCGCAGGATCGCAAAATCCTGCACGCAGTGTTCCGCCGTGCTGGGCGCGCGGACGCCGAGCAGGGTTTCGACATCGACTATTATGATCTGCACTGGCTACCGCGCAGCGAGGTGCTGGCCGAATCTGGTCCTGACATTTGGCGCGCCGGCCTTCTCGGTGGCGCTCGGGCTTACAGCCTGGTGAAACGGCTCAAACAATATCGCACGATCAAACAGCATGCGGACGAGCGCGGCTGGCATGTCCGCGAAGGATTCGTCGAGGGCCAGAAAGGCGTATCCCGAAATGCGGAGCACCTGATCGGAAAGCCGCTTTTGCCCTCGGCAGCTCTGACGTTGAACGGCATCGACGAAGACCGTATCACCGTGGTGCCGGACAAGCCGATCGAGGGGCCTCGTTCGGAAGAGCTTTTTACGCCGCCTATGCTGCTGGTCCGAGAGCATGAAGACTTGCCTCATGCGATCTGGTCGGCAGGTTATCTCACCTTCAAGAACCAGATCGTCGGCTTCGCGCAAGCCCAGCGTGACGATCTGGAGGATGTCGCGCGCTGGTTGGAGACGGAATCGGTCCCATTGCGCGCCTATGCCGCCGGGATCAGCACCAAGCTCTTTACCCAAAAGGCGACGAACCTCGCCGGAGCCGATGTGCTTGCCCTACCCTTCCCCGAGGACGGCGATCTCGACATCAGCGACAATGAAAGGATCATCGCCGAGGATATCGTCTTCCAATATCGGGAGTTCATTCGCAAAGGCAGTGAATCCCGCCTCCTGCGTGACGACGCCGGACCCGCGCTCGAAGACTTCTCAACTCTGTTCTGCAAGCAGATCGGAGCCGTCTACCAGGAAAAGCCGCTGGTCAGCCTGCCACCACGCCGCTGGCCCGGCATCATCTGCCATCCTTTCGTATTCGGGAGCGGGTCGATTGATTGGGATGGAGAGGATTCCCTGCACGGCAAGATCGATGCTCTTCTGCGCGAACAAAAGGGCAAGTCGGTTTCGATCACGCGCATCGCGAGAATCTATGACGGGCACTTTATCTTCCTGCTGAAGCCGGACCGCCTTCGCTACTGGCTGCGCTCGGTGGCGCTCCGCGACAGCGATGACGTGTTGGCCGACCTCCGAGCGCAGGGGTTCTGAATGCTGGCGGATGATGACAGCGTAGATGTTCAAAGTGGTGGTTTCTCGCCCGACCTGCATCGTCCGAAGGCGTGGCTTCAACAATTGATCGATTTCATCCTGGGACAATTGCCCGCCTGGCGCGATCGAGCCAGCCGAAGGGCAGCGGATTCAGAGACACAACTGACCTCGCAGCTCTGCGCCCACCTGAACGGTGTGGCACGGAAATCCTCGGGCTGGGATGTCCTCCAGTTTCGCGTCGAGGAGCCGGATGAAACGAGGCTGTCGCGCAGGATCGATCTTGTCGCGGCACCGGCGGGAGAAGTCATCTGGATCGAAGGTCGGCGGCATGACGATTTCGATCCCCTCCTTCCCATCGAGTGCAAGCGGCTCCCTACCCCGAAGGGTAAGGATCGGGATAAGCGCGAATATCTGCGCGTGGCGAATGGCAGCACCGGTGGCGTACAGCGTTTCAAGGCGGGGCTTCACGGCGCGGCGCACGAGCAGGCGGTGATGATCGCCTATGTTCAGGCGGACGGCATAGCGGCCTGGATCAGCCGTCTCGATCGCTGGATACGGGCCTTGTCGCGCGCTGGCATATCGGGCTGGAGCCATGATGACCGCCTGAACACGATCAGCCATGACCCGCATCGACGGGTCGCAGTCCTTTCGTCTGAGCACGATCGCGAATTGGCTTTATCAAGAATTGGACTGCGGCATCTGTGGCTGGAGATATAGCAACCCAGGTCGAGATTGGCATCTGGTCGACGAGACACGATGCAACGAATGAACGTAACGAGGGCGCATGGCGGAAAGCTTCAACTATATCTCCTTCGGCAACTGGGAATGCGTAGAAGACACCACCGATGGCATCGCCATGGGACGCGGACGCATGTTCGAGTACACTCCGTCCGACACTGAAAAAAGGCTGGAAAAGCTTGACAGTACGGCGGCCGCCTTTCTGGAGAAATTGCCGACATTCCTGTGCAGCGAGATAAAGCCGAACGGATCCGCCGTGTCCATGCTCATCAAGTATGGACGAGTTTCCAATATTGATCCCGGACGCAAGGAGGTATCTGCCGAATTCGAGACCGTGATTGACTTTGGTGAGGTGCATTTCGAGAATATCGAGGCTGCGCGCGCGATCTTCGGCGCGGATAAATTCCAATTGTATCGAACCCATTGGGCCGTCCGCGAAGGTGATATTCGTGACATACTTGACAGACTGGCTGAGACCAAACCAGCTCTCGGCCAAGCTATTGCAGCGGATGCCGTCCCAGCCAATGTTGACGGAGAAATTCAGCCGCCACCGCGCGACAAGAATATTATCGGCGACGCCGATAGCGTGGAGCGGTTTCTTGAGTTGCTCTATAGCTCAGCAGCAAAGGCCGGAACCGAGACCTTCTTCCGGGGACACAGCGATGCACGCTATGAGTTGACCCCATCTCTATTGCGCAAATGGAAGAATGGTGATTGGCAGTTTCTGCCCAGCGAGGACCGTCTCTGCAAAGAATTGCTGATTGCTCACCACGACGAGTTTCATGGCGATGAATACTGCTTTGACCGTCTCGTTCGGATGCAACATTATGGCCTTCCGACGCGACTGCTCGACATCTCAGGCAATCCTCTGGTGGCGCTATTTTTTGCCTGCTCGTGCAAGCCGGACCAACTCGGTATCGACGGCGAGGTCATCGTCTTCCAGATCGCTTCGGACGGCGTGAAATACTATGATTCCGACACAGTCAGTTGCCTGTCCAACCTCTCCAATCTGACATACGCGCAGAAGAACGATATAGACCTCGGCCTCGACCCGGACGCTTTCAACGCGACAGATGTCGCTGGCAAACTACTCCACCACATCAAATCGGAGAAAGGTTTTTTCGAGGGGCGGATCGTTCCCGATGACCTACGGTCGATCATCTGCGTGAAGGCGAAACGAACGAATACGCGCATCAAGTCGCAATCTGGCGCCTTCCTGCTGTTCGGCCATGAGGCCGCGTTGCCGGATGCGGGACAGGACGGCATCGAGATCAGTCGGGTGACGATCAAGAACAAGACGCATATCCTCGAACAGCTCGACCGGATCAACATCAACGCCACGACCGTCTATCCCAGCATTGACCAGACCGCTGTACACTTGCGAGATCAGCACCAGTCACCGAATCCTGCCATAACGCCTGCAAGCGCTGCAACTGACGATCTTCCGGAACTTTGATGAGAGATGTCATCTGGCATCGTGCGTGAGTGATCGGCAGAGGCCGGCGCAGAGGAAGATATCATGAGGTCATCTCAGCAATGAGTCCTCGTCACGAGACGGTGTGACATCCTCATTGATTTCCTGCCGGAGCTTCGGCCCTTTCGCCAGCCGCCGACCCAGCGCCGTGACGAACTGGTCATAACGCTCGCCGGCCTTGGCGCGGGCGGCGTTGGCGGCCGGTTCCGGTAGGGTCGGCGTGGTCGAGACCCAGAACTTGATAAACACGGCCAGGCTTTCGATGGCTATGCCGACATCGCGTTCGAGGCGGGTCATGCGCCGGTCGATCTGGTCGAGCCGCTTGACGATGATGGCCTCCCGTCGCTCGGCGGCGTCCGGTGACAGGAACGAGGCAATGGCGGCCTCGGCGATCATCGATTGCGGCTGGTCGCGGCGGGCGGCATAATCGGCGAGCTGCGTCATCACGGCGGGATCGAGATAGACGGAAATCTGCGCCTTCTTCGCGCGGGCGGAGGAGCGGTGTTCGGTCATGGCGATCACATGTCCATACGGTCATCAGGATCGAGCGAGACCTGCCGCGCCATGCCCTGCATCAGGCGGTTCATCCGACTGTTGCGGACGGCATCGTCCTCGGCATCATCGTCCCGATCGCGGTCGATCTCGAACGGATTGTCGTTCGGTGGCGCCTTCTCGACCGGCTTCACCCGGTTGAGTTCAGGCTGCTGGCGGCGCTCGGATTCTGTTGGATCGTCGTCCGTTGTTCCCGTACTCCCCTTCGCCTCGGCGAGCTGGGGCTGCGGTGGAACCGGCAGCGACGTCCAGTCGTCGGGCCGAACCTGCTTCGACGCGGTCAGCGCGGGTGGCGGCAGGATGCGCTCCTTGAACCGTGCATCCTCGTAATAGCGCGCCTTCTTCGCCCGGATCGGCGGGGTGCCGGCGACCATGACGATCTCGTCGGTCGGTGGGAGCTGCATCACCTCGCCGGGGGTGAGCAGCGGTCGGGCGGTCTCCGAGCGCGAGACCATCAGATGACCGAGCCAGGGCGACAGACGATGCCCGGCATAGTTCTTCATCGCCTTCATTTCGGTGGCTGTGCCGAGCGCATCGGACACGCGCTTGGCGGTGCGCTCGTCATTGGTGGCGAAGCTGACGCGGACATGGCAGTTGTCGAGGATCGAGTTGTTGGCACCGTAGGCTTTCTCAATCTGGTTCAGCGACTGGGCGATCAGGAAGCTCTTCAGGCCATAGCCCGCCATGAAGGCGAGCGCCGACTCGAAGAAGTCGAGCCGCCCCAAGGCTGGAAACTCGTCCAGCATCAACAGGAGCCGATGCCGTTTGCCGGAGACGTTCAGATCTTCCGTCAGTCTTCGTCCGACCTGATTGAGGATCAGGCGGATCAGCGGCTTGGTGCGGTTGATGTCGGAGGGCGGCACGACGAGGTAGAGCGTCGTCGGGTGCTTCCCGCCCACGATGTCGCCGATGCGCCAGTCGCAGCGCCGCGTCACCTCGGCGACGACCGGATCACGGTAGAGGCCGAGGAAGGACATGGCGGTGGACAGCACGCCCGACCGTTCGTTGTCCGACTTGTTCAAGAGTTCGCGCGCGGCGCTGGCGATGACCGGATGCGGCCCGGCCTTGCCGAGATGCGCCGTCGCCATCATCGAATCCAGCGTCGACTCGATCGGCCGCTTCGGATCGGACAGGAAGGCGGCAACGCCGGCCAGCGTCTTGTCGGCCTCGGCATAGAGGACGTGGAGGATCGCGCCGACCAAAAGCGCGTGGCTGGTCTTCTCCCAGTGGTTCCGCTTCTCCAGCGATCCTTCGGGATCGACCAGGATGTCGGCGATGTTCTGGACGTCGCGCACCTCCCATTCGCCGCGGCGTACCTCCAGCAGCGGGTTGTAGGCAGACGACTTCGCATTGGTCGGATCGAACAGCAGCACGCGGCCATGTTGCGCGCGAAAACCGGCGGTGAGCTGCCAGTTCTCGCCCTTGATGTCATGGACAATTGCGGAACCCGGCCAGGTCAGCAGTGACGGCACGACAAGGCCGACACCCTTGCCCGAGCGGGTCGGCGCGAAGCACAGCACATGCTCCGGCCCGTCATGGCGGAGATAGTCGCGATCGTAACGGCCGAGCATCACTCCATCGGCACCGAGCAGGCCAGCGGCCTTCACTTCCTCCGTCCCGGCCCAGCGCGCGGAACCGTAGGTCTCGACCTTTTTCGCTTCCCGCGCCCGCCAGACCGACATGCCGATGGCGACCGCCACGGCGATGAAGCCACCGGACGCGGCGATATAGGCGCCCCCGACGAAGATATCAGGCGCATAGGCGTCATAGCTGTACCACCACCAGAAGAAGGAGGGCGGCAGGTAAAAGGGCCAGCCGAACACCATGAACCAGGGCGGCCCGAGCTGCGCCTGGAAGCCGAGCTTCCACGCGACATATTCGGTGGCGCCCCAGGTGGTGGCGAGAACGACGAGGAAGACGGTGAGGATCTGACCCCAGAGGATCTTGGTGCCGGTCATGGCGGCGGTCCTTTCGCGGGAGGAAGGGTTACAGGCCGAGGCCGCGCTTGCGGCCAAAGCTCCAGTCGATGCCGCCATCGTCGCGGGCGACGCCGGAGACGTGCTTGCCGAGCTGCTTTTCCAGCGAAGGCGTCCAGGGCACGAGCTGGAAGCCCATGCCGTCATCCAGCATGGCGAAGCGGCCGGAAGCGAGCGTGAGGCGCTGGCGGTAGGTGCCGGCGACATACTCGCCGTTCCCTGCGCGGTTGAACGCCCGGCCGGTCTCGGCGGTGAGCTTCTCGCCGAGCGCGTCGACCTCACGGCGACGCAACGTGTCGATGAGGTTGCGATTGAAGGTGATGCGCTGGCCGCTGCGCTCGGCGAGACCCTGTTCGACCAGATGCTCGGTGCGGGCGGACAGCGCCCGGCTGACCTCCGCGCCGAATCCGCCATCCGACAGCGAGACCGGCTCGCGGGCGATGTTCTGGCGGTCGAGCCAGGTCGCGCCCGACGCCGTGATCTGCCTGTTGATGTCGAGATCGGAACGGACGGCGATGGCAACGCGGCGCTCGCCCTTCGCATCCTCGAAGCGGCGCAACTCGACGATCGAGCCGGGCGCGCTGTCGCCGGCGGCATCGAGGTCGGGCAGCTTGATGTGATGGGTGCGGCCGTCGATGCCATCGACCACGGCATAGGCCGTGCCCTTCAATTCGTCGTCGAGACCGCGATCCACCAGCCGCCCGATGATCGGCGTATCGATGTGTTCGCCCGCCAGCACATAGCTCGCCGATCCCCGCTCGATGCCGCGCTCGGTCAAAGCCCGGTGCATCCGCTTGATGATGTCGCCGCGTTCCCCGAGTTCACGCAGCGTGGCCTCGGCCTTGTCGTCGATCACCCACTGACCGGGACCGACCTCGGTGGCGAGGCCGAGGGTTTCCAGCTTGCGCAGCCGACCGATCTTCTGGGCGTGATAGCCGTCGGGCTGGCGATCGGACGACGGGGCCATGTCGATGACGCCATCGCGGCCGTCGCGGAGAAGCTGCCGATCGAGCCGGGTCCAGCGTTCGGCCTGGACCTGCCGCTCCACATCGCGGCGGATATCGAGATCGGTGCGCGGTCCCAATTCCTGCGTCACCAGATCGGCGGCGCGAGCGCGCATACCCTCCTTGATGTAGTCGCGGGCAATGACGAGATCCTGGCCGTCGTCAGCGCGGCCGCGCAGGATGATATGGACGTGCGGGTTGTCGGTGTTCCAGTGATCTACGCCGACCCAATCGAGGCGGGTGCCCAGGTCTTTCTCCATCTGGCCCATCAGTTCGCGGGCGAAACCCTTGAGGTCGGCGAGATCGGCCGCATCCTCCGGCGAGACGATGAAGCGGAAATGATGGCGGTCGTCGGCGCAACGCCCGGCAAAATCACCTGCATCGGCCGTCTCCACCTCCGGCCCAAACAGCCGCGCCTTCTCATGGTCTTCGCTGTTGCTCCCTTCGGTCGCGGCACGGGTCACGCCCTCACGGCGGAGATAGTTGAGATGGGCGGAGAGCGGTGCTGCACGCTGGCCATGACGAACCACGCGGGTCTTGATGACGACGATGCGCGAGCGGCCGGTCAGGAGCCGGTTCGCCTGGATGCTCGCGGTGCGGCCGCGGCCGAAGCGCGAGCGGTTGCCGGGGCTGATCCGGCCGGAGCGCGAGACGGTGCCACCGGCCTTGCGGGCGGCGGCGAGCGCTTGCGCCACGAAAGGCCGGACCCGCTGCGATCCCGAAGAACGCACGCGGCCCGGACGGATGCGGAACTCGCGCTCATCGGTCATGGCGCTGCTCCGCAATGTGCGAAAGATCGTGCAGATACAGAGGCTTGAGCCTGTGCCGCACATTGCCGCCCAAGGGCGCAAGGTGCGCGAGACGCCGGAAAGCCCAACAAAAACAACCGACCGACCGAAGCGCAATGTGCGCTCTTTTATCTCGCCCTCCTTCGGTCGTGTTGCCCGTGCTCCCCCTCAGCGCCCTCCAGTCCACGCCAGCGCCCGCTATCGTGCGATCGGGAACCCGCGCGGTCATGGCTGCCGTCCCGCATCCGCCCGCGCGAGGAACAGGCCGCCGGATTGCGGCACGATGGCGGAGACATCGCGCAGGATCGACGTCGGTGCTGCGTCGCTCGGCGGACGTTCGACCGACACAGGACCGGCAGCGGGACGGCGATCGGCTTGTGCGATGAACAGCGGCGCGCGGGTCCAGAACAACGGATCAGCCGCCGCGATGACGGTGGCACCGGGATCGCCTGCGCCATCGAGATTGGGCGCGACGGTGGCGACATAGGCGCGCGTTTCGGCGGGCAGCGGGCGGCCCGACAAAGACGCCTCGTATCGACCGGGACCAGCATTGTAGGCCGCGACCCAGCCGGGCGACCCGTAACGGTCGAACAGCTCGCGGATATAGGCCGCACCGGCGATGATGTTGTCGTGCGGGTCATAAGGATCGCTGCCGAGGTGATGACGGACGCGCAGATCGCCCCAAGTGTCGGGCATGATCTGCATCAGCCCGATTGCGCCCTTGGGCGAGACGGCTTGGCGGTCGCCTGCGCTCTCGGCGCGCAGCACCGCCCTGATCCAGGCCGCCGGAAGCTCAAAGCGCTGCGCCGCCTCAGCAATATGATCCGCATAGGGATCGCGCGGCGAAGGCCGGACGATCGGTGCCGTCTGTGCATGGACGCTGGCGGGCACGACACCGACGAAGGACAGGCCGGAAAGGAGAAGGAGGACGGGGCTGCGCATGGCGTCAGTCCCTCCCGTCGCGACGGGGCTGGCGGCTCCAGTGCAGGGACCAGTCCTTGCCGGTGTCGTCGTCGCGGAACAGGTTGGCGCGGATCGGCGTGAGGAAGACGGGATCGTCGAGCACGAGCGCGACGTATTCGCCAGCCCGTTCGCCGGTGCGCTTCCAACCGGCACCGACCTCCGGCCCATCCTCGTCGCCGAGGTGAATACGGTAATCCGGTGCGTTCTCGGCATCCGACGGCTCTGCCGGAACGATGACGAACGCGGTGTCGAACGAGAGCGTGCGGATGCGGCCGGTGAAGCCGGATGGCGCGCGCGTGAAGATGCCGATCTGCGGCATGGAAACCTCCGTGAATGTGCAATGGAACGCGAAAGGATGGGCGGTCAGCGCGTGCGCGCGTGCCAGACGAAACGTCCGTCGCCGGCCTCATTGGTGTAGAGCGGTGTCGCCTTGCCGATGACGGCGCGTGCCGCGATCGGGCCGAAATAGCGGCCGTCGAGACTGTCCGGCACGTCCGGGTTCATCAGGAAAATGTCGCCGTCGGCGATGCGGCGGCAACCCTGCCAGACCGGCAGCGGACGCCCGCGTTTGTCGCGATCGAGCGCGTCGCCAAGCGGCACGGCATCGACGGTGATCGCGGCACCAGTGCGGCAGACGGTCTGTCCCGGCAGCGCGGCGATATGCTTCATCAGCGGCACGCCGCGACCGATATAGCCGCGCTCGACCATGAAATCGGCGAGCGGCTTGTCCGGCATGACGGCGACCAGATCGCCGACACGAAGATCGCGCGGCGGATTGAGATCGTAGAGGCCGACCGGCACGCTGGCCGAGGCGTTCCAGACGAGGCGCAGCGGCGTCGGGATGAACGAGGCGATGGCGACGCCCATCACGGAGAAGTACGTCACCATGACATAACCGAAGCGGGTCATTGTTCGATCCCCCGCCGCTTGAGCCAGGCCTGATGGCGATCCAGCGTGTAGGCGCGCGGCGCATGACCCGCGCCGATCCGGTGGCCGACATGCCGCCAGTGATCGGGCGCGACCTCGCAGGCGTCGATGCCGGCGGCCTCCACCGCGTCGATGTGCCGGAGCACCTGTTCGATCTTGGGCCAGCCCTCGATCTTGAGCAGGATGTCGCCGCCCGGGCGCACGAAGGGCAGCGTCTGGTAGCTCTCGCCCGGCTCGACAGCCCGCACGATGTCGATGCGCGAAATCACCGTGCCGAAGTCATTGGCCGCCCAGCGGACGAAGGCGAAGGTGCTGCCGGGCCGGTAGGAGAAGACGCGGCGACGGCGATCGAGGATCTGTTCGGGCGCCTCACGGCCAAACCTGATCCAGTTTTCGATCCGCTTCTCAATATGCGTCAGCTCGACATGGGTGAGGATGTCGGATGAACGTGCGAACGGCACGGGGCCGCCGCGCACGCGGGTAGCCGCGTTGTCGGTCATGAGGGGTCTCCTGGGGTGACTGGGAATTCGCGCGCGAGCAACTCGCGCAGCATGTCGGCGACAGTGATGCCGCGCCGGAACGCGGCGATCTTGAGCCGGCCGCGCAGGTCGGGCGTGACGTCAATGGTCAGCCGCGCGGTGAACGGCGTGCGCTCACCAGCGGCTAGTTGGGCGTCAGCCATCTTAATCCAATGCTCGGGATCAGCGGGACGCGAGGCAAAGCCGCGACGGGTCGGACGCTCGCTCATGGCGCGCCTCTTTCGATATTGAGGGCATCGATCTCCGCTGCCAGCGCCGCGATCTCACGCGCGGCAGGCGTGTCGTCATCCAGCTCGGACGCCAGTCGCCCAGACTGCGCGGCGACCGCGAAAGCGACACGCTGGCCGATGGTGGCGACGAGCACCGGCGGGTCGTGGTCGGCAAGCGTCTCGGCCGTTTCGCGTGCCAGCACGGTGCGCGCGGCGCAGCGGTTGAGGACGAAGCGGGCGACAAGTTCCGGCCGGTAGATTCGCGCCTCGGCCACGAGCGCCAGCATCTCGGCCGAAGCCCAGCCATCGAGCGGCGACGGCTGCACCGGGATCAGCACCAGGTCGGAGGCGAGCAAGGCCGAGCGCATCAGAGCTGCGACACGCGGCGGGCCGTCGATGACGATATGATCGGCACCACGCGCCAGCTCCGGCGCTTCCCGGTGCAGCGTATCCCGCGCGAGCCCCACGACACCGAACAGGCGTGGCAGCCCCTCACGGGCACGCTGTTGCGACCAGTCCAGCGCCGAGCCCTGCGGATCGGCGTCGATCAGCGTCACGCGCTTGCCCTGCCGCGCCCATTCGCCTGCCAGGTTCAGCGCCAGCGTCGTCTTGCCG
The DNA here is from genome assembly GCF_014204625.1 of Gillisella vitis. Taxonomy (GTDB): domain Bacteria; phylum Pseudomonadota; class Alphaproteobacteria; order Rhizobiales; family Rhizobiaceae; genus Allorhizobium; species Allorhizobium vitis_F. The sequence continues at coordinate 36,250 of NZ_JACHLU010000023.1, read as the reverse complement.
ACACCGCCTTTCTGGTTGAGCAGCGCGACGATCATGACTCACCCGCCTGATCGTCCAGAGGAAGGCGGGAAGACTTGCCGGCATCGGCAGCCGTAAAGCCGTCTTTACGGAAAGACGTACCCGGATCATGGTCGCGCTGTGAGCCGATGGCGCGTGTTTTTGCGGTCGAACTCAGGCTCTTCGCAGCGTCCCGGATGAGGTTATCCACCTCGCGCGCGCGCTCTTCAAAGTTAGATTCTATGTTAGAGTCTAAGTTAGGGGCGCGATTTCGTGTTTGATCTCCGGGTCTTACACCCGGTTTCGGTTCCTGATGGCACGGGAGGCCGGTTCCCGATAGCACGCCGCTCCGGGTTCCGGATGGCACGACGGTTTCCACAGCTTGTCCACAGGCCGCGGATGGCTCGAAGGCGAGCAGCATCCGGCCACCGACTTCGATCTCGGCGAACAGGGTGTAGCCAGGCAGCGGCTGACGGCGGATGATGTCGCGCAGCTCGAAGGCGAAGCGCTTGAACGGCGACAGGCTGCCGGATTTCTGATGCAGGTGCCGGAAATCGAACCGCCAGCCGCGACGCTGGCGACCGCCATGCTTGCGCACAATGCGGTAGAGCCAGCGCTCCAACCCGCCGGTGAGATCGAAATAGGCCCGGTCGATGGTGAGCACGAGCGCGTCATCGAGCACCGCCTGGTAGAACCAGTCGGGCAGGATCATCTCGATGCCGTCAGGGCGTCCCTGACGGTCGATGCGCTCCTTCCACTCGTTGATCCAGGAGAAGCGATGGCGGCGGCCCTCAGTGGGCTGGCGGATCGTGGTGGCGACCGTGGTGGACTGGAGCCGGTCGAGCGCCGCCTTCAGCCGCTGATAGTCGCGGATTGACGTGCCGCGCCCGATGAAGCGGAGGATTTCGTAAGGGGTGGCGACCAGCAGCCGCGAGGTGCGAAGCCCGGCATCGCGAGCTTCCACGATCTGGCTGGCCGCCCAGATCAGGACATCGGCGTCCCAGATGGTCGCCATGCCGTGATCGGGCACCGCCTCAACCCGGATCGAGACCTTGCCGGCGACAAAATCGATCGGGGCGACGCGATGGGTCTTGGAGAGGGAGAAGAACGGATAGGCCATGAGATCCTGCGCGTCTCGGGGCGCGAAGTCGCCGGGGAGCGCCCGGAACAGGTCGAGCTGTCTGCGCTCCGAGGGGGGACGATGCCGCGCCGTCATGGATAGGAACCGGAACGCGGTCAGCGGGCGTAGCGGCCGGGCTGCGGCACGTCGGACAACACCTGACGCTTGGCCGGCAGCACCTGCCCACGCGGATCGGAGGTCGAGGTGACAGCGCCGCGCGCGGCCCAGGCCTCCAGATCATCGACGCAATAGACGACGCGGCCGCCGAGCTTGCGATAGTTCGGCCCGGTCCCGTAGGTGCGGTGCTTCTCCAGCGTGCGGGCGGAGAGGCTCAGGAATTCGGCAGCTTCCTTGGTGCGCAGGAAGCGCGGCGGCAAAACGGCGAGATCGGGTCGCATGGATCGGGCCTCCGGGGCGGTTGCGATGGCCGCTGCGGATCAGCGGCGGGCAACGACCACCCTGGCGAAGGGGAGGCTTCAGGGGGGATGGGGAACTTGCGGGTGGCTAAAATCCCCACCCCACGCGGTTGATCGAAGCCGCTAGGATCGGCGGCGATGACGAAGCAGTTTCAGATAACCGCCCGCGATCAGGTCGAAGCCGCCCTGGACCAGCTCGATCACCGTGTCGCGCAAGGAGGAGGTCTTCCACGGCTCGGCGAAGACCCGCGCCTCGCCGAAGATCGCAATGCCGATCTCGCGATAGCTCGCGCCGTTCATACGCCCGTCGGCGGCGCGTATCTTGAGGCGCAGACGCCGCCGCTGGTCGACGGTCAGGCGTGTGTCGCGCGGGACGACGCGCCCGTTCCAGGCCCGCCAGAGCCGCATGACGGCCTCGATCCGGTCGAGCGTTTCCGTATCGAGAGGGATCAGTGCGGCAAGTGGCGCGTCGGGATCAGTTCCGTCCAGCATTACGAACGGCATCTGAGCGAGATCGTCGATCGCGTAACGCCCCTCGGGGCTATCGCGGATGGTGCAGGCGCCAGGACGCGGTCGGGACGATGGGGGTGGCAAGAGATCGGGGCGCCGCGTGAGCAACGTCACCGCCGGATTGACGAAAGGCGACCAGACCACCAGCTGGTCGGTTGCGGCGAGGTCCGGCCGGGCCGGGAAATCGCAACCCCCATCGTCGTTCGGCATCCTGCGGCAAAGGTTCGGTTTCGGCTTTGGCCTTCACCAGATTGTGGTAAAGGCGCTGGTAAGGTTCATCGCGGCGAAGACATTCCCAGGCCAGTCCTTCGATCGGCAGAGCATCGAAGACGTCATAGCTGAAGCTCTCTCGCCAGTTTGATGTATCAGGTTTCATCAGCTCAACTCCTCGCTGCTCACGCGCAAGTCGGGCTGAATACGATTCCGGGTTGTGGGCTTTAGTGGAAGATGGGCGCGCGACATCGCGCGATGTCGGCAAGGCATCGCGGCCTCGGGACGCGCCCGCAATGCGCTTCAGACGCGCGGTTCGCGCAGCAGATGCTTGTAGCCGGTGTGGGTCATCCAGCGGGCGCGCGAGAGATGGCTGCCATGGACATGACGCGCACGCTCGGGCTCACGAACCGGGTCGATCCCGAACAGGATTTCGACGGCCTCCCGCCAGTCGGCCCCGTCCGCCGCGGCGTCCAGCAACCGCATGTAGAGTTTGATATGCGAGCGGTCATAGTCGGTCAGATGCTCGACCGATGGCGCTATGTCCTCGAACGGATCAATCATCACATCACCCCACGGCCTGCGCCGATGGCGCACAAGGCCGGTATCCTAGCGATAGATCATCCGAAATGGATGGGGTGCGGGAAACATCGACCGATGCCGCTGGAGCATCGCAAGTCGGCAAAAGATTATTTGTTTGAATTTCCGCGATCATCGACGAGCAGGACTCCGTGTCCCCGGTCGGTGGACAGAAGAACGATGCCAGCTGCTTCAAGGGCTCTGCGAACCTGATCGCGCGTCGTCTCGTACACCTCAAGCCCGCTTTCGGATTCGAGGCGCTTCAGCGCGGTCAATGATATGCGGGCCTTGTCAGCGAGCGTCTCCTGTGTCCAACCCAGCAACGCGCGTGCGGCCCGTGACTGTCGGGCGGTGATCATGCCGATCACCAGCCATCAGGGTCCGCGCGCACGCCAGAACTACGACTATAATAGTCGCTTTAACCTAAGATTCTAGCGAAAAGCGCTCTGGATCATTCGCTGCAAACGGTCGCTTTAGAACATGAGTTGTGGCTGATTCGATGGTCGGTTTGCAGTGCATTGGGTCTCGATCGACTCCTTATTCGACGCCATTCCACGGTGGTTCTGGCAAGAACCGGCTCGCCAGTTCGTCCACCACGACACGCACTTTCGGAGCCAAGTGTCGCACATGGGGCCACAGGGCATGGATCGGGAAGCCGCGCGTCTCGATGTTTGGCAACATCTGAATCAGCCGGCCCTCGCGCAGATGGTCGGCAATCAACCATGTCGAAAGCAGCGCAATGCCGCGATCCGCCAGAACGGCATCGCAGATGGCGTCGCTGTGATTGAAAGCCTGGGCCAGCGATGCGGGCGAGGCCGACAGGCTCTGGCGGCTTTCGGCGGAACTGACAGGGCACGGTTTCGGCCGCTCAAATCGGTGGTCGAAAGATGGTGAAACGCTCATTGGAAATGGAGCTTCGCCATCTGCACTATTTCCCGGCGGCGGCCGAGCATGACAGCTACCGAAAGGCCGGAGCCACACTCGGCATACAGGAATCGTCGATCAGCCGCCGTATCCGCGACCTGGAAGACCAACTGGGCGAGGCGCTGTTTCAGCGCCACAATGGCGGCGAGCGGCAGGCCATCGACGGGCAGCTCTTCCGACGCCCGGCCGAGGAGATACTTCGGCACATGCAGGACAAAGCGCAGAATGCCGCTGCGCTCAAGCGAACGGAAAGCGGCCGGATCAAGGTCAGCGTCTTACCGGCGCTCCCGTGCCAACTCTCTCCCTGCCAGCCTCGCGAGTGTTGCGAGTTCGGCCTCGCTGGCACCATCGCGGGCCTGCACAGACATTCCTTGGATAATCGCGCCGACGAAGCGTGCGAGCGCGTTGGGGTCGGCGTCAGGCTTCATCTCGCCCTCTGCTCTCGCGCGCTCCAGTCGGTCCCGGATGCGCGCGATCGTCGCTTCCCGCATGTTCGATACCATCTGCGCGACCGGATCATTCTCGACGGCGCAACCCAGAACGGCCGTCGAGATCATGCAACCGGGGGGATGATTCGGATCGGTGAACAGCTTCGCCTGGCTTTCCATCCAAGCCATGAGCGTGCCGAGGGGGTCCGGCTTGTCGAGGCTTTCCGCCGTCAGCGTCGCGAAAGCGACGCCATACCAGCCGAGCGCCTCGCGGTAGAGGTCGGCCTTCGAGCCAAATGCGGCATAGAGGCTCTGCGGCGTGATACCCATCGCGGTTGTGAGGTCCACGATCGACGCCCCTTCATAACCGAGCCGCCAGAAGCATTCTCCCGCCCTGGCCAGGACCTGCGCCCGGTCGAAGGCCGGGGGACGGCCGCGGCGGCGCAATGGGGTAACTTCATTTTTCACATCGATCACTCTAGAAATCCGTTGACCTTCGGCTATTATGGATTGATCGCTGTGATAATACAGGAGTTCTCCCGATGAGTCAGCAGGGTTCGCTTGCATCCAGACTGGACGTGGCCATCGACGCCGCGTTGACCGAAAACCGATTGATCGGCGCCGTGGTTCTCGTCGCCCGCGATGGCGAGACGCTTTACCGACGCGCTGCAGGCTTCTTCGACCGGGAAGCGGGGCAACCGATGCGCGAGGATGCGATCTTTCGCTTATCCTCCGTCACCAAACCGCTGGTGGCTGCGGCAACCATGCGCCTGGTTGAGCGCGGTGCCATCGCGCTGGATCAGTCCGTCACCCGGTGGCTGCCGGAGTTCCGGCCGAAGCTTGGTGACAATTCATGCCCCGAGATCACGCTACACCAGCTTCTCAGTCATACGTCCGGCCTCAGTTACCGCTTCCTCGAACCGGAAGGCTCCGCCTATCACCGGCTTGCAGTTTCCGATGGCATCGACCAGCCCGGACTTGCGCTCGACGACAACCTGCATCGCCTCATACAGGCACCACTTGCTTTCGCACCGGGATCGAGCTGGCGCTATTCGCTTGGTTTCGACGTCCTCGGCAAAGTGCTGGAGACGGCGGTGCGCAAACCGCTTCCTGAAATCATCCATGATGAGGTGACGGGACCTCTGGGGATGGTCGATACGGGCTTTGCCGTCGCCGATCGGAGCCGACTGACCGCCGCCTATGCCAATGGGGATGAAATTCCTTGCCGGATGGACGGTGATGTCGCCGTGCCGCTCTGGGAGGGTGCGGTACGCTTTTCACCCGACCGTGTCCTCGATCCGGCTTCCTATGCCTCAGGCGGGGCGGGCATGGCCGGCACCGCGACCGACATTCTCACCTTTCTCGAAATGATCCGTACCGGCGGCGCGCCGATCCTGAAACCTGACACGGTTGCCGCGATGATGCGCGATCAGGTGGGACCGCAGGCAGAAACGCAAGGGCCTGGCTGGGGCTTTGGTTATGGCTGGGCGGTTCTTGTCGATCCTGCCGCTGCAGCCACACCGCAGGCGAAAGGCACCCTGCAATGGGGCGGCGTCTACGGCCACAATTGGTTCGTGGACCCTGCGAACGGGCTCTCGATCGTCATACTCACCAACACAGCTTTTGAGGGCATGACCGGCCAGCTGGTTACCGATGTGCGGGATGGTGTCTATGGATAGGGCCGTGTTCTCGAAGGCAATCGAGCGGCCCTTCACCAGCGCACGGTTCTAACCGAGCATGGCGAAGCAGTCGCTTTCAATCGCGCTTCGCCACCTGTGCTATTTCCTGGCTGCCGTTGAACATGGCAGCTTTCGCAAGGCTGGAGCAGCACTCGGCATACAGGAATCCTCGGTCAGCCGTCGCATCCGAGATATGGAAGATCAACTCGGGGCCTCGCTGTTCCAGCGCCATAGCGGCGGGGTGCGGCTGACCTTCGCCGGTCAACGCTTCCGGCGGCAGGCCGAGGACATGCTGCGCCACATGCGGGACAGCGCACAGGATGTCGCCGCGATTGGCCGGGCGGAGAACGGCCGGATCAAGGTGGGTATCCTGCCTTCGCTCGCGGCGGGGTTCCTGGCCGAGTTGTTCCGTGCCTACGACCAGCATCACGGCGGCGTCCATATCGATTTCCAAGAGGGGGAAACCGCAGCCCACGCCGCCGCCGCCGCCCGGTTGGATCTCGACGTGGCCTTCGTTGCCGGCGAGCGGCCATGGGCGGGATGTGAGGTGACACCCCTCTGGGAGGAGCGGCTGTTCGTGGCGCTGCCGGAAGGGCAACGGCATGGTGATCGCGACGAACTCGACTGGCCGTCGCTTGCCGGGGAAAGCTTCATCCTGCGCCATGCCGTCGCTCCGCCGGAAGCGGGCGATGCGTTTGTGCAGCGACTGATCGAAGCCGGACAAGACGTCAGGCTCCAGCCGCAATGCGTCGGTCGCGACATCGTGCTGCCGCTGGTCGCCATGGGTCGTGGGCTGGCGCTGGTCGGCGAAGCCATGGCGTCCGTGGCGTTCCCCGGCATCGTCTACCGTCCCATGACCGGCGAGTCGATGACCTTCAGCGCCCTGTGGTCGCCGAAGAACGGCAATCCCGCGATGCGACGCTTACTCGCTATGGCGCGATCAACGGCAGGCAGAGTACGCAGTTGAAAACCGCAGGGTGGCCCCGACCTTTCGGCCGGGGCCTGGCGTCGGGATCAATCACCGCGGCGGCCGTTGGGACGGGACCAGATCAGCGAGTAGCCTTCGCCATCCTCGTCGTCGAAGAGGTTGGCGTAGATGGGGGCGTTGAAGCTCGGATCGTCGAGCTTGAGGCCCAGATAGTCGCGGCCCTCATTGGAGCGCTTGGACCAGGCGGCGCCAATTTCGGCGCGGCCGACCAGCACGCGGTGGCTGGGGGCGTTCTCGCCAGTGGCACGCAGGTCCGGGACGATGCGCACGCCCTTGGCCTGGACGCTGAGGGTGACGATTTCGCCGGTGAACTCGTTAGTGCCGGTCTTCTTGAAGGTGCCGATGGTCGCCATTTCAGTCTCCGTTCTTTCGTGTTCGAGCCCGCACCATTGCGGCCTCGATGGCGATCGACCGGCCGAAGGCGACCGCCGCCGCATCGCTTGCGACCGGAGCACGGCGGAGGACGGCCAAGGAGGACTTTGTTGCTGCGCGAGGAATGGCGGCACAGCCGGCAGGGGAAGAAAGTCTGACGCCGCCGTTGCGGCATAGGCGGTCGAGGCGAAGCCGTCCTTCGGCCAGATCAGGCCATTGGAGAGGCCGTGAGGTGAGCTCGATCAACGGGGGAGAAGACGGAGACGATGGCGACCACCTGCAACCAGCAATGACCCGCGCGATGTCACCGGCACCGTCACCCCTTCTTTCCGGGCTATCGGCCAGCGCCTGACTCGACCGGCTACCGACTAGAACGGCCTCTATCCGCCGTGTCTGATCGGCCCAGCCGCTCGACGCCCGTTCCAAGCCCGAAGCTGCGATGCAACTCCCTTGCGGCCTCACGCCGATCCGTGCGGCGCGGCTATCCGCAACGTCGCGACGAACGAGGATGCGGCTGTCCTTGCCCTGTCCGCCATCTCGAACGCCGTTCGGTTTCAGGCCCGCGCGGAGGTCCCGGTCGAAAGGTCGGTGGTCGCCATCCCCGCGACACGCAGAAACGCGGTGACGCCCACCGCAATCGCGCCAAGACCTGAGAAGACGATCTGCCACGTCTGTGACGGCATGGTGTGCTTCACGATGCCATGGACGGCGTGATAGCCGGCAAGGACGGCGGGTGCGACGAAGATCAGCGCGATGGCGAGCTTCATCCAGGTCGGACGGACGATAGCGAGCAGCACTTGACCGATGCCGAAGGTGAGACCAGCGGCGACCATGCCGACGATGATCGCGCCGAGCCAGCCCGCGCCGGTGTGCAAGGCCCAGCTTCCGGCGCTGACGCCGACGAAGAAGGGTAGTGCAAAAACAGCGAGCGTGAAGAGCAGCCAGCAGAAGAAGCCGATGGCGGCGATAGACAAAAGGATACCGAGAAAGATCATGGTGGTGTCTCCGTGACAAAAGGTCTGACGGTCGCGCCTCCACCACCACCACGGCGCACCGAGCAATATAGCAAAAGACCAGCGCGGGCGGGAGCGGAAACCTTTCGGGTTCCGCGTCGCGGGCGATGACCTTTGCCCCGTCATGGGGCGAAGGGATCGATCTCGCTGAGGATCGCGGCGCTGTCGCCGTCATATTCGGCGGCCGGTGTCACCGAGACCGTGCCGTCGCCGGCGCGGAAGATGACGATGACGGCCATCAGGGTGGTGGCGAGGCTGAAGGCGAAGGCATGGGCTTGCGCGAGGGACATCGATCCGGCTCCTGTTACGAGCGGAGGACCATCCCCCGCTGACAGGCGCCCGAAGTGTCCGGCCGTGGGCCGCAATCACCGCGAAGGTGAAGCCGTAGCGGCGGCACGCGAATGCGTAGTCCGACCCTTTACGGGTTGATGGCGTCAGGCCCACGGCCGGACCAAAGGATCAGCGCATATTACGCGGGGGTGGTGCTTTGCATCCATAGGAGCCGAGGCTGTCCGTCCTCGCCAATGCTGTGCTTTTCCCCACTCACAACCGTTCCGCTGTCGGCTATCAAAGGACGACGGGGTTTGTTGCCGGATGACGAGTATGGCGAACTTCAGGGATCGTGAACTGCACCTGGTCAAGAAAGCACTGGCCATCGCGGTGCTGGCGATCGAGCGGCAACCCGGCCCGTTCCAGTCCCATTCCGATCAGGCGGATATGAAGGCGTTGCTCGACCGTCTGATCGTGAGCGACACCGAACTCGCCCATTTCGCCCGCTTTGCGCCGATCGCGGTGACGGGCGATCCCGGCTGACGATGATGGTGCATCAAGCGGCTGCCTCCAGCGTTAGCGATTGAAGCCGAATGGCGGGAACACGGCGAAGGCGTGGTTCCGGCGCAGCCGAAAGCGCGGCCCGTAGGGCAACGCCCGAATACTGTTCTGTTTTCTGTGGACGGTGGTAAGCTTGTGAAAGTTTCAAGAAATCGAACACGAGGATATGCCGCGTGGGTGAGATCAACATCTCTCGTGATGAACAAGAGGCCATCAGCGCCATCGACGCCAGCGAATTGGACACCTTGATCGACAAAGCGATCCGACACGAACAGTCAGGGGATTTGCATCGGCTGCCTCTCACCCGCTGCGGGACCTATGTTGCGACAAAGCTCCATTATTTCGATCAGGCACTGACGAGACACCGTACCGCCAAATCGGCACGCAAACGCGAAGAAACCGGAGACGCTCTGCAGCGCGCCGGCCGGGAACTATCCTTTGCCTTCAGCGCGATGAAGCAGCGGATGGAAACCGAACAGACGGAAGCGGAACTCTTCCAAATCGACGATCAGATCATTCCGCCATACCGCTTCACGAAGACCATGAGCGTCAGGGTGAGCTACCGATGGCGGCAAACCAACGTGGAGGAGTGGCAACGGGGCAGCATCACCTTTGTCCATCAGCACGATCCGCGTCCTGACTATACGACGCCCGTACCGAAGCGGAAGCTGAGCGCGGCCAAGCAGGAAGAGCAGCTTCAGAACCAGCTCTATCAGACTTGGGAGCACCTGATGCGTGGCGCGCTCTATTCGGTGCGGGATTATTTCAGGGACGGCGGTGATGGCGCCAAGATCCCGGAGACATTCCAGGTGACGGTCGATTCCTACAGCCGTGGCCTGAACAACTACAGCACACAGTTTTGGCACCAGCAGCCCTGATCGCCTTTGTTCGTGAGGCGAGAAATTAAGGGATGGCGGCGCTCACGCGCCGCCGCTGCCGAACCGGTAGACCGGGATGCCGAGCTTGCGGGCCTTGTCGGCGAGGTTGTCCTGAATGCCGGTGCCGGGAAAGACGATAACGCCGATCGGCAGGACGCTCAGCATCTGATCGTTGCGCTTGAACGGTGCGGCCTTGGCGTGTTTCGTCCAGTCGGGCTTGAAGGCGACCTGTGGGACGTTGCGATGGTCGGCCCAGCGGGCGGCGATCTTTTCGGCACCCTTGGGCGAACCGCCATGCAGCAGCACCATGTCGGGGTGCTTGCCGTGGACCTGATCGAGCTTGGCCCAGATCAGCTTATGGTCTGCGGTGTCGCCACCGGTGAAGGCGATCTTTGGTCCTGCGGGCAGCATGACCTCGGTCTCGGCGCGGCGCTTGGCGGCGAGGAAGTCGCGGCTATCGATCATCGCGGCGGTGAGATTGCGGTGGTTGACCATCGAACCGGTGCGCGGGCGCCAGCTTGAGCCGGTCTGGCGGTGGAAGTGTTCGGCGGCCTGGTCGCGCATCAGCTCGAAGGCGTCGCGGCGTTCGAGCAGCGTCTGGCCTTCGGCGGTGAGGCGTTCCAGCTCGACCGACTTCACCTCGCTGCCATCCTGTTCGCGCTGAAGGCGGCGCTGCGACTGCTCGTTGTCGTCCAGATCGCGCTCGATCCGGTCGGTGGCGCGGTGGAAGAGATTGACGGTCGACCAGAGGAGATCGTCGAGGTCGGGTTCGAGGCGGGTGTCTTCCAGGGTCGAGATCAGGGCGTCGAAGATGTCGGCGATGGCGCCGGCGACGCGGTGGCCTTCGGGCAGTGGCCTGGGGTCCGGTTCGTCCTCGAAGGGGCGGTGGCCGTAGAGCTGAAGTTCCTGGAGGAGATGGTCGGTGGGCGAGGAGTCGTGGTGGGGCTCAAAGTCGTCGTGCTCGGACATGGGATGCTCCGTCGGTGTGGACCGCGACCGTCGCGGCCTTCATGGCGACGAAGCCCATGGGCGGGACGGGCCTGCACCCGCAGCGCCAGCGGAGGGCCGAAGCAAAGCGGAGGATGGCAGAGGCCGACGATTTTGCATCGCGATGCAAAGCCCGAAGGGCGGCGGAAAATCGTCGGCCGTCGCCATTGCCTGCCCGGCACGCCTATGGGCCGATCGCCCTCTCGAAGGCCGAGGCGCGGTCCTCTACCGATGGTTGGAGCATTCGCGAGCTTGGCGATGAACCCCACCACACTTCCTGTCCCGGCTATGCCCCCGGCATCATGAAGCGGGCCACGTCCTGCGGGGCGAGTTGCACCCGGATATGTGCCCGAAGCGCCTCCACGCCGAAATGCCGGAGATCGTCGTTGAAGTCCTTGAGCACGGGAGACAGGGTGAGCGCCTCGATCCCGGCCGCGTTCGCCCGTTCGATCAGGCTGTCGCGCGCGCCATCACCGGCGGGATCATTGTCGCGAAGGATATAGAGCCGTCGCAGCGTGTCGGGGAACAGGATGGCCGCGAGATGTGCTGACGAAAGCGCCGCCGCCATCGCCAAGTCAGGGACAACATGCCGTGCCGACAGGACGGTTTCGATGCCTTCGCCCGCCGCCATGACATCGCCAGCGATCCCGAAGCGCACCGCGTGGCCGAGCAGGTCGCCCATCGCCTTGCGTTGCGTGTCGATCGGCGCCTTGTCGGAACCGTCAGGCGCGAGCCAGGTGCGATGCACCCCGGTGATACGCCCGGACAGATCGGTGACGGCGGCGATCATGGCGGGCCAGATCTCGGTCGGGCGATCCTCGTCGGGTCGATAATAGCAGCGCGGATGGAAACGCAGGTTTGCGGTTCCGTGCAAATCCGCAATGCCGCGTCCGCGTAAGTACGATTCCACGAGCGTGCCGCCGATCGGCTGCGCCATGGCGATAAGCCGCCGTGCCGCCTCGGGTGAGCCGGATGGTGCGGGTGTGGCGATGCGCCGTTTTGGCGGTGGCTCCGGTTCGGGATGGGGCAGACTGAGGAAGTTACGGGCCTCCTCAATCACGTCGGTGAAGTCGATGAGGCGCAGTGCCTCCCGGATCACGTCGAGCAGGTCGCCATGTTCGCCGCTCTGTGCATCGGTCCATTTGCCCGCTGGTCCCTTCGGGCTGTCTTTCAGCCGGACATACATCGAGCGGCCGGGGGCATTGCGGACATCGCCGACCTGCCAGTAATTTCCCTGACGGCGGCCGTTGGAGAGATAGCGACGGCACACCGCCTCGGCCTGCCGGCCGAGACGCTGCGCCAGATCGGAAACGTCCTGCCGGGCCATCACGCCGCCTCCCGTTCGGAGAGACGCTCGATGGCATAGGTGTCGAGCAGGCGACCGAGGACCGTCACGCCGCCCGCATCGACGGGAACGAAGAAGCGCAGCTTCCACGAGATGATCTCGGTGAACAGGCCATAGGCGCGCAGCCGCTCGCGCATTGCCTCGGTGAAGCCGGTCAGTTCGATCCGGTTCGCGCCCATCACACGGACACGGCGAAGCTGGAGACCCTCGGCAAGGTCGATGATCGTCCGCCCGTCGAGCAAGGCCCGGTGAGCGTCCTCGGCGGAGAGTGTTGCCGTTCCCGTAATCGACGCCGCATTCGCGGCCCAGGCGGCGGAGACACGGCGACCGATGATGCGTTCGCCGTCATCGGTCTGGAGCCGATAGACGCGCGTGGATTCGTTGGGCAGGCGCTTCCACACCGGCAGGAGCAGTCCGGCGACGATATGGAGTGTCGTCTCCTCGAACGGCGGCACCTCGGCGCATTCGCGCTCCCAGACCGGGGCGAAGGTCTCGCGATCGACCGGCTTCCAATGGCTTTCGGCCATCATCTTCAGCGAGGCGTGATGATGTTCCATCGGCCGGATCAGCCGGACGCGGCGTTCGATCTCGCCATCGTCGAGCATCAGCGAGGGGGCCGACACCTGAACGGCGGCACGGCCGGATTTGGCGTTGACTAGCAACCTGCCATGGTCGGCATCGACATGGGCCAGAGCGTCCGCCAACGATATCGGCCGGTTGCGGCGCTTCTCGGTGATGGTCAGCAGCCGCGTTTGCGCGCCGGTCGCCGGGTGGGTGTAGATCGTCTGGCGGTCTGTGACGATGAAACTCTCCGCCGTCAGCGTTTCCAGCCCGATGTCATAGACGCCGCTGGCAATCGCGCCCTGCACCTTGGCGTCGAGCAATTGCTCGAAGGCGGCGAACAGGAGGGTCTGAAGCTCAATCGTCAGCGCCAGCAGACGGTTCAGGAAGGTGGTGATCGGCGGCAGATCGTCCTTGATGCCATTGTCGTCCATCAGCTTCAGGCCGGTCGCCGACTGGAAGCGGTCGAGCGAGCAGCCGTCGATCTTGCCGCGCACGATCAGGAGATAGAGCTGGCGCAGCGCATCGCGGGCGTAAGGCGATTCCAGATTGTCCTCGGGCCGGAACAGACCCTGGCCGCCGGTCAGGCGCTGCCCGCGCGTGATCGCGCCGAGCGTATCGAGCCGCCGGGCGATGGTCGAAAGGAACCGCTTCTCCGCCTTCACGTCGGTGGCGATTGGCCGGAAGAGCGGCGGCTGCGCCTGGTTGGTGCGATTGGTGCGGCCGAGGCCCTGGATGGCGGCATCGGCCTTCCAGCCGGGTTCCAGCAGGTAGTGGATACGCAGACGCTGGTTCTTGGCGGTCAGGTCCGCGTGGTAGCTGCGCCCGGTGCCGCCCGCGTCGGAGAAGACGAGGATGCGCTTCTGATCGTCCATGAAGGCGGCCGTCTCGGCGAGATTGGCCGAGGGTGCGCGGTTCTCGACGGAGAAGCGGTCGCCCGTGGCGTCGGCACCCGACATGGAGGCGGCACCCGCCTTGCGAACGATGCGGCGGGACCGTCCCGTCACCTCGGCCACCATGTCCGTGCCGAAGCGCTGGACAATCTGGTCGAGCGCGCCGGGAACCGGCGGCAATGACGCCAGATGTTCGATCAGCTCGTCACGGCGCGCGACGGCTTCCCGGCTCTCGACCGGCTGGCCATCGCGAAAGACGGGCCGCGACGACAGATTGCCTTCGCCATCCGTGAACGGCTCATAGAGCTGCACCGGGAAGCTATGGGCGAGGTAATCGAGGACATATTCGCGCGGGGTGATGTCGACGCGGATGTCATTCCATTCCTCGGTCGGGATCTCGGCGAGCCTGCGTTCCATCAGCGCCTCGCCGGTGGAGACGATCTGGATGACGGCGGCATGGCCTTCCTCAAGATCGCGTTCGATCGACCGGATCAGGGTCGGCGTCTTCATCGAGGTCAGGAGATGGCCGAAGAAGCGCTGTTTGGCGGACTCGAAGGCCGAACGGGCAGCGGACTTGGCCTGCCGGTTCAGCGTGCCGTCACTGCCGGTAATGTTCGCGGCCTGCATCGCCGCATCGAGATGGTTGTGGATGATGGCGAACGCCCCGGCATAGGCGTCGTAGATGCGGCGCTGGTCGTCGGTCAGCGCGTGTTCGACCAGCTCATATTCCACGCCGTCATAGGAGAGCGACCGGGCCGTGTAGAGGCCGAGCGAACGCAGGTCGCGGGCCAGCACTTCCATCGCCGCGACGCCGCCGGCCTCGATCGCCTCGACGAACTCGGCACGGGTGGCGAACGGGAAATCCTCGCCACCCCAGAGACCAAGCCGCTGGGCATAGGCGAGATTGTGAACTGTGGTCGCACCGGTCGCCGAGACATAGACGACGCGGGCATTCGGCAGGGCGTGCTGAAGGCGCAAGCCCGCGCGTCCCTGCTGCGAGGCGGCGACATCGCCGCGTTCACCTTTGCCGCCACCGGCGTTCTGCATGGCATGGCTCTCGTCGAAGATGATCACTCCATCGAAATCGGAACCCAACCATTCGACGATCTGGCGGACGCGCGAAACCTTCTCGCCACGGTCGTCGGAGCGTAGCGTGGCATAGGTTGCGAACAGGACGCCTTCGGTCAGCGTGATCGGCTTGCCCTGCGGAAAACGCGACAGCGGCGTGACCAGCAGACGCTCCATGCCGAGCGCCGACCAGTCGCGCTGCGCGTCCTCGATCAGCTTGTCGGATTTGGAGATCCAGACGGCCTTGCGGCGTCCCTGCATCCAGTTGTCGAGGATGATGCCCGCCGACTGGCGGCCCTTGCCAGCCCCGGTGCCGTCGCCGAGCATGAAGCCACGGCGGAAGCGGACGGCGTTCACAGCCTCAGTTGGTGCGGCCTGGACGAGATCGAAGGTGGCATCGACCGTCCATGATCCGGCGAGGAAATCGGAATGGGCTTCACCCGCATAGATGACGGTTTCGAGCTGGGCGTCGGACAGCAGTGCGCGGATGTTCGCCGGCAGCATCGGGCGATAGCCGGGCTTGGGCGGCGCGACGCTTGCCATGGCCGCCGATTGCACCAGCTTGGTCGGATGGGCCGTCGAGCCAGGAATACGGATCGCCTGCAATCCGTATTCTTCATAGATCGCATCGGTGAGGTGCGCGCCTTCCGGCGGCGTCCAGTCCACGGTGTCATAGGCGAGTTCGACGCCTTCGGGATCGGCAGACGTAACGGCCGGGCGCGGGGTAGCGGCGCAAGACAGATAGCCGCGCACGGATTTTGGCGCGGCGGACATCGGCGCACCCTTCGCCGCAAGGCTGACGGGCAACCGCTGCGGCACATGCGCCGCGATCCAGTCGAGCAGCGTGGCCGCATCCGATGCCATGCCCGACGAGACCGGGAACACGGTCGGATCGTCGGCGGGTCGCTTGTCGATGACAGTCAGCCGGGTCGGGAAGGTCGTGCCGTGCTTGGCGTAGATGGAGCCATCGATCGCGGCGGAGAACAGGACGCGCCCGCGTGCCTGCAAGGCGACGAAGGCGTCGCGCCAGTCCGGCAGCTCCGGCCCGACATTGGCGCCGGTGATCGCGACCAGACGCCCGCCGGGTGCGAGCCGGTTCAGCGCCGAGGCGATATGGCGAAAGCCCGCGTCGGCGACGCGCCCGGACACATGCGCCATCGCCGAGAAGGGCGGGTTCATCAGGACGACGGAGGGAATGCTGGCAGGATCGAGATAATCGTCGATCTGCGCGGCGTCGAAGCGGCTCACGGCAATGGCCGGAAAAAGGGCCGCGAGAAGCTCGGCGCGGGTATCGGCCAGCTCGTTGAGGATCAGCGATGCGCCCGCCGTCTGGGCGAGGACCGCCAGCAGGCCGGTGCCTGCGGAGGGTTCGAGTACCCGGTCATCGTGTGTGATCGCGGCTGCGGTCAGCGCTGCGAGGCCGAGCGGCAGAGGCGTCGAGAATTGCTGGAGCGCCTGGCTTTCTTCGGAGCGGCGCGTGTGCGTCGGCAGCAGCGCCGCGATCTTCGCCAGCACGGAGAGCCGTGCAGCCGGAGACGCGGCTTTACGGAACAGCGCCTTTCCGTATTTGCGCAGAAACAGGACGGTCGCGACTTCGCACGCCTCGTAGGCCGCCTTCCAGTCCCAGGCGCCCGACGCATCGGACGCGCCGAAGGCGTCTTCCATGACGCGGCGCAGGATAGCGGCGTCGATCGGCTCGCCGCGTTCCAGATGCGGCAGCAGAAGGCCGGCGGCGGCAAGAATGCCTGATGATAGGCCAAGCGGCAGCGGCGTGGCCGACGCGGCGGCCACGGGAGACAGAATGTTCATGGGGTGAGCTTTCAGGAGAGCGGAGACGGACAAGCCCGCGCGACACTCTCTCTCCACCGCCCGGACTCATCCCGTCCCGGCGGCCCTCTCACTCTCCTCGCGAAAATTCGTTCACTTCGGTCGAACGACTTTTACGCGGCCGTTCTTGTCTTCTTGCGACGTACACCCCTTCGGGATGGCGACAACCCGGCCGTCGGATCCTTCGCGGGACGTGCCACCCGGTGGAATGGCTACGACGCGCCCATCGCGCCCCTGCCGAGAGGTGTAGCCTTTTGGAATCGCCACGACACGGCCATCGGCACCTTCCCGCGAAGTGCCACCGGGCGGGATCGCTACAACCCGACCATCGCGGCCCTCTCGCGACGTATATCCTTTGCGGATCGCGACAACATGCCCGTCAGTCCCTTCTCGACTGGTTGCGCCGGGCGGGATCGTGATTGTCTTTCCATCTCTTCCTGTTCTAACCATCATTCGCTCCAAACTTGTCACAGAAGCACCTTGCGGCAATGCTGTGAACGATGTAAACAGATACTGTGAGCATCGGTAACAGGACAATCAATTGCCCCTCGCTGAAGACGATCTGATCGGCATCAACGAAATTGCGGATATGGCGGGCGTCTCCCGTCAAGCGGTCGCGAATTGGCGTGTCCGATTCCCGGATTTTCCCAAGCCGCTCACGGAATTGAAGGCTGGCCCCGTCTTTCGGACGCGGCAGGTAAAAGCTTGGCTCAGGAAAAGGAAAGTGCCGATGGCTCGTGTCGTTTCACTTATCAATCTCAAGGGGGGCGTCGCCAAGACGACGACCACCGTTGCCCTCGCCGAAACTCTGGCATCGCGCTTCGGGAAGCGGGTTTTGGTCATTGACCTCGACCCGCAGACCAACGCCACCACAATGCTGATCGGCGAAAAAAAATGGAAGGCGATCAACGAGAAAGGCTGGACGCTCGCCACACTTTTCAAAGACGCGCTCGATCCGAACCACAAAGCATTCGACCTGAAGAAGACGCTTCAGAAAGGCGTGTCCGATGTGCAGGGCGCTGAGAAAGTCGATCTTCTGCCGTCGAGCCTCGACCTGATCGACGTTCAGGACAAGCTAGCCAGCGCGCCAACCGGCCAGTTCTATTCGGTCACGCCGATCGACCTCCTGCGTCTGGCGGTCAAGTCGATCCTCGACGATTACGACCTCGTGCTGGTCGACTGCCCGCCGAACCTTGGCATCATCACCCTGAACGGCCTGCGGATTTCGGAAGGCTACATCATCCCGACCGTGCCCGATGTGTTGTCGACCTATGGCATCCCACAGATTGTGAAGCGGGTGGGAAATTTCTCGAAAGAAGTGGCGGAAAACATTGAGCCGCTCGGCATTGTCATCACGAAATATCAGGAGGCTTCGACCATTCACGTCAACGTCTCACGTGATCTGCGCCGCGAGAACGACCCGCCGGTGTTCGATACCGTGATCCGCCAGGCCAACCAGATCGCGGCGGCGGCCGAGTTGCAGACGAGCCGGCGCACGCTCAAGCAGAAGTATGGCTATGGCGATCTCGCGACCCGCTACATCGATCTGGCTCAGGAACTGCTCGACAAGCTGGAGATCGACGCATGACCCTAAAACGCACTTTGACGGCGTTAGTTAACGCCATCGTTGAGGAAGCGGGACGCAACCCCGAGTTCCGTGAGCGGATCGAGATGGCGCTCGACGTTGTAAAGCCAGCAGCGAAGATGGTTGTCACGCCTAAGCAAAAGCCGGTTGCGGAGGAAAAGCGTAAAGGCGGCAGGCGAGCGCCGGCCGTGCTCGATCCGATTGATCTAGCCAAACATGGCGAAGCGGAATTGCGGAGCCGGCTCGCCGATCTTGATCTGGAGAAGCTCCTAGATGTCGTCGCGCAGTACGGAATGGATCCGGGCAAACTCGTGATGAAATGGAAGGATCGTGAGCGGATAATCGACCGGATCGTTGAGTTGGCATTGGGGCGTGCGACAAAAGGCGACGCTTTCCGCGCGGAGTGATGATTGCAAACGAAAAAAGGCGTCCCGCTGTTAAGCGGAACGCTAGGTTAACTCGATGAAGCAGCCCAGGCGCTGCCGCGGTTAAGTTTGCAGCGAACGGAGCGTGTGTCTCTCCGTCCGTGTTCGCCTATTCCGCAGCAAGCAAAGCTTCCTCGTCTTCGGCTGGTTCGTCGTCCTCACCGTCATCGGAGAGGAAGGCGGGCAATGCTTCATCGCCACCGTCCTGATCGGCGTGACCAGCGGCAGGCTCGTTGCTGACATCGACCGAGCGCAGCGGTTCGGGCAGCCAGCCGCTGTCGGCCAGCAGGCGCTCTGCCTCCTTGGCCATGTCGCCCTTCTTCATATGGTCGATGAGCTGGGCCGCGCGGTCGCCGGCCCCCTCGCGCACGGCTTCGACAATCAGCGCCTTGGTGACGCGGCCGAAGTAGTTGCCGACGGTCGGACGCCAGCCCGCCGCCACCATGTCGAGGCCCGTGGCGCGCGCCAGCCGCTCGGCCTGGCGCATGCGGACCGCCAACCCATGCTCGCTAACGCCGGAGCCGCTATAGGGATTGGGCCGCTCGTAGAGGGCGTTGATGCCGTAGCTGACGCAATGGGCGAGCAGATCCATGCGGCTGTCGTCATCGAGCACGGTCAGCCAGTCCCACAGGGCCTCGTCGTCGGCGGGGACATGATCGCCCCAGCGCTCATGCCGATCGGTGACGGATTTCGCGGAAGTGCTGTCCTTCAGATCGTCGGCCTGCGCGGGGAAATGCACCTGCCGGACATTGGCCTCCAGAGCGCCGGTCGCGGGACGGTGCAGGAAGGTGTCGGAGACCAGCTTGTGCAGCAGCGCCGTCATGGCGACATGGGGATGGTTGGCGACGGCATCGCGCAGCGCGAGCGTGCGATGCGCCGTCAGTTCGATGACGAGACGCTCGGGCAGCGGCTTGATGCCGTCGTCTTCCTCCTCCTCCTCCTCGATCGGCGTGGGCTGGCCTCCGAGAGTGATGACGGCGCGCTGGATGGCGGGCGTCCGGACTTCGCCGGTTTCGGGATTGACACCCTCTTCCGATACGTCATCGTTGGCGGCCGCCTCCACCGGCAACTCGTCCTCGGGGCGGACATAACCGCGATCGATGCTGAGCGAACCGTTCGCGTCGATGGTGACGAAGACGCCGGCGATGGCGATGTCGGCCGGATCATAGCTGACCGGGCGCTTGTCGAGCGCCTCCAGCGCCGCCTCGATCTCGCCGAGACGTTCGTCCACCGCGTCCGGCAATTCGTCGGCGTCCTGATAGTCGGCAACCAGGCTGTCGAGTTCCGCCTGTAGGGCATCGCGCGTCGCCTGTTCCTCCACGGTCATGCCGAGAGACGTACCCGCCAGCCGGCGCAGGCCATGGGTGACGCCATAGGGAATGCTGATGGCGGCATCGACCCACTTCCAGCCTTCCGCCGCGATCTCCTCGGCGATCGCCTTCAGCTTCTCGGCGACCAGGCGGTCGAGCAGGCCGACATCCTGGAGCCAGCCGCCGTCGTCGGACTCGAACAGGTCGCGCAGCACGATGCCACCGGCCGCCTCATAGGCATTGATGCCGACGAACACGGCGCGCTTGTCGGAGGCGCGCACTGTGGTCTCGGTCAGCATCCGCTTGATCTGCCACGGCTCCTTCTGCCAGCTATTACGAACGGCTTCCCAGACCTGTTCCTGGCGGGCGTGATCGAATGAGACGGTGAAGGCCATGAGCTGCTTAAGGTCCATGCCGTCCTCGGCAAACACATCCAGTAGCACCGGCGAGACGGCGGCGAGTCGCAGCCGCTGCTTCACGACGTTGACGTCGATCAGGAAGGCAGCGGCGATCGCCTCTTCGCTCATGCCCTTGTCGCGCATCGCCTGGAACGCGCGATACTGATCGAGTGGATGTGGCGGGATACGCTCGTCATTCTCGGCAAAGGAGATCTCCTCCATCAGGATGCCGCTCGCCGCGTCGCTGACGACGCAAGGCACCGGTGCGGTCTTGTTGAGCCGCTTCTGCTTCACCAGCAGTTCCAGCGCCCGGTAGCGGCGACCGCCGGCCGGCACCTCGAACATGCCAGTCTCCACGCCGTCGGCATCGAGGACGGCACGCACATGCAGTGACTGAATGAGGCCGCGCCGGGCGATGGACTCGGCCAGATCCTCGACAGAAACACCAGCCTTGATCCGGCGGACATTGGACTGGCTCAGCACCAGCTTGTTGAAGGGGATGTCGCGCGAGGACGACAGGGTGATCTTCTGAACGGCAGTTGCCATCGGGGTTACTCCGCGACGGGCGACCGGAAACCTCTTCTCCGACCTCCAACCCGTCACGAAGCGAAGCGCCGCCCTCTTCCTCTACAGGACCGCGGCATTTGGAACCGGGGATAGATCGTGCGGCTTCGCCTCCAATCGTACTCCCAGCGAAGACAGAACCTTCATGACGGTGACGAACTCCGGATTCCCGCCAGCATCGAGCGATCGGTAGAGGCTCTCGCGCGCGAGGCCGGTCTCGCGGGCGATCTGGCTCATCCCTCGGTCCCGGGCGATTGCGCCGAGAACATTCATGATCCGCGTCGCGTCGCCGGACGCCAGCGCAGCGTTGAGGGTCCGAACGGCCTCTTCGGCAGGTGGCGTAGAGCGCTGGTCCGGCATATCTGCGACCTCCCCTGGCGTCGAGGGCGTATGATCGAGCAGGCTGGGCTGCGGATGGACTTCGATCAACGCCCATTCCTGCGGTGTCGCCCGATCCCGAAGGTCGGCGCGGAAAGACGGATCGCACTGGCGGATGAAATCGCGATATTGCTCGACCGTCTTGACGTTGACCGCCGCCTTGTCCGGCACATTGAAGAGGACGGAAATCTTGCCGGCCTGAACCAGGCGCAGGACATTCAGCACCGTGCCTGGGCTTTTGCCGTCCCAGATCATCAGACCGAAATCGGCCTCGCGCGCCATCTCTCTGTCCTTGGCGGCATAGAATTGAAAGCCCTTCGTCCCTTTGGGAACATCGACGCGATGCGTGGTCCATGACCCCAGATTGTTGCGCGGCGCATCGCCCGAACAGAAAACGGTAACGTTGGCATAATTGGCGTCGAAGAAATGCTTCTGAACGGCTTTGTCAGCGCCGTTTGCGTCCCCGACGATGACCTGATGGTGGCTGGCGATGACGTTATCGAGGCGCTTCTTGACCTCGGCCGGTAAACGGGAAACGTGCCGCGAGCCGCCGATGAAGATGGTGTTCATTGGTTGCTCCGTGTCTTGGTGATGGTGAGCGCCCGCACCACCTGCGCCTGGCCGGCATCCAGAAGGACATCGGTAATCGCGTTCATGGTGGTGCCGGAGCGGAAGAGGTCGTCAAACAGCAGGATTTTGCGGCCCCGCGTCTGTGCCGCATCGACGGCGTAAAGGCCCTTGACGTGCTCCTTGCGCTCGTCGGGATCGGTGATGTTCTTGAGCTGGCCTGTCGGGCGCGTCGTGGCGATGCAGGAAAGGACCGGGACAGCCAGAGCCTGCCCGATGCCTTCCGCCATGATGATGACCGGCTGGACGGCGCGCGGGTGCGAAGGCGGGACCGGCACGATCGCATCGAACTTGTCCCGATGATGCCCGAGAAAATCGGCAACCGTCTCGATGATTGGAGCCGCGGCAGAACGGTCGGCCCGGTTCTTCAGGCGGAACAACAACTCGGCGATCTCAGGCCGGACCGTCTCGAACTGCATGTACCCGAAATCATTATAGCCGACCGGCGTGCTGCTGATCGTGTGAAGATCCATCGCAACGCCGGAATGCCAGTGCCCGGATATCGCGATCGGATTGATTTTGACGATGGCCATAGGTGCCCTCCTGAATACTCATTGTAACCCATAGGCTACAGATGAGCAAGGAAGGCGTGGGGAATATTGACGAACATCGCTCCACAAATGTGCGGAATCGCAAAGCCGGAGACACGGGAAACCGCATCTCCGGCTTTGCGGAACATCAGGCGGCGCGGTCGAGCAACTTCTTTGCCTTCGCCTCCATGTCGAGGCGGGCATCCTGATGCGGCTTGTCGCGGGCGACCGCCGTGATGCCCTGGACGAAATCGAAGATGCTTTCGGGCGGGCGACCTTCCTCGGCCAGCACCGTCTCGATGATCTTGCCGGTCTCGGCCTTCGAGAAACCACGCCGACGCAGGAAGTCAGTACGATCCTCGTCGGTTCGCGCCACGATCCGCTCCCGCGCCGCCCGGATGCCGTTGATAAAGGGCATGGGCGAAGAGTTGGCGAAATTCAGCAGTGCCGGGGCCGCCTCATGGGCGAAGCGCGAGGCGGCATATTTGCTGTGGCGGATGGTGATTTCCTCGAAATCCTCGACACCCCACAGATTACGATTCTGGCACACGGCGCGCAGATAGAAGCTCGCCATGCCGAGCGTCTTCGCACCGACCTCGCTGTTCCAGGCGTAGAAGCCGCGGAAGAACAGGTCGGGCGAGCCATCGGGCAAGCGACCGGCCTCGATCGGGTTGAGGTCATCGACGAGAAACAGGAACACGTCGCGGTCGGATGCATAAAGCGTCGTGGTGTCCTGGGTGATGTCGACGCGCGGATTGTAGATCCCTGTCGACCAGTCGAGAACGCCCGGCACCTTCCAGCGCGTATCGCCCGTGCCGTTGCCGGCGATGCGCTGCACGGCTTCGACCAGCTCATAGTCATAGATGCGGCCATAGTCCGGGCCGGTGACGGCGCGCAGTTCGACACGGCCTTCTTCGGTTTCCAGCGTTTTGATCTGTTCGGCCCGGTTCGAGGTCAGGCCATATTGCAGATTGATGCCGGCCAGCGCCGCAGGAAGATTGCGCAGATAGGCGGCTGGCGCACCGACCTGGGCGGCGAGCTGGCCGAAGCTCCAGTGAGTGGGGGCGACGGGCGCCTCGGCACCCGGCAAGATCAGCGACAGCCGCTCGGGATCGGTGCGGTTTGCCTCGACATGGATCAGCGCGGTTTCCACCACACGGGTCCGGCTGCGTTCGGCTCGGCCGCGCACCGCGCCGGCCAGTTCGCCGAGGGACAGAAACCGCTCGTCGTGCGGGCGGGAAAACCATTCGGACGAAACACGGCCGACACGTTCGCCGCGCGAAACATCCACCTTATAGCCGCCGCTGACGTCACGACGGGCTTCCAGCACCTGCATGTTCATGGGAAATCTCCATGACGGGCGCCGGAGACCTCTTCTCCAGTCCTCGACCCGTCACGGAACCCCCTCAGCCCTCTCACTCTATCGCGGCCCGGATGAGACGTGTTCAGCGAGCTGGCCCGCGCTCCCTAAGTTCCGCCATCGGATAGGGCGCTGGCCGTGAGCCTTGCCCAGCCAGTGCCATTAATCTAAAAAATAAGTTTGAGAGCACGTCTAACTCGATTGACAGGCGGCAATATATTTCATAGTTTGAGGAATGCTCGAACTACGAAATATATCCAGCATCTATTCCGGCGTGGCGGTTCAGGAAGGCGGTAGCGGAATTGCGCACTTTGTGCGGCTATCCGACTTGTCCGACTTGAGGTCTGGCCGCGCGCCCAATCTCGCGACCGGCGAACCGCCGGCCGTCGCCAGGGCCTTGCCAATAGAGGAAGGCGACCTGATCGTCGCAGCGCGCGGTTCCACAACTGATGTTTGTCAGGCCGCTCACTCGTGGCTCGGTGCCTTCATTTCCCTGGATCTCTATCTGGTCCGTCCCGACCCGTCGAAGGTCGATCCTGGTTATTTGGCAGCCTTTCTCGATCTTCCCGCGACGCAGGCAGCGTTCTCCGGCAATAAGCAGGGCACTGGACTCGCCCGGCTTCCCAAGGAAGCTCTCGATAGGCTTGTCGTTCCTCTCCCGCCGATGCCCACGCAAAGATTGATTGCGGAACTGGCGCGGTCCTTTCACGACGAAGCCGCTCTTCTGCAACGCCTCGCCAACCTCAATTCCCTTCTTGGTCGTGAGGCCCTTGCGCGCGCCTTCCGCGCGGCCACCACGATCCAAAATTCATAGGAGACGTCATGCCCACCCTTCAGCAAGAAGACATTCTTTCGGCCGTTTGGCGCGCCTGCGACACCTTCCGCGGCGCTGTCGATGCCACGCAGTACAAGGACTATGTGCTCACCGCCCTCTTCCTGAAATACATCAGCGATGTGCGCCGCAAGCACGTTGAAGAGTTCCGCCGCGAATTCGGCGGCGATGAACTCCGCATCCAGCGCCGCCTGGATCGTGAGCGCTTCAAGCTGCCAACCGTAGAGTTGAAGAACAGCAAGACCAACGATGTGGAGGAGAGCTTTCTCGGCGATTTCTACAGCCTCCATGAGCGTCGTGGGCGCGACAACATTGGCGAGCTGATCAACATCGTCCTGGATGCGATCGAAAAGGCCAACGAAGGCAAACTCGGTGGTCTCTTCCGCGCGATCGACTTCAACTCCGAAACGAACCTGGGACAGACCAAGGACCGCAATCGGCGGCTGAAGATGTTGCTGGAGGATTTCGCCAAACCCGGTCTCGACCTGTCCGAGACGTCCGAAGATATCCTCGGCGATGCCTACATCTTCCTGATCGAGCGTTTCGCGTCCGATGCGGGCAAGAAGGCGGGCGAGTTCTTCACGCCGCGCAAGGTGTCGGAGGTTGTCGCTAAACTCGCCAATCCGAAGTCCGGTGACCGGATTTGCGATCCGGCCTGTGGCTCGGCATCGTTGTTGCTGCGCGCCGGCGAGGAAGTGCCCGACGCCAATTTCCAGCTTTTCGGCCAGGAATCGAACGGCAGCACGCGCTCGCTCGCCCGGCTCAACATGCTGCTGCATGCCCAGGACAGCGCGCGCATCGACTGGTGCGACACGCTCAACTCGCCGACGCTGATCGAAAGCGATCACCTGATGCGGTTCGACGTGGTGGTCGCCAATCCGCCGTTCAGCCTCGACAAGTGGTGGGGCAACACGGATTCGGAAGGGAACGCCCTCCCCGACCCCTACAAGCGCTTCACCCCGCACATGCCGCCCAAGAGTCGCGGCGATTACGCCTTCATCCTGCACATGCTGGCGATCGCAAGGCCGTCCGTCGGGCGTGTCGTCGTGGTTGCGCCGCACGGCGTTCTCTTCCGCTCCGGGGCCGAGGGCAAGATCCGCGAGAAGCTGATCCGGGACAATCTCCTTGATGCCGTGATCGGACTGCCGGCGCAGCTCTTCCCGACCACTGGCATTCCCGTTTGCATCATGGTGTTCGACAAATCCCGCGAGACGGATGGGCTGCGCTCGCACGAGCGTGACATTCTCTTCATCGACGCCAGCCGCGATTTCGAGCCGGGCAAGAAACAGAACCGGCTGACCGACGACAACGTGAAAACGATCGTCGAGACCTATCGCAGCCGTGCGGAGATCGAGCGCTATTCGCACAAGGCGACGTTCCAGGAAATCGAGGCCAACGGCTTCAATCTCAACATCCCGCGTTACGTCGACACGTTCGAACCGGAGCCTGAAGTCAACCTCCAGGCGGTGCAGGACGAAATCCGCGACCTCGAAGGCCAGCTCGCCGAGACGCGCAAGAAGATGAATGCCTATCTGAAGGAGCTTGGCATCAATGTCTGAGGCTCCTTCACGCACCGCCTCCCGGCGCGGCCGCACCTTGAAACTCTATCTGGTCGATGGCTCGCCGTCCGGCGTCATCACGGCCGAACTCGGCATCTCGTCGGTGCGCGCCGCCGTCGCCTCCCGCACCGCCCTGCCCGATCTGATCCGGCGGGAAGAGGCGGTCCGCACCGGTATCTATCTCCTCGTCGGACCGGACCCGGATTTGCCGGGCCGGCAGCTCGTCTATGTCGGCGAAGGCGACCAGGTGAAGACCCGCCTTGCCGCGCATGACGGTGACGAGTCGAAGGAGTTCTTTACGCGGGCGGTGTTGGTCGTTTCCAAGGACGAAAACCTGACCAAGGCCCATGGCCGCTATCTGGAAAGCCGGATCATCGCCGCCATCCGCAATGCGGGCCGCGCCAAGCTGGTCAACGGCACCGAACCGCCCTTCAAGGGGCTGCCGGAGCCGGAAATCGCCGACATGGAGCGGGTGCTCGACGAGATCGAGATTCTACTGCCGGTGCTCGGGTTCGATGTGCTGCGTCCGGCGGGACAGGAGGCCGGGGCGAGTGCTTCGCAAGATGCTGCATCCGATCAAACGGCAAAACAACTGCCGGAGTTTGTATCAAGGGACGGAGCATCCGAGGCTAAGGCCCGAGAGTCCGGTGACGAATTCGTCGTCCTTGCCGGGTCTTTAGCGCGTATGCGTGAAAACGCCAGCGCATCTGATTTTATTCTCCGCAAGCGGAAGCAGCTTCGCGAAGCAGGGACGCTTGTACCCACGGAGGACGGCAAAGCACTCCGATTCACTGCCGACGTTGCGTTTGACTCTCCGTCTGGTGCTGGCTCCGTCGTGTTTGGAGGAAATGTGAATGGACGAGAGTTCTGGCGGCATGCGGTAACTGGCCAGAGATACGGCGAATGGCGCGCGAGCCTGATCGAGCAAGGAGGCGCGGCATGAAGCAGTTACACTTGGGAGACTTTTTCACCAATCGACAAGAGCCGGGCGCTCCGGGGTTGCCCGTCATGTCCGTGACCATGAATGACAGCTTGGTTCCCCGCGAGGACCTTGACAGGCTCACTGCGTCCGCGCTTCGACCAGACCAGCACCTGCTCGTTCGTCGGGGCGATATTGCCTACAACATGATGAGGATGTGGCAAGGTGCCTGCGGCCTTGCGGAAGCCGATGGCATTGTCAGTCCGGCATACGTTGTTCTCCAGCCAAAGGAAAACATCTATTCAAGATTTGCGTATCACTGGTTCAAATCAGCAAGAATGATTCATCTCTTCTGGGCCTATTCACATGGTCTGACGGAAGACAGGTTAAGGCTCTATTTTGACTCGTTCTCGGAAATCCCCGTTGTAGCGCCGCCTCTTAATCAGCAGAAAAAAATTGCTGCTGTTCTTGATGCTTGGGATCAGGCCATCGATCAGGCAGAACGCCTGATCTCAGCCAACAGATTAGCGTACCGTAGCAAACTAAATGCATTTGCGGAACTTGAGAGGGCACCCACTCTACGTCTGGATCAAATTGCTGAAATTAACGTTCGAAGCCTTCCTGCCAGCACAGATCCGAAGTTTGAATTTGACTACTTTGATATAGCTGCTGCGGAAGATGGCTCAGAACGAGAGCTTTCTGGTCGCATCGTATTCAAGAATGCTCCATCTCGAGCTCGACGCCTTGTTGCCAACGAGGCAGTGGTATATTCGACAGTTCGCCCATTGCTAAGGCGTCTTTTTACAGCGAAGAGCCGACCAGACATCGTGTACTCGACAGGGTATTCGATTCTGGAGCCGACGGAATCTTGCATGGTCGGCTATCTGAAGCACCTGCTCGTAAGCAACCTTGTCGAACGGCAGGTTTACGCCCGACTGACCGGGTCCGGCTATCCTGCGATCAATGAGAACGATCTGGCCGAGATCAGAATCCCCCTACCGGATATTGATAAGCAGGCTGTCATTTGTGCCACGTTGGATGCTCATGAGAAACAGCAGTCACTTTACCTGAGATATTCCAAGGCGCTCCGCACCCAAAAACGCGGTCTGATGCAAAAACTGCTCACTGGTGAGCGGCGGCTCGACGAGCACTTCGATCCATCGTCTGCACCTCGTCAAGCAAATCTGGGGGCCGTGTCATGACGAAGAAGTCTCAAACTGTTTCGATCCGACTGCTGCGAGCAGGTAAGCAGCCCGCCGACAGCGTTCGGGGTGGCGTGGAACTGTCTGCTTGGGCCAAGCTGGACGGCGCTCAAATCTCGCTCGACACCATCGGCGGCGGCGCGCCTAAATGGGCTAAATTCCTCGACTTGACGGCGGAGGAAAAGGCCAAGCTCACGAACTCCACCGCTTACGGGCTCGTCTTCGTCCAAGCGTCGGGGCGTTGGTTCGCGGTGTCGTTCGGCCTTGGTCATGTGAAGCTCGATCCGGATGCCTTTGAGCAGGATTTCGGCCTGCGGGTGGTCTTGAACACTGTCGACCCCGATAAGCTCCGTAGCGCCGATATCCGCACGCCTGACGAAAACACCACTTCGCGTAGAACGCAGACGGCCCGCCGGTCCGATCAGACAGCTTTCAGCATCGACATCGAGCGGGATATCGTTCGAGGTCTTGCTGGCGAACCGACGAACACGACCTTTGCTTCAAGAGTCGCGGGCAGCGACGGCCTGACTCTGACGAAGGAGATGGACGTCAGCGATCTGCCACAAATTTGCGCCGATGCGCTCTCAGCCTTTGGCAAGACTGATTACAAGACCAACTTCGCGTGGATCGACCAGATCAAGCACGTCCGTGATAAGGCAACGATCGATCTCCTGGACGCGGCGCTGGTTGTCGCGCTCAATAGCTGCTTGACAGCCGCAATTCCGGACACGCTACATCTTGCCTATCCCGTGATCTACGATCCCGAGAAAGCGCGGCACATTCGCTATAAGGGGTTCAACAGCTCCAATATCCACACCGACTTGGAAATCGGCGGCTATGTCGATGACCTGAAGGAAAAGACGTTTGGACCTTATCTCGTCGAGCATCTCGCTGGCCACAAAGTCCACGAATGCAATGACGAAGGCAAGGACGACGGGCAGAGCTGGCGCATCAGGGAATGCCTAGTCTTTGAAACCGATCTGAATGGCGAGAAATATGTGCTGTCGGCCGATCGCTGGTATCGGATCGACACAAATCTTGCGACGGAAGTTGCCGCCTTCTTCGCCAAAGTCACGCCACATGTCATGCCGGCTGCCTTAGCTGATGAGAACGAAGAGAAATATAACAACCGAATTGCCGGCGGCGGTCACAATATGCTCTGCCTTGATCGCAAACTGGTGAAGCCGACCGGCGCATCCTATGCAATCGAAGCATGCGATTTTATCGCCAACGATGGGGCGATGATCCACGTGAAGGATCAGACCTCATCATCTCGCCTCAGCCATCTTTTCAACCAGGGTACAGTATCTGCCCGAGTCATGAAGATGGACGGCGCGTTTCGCGATCGGTTGCGCGCAGAAATCCTTATCCAGGAGGCTGCACGTGGCCTGACTGGCTATCAGGCGCTCGTGGCGGATTCCGCGTCTCCGTTCAGTGAGGCGAGCCACCTCATTGTTTATGCGGTGCTCTGCTCTGGTGCTGGCGCTGGTGCAAGCCGATTACCGTTTTTCAGTTTGGTCACTTTTCGGCAGGCCGCCAACGAGTTGCGGGCTCTTGGCTACAAGTGCGCGTTTGCGTGGATTACGAAGCCGGCTCCAACAACGAAGAAGGCGAAGCGCGGACCAAAAGCTGGTGGCGGGGGCACAACGCTTTGAACCATTCCCCCGAATTCCCTGTGTCCGAAGCCGGTGGAGCCCAGCTTCAGGCACTAAATACTCTGATCAATTGCGGCTGGCGCTACGTGACCCGGGCGGAGACCGATCAATGGCGCGACGGACGGCGGACGCTGCCTTTCCTCGAAACCCAGCTCCGGGATGATCTGGCGCGGATCAACCGCATTCATGTCGATGGACGGGCTTATCCGTTCTCCGAAGCGAATATCGATGCTGCGGTTCGTCGGCTCGCCGAGCGCATCCCCGAGGGCGTCGTGCGCGCCAACGAACGGATGACCGACGACCTGCTGCTCGGCATCGCGTTGCCGCAATCCATCGGCGTCACGTCTCGTGAGTGGCCGTTCAAGTTCATCGACTGGAACGACTGGCGCGCCAACACATTTCAGGTGGCAAGCGAGTATACCGTCAGCGAAGTAGGCGGGCCGACCATCCGTGTCGATCTCGTTCTTCTCGTGAATGGCATTCCTTTAGGCGTGATCGAGGTCAAGGCTTCACACGTTTCCGCCGATCAGGGCGTCAGCCAGCAAATCCGTAATCAGAAAGCGGGCGAAGGTGTGCCGGCGCTGTTCTATTCCGCTCAGCTGCTGCTGTCAGCCAACAGCTACGATCCTCGCTACGGCACCGTCGGAACACCGCGCAAGCTTTGGAGCGTGTGGAAGGAACGCGAAGACCCGTCGGGCTTCGCTGTGGACGTGGTCAATCGGCCGCTCGACACCGTGGAGGGCAAGCGCGTGGCCCTCGATTTCGCCACGCATATGAAGCGTCATGACGGCCTAATGGAGGAACACCGGTTCGTCACGCCTTTGGATGAAACGATCGTCGGTCTCTGCCGGCCGGAGCGCTTCATGCGGCTGGTACGCCGCTATATGCTGTTCGACGGTCCTCACAAGAAGGTTGCGCGCTATCAGCAGGTGGCAGCCATCGAGACGTTGCTGAAGCGCATCGAGGAGCGTGACGCCGTCGGCCGCCGCCAGGGAGGCGTGGTCTGGCACACGCAAGGGTCGGGCAAGAGCCTGACGATGGTGATGCTGGCGAAGTCCATCGCGATGGCGCACGCTTCGGCGCGCATTGTCATCGTCACGGATCGTACCGATCTCGACGACCAGATCACCAAGACGTTCCGCGCCACCGGCCAGGAGCCGAAGCGCGCCGCCACGGGCGAAAACCTGCTGTCTCTGATCGAAGACAAGACCCCGGTGATCACCACGCTCATTCACAAATTTCGCGCCGGGCTCAACAAGCGGCGGATCGTCGATACCTCGGCCGATATCTTTGTATTGGTCGATGAGAGCCATCGTAGCCAGTACGGCAATCTCGACAGCTTGCACGCCCGCATGCGCGAGGTGCTGCCCAATGCCTGCTTCATCGCCTTCACAGGCACGCCGATCGCCAAGAAGGAGAAGAGCACGTTCGCCAAATTTGGCGAGCTGGTTCAGCCTGCCTATTCGATGCGAGATGCCGTCGATGACAAGGCCGTCGTTCCGCTCCTCTATGAAGGGCGGGAAGTCGTTACCGATGTCGATGACGCGCAGATCGACCGTTGGTTCGAGGTCCACACGCGCGGTCTTTCCGACGATCAACGCGCCGATCTGAAGCGCAAGATGAGCCGCGCCCGTGAGATCGAAGGCGTGGATTCCAGGCTTCAGTCGATCGCCTTCGATATCGGCCAGCATTTTTCCGCCAACTTCAAGGGGACAGGGCTGAAGGGGCAGCTTGCGGCGCCCTCGAAGCGAGCCGCCATCCAGCTCAAGAAGCTCCTCGACGATTTTGGCGTTGTCACCACGGAAGTCGTGATCTCTGCGCCGGAAATGCGCGAGAGCGAAGACGAGGTCGATGAAGCTGATGATGATCTCGTGCGTACCTTCTGGCGCAAAATGATGGAGCGGCATGGGGGCGAGGACGCCTATAACAGAACCATCGTCGAGCAATTCAAAGGCCCCGGCGACCCCGATATCATCATTGTTGTCGATAAGCTCCTGACGGGCTTCGACGCGCCACGCAACACGGTGCTCTATGTGGCCCGCCGGCTGCGGGAGCATGGACTTTTGCAGGCCATCGCCCGCGTCAATCGGGTATTCGACGAAGACGGCGCGCCGGATAAGCCCTTTGGCTTCATCATCGACTACACCGGCGTCCTTAAAGACCTCGGAGATGCGCTTGCAAGCTACGATGCCTTGCAAGGCTTCAGCCCAGAGGACATAGCCAGGAGT
Source organism: Gillisella vitis (assembly GCF_014204625.1). Classification (GTDB taxonomy): domain Bacteria; phylum Pseudomonadota; class Alphaproteobacteria; order Rhizobiales; family Rhizobiaceae; genus Allorhizobium; species Allorhizobium vitis_F. The sequence goes on along the minus strand of NZ_JACHLU010000023.1, from coordinate 4,052 downwards.
GTCGTTGCTATTCGAGAAGAGGCGAACAAGGTGCCAGGTGCGCACGCCGCTTTGCTCGACGTGTTCAAATCCGTTTCGAACACTTTTGATGCGGAAGCCTATGCGCGTCTTCTGGCGGATGAGGGGATCAGAGCCACTTTCTATGAGCGCCTATCGGCGTTTTCGCGGGCTTTCACGGTGGCGCTTGCCTCTCCGGCCTTTATTGAGACGACGAAGCCGGAACTGCTGAAGCGCTGGAAGGATGATCTCGGGCGGTTCGTCTCCCTGCGTGCCGCAGTCACGCTTCGTTACGCCGAGCGTGTTGACTGGCGTGATTATGAAAAGCGCATTCGTCAGTTGCTGGATCGCCACGTCATTGCACGCGACGTCGTAACGTTGGTCGAGCCGTTGAATATATTCGACGACATCGCGATTGAAGAGCGACGGGAGGAAAAAACCGAAAGCGATGCATCTGTGGCGGATACGATCGCCCACCAATTGACCCGTTCGATTGAAGAGAAATGGGATGAAGATCCAATCTTCTTCGAGAAGTTCTCAAAACTTGTGCGCGACACAATCGCAGACTTCCACAAAGGGCGGATCAGCGACCTGACCTATCTCTCGAAGATCAAGGCGTTGCGGGACAAGGTGCTTACCCGGCAGGACGAAGCCGATCCGACGCCAGCCTGCCTTCGGGATGACAGCCATGCCCAGACGTTCTGGGGATTGACCAAGCGCAACCTGGATAAAGTCGGCATGAATGATCCAGACTTGGCTGCCGACATTGCTCTACAGATTAGTCAGATCATCCAGCGTCGGCGCAAGGTCGGCTGGCAATATGACCGCGATGTGGAGAACGCCATTCGAAATGATATCGACGATTTCTTTTTCGAGGAGCTGCGGGGAGAACGGGGCGTTCTGATCGACCCGAGTGTTCTTGATGGTATCGTCGATGATGTTCTGGCATCGGCGCGTGTCCGGCTGGCTCAGTGAGGATAGTCATGGTCTCGCCGTCGGTCGAGCAAATCGAGATATGTTGGGGAGAGCGCAGGATCACAGCGGAATTGACCCGCACGGTGAGGCGCACACTGCGCATTGATGTTCGCCCGACGGGAGAGGTGACTGTCTTTGCCCCGGCTGGCGAGGGCATTGAACAGATCCGAACCAGAGCGCACCGGAAAGGTGCCTGGATATTCGCTCAGATCGATACGATTGCCCAGAGACCGAAGGTTACGCCGGAGCGTCGGTACATTTCAGGTGAGACCCATCTTCTGCTTGGTCGGCAGTATCGGCTCTCTGTCGAAAAATCTGATGACCCTCATGTGCGGATCGATGGTGGCCGTATGGTGATTGCGGCCAGAACTCCAGACGATCAACCTCATTGCAGACGTCTCCTTCAGACGTTTTATCGACTGAGAGCGCGTGAGGTCCTCCGCCAACGATTCGAAATCGTGTTGGAGCCGTTTATTTGTAAAGGGTTGAGGCGGCCTTCACTGGTCATTCGTCCGATGGCGAAGAGGTGGGGCAGCTATACGCCAAGTGGGCGTGTTTTGCTGAACATAGACTTGGTAAGAGCGCGTCTGCGGTTGATTGACTATGTCATCTGCCACGAACTGGCACATGCATTCTACCCCGATCATGGCGATGGATGGCGCGCATTGCTTGAAACAGTGATGCACGATTGGAAGGAGCGAAAGGAGGAATTAGAAGCCGCACTCCGATAACGGAGCAGAGTGACCCGCCTGATGACAGGCTTGCCCCTTCAGCGAAGCCGACAAATTGAGATTGGTGTACTGCTTGCCAATGCAGAATGGACCTCAACGACCGGCACATGAGCCGGCAATGGGGCGGTCATTTCCGTCCGCCATAGCTCGACATCAAACGCCGGACTACGCGCGCCCGATCCCGATAGCGCCCGTCACCGCCGAATATTCGACCGCGATTTCCATTGCCTATACTGTCGATCAAGGAAATCGTGAAGTCGATCACCTTGCAATCGGCTTCGAACGGCGCAACGATGGACCACGGCAACAGCCCAAAGCACAGGAGTACGCTCCGGCTCGTCGAGCCGGAACTGACGCTCGTGCGGCGCGGCGACGGACCCGATCCGCGCATGGTCGAGCTGGTACGCCTGCTCGCTCGCCGCGCGGCGCGGGAGGTCTACGAGGAACAGATGAAGGAACGCCGCCCGCCGCGCTCCTGACATTCGTGAGGAGAGCATCGTGAAGGTCGCGATCTACGCCCGCTATTCATCCGATAATCAGCGCGACGCCTCGATCGCCGACCAGCTCCGCATCTGCCGCCTCCATGCCGAGAAGCTGGGCTGGCAGATCGTCGAGGAATATACCGATCACGCCATCTCTGGCGCGTCCCTCCTGCGCCCCGGCATCCAGGCGCTGATCTCCGACGCCACGCGCGGTCGCTTCGGGCTTGTGCTGGCGGAGGCGATGGATCGCCTGTCGCGCGATCAGGAAGACATTGCCGGCCTGTTCAAGCGCATGGCCTATGCCGACGTGAAGATCGTCACCCTGTCCGAGGGCGAGGTCACGCATCTTCATGTCGGCCTCAAGGGCACGATGAACGCCCTGTTCCTCAAGGATCTCGCGGACAAGACACGTCGCGGTCAGCGCGGGCGGGTCGAGTTGGGCAAGTCCGGCGGCGGCAACGCCTTCGGCTATGATGTGGTCAAGAAGTTCGACGGCAATGGCGAGCCGGTGCGCGGCGATCGCACCATCAACGAGGTGCAGGCCGAGGTGATCCGCCGCATCTTCCGGGACTATGCCGCAGGCAAGTCGGCCAAGCGGATCGCGTTCGAACTGAACAAGGACGGCATTGCCGCGCCGGGCGGCGGTGACTGGGGCTTCAGCACGATCAATGGCAATCCGAAGCGCGGGAACGGCATCCTCAACAACGAGATGTATGTCGGCAAGCTGATCTGGAACCGCCAGCGCTTCCTCAAGGACCCGGACACTGGGAAACGCCAGGCGAGACTGAACCCGGAATCGGAATGGATCACGCAGGAAGTTCCCGAACTGCGCATCCTCGATGACGACCTCTGGCAGTCGGTGAAGGATCGCCAACGGGAAGTCAAACGGAACCACAGCGACGACGGGGAGACCGAGAACCACTTCCGGGAACGCCGTCGCCCCAAGTACCTCTTCTCGGGCCTGACCAGGTGCGGCTGCTGCGGTGGCGGCTACTCGATGATCTCGGCCGATTTGGTCGGCTGCTCGACGGCCCGCAACAAGGGCACCTGCGATAACCGCAAGAACATCCGCCGCGACCAGCTCGAAGCGCGCGTTCTCAACGCGCTGCGCCATCACTTGATGGACCCGGCGCTGTTCAAGGAGTTCTGTGACGAGTTCACGCGCGAGATGAATCGGCTGCGCATGGAAGGGCGTTCATCCATTGATGCCGCGCAAGCCGACCTGAAGCGGATTGAGCGTGAGCTTGAGAAGATCATGGATCTCTACCTCAAGGACGCCATGCCCATCGATATGGTGAAGGAGCGCAGTACAAAGCTCGAAGCGAGAAAGAAAGACCTGACGCGCTTTCTTGAAAGCGCCGAAGAGCCGCCTCCCCTCCTGCACCCGAACATGGCGCATCACTACCGCATCCAGGTCGATGAGCTTTACACGGCGCTCCAGGAGGATTCGGAAGCCAAGCGCATGGTGGCGGCCGACGTGCTGCGCTCGCTGGTGCGCGAGATCATCCTGACACCGGAGAATGGCGCGCTCCAGATCGACGTGCGCGGCGATCTGGCCGGCATCCTTGCGGTATCGCTCAAAAGCAAAAGGCCCGCCGGAGGGGCGGGCCGATCGCAAGTTGAGATGGATGCGGGGACCGGCATCGGCCAGAACTTGGCCGGTTCACAAGTCGAGTTGGTTGCGGGAGGGCGCAACCATCAGGACTTGCGGACGCAAAAAAGCCGCCCGGTTGGGGCGGCTGATCTGCGCGATTTGGCATCGCAATTTGAGATGGTTGCGGGGGCAGGATTTGAACCTGCGGCCTTCAGGTTATGAGCCTGACGAGCTACCGGGCTGCTCCACCCCGCGTTATGACTGAGCTGAGGT
>NZ_JACHLU010000022.1:54493-65843 GCF_014204625.1 Gillisella vitis | reverse complement strand
TTATTGTCCTCAATAAAACGATAACGTACATGCGAAAAAGAAAGAGCTAAAGCCTGTCGCAGTGAATCCTATTCACTGCGACAGGCTTTAGATGATTGTCAGTGACAACGGCAGCGAGTTCACCAGCAATGCGGTCCTGCAATGGACGGACCGCACCAAGGTGAATTGGCGCTACACCGCGCCGGGTAAACCGATCCAGAATGCCTTCATAGAAAGCTTCAATGGGCGGCTGCGGGATGAGTTCTTGAATGAAACGCTCTTCTCGTCACTGACCCATGCCCGATCAGGGCTCTCAAGCTGGCGCAATGATTACAACGACCATCGACCGCACTCGAGCCTCGGTTGGCTGACACCGACCGAGTTCGCTCAAACCATCAACCCGCGACGTGATGCGGGCTTAAGCAGCCGGAACGGCTCCGCACCGCAACACGACGCTACCGTCCACAACACAGCAACCCAAAACCCCTGGAGCGAACTCAAAAATGGATAAAACTTGGGGGCAAGGTCAGTGGCGACAGTTACGACAATGCTCTCGCTGAGGCGATCAACGGTCTTTACAAGGCCGAGGTCATCTATCGGTGAGGATCATGGTGCAACTTCGAAGCCGTGGAGTTCGCCACGCTCGAATGGGTCGATTGGTTCAACCACCGCCGCCTTCTGCAGCCCATAGGGAATATCCCGCCCGCCGAGGCTGAGGAGCGATACGACGCCATGCTGGACGCGCCAGCCATGGCCGCATAACGTAAACCAAACGGTCTTCGGCAAAGACGGGGCGGTTCAGTTCGATGACATCGAGCACTTCTATAATCCGAAAAAAACGTAGCAGGCTACAATGGATAGCTTATGCTCGCGGTCGATCATTTTTTCCGCCCGGCAGTCCCGCTTTTGCGCAGGATCAGACTTAAGTTTTTTCACATCCAAATTTCTATCGATAAAATATTGCCACGGCTTTGCAAGGGTGATAACTGGATTAATATTATCAAGTTTGAGTTTTGTTTTGTCTGATCGCCCTCATCATATTGATAGATTATACCGTCAGGAACAGGGGCGGCTTCTTCGTGTTGCACGGCAGCGCGTGGGCCATGCGGCTGCGCCCGATGTGGTGCAGGACGTCTTCATGGCCATGTGGGCGCGGGCGAAAGACGCGATAGAGCTGACGCCTGCCTATCTGGTTCGGGCAACGCAATTTACGGCGATAAGCCTGTTCCGTTCCGAGAAACGACGTGCGGCCACTCTCAAGACGATTGTGGAAGAGCAATATTGTGCTCCTGTCATCCTGCCCGACCAGATTGTGGCTGCGAGACAGGATTTGAGGCGGTTACAAGAGGTGATTGAGTCCTTGCCCTCTCGGACGAAACAGGTCTTTCTGCTTCGGCGTATGCATGATTGCACCTATCACGAAATTGCCTTGGGGTTGGGGATTTCCTATAGCACGGTCGAGCGGGAGATGGGCCGGGCGCTTCTGGCCTGCAAGGCTTTGGAAGCGGGTGATGGCGATTGCGGTTCGGCGTGGTGAACAGGTGGAATTTGACGAGGGCCTTTTATCTGGCGGCAACGAGCCGTGTGTGATGATCGTATGAGAAGCGACGACTGTCCCCCGCCAAACAAGGCGTTGATCGAGAAAGAAGCCATTGCGTGGTTCACGCGCATCAGTGGTCATCCGTCCGCAGCCGACAGGCGTGATTTTGAACTCTGGCTTGGGAAATCTGACCTGCACAAACAGGTTTATGACGACGTCCGGGGCCTATGGTCGCAGCTTGCCTCCGTTGCTGAGGTGATAGGCGAACAGCAAGGTGCTGATCTAGCCGGTCCGCTCGATGTCATTCGTAAGGAAAGGTCGCGGCGCAGAACAGCCAAGCTTGGGTCGGCTCTTGCATGTTGTCTCGCGGTCATTGTGGCAGGCGGCTGGATGTGGCTCGAAAAGCCTGGCGTCTGGCAGGATATGGCGGCTGATTTTGTAACAGCGCGTGGTGAACGTAAAAGCCTGACCTTGAGCGATGGCTCCATGATCGAGTTGGATGCAGACAGCGCGGTTGAGATTGATGTCTCGCCGACGCGGCGACATGTGCACCTGCTGCGGGGCAGTGCGTTTTTTCAAGTTATTCCCTCAGCGTTACCTTTCACGGTCGAAGCGGGAATGGGTGAGACGCGGGTTCTTGGGACCGAATTTGAGGTTTCGATGCTGACCGAAGATCAGGTTGAAACAAATCTCATCAAGGGCAGCGTCAGCGTCCGCCTTCGTGATGATACGGATGAACGTCGCCTCCAGCCGGGGCAGGGTGTCATGTATGACGGGATAAAGCTCGGTGCGGTGCACAGCGTTAATCTCGATGATGCCTTGGCCTGGCGGCGCGGTCGCCTGATTTTCACCAATGCGCGTCTTGAAGACGTGGTGGCTCAGATCGGACGATATTTCGATGGGCGTATCGTGCTGACAAGCTCGTCACTGGCCGACACGGTGGTGAGCGGCAATATAGCGCTTGATGATCCCGACAAGGCTTTGGCCGCCATCCAGTCTTCCATCGGTTTCAAAATGATCAAGATTGCAGGAAAGTTGATCCTGATCGGTCCGTGACAAATGAGGACATCAAAAAAAAATCCACTCATGTGAGGTGTTGGAGACCTCGCCAGCGATATAGCTGTGAGAAGGCATCAAAGACATCAAGTGCGCCTTCCAGCAATCGTTTCATGGAGGCACACATGCAGCAGACAACACGGAAAAATAGCGTCGCTATTCTCTTCGCCACGACCGCTCTGGTCTTCACATTCCATGGGATCGGCGCTGCCGACAGGGCGCTGGCACAGACCGCCGCGCAGATCAACCATCGGTTCGACATCTCGGCAAAACCGGTCAGGCAGGCCATGAATGAGATCGTCCGGATCACGGGTATTGATGTCATTTTCGCCGGTCCTGCCCTTCTGGTCACAGGCAACCCGGTGAGCGGCCAATTGACGGTGCAGAATGCGATTTCCGCTTTGCTTCGGGGTACTGGTCTGACCTATCGTTTTTCCAATGCCAACACCGTCATCATTTCAGCCGTGGACCAAGAGGCGGCAAGTGGCCTTGCCAATGGGTCATCAACGCTGCTTGAACCGATCGTCATCAGGGGGCAGGGGCCAATCACAGAGGGAACCGGCGCATACACGACCGGCGCCATGGCGACTGCCACCGGCTTTATTTTGTCGCCGCGCGAGACCCCGCAATCCGTCAGTGTCATGACGAGCCAGCGCATCAAGGATCAGTCGAGCACGACGATCCAGGATGCACTGAAAAAGACGACCGGCATCAATGTCATCCGCGACTCCGGGGTTTACCGGTTCCAGTCTCGTGGCTTTTTCATGGACCAGATGCGTGAGGACGGCATCAATTTTTATGGGCTTGGTTCACCCGGCAATGTTTACCGCAACGCCACCAGCCTCAGCGATCTCGAAATCTATGACCGGGTCGAAATCCTCAGGGGGCCAACAGGTCTGATGCAGGGAACCGGCGAACCGGGCGGTACGATCAACCTTGTCCGCAAGCGGCCAACGGAAGAGTTTCAGGCCGAAAGCACGACTTCGGTCGGCAGCTGGGATACGTATCGCCAAACCGTCGATGTCTCTGGCAGTTTGAACAAGGAAAAGACGGTCCGCGGTCGTGGCATTATCGTTGGAGAAAAAGGCGACTCCTTCAAGGATTACACGGAAAGCTGGAAGGGAACGGCCCACGGAACGATAGAAGCGGATGTCGGCGAAAACACGATGCTGACCGTTGGCGGGCTCTATCAGAAATCAGATGAAACGCCGGACTTTTACGGTGTTCCCATGCTTGCCGATGGAACCAGCGCGGGTCTTGACCGCTCCACCTATCTGGGTGCGGACTGGAACCGGCTGGAGCGGGAAAAGAGAAACGTCTATGCCGAGCTCGGACATTATCTCAACGATGACTGGAAGCTTGACCTCAAGGCGAACTACACGACCTATGATTCAAGAACCGTTTTCAGCGGGCTGACGACGAGTTCCGGTCTTGCCAGTAATGGCCTTGCCCGCGTCAACAACATGCTGCGCTACGATAATGAGAGCGATCAACTGGGGCTGGAAGCCAAGCTCTCGGGCAAATTCGAGCTGTTTGGCCGTGAACATGATCTCTATGCGGCCCTGAACTACAATCGCTCGGATTTCCAGTCGCGTTTCAGAAATGTTTACAATCGCAGCTACTATAATATCTACACGTTCAAGGGCAGCGATCTGGTGGAGCCGGATTGGAACGGCGCTCTCTACAACGATATTACATATGATTATCTTTACTCCGAGGCGGCCGCGAGCCTCGGCACGAGACTGGCCCTGACCGATGAGATGCACGCCATTCTCGGCGGGCGCTTTACCCATTACGAATATGAATCCCGCACCCATTACGTGACCTATAACGGCAGTCCCGACGGGGAAATCGCCCTGGATGACGGCCAGGAAAACAAGTTCATTCCATATCTTGGATTGACCTATGACATCCATCCGGGTGTGACGCTGTATGCAAGTTACGCGAATATCTTCCAGCCGCAGAGCGCAACCGATGTGAACGGGGAGATTCTCGATCCTGTCGAGGGCGAAAACTACGAAATAGGCGTCAAGACAGAACTGGCCGACGGAAGGGTTCAGGCATCCTTCGCACTGTTCCAGATCGATCAGAAAAATCGTGCCATATACGATGCTGCGGCGCTTGCCTATTTCCCGGAGGGTGCAGTGCGTAGCCGGGGCTTTGAAGTGGAGCTATCGGGTGAGCTGACCTATGGCTGGAACCTGTTTGCGGGCTACACCTTCAACCGAAGCAAATATCTGGAAACCGAGTCATCATCATATCGGGAGGGCATGTCCTATAGCCCTTCAACGCCCACACATATGTTCAGGCTCAGCACAACCTACCGCCTGCCTGTCGACGATGAGAAATGGACCATTGGCGGGGGCGTGAGAGTGCAGTCTGGCAGCGAGAGCATTTATGGCATCAAACAGTCTGGATATGCTGTATGGGATGCCAGCCTGAAATATGACTTCAATGACACGGTGACGTTGCAGCTTGCCGCGAACAATATTTTCGACACCGTGTATTACGAGAACAACCGCGTGCGCACCGTCAACCTCAACAACCTCTACGGTGATCCCCGCAACTTCACCCTCACGCTCACCAAGAAGTTCTGATTGGCACCCACAGCCAATGCTTCGGCATTCGTCGGGGGATTGCGGCCTTGGCCCGCAATCCCGCCAATTTCTAATGGTTGACCACGATGAGAACTCTGAAGGCTTTCGTGAAAATTTGCGTCGCCTATTGGTGGCACCGGGACAAATGGCGCGAGTGGATTCTCCTTGCGGCGACGATCGGATGCTCGCTCGCTTTCGTGCGCGTCAGCGTCGCAATCAACAGCTGGCACAAAGCATTTTACGATGCTCTTGCATCCTTCGACAGCGGCTCTTTTGTCGATCTCATGCTTCAGTATCTGACCTATCTCGGAATGATCGTCGGCTGCATTGCAGCCGGAAACTGGCTTGGAAAAGTCACGGTCTTCCGGTGGCGGGAGAGCCTGACCAAAGACATGCAGACGGCGTGGCTTGACAATCACCGGCACTACCGACTGCTCCTTGAAGGAGAGCCTGATAATCCCGATCAGCGCATTGCTGAGGATATTGCTCGATTGGCGGAAGACAGCATCTATCTCTTCAAATATTTCATCATGAACCTCGCTCGGCTCGTCGCCTTTGTTGCCGTCCTGTGGGAGCTTTCGGGCGTCCAGACATTCATGGTCGCCAACATTACAATCGTCATCCATGGTTATCTGGTGTGGATAGCCTTGGCCTATTCCATCGTCTCGACGGCTCTCATCCACCTGATCGGACGCAGTCTTCAGTCCCTCAACATAAACCGCCAGCACCGGGAGGCGGATTATCGTGCAACGCTTTTAAGAGTTCATGACCACTCCGAACAGATTGCATTCTATCGGGGTGAACCGGCCGAAAATGGCAGGCTGAACAGGTATTTCCTCAGGATCCGCAAAAACTGGTTCGCGCTGATTGCACGGGAGTTCAAGGTTGAAGTTTTTTCGTCCGCTCAGATGCGCGTTGCCTGGTTCCTGCCAATTGCTGCCACCCTGCCGCTCTATCTGGAAAAGGCAATCAGCCTGGGTGGCATGATGCAGGCCCAAAGTGCCTTCTCGAATGTGCTGGAAGGTTTCGGCTGGTTCCTGAACTATTACCGGCGTATCATCGAGTGGTCCGCGACTGTGCGGCGTGTCGCGGATTTCCGCTCCGCGCTCGATGACGTAGCGCCAGCATCACTGGCCGATGGCGTGGCCAAGGCCGGGCATCCCCGGCTTGTTCTCAGCGCGCTTGAGGTGCATAGCCCCAGCGGCGTGACACTTCTGGATGGGATCGATCTTGACATGACCGCGCCCGCCTGGCTGTTGATCGATGGTGACAGTGGTGTTGGAAAATCAACCCTGCTGCGCGTGCTTGCCGGCCTGTGGCCCCACTATCGCGGTCATTATAGTGTGCAGGGAACAAGTCTCTTCCTTCCGCAAACACCCTATCTTCCGAATGACACGTTGCGATCTGTCCTGAGCTATCCTTCCGATCGACACGCAGAGGATAAGGAGATTGCATGGGCTCTTGAGGTGGTGGGTATGCACCGCCTTTTCCCCAGTCTCGATCAACAGTCAGACTGGAGCAGAATCCTTTCAGGAGGGGAGCAGCAGAGGCTGGCTATCGTCAACGCGCTGCTTCACAAGCCGGATGTGCTCTTTCTCGACGAGATGACGAACCAGCTCGACGCTCGAACGGCGGTTGAACTGACGCGATTGCTCAAATGGCACTTGCCGAACACGCTGGTTGTTGGCATTTCGCACCAGCCAGAAATCAAGGCCGAATTCGATAAGAGGCTGTCTCTCGCCTCATCGCAAATTTCCGGCTGAACCCTTTATTGACCGCCATCAGAGAAATTCACGCGCCCAATGGCATGGAGCGAGCCCTGGATACTGACGGCCATCGCCTAAAGCCTGTCGCAGTGAATAGGATTCACTGCGACAGGCTTTAGCTCTTTCTTTTTCGCATGTACGTTATCGTTTTATTGAGGACAATAAAACGCGACATGCTTTAAAAGCTGAAGCGCCAGTCGAAGGATGATTTCAAACAAGGGCATTTCTACAGCATCGTGCCGAAAATTGGAATCGGCATGATGCTTTATGCTCTTGTTTTCGCATCGGATTTTTCCGAAAACCGCTTCGCACTTTTAGGTCCGATGCTGTAACGCATCCGCTCACGCATGTGGCGAATGGAAATGTCGGGAGGCATGTCGCTGGCGGCTGCCGTCTTGGGTACGCCGAGGCGCTGCGAGATGTAAATGCTGGAATGGCCGCTGCACAGATAAGCAACACAGCAGGCGACAGCAATATAGACAGCATGGGTCGCGCCAAACAGTTCCAGCCCCATGATCATACACGCTAACGGCGTATTGGTTGCACCCGCAAAGACAGCAACAAAACCCAATCCGGCAAAGAGATCAACCGGAGCACCCAAAACGCCTGCAAGCGCACTGCCGAGACCGGCACCAATGAAAAACAGCGGCGTGACTTCACCTCCCTTGAAGCCTGCGCTGAGAGTGATAATGGTGAACAGCGCTTTCCATGCCCAGCTGACATAATCGACATGATCCGGCCGAAAGAAACTCAGGATGGTGACATCATCGGCATTGGGTGACCAGACGCCCAGACCGAGGTATTCTCGCGTGCCAAGCAGGTAAACCAGCCCGAGCAGCAGCGTACTGGCGAGAACCGGGCGCAGCGGCGCATAGGGCAAGATTTTCTTGTATGCCGCTGAAGCCAGATGGGAAAGCTCGGCAAAGGCATGGGCCGCCAGCCCGAATGCCATGCCGGCAATCACAACCTTGAACAGCAGAACGGCATCCAGATGAAAGCCGACGCCATCTGCATCCGCGACGCCGTGCAGATAGGCAATCGTGTAATGCACGTGACTGGCACCCCATGCATGACAGCTCCAATCCGCAACGATAGCAGAAAGCAGCGCAGGCAGCAGGGCTTCATATTGCATACGTCCAATGGTCAGCACTTCAAGCGCGAAAATTGCGCCTGCGATTGGCGTGCCAAAAACAGCGCCAAAGCCCGCGGCTATGCCTGTGATCAACAGAATCCGCAGATCAGCGGGTTTCAGCCTGAACAGTCGCCCAAAGGCGTTGGCAAGGCTGCCGCCAAGCTGCACCGCTGTTCCCTCCCGTCCCGCCGAGCCGCCAACCAGATGGGTCAACACCGTGGTGACAACGATAAAGGGAGCCATGCGCAGTGGCACGCCACCGCCCGGCTCGTGGATCTGATCGACTATGAGATTGTTACCGGCTTCGGCTGATTTGCCAAACGTCTGATAGGCCCAGACCATGGCGAAGCCCGCAATTGGCATGGCGTAGATCAGCCAGGGAAAATTGAAGCGAAGCTCCGTTGCGCGTTCAAGGCTCCACAAAAACAGGGCAACAAAAGACCCCACAGCCATGGCCATAGGCACAACGATGACAATCCATTTTGTAAGGCTGCGGACTTGTTGAAAACGAAGCTCGAGAAAGATCAAGAACGCCATCAGTTGGGCACCCCTACATCGTTCAATTTTATCCCGAAACAAAGACAACGGATTTTTGACATAACTCTACCCTTTAGCGTTTTGCGCATTGAGTAGGAGTCATCAGCTTCATCAAGGAAGCGGTTTGGCATCATGCCCGGCAGAATCCATTACCGTTGCGGGTTTCATATCTTGTCGAGCGAGGACATGTCAACCGCACATTTGTTTTCGGTCAGGATGGCCTGGAGGAAACCATGCCATATGAATCATCGGTGGTTGTGACTGAACGATCTGAAAACCAAGCCGCTGATAAAGACGAAACCCATTTGAACCAAAGATCGGCGTTGAAAGCGTCAATGGAATTTTGCCGTTCGAAGCGGCGGCCTGCAATCCTTTGATGACATTGGACCCTATTCCGGCACCGCGTGCTTGCTTCAAGACCTGCAATTCGGAAATCCGCCAGTCTGCATAGCCTAAATCGATGATCGTGCGGCCGACTGCGGAACCATGCCATTCAATGATAAAATCAAGATGATCTGGATAGACGCTTTCAACGCCAGCACGCATTGTCTTGAATTGCTGCTCATAAAGAGCATGAATAAAATCTGGTTTTCCCTCCGCCCATGCAAGCCATGGGCGGGTCTCGATAAACAGTTTGAAAACGAGATCCTGATCGCTTGCTCGAGCAAGACGTAAATTCAAACCTTCTCCCAGAGCGAAAGAGCCGGTAAATCCATTCATGAATGGTCTCGTCCAATTGGCGTATTCATTAATTGAAGACAGCTTCTAGTCGTATTGTTTCTGGCTGTGGACTGAGGATACGCTCAATGTACACAGGCCCGATTACCCCCAGGCTTCGATGCTCGACACTGTAGTTTCCGCTTTGAATGTCAGGAAACGCCTGATGCTGAACATGAAAGAAAAGGCTGAAAGCTGTTCGTGGTGCTCCTGGCATGGTGTTGGCCGGATATTCAACAACCTTGGCCAATATCCCATTCACCATTGATCCATCCTGGGTCAATGTAAAATCATCCCCGACATAGGGCAGGAATTTCGAGGCATCCAGAAGGAGAATTGTCATGGTCGAATCGGATAAAGACCTTGAACGCAGAAAATGAAATTGATCGCCAGATACGGATTCCTGAGGTCGACTGGCTGACTGTTCCCAGCTGGTTGTATCAAGACCGCTCCTCCGGTAATTGCATCGGTGGATACACTTTGAGCCGCAGTCGGGGCATTGCCTGAAAGTGCAACACTACTACTATCGAGGGAGACCATCGTGGTTGACGAACTGCCGTAGATCTTTGTTGCCACCGTACCGCCACCGGAGAGTACGGAGCCATCAACCGGAAGCTGAGCCGTTCCAGCGGTCGGAAGAACCTTTAAAGTCGCCTTCTGTGACCCGGACTGAGCAGGTATATTGACCGTGGCCCTGCCAGTGGGTGTAAAGGTCGCACCATGGGTATGTACTGGTAACTGGTTATACCCCAGCACAACATCATCTTCTCCACCTTTGTTGCCGATGTTATAAGCGTGGCTGCTGCCCAGGCGTTGTCCATATCCAATCGGCATTCTTCCACGCAGATCCGGCAGATTGAAATATGTTCTACCATCCCCGCCGTAAATATTTGAAACAAGGGAATAGATAGCATTGTATTGGCTTATCGATATTTGCTGGCCCCAGCACCCCAGCCAGCCATCAGGAGCATAACTGAAGGCGACTGGCAAAATTGTCGCAAGATACGAGTCCATAAAATTCCTCCATGGTGACGATGACATCGTAAGTCGACGATTGATTCGACCTGATGACATCCAAAACGTGATGCAATCATAGCTTTATTATTTATATTAATGCAACCTTTTAGAGGTGTCCGCAAGGCTAAATTTTGAAAACGCCTCCATGCCAGCCATGACTGAAATCTCTACCCAGACGTTTAGGTTGAGGCGTTTTAGACACAGTTAAAGGAAAACGGTGATCATATTGCATCTTTTTATTTGCCAAGATTGCCATTCAACCACCGCTGGAATATTGCTCGAATGACGGGCGTTTGTGGTGAGCGCTAGTTTTAAGGGCGATAGGTCTTCGTTAATCAAAACAACGGGATCGCATCGCAACTTGAATCAGGCAGGGGTTGGGCAGGAATGCAATTCGGTAAATATTTTCGTTTTATGAATTTGATGGCAAATATAAAATACGTTGCATTGGCATGGTTCAAACAATCGGTCTGCGCCGCATGTCTTGGCGTGCTCACCATCGTGATGGCAGGTTTGAGTTTCGCAACATCCGCGAGTGCGGCATTGTCAACATCATGCGATCTGATCAATACAGACTTCAGTTCACCACGTTATCTCACGAACGCCTCCAACTTTTCTCCTGACTACCAGGACTTGAATGTCGGAGAATATATCGCCTGGACTTTTTCCACCACAGGGGCTGCGGCGAGCGGCAGCTCATCGGCCGTTGTGATTTACAGTGATAATTACGCCAATCTTCTTGTCAATGACAGCAATCTTGGTGGAAATATAAGTAGATCAGGCAGTTTTACTGCAACTTCTTCCGTTAATAATTTGCAGATGATTCTTGATGTTACTCAAGGCTCTGGGTCTGATCCCGCCGATTATAATACGCTTACATTCAGTGCGACCTGCTACGAAAGTGCACCGACGACTCCCGGCGCACCAACAATCGGAACGGCAACAGCAGGCGATACACAGGCAACGGTGACCTTCACGGCACCCGCCAGCAATGGTGGTTCTGCCATCA
>NZ_JACHLU010000022.1:0-54394 GCF_014204625.1 Gillisella vitis | reverse complement strand
TACGCCTGCATCGCATGGCACGGCGACAGCATCCGGCACATCCATCACCTACACCCCAACGGCAGGCTATTCCGGCTCCGACAGCTTTACCTACACAGCCACCAATGCCACCGGAACCTCCGCATCAGCCACCGTGACCGTCACGATCAGCGCCCCAACCTTCACGTTCTCGCCCGCAGCCGGAACCTTGAGTGCGGCAACGGTTGGCGCAAGCTATAGCGAAACGGTGACAGCGTCGGGCGGAACGGCATCTTATACCTATGCCATCACCTCCGGCACGCTTCCGGCTGGTCTGAGCCTCAATACATCGACCGGCGAAATCTCCGGCACGCCCACGACTGCGCAAAGCGCAAGCTTCACCATCACGGCAACAGATGCCAACAGTGCAACGGGTGTTGCGAGCTATGACATCACTGTGGGGGCATCGTCGGTAACGCTGACCCTCTCTCCGTCTTCAGGGGCCCTGACCACCGCAACAGTGGGTACGGCCTATAGTCAGTCGATGACAACAACGAGTGGCAGCGCTCCTTATACCTACTCTGGATCAGGCCTGCCGGATGGTCTCTCCATTGATATGAGCACTGGTACCATCACAGGAACGCCAACAACGGCGGGAAGCTACACAATCACTGTGACTGTCTCCGATAGCGCATCACCCGCCAATACTGGCACGGGTAATTATACGCTGACAGTGAACGCGGCGGCCTCAATTGCCTTCTCGCCATCGGGCGGAGCACTGAAGGAAGCCATGGCGGGCGAGGCCTATAGCCAGCAAATATCAGCAACAGGCGGAACGGGGACGTTGATCTACAGCCTCAGCTCTGGAAGTCTGCCGAGAGGCATGGTGCTGAATATCTCGACCGGCGCGCTGAATGGCCCACTTGATGCAGGCACAGAAGGAGACTATGCCTTCACCATCCAGGCCAGTGACAGCAATGGTGCCACCGGCACGGCAAGCTATACCGTCAAAGTGGTCACGCGTGCAGTGACGGTTGCGGATCACGTGGTCGAGGTTCCCGCAGGCTCCACACCGAATAATGTATATCTCAACAAAGACGCGACCGGAGGACCATTTAACCAAGCCGATATTGTTTCCGTTGAGCCACCCGAGGCAGGCACGGCAACCCTTGTTCAGGGTGAGCTTGCAGCCATATCCACATCATCCACACCTGTCGGCTGGTATCTGCAATTCACCCCAAATGCAGCCTATTCAGGACAGGTCCGTGTTGGCTACCGACTAACCAGCGCACTTGGAAACTCCAATACTGGTACAGTCATTTATAATCTCAATTATAATTCCGATCAGGTGGCATCGGATATTGATACACTCGTGCACAGCTTCGTTCAGAGCCGTCAAAGCATGATCTCCTCCACGATCAAGGTGCCTGGCCTGATGGAACGGGGCCGTATGGCGAGATCGACAACTCCGGTGACAACAAGGGTAATGCCGTCAAGCGAAGGCATGACACTTGGTTTTTCCACCAGTCTCGCACAGTTGGAGTCAGCCCGGGACAGTGCCGATGGCATTGCCGGGGGCTATTCTTCACCGTTCAATATCTGGATTGATGGTGCCATCCTTGCCCATAACGACAAGGAAACCAATGGCAGCAAGTGGGGCAGCTTCGCCATGATCAATATGGGGGCTGATTATCTGCTGAGCGAAAGGGCGCTGCTGGGTCTTTCGTTTCACTATGACCGGATGACGGACCCGACAGATGAGGACGCCACGCTGACGGGGAATGGCTGGCTTGCCGGTCCTTATACCTCTTTCGAAGTCACCAAAGGCGTTTTCTGGGATGCAAGCCTGCTTTATGGCGGTTCCTCAAACACCATTGATACCCAGTTCTGGGATGGCAATTTCGATACCAGACGCTGGATGATGGATACGTCTATCAAGGGGCAGTGGTCCTTGGATGAAGCGACCGTGCTAACACCAAAGCTAAGGGCGGTTTATTTCTCTGAAACCGTCGACGATTATGCGGTGAAGAACAGCTCTGGCGACACGATTGATCTTGACGGATTTACGTCGGAGCAGTTCCGAGTCAGTCTCGGCGCTGAAATCGCCCGTTCCATTGCGCTTGCAAGTGGCTCAACCTTGACGCCGAAGATTGGCCTCACGACCGGTTTTGCAGGCATGGACGGGTCCGGCATGTTCGGATCGATCACGGCTGGCGCGTCGTTGCAAACCACCGAGGCTTGGGCGATTGAAGGCAATCTTCTGTTCAACATCGAAGGTGAAGGTGAAAAATCGGTCGGTGCGAAGGTTGGACTGTCACGGAAGTTTTGACGCAGGTCAGAGCGACTGCCTTTGATGGCGCGTCAGGTTGTCTCCTTATGCATCCAAGAGTCTGTCAGGTTCAGATTGAACCAGACAGACTCTCACTTCTTTTGTTTTCGTTTGTCTTTTCGGGAAAACCGGATTCCACTTTTCGGATCAAAGCTGTGCTGCCGTCAGGCTTCCCAGCGCCGAAACAACGCGCTTGCATTCACACCACCGAAACCGAAGCCATTGCTGATCGCAAACTCCATTGCGTGCGGTCGGGCTGTGTTGGTGACGAAATCGATGCCATTGCCGGCGGGGTCGGGATAATGCAGGTTCAGGGTGGGTGGCGCGACCTGATCTCGCAGCGCCAGGATTGTGAAGATGGCTTCCAGACCGCCAGCGGCCCCCAGAAGGTGCCCGGTTGCGGATTTCGTGCCACTGACTGCAATTCCCCTGTTCGTCCCGAACACAGACTTGATTGCTTCGATTTCACCACGGTCACCGAGTTGTGTGGAGGTGGCATGGGCGTTCAGATGCTGAATCTGAGACGGCGCAATGCCCGCTTGGCCGATCGCAATCTGCATGGCTCTGGCTGCTCCAGATCCATCTTCCGGACCAGACGTGACGTGATGGGCATCTGCCGTGGTGCCATAGCCGACCAGTTCCGCCAACGGCTTTGCGCCACGCGCCAAGGCATGGCTGAGTGCTTCAATCACAAGAATACCGGCACCTTCGCCCATCACGAAGCCGTCTCGCATCATGTCGAACGGCCGTGATGCAGCGGTTGGCGTGTCGGCGAAGCCGGTTGACAGTGCCCGCGCTGCGGCAAATCCCCCAAGGCTCACAATATTCATGCAGGCTTCCGTTCCACCGCAAACGGCAATGTCTGCCTCATTTGCGCGGATCATGCGGGCCGCGTCCCCTATTGCCTGAACACCCGCTGCGCAAGCGGTGACCGGTGCGCCGAGCGGCCCCTTCAGGCCATGGCGGATGGATACCTGACCGGCCGCGAGGTTGACCAGAAATGACGGAATGGTGAACGGCGACAGGCGGCGAGGGCCTTTCTCGCCGACAACGCGGACTGCCTCTGTGATCGCCGGGAAGCCGCCAATCCCTGAGGCGATGATCGTCGCCGTGCGCTGGCGATCTTCTTCCAATTCCGGTTTCCAGCCCGCCTGAGCAAGGGCTTCGTCTGCCGCTGCCAGTGCGAACAGGATGAAGCGATCCACCTTGCGCTGATCCTTTTGCGACAAGACTCGGTCTGCATCGAATCCGGCCTCCGCATCCTCCGCGATTGTTGGGACGATACCGCCAACCTTTGCCGGCAAGTCACCGACAATGTCGTCGGACAGACGACGAAGTCCTGACCGGCCCGCTAAAAGGCGGCTCCAGGAACTCTCGACACTGGTGCCGAGCGGACTGACAGCACCCATTCCTGTGACAACAATACGACGCATGACAACTCCATCGCCGAAATCCACTGTAGCGAGGATGCCGGGCGTTTAAAAAGAGGAAAAACGGGACGCCAGATTAGGGTTTGTCAGGGAAAAGTGGAATCTGGTTTTCCCAAAAAGACAAACGAAAACAAAGAAGTTTAGAGTCTGTCTGGTTCAATCTGAACCTGACAGACTCTCGGGAGCCGGCTCTGCGGAGGCCAAGCGTCTGGCTTCCGCAGCGGCCTTGTCCAGAAGGCTGTCGGCAAGGGTCTGATCCGTCGCTATGCGCGAGAGGGTCACCGCGCCGACCATCAGCGCAAGCATCACCTGCGCTTTCTCTATTCTGGTCTCTTTGCTGTCTGAGGCCGGCAGCAGGTCTTCCAGGACTTGTATGTGTGCGGTGATCCCGTCCTGAAATGGCTTGCGAACATTTTCGCTTTGGCGAGCAGCATCAGAGCCAAGCGCCACCAAGGGGCAACCCTCTCCTGTTTCGCTGCGGTGGCCTGCCGAGAGATAAAAGTCGATCACACCCTGAATCGGGTCGGCACTCGATGCGGCGACGGAAGACCATCGGTGCCTTGCGCTCTCCATGGCGCGCTGCGATGCCAGTGCTGCGAGATCATCCTTGGACTCAAACTGTTTGTAGAAACCGCCTTGTGTCAGGCCCGCTCCCTTCATCAAGTCCTTGAGGCCGATACCGTCAAAGCCATGCTCTCGAAAGAGTCGGCTTGCGACATTGATGACCGTTTCACGGTTGGCTTCTGCTTGTGCACGACTGACCCTCATGGCTGCCTCCAATTAGATTTCATTTGACATCTATATAGGTTTTAGAGTTAGAATGCAATCTATGAAATGGGATGTTCCCGTCAAGAAGGTTGGTGTCATGAAACGAAAATTCCTGCTCGCGTCCGGCACGCTGGCCGCTCTCGGCGGCGTCGCTGCTGCGGTCTTTCTGCTGCCGCAATCCAGTCACGAGGCAAAAGCCTCTGACCCGCGCACGCTTCCGCCGCTTGTCAGTCTGGCAAACGTCAAAACCCCTGAAGCAGCCAGTCGAACCTTTACCGGGACGGTTGCGGCAAGGGTCCAGAGCGATCTCGGATTTCGGGTTCCCGGAAAAATCGTGGAGCGGTTTGTTGGCGTCGGTGAGCAGGTGAAGGCCGGGCAGCCTCTTTTGCGCATCGACAGTAACGATCTCAGCCTCGCCCTGACGGCGAAACGCAATACGGTGACTGCCGCGCAGGCAGCTTTTGTGCAGGCACAGGCGGACGAGAAGCGTTTTGCCGTTCTTGTCAGATCCAATGCGGCCTCCACCCAGCAGTATGAACGGGCGAAAGCAGCCCTTGATACGGCGGCGGCGCAATTGTCTGCTGCCAAGGCGGATGCAACAGTTGCTGAAAACGAAGTGACCTATGCCGTGCTGCTGGCCGATGCGGATGGCACGATCGTCGAGACTCTTGCTGAGCCCGGGCAAGTGGTGTCTGCGGGACAGCCGGTCATACGGCTTGCGAAAGCCGGCCCGCGTGAGGCGCTGGTCTGGATGCCGGAAAACCTGAGACCTGCGATCGGTATGGTCGCGCGCGCCAGCATCTACGGCCAGAATGGAACGGAAACGGCGGTGCTCCGGCAGATTTCCGACGCTGCTGATCAGCAAACACGAACCTATGAGACACGCTGGGTCTTGCAAGGGGCCGCTGCGGCTGCCCCTTTGGGGGCAACGGTCAATATTGGTGTCGACAACAATAGTCACTCCGGCTCCGCTGAGGTTCCCCTCGGTGCCGTCCTTGATGATGGTTCCCGCACCGGGGTTTTTGTCTTCAACGATAGCACGTCAACGGTTCACTTCCGCTCGGTGAAGGTCGAAAAACTGGGCGAAGAGACAGCGATTGTAACCGATCTGAAGCCTCTTGAAAGGGTTGTGGCTCTCGGGGCTCATCTGCTTCGGGATGGCGCGAGCGTGCGCACCGAAGTTGAAAAGGCAGAGGTGGCAAACTGATGAGCTTCAATCTTTCCGCGCTTGCCGTCCGCGAGCGAGCTGTCACCCTTTTCTTCATTGCCTTGCTGGCTGCGGCAGGTGCCTATGCCTTCATCAAGCTCGGCCGAGCCGAAGACCCTTCGTTTACCATCAAAACGCTCACCGTGACGACGGTGTGGCCCGGCGCAACGGCGCGGGAAATGCAGGATCTCGTCGCGGAGCCGCTCGAAAAGCGTATCCAGGAACTGACCTGGTATGACCGTGTGGAGACCACGACCCGTCCGGGCTTTGCCTACATGACCGTGACGCTGAAGGACAATACGCCGCCCTCCGTTGTTGAAGACGAGTTCTATCAGGCACGCAAGAAGCTCGGCGATGAGGCGCGCAATCTGCCTCAAGGTGTCCTTGGGCCTTTCGTCAATGACGAATACTCCGATGTGAGTTTTGCTCTTTACGCTTTGAAGGCGAAGGATCTGCCGAAGCGTGAACTTGTGCGTCAGGCTGAAACCATCCGTCAGGATCTGCTGCATGTGCCTGGTGTCAAGAAGATCAACATTCTCGGCGAGCAGCCGGAGCAGATTTTCGTGGAGTTCTCCTACCCGAAACTGGCGACGCTTGGCATTTCTCCGCAGGATGTTGCATCGGCCCTGCAACGCCGCAATACGGTAACGCCGGCGGGTACGATCGATACCCGCGGGCCACAGGTCTTCATGCGGTTCGATGGTGCCTATGACAGCGTTCAGGCTGTGGCCGACACGCCGATTGTTGCCAATGGCCGCACCCTCAAGCTCTCCGACTTTGCAGAGGTTCGGCGTGGCTATCAGGATCCCGAGACCTTCGTGATCCGACACAATGGCGAACCGGCCATCATGCTCGGCGTGGTCATGCAGCAGGGCTGGAACGGCCTCGAGTTGGGCAAGGCGCTGGAAGAGCGGTCTTCGAAAATCGCGCAGTCGCTGCCACTCGGCATCACGCTTGCGAAAGTGAGCGATCAGGCTGTCAACATTCAGGAGGCGGTTGGCGAGTTCATGCTGAAATTCGCCATGGCACTCGGTGTCGTGCTGTTCGTCAGTCTCGTCAGTCTCGGCTGGCGCGTCGGGATCGTTGTGGCGCTTGCCGTGCCTCTCACGCTCGGAGTGGTCTTCATCATCATGCTCGATACGGGCAGGTTCTTTGACCGCATCACGCTGGGCGCGCTGATCCTGGCGCTGGGCTTGCTCGTCGACGATGCCATCATAGCGATTGAGGTGATGGTCGTCAAAATGGAAGAGGGCATGGACCGCATCAAGGCGGCCGCCTATGCCTGGAGCCACACGGCGGCACCGATGTTGTCGGGCACGCTCGTCACGATCATTGGTCTGATGCCGGTCGGCTTTGCGCGCTCGGCGGCTGGCGAATATGCTGGCAATATCTTCTGGATTGTCGGCTTTGCCCTGATCGTTTCCTGGCTGGTGGCTGTTATTTTTACGCCCTACCTGGGCGTCAAAATGCTGCCGAATATCAAGCCGATCGAAGGCGGACATCACGCCATCTACAATACCCCCAATTACCGCCGCCTGCGCAGTACGATTGAACTTGCCGTGCGCCACAAGTTCCTCACATGCGGCGTCGTGGTCGTGGTGATGGCCGCGTCCGTTGTGGGAATGGGCTCGGTAAAGCAGCAGTTCTTTCCGACGTCTGACCGCCCCGAGGTTCTCGTTGAAGTTCGCCTGCCAGAAGGCACAAGCATCAAGACCACAACGGCCACCGTCAAGAAAGTTGAGAATTGGCTCCAGAAACAACCGGAGACAAAGATCGTCACCAGCTATGTTGGTCAGGGTGCGCCTCGTTTCTTCTTTGCGATGTCTCCCGAACTCCCGGACCCTGCTTTCGCAAAGATCGTTGTGCTGACACCGAACGCAGAAGCCCGCGAAGCTCTGAAGGTGCGGTTGCGTGAAGAGATTTCGGCGGGACTGGCTCCCGAAGCGTTTATTCGGGTGACGCAACTCGTGTTTGGACCGTACACGCCATTCCCGGTCGAATTCCGGGTTATGGGACCGGACCCCGAAAAGCTCTATCAGCTCTCCGAGCAAGCGATCTCCCTGATGCAGACGGTTCCGGATGTCCGTAATGTCAATCGTGACTGGGGCAATCGTACACCTGTTCTGCGGTTCGTGCCGGACCAGGAGCGCCTCAACCTGATCGGTCTTTCCCCGACGGAGGCGGGCCAACAGCTTCAGCTCCTGCTGACGGGCGTTCCGATCACCCAAGTCCGGGAAGATATTCGCAACGTTGCCGTTGTTGCGCGAAGCGGAGGTGATACCCGCCTTGATCCATCGAAGCTGTCGAACTTCTCCCTCATTGGCCGGGAAGGACGGGCGCTGCCGCTCGACCAGATCGGCCATGCCGAGGTGCGCTTTGAAGAGCCGATCATGAAACGGCGTGACCGCACGCCGGTCATCACGGTCCGCTCCGACATCAACGAAGCAACGCAACCGCCTGAGGTCTCTCAGCAGGTCATGAAGGCTCTCCAACCGCTCATCGCTTCACTGCCCGTCGGTTACCGTATCGAGATGGGCGGCAATATTGAGGAATCTCTCAAAGCGAACGTTGCCCTGGTTAAAGTCTTCCCCTTGATGATCGCTGCCATGCTGATTGTCATCATTATTCAGGTTCGCAGCCTGGCGACGATGACAATGGTGATGCTGACAGCGCCGCTTGGGCTCGCGGGCGTGGTTCCTGTCCTGTTCCTCTTCAATCAACCTTTCGGCTTCAATGCCATTGTCGGGCTGATCGGTCTGGCGGGTATCTTAATGCGCAACACGCTCATTCTCACCGAGCAAATCAAGGATAACAAGGCGGCTGGGCTTGATGACTATCACGCGGTCATCGAGGCGACCGTACAGCGCACCAGACCTGTCATCCTGACGGCCATGGCTGCTGTGCTTGCCTTCATACCGCTCACCCATTCAGTGTTCTGGGGATCGATGGCGTATACCCTGATTGGTGGAACGGCGGTTGGCACGGTGATGATTCTGCTGTTCCTGCCGGCGCTTTACGCAACCTGGTTTCGGATCAAGCCTCCTGCTACGGACATGCATCGGCCATCCACGCAAGAGGTGACACATCATCAGCTGGCGTTGGCGGCAGAGTGAGCGCCTCAGTGTCGCTCTGCACGCATTGATACAACACCGGGGATACAACACCGGGATAAAGTGGTGAAGGATTTCGATCATCGGAGACAACAAGACCACGATTGAGGGTTTTGCCACAAAATTTCCGGCTGATGTACAGCCTGAAGCCCGTCACGGCGAATAGGATTCATTGTGACGGGCCAGAGTACACGACGCGCGTATTTTTGGGCTTCGCACCCCCTCATCCGGCTGCCGCCACCTTCTCCCCGCAGGGGAGAAGACGGAAAGAACAGCAACGGTCATGGGTTCCTCGCCTCAGCGGGGAGAGGTCCGCCGAGCAAAGCGGAGGCGGGGTGAGGGGGTAGCCAAGCACTCAATGCTAAAATGTCGTGTACTCTGGTGACGGGCTTTACAGCGCGTGTCCTCTGTTGTTTTCGGTTGTCTTTGCAGGAAAACCGATGACTACTTTTCCCTGACAAACGCGCGTGAACGATCGGTTCGGAGTAACCTTACCCCTCAATCACCAGCAACATGCTACCTGCACTCACATAATCCCCCTCGGCCGCCACAAGCCGTACCGTGCCTGCTGACGGGGCAATGATCTGGGTTTCCATCTTCATGGCTTCCATCACCGCCAGCAAATCGCCCTCAGCAACCGTTCCGCCATTCTCGACCTTGAACGATTGCACGGTACCGGAAATCGGCGCGGTGACGGCTCCCTTTTCGGCAGTCACAGCGCTGTTTGCAGCAGGCACAGCCCCGCCAGCAAGGCCGCCAAGCCCCGCCAACAACTGCGCTGGAATACCAAGCGCGTGGCGCTTGCCGTCAATTTCCACATGGGTGCGGATGAGAGACGGATCTGTGGATGGTTCCGGTCTTTGAGCGGCTTGGGGCAGTTCCGTGAAATCCGTCTCGATCCAGCGGGTGTGGACCTTAAAGCCCTGATCGCCAATAAAATCCTGAGCCTCCATGGCGGCGCGGTGGAAGGGCAGCACGGTGGCGACACCCTCGATTTTAAACTCTTTCAACGCCCGCCGCGCCCGCTTCAAGGCATCTTCACGGGTGGCACCTGTGACAATCAATTTCGCCATCAGCGAATCGTAAACGCCGGGAATGGTCGAGCCGCTGACCACGCCGCTATCCAGCCGCACGCCGGGGCCAGAAGGAGCCTCAAATCGGGTGATGGTGCCGGGGGTTGGCAAAAAGCCACGACCGGGATCTTCCGCATTGATGCGAAATTCAATGGAATGGCCACGCGGGACTGGTGTTTCGGTGATGCGCAGCTTTAGGCCCTCGGCAATGCGGAATTGCTCGATAACCAGATCAATGCCGGTGGTTTCTTCCGTCACCGGATGCTCCACCTGAAGGCGGGTGTTGACTTCGAGGAAGGAGATGGTGCCGTCAACGCCCAGCAGGAATTCCACCGTGCCAGCACCACTATAGCCAGCGGCGGCACAAATGGCTTTGGCGGAATCGTGGATCGATTGGCGTTGCGCATCGCTCAAAAACGGCGCGGGGGCCTCTTCAACGAGTTTCTGATTGCGCCGTTGCAGCGAGCAATCGCGGGTGCCGAGAACCAGCACGGTGCCGTGTTTGTCGGCCAAAATCTGCGCCTCAATATGGCGGGGGCGGTCGAGAAAACGCTCCAGAAAACATTCGCCACGGCCAAAGGCGGCCACCGCCTCGCGCACTGCCGAGTCATAGGATTCGGAAATTTCTTCCATGTTGCGCACGACCTTGATGCCGCGCCCACCACCGCCATGGGCGGCCTTTATGGCGACGGGCAACCCGTGCTGCTTGGCAAATTCGATTACCTCGGCAGCAGATTCAACCGGGCCATCGCTGCCAGCCGCCAAAGGCGCGCCAACTTTAAGCGCCAAGCGGCGGGCGGCAACCTTATCGCCCAGCACTTCAATCACCTCCGGGTCGGGGCCAATCCAGATCAGACCGGCATCAATCACGGCGCGGGCAAATTCGGCGCGTTCCGACAGAAACCCATAGCCGGGGTGGACAGCATCGGCGCCGGATCGCTTGGCAATGGCGATCAGCTTATCAATATCCAGATAGGTTTCCGCAGGCCGCACGCCATCCAGCCCATAGGCTTCATCGGCCAGTGTCACAAACAGCGCATCCATATCGGGGTCGGCATAGACAGCAACCGATTGCAGGCCGTAATCGCGGCAGGCGCGGATGATGCGAACGGCAATTTCGCCCCGATTGGCAATCAGAACTTTCTTCATGGCGTGTTCCTCTCTTCTTTTATCGCTTGTTCGGGGTGATGTCGGCAAAAGGCGCGATGGGCCGGAAACGGATTTTGGCATTGATCGGGATTTGTCCTGCCAGATCGAGATGGTATTCGGCCACCGCGCCAATCACCGGATAACCGCCGGTGAGCGGATGATCGGCCAAAAACAGCACCGGCTGGCCGCTATGGGGCACTTGAATGGCTCCGGTGGCGGTGCCTTCGCTGGGCAGTTCTTTGCTATCAAACCGTTCCAGCGCCACTTCGCCCGACAGGCGAATGCCAACGCGGCTGGATTGCGGCGTCACCTGCCAGAGCTGGTCGGTGAGCGTGGTAAGACCCTTTTCGGTAAACCAGTCGGTGCGAGGGCCAAGAACTACGTCCAGCGTCACGACATCGCCTGCTGTGGGGAAGGAGAAGGCAGGCGCTTCGGTGAGCGAGACGCTGGTGAGGGCGGTGGTGTCTTCTGCCAAAGCCAGAACGGTTCCAGCGGTAACAGGATCAGGCCCCACCACCGCCAGAGTATCGGTGGCCGCACTGCCCAGCACGGGTTTCACTTTAAAACCACCGCGCACAGCCAGGTAGCTGCGCATCCCCGAGGTCGGCTGACCCAGCGTGACCACATCGCCTGCTTCCAAGGCAGTCGGTTTATAAGGCGACGCTTCCAGCGCGCGGCCTTTGGAATCGCGGATGCTGATCGGGCAGGGTGCGCCGGTGACGGCAATCACCGCCCGCGCCGCACTCTCAAACGAGAATCCGCCGAGGGTGATTTCAAGGCAGGCCGTATTCACCGGATTGCCAACCACGCGATTGGCCGCTTTCAAGGCAGATTGATCCAGCGCGCCGGAGGCGGAGACGCCTTGGCCCGTCTGGCCAAATCGGCCCAAGTCCTGAAACACCGCAGGCATGGGCGCTGCCAACACCTTGAAATGTGACGTATTTTCAGCAGTTTTTTCCACAATGCTGCTGGTCTCAGTAGGAAGATCATAGACCTTGGCCGATTTCGCCATATCGCTAAATCGCACCTGATGGCCGGGTTGAAACAGCGCTGGCGGATTGCGGCTGAGATCCCACATTTTAACCGGAGTTACCCCAATGATTTGCCAGCCGCCGGGGCTTGCCTGCGGATAAACCCCACTGAAATTGCCCGCCAAGGCCACGGCCCCTGCGGGAATGCGGGTGCGCGGGCTTTTGCGGCGTGGCACGTGCAAAGCCGGATCACCACCCACCAGATAGCCAAAGCCGGGGGCAAAGCCGCAAAAAGCAACAGTGAAGGTGCTTTCCGTATGACGGCGAATGACCTCTTCCACGCTGAGGCCCGTCAGTTCTGCCACATCGCCTAAATCTTCCCCGTCGTAAGTCACGGGGATCTCGACCATATGCTCCGATGGCTTCAGCTTCGCGGAGAGATCGCGGGTGCTGATCTCGCTTGCCAAGGCTTCCGCGCTGATGAGTTCCCTTTGATAGCGGATCATCAAGGTGCGGGCGGCTGGCACCATCTCCTGAATGCCCGCCACGGGATGGGCTTGCAGCGAGGCAAACAGCGCCAATGTTTCATCAAGATCGGCAAGCTCAACCAGAAGACTCGTGAGGCTGACAGGGAGAAAGCGCATGAAAACCTCAAGCGTGATAGGCGGAATCGGGAATATCCGTGATGAACATATGACCCGGCGCATGGGTGATGGCAAAAGGCACACCTGAAGCCATAACCGCCGCTTGTGGCGTGACACCACAGGCCCAGAACACCGGCACTTCGCCGGGTTCAATGCGTACCGCATCGCCAAAATCCGGTTTGGAGAGATCGGTAATGCCAATCAGCTCTGGCGCGCCGACATGCACGGGCGAGCCGTGCACCGAGGGAAAACGCCCGGAAATCATCGCCGCGTCAGCCACTCTTGAGGCCGGAATGGGCCGCATCGACACCACCATATTGCCATGCAAGCGGCCTGCGGGATGGCAGGGCTGGTTGGTGAGATACATCGGCACATTGCATTGATCCGTCATGTGGCGAATTTCAATGCCAGCCTCAACCATTGGCGTTTCAAAAGTAAAACTACAGCCAATCAGAAAGCTGACGAGATCGGGATGTTCCGCCCATGCTTTTGTGGCATCCGCCGTTTCTTCCACGAGCTTGCCATCGCGCCAGATGCGGTAGAGCGGAATGTCGGTGCGAAGATCAGCACCCGCTGCCAGAATCGTGCTGTGTGAGCCGGGATCAGACACATCCAGCACCGGGCACGCCTTTGGGTTGCGCTGGGCGTAGAGCAGGAAATCAAAAGCCCAATCGCGCGGCAGAACGATCATATTGGCCTGGGTAAAGCCGGGCGCAATACCGGAGGTTGGCTCGACCTTGCCTGCCCGATAGCTTTCGCGGGCAAGGCGGGCGGGTTCCACGTTGACGTGGCGGAGATGGTCCAGAGCAATCATCTATTCAGGCCTTTGCAAAGGGTTCAACAGCGATACCACTCGCCTTGAACTGTGCGGCAATCTCGCGGGCAATGGCCACCGCGCCGGGGCTATCGCCGTGGACGCAGATGGATTGCGCCGCAATTTTGATCACGCTGCCATCAATGGCTTGCAGCGTGCCTTGGGTGGCAAGCTGCACCATGCGGCGGGCAATTTCATTCGCGTCATGCAGCACGGCCCCGGCCTCGCGGCGGGACACAAGCTGGCCTTGCGGCGTATAGGCCCGATCGGCAAAGGCTTCTGCCACGGTGGAAAGGCCGGATTTTTGCGCCAGTTCCAGAATGGGGGCATTGGCAAGGCCCATCAGCACCAGCGAGCCGTCAATGGCCTTGATGCCATCAATTACGGCTTGGCCTTGCTTGGCGTCATTGGCAATGCGGTTATAGAGCGCGCCATGGGGTTTTACGTAGCGCACGAAAGTTCCCGCCGCCGCCGCAATGCCCTTTAGCGCGCCGATCTGGTAGATCACATCGGCGACCAATTCATCATAGGTCACGTCCATATCGCGGCGGCCAAAGCCGACGCGATCGGGATAGGAGACATGGGCACCGATGGACACATTGTTCTCGGCGGCGGCCTTCACAGTTTTGAAAATACCGGACGGATCACCTGCGTGAAAACCGCAGGCAATATTGGCGCTGGAGACGATGGACAGCATGGCGCTATCATCGCCCATGCTCCATGCGCCAAAACTTTCGCCGAGGTCGCTGTTCAGATCAATCGATGCCATGGGATTTCCTCCTTATTTGCTCAAAAGCGCAAAGATAGGGCCAACAGAATTGGCGGCCATATACCATGTCAATGCGCAGGTCAGCGCGCCCAAAATCAACAGCCAGCGTGGATAATGATAGCCACCCATCAGATCAGAGCGTGCCCATCCGGCATAGATGAAAATGCTCAGGCCAATGGGCAGGATCAAGCCATTCAGGCCACCGACAAACACCAGCATGGCGGCAGGGGTGGTTGTCATCAGCACAAAGCACAGCAGCGAAAAGGCAATGAAGGCCACGGTTGCCAGGTTGCGGGCGCGTTCGCTCATATCCTGTTTGAAAATGGTGAGGAAAGACACAGACGTATAGGCGGCACCGATAACACTGGTGACGGCTGCTGCCCAGAAAATCAGACCAAACAGACGCAGGCCAATATCACCTGCTGCGGCCTGAAAGGCCTGTGCTGCCGGATTGGCACCCTTGCCAGACACGTCAATCACAACGCCGCTGGCAACCACACCCAGAACAGCCAAAAACAGCACATAGCGCATGATGCCGGTGGCCGCGATGCCGGTGAGGGCGGCACGATTGACGGCAGGCAGGTTTTCAACCCCGACCATGCCGCGGTCCAGCAGGCGGTGGGCACCGGAATAGGTGATGTAGCCGCCAACCGTGCCGCCAACAATGGTGGTGATGGTGGCAAAATCGATCGTGTCAGGCATAATTGTCTGACGGAGGGCCTCGCCCAGCGGTGGAGACGAAACGTAGGCGACATAAACCGTCAGCGCGATCATCATAATGCCTGCGCCGACGATGAAACGGTCAACGGCAACACCTGCACGCTTTGACAGGAAAATCCCGATGGAAATCAGCGCGCTGATGGCACCGCCCCATTTGACATCAAGGCCAAACAGCGCGTTCAGGCCAAGGCCGGTGCCGCCAATATTGCCGATGTTGAAAAACAGCCCGCCGATAATGACGAGAACGGCCAGAACATAGCCCGAGCCGGGAATGGCGGCATTGGCAATGTCTGAGGCGCGCATACGGGTCAGGGTGACAATGCGCCAGATGTTCAACTGTACGACAAAATCAATGAGGATGGAGGCCAGAATGCCAAAGGCAAAGGCGGCTCCCATTTTGGAGGTAAATGTGGCCGTCTGGGTGATGAAGCCCGGACCAATGGCCGATGTGGCCATCAGAAATATGGCCGCAACCAAAGAGGCCCGGCGTGATTTGGCTGTGTGTATGATGCCGCCGTTTGCAGCCTTCTGTGGGCCGCTTGCGCGCGATGAGCTCTGTTCCATGGAAGATCTCCGGTGAGCAGTCTTCTTCATTCGCCCCTCTGCGAATGATTCATACAGGCAATCTGGCATGTTTCACAAAATGGTCAATATTGTTCAACAATAATTCTAGATTGTTGCCTTATTTTGTTCATTTTCGCGGCTGATCGCCTTATTCTTGGGCATTGTTTGCTGAAGATCTCGGCGTTTTCCGTGCTGTCCAGCCGGATCGCTTGTCACTATCCTGCACTCTGATATGAGTTCGCCCAGAGGGTGCAGGTCACATGGCCGCGACATTTTGGGCAAAAGGGAGCTTCATGACGCAAGACACACTAAGCCTGACATTGGCCGAGAGATTGGCCCAGCGGATTCGCAACAAGCTGATCGAGGGGGAATTGCGGCCCGGCCAACGGCTGTCTGAAGAAGCGCTCAGCACCCGGCTTGACGTGTCGCGCAATTCCTTGCGTGAAGCATTTCGCCTGTTGACCAAGGATGGTTTGTTGCGCCACGAGCCAAACCGGGGCGTGTTTGTAGCAACACCCAGCATGGCTTCAATCATCGATATTTATCGTGTGCGACGGTTGGTGGAATGCAAGGCGCTGGAGCAATCCTATCCCAATCATCCGGCAGTGGCGCGGATGGAGCAGGCGGTGCAGACCGGCAAGCAGTGTCAGATAGCACAGGACTGGATTGGCATGGGCAGCGCCAATATGCTGTTTCATGCAGCCATTGTTGAGCTGGCCGATAGTGCGCGCCTGAGTGAGTTTTATGCCCGCATTGCTGCGGAATTGCGTCTGAGTTTTGGCTTGCTGGACAATCCGGAATTGCTCCATGCGCCTTACGTGGATCAGAATGCGGCCATCTTGAAACTGCTTGTCGAGGGAAAGCCCAGTGAGGCGGCTCAAGCGCTGGAGGCCTATCTGATGCTGTCGGAGCGAACTGTTCTGGCGGCCTTTGCGAGGGCTGTTGAACCTGCACGGTAATGAAGGGCATAACCGGCCCTGCTGGGGCCGGTTATCATGGCATCGATTAACGGCTGGCAGCTTTTTTCTGCACAAGAATGGTCTGTGCTGGCTTGGCACCTGCCATCATCGGCTTTTGCTGCCGTGATGCCTGTGGCTCTGGCGCACGGCGATTGCTGTTGGCCGAGATGGTGCGCAGACCCACGGGGCGGATGATGCTTTTGGCAACCACGGGCGCGGGTGCGGGGGCTGGCGCTTCTTTTGCCTTGGTGGCGGCGTTTACCCAGCGCATGATGGCTTCAAACGCATGGCGGCCTTCGCGGCGCGCAGCTTTGAGGCCTTCTTCGGTCAGAAGACAGGTGGAGCCGATTTCTTTCCAGTTGGGGCGACCGCCATGCAGAGGTGGCAGAGCCTGACGCACAACCAGATCCAGCATATAGCTGCGCAGGTTTTCATATTCGGTTTTGGTCAGTATCGGCGCTAGCCGCACATCGCAAAAATTCTCTATTTTCCGATGAAATATCGGAGCGGAAGGTGACAATCGGGGCATGTGACTCGCAACTCATGAATATCCCGACCAACACTGTGCCGGGGTGGGCGCTGCTAAGCTATGGATCTTAACGAAGCGTTTCCAAGGGAGTGCGGCTTTACGATTGTCTGGCCTTCATAGTCAACCCAATGCCTGGCTTGCGAGGCCGAAAATTTTCGCATCCCCGCTGTTTTCATGGTCTGGCGTCAGCCATGGCCCATGCAAAGACATGGTGGTGACCGTATCAAACAGATCAAGGCCGGATTGCCTTATGAAATCGGCAAAAGCCCCGTCTTTCTGGCGCGTATCAATGCGCAGAAACCGGCCCTGATGGGCCGCAACATGGGGGTGGATGACGGCAATGGCCTCTTCATCATCGGGGGCAACAACCGGGCCAATCACATGTCCGCGACCAAAGGGACGGCTGAGTGCGTAGGCGCTTATTTTATTTTCGCGGATCAGGGCAAAGCCCTTGGACAGGGTAAACAATTGGTTAAGCCATGCATGGCGGTCTGCGCCATAAGCGGCCTTGTCCAGTTCCAACATGTCGGGCAGATCGCGTATCGTCATCTCTCTAACATGGGTGCCTGGCGGCAAAACTGTTGATGGCTCTGACAGCTTTGCCTCGCCCTGACATTGAAAAACAGTGGCCTCCGGGGTGAAGCCTATGCTGCGGTAAAGCCGTTTTGCGGCGCGGGTGGAGTTGAGCCCCAGCCGACGGCCCTTCACGTTTTCCAGCGCGTGATCCATCAGCCACCGCCCGGTGCCTTGGGTTTGCAGACGTGGTGAGGTGATGACCATGCCAATGGTGGAAAAATCCTCACCCATGGGAAACCACATGGCAGAGCCAAGCACGCGCCCTATGGCGTCAATCGCGGCAATGCCTGTGCCTTGGGTGAGCAGAAATTGCCAGTCCTCCACCCGATGGGGCCAGCCAACAGCCACAGAAAGGCTATGCAGATGGTCAACACTGACCGTATGAATATCGGCGAGGCTGAATTCGAAGGACTCGACCTGTATGGATGTCTGTACCGCCAAATCGAGCCTCCCGGCAAATTCCATGAATTTTTGTAGCAACGTGTTGGTCTGAAGACGTGTTCAACGGCATCCCGTCGATGATACATCATTTAACCGCGGTAGCTTCGACAGATTTTGCCGAAAAGGTAGCGTTTGTCAGCAGAATTGACCAAAACCGGCGCGGATACGGCAGTGAAAATATAAATCCCTCGCTATTGTGCTATCATGTTTCAATTTAAATCCAGTCGGTTGTCGGCCAGTTTTTGGCATGGCGGCGATGTTTGTAAGGTCCCTCATGGCATTTCTGTTTAATTCTGATCCGGTGCGGGGTGCCATTTTTGCGTCAGCTTTTGCGCGGGAGCTGCCGGATCTGCCGTTTTTGATGGCCTCTGCCGCTGTCGATCGCGCATCGGTGCGGTATCTGATCACCTGGACCGTGCCTGCCGATCTCGACACCTACGAAAACCTGGAGATCCTGTTTTCCATTGGGGCTGGTGTTGATCAGTTCGATGAAAGCCTTGTGCCCGCGCATGTGAAAATCGTGCGGATGGTGGAAGATGGCATTGTGCGGATGATGCAGGAATATGTGACGCTGGCGGTTCTGTCGGTGCACCGCGATTTGCCCGGTTATATCGAGCAGCAGCGGCGCGGCGAATGGAGGTCGAGACCTGTGCTTCAGGCGCACCAGAGGCGCATTACGGTGCTGGGGCTTGGCATGTTGGGACAGGCCGTGCTGGAGCGGTTGAAGCCTTTTGGCTTTCAACTTTCGGGCTGGAGCCGGTCCGCGCGGCAGATTGATGGTGTGGCGTGTTGTTACGGCGACGCTGCCTTGCAGGCACTCCTGCCGCAAACCGATATTCTGATTTGCCTGCTGCCGTTGACCGAGGAAACGCGCGGTTTCCTCAATGCCGATGTGTTTTGCGCACTGCCGAAGGGGGCCGCACTGGTGCATGTCGGGCGCGGTCCTCAGCTGGATCAGCCTGCGCTGCTGGCGGCGCTGGATGCCGGAGCGCTGTCGAGTGCTGTGCTTGATGTCACCGATCCAGAGCCGTTGCCGTCTGATCATGCGTTGTGGCAGCATCCGCGCGTGATCATCACGCCGCATATTGCCAGCGTGACCCAGCCGGAAACAGCAGCTCTGGCGGTGATTGACAATATTCGCCGTCATCAGGCTGGTCTGGACCCAATTGGCCTTGTTGATCGAAGTCGTGGCTATTAGAGTTTGTCAGGAAAAAGTGGAACCCGGTTTTTCCGAGAAGACAAACGAAAACAACAAAACCAGATGCTGACGCGCAGTCTGACCATTTTACATTTGAAGGACGTGACATGCAAAATCTGAAAGACGCCGCCCTTTTTCGCCAGCAGGGTCTGATTGGCGGGACATGGCAGGATGCAGCATCCTCCAAGGTCATTGATGTGATCGATCCGGCCACGCAAGCGGTGCTGGGCACGGTGCCGGATATGGGCAAGGCAGATGCCGCCGCTGCGATTGCGGCCGCCGAGACCGCTTTCAAAACATGGAAAAAGACCACCAACGCCCACCGCGCCAGCTTGCTGGAGGCATGGTATGCGTTGATGATCGAGCATCTGGACGATCTGGCGCTGATTCTGACCCTGGAACAGGGCAAGCCGCTGGAAGAGGCACGTGGCGAAATCCGCTATGGTGCATCCTTTGTCAAATGGTTTGCCGAAGAAGCGCGCCGTATCGGTGGTCACACCATTCCATCTCCAACCACCGATCGGCGTATTGTTGTTTTGAAACAGCCGGTTGGGGTTTGCGGCATTATCACGCCGTGGAATTTTCCCAATGCGATGATTACCCGGAAAGTTGCACCTGCTCTTGCGGCTGGCTGTACGGTGGTGATCAAGCCATCTGATTTTACGCCCTATTCAGCTCTTGCTCTTGGTGTTTTGGCCGAGCGCGCCGGTATTCCGGCAGGGGTGATCAACATTGTCACGGGCATGCCAACGGAGATTGGCAATGAGCTGATGGCCAGCGAGAGCGTGCGCAAAATCTCATTTACCGGCTCAACCCGCGTTGGTGCGCTGTTGATGCGTGGCTCTGCCGATAGCATCAAGAAGCTCAGCCTTGAACTGGGCGGCAATGCGCCGTTTATCGTGTTTGATGATGCCGATCTCGATCTGGCGGTTGAGGGCGCGATTGTCTCGAAATTCCGCAATGGTGGCCAGACCTGCGTGTGCGCCAACCGTATTCTGGTGCAGGCTGGTGTCTATGATGCTTTTGCTGAAAAGCTGACCGCCCGTGTCAATGCAATGAAGGTTGGGGCTGGCACTGAGGCAGGCGTGCATATTGGCCCGATGATCAATGAAGCGGCCATTACCAAGATTCAGCAGCATATTGACGATGCTGTCTCCAAGGGTGCCAGAATTGCCACCAGAACGCCTGCCATGCCCGAGGGCAAGCAATATACGGCACCTGTGGTCTTGACTGGGGCCACAACCGAGATGCTGCTGGCCAGCGAAGAAACCTTTGGCCCTGTGGCACCCCTGTTCAAGTTTGACACTGAAGAAGAGGCCATTGAGCTTGCCAATGCCACGCCCTTTGGTCTGGCGGCCTATTTCTACACCGAGAGTCTGAAACGCTCATGGCGGGTTGCCGAAGCGTTGGAATCCGGCATGGTCGGCCTCAATACGGGCGCGATTTCCACAGAAGTGGCACCCTTTGGTGGCGTCAAACAGTCTGGCCTTGGCCGCGAAGGTGCACAGATCGGTATTGAAGAATATCTGGAAATGAAGACCTTCCACATTGGCGGTCTTGAGTGAGTGAGGCAGCGGGGTGGGTTTTGGCTTGCCCCGCGCTTTTTATTACATCGGAAACAGGCTTGTCAGTGGCATATGCGATTTGACGATGGGTGATTTCAGCACCACGAAGCTGAAATATTTGTCGATGCCAATGTCCATATCGGTCAGCCGTTCCATAATGGTCTGGTATTCACCAATCCCGGCTGTGACAAATTTCAGCATATAATCATAACCGCCAGAGACGAGGTGACATTCAATCACCTGTTCGACCTTTTCCACGGCGGCCAGAAACCGGGCAAAATCAATCTGCCTGTGATTTTTCAAGGTGATTTCGGTAAAGACTGTCAACGTCTGGCCCAGTTTGCCGACATTGATCTGGGCGGAATAGCCGCTGATATAGCCCTCGGCCTGCAATTTTTTCACGCGCATCAGGCAGGGGCTGGGAGAAAGATTGACCAGTTCGGCCAGCTCCACATTGGTGATGCGGCCATTCTTTTGCAATTCGTAGAGAATCTTGATGTCGATCCGGTCGAGCTTCACGGGGTCTCGTTCCTTTTTCAGTCCGGCAACCGGAAATATCTTCACGGCATATTATGCGTATTTTTCTAAACGGCAAGGACGCTATGCGTGTAGAATTTCAGAAAAACCATCAAAATTCAGCTTTCTAACGGTTATTTTTGTATCCATTGAAACAGAATGAAATGCTGAATC
Organism: Gillisella vitis; assembly: GCF_014204625.1. Classification (GTDB taxonomy): domain Bacteria; phylum Pseudomonadota; class Alphaproteobacteria; order Rhizobiales; family Rhizobiaceae; genus Allorhizobium; species Allorhizobium vitis_F. The sequence goes on along the minus strand of NZ_JACHLU010000022.1, from coordinate 32,930 downwards.
TTTGGCAATTGCAACGCATTCCTCTGATGAAAATCGGTAAAATCGGTTTGGATCAAAGGAGTTTTTGCATGCGTGTTCCCCTGTTGCGGATTGAAACCAGCGCCGCATTGCCATCTACTGCCGATGTTGTGGTGATTGGTGGTGGCATTGTTGGCACCTGCACGGCCTATTATCTGGCAAAGCGCGGCGTTGATGTCGTTTTGCTTGAAAAGGGTTTCATCGGTGCCGAGCAATCCAGCCGCAACTGGGGCTGGTGCCGTCAGCAAAACCGCGATGCGCGTGAATTGCCGATGGCTACCAAAAGCCTTGATCTGTGGGATCGCTTTGCCGAAGAAATCGGCGAGGATGTCGGTTTTCAAAGATCTGGCCTGCTGTATCTGAGCAATGACGAAGCGGAAATTGCCGGTTGGGCCAAATGGCGCGATTTTGCCAAAACGGTCGGTGTGACCACCCATATGCTGTCCGCCAAAGAAGCGGCAGAGCGCGGGCGTGCAACACAAAAGCCATGGCGCGGCGGAGTGTTTTCGCCCTCCGACGGCATTGCGGATCCGCAAAAGGCAGCCCCGACCATTGCCCGTGGTGTGATGAAATTTGGCGGCACAGTGGTGCAGCAATGTGCCGCGCGTGGTTTGGAGACCGAGGGCGGGCATGTTAGCGCCGTGGTGACAGAAAAAGGCACCATTCGCACCAAAACTGTGGTCATGTCCGGTGGGGCGTGGGCATCGTCCTTCTGCCATCAATTGGGCATTCGCTTTCCGCAGGCCAGTGTTCGCTCGTCCATCCTGTCGGTAGAGCCGGGCGTCAAAGACCTTCCCACTGCTCTGCATACGGCCCGCGTTTCCCTGACCCAGCGCGGCGATGGTGGCTATACGCTGGCCATCAGCGGGCGCGCCAGTGTTGATCCCACTTTGCAGCAATTGCGGTTTGGCAATGCATTTTTGCCAATGTTTCAGCGCCGCTGGAAAAGCCTGAAGCTTGGTGGCATCGAGGGTTTGCGCAGCGGCCACGAGAGCTTGGCCAAATGGGCGCTGGACCGCCCAACCCCTATGGAACGCCGCCGTGTGCTGGACCCACGGCCCGATACCGCTCTAATTGCTGAAACCCATCGCAGGGCGGTGGAATTGCTGCCATCACTCTCATCGGTGAAAATTGCGGCCAGTTGGGCGGGCTATATTGACAGCACGCCGGATGGCGTTCCCGCCATTGGTGAATTGCCACAGCTTCCGGGTTTCATTCTGGCGGCAGGCTTTAGTGGTCATGGTTTTGGCATCGGGCCGGGGGCAGGGCATTTGATTGCCGATCTGATTACCGGGCAGGAGCCGATTGTTGATCCGGCAGATTACGATCCGGCCCGGCTGGAAAAATCGGCAAGAGGCAAAGTCGCGTCATTTTGATGGCGCGGCTCGATCCGTTCACAGGCTCTTGATTTTTTCATCGCACGGCATATAAACAGGGACATCACCCCGGACCCGGTGAAATTCCGGGTGGCTATTCTGGCCGCCGATCCGCCAGACAACGCACAACATTGATCAATATGTTGGACCGCTTTGCGGTCAGCGCTGAAAATTTGCGAAAAAATCATGAACATTGTAAAAAAATACCAGCGTGACTGGTTTTCCAATATCCGTGGCGATGTGCTTGCGGGCATTGTCGTTGCTCTCGCTCTTATCCCGGAAGCCATCGGCTTTTCGGTGATTGCTGGAGTTGATCCCAAAATCGGCCTGTTTGCCTCGGTGATCATTGCCTGCGTCTCTGCCTTGTGTGGTGGGCGTCCGGGCATGATTTCGGCGGCCACTGCCGCAACTGCCGTGCTGATTGGTGGGCTGGTGCGCGATCACGGCATTCAATATCTGTTCGCGGCCACGCTGTTGATGGGCGCATTCCAAATCCTTGCAGGCTTTCTCAGGCTTGGGCGGTTGATGCGTTTCGTCTCCCGATCCGTCATGACCGGCTTTGTCAATTCGCTGGCGATTCTGATTTTTATGGCGCAATTGCCCGAACTGGTGGGGCGTCCCAATTCCACATACATCATGATCGCCATTGCACTGGCGATTATCTATCTGTTTCCCCGCATCACCAAGACAATACCATCGCCGCTGGTGGCCATTGCCCTGTTGACGGCAGCCACATGGTGGTTTGGCTTTGATGTGCGCAGCGTCAGCGATCTGGGCGAGTTGCCCTCCAGCCTGCCAATCTTCGCATGGCCGCAGGTGCCGCTGAATTTTGAAACCTTGCAGATCATCTTTCCCTATTCCATTGCGCTTGCCGCCGTTGGCCTGCTGGAATCGCTGCTGACCGCCCAGATTGTCGATGACATGACGGATACCCAGAGCAACAAAAGCCAGGAATGCATCGGGCAGGGTGTCAGCAATATCGCGTCCGGCCTGTTTGGTGGCATGGCCGGTTGCGCCATGATTGGCCAGTCGGTGATCAATGTCAGTTCCGGTGGGCGCGGGCGGTTGTCCACCTTTGTTGCGGGTGCGTTTCTTCTGGTTCTGTTGCTGGTTCTGGATGATATTCTGCGCGTGGTGCCCATGGCAGCGCTGGTGGCCATCATGATCATGGTGTCGATTGGCACCTTCTCATGGCGGTCCATTCTTGATCTGCGCAAGAATCCGCCATCATCCTCGTTGGTGATGCTGGCAACCGTGGCGACAGTGGTGGCAACCCATGATCTGTCCAAGGGCGTACTGGTGGGCGTGTTGCTGTCTGGCGTGTTCTTTGCGGGCAAGGTTGCGCGGATGGTGCATGTCAAAGCCGAGGATCACCCGGATGGCTCAAGGCTTTATCGGGTTGATGGACAGATTTTCTTTGCCTCCAGCGAGGCATTTATTGCCGCCTTTGATTTCGATGATGAGGTGAAATCCATCACCATTGATGTCACCCGTGCGCATTTCTGGGATATTACCTCCATTGGGGCGCTGGACAAAGTGGTGCTGAAATTCCGCGCCAAAGGCGCTGTGGTGCAGGTCAATGGGGTGAGCGAAGCCACCAGCCATATGATCGACCGCTTTGCCACCCATACCGATGAGAATGCAGTGGCAGCATCTGCAGGGCATTGATAGAGAGTTTGTCAGGGAAAGCGCCATTCGCTACGCGCATAGCGCATGGCTGGTGTGCGAAAAACTGCCTGTTAAATGGGCGGGAATGCTGTATAACTCATTTCAACGAAGCGATGCATCCTCCTCCCGCAGAGCTTCGGGTTTCGGGCCAGTTCACTCCTCCTCCCAGAACGGCCCGTTGGAACGGCAGCACTCCTCCTCCCAGCTGTCGTTCGGTTCTTTTCGGAAAACCTGCCGCACCTCCTCCCGCGGCAGGTTTTTCGTTTTAAGAGCCTTTTTTCTCTTGATTTTACTCCGCTGCAATCAGGTCTGATGACGCAATAATTTTGCGGATTTCTGCGCGGCACGAACCGCAATTGGTGCCTGCCGAAAGTGCTGCACCCACGGCTTCCACGGTTGAGCAGCCCTGTTTGACCGCAGCGGAAATCTGATTGGCACCCACCGAAAAGCAGGCGCAGACAATTGCGCCGGGATCGAGCTGATCCGTGCCGGGCCTTCCGGCAATCAAGGACAGCCGACTGCGGCGATCGGTAAAGTGGCGCGAAAGTTGAGATGTTGCCCAGTTGCGTGACACGCTGACAGGCTTGGCCGAGATAAACAGGGCGGCACAGAGCATTTCACCTTCAAAAAAGGCCAGCCGTACATCGCCATTCGAGTTATCCTGATAGCCAACCAGTTCGGCAGCCGCTGGTATAGCAAGGGCCTGTCTCGCCCATGTTTCCCAATCTTGCGTGACGTCAAAACCCAGCTCGATGCGCCAGCCGTGGTCAGCCCTTGCCAAGGCCCAGTAGGTGGCATCCCGCGCTTGGGGTTTGGAGCTAGAAACGGCAAAGCCGTAAGCCTTCGCCAGAAAGGGTCTGGCAGCAACAGCGACATGCTTTAACGCGGGCTGGCCGGAGACCGGGTCGGTGACGGACGGCACCAAAGCATCAATGCGAGCAAGCGATGCGGTCTCTGCAGTCCAATGCATGGGCACAAAAATGGCTCCGCGGCTTTGCCGCTCGCTCAACAAGGCCCGCACAATCACGCGTGCGCCGGTTTCGCTGCTGATCTCCACCAGAGCTGCATCGTTGATGCCGAGGTCATTGGCATCCAGCGGGTGAATTTCCACAAAAGGTTCGGCCAGATGGGCCGATAGCCGCGCGCTTTTGCCGGTACGGGTCATGGTGTGCCAATGGTCGCGCACCCGGCCCGTGTTGAGGGTGAGCGGGAAGGGGCTGTGCAATCGCTCTGGGCGCATGGAGACTGTGGATACAAACCGCGCTTTGCCATCGGCGTGGTAGAATTGTCCGTCTGCGAAAAACCGTGTGTCCTGTGCGGCTGTGCCCGATGGCCGCGGCCATTGAAACGGTGTGAGCCCTTCATAGTCTTGAGTATCCAGCGTGCCATAAGCGCTGATGTCGAAGTCCCGCTTGCCACTGTTCTCAAGGCCGGAAAGGGCTGCATGTTCAGCAAAAATCTCTGAAGGGCCTGAATAGGCAAATGCATCGTGATAGCCCATCCGCTGCGCCACCTGTGCTAAGTGCCACCAGTCGGGACGGGCCTCGCCGGGGGCGGCCATAAACGGGCGCTGGCGCGAAATCCGTCGCTCGGAATTTGTCACAGTGCCAGCTTTTTCACCCCAGCCGCTGGCTGGCAGCAACACATGGGCAAGGCGTGCGGTGTCGGTGTCGGCCTGCATATCGGAGACCACCACAAACGGACAGGCCTCTATCGCCGCTTTAACAGCATCGGCATCAGGCATGGATACAACCGGGTTGGTGGACATGATCCACAGCGCCTTGATCCGCCCATCGGCCACCGCCTTGAACATGTCTACTGCTTTCAGGCCGGGCTTGCTGGCGATGGTGGGGGATGCCCAGAACCGTTGCACCATGTCGCGGTGCTTTTCGTTTTCAATTTCCATATGGGCGGCCAGCATATTGGCAAGCCCGCCGACCTCGCGTCCGCCCATGGCGTTGGGTTGGCCGGTCAGCGAAAAAGGCCCCATGCCGGGGCGACCAATGCGGCCCGTGGCAAGGTGGCAATTGATGATGGCATTGACTTTGTCGGTGCCGATAGACGATTGATTGACGCCTTGGCTGTAGCAGGTCACGACTTTTTCACTGGCGGCAAACAGTTTGAAAAACTGACGCAACTGCATGGCAGGCAGGCCGGTTTCCATCATCAGATCGGCCAGCGACTGGCCCATGACGTGCGCAAACACATCGGCAAAGCCATTTGTGTGGGCGGCAATATAGGTTTGATCAATCGCACCTGTTTCAATCAGATGCGCCAGCAGTCCATTGAACAGCGCCACATCGCCATCGGGTTTGATCGACAGGTGCAGATCGGCAATGTCGGAGGTGGCGGTGCGACGCGGATCAATCACCACCACTTTCATGGATGGCCTGCGGGCTTTTTCCGCTGCGATCCGCTGATACAGCACCGGATGGCACCAGCCCATGTTGGAGCCAACCAGCACAATCAGGTCTGCCAGTTCGAGATCTTCATAGCATCCCGGCACGGTGTCGGAGCCAAAAGCGCGGCGATGACCGGCCACCGATGAGGCCATGCACAGGCGCGAATTGGTGTCGATATTGGCGGAGCCAATAAAGCCCTTCATCAGCTTGTTGGCGAGGTAATAGTCTTCCGTCAGCAATTGACCTGAGACGTAAAAAGCAACCGAATCCGGCCCGTGTTCTGCAATGGTCTGTTGAAAACGCATTGCCACCAGATCCAGCGCTTCATCCCAGCTTGCCCGCTTGCCTTGGATTTCAGGAAAAAGCGCGCGGCCATCGAGATCGAGCGTTTCACCAAGGGCAGACCCCTTGGAACACAGCCTGCCGAAATTGGCGGGATGATCCGGATCACCCTTGATGCTGACCTTGCCGTTGTCCTCCACCCACGCGATCACCCCGCAACCAACCCCGCAATAGGGGCAGGTTGTTTTGGTCTCTTTGGCTGCGGAGGTAATGGCGTGGGGCATGGTGTGTCTCCTGAAAAGGTCTGCCTTTTCTGGTGGGTGGTTTGCTTAAAACGACAGCGAGAGATAAATCATCTCGCCTTCCAGCTTGACGGGGAAGGTGGCAGTTGCCCCCTCATCAGCCCCTTGCGCCAATCCGGTTTCCAGATTGATCACCCAATTGTGCAGCGGGCAGGTGACGCAATTGTCGTGGATGATGCCCTGGCTCAAGGGTCCGTTTTTGTGGGGGCATTTGTCTTCCATGGCAAACACCCGGTCATCATGGGTGCGAAACACTGCAATGGTCGTGTCGCCATTTTTAACGCAGCGCGCGCCCTGACGGGGAATGTCGTGCAGGGAGCCAATCGCCACCCAGTTTTTGGCTATCTGGTTCATTCTGCTGCCTCCTTGCGCATGATGGCCATGGGGTGGAACTCGTGCTTGTCCTTGCCCGAGACACGCTCTGACCATGGGTCGACTTGCGCAAATTGTTGCGAAAACACGAAGCGGTCGAAATAGGCTTTGCGCTTGTCGGCATCCTCCATGATCTGGCGACGGATTTCGTCGTGGCCAATGCGTTTGGCCCATTTGTAAATACGCTCCAGATAGCGGCCCTGTTCGCGGTACATCTGGGTCAGCGCCACAATATGCTCCAGCGCTTCATCCTCGGTTTTAACCAGGCCGAGCAAGTCGGTGCCCTTGATGTCGAGGCCAGCCGCCCCGGCAAAATGGATTTCAAAGCCGGAATCGACGCAGATCACGCCAATGTCCTTGCAGGTGGCTTCGGCGCAATTGCGCGGACAGCCGGAGACGGCCAGTTTCAGCTTGGCGGGTGTCCAAGACCCCCACATGAATTTTTCAAGGCGAATGCCAAGCCCGGTGGAATCTTGCGTGCCAAACCGGCACCAGTCGGAGCCAACACAGGTTTTAACGGTGCGAAGCCCCTTGGCGTAAGCCTGACCGGAGACAAACCCTGCTTTGCCAAGATCAGCCCAGACGGCTGGCAGGTCTTCTTTTTTGATGCCGAGCATATCAATGCGCTGGCCGCCGGTGCATTTCACTGCCGGAATGTTGAACTTATCGACCACATCGGCAATGGCGCGCAGTTCTTTTGAGGAGGTCATGCCGCCCCACATGCGGGGTACGACAGAATAGGTGCCATCCTTTTGGATGTTGGCGTGAACCCGCTCATTGATGAAGCGCGATTGGTAATCATCGGCATAGTCATCCGGCCAGTCGCAGACGAGGTAATAGTTGAGCGCCGGGCGGCATTTGGCGCAGCCGCAGGAGGTTTTCCATTCCAGTTCCTGCATCACGGCGGGGATGGTTTTTAGGGACTTGGCCTTGATCAGACGGCGCACATCATCATGGCCCAGCTCGGTGCAGGCACACATGGGGGTGACGGCTGACGGGTTATAGGCATCGCCCAAGGTGAGCGCCATGAGCTGCTCGACCAGACCCGTGCAGGAGCCGCAAGAGGCCGACGCCTTGGTGTGGGCGCGGACTTCATCCAGCGAGGTCAGACCCTTGGAGGTGATGGTGGTGACGATTTTGCTTTTGCAAACGCCGTTACAGCCGCAGATTTCCGCATCATCTGGCAAGGCTGCAACGGCCGCCATAGGGTCCAGCGGGGTGCCTCCCTGATAGGACTGGCCGAAAATAAGCGTATCGCGCATTTGCGAAATATCAGTGCCACGTTTCATCAGGTCGAAAAACCACGATCCGTCTCCGGTTTCGCCGTAAAGTACCGCGCCGATGATCTTGTTTTCTTTCAGAATCAAACGCTTGTAGATGCCCGATGAGGCATCGCGCAAAACGATTTCTTCCCGGTCTGGACCTTCGGCAAAATCACCGGCTGAAAACAGATTGATGCCTGTGACCTTCAGCTTGGTGTTGACCACCGAGCCGTGATATTCGGCAACGCCACCTGTCAACCGATCCGCCAGCACCCGCGCACTTTCATAGAGCGGTGCGACAAGCCCATAACACTGGCCGCGATGCTCGGCGCATTCGCCAAGCGCAAACACCGAAGCATCCGAGGTCTGCATACCATCGTCCACCACAATGCCGCGATTGACGGCAATGCCTGCATCCTTGGCCAAGGCTGCGGCGGGGCGAATGCCCACCGCCATCACCACCATGTCACCCTCTATGGTGCGGCCATCTTCCAGCTCAATGCCTTCCACCTTATCGGTGCCAAGAATTTGCTTGGTGTTGGCTTTGGTGATGATCTCAATGCCACGCTCGTTCAGCGCCTTTTCCAAAAGGTAAGCTGCGGCAGGGTCCAGTTGCCGTTCCATAATGGTCGGCATCAGGTGAATAACGGTGACGTCCATGCCCTGACGCTTCAGGCCATAGGCGGCCTCAAGCCCCAAAAGCCCGGCACCGATGACAATGGCCCGGCCCTTACCACTTTTTTCCTGCCGCATTTGTCCTGCGTCAGGTGATTCCACCTGACTGGAAAATGCTTTGGCAATCTCCAGCATTTTCTCGACATCATCAAGATCACGATAGGCCAGAACGCCGGGCAATTGATGGCCGGGAACCGGAATGATGAAGGGAAGCGAGCCTGTGGCAATCACCAGCTTGTCGTAAGCCACCGTGATGCCGTTGGCGGAGGTGACAGTTTTGGTATGGCGGTCAATTTCGGTGACTTTTGCGCCCTTGTGCAGCGTCACATTGTGGGCAGCATACCAGGCATCGTCATGGATGATGATGTCGTCATAGGCTTTTTCACCCGACAACACAGGCGAGAGCATGATGCGGTCATAATTGACGCGGGGTTCAGCGTTAAAAATGGTGACATCGTATAGGCCGGGGGCCTTTTCAAACAATTCTTCCAGCATACGCCCCGGGGCCATGCCATTGCCGATAATGACGAGTTTTTCGCTCATGGGATACTCCTATTCCGCGGCCGCAATGCGGGATGATTTTTGCCGCTCGATGCGCACGGCACGCTTTTCTTGAATGGATGAGAGCTGTTCAGCGCTGGGGTTGGCACCGCCTTCATAAGCTTCGAGAAATTCCAGCAATTCCTCGCGATAGGCGTAATAATCGGGGTGAGACAGCAGGTTTTTACGCGTGCGCGGACGCGGTAGATCCACCTCCATGATATTGCCAATTTTGGCGTTGGGGCCGTTGGACATCATCACCACGCGGTCGGCCAGTAGGATGGCTTCGTCAACATCGTGGGTGACACAGATGGCCGTGACTTGCGTGCGTTTCCACACATCCATCAACACTTCCTGCAATTCCCAACGGGTCAGGCTGTCCAACATGCCAAACGGTTCATCCAGCAGCAGCAATTTGGGCGACAGCGCAAAGGCACGCGCAATGCCCACCCGCTGTTTCATGCCGTTGGAGAGATCATTGGCAAGCCGGTGCATGGCATCGCCCAAGCCAACGCGGTGCAGGTAATATTCAACAATATCCTTGCGTTCCGAAGGCGTGGCATCGGGGTAGACCTTATCCACCCCCAGCGCCACATTTTCACGCGCCGTCAGCCACGGCATCAAGGAGGGAGCCTGAAACACAACGGCGCGGTCGGGACCGGCATTGGTGATTTCGCGGCCATCAAGAATAATACCGCCTGAGGAAATCGGGTTCAGACCCGCCGCCATCGACAAAACCGTGGATTTGCCACAACCGGAATGACCGATGATCGAGATAAACTCGCCCTGCTTCATTTTCAGGTCAAAGCCGTCCACAACGGTGAGCGGGCCTTTCGGGGTGGGGTAGGTCTTTTTGACTTCGAAAAACTCGACATAACCCTTGCTGATCGCCGATTGCGCCTTGCGGGTATAGGCCTCCGGCAGCTTCTCGGTCTGCGGTTTGCGGGTGATGGGCACAACATTGGGCAGCACGATGCCGGGATCGGTATCGCTGTTGCGGGCAGCGCCCAGATCAATCAGATATTCGGTCACATCGGCCCGGAGCTTGATGAAAGCGTCATCGGAGTTCATCTCGGCCCGGTCGCGTGGGCGGGCGAGTTTGACCTCAAAGCTCTTGCCCAAGGTGGCATTTGGGCCCGGTGTGAGTGGAATGATCCGATCTGCCAGCAAAATTGCCTCGTCCACATCATTGGTGATGAGCACGATGGTTTTCTTTTCCTGCTCGCAAATCGCGGCGAATTCATCCTGCAATTTGGCGCGGGTCAGCGCATCCAGCGCCGACAAAGGCTCATCCAGCAGCAGAACCTCCGGCTGCATGGCCAGCGCCCGTGCCACAGACACACGCTGGCGCATGCCGCCAGACAGCTCGGCTGGTTTGCGATCCACAGCATGGGAAAGGCCAACCATGGAAATATAGTGTTCGACAATGTCTGCGCGCTCCTGCGCTGACTTGCCCTTGTGAATGCTGTCCACCGCCAGCGCCACATTGGCCCGCACCGACAGCCAAGGCATCAGCGAGTAGTTTTGAAACACCACGCCAAGGGCCGGATCGGGTTTGGTGATTTCCTGCCCCTTAAAACGCACCGACCCTTGATCGGGACGGGCAAGCCCCGATAACAGCGAGATCAGCGTGGATTTGCCCGAGCCGGAAAAGCCGACAATGGCAATAAATTCGCCTTGCTCCACCGTGAGGTTGACGTGTTGCAACACATCATTGCGGCTTTTGCCGTTGCCAAAACTTTTGCAGACATCATTGAGTTCAAGAATGCTCATCATCCTGCCTCAGCGATTGGTGGTGAAGGTAAAGGCCGATTGCAGCGCATACATGATGCGATCGAGCATAAAGCCGATGATGCCAATGGTGAGAACTGCCACCAGAATGCGGGCAAGCGATGCGGAAGAGCCATTCTGGAATTCATCCCAGACAAATTTGCCAAGGCCGGGGTTCTGCGCCAGCATTTCGGCGGCAATCAGCACCATCCAGCCCACGCCCAGCGACAGGCGCATACCCGTGAAAATCAGCGGCAGGGCCGATGGCAGCACCAGCTTGCGAATGGTTGTGCCGGTGGAAAGCTGCAACACCTTGCCAACATTGACGAGGTCTTTATCAATCGAAGCGACACCCAAAGCGGTGTTGATCAGCGTTGGCCACAGCGAACAGAGCGTCACCGTGACGGCAGACACCACCATGGATTTGGGCAGATATTCCAGCGGATCAACATAGAGGGCCGAGACCACCATGGTGACAATTGGTAGCCATGCTAAGGGCGAAACGGGTTTGAAAATCTGGATCAGCGGATTGATCGCGCCGTTAAAGCTTTTGGACAGGCCCGACGCAATGCCCAGTGGCACGGCAATGACGGTGCCGATCAGAAAGCCGAGGCCGACCGTGAGCAAGGAGGTGCCGATCTGGTCGATATAAGTGGGGCTGCCGGTGTAGCTGCGGTTTTTCACCATATCGGCTTGCCCATCAGCAACCAGCTTGGCGTTGCGCTTGTCCTGCCGCTCATAAAATTCTGCGGCTTTGGCGCGCTCTGCCCGATAATCGGCCCACAACACTTCGGCCTGTGCTGCCACTTCAAACGGGCCGGGAATGGCACCCAGCGATGTGTGAACCTTAGGGGCCAAAACACCCCACAGCACCAGAAAGCTGAGAATCCCAACCAGTGGAATGATCAGCACCCGCTTCAGTTCATGCAACTGCTCAGGGATATTTTCGCCAGCGGTGATTTTCAGAATCGGCGTGAGCCAAACCAAACCGAGTGCATCCAGCCAGCGGGCCGCACTGTTGATGCGCTGAAGGTATTTTTCCTTGCGTCTGGCTTTTTGATTGTCGCCAACATTGAATGTGTCTGCCGCGTTGGTCATGGGTCCGGTCCTTCGCAAACCTAATCTCGAACAAAGAAGTTGGATGCTGCCCGCCCTACTTGCGGGCAGCAGGCGCACTCAATTGCCAACAATGACGGTGCCATCGATTTTCTGGCCATCCTTGAGACCGATCTTCAGGCTATCGATGTAGGCGTTTGGCTTTTTGCCGTCATAGGAGATGCCATCGATGAAATCGGAAGTGGGTGCCTTGTAGCCATCGGTGCCAAAGGGAAAATCTTCCTTTTTGGCTTCTCCATCAGCCACCAGCATTTCGGCGGCCTTCATGTAAATATCTGGGCGGTAAACCGATTTTGCCGTTTCATCATACCAGGTATCCGGCTTTTGATCGGCAATTTGACCCCAGCGGCGCATCTGCGTGAGATACCAGACGGCATCCGAGTAAAACGGATAGGTCGCGTTGTAGCGAAAGAACACGTTGAAATCCGGCACCGGGCGCTTGTCGCCCTTTTCATATTCAAACGTGCCGGTCATGGAATTGGCAATCACCGCCGCATCGGCACCCACATATTCCGGCTTGGAGAGAATTTTTACCGCTTCTGCGCGGTTGGCATTGTTGTTTTCATCCAGCCATTCGGCGGCACGGATCAGCGCCTTGGTCAAAGCCAGCGTGGTGTTGGGATATTTCTTCACAAACTCGTCGGTGAGGCCAAAGACTTTTTCCGGCTTGTTTTTCCAGATTTCACTGCTGGAAATTACTGGCACGCCAATGCCCTTGAACACGGCGGCCTGATTCCAAGGCTCACCAACGCAATAGCCATCGATGGTGCCCGCTTCCAGCGTGGCTGGCATTTGCGGTGGTGGAGTGACGGAAAGCTGGGCATCGGCCTTGATCTGGCCGGAGGTGTCGGAGGCGCTGTAATAGCCCGGATTGATACCGCCAGAGGCCAGCCAGTAACGCAATTCATAATTATGGGTGGAGACCGGGAACACCATGCCCATTTTGAAGGCTTTGCCATCGGCCTTCATGGCATCAATCACCGGCTTCAGGGCATCAGCCTTGATGGGGTGCTGCGGCTTGCCATCGCTTCCCAGCGCCACATTGGCCTTCATCGCTTCCCAGACCTTGTTGGACATGGTGATGCCATTGCCGTTCAGATCCATAGAAAAAGGGGTGACAATATGGGCCTTGGTGCCATAGCCAATGGTGGCGGCCAGCGGCTGTCCTGCCAGCATGTGCGCGCCATCCAGCTCGCCGGTGATCACCCGATCCAGCAGCACTTTCCAATTGGCCTGCGGTTCAAGGGTGACAAAAAGCCCCTCATCTTCAAAAAAGCCCTTTTCCTTGGCAATCGCCAGCGGGGCCATATCGGTGAGCTTGATGAAGCCGAATTTCAGTTCGTCTTTTTCGACGTTCAGCATCTTCGCATCAACTGATGCGGCGCTGCACCCCAGCAGCATGACTGTCAGCGCTGAGAGACACTGAACCATATTTTTCGTCTTTTGCCTTGTGCTGGCATTGGTCCGCACCATGTGCTGGTTCCCCTTTTTGAGTGGCGAAAAATCAAAACAAAAAAACGCCGCAAAGCTTTCCAACGGACGGGAGGGGTCCGGTCAGAATACCTTGCGACGTCGATGTCTCATGGAAAGCGCTCAAGCGCTCATTGTGTTTCAGTCGCCGTTGACCGAACATTTTTATACAAGCAATATGCGTGCCAGTTTTTTGATTTTTTTGTAATATTATGTTTTTGTTTGGTTTTATTGAATTTTTAGCGCTCGGGACATGTGCCGACTGCACTCACATGGTGCATATATTTGATGCAACGCCTATAATGATGCACAAAAACAGGCCGCAAAATGATTATAGATCGGTACCCGTTGATGCTGTCGCACCACCGGCATGGACAGGGAATGCCGTGGCGTAGGCATCCAGTTGCGCGGAATCAAACACAAAGCCATCAATGAATTTGTCATCGCTCTGGCTGCCTTCGATGCGAAAATCATCAAGAGCGAGGTCTTCGGACAGGCCAAGGGCATGACGATAAATATCAGGACGATAGGCGGTCGCTGCCTGTTTCGCGCCCTCTTCGCTGTAGCGTACCTGCCCCCAGCGGATCATCTGGCTGTAAATCCACAAAGCCTGACTGGGGCGTGGATAATTGGCCTGATGGGCATGAAAACGGAAATAATGATCAACAATACGGCGGTTGCCTTTGGCGTCGACATTGAATTCGCCAGCCAAAACATGGCGGATAATTTCATTGGATGCGCCGATGTAACGATCTTGTGAAAGCGCTTCTGCCAGCGTGGCATGGTTTTCAGGCTGATCGCACCACGCGGCGGTCTGATCCAGTGCAACAATCAATCGGGCAACGGTGTCCTGATTGTCTTGCGCCCAATCTGGCCGCATTCCCAGCACTTTTTCCGGTGCCGAAGGCCATATATCCTGTTTTGTTGCAACAATACGGCCGGTGCCGCGCTTGGATGCCACCATATTCCATGGTGCGCCAACGCAAAATCCGTCAATGGCTCCAGCACCCAGCGCGTCTGAGGTCAGTGGCGGTGGCACGACCACCAGCTTGACATCCCTATCTGGATCAATGCCGCCAGCCGCCAGCCAATAGCGGAACTCGTAATTATGAGAGGAAAAAGGATAGGTCACGCCAAGGGTTGGCGATGGTTCGCCTGCCTGTTGCATCTGCGAAAGCACCCTTGCCAGCGCTCTGGCATTGTCCAGCGCATTTGACATTTCGGTGATAAGGCCGGTGTCGATCATGCGCTGAAACAGCCGCGTCGACAGCGTAATGGCATTGCCACCCTGACCCAGCGAAAAGGCGGTGATGGTCGGCGATGGATTGGACCCGAGCCCCAGCATGGAAGCCACGGGCATGGGTGACAGCATATGGGCGATGTCAAATTGCTGAAACGCCAGACGGTCGCGCACATTGGCCCAGGACACATCCTTGACCAGATCAAGCGCCAGCCCCTGCTGTGCTGCAAAGCCAAATTCGACGGCGGCAACCAGCAGAGATGCGTCAACAAGGGGAATGAAACCGGCCCGCAAATGCCGGATTTCGCTTCGCCCGATCGAGGGTGTTCCTATTGCATTCTGCTGCGTGGTCGCCTCGGTCATGGTCAGGTTCCCTCACATCAAAAGGCTGGCGGCTGTGACCACGCTTTGCGCGATCTCTGCCATTTTCTTTTTTTCATTCATGGCGCTTTGACGCAAAAGGGCAAAGGCCTCTTCTTCGGAAAGGCCGCGCATTTTCATCAGAATGCCTTTGGCGCGCTCAATCACCTTACGCTCGCCCAGAGCCGTCCTGGCGTCATTCAGCTCACGTTGCAGCCGATCAAAGGCGCGAAAGCGAATAACGGCCATATCCAGAATGGGCTTTACCCGTTCTTTTTTGAGGCCATCGACAATATAGGCAGACACGCCTGCATCCACGGCAGCGGCAATGGATTCCGTATCGGCCCGATCGACAAACATGGCAATTGGACGGCTGACGCTGCGGGTCAACTGAAACAGATGTTCCAGCATGTCACGGTTCGGATTTTCCAGATCGATAATGATCACATCCGGGGCGAGCGTCTCGATACTGCGGGCAATGCCCTGAACCTCATGGATGACGGTGACGTGCAGATGCCCTGCCTCCCGCAAGCCTTCCTCGATAATCGAGGCGCGGATGGTGTTTTCATCAATCACAAGAATGGTCAGGTCACTGTGGTTCACGCAACAGGCTTACTGCACTGCGAAAAGCTTGACAATTGCTTTGCTGTAAAAGGCGGCGATCATCGTGCATCGATCCAAACGAAAGATTCATCTGAGTCTGGAAAAATCGATGCATAAACAAAAACCTACAGCATGTCGCGTTTTATTGTCCTCAATAAAACGATAACGTACATGCGAAAAAGAAAGAGCGAAACCATGAACGAAGTGAATGCGTCAGTGCAATAGATGCGCTTTTATCGAGCCTCTTACAGTCCATAATTCGGCGAGGATGAAGCATGATCACATGCTATCACATTTTTGCGGCCACGTCTGGGTTTGCCAATGATGATGATGTAGGCTTTGGCTTTGACGGGGTGCAGCAAAACTCGAGCCGCAAATTTCATCAGCGGTTTATATACGGTGACGCAAGGATGGGGTAAGCAAAACTCTAAGAATGTATAGAGTTTCTTTGCAAAGACAAAGCGAGAGGTTGTGTTCATTGCAGGGGTCCAGATACAGCGCGGTGCGCATGATGCACGCGCAGGAGGGGTTGGTTTTGAGAATGATATGCCGATTGTTGCAGCGGATGAAAACAGCCAGCCGTCGGGCACTTGTCCTGATGCTCCTGGTGGCATTGTCGCCTCTGTCTGTTGTGCTGGCCCATGCCGGCGATTGCCGTAGCAGTCCAGACAGCAAGGTGGATTGGTCCGGCTGCTATAAGCGCCAACTGATGCTCGGGGGCAGCAATTTGCAAAATTCCAATCTCTACGATGCGGATTTGAGTTTCACGGATTTGAGCAATGCCAATCTGCAATCTGCTGATCTGGAAAAAGCAACCTTGATTCGCACTTTGCTTGCAGGCTCAAAGGCGGACGGGGCAAGGTTTGATCGTATCGAAGCCTATCGCAGCGAGATGTCCCATATGTCTGCGGTGGATGCCACCTTCGTGTCTGCTGAAATGCAGCGCGTCAGCCTGAGAGGGGCCAATCTGGCCGGTGCTGATTTTACCAAGGCTGAACTGGGCCGGGTGAATTTTGAAAAAGCCATCCTGACCGGGAGTAAATTCAAGCTGGCCAACATGTCGCGGGTCAATTTGAATAATGCGCGTCTTGACGGCACGGTCGATTTTGATGAGGCCTTCATGTTTCGCACACGCATTGAAGGGGTCGATCTGTCAACGGCCAAGGGTTTGAAGCAGGATCAGGTCGATCTGGCCTGCGGAGACAGCAAGACGCGGCTGCCAGCCGGTTTGGTGCCTTCGCCAGACTGGCCGTGTCAGGCCGAATGATTGCCGTTTTCATGATACATGACAAAAAGAAACGCCCTCCCCAGAAGGGAAGGGAGCGCGGTTTCAGAGATTCCTCTGTTTTCGGTTGTCTTTTCGGAAAAACCGGTTTCCGCTTTTCGGCCGATGCTTTAGCGAAGGATTGGCTCACCATGAAAACGGCGTTTGGATGGTTTTGAGACGCCAAAGCCAACCTCCATCATCAGGCGAGGGGTTGTGGTTGGCACAGTGCCCATATGGAAGCCAAAGGGGTCTTCTACAAAGCCTGACCCCGCAGGCCCTGTGAGTGTGACAGCGCTGTCTTTGCCGTAATAGCCCAGGACTTCTTCGGCAGGATGACCCACCAGAAGCGTGTACTGATGCTTCAGGCTGCGGCGGCGATGGCTGCCCCGCACAAACACATGCGGGCCGGTTCCCTCATCGACGCTGTTGATATTGAAAAAGAATTTCAACATTCTCCAGTCATCGAGATCGAAGTGAAATTTGCCAAGGGATGCCATGCTGCTGTCTTTTTCCGTTGCGGCGGTTGGAAAACTCCACCACACCCGTGTGGTGATGAGTCTGGCTTCGGCACCCAGATAATTCTTGGCAATGTCTATCAAAAGTGGATCTTTTTGCACAGAAACCGCGGCATCGCAGCTGAGAATACGCTCAAACAGATGACCACTCAAAATTGAACGGCCATAATGTTTCTCTGCGTCAGCGTGTTCTGTTGCCTTGAACTCCAGCTTGCGATCAAAATTGCCAAAGCAGGGCGTGTTGAGGGCGTGCTGATAAATGTCTTCATGAATGGCTGTGGGAAGCTGGAGGCCTGTGAAAATTCCGTCACGCTTCAGGGCCTGTATGGCGGATGTGGCGGATACTTCAAACATGCTTTGTGACGGTAATGTCTGTTGTTGGTGTCTGCGTGCCGTTAACCAGTGCAGGCGACGTCCAGGCAGCGTTCTGGCCAGCATGAACATGGGCAACCAGGCAGGGTTCTCACGAATATCGGCCAGATAGGTGGGGATGCGAACGGCCATACGGCGGAGTGCACTTCCGTTTCGCGCAATAGATTCGAGGTCTTGTGGCTGTGTTGTGGCGTCATGCATTGCAGCATTCTCCTTGCGACCGCTTTTCGAAAATCGATTTGGATCAAATCCAAGTCACGCCCTTACCCCTGATGCATCGATCCAAACCCGGCTGAAACCTTCATCGGGATCGACGCACCAGACACATAACATTCTAATCGTGTTAATCCTTTGGTGCAATGACGAAATTTCATATTTTATATGTCTAAATTCAATGCGTCCGATGGTTGATTTATTGAATTAATGATTATATGTATTTTCTTAGATAAAATTGCTTCATGTGAATCAGGAAAATGGATAAATATTCTTATGGTTTATAGATTTTTATTTATCAATATTGATATGGCGATTATTTTTATTTCCAGGAATGTCATTGGTATTTTGTTGTTTATCATTTCTGTATTTTATATTCAAAATTGTGCAGCGCAATCAATGTCGGAGCGTATTTCTACCTATGCTGTATCCGGCCAGACTGGTCCTCAACTTTACAGTTCGATTGGAGAAAAATCTCCGGTGATTGCGGGCACCGTGCGGGCCATTGCCCATACAACGTTCAAATTGACATGGAAGCGCCAGTACGTGCCGCAAGGCAATGGCTGCTCGCTTGTCAGCGCTGTGCCGACCTTGGTGATCACCTATACGCTGCCAAAGGCGTCCACGGCTCTGCCCCAGCCGGTGCGCGGCAATTGGGCCGTGTTTTTGAATGGCGTTGAACGTCATGAGCGGGTTCATGGTGAACACATCAAGCAGATGGTGCGGGAAATCGAGGCGCAGAGCGTTGGTTTGACGGTGCAGGATGATCCGAAATGCCAGAAGATCAGAGCCGAGCTAACCCGGCGACTGGGGGTGATTTCGGATCGCAAGCGCGACCGTGACCGGGCGTTCGAACAGACGGAAATGGCACCCGGTGGCCCGATACAGCAGCTTATTCTGGCGTTGGTGAATGGAGGCTGATCAAGCAGCCTCGGTGGCACGAAAGGTCTCAACTTCCTGAAGCAGCCATTGTGAAAAGGCGATCAGCGGCTTGGAGGGATGTTTGTCAGCGGGCGAGACCAGATAATAATTGCTCTGGCTTTTGACTGTGTGCTTTGACGCCATCACCAATTGGCCGCTTTC
The DNA here is from genome assembly GCF_014204625.1 of Gillisella vitis. Classification (GTDB taxonomy): domain Bacteria; phylum Pseudomonadota; class Alphaproteobacteria; order Rhizobiales; family Rhizobiaceae; genus Allorhizobium; species Allorhizobium vitis_F. Next base: position 14,024 of record NZ_JACHLU010000022.1, on the reverse strand, counting down.
CAGTTCAGGCTTGATTAAAAACAAAGGCATGAGGGCGACGCCAAGCCCGGCAATACAGGCCTGCGCCACATTCATGAATTGCTCAAACCCCATGGTGGCTGAGGGCGTTGCCTTGATGCCAAGGCTTGCAAACCAGTGATCCCAGGCCAGCGGCCGTGATTTCATCTGGATGAGTGGCAGTGTTGCCAGCGCCTCCTGGTCAGCAATGCTATGGGTTTTGAGGAAAGCGGGGCTACAGACCGGAGCTACGGTTTCATCCATCAAGAAGGTGCTGGTGGCACGTGGCCAATTGGGCTTGCCAATATGAATGGCGGCGTCCAGTTGCTCCGTATCAAAATCAAACTGGCCGATGCGGGTGGCAAAATTCAGATTGATATGCGGATAGCGGGCCACAAAACTTGAAATGCGCGGCAAGAGCCAGCGCGTGCCAAAGGTGGGCAGAATGGCGATATTCAATCGGCTGTCTTCCGAGCCGGTCATGGCTTCCAGCGAGGCATCCTGAAGAAGCGACAGGGCGCTTTGAACGGTTTTATGAAATGCTTCTCCTGTGGCTGTCAGGGCAACGCCCCGACCGTTGCGCACAAACAGTTGCACGCCAAGCTGTTGTTCCAGCGCCAGAATTTGACGGCTGATCGCCCCTTGAGTGAGGTTGAGCTCTGCGGCTGCCGCAGAAAAACTGCCCAGTCGCGCCACAGAGTCCAGAGTGACCAGTGCGGTTGTTGAGGGTAACAGACGACGTTGTAGATATTTCATCAGCTATGAATAACTCTCATACCTTGTTTCGTAAACATCGTTTTGCAGATTGTCGCATCAATGCAAAACTATGCAGCAGAAACAAATGTGTCGAGGTTTACCATGAGCTTTGTGTGGGACGATCCCTTTTTGCTGGAAGAGCAGTTGAGCGAAGAGGAGCGGATGATCCGCGATGCTGCGAGCGCCTTTGCCAAGGCCGAACTGGCTCCGCGCGTAGAAGATATGTATCTGCATGAGACCACGGATCGGGATCTGTTTCCGCTGATGGGCAAGGCAGGGCTGCTTGGCGTGACCTTGCCAGAGAAATATGGCGCGGCCGGCGCAAATTATACCGCTTACGGGCTGGTGGCCCGCGAAGTGGAGCGGGTTGATTCCGGTTTTCGCTCGATGATGAGTGTACAATCCTCATTGGTGATCTATCCGATTTTTGCCTATGGCTCTGAAGAGCAGAAGGACAAATATCTGCCCGGTCTGGTGTCTGGCGAATTGATCGGCTGTTTTGGCCTGACCGAGCCGGATGCTGGCTCTGACCCGGGCGGCATGAAAACCCGTGCCGAGAAAATCGAGGGTGGCTATCGTCTGCGCGGATCAAAGATGTGGATTTCCAACGCGCCGATTGCCGATGTGTTTGTGGTCTGGGCCAAGTCCGAGGCTCATGATGGCGCCATCCGTGGCTTTGTGCTGGAAAAAGGCATGAAGGGTCTGTCTGCGCCGAAAATCGGCGGAAAGCTGTCGCTTCGTGCTTCGATCACTGGCGAAATCGTCATGGATAGCGTGGACGTGGGCGAAGATGCGCTGCTTCCGGGCGTTTCTGGTCTGAAAGGTCCGTTTGGCTGCCTCAACCGGGCGCGCTATGGCATTTCCTGGGGCGTTATGGGTGCCGCTGAAGATTGCTGGTCCCGGGCGCGTCAATATGGCCTGGATCGTCACCAGTTTGGCAAGCCGCTGGCGGGCATGCAGCTCTATCAGAAGAAGCTGGCCGATATGCAGACTGAAATTGCTCTTGGCTTGCAGGCCTCTTTGCGGGTTGGCCGGTTGATGGACGAGCATAAAATGGCACCTGAGATGATTTCGATCATCAAGCGCAACAATTGCGGCAAGGCGCTGGATATTGCCCGCATGGCCCGCGACATGCACGGCGGCAATGGTATTCAGATTGAATATCACGTCATGCGCCATGCTCAGAACCTTGAAACGGTCAATACCTATGAAGGCACCCATGATGTGCACGCCCTGATTTTGGGCCGCGCACAAACTGGCATTCAGGCCTTTTTCTGATCATTGAAGCAGGAAGCATCACCATGTCCGAGGCACCGCTTGCCGGATTGAAAGTCATTGAGCTTGCCCGCATTCTGGCGGGTCCATGGATTGGCCAGACGCTGGCCGATCTGGGTGCCGATGTGATCAAGGTGGAAAGCCCGGAAGGGGATGACACCCGCAAATGGGGCCCTCCCTTCATTGATGACGGCGCAGAACAATCCGCAGCCTATTTCCATGCCTGCAATCGTGGCAAACGCTCGATTGCGGCGGATTTTTCCAAACCCGAAGATCAGCAAATGGTGCGGCAGTTGATCGCTTCTGCCGATGTGGTGGTTGAAAATTTCAAAGTGGGTGGTCTTGCCAAATATGGGCTGGATTATCAAAGCCTGAAGCAAGCCAATCCGGGGCTGATCTATTGTTCGGTCACAGGCTTTGGCCAGGATGGGCCTTATGCCCACCGCGCTGGTTATGATTTCATGATTCAGGGCATGGGCGGCATTATGGACCTGACCGGCGAGCCTGATGGCCCACCGCAGAAAACCGGGGTGGCCTTTGCCGATATTTTCACAGGCCTCTATGGCGTGATTGCCATTCAGGCGGCGCTTGCCTTGCGGGCACGCACGGGGCAGGGGCAGTTTATTGATATGGCCTTGCTGGATTGCATGTCGGCTGTGCTGGCCAATCAGGCCATGAACTATGCGGCATCGGGCATTGCGCCCAAGCGCATGGGCAATGCCCATCCCAATATTGCCCCCTATCAGACATTTCCGGTGGCCGACGGGCATATCATCATTGCTTGCGGCAATGATGGGCAGTTTTCACGGCTTTGCTCCGTGCTGGGGCTGGATGGCATTGCAGGCAAGCCTGAATTTTCCACCAATTCCGCCCGCGTGGCCAACAGAGTTGCGCTGACGGAGATGATGGAAGCCAGAACCCGGACATTCCAGCGCAATGACCTGTTGGCGGCTCTTGAGACAGCAACGGTTCCGGCAGGCCCGATCAACAGCGTAGCGGATTTGTTTGCCGATCCTCAATTTGCCTTTCGCGGCATGAAAATCACCCCGGATGGCGTGCCCGGCATTCGCACCCCGATTGTGTTTTCCGATGCCAGCTTGAATATTGCCCGTCGCTCACCCCGGCTGGATGAGCATCGGCAAGACATTCTGGCGGAAATTGCCAGGGCAGACCACGCCTCTTAAAGCCTGTCGCAGTGAATAGGATTCACTGCGACAGGCTTTAGCTCTTTCTTTTTCGCATGTACGTTATCGTTTTATTGAGGACAATAAAACGCGACATGCTTTAGTTGGTGTGGTTTTGCTGCCTATGGGGTAAAAAAGTGCCATCTTGCAAAGGCATCGGTTCCTTCTATCTCTGGTGCAGTTTAACGCTGACCTGATGGGATGGTATTATGAAATTGCTTGTTTTGGCATTCGCCGCGTCATTTACGCTCGTCACAGGCGCTTTTGCGCAAGAAGCCGTGGTGGGGGTGCAAAATCCCGATGCGCTGTTTACCAGCAAAGACCCGGAGCTGAACCGCAACAAGCAGGTGACCTATAAAATCATCAAGGAGTTGCTGGAAGCCAATCAATGGGATCGTGCCGATGAATATCTGACTGAGCGCTATATTCAGCACAATCCGAATGCCGCGTCGGGTCGCCAAGGTGTGGTCGATTATTTCACCAAAGTGTTGAAGGTCAAGCCGACGCCTGTGGCCGAGAAGATGAAAACCAAGATTGTCTCGGTGGTGGCAGAGGGTGATATTGTCACCGTGGCTTATCCGCGTGAAGTGAAAGATCCGAAAGATCCATCCAAGACCTACACCACAACCTGGTTTGATAGCTGGCGGTTTCAGGACGGCAAGGCAGACGAGCACTGGGATTCGGCATTAAAACCGTAAAAACCAAGGGGATATCTGCATTTTAATCGTGATCTCTGCCGCGCATGGGCGTAATGTCCCGCCGAATGAGAGTTTGTCAGGGAAAAGCGGAAACCGATTTTCCCGATAAGACAAACGAAAACAAAAGAATAGATGAGTCTGTCTGGTTCAATCTGAACCTGACAGACACTTGTGGTTTGGCGGGGCATGACGTGAGTGAAAATCCGCGAGCACGGCTGAGAGAGCTGGGCATTCAACTGGGACATTATCCCATCGGCCCTCTGAATGGGATAACGGATGTGGCAGGCGTGGCGGTTGGCCACGTCACCCTGATGGAAGGCGATCGTACCCGTACCGGGGCAACCGTGATTTTACCCCATGGGGGCAATCTGTTTCAGGATAAAGTGCCTGCTGGTGTTGCCGTGCTGAACGGTTTTGGCAAATTTGCCGGAACCACCCAGATTGTTGAATTAGGCGAGATTGAGACGCCGATTGTACTGACAAATACACTGGCGGTTGGCCGTGCCATTGAGGCCATCAACCACTATACTCTTTCGCAACCCGGCAATGAGCGTGTTACATCTCTGAATGCCGTGGTGGGCGAAACCAATGACAGCCGCCTCAATGATATTCGTGCTGCCCGTCCCAGTGTGGATGAGGTCTTGGCTGCAATTTATGCGGCCAGTCCCGCGCCAGTGCAAGAAGGTGCTGTTGGTGCCGGCAGCGGTACGGTTGCCTTTGGCCTCAAAGGCGGCATAGGCACCAGCTCGCGGCGGGTAAAGGTGGGCAAGCAGACCTATACGCTGGGCGTGCTTGTCCAATCCAATTACGGCGGCCATTTGCTGGTGGCGGGAAAGCCTTATCAGGCAGAGGCGAGCCATGACAAAGACGGCTCGATTGTGATGATTGTCGCCACCGATGCACCTTTGTGTTCGCGCAATCTCAAGCGTCTCGCCGAGCGCTGCTTTGGTGGTTTGGCCCGCACGGGTGCCGCCCTGAGCAATGGATCAGGCGATTATGCTTTGGCCTTTTCCACAGCGGAGTCTGTTCGGCGTACACCCCCACGCCGCAAAGATATTTCCGATGCTGTTGCGCTTTCCAATGACGTTGTTTCGCCGCTTTTTGAAGCTGTGATCGAGGCAACCGAAGAAGCCATTCTCAATTCTCTCACCATGGCCCACACTGTGACCGGCTATAACGCTGGCACGGGCAAGCCCTCCACCTTTGAGGCCATTTCGCTGGACGCGATCCGCCGCCTTTAAATATCAGTCCTGTCAGGAGTTCCCATGTCCAATCCCGCCACTCGTACCGTTTATCTTAACGGTGCCTTCCTGCCTGAGAACGAGGCGCATATTTCAATTTTTGACCGTGGCTTTCTGTTTGGCGACGGCATTTATGAAGTCACCGCCGTGCTGGAAGGCAAGCTGGTGGATAGCCCGCTGCATATGGCGCGCCTGGAGCGCAGCGTGGGTGAAATCGGCGGCTTTTTGCCCATTCCCACCGATGAGATTGTCGAGATCGAGCGCCGCCTGATTGCTGAAAACGGGCTGGTCGAGGGGATGATTTATCTGCAATACACCCGTGGCGCGGAAGATCGGAACTTCTTCTATTCCAAGGATTTGCAGCCAACCCTGTTGCTGTTTACCCAATCCAGGAAGCTGGATGTGGCAAGCGTCATGGAAACCGGGTTGAAGGTGAAAACCGTGCCGGATCAGCGCTGGGAACGCCGCGATATTAAAAGCGTGTGCCTGCTGCCGCAGGTTCTGGCCAAGCGCATTGCCAAGGAATCCGGCTGCGATGAAGCGTGGATGGTGGAAGATGGCTTTGTGACGGAAGGTGCATCGTCAACAGCCTATATCATCACTGCCGACGATAAGATCGTGACCCGCGCCAACAGCAACGCCACATTGCCGGGCTGCACCCGTCTTGCCGTGCTGGATCTGGCCCGCGAACATGGCCTGACCATTGAAGAGCGGCCGTTTACCGTCGAAGAAGCATTGAACGCCCGCGAAGCGGCGCTGACCAGCGCGTCCAATTTCATTGTGCCGATCACCGAGATTGACGGCAAGGCGATTGGTGGTGGTAAGCCTGGCCCGATGATTGCGAAATTGCGGGAGTTTTATATGGATAATGCGCGTAAAACGGCTGTTTAACGACGTGGGGGTCAGCCTTTTGACCCACCCCGATCTCGACATTTCGTCATCCTCGGGCTTGTCCCGAGGATCTACTGTCGCCGAATAAGCAATTGACGTCATTGACGAAATGGACGTGCTTAGATGCTCGGCACGGGGCCGAGCATGACGTCGAGGATAGATGCAGGCTTTTTCTCACAGGGGAGGCGCCTTTTTACCGCTCCCGCCGATATTCCATCATCCGCGCCCGGTTCAGCACCAGCTCAATCCGTTTCTCATCCAGCACATGCAGGCAGACCCGTTTGGTCCAGGGACCATCATGCAGGGTGAACAGGAACCTGCCGCCACCCAGCACTTGTAGCGGCATACGGCAGCGGGTAGGGCCGATGCCCATGATCAGCTCTGATCCATCGATCTCAAAACGTGCCCCCTCCGACGACAGCCAGCGACCACGCAAGCTGGCGGCAACAGGCTCAGATTGTGCGGGGTGATAGCGATGGGCGGCATGGCCGACTTCGCCAATAATATCATGGCCTTCCATTGTCAGCCGCATGGGCGAGGTGGAGGAGCGCGACGAAATCCAGCCGTTGCCGTCATCATAGGCGGTATCATCCGCATCCAGTGAGACCACGGTGCTGCCCTTGACCTCAAGCCAGTTGGCCCCTGTTTCCGTCACATAAAGACCGTCGATCAAAGCGGTGGAAGGCACTGGCAGCGGCAAGTCATGCAAAGCTGCCATGGCACTTTGGGCAATCTTGCCGCCATTGGTATCTTCGCGGTTGGACACAATTACAAAGCCGCAGGCATTCTGTCGATCCAGCAGAAAATAGGTTTTATAGCCGGGGTGCGATCCACCATGGCCGATGAAATCGCGATCTCCAATGGTGGTTTTGGCCAGACCCAGACCATAGCCACTCAACCGCCCATCTTTAAGGGCGCGTGGTGCTGCCATGGTATCGAGCATGTTTTGGTTGTTCAGCAAGCCTTGAAGCCAAAGCGACAGTGACTCAGCACTGCCCGTCATGCTGCCGGAGGCGGAAATATGCAGACCAGCCGCTGAAAGCTGCCATTTTTGCCCATTGTACCAATAACCGGGCACCAGATTGGCAACGGTATCATTCCACACATCCGGCGCATCCAGCACTGCACCACAATCCGCACCCGCTTTGGTGATGTAATCGCGGAAGAACACGCCCTTTCGCCCAAGGGCTGCTTCCACCAGCCGGTAGCCGGTGTTGGTATAGGATACTTCTGTGCCCGCTTCGAAATTTAACCGCGTCATGCGCGACAGAAATTCCAGAAGCGCCGCACTTTGCGTCTCGGTATAAACAGAAAGCCCCAACAGGCTCAAGGCTTCGCGGGTATCAGGCAGACCACCGCTCATATCCAGCGCGCGGCCCACCGTGACACTGGCCAAGGGCTCCTGCAATTCCGGCAGGTGGCTTCCCAATGTGTCGTCCAGGCCAATCAGATCGGGATGGCGCAAAACCAGCGTGCAAAAGGCGTGTTTGGTGACAGATGCATAGCGCACCACGCTTTTTGAGGTAAAAGCCTGCCCCGTGCTCAGGCTTTCCGCGCCGCCAGAAAGGGCAAAGCGAATGCCGTTCTGATCAAATCCCAACACAGCACCACCCGGTGCGTCAGACGTCCATGCAGCGGTGAATGTCCGTGCTGCAATTTCAGCAGCGGCCCAATTGAGATGGGAAGCCATAGCAAAATCCTTCATGTCTATTTCAAAATGCGCCTAACACGAAATTGGACAGGATGCCCCTGTAATTTTAAGGGGCTTCCATGCAAACCATGCATTGGCCTTGGCCCTGATTTCTTCTAAAAGGATTTGTCCATCCACTGATCGATGGCTCTACAATCATTTCAAGGAAATACCATGTCCGCTTCACCCCTCATGCCGGTTTTTGATGGTCACAATGACGTTTTGCTGCGGCTGCGCCGATCCGGCAAAATGCCAGCCTACAAAGCCTTTCTGGACGGCGAAGTGGAGGGCCATATCGATCTGCCAAAAGCAAAGCAAGGCGGATTGGCGGGCGGGCTTTGTGCGATTTTTGTGCCGCCGCCGACCATGAAGCCCGATGCCAATGGCGATTTTGTTGCTCCATCGCAACCCGATGCCTTGAATGAAACCGTGGCCATGGCCCGCATTCTGTTCGACATCGAGGCCCATTCCGAAGGTCAGGTGAAGGTGTGCCGCACAGCAAGCGATATCCGCACCTCGATTGATCAAGGCGTATTTGCCGCCGTCTTCCATATTGAAGGCATCGAAGCCGTGGCCGCTGATCTCGATGCGCTCTATGTATTGCATCAGGCCGGTTTGCGCTCGCTGGGTCCGGTGTGGAGCAGGCCGAATATTTTTGCTCATGGCGTACCCTTCCGCTTTCCGTCCTCGCCGGACATTGGCCCCGGCCTGACGGATGCTGGCAAAGACCTGATCCGCGCCTGCAACGAGTTGAAGGTGATGATTGACCTATCGCACATGAACGAGCAGGGCTTTTGGGATATTGCCAAGCTCTCCACCGCGCCGCTGGTGGCCTCGCACTCCAATGTTCATGCGCTAACACCTCACAGCCGCAATCTCACCGACAAACAGCTGGATGCCATTCGCGATTCCAGCGGTCTGGTGGGCATTAATTTCGGCGTGCTGTTTTTGCGCGAGGACGGCGTGAAAAATCCTGATACCGATCTGGATGTGCTGCTGCGCCATGTTGATTATATCGTGGAGCGCATCGGCATTGACCACGTCGCCTTCGGCTCGGATTTTGATGGCACCACCGTTCCCGCAAGCCTCAAGGACGCCACAGGCCTGCCTCTGCTGGTCAAAGGGCTGGAGACCCGTGGCTATGATGCGGCCTCGATTGCCAAAATCTGCCATGGCAACTGGATTTCGGTGCTGGAACGCACTTGGGGCCAGTAACGCCATTTAACCATTGACGCCGGGGTCTACCCGGCTCTATCATCTTCGCATTCACCAGGGGTGTCCCGCAAGGGGCTGAGATTCCGCTAGGCACAAGCAGGATTTCCGAAAAGTGGTTCCCGGTTTTCGGATAAAAATCCTGCAAGAAATGGCAGCGCGGTGACCCGTTGAACCTGATCCAGTTCATACTGGCGTAGGGACGGTGCAAGCGCGTTGCGATTCATGGCTCTCCACGAATCCATTTTTCTCGCGTCTTATCATCTTTCCGGCTGTCATGACTGGGTCTCCAACTTTAACACTTGGAGCCTCAAGATGAATATTGCCCCGCAATTCCCAACACCCGAAGTCACCACGGGTCTGCTGCCAGCCTCCACCAAAATCCACATTGCTGGCGAGCTTCACCCCGACATTCGCGTACCCATGCGCCAAATTGCGCTGCACCCGACTTCCGGCGAACCGCCGGTGAATGTCTATGACTCGTCTGGTCCTTACACCGACCCGAAAGCCACCATCGCCATTGATAAGGGCCTGCCACGCATTCGTAGCCAGTGGATTACGGCACGCGGTGATGTGGAAGCCTATGATGGCCGCCATGTGAAGCCGGAAGACAATGGCTTTGCCACAGGCGAAAAGCTGACGCCGGAATTTCCAGTGCGTCACCAGCCTTTGAAAGCCAAGGACGGGAAGGCCGTCACCCAACTGGCCTATGCGAGAGCAGGCATTATTACGCCCGAGATGGAATTCATCGCTATCCGTGAAAACATCGGTCGTAAAGCTGCCAAGGAGGCCTTGGCTAGGGATGGCGAAAGTTTTGGCGCATCCATCCCCGATTACGTCACACCGGAATTTGTGCGTCAGGAAGTGGCCATGGGCCGCGCCATCATTCCGGCCAATATCAACCACCCGGAAAGCGAGCCGATGATCATCGGCCGGAATTTTCTGGTGAAGATCAATGCCAATATCGGCAATTCTGCTGTCACCTCGTCTATGGCCGAAGAGGTGGAAAAAATGGTCTGGGCCATCCGCTGGGGTGGCGATACCGTGATGGACCTGTCCACTGGCCGCAACATTCACAATATCCGCGATTGGATCATCCGCAATTCGCCGGTGCCGATTGGCACGGTGCCGCTCTATCAGGCGCTCGAAAAAGTCGGCGGCATTGCCGAGAACCTCACTTGGGAAGTGTTCCGCGATACGCTGATTGAGCAGGCCGAGCAGGGCGTGGATTATTTCACCATCCATGCCGGGGTACGGCTTTCCTATATCCATCTCACCGTCAATCGCGTCACCGGTATTGTCTCGCGCGGCGGCTCGATCATGGCCAAGTGGTGTCTGCATCACCACAAGGAAAGCTTCCTCTACGAGCATTTTGACGAAATCTGCGACATCTGCCGCGCCTATGATGTCTCCTTCTCGCTCGGCGATGGCCTTCGCCCCGGCTCGATTGCCGATGCCAATGATGCCGCGCAATTTGCCGAGCTGGAAACGCTGGGCGAGCTGACCAAAATTGCCTGGGCAAAAGATTGTCAGGTGATGATTGAAGGCCCCGGCCATGTGCCGATGCACAAGATCAAGGCCAATATGGATAAGCAATTGGCCGTCTGCGGCGAAGCCCCATTCTATACGCTTGGACCACTCACCACCGACATCGCCCCCGGTTACGATCACATCACCTCGGGCATTGGTGCGGCAATGATCGGCTGGTTTGGCACCGCCATGCTGTGTTACGTCACGCCAAAGGAGCATCTTGGCCTGCCGGATCGCAATGATGTCAAGGTCGGCGTGATCACCTACAAGATCGCCGCCCACGCCGCAGACCTCGCCAAAGGCCACCCGGCAGCCCAAGTGCGCGATGATGCGCTTTCCCGCGCCCGCTTCGAATTTCGCTGGGAAGATCAGTTCAACCTGTCGCTCGACCCGGACACGGCGCGCTCTTTCCACGATGAAACCCTGCCAAAAGACGCTCACAAGGTTGCGCATTTCTGCTCCATGTGCGGTCCGAAATTCTGCTCGATGAAAATCTCGCACGACATTCGGGCGGAAGCGCAGAAAGAGGGTTTGGAAGCCATGGCGGCAAAATACCGCGATGGTGGCGATCTTTACATGCCACTTGCTGACGGGGCCAACCAGCCCGCAGGTGAGTGATATGAGTGTATTGATCAAAGGGACCGGCGTTGCCGGTCTCACCTTGGCAACGGAATTGACCCGGCGCGGCATCAAGGTTGCGCTGGTGGATAGCGCAGCGACCATAGGGCAGGGCGCATCGCATTATGCGGGTGGCATGTTGGCCCCCTATTGCGAACGCGAGGCCACGGAAGACATTGTTCTCACCCTTGGCCTGCAAGCCACCGATTGGTGGGAGGCAGCGCTACCCGGTTCTGTCAGCCGCAATGGCACATTGGTGCTGGCCCCCAGCCGCGATCTGGGCGACCTTAACCGCTTTGCCAGCCGCACTCGTGGGTTTGAATGGGTGAATGAAGCACAGATTGCAGCACTGGAACCGGCCCTTGCCGGACGCTTCCGGCGCGGCTTGTTTTTTGCGCAAGAGGCGCATCTCGATCCACGCCAGGCATTGGAAGGCCTTTGGCGTGCTCTGCTCCGTAAGGGCGTGTCCTTTCATCTGGGCGATGTCCCCAAGCCCGATGTCTCCACCTTCAGCATGGTGGTGGATTGCACCGGGGCCGCCGCAATTGCGCAGCAGCCCGCATTGCGCGGCGTGCGCGGCGAGATGATTTACCTGCACACGCCAGACGTTTCCCTCAGCCGCCCCATTCGGCTGCTGCATCCGCGCCATCCGATATATATCGTGCCACGCAGCGATCATCGCTTCATGGTGGGTGCCACGATGATTGAGGCTGAAGACAATGGCCCGATCAGCGCCCGTTCCCTGATGGAATTTCTCAACGCGGCCTATACCTTGCACCCTGCCTTCGGCGAGGCACGATTGATTGAAACCGGCGTCGGCATTCGTCCGGCCTTTGCCGATAATATTCCGCGTGTGATGGAAATAGCCGATGGTCTGGCCATTGCTGGCATGCATCGCCACGGCTTTTTGCTGTCACCCGCCATGGCGCAACAGGCGGCGGATCAGATTGAGCAGACGCTTGCCACCCATCTAAAACCGAGGTTGGTATCATGAAGCTTATCGTCAACGGCGAGGCATTGGAAACCTCCGAGCACACATTATTGTCGCTCATCCACGCGCTGGAGTATGAGGGAGAATGGCTGGCCACGGCGGTGAATGGCGAACTTGTCCATGCCGAGGACCGGCAAGAGCATGTTTTGCGCGATGGTGACCGCATCGAAATTCTCTCACCCATGCAAGGAGGCTGATATGCTGACACTTTATGATGTGCAATTGTCGTCCCGTCTGTTGCTTGGTACCGCCCGTTATCCGTCGCCTGCCGTGTTGGCCGATGCGGTTCGCCATTCAAAAACCGGGATTGTCACCGTGTCGCTCCGTCGCGAAACCGCCGGTGGCAAATCCGGCGGCGCATTTTTTGAGCTGATCAGAGACCTCGGCGTGCGTGTGTTGCCCAACACCGCCGGATGCCATAGCGTATCCGAGGCGGTGCTGACAGCCAAAATGGCCAGAGAGGTTTTCAAAACCAACTGGATCAAGCTGGAGCTGATCGGCCATCAAGATACATTGCAGCCAGATGTTTTTCAGCTTGTCGAAGCCGCCCGCATTCTCAGCGAGGATGGTTTTGAGGTTTTCCCCTATACCACAGAGGATCTCGTCGTTGGTGAGCGATTGCTGGAGGCGGGATGCAAAGTGCTCATGCCCTGGTGCGCACCCATCGGCAGCGCCATGGGGCCGCAAAATATCCCCGGCTTGCGGGCCATGCGCGCGGAATTTCTCGAAATCCCCTTAATTGTGGATGCCGGAATTGGCAGACCATCCCATGCCACCACGGTGATGGAGCTGGGTTTTGATGCGGTATTGCTCAACACCGCCGTTGCCAATGCTCAAGACCCAATTTTAATGGCGGGTGCGTTCGCGAAAGGTATTGACGCCGGGCGCACCGCCTATCTGGCCGGAATGCTTGAGCCAAGAGACATGGCTGTTCCATCCACTCCCGTGATTGGCAAAGGTGTGTTTGCATGAAACTCGATCCCTTTTACCTCATCGTGGATAGCGCCGATTGGATTGAGCGCTTGATCCCTCTCGGCGTCAAACTGGTGCAATTGCGCATAAAGGATGTCGATGAGGCCGTTTTACGACAACACATCCGCCGCGCCAAGACCATTTGCTCTGCTCATCACTGCCAGCTGATCATCAATGATTATTGGCAGATCGCCATAGAAGAAGAATGCGATTTCATCCACCTCGGACAGGAGGATCTCGCAGTCGCCGATCTTGCTGTTATTCGAGGAGCAGGTATGAAGTTCGGCCTTTCCAGCCATGATGAAGCAGAACTCGAAGTCGCTTTAGCCGCAAAGCCAGATTACATCGCCCTTGGCCCCATTTGGCCAACCATCCTAAAGCAAATGAAATGGGGACCCCAAGGTGTTGAACGCCTACGCACTTGGAAATCCCGCGTTGCAGACTTGCCATTGGTTGCGATTGGCGGAGTGACCGTCGAGCGGTTGGACGATGTTTTTGCTTTTGGTGCAGATAGCGCGGCCGTTGTCACGGACATCACCCGCCACCCGGACCCGGAAAAAAGAACGCACGAATGGCTGCAAAAGACGGATGAATGGCGGATACGGGTGTAGTGCTTGGTACCTTGCCGCTTTAACCTCTCATTCACCGGAAAATAACACATATATTCAGCCGGTTAGAGAAAAGGTCATAAAACTGAAAAAATGGGTTTGACATAAATGGAGTTGGGCAGTAGAACCCGCCTCACCGAACGAGGCGGCGCTTCTAACGAGGTTGCGGTTTCGCTCTTGGAAATCACCCAGAGATTGGGCTCAAAGCCTGATTTTACCGAAGCTTCGGTTTCGGAGGTGGGATTTTTTGACGGTTTTGACCGTCGGTTATTTGACAATTTTATATGAGAAGAAAGAGAAACGTGGACGGCGGTTTTGCGTTGGGGACAGAAGAGATTTTGTTTCTGATAGAAGACAAATG
>NZ_JACHLU010000021.1 GCF_014204625.1 Gillisella vitis | reverse complement strand
AAGATCGCACATAACAGCCTCCTTGCCTTCTCATCCTCAAAAAAACAGGGAATCAGATAATAGTGACAAGAGTTTGATCTGGTCCCCAGCCTAGGGCGGATCGATATTCGGGCTGGAGTGCACTGAAGTCCATGAGCACCGCATCGCAGAAAATTGCCGTTTGCAGCCCGCTCAAGCCCGAATGTCGATTTGTCCTACGCCTTCTTTTCCCACCGACCCTGATTGTTCTGCTGCCAGTAGGTGAGTGTGTGACCTTCGGCCTTCAGCCGTTTCCACTCACCACGGGCTGTTTCCAGCTCGCTCTGGTCATGGCCATCAAACACAAACACCACCCGCTCGTAAACCAGCGGCAATTGCGGTACCGCGCCATCAATATAAAAGCGCACCGTTGCCGCATTGCCATTGGCAGAGGACACACTGAGCAGAATCGGCTGCACCTCCGGCCTCTCCGCCGCATCGCTGCCATGCGCCAGAAAGCTATCCTCACGATAGGTCCACAAATGCTGATCCAGCTTTTCAAGCCGGTCTGGATCGCGCATTTCAATGCCGACTTTCCAGCCGCGCTCAAGGCACTTTTCCAGCAAAGCTGGAAGAGCGTCCTCAAGTCTGGTTTCGGTCAGGTGGTAAAACAGAACATCGGTCAAGCGTGAACACCCTGCTTACGCTTCATAGGAATCACGCACCAGTTGATCCAGCAGGCGCACACCAAAGCCAGACGCCCAGGACTGGCTGATCTCATCTTTTGGTGAATCCATCGCCGTACCGGCAATATCCAGATGTGCCCATGGCGTATCACCCACGAAGCGTTGCAGAAATTGCGCCGCCGTAATCGAGCCGCCATGGCGGCCGCCGGTGTTTTTCATATCGGCAAAACGACTGTCGATCATCTTGTCATAATCCTTGCCCAGCGGCATCCGCCACAGGCGCTCATTGGTGCTCAAGCCAGCCTTCAGCAATTGCCCGGCCAAGGTATCGTCATTGGAAAACAGGCCCGCGTGCAGATTTGCCAGAGCCACCAGAATAGCCCCGGTCAAAGTGGCCAGGTTGATCATGAACGCGGGTTTGAAGCGGTCGTTGCAATACCAGAGCGCATCGCACAGCACCAGACGGCCCTCGGCATCGGTGTTGATCACTTCAATGGTCTGACCAGACATGGACGTGACAATATCGCCCGGACGTTGGGCGTTGCCATCGGGCATGTTTTCCACAAGGCCAAGAATGCCAATGGCGTTGACTTTGGCCTTGCGGGCCGCCAGCGTATGTATCAGGCCCAACACAGCAGCGGCACCGCCCATATCACCCTTCATGTCTTCCATGCCACCGGCTGGCTTGATGGAAATGCCGCCGGTATCAAAAACCACACCCTTGCCAATAAAGGCGATCGGCTGGCTTGATGCCTCACCACCTTTCCACTGCATCACCGCCAAGCGAGGGGGGCGCACCGAGCCTTGCGCCACGCCCAGAAGAGCACCCATGCCCAGCGCCTTCATCTCCACCTCGGTGAGGATTTCAACCTCAACGCCCAGCGCCTCCAGCGCCTTGGCGCGATCGGCAAATTCCACCGGCCCCAGCACATTGGCGGGCAGATTGACCAGATCACGGGCCAGCAGCACGCCATCCGTCACAGCCTTGCCGTCAGCCTCAAACAAAGCCTTGGCCGCTTGCGCCTGTGCGGTCACAAGGGTAACGCGGATGGTGGCGGCAGCCTTGTCATCATCCTCTTTTTTCTTGGTCTTGTAGTCGTCGAAGGCGTAGTTACGCAGCATCATGCCCGTTGCAAAATCGCACACAGCCTGCGGTGTCACATCAAGGCCGTCGACATCCAAAAATACGGTGGCGGTTTCCGCGCCCTTGAGATTGCCAGCAGCAACCCCTCCCAGGCGCAACCAGTCATGGGCCGTGAGATCCGCCGCTTTGCCCGCACCTATCACGATCAGCCGATCCAGCGGCGATCCGGCAGGGGCCAGCATATCCAGCGCCGTCATGGCCTTGCTTTTAAAGTGCGCCGCCGCTGCCGCCCTGGCAAAAGTGCCTGCCGGGTCAACATCTGCGGCAGCAGCAGGCAGGGCGGCATCGGCTTCTTTCAGAGACAGGGCAAGCCCGCCCGCAAGCGATACAGATGAGGCAAAGGACATTTCCAGCTTGGCAGCCATGATCAACTCCGGCATTTCATGTTCAAATCTGTGCTGATCATGTCGGTTTTGTCTCCGATTGCAACACATACGCCGCAAGGCCCGAATTTTGATGTGCAAAAGACAGCACATGCCTTCCCCCCTGCATCAGGCTTCAGGATAACTGTTTGCAACACGCCATCTGGCTCTTTTCAACCATTCAGGTTAAGAGGTCCGCGCTGTCCTGCACCGTGCTTTCAGCCCCCAGAGTGCCCGCAAAAGAAGTGAACCATGAGCCCATTTGCGCAGAAAGCCATGCACACCATTCAAACACTTTGGCAAGGACTGGGCCGCGTGCCAGACCTGACACAATCTTCCATTGCCACGGCCACAGCACTCACCGCTGTGTGGTTCGCTCTGCTGCTGTTTTTTTACAGTGTCCCCGGTCTTGATCTGGCCCTTGCCGGTCTTTTTTTTCGCGCCCAGGAGTGCGGGGCCTCCTTAAGCCATGCGGTGTGTGGCAGCTTTCCCATCAGCCACAACAGACTGGTGCAAATTGTTCGAAAGCTGCTGTTTTATCTGCCACATGTCACAGGCGTTGTTGTTGTGGTCACGCTGATCGTCAAGATTGTCGAATCAAAAGACAGGCGTGTCAGTGCGTTCCCGGTCCTGAAAAAGCACAACAGCGACTGGATCGCAAAACTGTCCCTTTCGCTGCTGACAGCGCTGATCGGTCCATTTTTCATCGTCAATGTCATTTTGAAGGAGTGGTCTGGACGGCCGCGACCGATAGAGACCAACCTGTTTGGCGGCCCTTTCAACTTTGCTCCTGCCGGCAGTTTTTCGGGCGCTTGCGATGGCAACTGTTCGTTCATCTCGGGAGAGGCTGCGGGCGCTGGCATTCTCATTTGCGTCGTGCCGTTGCTGCCGCCTGTGTGGCGACGCCGCTTAGGTCCGCCTCTGGTCATTGCTTCCATTGCCACTGCCCTGCTGCGGGTAGCCTTCGGCGGCCATTATTTTTCTGATGCCGTCTTGGGCTGGCTGTCATCACCCACCATCTTCGCGTGGGTTTTTGCCCTCTATCATCTGCGCAACAGGCCGCAAAAGCGCTAAAATCGTGGGCCATGACCACTCCTGCACAAGGGATTGAATATCAGGCTCTTGTCTTTTCATCGAACCAAGGGCAAATAGAGGCCACAGGCAGGGTCAGGCATGAAGCTTCTCGAAATCTATATATTGCGGCGTGTCGCCCAGATGTTCCTGACGGCCTTGCTGCCGGTGCTTGCAATTATCTGGACGACTCAGGTTCTGGCCCGCATCAACCTTGTGACCGATACAGGTCAGTCCATTGGTGCCTTCGCCAAACTGGCAAGCCTCATTCTCCCCACCATCATTCCGGTGGTCATGCCATTTGCCCTGGTGATCGGCATCACCCAGAGCCTGACGGCCATGAACAATGATTCGGAGCTTCCGGTGATTGATGCGGCCGGTGCGTCGCGCTCCATCATCCTGCGGCCCATTCTGTTGTTTTCTCTGGCCATCAGCCTGCTGACGCTGTTTATCACCAACGATATTCAGCCACGGGTCAAGATTGCAGCAAGACAGATGATTGCCAATGCCTATGCCGATCTGCTGTCCACCGTGATTGAGGAAAAGACCTTCCGCAAGGTTGAGGATGGTCTTTATGTGCAGATTTCCCAAAGACTGGCAGGGCGGGTTCTCAAGGGTCTGTTCGTGGCGGATTATCGGGATCCGAATTACACATTGATTTATTATGCCCGCGAAGGGGCTGTGGATAAAACCGGAACAGCCCTCATCATGCATGACGGCGAAGTGCAGCGCAAAGCGCCCGGAGAAACCGTTTCCATCGTTCACTTCGATTCCTATGCATTCGATCTTTCCGATCTGACCGAAGCGCGCGGCAAGGCAACCCTGCGCCCCAGTGACCGCAGCCTCAGCTTTCTGCTCAACCCGGACAAGAATGACGACGACTATAAGGCCCGCCCCGGAGCCTATGTTGCCGAACTGCACAAGCGCATGACCGAATGGCTGCTGCCCTTTGCCTTCGCCTTGATTTCACTGGTGATTGCCGGTGATGCCAAGTCACACCGCGAGGCCCGGCTTCACCCCATGGTCTCTGCTCTGGTGATCGCGCTGCTGTTGCGGTGGCTTGCCTTTTACGGTGCCAATAAAGTCGAAAACAACAGCGCGTATATCTATCTCATGTACGCGACGCCGCTGGTGAGCGGTGCAATTGCGACCGCGTTGCTGTTTCGCCAGAAACAATCCAGACGAAAGTCTCCCATTCATCGATGGGTGGACAATGGAGTTGCGGCTGTTCAAATCCGTGTTGCCGCATTGCGAGGCAAGAGCGCAAACAAAGGGGGCCGTGTATGATGCTGGGTACACTAAGCCGCTACTTTCTGACACGTTACGCCATCACGGTCTTCTGGTTTCTGATCGGCGTCGCCGCCATTATCTTTCTGATCGACTTCAGCGAAGTCAGCGGACGCTATTCGGACGCAAAAGGCGCATCCCTGATCGGTGTTTTTTTGCTGACATTGATGCGCCTGCCCCTGATCTTGCAACAGACAATCCCGTTTATTGCACTTTTTGCCGGAATGACCGCGCTGATCGCCCTCAACCGCCGATCCGAGCTGGTCATTGCGCGCGCAGCCGGCATTTCCGTCTGGCAATTCATGTTTCCGTTTCTGCTGGGGGCTCTTTTGCTGGGTGTGGCCAATTCGGTCATCCTCAATCCGCTGGCGGCCATTGGCCAGCAATTGGCACTGTCGCAAGAATCCGCCTGGAGTGATTCGGGCAATGTTGACAACAACAACGAAATTCCGTGGATGCGCCAGATTACGGGTTCGGATGATGCCATCATTGGAGCGTCATCGGTGCAGGAAAATGGCACATTGCTGATTCAGCCGGTGTTTATCCACTTTAACCCGGACGGGCGAATTGCTTATCGACAGGATGCTTCCACTGCGAAGTTGCAAGATGGTTACTGGATCCTTAATGATGTTATCGAGACTCGCCCGGGCGAAAAGCCCTTGCGGCAAGCAAGCCAAAAAGTTCGTACCAATTTGAAGCAGGAGTTTTTACAAGAGCGTCTCGCACAGCCGGATACTGTTGCTTTTTATGATCTTTCTAACAAAATCGCAGTCGCACGATCCTTTGGCATTTCAACGAAAAGATTGGAAACCCAGTTTCACTCACTGATTTCCACTCCCTTTCTTCTCGTTGCCATGACATTGATTGCGGCGACTGTTTCTCTCAAATTCAGTCGTTTCAACCAGTCACGATCCGTGATTCTGGGTGGAATCATTTCGGGCTTCGTGCTTTATGTGACAACAGTGCTTGTAAAGGCGTTCGGAAGCAGTGGCGTGGTTCCTCCATTTGTCGCAACCTGGTCTCCAGTGGTTGTGGCAATGGCGTTGGGTGCGACAATTCTGCTTCATCAGGAGGATGGTTAGTGGCGGCAAGTGACCGCGGAAGCGTAAAACGGCTTTTGGCAGCCCTTTTGGCAGGTGTCGCTCTTTGCGCATACATCGCTCCTATTGGCGATGCCTATGCGCAGGGCAAGACCGGCACGGGTGCCATGGCGCCGAAGATTCCCGACGATGCGAAGCTCATGCTCGCAGCGAATGAACTCGTGTATAACAAGGACGCGCAAAAGGTCACCGCAGTTGGCGGTGTCCAGATCAACTATGCCGGCTACCAGATGGTGGCCCGGCGCGTTGAGTATGACCAGAAAACTGGTCGATTGATGGCCTATGACAATATCGAGCTGATCGAGCCAGGCGGAAACCGCATCTATGCCGACAAGCTGGATGTGACGGATGATTTTGGCAGCGGCTTTGTCAACAGCCTGCGAATCGAAACGCCAGACAACACCCGTATGGCGGCGGAAACCGGCGAACGGGTCAGCAGCGATGAAATGATCCTGCACAAGGGGATCTACACAGCCTGTCTGCCCTGCGCGGAAAAGGGGAGTGCGCCCATTTGGCAAATCAAGGCCGAGCGCGTTATCCAGAACGGTAAAACCCATACGATTCGGCTGGAAAATGCACGCTTCCAGCTGTTTGGACAGTCGATCGCCAAGATTCCGGCCATTACGGTGCCAGACAATACGGTGAAGCGGAAATCCGGTTTTCTGTTCCCGCAGTTCTATACATCACAGAAACTCGGTTTCGGCGTTATTGTTCCTTACTACTGGGCCATTTCTCCGCAAACCGATGCCACCATCAGAATGGGTGGCTATTCGAGTCAGGGCGTCCTGCTGGATACCGAGGTCCGTCATCAATTTGAAGACGGGCTTGCGACCTTCCGGTTTGCAGCCATTGACCAGATGGGCAAGGACAAGTTCAACGCAGGCACGTCCGATTCGCAAAAAACCTTTCGCGGCATGGTCGGATCAACCGGCGCGTTCACAATCAATCCCCGCTGGACCTTCGGCTGGAATGTGATGGCCCAGACCGATAATAACTTTTCGCGCACGTACAATCTGCAAGGCTTCAATGAAAGCACGCATACCAATCAGGTCTATCTGAATGGCCGTGGTGATCGAAACTCATTCGACATGCGCGCTTATTATTTCGATGTGCAGGATGCCGACAATGATGATGTGGCAGAGCGTAAACAGCCCATCGTTACCCCGACAATTGATTACAGCTATTACGCACCTGAACCCTTCATGGGCGGTGAACTGTCGGCTGTGGTCAATTTCACGGCGCTGACGCGCTACAATAATGACTTCTTCAACGTCACCTCCACCTCGCCAATCAAATATCAGGGGCTCAAAGGCAACACCAGCCGCCTGACTGCCGAAGTCGAGTGGAAGCGGACCTATGACACGCCGCAGGGCTTGTTGCTGACACCTATTCTCGCGGCACGCGGCGACGTCTTCGGCAACAACATGAACAGCCCGACAGGCTATACCGGCAATTATAACGATACCGCCGGTGTGACCCGCTCCATGGTCACCGCAGGTCTGGAAGTCCGCTATCCCTGGCTGTTGACCACCCCCAACAGCAATAGCGTGCTTGAGCCGATTGCGCAGATTTATGTTCGTCCCGATGAACAGGAAGCGGGCCGTTTGCCCAATGAAGATGCCCAGAGCTTTGTGTTTGACGCGACAAACCTGTTCGACCGCGATAAATTCTCAGGCTATGACCGTATCGAAGGCGGCACCCGTGCCAACATTGGTCTGCGCTATACCGGCTCGCTGGATAGTGGCTACACGCTGCGCAGTATTTTTGGTCAATCCTATCAGTTGGCAGGCAAGAATTCGTTTGCCTCTGACGATCTGGTCTACGCTGGCAATGAATCCGGTCTGGAAAATACGGTTTCGGATTATGTCGGCATGGTCGGCGTTGATACACCATTTGGTGTCAACACTGCTTTCAATGCACGCTTTGACCGGAGTTCGCTCGAGCTGAAGCGTACCGATACCTCGGTTGGCTATCAGAATGACAAATTCCAGACAAACTTCGTCTACAGCCAGATCGCGGCACAGCCAAATTACGGCTATAACTACGACCGGGAAGAAATTCAGAACTCCAGTTCTGTAAAGGTCAACGACTACTGGTCTGTTTTTGGTGCAAGCTATTGGGACATCAAGAAGAACAAGCTTGATCGATATGGCGTTGGTGTTTCCTATACTGACGAATGCACGGTCTTCTCGATCGTCTACAAGCGCAAGAGCAGTGATACATCCACGGCTGCCAACGATTGGTCAATTGGTGCGCGCGTGACGTTCCGCACACTCGGCGATGTTGGCGTTGGCAACCTGGACCCGACCAGCACAGACTAAGGACCGCATTCTGAATGAATGGCCGTCCCTGATCACTCAGGGGCGGTCAATTTTGGCTCTAAAGCCATTGTTTTGCCGCATGGTTTGTGCAAACGATCCTGCTTAAGTACAGGCATAATAACGAACCGCGTTGACATAAGATCAGCGTGGCGCGGGAAAGGGACATGTTGATGACCTTCGGCAGCAGAATTTTGCGAGCAGCTCTGGTGAGTACCGTCGCTCTGGTGGGCATGGCCAGCATCATGCCAGGTGCTGTGATAACAACAGCCCATGCCGACACCGGCGTTGCGATTGTCGTCAATAAGGTTGCCATCACCAGCGCCGATGTGGCACGCCGTGTTGCCTTTTTAAAACTGCGTCACGAAGCCGGTGATCTGAACAAAAAAGCCAAAGAAGAGCTGATTGACGAACAGCTCAAGCGCCAGGAAATAGCGCGCGTCGGTATGTCTGTCAGCGTCAGTGAGGTTGATGCCGCCTTTGAACGGTTTGCCGCGTCCAACAAACTGTCGACAACGCAAATGAGCCAGATTCTCGACAAGGCCGGCGTTGGAACAGAGCATTTCAAATCTTACATCGCAGTGCAGATGAGCTGGCCACGTCTGGTCAATGCCCGATATTCATCCCGCGACAAGATGACCACGCAGGAAATGGTCACCCGTCTTCTCGAAAACAAGCAAAAGCCGGAAACCACTGAATATACCTTGAAGCAGGTCATTTTTGTTGTTCCTGCGGCAAAGCGCAATGCAATCCTGTCAAAGCGCAAGGCTGAGGCGGAAGCGTCGCGTTCAAAATTCCCCGGCTGCGATCAGGCCATGGATTTCGCGCGCAACTATCTTGATGTGTCGATCCGCGATCTTGGCCGTGTCCTGCAACCAGAGCTGCCCGGCGACTGGAAGCCATTGATTGAGGCTGCCAAAGGAAATACAACAGCAACGCTGGCGACAGAACGGGGCATTGAATATCTGGCGATTTGCAACAAAAAGCAGGTTTCTGACGATCTGGCCGCCGAAGCCGTGTTTCGTGCCGAGGATCTTGGCAAGCAGGACAAGAGCAAGGACGATCCGAACGCGGAAAAATACATTGCCGATCTGCGCTCCAAGGCTCAAATACTCTATCCGTGAGTGCTCAAGATATGTCAGCCGTTTCCGAGACAAAGCCTATCGCACTCACTCAGGGAGATCCAGCCGGAATCGGCCCGGACATCAGCCTTGTTGCGTGGAGCAAACGAAAAGAGCTTGGCCTTGCTCCCTTTCTGTTTCTCGGGGATCCGGCCGTTTTGACGGTGCGCGCCCGCATGATCGGGCTGGACATTGCCTTCAAGGAGAGTTCTCCCGAACAGGCCGCTGATGATTTTGGCAGTTTTTTTCCGGTTTTGCCGATTGCAGCCGGAATTGATGTTGTGGCAGGTCAACCGCATAAGGCAACAGCGAGCGGCACGATCAGCGCAATTGAAACCGCCGTATCTCTCTGCTTTGAGGGCAAGGTGCGAGCCGTCGTGACCAATCCCATCGCCAAGTCTGTGCTTTATGAAGCCGGATTCGGCTTTCCGGGCCACACCGAGTTTCTGGCGGCGCTGTCAGAGAAAGAAACAGGCAAGCCAGCCATGGCTGTGATGATGCTGGCAGGCCAAAAACTGCGGGCAGTGCCGGTGACGATTCATATTCCCCTGAAGGCTGTCGCAGATGTGCTGACGCAAGAGCTGATTTTGAAAACCTGCCGCATTCTTCATGCTGACATGCGGGACAAATTTGGCATCGCCTCACCGCGTCTGGCTGTGGCCGGTCTCAACCCCCATGCGGGTGAAGGCGGAGCCTTGGGCCATGAAGACGAGGAGATTATTGCGCCTGCCCTCTCCCGGCTGCGTGCAGAAGGTATTGATGCTTTTGGGCCGCTGCCAGCAGACACCATGTTCCATGACGACGCCCGCCGCCGTTACGATGTCGCGGTCTGCATGTATCACGATCAGGCGCTGATTCCGGTCAAGGCACTCGGCTTTGACGATTCTGTCAATGTGACGCTTGGCCTTCCCTTCATTCGCACCTCACCGGATCACGGCACAGCGTTTGGCATTGCCGGACAGGGCATAGCCCGTGCAGACAGTCTGGTTTCCGCCTTGCGTCTGGCGGGCGAAATCAGCCTTTCCCCGACACAGGTCACCGCCTGATGGCTGCATTGGACGGACTGCCTCCCTTGCGGGATGTCATTCAGCGTCACGGGCTGGATGCCAAAAAAGCCCTTGGACAAAATTTTCTGCTCGATCTGAATATCACCCAAAAAGTGGCACGTACTGCTGGTGATCTCACAGATTGCACCGTGTTTGAAGTCGGCCCCGGCCCCGGCGGGCTGACCCGCGCCCTCTTGGCGCTGGGCGCTAAAAAGGTGATCGCTGTTGAGCGCGATAGCCGTTGCCTGCCCGCTCTTGCCGAAGTCTCGGATTATTACCCCGGACGGCTTGAGGTGATTGAGGGTGATGCCCTCAAGGTGGATTTTGAAGCCATTGCGCCTGAAGGCCCGATCAAGATCGTCGCCAACCTGCCTTACAATGTCGGCACGCAATTGCTGATCAACTGGCTGACACCACGGCAATGGCCACCCTTTTGGCAATCCATGACTCTGATGTTTCAAAAAGAGGTTGGTGAGCGGATCGTTGCTGAGGAAAATGACGACCACTATGGCCGCCTGGGCGTTCTGTGTGGCTGGTTGACCCAGGCCCATATGGCGTTTGATCTCTCGCCTCAGGCCTTCACGCCACCGCCCAAAGTCACCTCGACAGTGGTGCATCTGACACCACGCTCGACACCCCTCGCCTGTGATCTCGCCAAGCTGGAAAAAGTGACGCAAGCCGCCTTTGGCCAACGCCGCAAGATGTTGCGCGCCAGCTTGAAACCCATTGGTGGCGAGGCACTTTTGAATCGTGCCGAGATTGATCCATCCCGCCGGGCTGAAACGCTTTCCGTGGAGGAATTTTGCCGGATTGCAAACCTGATAGAATGATCAGTGCCGCGTCATGACAGCCATAGAGCTTTGGTCCGAAAGTCGGTTTCTACTTTTCGGACCAAAGCTGTCGGATTTCAACAGAGTCTATAGCTGCGGAACTTCTGTCACCAGCTCTTGCACAAAATCGAACATTCCGTGACGTCGATCGCGGCGCAGTCGCTCGGCCTTGACAATCGATTGCACGGCATCGAAGGCAGCGTTCAGGTCGTCATTAACGATGACGTAGTCATATTCCCGCCAGTGCTCGATTTCAGCCCGGGAATTGTTCAGCCGCGTCTGGATCACCTCCTCCGAGTCTTCGGCGCGGCGATGCAGGCGCGATTGCAGCTCGGTCATTGTTGGCGGCAAAATGAAAATGGAGACAACATCCGCCGCCATTTTTTCCTGCAATTGCTGTGCACCTTGCCAGTCAATGTCAAACAGCATATCGCGGCCTTCCGACATGGCGACTTCCACCGGCTCGCGGGGCGTGCCGTAAAAATTACCATGCACTTGCGCCCATTCCAGCAGGGCATCGGAAGTGCGCAACCGCTCGAATTCCCGCTGGGAAATGAAGTGATAATGCACGCCCTCAATTTCGCTGGGGCGTCTGGCGCGTGTGGTGACACTCACCGACATGCCAATTTTTTTGTCAATGTCCATCAATGTGCGGGCTATGGTCGATTTACCCGCGCCGGATGGGGAGGATATGACCAGCATAAGGCCGCGCCGGGCAATGTGAATGCTGTTGGAAACCGTCATGGTCATGACCCCTACTCCAGATTTTGGACCTGCTCTCGAAACTGGTCGATGACCACTTTCAATTCTATTCCTGCGGCCGTCACCGCAGCTGCATTGGACTTAGAACAAATCGTATTCGATTCGCGATTAAATTCCTGCGCCAGAAAATCAAGCTTGCGGCCGACAGGCACTCCTTCCGCCAGAAGCAATCGTGCTGCATTGACATGCGCCTTCAGGCGATCAATTTCTTCTCGCAAATCAGCCTTGGTCGCCAGCAGCACAGCTTCAGCATAGAGCCGGTCTTTATCCAGGCTCGGGGCAGACAGAATCAGCGCGGCAATCTGGCTCTCAAGCTTGCGCGCAATGTCCTCAGTGCTACGGGATGGGTCGCTCTCTACCGCAAGGGTCAGTTGCTCTATTTTTTGCACATGGCTCAAAAGCACCGCCTGAAGGGCATCGCCTTCGCGCGCGCGCATGTCTGCAAGCGCCGCCACAGCCTCACGCAGACTTGCCATGATGGCTGCATGACGCGCCTCCAGCACATCTGCATCATCCTCACGCTCACGAAAATCGACCAGACCGCGGATTGATAGCAGCGCATCCAAAGACAAAGGACCATCAGCAATCACGCCCGGCCCCAACTGTGCCCGCAGTGCCAGCACCGCAGACAACGCATCCTCATTGACCACCGCTTCCATGCGATTGTCGCTGACGGATAGCGATAACGCCACCTGGAGATTGCCGCGTGACAAGTGCTGGCCGATAACGGCTTTGATTTCGCTCTCCAGCCCTTCCATTCCTTGCGGCAGCCGCAAGCGGATATCCAGCCCTTTGCCATTAACGGAACGTAGCTCCCACGCCCAGCGATAGCGACCATAAGAGCCTTCGTTACGAGCAAAACCGGTCATGGATTGCAACGGCATCAGATATTTTCCATTATTATCGGCCATGTGTCCGGCCATCATTGCAGGATCGGGAAACTACTTCTTTTTGGTCGGTTTGGGAACCTGGGCCGGATCAGCCTCTGGCTGCTCATCCACACTTTCAGCCGGATCGGCTCCGCGTTCAGCTTCAAGCTTACGCCATTTTTTCACATTGGCGTTGTGCTCTTCCAATGTCGCGGCAAAGGCATGCCCGCCAGTGCCATCGGCGACAAAATAAAGATCACTGGTGCGCCACGGGTTGGCAACAGCCTCTAGTGCCGCACGCCCCGGATTGGCGATCGGTCCCGGTGGCAGGCCCTTGATCACATAGGTATTGTAAGGCGTCTGCTTTTGCAGATCCGACTGATAAATTGGTCGGTCTGATGGCTTGCCGTCGCCGCCGAACAGGCCATAAATAATGGTCGGGTCCGATTGCAGGCGCATCCCTTTTTGCAGACGATTGAGGAAAACCGACGCGACATGGGCGCGCTCATCATCCTTGCCGGTTTCTTTTTCGACAATCGAGGCAAGAACGATAAATTGCTCTTTGGTTTTCAAAAACAGGTCTGGCGAGCGCTTTTCCCAAATCTGATCGATCAGCTTTTTTTGCGCATCCAGCATCTGGTCGACAATGTCCTGACGCTTGGTACCGCGTGTAAATTTGTACGTGTCCGGGCGCAGGCTGCCTTCTGCTGGCAGAACTTGCGGCAAGTCACCTTCCAGCACAGGGTCGGCAGCAAGACGATCAAACATCTGCTTGACGGTCAAACCCTCTGGCAAAGTCACTGAATAAAGAATGGATTTTCCAGAACGCAACAGCTCCAGAATGTCACTCATTGAGGCCCCGGCTTTGATTTCATATTCGCCAGCCTTCAGCGTGTCACCATTGTTGAGATAGGTCGCACTCATATAACGGAAAATGCGCCCCTCGGAGATCATCCCGTTTCGTTCCAGATTGCTGGAAATTTCTACAAGACTTGCGCCACTGCGCACCATGAAATTGGCATTGGTCTGCAACGGACCTTGAGCATGAAAGGCCGACACGGCATAATAAAAACCCGCAATCGCAATCACACAGGCAAACACCGCCATGGTCATCAGCAAATTGAGAAAAACCACAAACTGACTGCGCGCTCGGCGTGAACGCTTTGGCAATTGCGGCACCCGTTCTGGTCTGAGTGTTTCAGAAGGCGATTTCGGAATTTGTGCCACCGTTTGCGAGAACTGTGCGTCGTCGCTTCTGCTGGTGTGTTTCTGGTCGTCGCGCTCGCTCACCGTCACTCCTCTTCGATTCAGTTCCGCCGCTTGTGGGCAAACATTACGGCAAAAACAGGTCTTGGGTGAGTGAAGCCCGGTATTCAAAAGATCAAAGGGCGCAGCAAACCAATCACTGCGCCAATTTTATGGTCAATCCTCGTAACGACGCAAGACAAGCGAGGCATTGGTGCCGCCAAATCCAAAGGAATTGGACAGTGCGACACGGACATCACGCTTACGTGCCTTGTGCGGCACCAGATCAATCGCAGTTTCCACATCAGGATGATCAAGATTCAACGTTGGCGGCACAATACCATCCCGAATCGCCAGCGCTGAAAAAATAGCCTCAACAGCCCCTGCCGCACCCAGCAAATGGCCAATCGCCGATTTGGTCGACGACATGGAAACCTTTGTGGCGTGATCACCGACCACACGCTCCACCGCACCAAGCTCAATGGTATCGGCCATGGTCGAGGTGCCATGGGAGTTGATATAATCAATGTCTGCGGCCACAAGACCAGCACGCTTCAGTGCCATATTCATGCAGCGATAGGCACCATCACCGTCTTCCGCAGGGGCAGTAATGTGGAAAGCATCGCCAGACATGCCGTAGCCAACCACTTCGGCATAGATCTTGGCTCCGCGCGCCTTGGCGTGCTCCAGCTCTTCGAGAATGACAATACCAGCCCCTTCACCCATGACAAAACCATCGCGGTCGCGGTCATAGGGGCGTGAGGCTTTTTGCGGATCATCATTGTGATTGGTCGACAAAGCCTTGCAGGCCGCAAAGCCGGCCAGTGAAATCCGGCTGATCGGCGATTCAGCACCACCGGCCACCATCACGTCGGCATCGCCAAACGCAATCATGCGGCTTGCATCACCAATGGCATGGGCACCCGTCGAGCAGGCGGTGACCACCGAGTGGTTTGGTCCGCGCAATTTATGCCGAATGGACACATGGCCAGATGCCAGGTTGATCAGACGGCCTGGAATAAAAAATGGTGAAATTCGCCGAGGGCCTTTGTCGCGCAGCGTGTAGCCCGCTTCAACAAGACCTTCAATGCCGCCGATACCTGAGCCTATCAACACGCCAGTGGCGACTTGATCCGCCATGGTTTCAGGCTTCCAGCCAGAATCGGCCAAGGCCATATCAGCGGCTGCAATTGCATAAACAATAAATGGATCAACCTTGCGCTGTTCCTTTGGCTCCACCCAGTCATCCGCATTGAATGTACCGTTGGTGCCATCGCCAAACGGAATGCGACAAGCAATCTTCGCCGGAAGATCCTCAACTTCAAATTCCGTGACTTTGCGAGCAGCATTTTCGCCAGCAAGAAGCCGGGTCCAGCTCGTTTCCGTACCACAGCCAAGAGGAGATACCATGCCGGTACCGGTGATAACGACACGTCTTATTTGCACGTTCACCCCACTCACAAGTCAGATGCGGCTGCATGAAGGCAACTGCGATCAATTCAGCAGAAAACCCATGCAGCAGATTAAAATTTCACAACATCGACACCGCAGCCGTAACAACTGCGCACTGCAAATAAAAGAAACATAAAAAAGGCATTCTGAAGCAGGAGATTAAGCCCGCTTCAGAACGACAGATCTCAAGATCAGCCTTGAGCCTTTTCGATGAACTTCACCGCATCACCAACGGTGAGGATGGAGTCAGCAGCGTCGTCAGGAATTTCAACGCCGAATTCTTCTTCAAATGCCATAACGAGTTCGACTGTGTCGAGCGAATCGGCACCCAGATCATCGATAAAGCTTGCGCCTTCAACAACCTTTTCGGCTTCAACGCCCAGATGATCAATAACAATTTTCTTTACGCGTTCTGCGATATCGCTCATGTCGGTTTCCTCGACCTCTATCATAACAAGAAAGCCGTTCTGGCTTTCCTACCCTGTGTTACGCCAGTGAGTTTCAGACCCGCTGGCAATTCCGTTGAACCTGTTTTGAGCAGGCCCCGTCCGTGTCAACGGCCTGGCTCGCGCCACCCGTTTTCCATATAACTGCTCACAGTCCCCGCCCGATTAACACGGTTTAGGTGCGCCGGAAAGCCTGAAAATTCCACACTTCCTTTTGTTCCTCAACCAATTGAGCGGATCAGAGCATTCCTCAGATCATTGCCATCCCGCCATTCACATGCAGCGTCTGGCCGGTGACGTAAGAGCTTTCCGAGGATGCCAGATAAAGAACAGATGACGCAATCTCCGCCCCTGTTCCCATCCGCTTCATGGGGATTGCTCCCATGATGCCTTCTTTTTGCTTGTCGTTCAGCTTACCCGTCATCGCGCTTTCAATAAAGCCCGGCGCAACACAGTTCACTGTGACATTGCGAGGCGCAATTTCCTGCGCCAACGCCTTGGTAAAGCCGATCATGCCGGCCTTGGATGCACAATAGTTCACCTGACCGGCATTGCCCGTCACACCCACAACCGATGTAATATTGATGATGCGCCCATAGCGACGGCGCATCATTGGATGCGTGAGTTCCTTGGTCAGCGCAAAAACCGCACTGAGATTGACCTCCAGAACATTGTCCCAATCGGCATCCGACATGCGCACGAACAGGCCGTCCTTGGTGATTCCGGCGTTGTTGACCAGAATATCCACACCGTCCAGCTCGGCTTCTGCCTTGGTACCCAGAGCCTTCACAGCGTCACGATCCGACAGGTTTGCCGGGAAAATTTTCACCCGCTCCCCCAGATCGGCGGCCAGCGCCTCAAGCTTTTCCACACGGGTTCCATGCAGGCCAACGATTGCCCCCTGCGCATGAAGAAGACGGGCGATTTCCTCGCCAATCCCGCCCGTGGCCCCTGTCACCAATGCTTTGCGACCGGTCAAATCGAACATTATATCAATCCTTGTGCAAAATGCCTGTCAGGCCAAGAGCGCTGTCAGGGCCGCCTCAATATCAGCGGGAGAGTTTACCGCTGTGCCGGTAATATTCTTGTCGATCCGGCGAACCAGACCCGTCAAAACCTTGCCTGCGCCAATCTCATAAAGCACAGAAACAGTATTTGCGCCAAACCATTCGACAGTTTCGCGCCAGCGCACCTGCCCCGTGACCTGCTCTACCAAAAGATTGCGAATATCATTGGCATCCGTCACAGGCGCGGCCCGCACATTGGCAATCAGCGGCACGATCGGATTTTTCATCTCCACCGAAGCCAGCGCTTCACGCATCTGTTCGGCGGCAGGTGCCATCAGCGACGAATGGAACGGCGCAGAAACAGGAAGAAGAATGGCGCGCTTTGCACCTTTTTCTGTTGCCAGCGCGGCTGCTTTTTCAACAGGTGCCTTGGCACCGGAAATCACCAGCTGGCCACCGCCGTTGTCATTGGCAATCTGCACCGGACCTTCTGCGGCTGCGGCCTTGCAGATGGCTTCCACCGCATCGTGCTCAAGCCCGATAATTGCTGCCATGGCACCGAGACCGACCGGCACGGCTGCCTGCATGGCATTACCGCGAATGCGCAAAAGCCGGGCTGTGTCGGCAACAGAAAAGGTGCCAGCCGCACACAGGGCCGAATATTCACCCAAGGAGTGACCGGCAACATAGGAAACCTTGTTGGTCAGCACAAAGCCGCGCTGCTGCATGACCCGCAGCACGGCAATCGACACCGCCATCAACGCAGGCTGTGCATTTGCCGTCAATGTCAAATCCTCGGCAGAACCATCCCACATAATGCTGGAGAGTTTCTGATCGAGCGCCTCATCAACTTCCTCGAAAACAGCGCGCGCTTCCGGAAAGGCATCAGCAAGATCCTTGCCCATTCCAACGGCCTGACTGCCCTGACCGGGAAACGTAAATGCAACACCCATGGGGTACTCCGTTCATTTTTTCTTCTCCAATTCACAAACTCGCTTTGAGAGTCAAGCCATCGGAGGCACATCAATACCTGCTAAAGTGCTTATTTTCGGGCTTTTTCGCAGATAAACAGACCTTGCCCTTCCTCAAATTCGGCCTACATTCGCCTCAAATCCTCCCCGCTCCAAAACGGAGCATATTCAAAACCGAGATCTCCTGCCGATGAAACACAGAACACTTGGCCGCACGGATATATCCGTTTCCGAAATCTGCCTTGGCACCATGACGTGGGGCAGCCAGAACACCCAGGCTGAAGCCTTTGAACAAATGGACTATGCCCTTGAAAATGGTGTGAATTTCTTCGATACTGCTGAACTGTATCCAACAACGCCCCTGTCTGCGGAAACCTATACCGACACCGAAAAGCTGATTGGAAACTGGTTTGAAAAAACTGGTAAACGCAACGCTGTCGTGCTGGCCACCAAAGTGGCAGGCGCGGGCCGTCCCTACATCCGCGGCGGTGCGCCTATCAATGCGCAGACCATCCGGGCTGCCGTCGACGCCAGTTTGCAGCGTCTGAAGACAGATTATATTGATTTATATCAGATTCATTGGCCAAACCGGGGCCATTATCACTTTCGCGGTGCCTGGAACTATGATCCCTCACAGCAGGACCGCGCTCTGGTGATTGCTGAAATCACCGAAAAACTCGAGGTTCTTCAGGAGTGCGTTGTCTCTGGCAAAATTCGGGCTATTGGCCTGTCCAACGAGACCACATGGGGCATACAGAAATATTTATCGATTGGTGAACAGAAATCCCTACCCAGAATTGCGACCGTGCAAAATGAATACAATCTTTTGTACCGAACACATGACCTCGACATGGCCGAACTTTCTCACCATGAAGAGGTTGGTCTTCTGGCCTATTCACCCCTCGCGGGCGGGTTGCTGAGTGGCAAGTATCTGGATGGGACCGTGCCAGCTGGTTCGCGCGCTTCCATCAATGGCAATATCGGCGGTCGCCTCACACCGCATCAGGAGCCAGCGACGCGGGCCTATGTCGAACTGGCCAGACAGCACGGACTGGACCCATCGCAGATGGCGCTGGCTTTTTGCCTGACACGGCCGTTCATGGCCTCGGTCATTATCGGCGCGACATCAATGGAGCAGTTGAAAATCGACATTGGCGCTGCCGATGTCACCCTGTCCGATGAGGTAATGAAGGGCATTGCCGCTATTCACCGGCAATATCCAATGCCGATCTGATTCGGCCCATCTGTCGGCGGAGAGTCTCGCCTCCGCCGACACAAATGCGACAGAAGCGCCTCAAACATTCATAAAACGCTTACTGTTTTCCCAGTCCGTGATGGATTTTAAACTCTCCTTATATAATCTCATGACAACACTGTTCCGGCAACGGGATAGCATGAGACCATAGCGATTGATCCGCTCATCGTGATGATCATCATGTCAGTATAACGCGAGGATGCCATGACATCGATCAACAGTTTCTACCGCGACCCCAATGCCGTCGCCTATGCCACGCAACTGTTTTCGAGCGCCAAGGCACAGGCCTCCCAATCCAGCACAGCAGCAAACAGCTTCGACACCAACGCAACCGACGGCGGCTCGACATCGAGCCAGCGGGCACTGGCGCGGATCATCGAAATCCTCAGCCTCGGCGACAGTGCGACCGCGGATCAGGCCAGCGTCAGCGAAAGCATCGGCTACATCACCGGCGTTAGCGGCACAGAAGGCGACGACTCGCTGACGTTTACCGGGCGCGCGGTGTATAATGTCGAAACAGGCAATGGTGATGACGCTCTGATTGCCAAAAGTGCTGCCATTGTCGGCGTAGCACTTGGCGAGGGCGCGGATAGCCTGAAAGCCAGCGGCAGCCTGATTGCCGATATTGATGGCGGCGCAGACAAGGATGATATTCAGCTGACGGGCACATTGATCATGAATGTCACCGGCGGCGCGGGCGATGATTCGATCAAGGCCTCGGGACAATCCCTCGTCGGCGTTGATGGCGGCGACGGCAACGACACGATGTATCTGGAAGGCAGCCGCATTTTCGCCTCTGGCGGCAAGGGCAATGACACTGTTACCATTCACCAGACGGGCGGCCAGAACGCCATTGCCGAATATGCTTTTGCAGCGGGCGATGGACAGGACACAATTGCGACAGATGGACCACTATCTATCCGCCTCAGCGGTTATAATGAGAGTGATCTGACCATCACCAGCGCCAACAACAGCCTGACCATCCAGATGAACGGCTCCGACGACAAGATGACCGTCAGCCTTGACGGCACAGACAACACAAACGCTGCCGCTTTGAATTATGCCGTTGTCACGGAAAATGGTCACACCGTTTTGAAGATTAGCTGAACCAACGCTTTCTTATCGCATGGTTATTGAGGGTGCCGCACGCCACATAGGGTGAGAGGCGCTTCAAAATCATCGTCTGGATCAATATTCGCACTGATTACACCGTAATCAGTTTTGAATACATCTGCGTGTTCGAATTTCCGGTCGTCGTGCCAGACAAATAATAGTTGAATATATTATCGTTATTTGTTTTCACCACTCCCAAGCCCGTATATTTAAGTTCATAACGACCTTCATATCTATATATTTCAATATTAACTGTTGTCTGCGCCGGAATATCGAACGTAACTGAGAATGTATCGTTTGTTGACATAGAATATTCAAGACTATACACTTCTTGCACGGTTGCTGCCCACGATGCTGTCCCGTCCGCGGAGACCTCGATATTATAAACACCGGCAGAAACAAAAGCGGTAAAGCTGAGCGCCACAGAATTTGTATTCGCCAAGGTCCAGCTTTGCGTAGAGGTAACCTCCTGCGGACAAGAATACTCCGTGCTCTCAGCTTGATCTAACGGATTATCATAAGGCTTGTTATCCACCTGCGTCAGGTTCGGAGCCGATGGAGCTCCATCATAAACAACATCCGTCAGAGACACCGTCTCAGCTGGCAGAATCATCCAGAAACCCAACCGGTCAACAGCATCGCCACTATTTCCAAAAATACCGACCGCAGCACCATAGCCAATATCCATGGCAACACCATTTTTATTGTTGTCGGATTTTGCCGAATAAATCAGACCCTTGGAGGTCGCAAACTCCAGCCCGCCACAATAGGTTTTACCGTTATAATCTGCCTGGTAAATCGTAAGCGCAGTCAGCGTCTCACCCAGATCAAATCTGAACGATGAATATGTACCACCAGTTGCACCAAAGAAATACGATGGATTGTCATCCGCATATCCGGCCCTCGAATTCGAAAAATACACTTTGATACCAACCATTCGGTGGGAAGCAATCCAGCACTCTATTTTTGAAATGACGGAATAAAGATCAACCGATTGTCCATTGATGTCAGTTTGCACCGGAGCAAGACATGCACTGAACGCGCTACCACCGCCACCGCCTTGGGATGCTTGCGTTACGCACCAGTCATTTGGATAGGCTGAAATTGTCATCAGAATTTCCTCTATCTTTCTTTGCTCGACAGCAATATGTTCTCGTATAGAGAGTATTTTAATCATCAATACAAGCCTGTTTTGAGAATCTTTTGCCGAGGATTACCAGCCTTCGTATCGACCCGGATCAACAACAGCCGCCATTGAAGATGACAGAAACTCTGAAAAGGCTCGCAAACGTGCAGGGTATCACCACCACACCCCTTATTTAGCAGCGCGCACCACTTGCATTTCCGTCAGATCTGCGTATAAGCGCGCTTGTTCACAACACCCGGTCTTTCGGCTGGTGGCTGAACGGAGGGCCGGCAGACTTGTTTTGCCGTCAGAAACGACAAGCGTTTCGGCCTCCCGTGTCTCCGCTCTCGACCGTCTCGTACAAACGCTTTTCTTGCCGTGGTTCACCACTCAGGAGCAGTCGTTGGGGCTTAGCGCCGTGCCGGGTGAAGACAACCGCAAGAAAGGCAAAGCTATCATGGCTCTTTACGAACATGTATTCCTTGCCCGGCAGGATATGTCCGCACAGCAGGTTGATGCCCTCGTCGAACAGTACAAGGGTGTTATCGAAGCTCATGGCGGCAAGGTCGGGCGCGTAGAAAACTGGGGCCTCAAGTCCCTGACCTACCGCATCAACAAGAACCGTAAGGCACACTATGCCCTTATGGACATTGAAGCGACAGGCGAAGCGATCCATGAAATGGAACGCCAGATGCGCATCAACGAAGACGTTCTTCGTTACATGACCATCGCTGTAGAAGCCCACGAAGAAGGCCCATCTGCCATGATGCAGAAGCGCGACCGTGATGACCGTCCGCGTCGTGATGGCGATCGTCCTGATCGTGGCGACCGCGGTGATCGTGGTGATCGTGCGCCCCGCGAAGGTTTCGGTGATCGTCCGCGCCGTCCGCGCGAAGATCGTGCGTAAGGAGATTTGAACAATGGCTGATACATCGTCCTCTTCACAGGCACGCCGTCCTTTCCATCGCCGTCGCAAGACGTGCCCTTTCTCCGGTGCCAACGCTCCGAAGATTGACTACAAGGACGTTCGTCTTCTGCAGCGCTACATTTCCGAGCGCGGCAAGATCGTTCCTTCGCGTATCACAGCTGTTTCCCAGAAGAAGCAGCGCGAACTGGCCAAGGCCATCAAGCGCGCCCGCTTCCTCGGCCTGCTGCCTTACGTTGTTGCATAATTTTGCGATATGACGCAGCGGCTCCCGTTTGATCGGGGGCCGTTTCCCTTTCACGATGGGCGTGGATCGGAACCCTAAACCCCATGTTGAGGCCCGTTGCGTCGATTGCGCAAACCTCTAACTGCCACGCGCAGGACAGCGACCTTGAAAAAACTTGATGGAAAAATGCTGCTGACCGGCTTTCTTGCCGGTGTGACCGCCATACTTCTGGTTCTGGCGGCCAATGCGCAACCGTCTTTTTCATCCGTCTTCTACGCGGCCTCTGCGCTGCCTGTGTTGATTGTCGGTCTGCGCTGGGGCAATGCTCACGCCATTGTGGCCATCATCACTGCGGCCGTCGCTGGCGCACTGGCGGTTTCACCTCTGTTTGCTGTTGCCATGGCAGTGTTCACCCTGTTGCCTGCGGGCTGGATCAGCCATCTTGCCAATCTGGCGCGCCCGGCATCTGAAATTGGCGGCCCCGATCATCTTCTCGCCTGGTATCCGCTGTCTGATATTCTGATGCATCTGTGCCTGCTGGTCTGCGTCGGCGTTGTGTTTCTTGGCATTCTGATTGGCTATGATGCCGATCTGGTCAACACCATGATTGATGCGTTAATGCAGGCATTGGGCCAGCGCGACCCCTCTGTCGCGGCAAACCTGCCCGATACCACAGGCATAAAATCAACAATGCTGCTCACTCTGCCAATCGTTCAGGCAGGCATGTGGGTTGTGATGCTGTTTACCGCCTATTATCTCGCCAGCCGTATCGTTGCTGCCTCTGGCAATGCGATGCGCCCACGCGAAGATATTCCCTCTGCCTTGCGGATGAACCGTAACTCACCCTTTATTTTTCTGGCGGGCATTGTCGCCTGTTTCATCGGCGGCGTACCGGCGCTGGTGGGTGCCACGGTCTGCGGTGCCTTTGGCGCGGGCTTTCTGCTTGGCGGCTTTGGCTCGCTTCACCTGCGCACGCGCGGCAAGGAATGGCGTCTGCCCGCTCTCATTCTGTCTTACATGGCAGCATTCATGGTCTTTCCGGCCATTTTGATTGTCATTCTCGGCCTCATCGACACACGGCGTACTGTTGCCCTCACGCCACCGAGGACGGGCGGCACGTCCAATGATGGCAACACCCCAAACACTTGAACTGACCAGATACCTGAACTGAAAGGATAAAACACATGCAAGTCATTCTTCTTGAGCGCATCGCCAAGCTTGGCCAGATGGGCGAAACTGTCAAGGTTCGTGACGGCTTTGCCCGTAACTACCTGCTGCCAACCGGCAAGGCTCTGCGCGCCAACGCTGCCAACAAGGCTCGTTTCGAAGCTGAGCGCTCGATCCTCGAAGCTCGCAACCTTGAGCGCAAGGCTGAAGCCCAGACCGTGGCTGACGTTCTCAACGGCAAGTCCTTCATCGTTGTCCGTTCTGCTGGCGAAACCGGCCAGCTGTACGGCTCTGTTGCTGCCCGCGACATCGTTGACGTTCTGGCTGCTGAAGGCTTCAACGTTGGCCGTAACCAGATCGAGTTGAACAACCCGATCAAGACCATCGGCCTGCACAACGTCACCATGCATCTGCATTCTGAAGTTGAAATCTCCATCGAGATCAACGTTGCCCGCTCTTCCGAAGAGGCCGAGCGCCAGTCCAAGGGTGAAAGCCTGACCTCCGCTGACGCCATCTACGGCGTTGACGAAGACGCTCTGCGTCCAGAAGACTTCTTCGATCCAGACGCTGACCGCGATGGTGACGACGAATAAGCCTATCCGTTCTCGGATATGCAGCGCCCGGATCGAAAGGTCCGGGCGTTTTTGTTTGCGATAAAAGCCAC
Organism: Gillisella vitis; assembly: GCF_014204625.1. Taxonomy (GTDB): domain Bacteria; phylum Pseudomonadota; class Alphaproteobacteria; order Rhizobiales; family Rhizobiaceae; genus Allorhizobium; species Allorhizobium vitis_F. The sequence continues at coordinate 51,425 of NZ_JACHLU010000021.1, read as the reverse complement.
AAAGAGTCGCAGAGGCTTTGCAAGCAGAATCGGCCGTATCACCCATGCAAATTTATGGTGCTGTGGATAAATGGGAGAACCCATCATTCCATACAGCGCCCTGCCCCCGCCGCGTTATGATGGCTTCATCGCGGTTGACTATCGCAGCCGCACGGGACAAACCCATTTTCATCATCCGGCATACTCAAGAAAAGAAAACGGTCGTCCGCAATGAACGATGCTTCCAGAAAGCTGAACACTATACAATCAGGTGAATCCATATACCGTGAAGCCCCCAGCAACATTGAGGCTGAGCAGGCATTGTTGGGCGCGATTCTGGTCAATAACGACGCCTATTATCGTGTATCGGATTTTCTGAAGCCGCCCCATTTTCAGGAAGCCCTGCACCGCAAGATTTTTGAGGTTGCTGGCGACATCATCCGCATGGGCAAGACGGCCAACCCCGTCACCATCAAGACCTTCCTGCCATCAGACCAAAAGATCGGCGAAATGACAGTGGCGCAATATCTGGCGCGACTGGCCTCAGAAGCGGTGTCGATTATCAATGCCGAAGACTATGGCCGCGCCATCTACGATCTGGCACTTCGCCGCGCCCTGATTCAAATTGGCGAAGACATGGTCAACATCGCCTATGATGCACCGCTGGACATGCCGCCGCAGGCGCAGATTGAAGATACCGAGCGCCGCCTGTTTGATCTGGCCGAAAATGGCCGCTATGACGGCGGCTTCCAATCCTTCAACGATGCCGTGGCGCTGGCTGTGGATATGGCAGGCGCTGCTTTCGAGCGCGATGGCCATCTCTCGGGTATTTCCACTGGCATTCACTCGCTTGATAGCAAGATGGGTGGTTTGCAGCGCTCTGACTTGATCGTACTGGCTGGACGCCCTGGCATGGGTAAGACCTCGCTTGCCACCAATATTGCGTGGAATATTGCCGCATCCTATGAGCCGGAAGTGCTGCCGGACGGCTCATTCAAGGCCAAGAATGGCGGCGTGGTTGGCTTCTACTCCCTCGAAATGTCGTCGGAACAGCTCGCCACCCGTATCATGTCCGAGCAGACCGAAGTGTCATCGTCCAAGATTCGTCGTGGTGACATTACTGAGCATGAGTTTGAAAAGCTGGTGGGTTTCTCCCAGACCATGCAGAAAGTGCCCCTGTTTATCGACCAGACGGGTGGCATCTCCATTGCCCAGCTCTCGGCGCGCGCCCGTCGTTTGAAGCGTCAGCGCGGCCTTGATTGTCTGGTGGTGGACTATATTCAGCTGATGACGGGGTCTGGAAAGTCCGGTGAAAACCGTGTGCAGGAAATCACCCAGATTACAACGGGTTTGAAAGCGCTGGGCAAAGAGCTGAATGTTCCGATCATCGCGCTTTCACAGCTATCGCGTCAGGTGGAAAGCCGCGATGACAAGCGCCCGCAGCTCTCCGACCTTCGTGAGTCCGGCTCGATCGAGCAGGACGCCGACGTGGTGATGTTCGTGTTCCGTGAGGAATATTACGTCCAAAACCTCGAGCCGCGCGATCAGGCCGATCCCAAATATCCCGAATGGGAAGCGCAGATGGAAAAAGTGCGCGGCACGGCAGACGTGATCATTGCCAAGCAACGTCACGGACCCACGGGCACCGTCAAGCTGGCCTTCCAGGCGCAGTTCACCCGCTTTGCCGATCTGGCCGATCCGAGCTTCACGCCTTACGAAGAAGCATAACAGGTTGCACAAATTTTGCTCAATTGAGTGACAATTGCACAGATGACGAAAAAGGCTGCATTGATTTGCAGCCTTTTTTATTGGCACAGCACTTGCATTTTATCGGCCAGATCCAGTGTCGGTCAGGTTGAGACCAAACCAGACAGACACTGGCTTCCTTTCGTGTCGTTTGTCTTTTCGGGAACATCGGGACCACTTTTCCCTGACAGACTCTAACTGGAGTTGAAAATGCACCGCAGAACCTTGCTGGCCGCCCTTGGCCTTTCGCTTGCCTCTTTCGCAGCCACCGCCCCCGCACATGCCGATGCTTTGAGCGACATCACCGCACGCGGCACCTTGCGCGTTGCCGTGCCGCAGGATTTTCCACCATTTGGCAGCGTTGGCACCGATATGCAGCCTTTGGGCTATGACATCGACACGGCCAAACTGATCGCGGAGAAGCTGAAGGTCAAGGTTGAGCTGGTGCCAGTTGCCAGCGCCAACCGCATTCCTTACCTTCAGACCAACAAGGTCGATCTGGTGATTTCCAGCCTTGGTAAAAACCCGGACCGGGAAAAGGTGATCGATTTTTCTAATGCTTATGCGCCCTTTTATAACGGTGTTTTTGCACCTGCCGACGTCTCCATCAAAGCCGCCGCTGATCTGGCAGGCAAGACAGTGGGCGTGACCCGCGGCGCGATTGAAGATCTTGAACTGACCAAAGTTGCACCGGCTGATGCGACCATCAAGCGCTATGAAGACAACAATGGCACGATTTCCGCCTTCCTGTCTGGCCAGGTTGACGCTGTTGCCACAGGCAATGTGGTGGCGGCGGCTATCCTTGCGAAAAACCCGCCAAAGCGGCCCGAGCCAAAATTCCTGATCAAGGACTCCCCTTGCTTCATTGGTCTCAACAAGAATGAGCCAGCGCTTCTGGAAAAGGTCAATGCCATCATCGCGGAGGCCCGCAAGGATGGTTCCCTGAACACAATTTCCGAAAAATGGCTGGGTGCGGCGCTGCCAGCATCGCTGTAACCACTTTAAGATCAAGCCGGGTACGGCCACACGGGCGGTATCCGGCATGGAAAATTGCTGCATATTTTTGAACCTCAGCCGGGTTCAGTTTCAGCAAGTGTGCAGCAGGGTTGAGCACCCACGCCGGAAAAAATCATGCATTATATTTTCGATTTCAGCTGGATTGCTGAATATTACCCCATCATCGCCAAAGGCATAGGCGTCACGGTGCAACTCACCCTGATTGGCGGCATTGTTGGCATAGCGCTGGGCATTGTCTGTGCGTGGACGCGCGCGCTTGGGCCAAAATGGATCAAGCCGCCGGTTGCCATCTATGTCGAGCTGATCCGCAATACACCCTTCATGATCCAGCTGTTCTTCATTTTCTTTGGCCTGCCCACCACCGGCCTGAAGCTGACGGAAATGGAAGCGGCCAATCTGGCGATGATCATCAATCTGGGTGCCTATAGTTGCGAAATCATCCGGGCTGGTATTGAGGCCACACCGAAAGGCCAGTTTGAAGCCGGAACCGCACTGGCGCTCAGGCCGTTGCAGACCTTCCGGCTGATTATTCTTGTTCCGGCCTTGCAGCGCATCTGGCCTGCCCTCTCCTCGCAATTGGTCATCGTCATGCTTGGCTCAGCCGTGGTCTCGCAGATCGCCGCACAGGATCTGACCTTTGCGGCCAACTTCATCCAGTCGCGCACGTTCCGCGCCTTTGAGGCTTACATGGTTTCAACCACCGTCTATCTTCTGCTGGCCATTGCCTTGCGTCAGATGCTGGCGCTGATTGGAAGACGGATTTTTCCTCAAGGAACAAGCCGATGATCCAGTTCACCCTCTGGGATATTCTGCGCAATCTGCTTTTGGCCACACGCTGGACTGTGGCGCTGTCCATCGTCTCTTTCATCGGCGGCGGGCTGGTGGGGCTTTTGCTGTTGTTCCTGCGCATATCATCGGTGCGGGCCGCGAAACTTTTCGGGCGCGGCTTTATCGAGTTTTTTCAAGGCACGCCCTTGCTGATGCAATTGTTCATTGCCTTCTTCGGCCTTGGCCTGTTTGGCATTGACGTTCCGGCATGGCTTGCGGCAACCGTGGCCCTCACCTGCTGGACGGCCGCTTTTCTCGCCGAGATCTGGCGCGGCTGCGTTGAGGCCGTGCCAAAAGGCCAGTGGGAAGCCGGCAAAAGTCTGGCGCTGAGCTATATGCAGCAGATGCGATTGATCATCCTGCCGCAAGCGCTGCGCATTGCCATTGCCCCCACCGCAGGCTTTTCGGTGCAGGTTGTCAAGGGGACTGCGCTGACCTCGATCATCGGCTTTGTGGAATTGTCAAAAGCGGGCGGCATTGTCACCAACGCCACGTTCCAGCCGTTTACGGTCTATGGTCTGGTGGCGCTGATCTATTTCGCCATGTGCTATCCACTGTCACGCTATTCCAAACATCTGGAACGGAAATTTGGGGCCGCGCCTATTGGTCATTGAGGGATGATTATCCGCGTCGAAACTGGGCGGGGGTCATGCCCACCCTCGCTTTGAAATTGCGGGTAAAATGCGCCTGATCGGCAAAACCACAGTCAAAGGCCACATCGACTGGCTGCGCACCGTCTGTCAACAGCCGCTGCGCCGCCCGAATGCGAAGGGATGTGAGATAGGCGTGCGGCGTAATATGATAGGCTGCGCGAAATGTGCGAATGAGATGCGCGCGGCTTAAGCCGACCACGGCCGCCAGTTCGTCCAGCCCGACATCCTGCGCAAAATGGGCGTGAAGATAATCCCGCGCCCGTGCAACCGTTGCCTCATGGGGCAGCGGCGGCATCACTGGCCCAAGGACACTGTGACGGCTGAAGATGGTGGCAAGAACGCCCAGCATTCCCTCTTGCGCCTCCATGGCTCCGCAACTTTCCTGCATCTGGCGGTGGGCCTGATTAAACGCTGTTGCCAATGCCGGATCACGGACAATCTGCTGGGCAAAATACGGCATACCCTCAACGGCACGGCCGGTCACATCGGCCAGCAATTCGCGCACCATAGAGACGGAAGGATAGATCATCCGGTATCGATAGGTTCCGCCCGCCGGACTGCCATCATGCACCGCCTCCGGGTTGATCAGATAGAGATCACCAGGCCCACAGACCTGACGGCAGCCGCGAATGGTAGCCACTTTCAGCCCGGTTTCCATGGCACCAATGCCAAAATGCTCGTGAGCGTGTGGCGAAAACCGATGGGTGATGAAGGTGGCACTCATGCATTCCATGCCGCCAAAGCGCGGATCGCGCCAAAAGCGCGTGCTCTCCTGCAAGGGAGCAGGATTGAGGGCATGGCTGGCATGGGCAGATGAAACAATGTGCATGGCCGCAACAATAGCAGCCAGCGGCCATTCCAGTCTTGAAGAAAAGTGATAGGTTCCGTGGAAAGTTTTCCAGCGATGAAGCGTTTCCATGACCCAGTCTTCTTTTTCCATACCGCCATCTGATGCCTTTTTGAATGCGCCACTCAGGGCCACCATCGACCTGCAAGCACTGGCCGACAATTGGCGCTTCATGAGCCGCCAATCGGGCAAGGCGCGCGCAGGTGCTGTAGTCAAGGCCGATGGCTATGGCATTGGCATCGAGGATGCCGGCCAGACGCTTTACAATGCGGGGGCGCGGGATTTTTTCGTGGCCCTGCCCTCTGAAGGAGAAACGCTGCGGACTTACGCACCCGATGCGCGGATTTTTGTGCTGTCCGGCATCTGGGATGGCATGGAAGAGACCTTCTTTGACCATGATCTGGTGCCGGTGATTGCCTCGGAAGAGCAACTGGCCTTCTGGATGCGCGCACTGGCCGATCATGGCGAGCACCCTTGCGCCCTGCATGTGGATACCGGCTTCAACCGGTTGGGCCTGTCGATGGAGGATGCGCTTTATCTGGCCTCTGACGTGTCGCGGCCTGCCAGTTTTTCGCCGGTGCTGATGTTAAGTCATCTGGCCTGTGCCGATGATCCGTCATCACCGATGAACCCAAAGCAATTGCAGGCTTTTCGCACCGTCACCTCGGCGTTTGAAGGCATTGAGGCCAGCCTCTCCGCATCCGCCGGAACCTTCCTGGGTGCTGATTATCATTTCGACCTCACCCGTCCCGGCATTGCCCTTTATGGCGGCGAGGCTGTCAATGGTGTGGCCAATCCCATGCAGCCGGTGGTCAAGGCCGAAGCCCGGATTGTGCAAATCCGCCAAGCCAGAGTGGGTGAAACCGTGAGCTACGGCGCTGCCTGCACGCTCACACGCGACAGTCGCCTTGCCATCGCCTCGGTTGGCTATGCCGATGGCTATTTGCGCAATCTCTCCGGCCATGGCGTGGCCTTGCGCAACGCGGGCCTGCCCGGCGCTTACGGCTTTGTGGCGGGATGCAAAGTGCCGGTGGTGGGCCGCATCACCATGGATATGGCAATTTTTGATGTCACGGACGTGCCGGAAAAAGTCATTGCGGCTGGCGATTACATCGAGATTTTCGGCCCCCATATGCCGATTGATGATGTGGCGCGCGCGGCCGGAACCATTGGCTATGAGATGCTGACCGGCCTTGGTCTGCGCTATGAGCGCCACTATCTCGAAGCAGAATAGCCCTTCTTACTGCGGGCTAATATAATCGACAATGCGGTTTTCGCGCACCACAAACAGTTTGCCCGTTTCGGTTTGATCCGGGCCAACCAGTGGCAACAGAGCTTTGGCAACAGACGACGGATGCGGCAATGTTTCCGGGTCTTCCCCGGGCACGGCCTGCGCCCGCATCGCTGTGCGGGTCGCACCGGGGTCAACCGACAATATCTTCAAAGGCAAACGCTGCGATTCGGCAGCCCATGTGCGGGCCAGCGCCTCGACTGCGGCTTTTGACGCCGAGTATGGACCCCAGAAAGGCTTGCACTTATGGGCGGCCCCCGATGACAGAATCAGCGCCCTGCCCTGATCAGACTTGGTGATCAACGGATCAATCGAGCGAATCAGCCTCCATGTGGCCGTGACGTTGATGGTCATGACCTTTTCAAACACCTTGGCCTCAACATGGCCCACCGGCGAAATTGTGCCCAGCACACCGGCATTGGCCACCAGAATATCCAGCTTGCCCCAGCGCTCGAAAATCGAGCCGCCCAGCGCATCAATCGCGCCCATATCGGCGAGATCAAACGGCACCAGCGTTGCCTGACCGCCGACTGCCTTGATGGCGTCATCAAGGTCTTCAAGCCCGCCAACCGTGCGGGCGCAGGCGATAACATGCGCACCTGCCTTGGCAAGCTCCAGCGCCGTGAAATAACCAATACCGCGTGACGCACCCGTGACGAGCGCGATGCGGCCTGTAAGATCAACTGTCATGCCTGCTCCCCAGATTTTTCATCGCATTTCCGAACGCAAAACCGCTGCACGCTTTTGCTGGAAATGCTTTTAGCCGTGGCTGGCCAGAACCGACACCTTGCGGCCGGTCTTTTCGCTTTCCTTATCCAGCAGGCGGGTTGGATAATCGCCAGTGAAATAATGGTCAGTGAACTGCGGATTTTCCGGGTTGCGTGGCTCGCCACCAACAGCCCGATAAAGCCCGTCGATGGAGAGGAAGGCCAGCGAATCGGCCCCAATATATTTGGCCATGGCGTCGATACCAGCATATTGATTGGCCAGCAGCTTTTCCGCATCCGGCGTATCAATGCCGTAAAAATCGGGATGATAAATCATCGGGCTGGCAACGCGGATATGCACTTCCTTGGCCCCGGCATCGCGGATCATCTGCACGATTTTCAGTGAGGTTGTGCCGCGCACGATGGAATCATCCACCAGAATGACGCGCTTGCCCTCAATCATCGCCCGGTTGGCCGAATGCTTCAGCTTGACGCCGAAGGCACGGATCTGCTGGGTTGGCTCAATAAAGGTGCGGCCCACATAGTGATTGCGGATAATGCCATATTCAAATGGAATGCCGCTGGCCTGGGCATAGCCCAGAGCCGCAGGCGTGCCGCCATCGGGAACCGGCACCACGACATCGCCATCGCAAGGCGCTTCAACCGCGAGGTTTGCACCCATGTTCTTGCGGGTCTGATAGACGTTGCGGCCACTGACAACAGAGTCAGGGCGAGCAAAATAGACATATTCAAACAGGCAGGGACGCTCTGGCTGCGGACGTGCCGGACGGCGCGAATCCACCGTGATCGAGCCATCCGGCTGGATCTCGCAGATAATCACTTCGCCATTTTCCACATCACGAATGTATTTGGCACCGATAATGTCCAGCGCACAGGTTTCCGAGCAGAAGATTGGCTTGCCATCCAGTTCACCCATCACCAGAGGACGAATGCCAATCGGGTCGCGGGCTGCAATCAGCTTGGTGCGGGTCATGGCCAGCATGGAATAGCCGCCTTCCATCTGCCGGATGGCATCGATGAAACGGTCTGCGGTCGAGCTGTGGCGCGAGCGGGCAATCAGATGCAGCACCACTTCAGTATCCGACGTCGACTGACAGATGGCCCCCGTGGCAATAATTTGGCGACGCAGTGTCAACCCATTGGTAAAATTACCATTATGGGCAATGGCAATGCCGCCCTCTTCCAGCTCGGCAAACAGCGGCTGCACATTGCGCAGCGCCACTTCGCCGGTGGTGGAATAGCGTGTGTGGCCAATCGAGGCAGACCCCGGCAATTTCGCCAGCGTCACCGGGTTGGTATAATGGTCGCCCACCAAACCCATATGCTTTTCCGTGTGGAATTGCGTGCCATCGAAGGAGACAATCCCTGCGGCCTCCTGACCGCGATGCTGGAGCGCGTGCAGCCCGAGAGCCGTCAGCGTTGCCGCATCAGGATGACCCAGAATGCCAAACACGCCGCATTCTTCATGCAGCGTGTCGCCATCGAGGTCTTCAAGGAAGGTCGAAGAAATGGTCTGTTTCATTGCAGCAAGCCTTTGCTCGATACAGGGCGGGGGAGATCAATTTTCTGAATTATCACAGTCTTCGCCCCATATAAGAAGGTCTGCGATAAACTTCCATAGAAGTGTTGAGTGTCTGGCGTCATTTTCAACGCCAGACATGCGTGCCATAGGGCCGTGCGCGTCAGTTGCCGGTTGCGTCTTCCGCAGGGGCCTGTCCGTCCGCCGGTGCAGGCTGTTCCTTGCCCAGAATGCGTGCACGCAATTGCGGCTCAATATCCTTGGGCAGAACACCTTCAAGCTTGACCACCAGAGCATCCAGAAACGGCTTGGACTTTGCATTGTTGACCCAGTCCGGCCGCTGATTGGCTGCGATCAGCCAGTTCCAGAATGCAACAGCAACAACCAGCAACAGAATGCCACGGGCTGCGCCAAACAGAAAGCCAAGTGTGCGATCCAGAGCACCAACCCGGCTATCGATGATGAAATCGGCAATGCGCGACGTAATAAACGAAATCAGGATCAGCGAAATCAGAAAAATACCGCCCGCGGACGCTGCAATAGCAATGCGCTGATCACCAGTGTGGCTTTGAGCATAGGGAAGAACGAAGGGATAGAGATAATAGGCTGCGGCCACCGCGCCAACCCAGCTGGCAATCGACAGGACTTCGCGTGAAAAACCGCGAATCATCGCAAGTACCGCCGAAAAGAGCGTGACACCGATGACAATACCGTCGAAAATCGTAATGGGCATTCAGTTCAACTCCGGGACATGGCCCTGCAAGTGCCAGTCAAGTTTATTGCCATCTCTGGCGTTCTTTCACTTGGCCTCTCCTTACACCACGATTTCACGAAGCGAAAGGATCAATCATCATCCTGTTGTTGACGGGACTTCAGCTTTGCGCCAGCAATGCGCACCACCAGATCGGTGAGGCTGTCAATCTCGGCCCATCGCCCGCCGGTTTTGGGCAAATCGACTGACGAAGCCGGAACAACGGCAGAAGAGAACCCCAGCTTTTCGGCCTCTTTAAGGCGCTGCCCCGTGTGGGACACAGGCCGCACCGCACCCGATAGACTGATTTCGCCAAAATAGACGCAATCGGCAGGCAGTGCGACACCCGCAAGCGACGACACCAGCGCTGACGCAATCGCCATATCGGCGGCAGGCTCGGTGATTTTATAGCCACCCGCGACATTGAGATAGACATCATGCTGACCAAGGCGCACGCCGCAATGGGCTTCCAGCACCGCCAATATCATCGCAAGACGGCTGGAATCCCAGCCCACCACAGCGCGGCGCGGCGTGCCCAAAGCCGTTGCCGCCACAAGGGCCTGCACCTCGACCAACACCGGCCTTGTGCCTTCCATGCCTGCAAACACGGCCGCACCCGGCGCTTTCTCATTGCGCTCGCCCAAAAACAGCTCGGAGGGATTGGCCACTTCGCGCAGGCCCCGATCCGACATTTCGAACACGCCAATCTCATCGGTGGGGCCAAAACGGTTTTTCACAGTGCGCAAGATGCGATAATGATGACCGCGATCCCCTTCAAAATACAGCACGGCATCGACCATATGCTCCACCACACGCGGACCGGCAATCTGCCCCTCTTTGGTGACATGGCCGACCAGCACCATGGTGGCTCCGGTCTGTTTGGCAAAGCGGATCATGGCCTGCACGCCGGTGCGCACCTGTGTCACCGTACCGGGAGCCGAATCAGCCGTATCGCTCCAAAGCGTCTGAATCGAATCGATAATCACCAGATCGGGCCGCTTGCCTTCTGCAATCGTCGCCAGAATATCCTCGACATTGGTTTCAGCCGCCAGCAGCACATCGGTATCGGCAGCGTGCAGTCTTTGTGCACGCAGGCGTACCTGCGCCACCGCTTCTTCGCCAGACACATAGACAACGCGATGCCCCTTGCGGGCCAGCGCCGCTGCCGCCTGCATCAGCAGCGTCGATTTGCCAATGCCCGGATCCCCACCAATCAGCACCGCAGAGCCGCGCACAAAACCGCCGCCGGTAGCACGATCCAGCTCGGACAGGCCGGTTGGAATGCGCGGTGCCTCTTCGATCTCGCCCGACAGCGAGGTCAGCGTCACCGGGCGTCCCTTTTTCGGCACTTTGCCGGGGCCAGAGCCAATGCCACCCATCGGGTCTTCTTCGACGATGGTGTTCCACTCGCCACAGCCATCGCATTTGCCCGCCCAACGGGTGTGCACCGTACCGCAATTCTGGCAGATAAACTGGGTCTTGGCCTTGGCCATCGGCGCTGAATTCCCGCAAGTTTTGCCCGTCAAAGCGGAACAAAATGTGAATCATTCTTGTTCAGTTAGAAGAAACACAAGGGCAAAGCAAGCGTTTCCATCCGCATTTTTCGCAAAGAAAACGGCGGAGCTTCTGGCAAAATGGCGTGACAAAGGGGTTACCCCCCAATTTTTCACAGGCCCTGTTATCTTCCTGTTGAAAAAAGCCACGATAGATGACTTACCTTAGCCCGTGCACGAACAGCACAGAGATTGAAAAGCAGTCGAGCGTTGGATCGTCATCGTTCAGCCAGCATCAGCGCTGAACCCGGCTTCAAAAGTCCTTCGTCTCGTCAGATTAAGAAAGCGGCGTAAACAATGAGAGTTCGCGTGACAATGGTGGGCACGGGCTATGTTGGCCTGGTCAGCGGTGCCTGCTTTGCTGAATTGGGTCATGAGGTCATTTGCGTCGACAAGGACGAAAGCAAGATCGCCATGCTGCGGGCTGGCAAGATGCCGATTTATGAGCCGGGTCTTGATGAGCTGGTGCAGCGCAATGTTCAGGCTGGTCGCATATCCTTCAGCACGGATGTGACTGCAAGCGTCAAGGACAGAGATGCTATTTTCATTGCCGTTGGCACGCCAACCGAAAACGGCACTGGCCGGGCCGATTTGCAATATGTCTATGCGGCGGCTGCCGAGATTGCTCAGGCAACAACCGGCTTCACTGTCATCGTCACCAAATCCACCGTGCCGGTGGGCACCAACAGCCGGGTTTTTGACATTGCCCAGCAAAACGTGGCCCCGGATGCGCGCATTGCGGTTGCCTCCAACCCGGAATTTCTGCGCGAAGGTGCGGCCATCAAGGATTTTCTCGAGCCAGACCGCGTTGTGGTCGGCGTTGAAGATGCCGAAGCCGCCGAGATGATGGAGCGGATCTACGCCCCGCTTTTATTGCATGGGAAAGTGCCGTTTTTCAAAACCGGCATTCAGACCGCCGAGCTGATCAAATATGCAGCCAACGCTTTTCTGGCGGTCAAAATCAGCTTCATCGATGAAATTGCCAATCTGTGCGAAGCCGTTGGGGCCAATGTCGATGACGTCGCCCGCGGGCTTGGCTTTGACAAACGCATTGGCCAGGGCTTTCTCAATACCGGCCCGGGTTGGGGCGGCTCTTGCTTTCCCAAAGACACCCGCGCCCTGATTGCCACCGCCTCTGACGCTGGCGTGCGTTCGATGGTGGTGTCATCGGCGGTTGAGGCCAACAATACCCGCAAGATGGACATGGTCAGCAAGATCGTTGGTGCCGCCGGAGGTGATGTCAAGGATAAGAAAATTGCCGTGCTGGGCGTGACCTTCAAGGGCCAGACTGACGATATGCGCGAAGGCACAAGCCTTGTGGTTCTGCCAGCCCTTCAGGCCATGGGGGCTGAGGTGGTTGCTTACGATCCGTCAAACCCACATGATGCAGCCTCACTTCTGCCGGGCGTGACCATGATGACCTCGCCCAAAGAGGCCGCGCAGGATGCTGATCTTCTGGTGATCCTCACCGATTGGATGATTTTCAAGGCCTATGATTTCAAGGCAATCTCCTCGGTCATGGCATCGCCCGTTCTGGTGGATTTGCGCAATATGCTGAACGCAAATGAGGCCAAGCGCAGCGGCTTCACCCATTATGTGTCGCTTGGGCGCGAACATCGCGCATAAAACAAAGACGGCCCGTCGCTTTTAACCGAGACGGGCCGCAATAACCGGCAGCGCTGTTTCAGTCCAACTGCCTCAGCAGATATTTGCCATAGTCGCTTTTTCCATACTTTCGGCCCAGCGCTTCCAATTGCGTGGCGTCGATGAAGCCGAGCCGGAAAGCAATTTCCTCAGGACAGGAAATCTTGAAGCCCTGACGGCGCTCAAGCGTTGCGACAAACTCACCGGCCTCCAGCAGGCTGTCGGGCGTGCCGGTATCCAGCCATGCATAGCCACGGCCCATTCTCTCCACGTGCAGCTTGCCACGCTCCAGATAGGCCTGATTGACATCGGTGATTTCCAGCTCGCCGCGTGGCGAGGGTTTGAGGTTGGCAGCAATCTCAACCACATCCTTGTCGTAGAAATAAAGCCCGGTCACCGCCCAGTTGGATTTGGGTTTTTCCGGCTTCTCCTCAATCGACGTTGCCTTCAGGTCTTTATCGAACGCCACCACACCATAACGGTTCGGATCGTTGACATGGTAAGCAAACACGGTTGCCCCCTCTTCCCGCGCCATCGCCCCCTTGAACAGCTCGTTGATGCCGTGACCATAGAAAATATTGTCACCGAGAATGAGACAGGAGGGGCTGGAGCCGACAAAATCCGCACCAATGATATAGGCCTGCGCCAAACCATCGGGAGACGGCTGTTCGGCATAGCTGAGCGAAATGCCCCAATTGGAGCCATCGCCCAGAAGCCTTTGAAAATTCGGCAGATCCTGTGGTGTGGAAATGATCAGGATGTCCCGGATACCTGCCAGCATCAGGGTTGATAGCGGATAGTAAATCATCGGCTTATCATAAACCGGCATCAGCTGCTTGGATGTCACCAGCGTCATGGGATGCAGACGGGTTCCGCTGCCCCCGGCCAAAATAATGCCCTTCATTGATAAGTTCCTTACTCTCTGGACTCACTGGCCTTCGGCCAGAAGTTGCTTCACAACGCGCTCAGTCGAGATACGCCAGTCTGGAAGTGATATACCGTGAATTTTGGCCAATTTGGCGCAATCCAGTCTCGAATTTGCTGGCCTGCGGGCCGGTGTCGGATAGGCGCTGCTGGGAATGCGCCCCACACGTGCATGAACACCCCCCTGCGCACCCGACATGCGGAATATCTCAGCAGCAAAATCGGCCCAGCTCGCCTCACCAGTACCGCTTAGGTGAAACACACCGCGCAGCGCCGGATCGTTTGATGTCAAAAGATTGCGACCAACGGCAAGCACCGCATCGGCAATGTCCAGCGCCGATGTCGGATTGCCAACCTGATCATCCACGACATTCACATCATCGCGGGTTTCGGCAAGGCGCAGCATGGTGCGCAGAAAATTCTTGCCATAGGGGCTATAGACCCAGGCCGTGCGCAAAATGGCAAAATCATCCGTATTGGCAGCAACCTGCTGCTCCCCCGCAAGCTTACTGCGGCCATAAACACCGAGCGGTGCAACAGGATCGGTCTCGTTATAAGGCGTCACCTTGCTGCCATCAAACACATAGTCGGTGGAAATATGCACCAAAGGCACGCCGAGTTTTTTCGCCACCCGCGCCAGCTCCGCCGGTCCCTGCGCATTGACGGCAAAGGCCGCCGCCTCGTCACTTTCGGCCGCATCCACCGCCGTATAGGCGGCGGCAGAAACAATCAGATCCGGCTTTGCGGCGAGAAGAGCGCGTTCAATGGTCTCAGGTATGGCAAGATCCAGATCAGGACGCCCCAGTGCAATGATGTCTACCCCCGCAGCCGTCTTTGCCTGCTCGATCAGCGATTGAACCACCTGCCCGGCAACGCCTGTAACCACATAGCGTTTTGCGGCACTCATTTGCTGGCTCCGGCCTTCAGCAGACCAAGGCGGCTGCCATCATAGCCGGCACGCAGAGGGGTCCACCACCATGCGTTTTCCAGATACCATTTGACAGTTTTTTCAATGCCGGTATCGAAATTTTCCTGCGCTTTCCAGCCCAGTTCTGTTTCCAGTTTTGTCGCATCAATGGCATAGCGCGCATCATGCCCCGGACGGTCGGTGACATACTGGATCAGGTTTTCATGGGGACGACCGGATGGATGCAGCTCATCCATCAACTGACAGACCCGCTTGACCACATCAATGTTGCGGCGCTCATTGCGCCCACCCACGTTATAGGTTTCGCCAATGCGTCCGCGCTCGGCAATGATGTCCAGTGCTCTTGCGTGGTCTTCGACATAGAGCCAATCACGAATATTGACGCCATTGCCATAAACCGGCAGCGGCTTGCCTTCCATGGCATTGATGATCATCAATGGAATGAGCTTTTCTGGAAAATGAAACGGTCCGTAATTGTTGGAACAGTTGGACACCACAATCGGCATACCATAGGTGCGCGCCCACGCCTTGGCCAAATGGTCGGACGCCGCCTTTGATGCCGAATAGGGCGAACTGGGATCATAGGGCGTCGTCTCGGTAAACAGGCCATCATCGCCCAGCGAACCATAGACCTCATCGGTCGACACATGCAGGAAGCGAAAACGTGCCTTGGCCTCACCCTCCAGTCCCTGCCAATAGGCACGGGCACATTCCAGCATGGTGAAAGAGCCGAGCACATTGGTCTCGACAAAATCTTTCGCACCCGTGATCGAACGATCCACATGGCTTTCGGCCGCCAGATGCATGACGCGGTCCGGCTTGAAGCTGGCAAAAGCCGAGGCAATCGCCTGACCATCGCAAATATCGGCCTTCAGGAAGCGGTAAAGCGGATTGCCTTCCAGCATTTGCACAGAGGTCAGTGTGCCCGCATAGGTCAGCTTATCGACATTGAGAACATCATATCCCTTATCCAGCACCAGATGGCGCACCACCGCCGACCCGATAAAACCAGCACCACCCGTAACAAGAACCCGCATATTAACTCACTCTCTAAAACACACTTTCCGACTTTAAGGAAAGCCTAACAATACTCAAGCCTGATAGACAAAATTTGCCTCAAGGTCACTGAGTTTAGGCTGTTTTTGGTCTTTATCTGACAAAATCGCCTTATCTGCGGCAATCGGCCAGTCAATTCCAATCGCCGGATCATTCCACAGCAAACCGCGATCATGCTCCGGGCTGTAGTAATCCGTGACCTTGTAGCTGATCACCGTATTGGGCTTCAACGTGCAGAACCCATGGGCAAAGCCCGGCGGCACCCACAATTGACACCCATTCTCCGGCGATAGTTCTGCTGTGACAAACTGCCCGTAGGTTGGCGATCCCTGACGAATATCCACGGCCACATCCAGCAAAGCGCCAGAAGCGCAGGAGACCAGCTTGCCCTGCGCTTTGGGATTGAGCTGAAAATGCAGACCGCGCACAGTGCCAACTTCAGCCGACAATGATTGATTGTCCTGAACGAAATGAAATGGACCGACTTCGCGCTCAAACAGGCTGGCGCGAAATGTTTCAACAAAATAACCACGCGCATCGCCAAACCGTTTCGGCGTGATCAAAAACACACCCGGAAGCTTTGTCGTTTCAAATTGCATCTCATATCCTTCAAAAATCTGATCTTTTTCAAGCCTAACAAGCACAACAGCCGCAAATGGGCAATATGCGGACAGCCTGTTTGCGCCTTACCTGTGCTGTCCTGAGCCGTTTTCAGATCGGCGCACCGTCCACCACAGTTGAAAACGGCACAAAGGCAGAGGAGCAATCCAGAGTATCCGCTGGCAAACCATCCATGAGGTTGGTGATTTTGAACCGGGTTTTCACATCCGGCACCAACTTGTCAGCAAAACTGACCGGTCCGAGACCAAGGGTCATATTGACATAGCCTGGCTTGTCCGCCCCCGAAACATCCGTCGAGCCAAGAATGTTTGGCTGAGCTCCATCAAATTGAACTGTGTCAAAAATCAGTCCCAACGGCAGATATTGCCCATCCTGCTGAACACCCCGCATGACAATATAGCCACCGCCATAGGCCTTACTTCCGGTATAATGGAAGTTTCGGACAGTGATTCCCGAATAATCCGGTAGCAAACTTCCCGTTCTATCCGAATAACGGGTATCGAACACCATTGGAAAGCGTATATTGCGCATACACACATCACTGAACAATATGTTGTTAACCTCGCCACCTCTTGATGAGTCTGACTTGATACGCAGACCATTGCTGTTTGGGCTGTCATATCCATCCATTACCAGATCATAGACAGAAATATCCTCGACACCGGAATGGGTTTCCGAGCCAATCGACATGCCGTGGCCATAATAAAAATGATTATGGGCAAAGGTCATGCGCGTTGATGGCTTATCGCCGCCCGCCTTGATGGCAACCTGGTCATCGCCCGTGCTGATATAGCTATAGGCCAACAGCACCCGAGAGGACTGCCCCGGATCAAACCCGTCGGTATTTTTCACCGTATCCGGGGTAAAGCAGGTGGCAGGCGTCAGTTTATCCGGCGTTGTGCCCTCCGGGCAGGCATAGCCGGGACGGGTATAGGTCGCGCCGGGTGTGAGAATTTTGATGCCCCATGCCAGCAAGCCATCCAGGCCATCACTGGCCACATGAACATTGGGACTGTTCATCAAGGTGATGTCATGCAGGGTAAAATCGCGTCCGCCATCAATCTGCAACAGGCTGAATGCATGGTGCGTCAACCCCTGTTTCGATTGCCAGGCCACATCCCACCAGGACCGCTTTTGAGCGTTTTCACCTGACAGCAGCAGCGAGCCGCCCCGGCCATCAATCCGTCCTTCGCCGACGATGCCGGAGTTTTCCGTGTCTTTGGCTTCAATCAACGGCTTGCAGCTCTTTTTACCGGACTGGTTGGCCACACCGCAATCGCCCTCACCTCTGTCGTAATCCTTGGGATCGCGGGAGGCAAACAGCGTCACACCCTTGTCAATCCACAGTGTCACGTCACTTTTTAATGTCAACGGGCCTGTCAGAAAGGCATCCTTTGCTCCCTCGCCCATCACCAGCTTGATGGTGCCAGATGTGCAGGCGTTTATCGCTGCCTGCAACCGCTCCTGATCCGGGTGTGTTGCCTTGCCATCGGCATCAACACTGTCCAGCGAACCGTTGGTGGATTGCAGCCCGGCTGTGAGGGTGGCGCACACTGTGGCCGGGGCCTCCGGCTCATTGATAACGCCCCATTGCGTCGACACCGGCAGGTCAGCCGCCCAGCTTGCAACGGGCATAAATGCTGAAAGAGTGAGTGCGAGGCAGGCGGAGTTTCGCTTTGAACGCGAGAAAATGCGCAGCATGATATGGTCCTTGAAAAACGCTGATGGCATGATAGGCAGGCAATCATCCTTGTTCAAATGAAGGATTGGTTATTGTCATTGCAATGACCTTTGGAAAAATAATCTCCCATTGTCGACAAGATCAGTGCGTCTGGACCTCTTGACCAAAATCACCATGCACGCCATAAAGGATTCCATGAAAACGAGCACCTGCAATATTTGCTGGATCATTATTCGCTAGCGTATGCGCTGGCCCGGCCGTTTTCGTCTCCTGTAAAAGTCCCAGATGACAAACGCCCCGGTCCAGCCGGGACATTTCTATCTGGGAGACTGACATGGCCGAAGGCCT
Source organism: Gillisella vitis (assembly GCF_014204625.1). Lineage (GTDB taxonomy): Bacteria > Pseudomonadota > Alphaproteobacteria > Rhizobiales > Rhizobiaceae > Allorhizobium > Allorhizobium vitis_F. The sequence goes on along the minus strand of NZ_JACHLU010000021.1, from coordinate 33,311 downwards.
CAAGCTTTACAACACACTGACGCGCAGCAAGGTTGATTTTACCCCCATCGACCAGAACAACGTGCGCATGTATGTGTGCGGCCCGACGGTGTATGATTTTGCCCATATCGGCAATGCGCGACCCGTGATTGTGTTTGATGTGCTGTTTCGGCTGCTCAAGCATATCTATGGCGAAAACCATGTGACCTATGCCCGCAACATCACTGACGTTGATGACAAGATCAATGCGCGCGCCTTGCGCGACTTCCCCGACCTCGCACTGAATGACGCCATTGCTAAAGTGACGCAAAAGACGGCGGATCAGTTTCACGCCGATGTGGCCCGGCTTGGCTGCCTTGAACCGACTGTTGAGCCACGCGCCACCGACAATATCCAGCAGATGATCGACATCATCGAGACCCTGATTGCCAAAGGCCATGCCTATGTGGCGGAAGGCGAAGTGCTGTTTGATACCAAATCCATGGCGGCTTACGGCCAGCTCTCCAAGCGCAATCTGGATGAGCAACAGGCAGGTGCGCGCATTGCCGTGGAGGCCCATAAAAAGCACCCCGGCGATTTTGTGCTGTGGAAGCTTTCCAGCGAGCATGAACCCGGCTGGGAAAGCCCATGGGGCCGTGGCCGTCCAGGCTGGCATATCGAATGCTCGGCGATGTCGAAGCGCTATCTGGGCGAGGTTTTCGATATTCACGGCGGCGGACTGGACCTGATCTTCCCGCACCACGAAAACGAAATCGCCCAATCCTGCTGCGCCAATGACACCCAAGTGATGGCCAATGTGTGGATGCACAATGGTTTCGTGCAGGTGGAAGGCAAGAAGATGTCAAAATCCGACGGTAATTTCGTCACCATCAACGAGTTGCTGGACACGGATACATTCGGCGGTCGTAAATGGCCGGGCGAAGTGCTGCGGCTGGCGATGCTGATGACGCATTACCGCGAGCCGATTGATTTTTCGGTGAAGCGGTTGGAAGAGGCTGAGCGACTGATTGCCAAGTGGCCAGCGGGCACCTCTTCCGATGCGGCACCGGATCAAAGCGTGCTGGATGCTCTGGCGGATGACCTCAATACGGTTGCTGCCGTGCAAGCCCTCCATGCGCTTGCCAGCGCGGCCAATGCGGATGCATCACTGCTGCCATCATTTGCGGCCAGTGCGGCACTCCTTGGTCTTCTGTCTCAAAAGGCAGAGGTGAGCGACGACCTATCCGCTGCCATCACGGCACTTGTCGAAATGCGGCTTGAAATGCTGAAAAGCAAAAACTTTGCCGAAGCAGACAAGATCCGTGATGATCTGCTCACAAAGGGCATCCAGCTCAAGGATGGCAAGGATAAGGACACTGGCGAGCGCGTGACCACTTGGGAGGTCAAGCGGTAACAATGTTGACCTCGGCGCAAGACACCCCCCTCTGCCCTGCCGGGCATCTCCCCCACACGGGGGGAGATCGGGATGTTGCGCTGTCGCTTTATCTCTTGAACCGTTGTCGCAATCATAAGCGCTCTAATTTGGAGACGACGGTAACCTCCTGGTCGATCTCCCCCCGTGTGGGGGAGATGTCCGGCAGGACAGAGGGGGGCAACCCCGCGCTCCACGTGACCCTTGAGTTGAAAAACCATAGAGGCCATTCTCCCATCCAGTTTCATCGATCCTGGACCAATCCATTGCCGCACACACCTATTCCGCCGCAACGCCGCGAAAATGCAAAACGCATGCGCAAGGCAATGACCGAGGCTGAACTGAAACTTTGGAACGCCATTCGCGCCCATCGACTGATGGGCCTGAGCTTTCGCCGCCAACTCCCCATTTCTGGATATATTGTTGATTTCGCTTGTCCGCTGCACCGATTGATCGTGGAAATCGACGGTTCTCAACATGGGAACGAGGCCGATCAAAGCTATGATCAAGCGCGCACAGCATGTCTTGAAGCGGATGGCTGGACAGTTATTCGTTTCTGGAATCATGATGTTTTGAAAGACATCGACAATGTCTGTCTTCACATTCTTACGGTTACGGGGAGAGTAACGGCATGACCACACCCATCCATACCGGCGGCTGCCAATGCGGCGCAATCCGTTTTCGTGTCCATGCTGTACTGAAAGACAGCTCCATCTGCCATTGCCGTATGTGCCAGAAAGCCTTCGGGGCGTATTATGCGCCGCTGGTATCGGTGCGCGGCACGGATTTTCAGTGGACGCGGGGCACGCTGAAACATTTTCAATCGTCCAACATGGTCAAGCGCGGGTTTTGCGCAGATTGCGGCACGCCGCTGACCTATGAGGCCCCGGATGGCATGGCGGTTGCCGCAGGCGCTTTCGACGATCCATCCACCCTGCCCCCGACCACCCAGTATGGTACCGAGGGCAAGATCGGCTTTGTCGATCACCTGCATCAATTGCCGGGTCATCCAACGGAAGACGATCTGGATGCACTACCATTCCTTGGCGGTGTTATCTCCTACCAACACCCGGACCATGACACCGACAATTGGCCACCCCAGAGCGGAGCAAAGCCATGAGCGCGATTTTTTCCGGCGGCTGCCAATGTGGCGCAGTACGATTTCAGGCGACAAAGCTGGGGCGGCCATCCATCTGTCATTGTCGCATGTGCCAAAAGCAGTTTGGCAGCTTTTTCTCAGCCCTTGTCACAGCGGATCAGGCGCATCTGACATGGACACGCGGCCAGCCGAAGCTGTTTCGCTCCTCCGCCAAGATCAAGCGCGGCTTTTGTGAAAAATGCGGCACGCCGCTGACCTATCAACATGCCGAGGGCGTGGAAATCGCCATTGGGGCCTTTGATAATCCGGCGGCCTTTGAGCCTGCCATTCAGGTCAACCATGACAAGCGTCTGCCGTGGATTGACACGCTGTTTGAAAAGCCGGTCTTCACCAACCCGGAGCAGGAGGCGAAATGGGCGGCCATTGAAAGCTGGCAGCACCCGGATTTTGACACCTCGGTCTGGCCACCGGAGGATCAGGCATGACTGATCTGCGCACATTCTACCCCGACATTGAACCGTTCGAGAGCGGTTTTCTCGACGTTGGTGATGGCCATATCATCCATTGGGAACGCATTGGCACCAAGGGGGCAAAACCTGCGGTGTTTTTGCATGGCGGGCCGGGCGGCGGCATCACACCCAGCCAGAGGCGGGTATTTGACCCCGCTCTTTATGATGTGATCCTGTTTGATCAGCGCGGATGCGGCCAATCCACGCCGCACGCCCATCTGGAAGCCAACACCACATGGCATCTGGTGGCTGATATTGAGCGCTTGCGCCAAATGATCGGTGCTGAGAAATGGCTGGTGTTTGGCGGCTCGTGGGGCTCCACGCTGGCGCTGGCCTATGCCGAGACCCATCCAGAGCGCGTGAGCGAACTGGTGCTGCGCGGCATTTATACCTGCACCCGGGCCGAGCTGGATTGGTATTATCAGTTCGGCGTATCTCAAATGTATCCCGAGCGCTGGGAAGCATTCATCGCTCCCATTCCAGAAGATGAACGCCATGATATGATGGCCGCCTATCATCGTCGTTTGACCGGGGATGATAAGGCCGTGCAGCTGCAATGTGCCCGTGCGTGGAGCCAGTGGGAAGGGGCGACCATTTCGCTGATCCCCAATCTGCAACAGATCGAAAATTTCGGCGAGGATCATTACGCTATCGCTTTTGCGCGGCTGGAGAACCACTTTTTCATCAACAATGTGTGGATGGAAGACGGCCAGTTGCTGCGCGACGCCTATAAGCTCAAAGGTATTCCCGGCGTGATCGTGCATGGCCGCTATGATATGCCCTGCCCGCTGCATTATGCCTGGACACTCGCCAAAGCATGGCCGGATGCCGCTTTGCACATTGTCGAGGCCGCAGGCCATTCCATTAGCGAGCCGGGCATTCTCGACCAATTGATCCGCGCCACCGACCGCTTTGCCGGGAAAAATCAAAATTCATAAAATATGCCTTTGGGAGGCACCCATGATCGCTGAAAAAAACGCACGCGAAAAAATCACCCTGTTCGATACCACGCTCCGCGATGGCCAGCAGACCCCCGGCATTGATTTTTCCCAAGAAGACAAGATTTCCATCGCCGCCATGCTGGATGATTTCGGGCTGGATTATATCGAGGGTGGCTACCCCGGTGCCAACCCCACCGATACGGCGTTTTTTGCCAAAAAGCGCACCCACCGCGCCCGCTTCACCGCCTTTGGCATGACGAAGCGGGCTGGCGTTTCCGCCTCCAACGATCCGGGCCTGAACCAGCTTTTGCAATCGGCCAGCGATGCCATCTGTCTGGTGGCCAAAAGCTGGGATTACCATGTGAAAGTGGCGCTTGGCTGCACCAATGAGGACAATCTCGACGCCATCCATGACAGTGTGAAAGCCGTGGTGGCAGCGGGCAAGGAAGCGTTGGTGGATTGTGAGCATTTCTTTGATGGATATAAAGCCAACCCCGGTTATGCCGTGGCCTGCGCCAAAACCGCCTATGAGGCCGGTGCCCGCTGGGTGGTGCTCTGCGACACCAATGGCGGCACACAGCCGCCGGAAATCCGCACCATTGTCTCGGCCCTGATTGACGCAGGCGTGCCCGGCACATCGCTGGGCATCCATGCCCATAACGACACCGGGCAAGCGGTTGCCAATTCGCTGGCGGCAGTCGAGGCGGGCGTGCGCCAGATTCAGGGCACGTTGAACGGCATTGGTGAGCGCTGCGGCAATGCTGATCTCACCACCATCATTCCTACACTCTGTCTGAAGGACACCTATGCCGATCGGTTCGAAACCGCAATTGATCTCGAAAAACTGGTGGAGCTGAGCAGGCTTTCCCATGCTTTTGATGAGCTGCTCAACCGTTCGCCCAACCATCAGGCCCCCTATGTTGGCGCATCGGCCTTTGCCACCAAGGCAGGCATCCACGCCTCGGCCCTGCTGAAAGATCCGAAAACCTACGAGCATGTCGAGCCGGGCAGCGTTGGCAATTTCCGCAAAGTCATGGTGTCGGATCAGGGCGGAAAGGCCAATTTTATCAACGAGCTGAAACGCCGGGGCATCACCGTTGCCAAGGATGATCCAAAGCTGGACCGGCTGATTGACATCGTCAAGCAGCGTGAGGCAACGGGCTACGCCTATGAAGGGGCGGATGGCAGCTTTGAGCTGCTGGCCCACCGCACGCTCGGCGCCGTGCCGGAGTTTTTCAATGTTGAGAGCTTCCGGGTGATGATCGAGCGCCGGTTTGACAGCAACGGCAATTTGAAAACCGTATCCGAAGCGGTGGTCAAAATGGTGATTGATGGCCAGACCGTGATGTCTGTTGCGGAAGGCGATGGCCCGGTCAACGCGCTTGACATTGCCCTTCGCAAGGATCTCGGCAAATTTCAGCGTGAAATAGAGGATCTGGAACTGGCCGATTTCAAGGTGCGTATCCTCAATGGTGGCACCGAGGCCATCACCCGCGTGTTGATCGAATCAACCGACGCCACTGGCGCGCGCTGGTGGACCGTGGGCGTATCTGAAAACATCATTGATGCATCCTTTCAGGCGCTGATGGATGCCATTGTCTATAAGCTGATGAAAAACAGGGCACTGGCCGGGCGCATTGCGGCTGAATAACACAATATTTGACCGATCATTCAATGAAATGAATTTGCCTTATGGGTTTACGGTCCGTACCGCATACACAAGAACAAAATCGGGATCGGAAACCCAATGGCACACGACACACATTCTCCAGTTCCACCAGAGAGCCGCGATTCCATGCGCGGTTTTCTGTTTGCGCTCACGGCCTATATTCTATGGGGCTTTTTGCCCTTCTACATGAAAGCGGTTGCGCATATTCCGCCCAGTGAGGTGATTTCCCACCGCATTCTGTGGTCCGTGCCGGTGGCAGGCGGGCTGTTGTTGATCCTGCGGCGCACCGATGATCTGAAACGCGCCCTGCGCACCCCGAAAATGATTGGCATGGCCGCCATTACCGCCAGCCTGATCAGCATCAACTGGGGCATTTATGTCTGGGCCATTGGTGCGGGTCACGCGCTGGATACTGCGCTGGGCTATTTCATCAACCCGCTGTTTTCGATCTTGCTCGGAGCGCTCCTGCTCAAAGAAAAGCTGCAACGCACCCAGATCGCTGCCCTTGCGCTTGTGGTTCTGGCCGTGGTGATTCTGACCGTCGAGAATGGACGCCTGCCGATTGTGGCGCTCAGCCTCACCCTGTCGTGGGGGCTGTATGCATTGTTTCGCAAAACCTTGCCGATTGGTCCCAATCAGGGCTTTTTGCTGGAAGTTCTGCTGCTGTCGCCGTTTGCGCTGGCCTACCTGATTTATCTGATTGTCACAGGCCAATCACATTTTGGCCTGGCCGCTGGCGACACGGCCCTGCTGGCCAGCAGCGGCCTGATCACCGCAATTCCACTGATTCTTTATGCCAATGGGGCCAAGCTGCTACGCTTGTCCACCATTGGTATCATGCAATATATTGCGCCCAGCATGATCTTCATCATCGCCGTTTTTGTCTTTGGCGAACCAATTGGCACAGCGCGCGCCATTGCTTTTCCGCTGATCTGGATAGCGCTGGTGATTTACACGCTGCCCATGATCCGGCGTAGATAATCAGAGCTTTGACATCAGGGCCGGATCACCAGAGGGTTGATCCGCCTCTGACCACCGATCCATGATCATCGGGATGATATGTTCGATGTCGTCAATCACCATCGGCTGAACCCTGTGGGCGGTATGCACGAACCCCTCTTCGCTCATGTGGTTGAGCAGATCCAGCATCGGATTCCAGAAGCCGTTGACATTGGCAAACACCATCGGCTTTTCGTGGCGACCAAGCTGCCCCCAGGTCATAATCTCGACAATTTCTTCCAGCGTGCCAATGCCACCCGGCAGGGTCACGAAAGCATCGGCCCGCTCAAACATCTTGTGTTTGCGCTGGTGCATGTCCTCGGTAATGATCACCTCACTCAAATCGCCCAGAGAATCATGGGTGGCTTCCATATCCATCAGAAACTCTGGAATAATGCCCGTGACATGGCCGCCACCAGCCAGCACGCCCTTGGCCACGGCCCCCATGATGCCCTTGGTGCCGCCGCCATAGACCAGCGACAGCCCATTGGCTGCAATGGCCTGGCCAAGCGTATGGCCAGCCGCCATGTGAGAAGGATCGCGCCCGGGCCTTGAGCCGCAATAGACGCAAATGGAGCGAATCGTCGAAAGATTTTTTGTCATTGCATGAAATGACAACGGGAAGACGCGGCGGTCAACAAAATTGACGAATAGTCTTGGATGATGATGCACAAACTCCTTACATAGCTTGTTAAAAGCCATGGGAAACGCTAGCAATTCCAATGGATATGGCGGAATCTTCCGCGTGGAGACCTTAGACATGAAAAACCGTGCCGGTTGGCTGGCTTTGGGCGTGCTTGCCATAGCGACAATATTAATGGTGTTTTTCGTGCTTCCGCAGATTCGCGGAACCAATCAGACCGCGCAAAAGCCTCTGGCACCGGCGCAAGCGCCACAAACGACAGCTGCAAAACCAGATGTGGTTGTGGCTGACGACCAGGTAGCCCGTGGCAAGATGGAACGGCTTTCCAAGGACGCTGAAAAATCTGTTGCCGCGCTGGAACAGCTGTTTGCAGATCAAAAAATACCAGCCGCCGATGTCTATGCGGCCAGCCGCCTTGCGGCCATGACGGCGCTTCGGGCGCTGGCCGAGATGGAAACACCTGCCAATCTCGAGGCAAGCCTTGCCCAAAGCGTGGCAAAGGCAAAAGCCACAGCCGCAAGAGCACTGCAACTGGCCCTGAAACTCCCCTCCTCGCCCGAAGAGGCGGCGGGCATGATCGTCAATATCAGCCGTGCGCTGCATGGCGAACCGGAGCTTGCCGCGCAAAATGACGGCAAACCGAGATTTGACGTGTTGCGCGTTGAAAAAGACGGCTCGACTGTGATTGCCGGAAATGCCGCACCGGGCAGCAAGCTGGAGATCAAAGATGGCGACAAGACGATTGCAACCACAACCGTATCGCCCAATGGCGATTTTGCCATCGTGCTTGATGCACCGCTGAAAGCGGGTGAGCATACGCTTGATCTGCAAGCCACATCCAAGGATGGCACTGTGATGACATCACAGGAACAGGCAACCATTTCTGTTCCGGACACCCAAAATGGCGATGCGTTGGCCATGGTGAGCAAGCCCGGCGAGGCAAGCCGTCTGATGACCGTGCCGGAACAGGTCAGTGGCGACAAGCAGGCGCGCGTTCCTGCCTCACCAGCGGAGCAGAGCGCATCCGCCACACCCGCAACGGCACAGGCACAGGCCACAATGCCAGCCGAACATTTGCAGATCACTGCGGTTGAGCTGGAAGGCGACAAGATTTTTGTGGCGGGCACAGCCCCCAAAGGCCGCAATGTGACGGCCTATGTCGATGGAAAGTCCATCGGCTCCTCCGATGTGGACGCGAAAGGCCATTTTGTGGTCGAGGGCGAAATCGCAATTTCCGTTGGCCAACATATCATCAGCGTCGATCTGAAAGATGCCAATGGCAAAGTTACGCTGCGTGCCTCGGTGCCGTTCAACCGCCCGGCGGGCGATCAGGTTTCGGTGGTTGCGCCCGAAAAGCAGCCGCCTGCCACAGGCGCTCCAGGCAGCCCGGCCGCGGTGGACAGCAACCTGTTTGACCGCCAACGTGACACGCTGGCCAAATCCTTTGCGCTGCTGAGCAATCTGTTTGCGGACGGCAAGACACCAACAATGGAGAGTCTGGCCGCATCGCGCTCGGCAGTGGAATTTGCCCTGAAGGCTGTTGCCGATTTCCGGCCCACCCCCAGCACCAGCGCACCCGACACGAGCTTCATGCTGCGCATGGCCGCCAACGCCGCAAAAGCGCTGGATGCCCTGAAAAAAGTGGAACCTGCATCGGTCAAAAGCATGGTCGCTGCCTTGCCTGAGCTGGAAAAACTGGTGCAGGCAGCACTGGAACCAATGCCGAGTTCCAATCAGGTGGCGGCAACGGATGCACCTGTGCAAACCGATCCCTCTGCACCACCAACCATTTCACAAGCGCCGCTTCAACAGAGCAATGACACTGTCATTATCCGCCGTGGTGACACGCTGTGGCAGATTTCCCGGCGGGTTTATGGTCAGGGTGTGCGCTATACGACCATCTATCTGGCCAATGCGGAACAGATCAGCAATCCCGATCTGATTGAGCCAGGCCAGACCTTTACCGTGCCAGACAAGGCGCTGCCAGAGGATGAGGCTGAGGCAATCCACCGCAAATGGATGTATCGGCACAAGCAGTAAGAACCCGATGACCGATTATCGGAGAGCAGAGCTGGAATTGAAAATAACGGCTCTGCTGACTATATAAGAGAAACAAGACTGAAACGGCCCGATTGGGCCGTTTCGTCTGAAAGGCCCTCTTCAGGGCCAGCCCGGCCATTCCCGTGTGCCCGGTGCCTCAGCAGGAACAAGCGCAATGCATCAAAAGGTCAAGACCGTCTCTCCTGACGCTGGCAATCCGTGGCAGACAATCCGCAATCTCTGGCCCTATATGTGGCCAGCCGAGCGCATGGATCTGAAAATGCGGGTGGTGTGGGCCAGTGTCATTCTGGTCGTGGCCAAGGCCGTTTTGATGTTCGTGCCCTATTTTTTTAAATGGGCGACCGATGCGCTGAATGGCAAAATGGATGCCAACGGGCTTTTGCCGGTTTTCCTGTTGTCTGCTGTCATGCTGGTGCTGGCCTATAATCTCGCACGCATTCTGCAATGGGGGCTGAACCAGTTGCGTGATGCGCTGTTTGCCAGTGTCGGCCAATATGCGGTGCGGCGTCTGGCCTACAAGACCTTTGTGCATATGCACCAGCTCTCGCTGCGCTTTCATCTGGAGCGCAAAACCGGCGGGTTGTCGCGCATTATCGAGCGCGGCACCAAAGGCATTGAAACCATTGTCCGCTACACCATTCTCAATTCCATTCCCACCGTGATTGAATTTGCACTGACAGCGGTGATTTTCTGGTGGGGTTATGGTTTTTCCTATCTCGCCGTCACCGCCATCACGGTGGTTGTCTATTGCTGGTACACCGTCAAGGCCTCAGACTGGCGCATTGCCATCCGCCGTACCATGAATGACAGCGACACCGACGCCAATGTCAAAGCGATTGATTCTCTACTGAATTTTGAAACCGTCAAATATTTCGGCAATGAAACCATGGAAGCCCGCCGCTTTGATGCGTCCATGGCGCGGTATGAAAAGGCCGCAACACAAGTCTGGACCTCGCTTGGCTGGCTGAATTTTGGTCAAGGGCTGATCTTTGGCGTTGGTATGACGGTGATGCTGGTGATGTCGGCCATGGCCGTGCAGCGCGGCGATCAGACAATTGGCGATTTCGTCTTTGTCAACGCACTGCTGCTGCAACTGTCAGTGCCGCTGAATTTCATCGGGATGCTCTATCGGGAAATCCGTCAGGGCCTGACCGATATTGAACAGATGTTTGATCTTCTCGCGGTCAAGCCGGAAGTGAGCGACGCTGACGATGCCCTGCCCCTTGCCATCGACAAGGGCGCGATTGTTTTTGAAAATGTTCAATTCGCCTATGATCCGGCACGGCCGATTCTCAAGGGCATTTCCTTCACCGTGCCTGCTGGCAAGACAGTGGCGGTGGTTGGCCCGTCAGGGGCTGGAAAATCCACCATTTCCCGCCTGCTCTATCGGTTTTACGATGTGCAGGGCGGATCGATCCGCATTGATGGCCAGGATGTCCGCACCGTGACGCAGACCTCACTGCGCAGTGCCATCGGCATGGTGCCACAGGATACAGTGCTGTTTAACGACACCATTGCTTACAATATCCGCTACGGGCGACCCGATGCCACGCAGGAGCAGATTGAAGCTGCCGCCGACATTGCCCAGATCAGCCGCTCCATCAAAGAGCTACCGCATGGCTATGACACGATGGTGGGCGAGCGCGGACTGAAACTGTCCGGTGGCGAAAAGCAGCGCGTTGCCATTGCCCGCACTGTTTTGAAAGCACCACCGATTCTCATTCTGGATGAAGCCACGTCGGCGCTGGACACCACCACCGAGCAGGATATTCAGGCTGCCCTTGATGTGGTATCGCAAAACAGAACCACACTGGTAATTGCCCATCGTCTGTCCACCGTGATTGGTGCCGATGAGATCATTGTGCTGAAGGCAGGCGAAATTGCCGAACGCGGCACCCATGCCCAACTTTTGGAGCAAAATGGCCTTTACGCCTCAATGTGGAACCGCCAGCGCGAGGCTATTCAGGCCGAAGAGCAATTACGACTGGTGCGCGAAAACGACGAATTGGGGGTTGTTGTGCGTCTGCCCCCAGCCATCTGAGGCTATAAAAGCCCTCACCATTGCCCCGAAGGTCGTTTCGAGGTACTCAAGCTAGAGTTTGTCAGGAAAAAGTGGTCACCGGTTTTTCTGATCAGACAAACTCAAACAAAGGAATCGAGAGGTTGTCTGGTTCAATATGGACCTGACAGACTCTCGCGTTTTTCAGGAGAAGCCCCGCCGATGTCGTTGTTTGATACCATCAGAAACACCATTGTTCCCGTGCATAAGGAAGGCTACCCCTTTGTTGCCGCCTTTTTTGCCGGCTCTCTGGTGCTTGGCTGGATCTGGGAGCCACTCTTCTGGGTTGGCATGGTTCTGACCCTGTGGTGCGCTTACTTCTTCCGCGATCCCGAACGGGTGACACCGCAGGATGATGATCTGGTGATCAGCCCGGCCGATGGCCGCGTCTCTTCCATCCAGATGGTGGTGCCACCCGCAGAATTGCAGCTTTCGACCGAACCGATGCTGCGCATCACGATTTTCATGAATGTGTTTGATTGCCATATCAATCGCGCCCCAGTGCGGGGCAAGGTCAACCATGTGGTTTACCGCGAAGGCCAGTTCCTCAATGCAGAACTGGACAAGGCCAGCATTGATAACGAGCGTAACAGTCTGGTGATTGAAAGCCCGCGCGGCACGATTGGCGTGGTGCAGATTGCCGGTCTTGTCGCGCGGCGCATTGTCTGCTGGACAACGCCCTCGCAGGCGCTGGAACCCGGCGAACGCTTTGGCCTTATTCGTTTTGGCTCGCGGCTGGATGTGTTTTTGCCAGCCGGTGCAGAGCCACGGGTGGCGCTTGGCCAACGTTCTGTCGGTGGCGAAACGGTGATTGCAGAATATGGCTCTGCCAAAGGCCCGGTCATCAGCCGTCGTAGCTGATCGAAATTTTCAAGTTTGTCAGGGAAAACGGGTCACCGTTTTCCCGATCAGACAAACGAAAACAAAGACGTTTAGAGTCTGTCTGGTTCAATCTGAACCGGACAGGCTATAAAGCCTGACAGGAATTCGGCATGAGCAATGATACATCACACCAGCAAGACCTCCACGCTCAGGAGGTCAACGATGCATCTCGCGGACCGCGTCTGCGTGAGATTCCACTGCGTTTGATGGTGCCAAACCTGATCACGGTTCTGGCAATTTGTGCTGGTTTGACGGGCGTTCGCCTTGCTTTCGAGGCCAAATTTGAGCTTGCGGTCAGCATGGTGCTGATCGCAGCCTTTCTGGATGGCATTGACGGGCGCATTGCCCGCCTGATGAAGGCTTCTTCAAAATTTGGTGCCCAGATGGATTCGCTGGCCGACATCGTCAATTTCGGTGTCGCACCCGGCCTCGTGCTCTACGTGTTTATTCTCGACAAGGCCCATTCTTTCGGCTGGATTGCCGCATTGGTATTCGCCATTTCCGCAGGTCTGCGGCTCGCCCGCTTCAATGTGATGGAAGAGAGTGCGGCCAAGGCTCCCTGGCAGAAAGAATATTTTGTCGGCGTGCCAGCCCCTGCCGGTGCGCTTCTGGTGATGCTGCCGATTTACCTGAGTTTTCTGGGCGTTGATGCGACACCCGGTTTCGCGTTCGCCTCCTCGGCTTATACAATGCTGATTGCATTTCTGCTGATCAGCCGTCTGCCCGTCTGGTCTGGCAAATCCGAGAAAAAAGTGCGCCGCGATCTCGTGCTGCCGCTGACCATTGGCGTTGTGCTCTATGTTGCACTGTTGATGAGCTATACGTGGGAGGTTCTTTCCGCCACGGTGATCATCTATCTGCTCACTCTGCCGTTTGGTGCCCGCGCCTGGAAACGCAAATACGGCACATTGACTGTCAATGAAGAAGTGCACGACCAAAATGCCGCTGGAATGGATCGGGGTCTTTGATCTGTTCACAAAATATGCCAGCCTTTGATTTAAATTAAGTTGCCATGGTCATGGTTTTGTCATGTTCTTCCCAGACGGAGCAGCCATCAAAAGACTGCCAATTGAGGAAGCACCACAACCATGACCGCAAAAATTCAGACAATTCTTCAACCCAATGCCGCACAGGCAAAACTGTCAGACAATTATGGCCCCATCGGGCTGAAAGCCGTTGTCGCAGCCGCACTGATGGTCAAGTCATCTGTGAAGAAAAAACCGGCCTGACAGTCTTCAGACTATGAGTCTAAAACAGAGATAGTTGTGCCGATGGCGGTTGCTTTTTGTTGGTGAGCGCGACTTTGCTTTCGACCACAGCCTGCACCTCCGGCCCGTTATTGCCAACCTTGTTGACCAGGTTGGACACTGGCACAGCTTCGAAAAAATCATCCTGAACGGGTCGCATCAGATCTGCGACCTTGCGAGGCTCCTGCGTTTTGCAATCGAGCCAGCGCGCAAAATCCTGTGGTTCGATCACCACCGGCATTCGATCATGAATGGCTTGAACAGCACCATTGGCAACGGTTGTCAGAATGGCCCCCGTGTCCATTTCCGATCCATCGGCAGAAGCCCAGGTCTCGACCAATCCACCAAACGCGACGATACCTCCCCGTCTGGGTCTGATCCAGTAGGCCTGTGATGGTTCGCCACTCTCCCGGGCTGGCCGGTGCCATTCATAAAAGCCGGAGGCCGGAATGAGAATGCGACGATGGCGCATGGCACTGCGAAAAGACGCCTTCTCAATTGCCGTCTCCGAGCGGGCATTGATCAGCAGGGGAAAATCGCCCGGATCCTTGACCCAGGACGGCAAGAAGCCCCAGCGCACCAGAAAGGCGCGGCGACTGGGCAGATTGCTGCCCCGCTGCACCATCTCGCCCTCACCGACAATCAGAATCGGTTGGGTCGGCGCAATATTGAAGCGTGGCGGAAAGCCCTCAAGCTCATGCAGGCCGAAGGTTTCCATCACGTCGTCCGGGGTCGTGGTCAAGGCAAAACGTCCACACATACGTTTGTTTTCGCAGTGGCGCGCCCTGTCGTCAAGCTCTTGAAATCAGCACTCATGGCTCCAATATACGACTATATCCACTGGAACATCACGCATGACAGCTCTGCATCGCCCCGCATCATCGGCCATCGTGCGTCATGAAGGACGTCTTTTGCTGGTCAAACGATCGAAGCCTCCCGCAGAAGATCTGTTTGCATTTCCGGGGGGCCGTGGCGAAGAGGGAGAAACACCGGAAGAAACCGCAATTCGGGAGCTGGCGGAAGAGACGGGACTGACGGGCACAAACCCACGCCTTTTTGCCACCTATGCACTCTATCCTGACCCAGGTGGACCGGCGGAGCATCATTTCACCCTCTCGGTTTTTCTGGTCGACATTGATGGTGATGCCAAAACAGCCAAAGCCAGCAGTGATGCAAAGGAACTTGGCTGGTACACACCGCGCGATATTTTGACGCTTCCCGCCCCTCCGAGTGTTCTCGATTGCGTGGAAAGACTGGTGAAATCGGTCGAAGACACGTAAAACAGAGTGAGGAATCAGGCCCGGAACCCAAGCCCGGTTGTTATGTACGGATGTGTATGACCCGTTTTTATCTGCTTTGCGCCATTGCCATAGGCCTGTCTGTTGCCCCACAGGCGGTACAGGCGCAGATGCAAGGACCGCAGGGTGCCTCGGTAGACACTCCCGCCACCCCCTATGACAAACAGCTTAACCGGCTGGCCGAAATCATGGGAACTGTGACCTATCTGCGCAATCGCTGCGCTGAGCAGCCTGAACCGCAGTGGCGGACTGCCATGGAAAAGCTGTTAACCCTCGATGCAGGAAACGAGCCTGAACGAAAACAACAGCTGACAGCAGCGTATAACCGCGGCTATAGAGCATTTGGCGCTGTGCACGGTGCCTGTACGGCGATGCTTCGGGATGTTGAGAAACAATACCGTGCCGAAGGCGCAACACTGATCAAAGAAATGACAAATCGCTTTGGAAATTAACCAATAATTCATCGGATTATGCATTCAGCCGTGCCGTCCTGTCAAAAGGCTGATAGAGTCAAACAATACAGGTGATTCAGGGACTGCTTCGAGGTGAATATGATAACGGAACCACGCCGCAACGAGATTGACGACATGATCGTTCATGAAAAGATGCAGGCTGCCCTCGAATACCAGAACGAGGCCTGGGCTGACGGTATGGCCGATGGCATTGAGCCCGAAATTATTGCTGATGCCGCCATAGCACTTGCCATGCGCGAAACCATTCGCATCCACGGCGAGGACGGTGCAGAAGCCATGCTTGAGTCTTTACGTGCCCGCATGTTGGCCGGAGAATTTTCTCCCGCGCGTATTGTTCAGTAATTTCAGAGGCAAAACATGGCGCACATTGTGAGAACCGAACGGCTCAAGGCAGTCAGAACGGTGGTTTTATCTGGCCTGCTGGCCAGCACAGGTTTTCTGTGTCTGCCGTCAGCCAGCATGGCTCTCTCAGAGCTTCAAGGCGGCGTCAAAGCCGCTGCACCGGCGGCAACAGCGCCAGCACAGACCCCGGCTGCCCCCGCGAAAGATGCCGCCCCGACAGCGTCTGAACCGTCGCTGAGCAATCCGGAAGACACCAACAAGGTAACGGCAACCGATACAAAACAGGGCACACTTGAGGTCATGTATGACGTCAACAAAGCCCCGGAGCCGGTGCGCAAATTGCGTGAAAAACTGGTGGACGCCGCATCCTCCGGCGATCCTGAAAAACTGCGCGCCCTGTTGTCTGAGGGGGCTGAGCCGACAGCTCTGGCGCTGGGGTCCGACAATGGTGACCCAATCGCCACGATCAAAAGCGTATCGGGTGATCCTGACGGCATTGAAGTGCTGGCGATCATGATGGATGTGCTGAATGCAGGTTTTGTGCACGTCAATGCCGGCACGCCTGACGAGGCCTATGTCTGGCCCTATTTTGCCGAAAAGCCATTGAACACGCTGACGGCGAAGGAAAAGGTTGAGCTGCTACGCATTGTCACCGCAGGCGACTATGAAAACATGCTGGATGCGGGCAATTACAACTTTTTCCGCATTGGCATTGCCCCGGACGGCAAGTGGAAATTCTTCACCGCCGGAGATTGAGACCTGCCTCAGCGGCGCAATGAAAACGGAGAGATTGAGCGGTGGAATGCTTTTTTCAGTCGTTCATCGCTCTTGTTCCGGTATATTGCTTTGCAGCGCCGTGCGCTTTGGAAACCGGCACAAGATCGTGTAGCCGGTGCAGTCACGTTTGATTGATCGGGATTTGAATCCATGCCTGCTGTTTTTCTTGGTGATCGCGCCATTGTTCGACTGAGCGGGGCTGACAGTCGCAGTTTTCTCAACAACATCATCACCGCGGATGTCGATGCCATTGCCGCAGATTGCGCAGGCATTGCAGCATTGCTGACGCCTCAGGGCAAAATCCTGTTTGACTTCATGGTCTATCCTCAGGGCGATGATCTTCTGCTGGAACTTCAGAGCGAAGAGGCAAACGCCCTGCTGCGCCGTCTGACGATGTATAAACTGCGTGCGGCCGTCACAATCACCATCGAAACCACCCCCGGCGTGACCGTGTTCTGGGATGCACCGCCTGCTGAAGGCGCTTTTCAGGATCTGCGGTTCAAAGCTGCGGGACAGGCCATCTGGCGCAAGCCCGGTCAGTTTGGAAGCGATGATCGGCAGCTTTACACCGATCTTCGGATCACCCATGGCATTGCCGAGGCCGGGCTGGATTATGCCTTGCAGGATGTGTTTCCCCATGATGTGTTGTTAGACCTCAATGGCGGTGTTTCCTTTAAAAAAGGCTGCTATGTCGGACAGGAAGTGGTGTCGCGGATGCAGCATCGCAAGACAGCGCGCCGCCGGGTGGCCGTGGTCAGCGCCAATGGGCCACTTGGCCCCACGGGTGCCGAGATCCGCGCCAATGAGCGGCCTTTGGGCACGCTGGGCAGCGTCAATGGTCATCATGGACTGGCCATTGTTCGGATCGACCGGGTGGGCGAAGCGCTGGTCAAAAGCAGTCCGATCACAATAGGCAGTGAAACCGTATCCTTGCGCCTGCCGGACTGGACGGGTCTTGAATTTCCCACCACGGCTGAAGACGCCTGAATGACGGAGATTTCCCCTTCCACCCGGGCATGGCAGCGCATGTTATCGGGCCGGCGGCTCGATCTGCTTGACCCCTCGCCGCTGGATGTCGAGCTTTCCGATATTGCCCATGGTCTTGCCCGTGTCGCCCGCTGGAATGGTCAGACCATGGGTGACCACGCTTTTTCTGTGGCCCAGCACTCGCTGGTAGTCGAAGAAATTTTCAGGCGTTGCGCTCCCACTTTCCGCGCCGCCCATCTGCAAATGACCCTGCTGCATGATGCGCCGGAATATGTGATTGGCGATATGATTTCACCCTTCAAGGCGGTGGTGGGCGGCGGCTATAAACTTGTCGAAAAGCGCCTGGAGGCGGCCATCCATCTGCGGTTCGGCCTGCCTGCGCACCCCAGCACCCGCCTGAAGGCTCTGATTAAAAAAGCGGATTCGATTGCGGCGTTTTTTGAGGCAACCGAACTCGCAGGCTTTACCCGTGCCGAAGCTGGCAAGATTTTTGGACAACCGCGCCATATCACCGTGGACATGCTGCCGATGGAACCCATGCCGGCCATTGAGGCACAACGGCGATTTTCTGAGCGGTTTGCTGAAATCGAAATATTGCGGCAGGCCGAAAGCGTGCGCACATCATGAGCAGTTTTATTGTATCACCGCTGTCGCGTATTGCGGAAATGGCCGTGCGGCACAAGGCGCGCGAGATGATCAGTCTGCTGGCTGAGAATCAGAGTTTTCATCGTCCTGCGGTGATCTCGGCAGAGCGCCACCTGACATTGGACATGAATGACATTACCTTTGCCGGGACTGGCAAGCTGATTGCGCCACAGGAAACCCACGTTCGCCAGATTATTGATTTCGCCCGGAGCTGGGATCAGGCATCCCCCCTGCTGATTCACTGCTGGATGGGTGTTTCCCGCTCTCCAGCCGCCGCCATGATTGCCAGCCTTGCCATCCACCCGGATGATGACGATGACCTGCTGGCCGCACGATTGCGGCAGGCTTCGCCTTTCGCCACGCCCAATATACGCCTGATCCAGATTGCGGATGATATGCTGGTGCGAAAGGGCCGGTTTGCTGATGCCGTGAAAAAACTGGGGCGTGGCAAGGACGCCGATGGCAACGCGCCCTTTGTTTTACCACTGCCATAAAAGATATTCAGATTTGCTGACAAGATGCGTGAATGGAAGACCCTGCTGGATCGTAAACAGGGCCTCCCATCTGCCTCGGCTCAGCACCACAGGCAACTTTCGGCATTCGCATTGAGGTCACAACAACAGTTATGCCAAAATACGACATGGCACTCAATTCACAGATGCGTGTACTGTCGTATGAAAATTGATCAACCCTTCAGATCAAAGAGATATAATACCGCGCCCCTCACCATGGATGGCGCACATTTTATCCTGTAAGTCTTTATATTACCTTGATAATTTTCTATTTAAGTCAATTTTTGATCAAAAAACAGGCAATAAGAATACAACGGCATAGGCATCATGTCTCCATGCCGTGTCTGGTCAAATACGTCTCTTGCAGAAAAGCCAAGCCTCATGGCTGCGCGCCTGCAATCTGCTTTCTCCCGCGATCGGGAGATTGAAACGTTAAACGGTGAGGGTTTCTTCCACCTTCTCCGTGGTGGCCGCAACGGTTTCAGCCGTACTTGTTTCATCTGCTGTGCCGCCCGCTGAGCGATAGGCTGCAATCACCGAGCTCATCTGGCTCATGACATCTTCCATGCTCATCGTATCTTCGCTATCGCTGTCAGCGGACAGAATGCTGCTCAGGCCTTCCATGCCCCGCATACCACCCATTGGCGGTGCCGGTGGCTTTTGCTGTTGCAGCTGCTCTTCGCTCAGCGTGCCGGTATTGTCAGCATCCAGCGAACTGAAGACCTTGGCAGCATCTTCTTCAGAAACATCATTAGGGCGAGAGGCAATAAACTCTTTCTCGCTGACCTTGCCATCACCATCGCTGTCCATGGCATCAAAACGGCTGGCCTGCGCCGAAACTTCGGTTGAAGATGGATCACCCTTTGCCAGCACCATGGCCATCATATCGCCAGAAAGCAGCGACGTGCTGCTGGTGGCAGCGCTATCAGTGGAAACAGTCGGATCCTGAGTTCGGGTGGCCGCTGCCTGTTCTTCAGCAGACACGACACCGTCACCATTGGTATCCAGACTGGATGTGCTTGCCACATATTGCGTCAGGCTCGAAGTTGTTGTCGAAGACACACTTGTCATGCAAAACCCCTGTCAAGGTTGGTTGTTTTTTATAGCCATCGAATACGCAAGACAGGTCGACGCCTGATAATTGTCTATCGTGATTTGCCCACAACCGTCAAAATAAATTGTTATAGGTGATAATTTATAAATCATTTTGTGTCTGGCTCTTGAACATCTGTAACATTGCGTGATTCTACGGATCGAGGTTTGATGCGATAAGCAGGAGTACCCTTCGATTCGAAGAGAGGATTCCATGCTGTCCGCTGCTTTCACCCCCTGCCAAAGCCTTGCACAATGGCTCTTGCCCCATGCCACATCCGGCGATGACGGCTCTCATGATGCCGCTCATATTCTGCGGGTTTTTAAAAATGCCATGCGCATTCATGCCAACGAGGGTGGCGATCTGGAGGTTCTTGCTGCTGCCGTATTGCTGCATGATTGCGTGTCGGTGGAGAAAAATGCACCGAACCGCAAGGAGGCGTCGCGCCTTGCCGCCCAAAAGGCCGAATCGATTCTGAGCAACGCAGGCTGGCAAAGCGCGAAAACCGCAGCCGTTTTCCATGCCATTCTCACCCATAGTTTTTCTGCCAATATCGCACCGGACACCATTGAGGCAAAAATTCTTCAGGATGCCGACCGGCTGGACGCCATTGGCATGGTGGGTGCTGCACGCTGCTTTTATATTGCCGGGCGCATGGGATCGTCACTCTATGATCCCGCTGATCCAACAGCGCAAAACCGGCCACTGGATGACAAACGCTTTGCCATCGATCACTTTCAAACCAAACTGTTCAGCCTTGCGGATGGCTTCCAGACCCAGACAGGTCAGACATTGGCGCGTGAACGCCATCAACGCCTGCACCATTTTCTCACCCAATTCCTCGATGAAATCTGAGCGCAGCCATGAAAATATCTGACCTTGCCATTTACCCTTTGAAGAGCGCCCGTGGAATAGAGGTGATTGAGGCCAGCGTTACCGGCCACGGATTGATGGGCGATCGCCGCCTGATGCTGATCTCTCCCTCATCCGAATTTATCACCCAGCGCGAGCTTCCATCCCTTGCCCGTATCACAGCCGTTTGCGATGGTGCTTTCTACCACCTCAGTTTCGATGATGGGCGTCGTCTGGATGTGCCGCAATCCAGCTTTGTCCAGCGAAAACAGGTCATGGTGTGGCGATCAACGGTTGATGCCGCCATTGCCGATACGGCCACCAACCTGCACTTGAGCGATTGGCTGGGCCAGCCGGTTGAACTTGCATGGTTCGATGATCAGGCGCATCGCACCGCCAATGAAGAATGGGCCGGGCCGGATACTCCTGTTACCTTTGCCGACGGCTATCAGGTGCTGATCACCAACACCGCATCCCTTACCGCCCTGAACGCCGATATGGCAGCCCATGGCGAAGGCAATGTCGGCATGGAACGGTTTCGGGCCAATATTGTCATCGATTCCGATCGGCCCTGGGCCGAAGATCAATGGGCCAGCCTGTCCATTGGCGGCATCCGGTTTGACCTTGTCAAACCTTGCACCCGTTGCATCATGACCAGCCAGGATCAGACGACCGGCTCACGCAGCGGCGCGTCACCCCTCCCCGCACTGGGGCGGCTCCGCATGTCGGGCGATCCGCGCGTCCGTGGCGTGCTGTTCGGCTGGAATGCCGTGCCGCGTGGTGAAGGCGTGATCCGATTGGGTGATTCGGTTGATGTGCTACATATGCGCCCAGACGGTATTGCACTCAAACAACGCAGATAGTGCGTCTGCATCTTTCCAGCGCGTTCAGAGCCATGCCGCCATAAATTCTGATGGGATTTACCACATTTCAACCTCAAACCCCTTTACCGCAGTGCAAAACCAGCCTTGAGAAATGCGGCATTGCGGATTCATTTTGCCACGAAACCTTCACATTTGAGGGTTCACAAAAAATTATTTTGTTTTTACGCAAGGCCCCATTGACGAAAGGACAGCGCACGCCTACCTTCATCAGCATCGGAACAAGACCGATACGTGTGAAACTTCGAGCCAGATCAAGGATCGGCTCCCATGCAAGGAGGAAAGGCATATGCGACTACTGACGCAAACAGCACAATACTCCTGGCATCTATGCCCGCTCAGCACAGATCAAGTGAAAACACTTGGCTTCGACAACTGTCGAATGTGATCCGCTCTCAAGAGCAAAATTCATCACAATCGAGTTAAATGTTGGCCCGCGAATGCAAAGCGGGCGGGGAAATTATTATGGAAAAGCAAGTTATTGAATATGCAGGTATTCCTGTCGGAATCAGCGTTCCCGAGGGCAACCGGGTGAAGTTCATTGCCGTCAAATTTCCAGTGATCGATCTGGATGGCGGCATTTATGGCAATGTTGCTGAACTTCAGCGCGCCATTCGGGCACATATGAAAAACACTCAGAGCAGTGCTCAGGACGGAACGGGCGCGCTGCCTTGGGCAGCCTCCAGCTCCCGCAGCGCCTTCAGCGCGGCCTGACAGAAGCCATCACGCGCGGCGGCAGTCGCAATGCCGCGCGGCTCATACACATGTCTCTCCAAGAAATAACCAGTGAGCCGAAACGCTTCCGTCAGAGACGAAAAATCTGCCGCCTCTGGCAGGTCTTCTCGCAAAAACGATGGCAAAACCAGCATCTTGTCAGCATAAGGCAAGCCAGCAGCACGGCACACCGCACGCCCGCTTTTGGGGGAGACAAACGCCAGATCCTCCTGCCCGCCAGTGGCAACACAGCGGCTCAGATCAAGCCCGAAGCCAAGATGATTGAGCACGGCCAGCTCAAACCGGATAAAAAGCTCGCCTGCCGTGCGTGGCTCGTGCAGGTTTTCAAGAATAATATCCATGGCTTCATAAAGATGAAGATGCGGCTCCCGTTCTGGCAAAAGCCGCATTAAAGCCGCCAGCGCCTGAACACCGTAAACAGACGTGGCCGTCTCCATCAACTGGCCAGCCCGAAGGCGCAAGGGCTCCATGCGAAAATCGCCCAGATGCTCCTCCAGCCGCGCGCGCCACGTGACCTCCACCACATTGCCCGGCTGCAAAACCGGCTGCATGGTGCGCGAGCGGCCACCACGAACCAATCCAAGATGCCGACCACGCTCACGGGTCATCACTTCGGCCACAACACTGGTTTCACCGTGCCGCCGAACACCCAAAATAATCGCGTGATCATTCCATTCCATGGTTCAGTTATAGCAGGTGCCATGGCGCAGCCCATAGAAAAATAAAGGAATCAGATATTCCTTAAGCTGGAATCTGGGTCAGGAATATGCAACAGCAGATTGAAGACAACAGACTGGAAAGCATGACATGGTGCCTGCCCCTCACCCCACTGATGACGCGGGACAAACTTCCGGCCTTCTCACCAGACTGCCAACGACCGTTAAATGGTTTTTGATGATTACCCTGTCTGTCGTCATTGTCGGGGTGATGGAGTATTTTCGACTCCCAGCCGCACTTTTACTGGGGCCGATGATTGCGGGCCTGATCTTTGCCACCAATGGCGCGCAGCTCTCGCTTCCCCGCCTGCCCTATATGGCGGCACAGGCCTTGATTGGCTGTGTGATTGCTGGCTCACTGAACACAAAGATCATGCTACGGTTTCTCGAAGAATGGCCGCTGTTCATGGCAGCCGTTCTCTCCATTGTGGCGATGAGTTCCCTGCTGGGTTACATCATGGCCAAGCGTCAAATTTTTCCGGGAACCACGGCAGTCTGGGGCACGTCGGCAGGCGGGGCTTCCGCCATGATTCTGATGGCAGAAGCCCATGGAGCCGATGTGCGCCTTGTCGCCTTCATGCAATATTTTCGCGTGGTCTGCGTGGCCTCAGCCGCAGCAGCCGTGGCCGCCTTGATGTTCAATATCAGCGGGGCGCAGCACCCGCCCCTCGATTTTTTCCCGCCCTTTGAATGGCGCGACCTGACGATAACGCTGGCGCTGACAGCGCTCACATCCTATCTCGGCAAGATTTTGAAAATTCCGGCAGGCACCATGCTGGTCCCCATGCTCAGTCTGGCTGTGCTTCACGCTTTTGAGCTGATAACCATCGTGCTGCCGCTGTGGCTGCTGGCAATTGCCTATGCCATGATTGGCTGGCGCATTGGCCTCGCCTTTACCCGCAGGCTCATTCGCCACGTGGCCATAGCGGCCCCACAGGTTGCCCTGTCGATTTTCATTCTGATTGTGTTTGGCGGTTGCCTTGCGTTCTTACTCACAACATTTCTGGATGTTGATCCCCTCACGGCCTATCTGGCCACCAGCCCCGGCGGGCTGGATTCCGTTGCCATCATTGCCGCCACCACCCATGTGGATATGCCGTTTGTAATGGCGTTGCAAACCGTGCGCTTTCTGGTGATTCTGGCGCTCGGGCCGCATATTTCGCGCTTTATTGCCAAGCGCATTCAGACCTGAAACAAAAACGCCACAGGGTTCAAAACCATGTGGCGTTCAAAAATAACATTGAACAGGATCAATCCCGCGGGAATTCCAGTCCCATTTCCCGGAACCGTTCCGGGTCATCGCCCCAGTTTTCACGCACCTTCACAAACAGGAAGAGATGCACCGTCTGTTCGAGAATTTCTGACAATTCCTTGCGGGAACTGGTCGAAATCGATTTGATTGCATCGCCGTTTTTGCCCAGCACAATCTTTTTCTGGCTGTCGCGCTCAACATAAATCACCTGTTCAATCCGAACAGAGCCGTCCTTGCGTTCTTCCCACTTTTCCGTCTCGACATGCGAGGAATAGGGAAGCTCCTGATGCAGCCGCAAAAACAGCTTTTCGCGGGTAATTTCTGCCGCCAGTTGGCGCATGGGCAGATCCGAAATCTGATCTTCCGGGTAATACCATGGTCCTTCTGGCAATGTCGTTGCCAGATAATCCATCACATCGTTGCAGCCAGAGCCGTTGGTGGCAGAAATCATGAACGTGCGTTCAAACTTCACCGCCTCATTGGCGGCCGACGCCAGTTTCAGCAGATCTTCATGGCGCACCTGATCGATCTTGTTCAGCACCAGAATTTTCGGCTGGTGAACGTCTTTCAAGGCTTCCAGAATCGCCTCGCCATCACCACGCAAACCCCGTTCGCTGTCAATCAGCAGCAGGATCATATCGGCATCCTTGGCACCACCCCAGGCGGATGTGACCATGGCGCGATCCAGCCTGCGGCGCGGCTTGAAAATGCCGGGCGTGTCCATGAACACGATCTGGGCATTATCATGAATGGCAATGCCGCGCATCACGGCACGGGTGGTCTGTACCTTGTGGCTCACAATCGAAACCTTGGCACCGACAAACCTGTTGACCAAGGTGGACTTGCCAGCATTGGTCGGGCCGATCAGTGCCACAAAACCCGAATGGGTCGGGCGCGTCTCGCCTGGGCCTGTATCATCGGCGGGTTGGTTTTCAAGTTCAGTCATCTTTATCCAATCAATGTGAGGTGTCGGGCTTGCCCCAGACACCTTCGCGTTCCAGCATCCGAGTCGCCGCAACCTGCTCTGCCGCTCTTTTTGAGCGCTCAACGCCCGTTTCGGGTGCAAGCTTGCCGATTTCAACCGTCACTGTAAAACGCGGATCATGATCCGGTCCAGAGCGATCTGCAATGCGATAAACCGGCGTGGTCGCAAATTTTGCATGTGCCCATTCCTGCAACTCGGTCTTGGCATCACGGCGACCTGCATCTTCACCAGCCGCACGCTCGGCCCAGAACCGCAAAACAAAGGCGCGTGCAGCCTCCAGTCCGGAATCGAGATAAATTGCGGCGATCAAGCTTTCGACCACATCAGCGCGCACATTGAGCATGTTCTTGCCCGTGAGCTTTTTAACGTCCGCCCCGGTGCGGATATAGCGATGCAGCTCAATTTCATCGGCAACGGCGGCACAGGTATCAGCACTCACCAACTGGTTGAGTCGCACAGAAAGCTCACCTTCAGTTGCGGCACGAAACTCCTTGAACAGATGCTCGGCAACGCAAAGCCCCAGCACGCGGTCGCCCAGAAACTCGAGGCGCTCATAGTCTCCACCCTTGGCGGGGCGCGCGCTGGAATGGGTGAGCGCCTTATCCAGCCGCTCCTTCTGATTGAAGCAATACCCTATCTTCGTTTCAACCTTTTCGCGCTCGTCAGCGCTCAGAGCGTTTGGTGCCTTCATTGGACAGCCTTGAAAAAGCGATCGAGACGCAGGTTGGCAGGCCATTTCCAGATATGGCTGAACGCCGTGTCATTGCCCAGCGAGAAGAAAATCACCGAGGCGCGGCCAACCAGATTTTCTGCCGGAACAAAACCGACATCAAAGCGGCTGTCAGCCGAATTGTCGCGGTTGTCACCCATCATGAAATAATGGTCAGCAGGCACGATAAATTCGCGTGTATTGTCGCCGGGTGAAAATTGCGATTCATCCAGCGTGTCATAGGTGCGGCCATTGTCGAGGGTTTCGCGGAACACCGGAATGTTGTGACCCGGATCATTGCGATAATCCGAGCTGAACGTGCCATCCGGTGTCTTGGGAACAGCCTTGCCATTCACATACAACACACCATCCGTCACCTGAATATGATCACCAGGCAGGCCAACAAGGCGCTTGATATAGTCAATATCCGGGTTTGGTGGAAAACGGAACACCACCACGTCGCCACGCTGTGGCTCACTTTTGAAAATCCGACCTTCAAACAGGTCAAGCGAAAACGGCAGGGAGTATTTTGAAAAGCCATAGGCGAATTTATTGACGAAGATATAGTCGCCCACCAGAAGCGTCGGCATCATCGAGCCAGATGGAATGGTAAAGGGCTGGAACAGAACCGTACGAATCACCGTTGCCAGGATCAACGCCTGAATAATGACCTTGATGTTCTCCCAAAGGGCATTCTGCTTCTTTTCGACTTTATCCGTCACGCCGGTCTCTTTCATAATACGTCATTTGGAAGCTTATCTAGTCGGTTCCAACAGCGGCGGCAACGGCAAAACCACGAGATCACGCGCTTGCGACCGTTATAGACGCGCAAAACTGCACTTGTAGCCTCACATCGACCCGATCCAGCGTCACATATACGCAGACGCAGGCGCATGGCCTATCAATATCGAATGAGGAAAAGAGGAGCAGCGAGCGTAAAACTGCGGCGACGTCGCATCGCAGTGCGTGCACATCCAGCGAATTACACTCAAAGGGTGCCAAGGTCGGCTTGTCATGTCAGCTTGCAATGCGCGACTGATCACAGCGCTTATGCGCCCAACAGATCATTGAGCGCAGACCATCCACCATACAGTGCGGCCTTGTGGAGACCACAGGACGCAGAAGCTCTACCATCTGCATCCTCACCATTTCAGGATGGATAAACAATCCATCCGCAAGCCTCGATGGAACCGAGACCCGTTCATTCAAAACGCTTGAGCACCGCGATCTTCACAGATCAGCCATGCATCTGGCGTATAACATTTAGCGCAGACGACGGAACAGGCCACTGTCAATTTCGCGCTGGCGATATTCAAGATCGACACGGTCATGTGCGCCATTCAAATAGGCCATTTCACGGTCCTGAATGCTAGGAACGCTCAGAGCGCGGGCAAATCTGCGAATTGGTCCAAACATTGTCTTACCTCGTTGGTTCAAGTTCATGAGCACAACATAATTGTGCTGTGCACAAATAACCAGACACAAGGTTAAACATCAGCCATGCAATCAACGCATATCGCCGCATGAAATGGGAGATAAATAGGCAATTCTGTCTGAAATTTAATCACCATGGCACAACAGCCATGAGCGCTTCCTCAATCATAAACACGCTTGGCTGTTGCTACACAATCCAGCTCTTTCAATTGCACCAGCAACTGATTGAGCTGACGCAAATCCCAGACGTCCAGATCAAAGGCCATTTCGCTGAAGTCGGCGGCTACGCGCACCATGGTCAAGATCCGGATATTGATGTCCAGCCCTGCAACCAGTTGTGCCACCTTTGCCAGTGTGCCGGGTTCATTAATGGCATTCACCAGAATCCGCGCATTGAAGCGGGATTTATTGGCCAGATCCAGATCCCAGCGCACATCAATCCAGCGTTCTGGCTCTTCATCAAACTTTTGCAGCGCAGAAGCCTGAATGGGATAGATGGTAATGCCCTTGCCTTCCTGCATGATGCCGACAATCCGGTCACCCGGCACGGCACCCGCAGGCGAGAAATGCACATCCGGGTTGCCAACAAACCCGCGAATGGGCAGCGGCGCGGTGTCTTCCGCACGCTCCGTTGCAGATCCATTGCCCGTATCGGCGGGCTTCTTTGCCTCTGGCAGCTTGAACATCACCCCATTGGCCGAGCGCATGTTGAACCAGCCATCATCCACAGATGGCTTCACGGTGACGCGCTCATCCTGATAATCCGGGAAGACCGCCTTCACCACATCCAGGGACGACAGCTCGCCACGGCCAACGGCCGCCACCGCATCCTCAACATCCTTATGGCCAAGGCGATGCAAAACCGGCTTCAGCACCTCGCGCGAGAAGGTCTTGCCAGCCCGCTCGAACGTGCGCTCCAGAATGCGATGGCCAAGGCCGGAATATTGCTTGCGAATGGCCATGCGGGTCGCACGGCGAATGGCAGCGCGCGCCTTGCCGGTCACAACGATCTCTTCCCAGGCAGCAGGCGGAACCTGCACACCGGAGCGGATGATTTCCACCTCATCGCCATTGGCAAGACGTGTCACCAGCGGCATGATCCGCCCGTTGATCTTGGCACCAACCGTTGTATCGCCGATATTGGTATGGACAGCATAGGCAAAATCAATCGGCGTTGCCCCGCGCGGCAGCGCGATCAATTTACCCTTGGGGGTAAAACAGAACACCTGATCCTGAAACAGTTCCAGCTTGGTATGCTCGAGAAACTCTTCCGGATTGTTGGCCTCGGACAAAGCTTCAATCGTATGGCGCAACCAGCTGTAGGCATTGCTTTCGCGTGACAGCAACTCGCCCTCGACGCCACTTTCACCATCCTTGTAGAGCGAATGGGCTGCAATGCCGTATTCGGCAATTTCATGCATCCGCGCAGTGCGGATTTGCAGCTCGATGCGCTGGCGCGAAGGACCAACAATAGTTGTGTGCAGCGAACGATAATCATTCTGCTTCGGCGTGGAAATATAATCCTTGAACCGGCCCGGAACCACACGCCAGCGGGTGTGAACAATGCCCAATGCCCGATAACAGGCCGCCACATCCCCCACCAGCACGCGAAAACCATAAACATCCGAGAGCTGCTCAAACGACAGCGACTTCGACTGCATCTTGCGGAAAACCGAATAGGGTTTTTTCTGGCGCCCCTTGACCTTGGCCTGAAGCAGACCATTGGCCACCAGCAACTCGCTCAGTTCGGCTTCAATCTTGATAATCAGCCCTTCATTGCGCTGGGAAAGATCCTCGAGCCGCTTTGTGACGGTTTCATAGGCTTCTGGATTGATGTAGCGGAAAGACAGATCTTCCAGCTCGTCACGCATGTCCTGCATACCCATACGCCCCGCCAGAGGCGCGTAGATTTCCATGGTTTCTTCAGAGATTCGTGCCCGCTTGTCCGGGCGCATGTGCTCCAGCGTGCGCATATTGTGCAGCCGGTCGGCAAGCTTGACCAGAAGAACCCGCACATCATCGGAAATCGCCAACAGCAGTTTGCGCAGATTTTCAGCCTGTTTGGCTTTTTTCGTCACCAGATCCAGTTTTTTGAGCTTGGTCAGCCCTTCCACCAGTCGGCCAATATCCTCGCCGAACAATTCGTCAATTTCGGCGCGGGTGGCGGTGGTGTCTTCAATCGTATCATGCAGCAGCGCAACAGCAATGGTCGACTCATCCAGATGCATCTCGGTGAGAATTGCCGCCACTTCCAGAGGGTGTGAAATATAGGGGTCGCCGCTGGCGCGCTTTTGTTGACCATGCTTTTGCATGGCATAGACATAGGCCTTGTTGAGCAATGCCTCGTTTGCATCGGGCTTGTATTTCTGCACCCGCTCCACGAGCTCATATTGCCGCATCATTCCAAGGCTACTCCTTTAGGTCGTACCGAAAAGTGGATACCGTTTTTCGAAAAACGACGCGAAAACAGGGAATTATCGCATTTCAGCGCTGCATGAAAACACTGAACTGCCCTAAAAAGAAAAGCGCGCCAACCTGAACGGCTGACGCACACAGTCAATTTTAGCAGGCAATCTGCCCAAAGCATGACGACGATCAGTAATCGTCGCTTTTTTCCGGCGGCACCAGACCTTCGATACCAGCCAACAACTCTTCTTCCGACATCTGGTCGAAAGCAACGGTTTCAGGCATGTCGTCGTCCTCGTCAGAGCGAGCCGTGATCTGGCCCTCGCTGGCGCTGCCACCATCATGCTCAGGTTCGTCTACTTCCACATGCTTTTGCAAGGAGTGGATCAGATCCTCCTTCAAATCATCGGGAGACAAAGTCTCGTCCGCGATTTCACGCAGGGCAACAACCGGATTTTTGTCGTTGTCACGATCAATCGTAATGGATGCCCCCTGAGAGATCTGGCGGGCGCGATGGCTTGCCAACAAAACCAGCTCAAAGCGGTTGTCGACCTTGTCGATGCAATCTTCCACGGTAACGCGTGCCATGGTCAGTCCTTCTTTTAATATTTCTTATCCAAGGGATTGACAGACCGGATACATGTATTATCGCCAGAGTTCAAGTTTTTCCTCACGATCGACTTTTTTTGACAGGTTCAACCTTAGTGCTGCAAAAAAGCAGAAAAGTTTAAATATTCAATCCAGAGGCGCTTGGAATCCAAGTCGTCTCAAGATAGATGTATCTTATATGATTAAATCATAATACACTCGTCCGGCAAATTGTGAGCCAGCAGCGACTTGGCCTTGCGCCACGGTGTAAAAGCAAAAGGATGTTACAAAGATGTTTGACCCCAGAGAAAAAATAGCGCTGTTTATCGATGGTGCAAATTTATATGCCGCTTCAAAAAGTCTCGGCTTTGATATTGACTATCGCAAGCTGCTCAAAGCATTCCAAAAGCGTGGCTACCTTCTGCGTGCCTATTATTACACAGCACTGATTGAAGATCAGGAATATTCATCGATTCGCCCGCTGATCGATTGGCTGGATTACAATGGCTATAAAGTCATCAC
This sequence comes from Gillisella vitis, assembly GCF_014204625.1. Taxonomy (GTDB): domain Bacteria; phylum Pseudomonadota; class Alphaproteobacteria; order Rhizobiales; family Rhizobiaceae; genus Allorhizobium; species Allorhizobium vitis_F. The sequence goes on along the minus strand of NZ_JACHLU010000021.1, from coordinate 2,605 downwards.
CAAGCCTGCGAAAGAATTCACCGATTCCATGGGCCGCCGGAAGGTGAAAGGCAATATGGATATTGAGCTGGCCATTGATGCCATGGAACAATCGGAAACGGTTGATCATCTGGTCATTTTCTCAGGCGATGGCGACTTCACCACTCTGGTTGAAGCCCTGCAACGCAAGGGACGCAAGGTTTCCGTTGTCTCGACAATGGCAACGCAGCCTCCCATGATTGCTGATGATCTTCGCCGTCAGGCAGACCATTTCATTGACCTTGTTTCCTTGAAAACAGAAGTCGGCCGCGACCCAAGCGAACGCCCAATGCGCGTGACAGATCCGATGATGGTTGAGCCAACGGTTTAACGGACAGCTGAAAAACGCGGGCCAGACTGAACTTGTTTATCGCCCCAATCACATATTTTGTGATTGGGGCTTTTTATTGCAATTAATAATATATTATTTATTTCAAATACTTAGAAAAATCGCCCTATCCGCGGCATCCTGGATCAGCCTGCACTTTGCTTGACTGTTATCATATTATTAAACCTGAGGACGTAATTCAGTTCTGGGAGATAAAACCCCGGCGACATGGTGCATGGGTCGGTGGTCTTGGAGGACTGAACCTGTCATGCACCGAACGAACTCTGTTACGGCGTCCTCTGCGCAAACTGAAAGTTGCGTGGTGGACACCGTAACGTCTTGATTTCGGCCGTATGGCGCATGAAGCGCCGCATGTTTCAGTCAACGTTTGACCCGAGGTGCATTTCATGACCAACACAATCAACGATCATAGTGAACTGAAAAAGCGGCTTAATTTTTTAAATATCACCAATGAAGATCTTCAGATTGTTGCCAGACTTCGGCCGGTGATTGTTGACGCCATTGGCCCAACTCTTGATGTTTTTTACGGCACGGCAAAACAATACCCGGAAACGGCGCGGTTCTTTTCCAGCGACGCCCATATTGAACATGCCAAACAAAAACAGATCAAGCACTGGAGCCACCTGCTCTCCGGCAAGATTGACGGAAACTATGTTGCATCAGCCACAATTATTGGTCAGACCCATGCCCGCCTTGGACTTGATCCCCGCTGGTATATCGATGGTTATGGCCTGATTCTGGCGGGCCTCACCACGGCCATCCTTGAGGAGGAAATGCGCGGTACAATTTTTGGCAAGCGCTTTCAGGGAGTTATTAAAAAAATCTCGGCCGTTGTGCGAACAACCATGCTGGATATGGATTTTGCAATCTCCACCTATGGCGAAGCACTGGCTGAAGAGCGGGCCAAAATCACCGCAGAGCGCGCGCAGGTTGCACTTGAGCAGCAGCAAGCTCTCAGCGCCCTTGACAATGCGCTGGAAGCCTTGAGTCAGGGTGATTTGACGGCGACAATCAACCAGCCACTTGGAGCACAATACGAGGGCTTGCGAAGCAATTACAACAAGGCCGTCAGCGCCCTTGCGGACGCCTTCAAGGACATCACCCACGAAGCTGGACAGGTCACGGCCAACACCCGCGAGCTGACCCGCGCCACCGATGACATGGCCAAGCGCACCGAACAGCAGGCGGCAGCGCTGGAAGAAACCTCGGCAGCGCTTGAACAAATCAGCGTTATTTCGAAACAATCCGCCAAAAGGAGTGGCGAGGCGCAATCGGTTGCATCCCATGCGGCTGATTCTGCCAGCCAATCGAGCGTGATTGTTGGCAATGCCGTCAACGCCATGGGCGCGATTGAAGAAAGCTCCAAGAAAATCTCGTCCATCATCAGCGTCATTGATGAGATTTCCTTCCAGACAAACCTGCTCGCCCTGAACGCAGGCGTTGAGGCGGCACGCGCAGGCGAAGCCGGCAAGGGCTTTGCCGTTGTTGCCCAGGAAGTCCGCGAACTGGCCCAGCGATCGGCATCCGCTGCCAAAGAAATCAAGGGCTTGATTGACCGCTCATCGCAGGATGTCGCCAATGGCGTCTCTCTGGTCAACCAGACCGGCGAAGTGCTGCGCAGTATCAGCGATCAGGTGCGTGAAGTGAACGGCCACATTGTTGCCATTGCGCAATCGGCGCAGGAACAGGCCTCCGGCATTCTGGAAATCAACGCCGCCATCAGCAGCATGGATCAGCTGACCCAGCAGAATGCGGCGATGGTGGAAGAAACCAATGCCTCGACCCATACCTTGCAGGGAGTTTCTGATCATCTGTCGTCTCTGCTGGCACGTTTCCAGACGCAGGGTGCAAAGGTCCACGCTTCACGCTCAAACGCCTATCACCAGACTTACGTGGCATAATCAGCCTGATTTGAAAACGGGCACATCCATGCCCGTTTTTCGGCGGCAGTGGCCCTGAAAAGGTCGTAGAACAAACCATGCTGTTCAAACGCCCCACCCACGACCACCTTTATGCCGCACTACAGCGCCGTGCGCCATATATGGCGCACAAAGGTTCGCTGTAGCTCTTTAATATCTGCTGCATAATTTTCTCCTTAAATCGATTCCGATTTAAGGAATTATGCAGGAGTTGCAAAAGATGCTGTAGGGGGGTGTTACCTTTGTCACAAGTGATGACCCCGCCCATTTCTACCTAAGCTCATATTTATTAAAGGCTTTCTGGTCGATCAGGCTGGTG
>NZ_JACHLU010000020.1 GCF_014204625.1 Gillisella vitis | reverse complement strand
GGGCGGTGGCGTAAGCGCGTGCGGCGTGGCCTGAATGTTTGTTTTCGTGTGACAAAGTTAGTGCAAATTTGTGCCAAAGGTCGCGCCGCGCCACAATAATGTTCTCTTTAAATCGGAATCGGTTTAAAGAGAACATTATGCAATACAGATAAAGAGTTACGGCAAACCTTTGTGCGCCATATATGGCGCACGGTGCCGTAAAACGGTCATCAGTGACCGATACAGCCTCGTACAGATCAGCACATCCGAGTCGCGGTCGCAAACAATGGAGAAAACGGCAATGGACATGCGTGCAGCCAATACCAAACGCCTGATCCTCACCAATGCCCGTGTTGTTCTGGCCGATAAAATCATCGACGGCTGTGTGGAAATCGAAGATGGGCGCATCACCGCAATCGGGCCTGTCACACAGGCCCGTGACGCAATTGATCTTGGCGGTGATCTGCTGCTGCCGGGCCTTGTCGATATTCACACTGACCATTTTGAAAAGCATGTCTATCCGCGCACGTCCGTGCGCTGGAATTTCACGCAGGCAGCCTTGGCCCATGATGCGCAGATTATTGGTGCCGGCATTACCACCGTGTTTGACAGTCTGTGCGTTGGGGCGGCCCATGACGACAGCGAACGCGCGGAAATTCTGGCCCCGATGATGGACGCATTGGAAAAATGCCAGAATGCTGGCATGTTCCGGGCAGACCATTTCATTCATCTGCGCTGCGAGGTGATTGATCCGCTCACACCCGCATTGATGCAAGCCAATATCACCCATGATCTGGTGCGGATCGTGTCGGTGATGGAACATTTGCCCGGCATTCGGCAAACTCGCAATCTGGATGATTATATCGTCAAGCTGCAAAAGGCATGGGGACAAAGCGAGGCTGTGGTGCGCGCCCATCTGGCCGATCTGATTGAGCGCAAAAGCGCCATTGGCGTTGATGTACGCCCGCAGGTGGTGGAGATTGCCAAACGCCATAACAAGCCGATGCTGAGCCATGATGATACCGACATTGCGCATGTCGATATGGCCGCTGATGAAGGCGTGGGCATTTCGGAATTTCCATGCACGCTGGAAGCCGCCCGCGAGGCGCAACGGCGTGGGATGCAGATTGTTGGTGGTGCGCCCAATATCGTGCGCGGCGGCTCCCAATCGGGCAATATCGCCGTGCGGGATCTGATGCTGGAAGGGCTATGCGATATTCTCGCCTCCGATTATGTGCCGCGCGCGCTGATTGATGCCCCCTTCATGATCGCTGCCGATACTGATCTTGGCTTTGATCTGCCCGCTGCCGTGCGCATGGTCAGCAAAACCCCGGCAGAGGCCGCAGGCCTGTTTGATCGGGGCGAAATTGCGCATGGAAAACGGGCCGATCTGTTGCAGGTTGGAAAGCACCATGATCACCCCTTCATCAAGCAAATCTGGCGTGAAGGACGGCGGGTGGCGTAACGATCTGCTTACCGACGCCGAAAGCCCTCGCTGGCCAGCATCAGTTCGCGGGTATAATCGGCCTCAACCTCGCGGCGGCGTAAAGCCTCCACCGGCATGGTTTCCACCATTTTACCCATGCGCATCACCGCCAGCCGGTCGCACATGTGGCTGATCACCGCCAGATCATGGCTGACCATCACAAAAGTCAGTCCACGATCCTTGCGGGCCTGTTCCAGCAGATTGAGCACTTCGGCCTGAATGGAAGCATCCAGCGCCGAGGTTGGCTCATCCAGCAGCAGAATCTTCGGCTCGACAATCAAGGCGCGGGCAATGGCAATGCGCTGGCGCTGCCCGCCTGACAGTTGATGCGAAAACCGAAAGCGAAAACCCGAGCCAAGGCCGACCTCATCCAGAGCACGGGCGATGCGCTGATCAACATCGCTAAAGCCGTGGATGACCAGCGGCTCCAGCAACAGCCGGTCCACCGTCTGGCGCGGATGCAGCGACCCATAAGGGTCTTGAAACACCATTTGCACCGTGCGGTAAAAATCACGGTCGCGGCGCTTGCCTTGAAAGCTGCGGCCATCCACCGTGAGGGTGCCGCGCTCAAAAGCATTCAACCCGGCAACTGCGCGCAACAGCGTGGATTTACCAGAGCCGGACTCGCCCACCAGACCAAAGCTTTCGCCCTGCTGCACATCGAGACTGACATCATGAAGCGCCAGAAATTCATCAAAGCGCACCGACATGTTTTGAACAGACAGCACTGTGCTCATAGCGCCCACTCCGCCTGGCGCTGCAAGGTCGGCAGCGGGTGCTGATCACCCTCAAGGCGCGGCAGACAGCGCAAAAGCCCTTGGGTATAAGGGTGTTTTGCCTCGGACAATGTCGAGGCATCCAGCTCTTCCACCACCCGGCCTGCATACATCACCAACACCCGATCGCAGAAAGATGACACAAGCCGCAGATCATGGGAGACAAAAATCAGCCCCATGCCGCGCTCGCGCACCAGCATATCGAGAATATCCAGCACTTCGAGCTGCACGGTCACGTCCAGCGCCGAGGTTGGCTCATCGGCAATCAGCAATTGCGGGCCGCAGACCAGCATCATGGCAATCATCACCCTCTGGCCCATACCACCAGAAACCTCATGCGGGTAAAGCTTGAACACCCGCTCGGGATCGTGAATCTGCACCGCCTCCAGCATGGCCAGTGCCCGGTTTTTGGCATCTGCTTTGCCGATCTTTTCGTGGGTCAGCACGGTTTCGACAATCTGGCGGCCAATGGTCATCACCGGATTGAGTGAATATTTCGGGTCTTGCAAAATCATCGCCATGCGCTTGCCGCGCAAGGCACGGCGCTTGCCCGCAGACAGGCGCAAAAGGTCTGTCCCACCAAAATCCAGTCGATCTGCGGTAATCCGCCCGTGCGCGGATGTCAGCCCCATGATGGCACGACCCGTCTGAGACTTGCCAGAGCCGGATTCGCCAACAATGCCAAGACGTTCCTTGCCGAGTGTGAAGGAAACACCGCGCACGGCCTCAACCAGTCCCGTGCGGGTGGGAAAGCTGACTTTCAAATTCTCAACCGTCAAAAGTGGCGTCATTGGCCAGCCTCCTTGGGGTCCAGCGCATCACGCAAACCATCGCCCAGCAGGTTAAAGCCAAGGCTGACCAGCAGAATGGCAAAGCCCGGCATGGCAGCAACCCACCATTGATCCAGAATGAAGCGGCGGCCATCGGCAATCATCGCGCCCCATTCCGGCAGTGGCGGCTGGGCACCAAGGCCCAGAAAGCCAAGCCCGGCCGCCGTGAGGATAATACCCGCCATATCCAGCGTCACCCGTACAATCAACGAGGACAGGCAGAGCGGCATGATATGGCGCAACACGATGCGAAACGGTGAGGCCCCCATCAGCTTGACCGCCGAGATATAATCGGAATTTCGAAAGGTCATCGTCTCGGCCCGCGCAATGCGTGCGTAAGGCGGCCACGACGTCACAGCAATGGCCAAAATGGCATTTTCAATGCCCGGTCCAAGCGCCGCCACCAGCGCAAGTGCCAGCACCAGCTTGGGAAAGGCCAGAAAAATATCGGTAATCCGCATCAGCACCGCATCAACCCAGCCACCGGCATAGCCAGATACCGTGCCGACAATCAAGCCGATGGGGGCGGCAATGATGGCCACCAGCACCACCACCATCAATGTCAGGCGCGAGCCATAAATCAGCCGCGAGTAAATGTCGCGCCCCTGATCATCCGTGCCCAGCCAAAAGCCGCTGGAGCCGGGCGGCAACAGCCGCGATCCGGCCAGATCACCCTGCACCGGATTATGGGTTGCCAGCAGATTGGCAAAGATTGCGATCAAAATCAGCGCCAGAATCATGCCAAGGCCCAGCAAGGCAAGCCGGTTTGCCGAAAACTGCCGCCAGATCACGTAGAGGCGGCCAAGCCGTGCCTGACGGCGCGATTGCGGGCGATCAGACAGCAGCCATTGACGCAGGGGAATTTTTGAGGCCGTCGTGGTCATCGGCTGCGCGTCCTCGGGTCCAGTGTTTTATAGAGCACATCCGACAAGAGATTGATGCCAATGAAGACGGAGCCAATAATGATGGTTCCACCCAACACCGCATTCATGTCTGCGTTTTGCAAAGAATTGGTGATATACAGCCCGATGCCCGGCCACGAAAAAATGCTCTCTGTCAGCACCGAGCCTTCCAGCAGGCCTGCGTAAGACAGGGCAATCACCGTCAGCAATGGCACCGCCGCATTGCGCAGGGCGTGAAACCAGATGATCCGCGTCTCGGACAACCCTTTGGCGCGGGCTGCAACAATATATTCCTGCGCCAGTTCAGTGATCATGAACGAGCGCGTCATGCGGCTGATATAGGCGAGTGAAAAATAACCCAGCAAGCCACCGGGCAGGATGATGTGGCGGAACAGATCCCACAGCACATCCCATTGTGCCTGCATCAATGCATCCAGCAGATAGAACCCGGTGATTGGCGTAAACGTATATTCATAGACCACATCAATGCGGCCCGGATAGGCAACCCATTGCAGCCTTGCGTAAAACACCAGAAGCGAGAGCAGTCCAAGCCAGAAAATCGGCACCGAATAGCCAACCAGACCAATCACCCGCACAAGCTGATCGGCCAGACTGCCGCGCTTGACCGCCGCCAGCACCCCGAGCGGAATGCCAAGCAATGCACCAATGACCGTGCCAACCGTGGCCAGCTCCACCGTTGCCGGAAAAAAGCGGGCAATATCCGCCATCACCGGATTGGTGGTCAAAACGGATATGCCAAAATCACCAGCCAGAACGTTTTTGATATAGATGTAAAACTGATAATAGAGCGGCTGATCCAGCCCCATGGCACGGCGCAATTGCTCCACCGCCGCCTGTGGCGCACGATCTCCCAGAATGGTCAGTGCCGGATCAATCGGAATCACCCGGCCAATAAAAAACGTCACCGCCAGCAGACCAAGATAGGTCGTGAGAACCGTCACGACAAATCCGAGCACAGCGCGTATGCGCCGGTGAGACCGAGCGCGTGAGCGCCCGGCAACACCTGTCAGGTCAACAGAAGCCAATCTGGCCTCCTCTCAAATCAGTCTTTCGAGACCGTGTTCATGAAGTTGGAATCAAAGGTTGGGCCAAGCTTGAAGCCTTGCAGATTGCTGCGATAGCCTGCAACTTCCGTCTTCTGGTAGATCACCACAAATGGGCCGTCAGCCAGCACCTTTTTTTGCAGATCAACATACATGGCCTTGCGCTTTTCGGTGTCGCGCTCCAGCAAGGCGGCAGCCGTTTCCTTGGTCAGCTCCGGCGCATCCCAGGCATTGCGCCAGGCCAGCGTCTTTGACTTTGGCGCATCCGAATTGTCCGGATTGCTGGTGAAGGTCTCCGCATTCGAATTGGGGTCCCAATAGTCCGAGCCCCAGTCACCAATATAAATATCATGGTTGCGGGCGCGATATTTGGTAATCGTCTGCTTACCATCACCGGGGATCAGTTCCAGCTTGATGCCAGCCTGCGCAAAGGTCTGCTGCATGGATTGGGCAATACTGGTGATCGGCTCCATCGAGCGCACGTCCATCGTCACGCTAAAGCCGTCCTTCAAGCCTGCTTTGGCCAGCAATTCCTTGGCTTTCGCCACATCCAGCTTATAGGGATTGTCATCAATCGACCCCAGAATGCCCTTGGGCAGGAAGCTCTGGTGAATGGAGCCAATCCCCTTGATCAGGGTTGCGCCAATGGCATCGTAATTGACCAGATATTTCAGCGCTTCGCGCACTTCCGGCTTGGCCAGATTGGGGTTTTTCTGGTTCAGGCCGAGATAATAGACCGTGCCTTTTTCGGCCGCATCCAGCTTGATGGTCTTCGATGTCGACATGGCGGCAATGTCGGTGGGCGAAACATTGCGCGCAACATCCACATCCCCTGCCTCCAGCGCCAGACGCTGGCCGGAGCTTTCTTTCATGAAACGATAGATCACGCGGGCGACCTTGGCCTTTTCGCCATAGAAATTGTCATTGCGCTCCAGCACAATGATTTCATTGGCGCGCCAATCGCGCAGCTTGAACGCACCAGAGCCGGCATAATGGGTTTTCAGCCAGCCATTGCCGAAATCCGTGGTGTATTTATAGTCATCAGAAGGCGTGACAGCCACAGCGTGGCTTTCGACCAGCACCTTATCGACCACAGCGCCAACCGTTGCCGTCAGGCAATTCAGCACAAAGCTGGTGGCATAGGGCTTATCCACCTTTAGCTGAAATGTGGATGCATCAACAGCCTTGGCATTTTCAGAGACATTGTCGCCCGTCAGACCAAACTGCTGCAAGATGAATGCCGGGTTTTTGTTGAGCTTGACCGCCCGCTCAATCGAATAGGCCACGTCGGCGGCGGTAATCGGATTGCCAGAGGCGAATTTGATGCCCTGCTTGATCTTGAACGTGTAGGTCAGACCATCATCAGACACGGTCCAGCTTTCGGCAATGCCCGGCACCACTTCCGATGTGTTTTTGGTGTTGAGCTTGACCAGATTGTCATAGGTGTTGCCCGTGACTTCAGCCGCCGAAATTTCAAAGGCTTCACCGGGATCGAGCGTGATAATATCGTCAAACGCCCATGCCTCAACCAGCGTATCCTTCGGTGTGGCTGCAAACACATTCGGCGCCGTCGCCAGCATCATCGCCAGCGCTGCACTTGTTGTCAGCACGCGCATTGATTTGCCCAAAGTCATCATCATAAGCTTAAGCCCCCTTGAGTATTGTGTTTTGCCGAAACCGAATCATTCATGCCAGGCCTTGCCCAGCACCCGCAGCCAGTTTTCACGGGCTATTTTCGCAATATCGTCTTCACCGTATCCGGCAGCCCGCAGCGCTTCAAGCAACCTGTGGTTTTCGCTGGCGTCGGCAATCGCCGCCGGTACGGTTGCACCATCAAAGTCTGATCCAAGGGCGACGCAATCAATGCCCATCCGCTCCACCATGTAATCAATATGGCGCACCATATCGCTCAGCGGCGTATCGGCAACATCGCGTGCATCTTTGCGCAGCATCGTCACGGCATAGTTCAGACCCGCAAGCCCCTTGCTTTCCTTGATTGCATCCATCTGCCTATCGGTCAGATTGCGGGCAACGGGGGTGAGCGCGTGCACATTGGAATGGCTGGCAATCAACGGCTGATCCGTGGTTTTTGCCACATCCCAAAAGCCTTTTTCGGTGATATGCGCCAGATCCACGGCAATCCCCAGCCTGTTGCAGGCCTTGATCAGCTCAAACCCCAGCGGCGTCAGCCCTGGCCCGGTATCGGGCGACATTGGATAGGCAAAAGGCACACCATGGCCAAAGATATTGCTACGGCTCCACACCGGACCCAGAGAGCGTAAGCCTGCGCTATACAAGGTCTCTAACGTGGCCAGATCGGCATCAAGAGCCTCGCAGCCTTCCATATGCAGCACAGCGGCAAAAACACCGTCAGCCATGGCCGCGCGAATGTCTGGCGTTGAGCGGCACAAGCGCCAGCCACCTGCCCGCTCCAGCCGAAAGGCAATGCCTGCCATTTGCAGGGCAATATCCAAAGAACTGCCACGTGGTAAAGGCGTATCCAGCGGTGTGTTATAATGACCGCGTGCATCCGGCTCGGTCAGCACAAAATCATGCATGGAGGGGATATAAATGGCACAAAGCCCGCCCGCCAACCCGCCAGCTTTGGCACGCGGTGCATCAATATGGCCCTCAGAGGTTCCATTGATGAACTGCCGGAGCGGATCAACACCAGCCGAATGCGCCCTCCACAAACGTAAGAGGACATCATTATGCCCATCGAAAACCAATTGCATTGCGCAAATCCTACGAAGACCTGACATTTATCAGAGAATTGATGAAAACCATCACAAACCACTGACAAAAAAAGAGAATACGGATTTTGAATCCGCTTCACAGGTATCGTAGAATCAAATCAAGCGCTTATTCAAGTGAAAAAAATTTGCGATGCAGTGGAAAATGCGAACAGATTTTTCAAACAATGCCACCTCAGTGACCTGTCAACAACCGCAAATTGACGGGATCACAAGGCCAGAGTTACGAGGCCAGAGTTACAAGGCAAGCGTCACCAGAGCACCACGGCTCTTGATGACCTGCGCCGAGATTGATGCCCCCTTTGCCAGAGCCTCAACCATGGTCGCACCAGACAGGCGGGCTGCCAGAAAGCCTGCATTAAAGCTGTCGCCCGCCGCTGTCGTATCAATAACCGTGTCAACCGGCACCGGATCAAACACCACATCCCCCTCATCCAAAGAGAAAGCATGAATGCGGCCTGCCCCGTTTTTCACCACAACACAGGTGGCACCGCCGGCTTTATAGCGTTCAATCGTGGCTTGTGGTGTGGCATCCCCATAATTCGGTCCGTCCTCATCAAAAGACGGCAAAACAATATCAGCAACCTTGGCCGCATTGGCCACGGCATCGCACATGGTTTGCTGATCCGGCCACAGGCGAAGCCGCATATTGGGGTCAAAGGCAATCGTTGTTCCTTGCGCCCGCGCCAGCGCCAGCACCTCCAGCAATTGCTGTCGATGCGGCTCCGACAGAATGGCCAGTGTGATGCCGGAAAACAGCACCAGAGTTTGACCCGTCACGGCCTGCTCCAGAAAGGCCCGATCTTCGGCCAGAAGCTTTGCGGCCGACTCGCCCCGCCAATAGCTGAAACTGCGCTCACCATTGGCAAGTTCAATCATGTAAAGACCAACGGTGCGGCTTGGAATGCGCCGCACCGCCCCGGTGGAAATCCCGGCAGCCGCCATAAACGCCAGCATCGCATTGGAAATGCCATCCGTGCCCACAGCAGAGCAATAGCCCACCTGATCCTCTGTCGGCAGCAAGTGGCGCAGATACCATGCGGTGTTGAAGCTATCGCCCGCAAAATTGCGGCTATAAGCGTCGTCGTCACGGGGAGCCATTTCCACCATGCATTCGCCGATGGTCAAAATCTGATGATTGCGCATAATACACTCGATTGATTGAAAACTGGGGCAAAGCACCGGCCAACGGCCATGGGCTATTCCATGGCAAAATACTGGCCATGGGTTTCGCGGATGCGGCTGATGATAGAGAGAATGCCAGACAGGTGAATGCGCATATGGGCTGCGGCCGCATCGCCATCGCGGGCGCGCAAGGCTGTCATGATGTCTCGGTGCTGATCAATGGCGCTTTGCGCACCAAAAGACAGGCTTAAATAACGGACACGGTCCATATGGGCCTTGCTGTCGCGGATCAAAGCCCAGGCGAACTCATTGTCCGACATGACGCAGATCTGCCGGTGAAACTCATCATCCAGCCCGTGAAACAGCATTTTGTCACCACCCTCGATGGCTTTTATCTGGCGCTGCACCAGATCATCCAGACGGGCAAGGTGCTCGTCGCTCAATCGCTCGGCTGCCGCACGTACGGTTTCCATCTCCAGAGCGGTGCGAATAAACCGCGCCTGCAATACGCCCTGCTCGGAAATATGCGTCACCACCGTGGCCCGCTGCGGCCGGATCTGCAAAAAACCCTGCTGGGAAAGCCGATAAAACGCATCGCGCACCGGCTGGCGTGAAACGCCCATCTGTTTGGCCACATCCACTTCGGAAAGCTTGGTTCCCGGCGGCAGAATAAGTTCCACCACCTGCGCATAGAGCAACTCAAAAACCTGCTCCGTGACCGAGGGGGCACGCTGCGCATCCAGAATTCGCAAACTCACAGGTTCCACCATGAAAGCTCCATTGACTCACTTTGCATACTAACATATTAGATTGACGGCGAAATGCAATTGCCGTTTCGTTGCTGCTTGATATGCCGACCAGACATGGCTCGTCTTTATCAAAGCAGGTCACCATCTTGATAGCGTTCTTTTGGCATTTTTGAAAATGCAAGGGCGAGGAGACCATGGCTTTGCTGCATCCTGACAGACTTTTTCCCACCGACACCGCAACCCGCAGCATTGCTCGCACATTGTATGAGCAGGTGAAGTCCCTGCCCATCGTCAGCCCGCATGGCCACACCGATCCGCGCTGGTTTGCCGAAAACAACGCCTTTCCCGATCCCGCCCAGCTTTTTGTCGTGCCCGACCACTACGTGTTTCGGATGCTGTGCTCGCAGGGCATTGACCTGACCGAGCTTGGCGTTCCACGCATCGATGGTGGATGGACCCAGACCGATGGTCGCAAAATCTGGAAGCTGTTTGCTGCCAATTTTCACCTGCTGCGGGCCACACCCAGCCGCATGTGGCTGGAGCACGCATTCCATGATGTCTTTGGCATCACCAGGCGTCTCTCGGCTGACACCGCTGATGAAACCTATGATCACATTGCCGAATGCCTGCAAAAACCCGAATTTAAACCACGCGCCCTGTTTGAGCGTTTCAACATCGAAGTGATCGCCACCACCGAAAGCCCGCTGGACGAGCTGAAATGGCATGAGATGATCCGCGCCTCCGGCTGGAGTGGTCGTGTGGTGACCGCCTATCGGCCTGATTCGGTGGTTGACCCGGAATTTGAAGGCTTTGCCCAGAATATTGAGCAGTTTGGGGCGCTGGCTGGCACCAATGCCACCACATGGGAGGGCTATCTTGAGGCCCACCGCAATCGCCGCGCCTTTTTCAAATCCTATGGTGCCACCAGCTCAGACCACGGCCACCCAACCGCCCGCACCGAGGACCTGCCGCAGGATCAGGCAAGGGCGCTGTTCGAAAAAGCCTTGAGCGGCAAGATCACACCCGACGAAGCGGATGCCTTCCGGGGGCATATGCTGACCGAGATGGCGCGCATGAGTCTCGACGACGGATTGGTGCTGCAAATTCACCCCGGCTCTTACCGCAACCATTCTGCTGGCATTATGGCCAAGCATGGCCGCGACAAGGGTTTTGATATTCCCACCCGCACCGATTATGTCCGCGCCCTCAAGCCGATGCTGGATGCCGTGGGGATGAACCCGGATCTGACCATTATTCTGTTTACGCTGGATGAAACCAGCTATTCGCGCGAGCTGGCTCCGCTGGCCGGGGCCTATCCGGCACTGAAGCTGGGGCCCGCCTGGTGGTTTTTTGACAGCCCGGAGGGGATGCGTCGCTTCCGCGAAACAACAACGGAGACCGCGGGTTTTTACAACACCGTTGGCTTCAATGACGACACACGCGCGTTCTGCTCGATTCCGGCCCGCCATGATGTGGCTCGGCGGGTAGACTGTGCCTATCTTGCCAATCTTGTGACGACGGGACGTCTGGAGGAAGACGAAGCGGCAGAGGTGGCAAATGATCTGGCCTACGGGCTGGCGAAGAAGGCCTACCGGCTCTGATCGAGCCGTAATTTCCAAACGGGAGGATATGGAAATGAACATTGTGAAAAACTGGGGACGAGCAATGATGACCACCGTGGCGCTTGTCGCCTCGGTGGCCATGGCAAACGCGGCTGACATCAAGCTGCGTTCATCTGACACCCATCCGGATGGCTATCCGACCGTGGAGGCGGTCAAAGCCATGGGTAAAATACTGCAAGACAAAACCAAAGGTCGTATCACCGTTGAGGTGTTTCCATCCGCTCAGTTGGGTGAGGAAAAGGACACGATTGAACAGACGCAATACGGGGTCATTGACCTCAACCGTGTCTCACTTGGGCCGTTCAACAATATTGTTGAAGAAACGCAAGTGCCATCGCTGCCTTATATTTTCCGCTCGGTCGACCACATGCACAAGGTGATGGATGGCCCGATTGGTCAGGAAATTCTCGACGCCTTCAAGGCCCATGATCTGATTGGTCTTGCCTTTTACGACAGCGGATCACGCAGCTTTTACAACACCAAAAAGCCCATCAAATCCATTGAGGATATGAAGGGCATGAAGTTTCGCGTCATCCAGTCAGACATCTTTGTGGCCATGGTCTCGGCGCTGGGGGCCAATGCGACACCCATGGCCTACGGCGAAGTCTATTCTTCCCTTCAGACCGGCGTTATTGACGGCGCAGAAAACAACTGGCCGTCCTATGACAGCTCCGGCCATTATGAAGTGGCGAAATATTACACGCTTGATCAGCATTTGATTGTGCCGGAAGTGCTGGTGATGTCGAAAAAGTCCTGGGACAAGCTGACACCGGAAGATCAGGCCGCCGTCAAGGAAGCGGCCAAGGCCTCTGTTCCGATCATGCGTGATCTGTGGAGCAAGCAGGAAAAAGCCTCTGAAGCCAAGGTCCGCGCGGCTGGCGTTCAGGTTGTCGACACCATCGACAAAGCCCCTCTCATCAAGGCAATGGAGCCCGTCTACGCAAAATACGTCAAGTCTGACAAGCTGAAGGACATGGTCGCCCGCATTCAGGCCACCCAGTAACAAAGCGCTTCGGCCTGCGGCCATGATCCGCAGGCCACTTTCAATTCTGGCGGAGTGTCCTGATTTGCAAACCATCATGAAAAATCTTGAACCTGTGACCGGCGCGCTTGCCCGGCTTGCCCTGTGGGTCGCGGGGATCGGCCTTGTGCTGATGACCGTCATTATCGCCGCACAGGTTTTCTGGCGCTATGTTCTGGGCACCAGCATCATCTGGAGTGAACCCTCAGCCGTGATGATGATGGGCTGGTTCATCTTTTTAGGGGCCGCCGTTGGCACAAGGGAAGGGTATCACCTGTCCTTTGACGTGTTGCTCTATGTTGTTCCCGAGGGTGGCAAACACCTGCTTTACACTCTCTCTGATCTGGCCGTGGCTGCCTTTGGCGCTGGCATGGTCTGGTATGGCTGGTCGCTGGCGGCCAATGTTGCCGGCAATATCATTCCAAGTCTTGGCATTTCCGGGCTGTTCGATTTTGCGCCGCTGGTTGCGGGCGGCATTCTGATCGTGCTGTTTTCTCTTGAGCGTATAGCGCGCCGCCTGGCAGGATTGCCAACCGCCCGCTTTGGCGAAGCGGTGGAGGAATAATCATGGAACTCTGGGTTCTGTTCGGAAGCTTTGTCTTCCTGTTGCTGATTGGTACGCCGGTTGCCTTTTGTCTTGGCATTTCCAGTTTTGCCACCGTGCTTTATCTCGGCCTACCGCCCGTTGTGGTGTTTCAGCGGCTCAATTCAGGCGTATCGGTGTTTGCGTTGATGGCCATTCCCTTCTTCATCTACGCTGGCGATCTGATGGTGCGCGGCGATATTGCAAGGCGTCTGGTGGCGCTGGCAGGCGCTCTGGTTGGCCATTTGCGCGGCGGCCTGGGCCAGGTGAATGTGCTGGCATCCGTCATGTTCGGGGGCGTGTCCGGCTCGGCTGCGGCCGATGCCTCTGCCGTTGGCGGTCTGATGGTGCCGCAAATGAAGGCGCGCGGCTATGATGTGGATTATGCCGTCAACATCACCGTGGTTGGCTCCATCATCGCCCTGATGATCCCGCCATCGCACAACATGATCATCTATTCGATCTCGGCGGGTGGGCGTATTTCCATTGCCGATCTGTTTACCGCAGGTATCATTCCCGGTCTGGTTCTGGCGCTGTCGCTGATGGTGGCTGCCTGGTTTGTTGCCAAGCGTCGCGGCTATCCAACCGAGCCGTTTCCGGGCCTGAAAGCGCTGGGCAATCTTTTTGTCTCGGCGGTCCCGGGCCTTATTCTGGTGGCGATTATTTTTGGTGGCGTTCGCTCAGGTATTTTCACAGCCTCCGAATCCTCCAACATCGCCGTGGTCTATGCGCTGGCCATCACCTTTTTCGTCTATCGCACCTTGAGCTGGCATGATTTTGTCGAGGCGACCAAAGGCGCCGTGCGCACCACAGCCATGGTGCTGCTGGTGATTGGTTGTGCATCGTCATTTGGCTGGCTTTTGGCCTATACCCGCGTGCCTGCCTCGATGGTGGCTTTGCTGAAAGGCATCTCCGATAATCCGATCATCATTCTGCTGTTGCTGAATGTGGTTCTGCTGATCCTTGGCACATTTATGGATATGTCGCCGCTGATCGTCATCACCACGCCGATCTTTCTGCCGGTTGCCACCGCCTTCGGCGTTGATCCGGTGCATTTCGGTGTCATCCTCATTCTCAATCTGGGCATCGGCCTTTGCACGCCGCCGGTGGGGGCCGTGCTGTTTGTGGGCTGTGCCGTGGGTAAGATACCGATTACCCATGCCATGCGCACCATCTGGCCATTTTATGGTGCGGCTTTCGCCACCTTGATGCTGGTGACCTATATCCCTGCATTGTCCTTGTGGCTGCCAAAGCTGTTTCATTAGGAGAAAACATGAGCGCCCCTTATGTCAAAACATTTCCACCCGTGGATGCGGGCAACAATGTCACCCGGCAGGTGTTGTCTGATAGCCCGGAGTTGATGGTGGTCAGCTTTACCTTTGCCGATGGCGGGGTGGGGTCACGCCACAATCATCCGCATATCCAGTCTACCTATGTGCAATCGGGACGGTTTGAATTTTTCATTGGTGACGACACGTTTGAGGTCGGCCCCGGTGACAGTTTTGTCATTCCATCTCTTGCTTACCACGGCTGCCGGGCGATCCAGCCCGGCGTGCTGATCGACACGTTCACGCCTCGCCGTGATGATTTTCTCTAATATTTAAGGAGTAGCCCAATGCTCAGCGTTGAAACCCGCCACGCCATTCACCCGGAAACGGCCAAGA
This sequence comes from Gillisella vitis, assembly GCF_014204625.1. GTDB lineage: Bacteria > Pseudomonadota > Alphaproteobacteria > Rhizobiales > Rhizobiaceae > Allorhizobium > Allorhizobium vitis_F. The sequence goes on along the minus strand of NZ_JACHLU010000020.1, from coordinate 72,459 downwards.
CATTCGACACAACCAATTTGCGCAAGCATTTTCATGTGGGCGATATTTTTAAAGATGGCGAGATCAAGCTGATCTACACCCATTATGACCGCATGATTGTCGGCGGCGCGGTGCCTGCTGGTGGCACGCTCACGCTCGACCACGTGAAAGAATGTGGCACGGCTTCCATTCTCGATCGGCGCGAGCTGGTAGTGGTCAACATCGGCGGTGATGGCACCGTAGAGTGTGACGCGACTTATGCCATGGGCAAGGGCGATATGCTTTATCTCGGCATGGGCGCTGGCAAAATCACCTTCTCTGGCGCTGGCCGTTTTTACATTCTCTCGGCTCCGGCCCATCACACCTATCCGTCACGGCTGATCAAGATTGAAGAGGCGGCAAATGTCACGCTTGGCTCGCAGGCCACATCCAACGAGCGGACGATTTACCAGTTTGTCCACCCGGACGTGATGAAGGCCTGCCAGCTGGTGGTGGGCATGACCAAGCTTGCCCCCGGCTCGATCTGGAACACCATGCCCGCGCATGTGCATGACCGGCGCATGGAAGCCTATCTGTATTTTGACCTGCCAGAAGGCCAGCGCGCTTTCCACATGATGGGTGAGCCGGATGAAACCCGCCATCTGGTGCTCAAAAACGAAGAAGGCGCGATCTCGCCACCTTGGTCGATCCATTCTGGTGCAGGCACCGCCAATTACACCTTCATCTGGGCCATGGCCGGCGACAATGTCGATTACAAAGACGTGGAAATGGTATCGATGGAGACGCTGCGGTGAGCGATCTGTTTTCATTGAGTGGCAAAACCGCGCTGGTGACGGGTTCCAACACCGGCATTGGTCAGGCCATTGCCGTATCTTTGGCCAAGGCTGGAGCCAGCGTCATCTGCGCTGGCCGTTCCTCGGTGGATGAAACCGTTGCGCTGATTTCTGAGGCTGGCGGCACGGCATCAAGCCTCACCCTTGATCTGTCCGACCCCATGGCCGGAAAAGGTATTTTTGATACCCTTGGCCCGGTGGATATTCTGATCAATAACGCCGGTATCATCCGCCGCAATGATGCGGTGGATTTTACCGAAGAAGACTGGGATGCGGTGATGGATGTAAACCTGAAAGCGGTTTTCTTCCTCACTCAGGCTTTTGCCAAAGCGGTGTTTGCCCGCAATGGCACAGGCAAAGTGGTCAATATCGCCTCGATGCTGTCGTTTCAGGGGGGCATCCGCGTGCCGTCCTATACCGCCTCCAAAAGCGGGGTAGCGGGTCTGACCAAGCTGTTGGCCAATGAATGGGCAGCCAAGGGCATCAATGTCAATGCCATTGCGCCCGGCTATATCGAAACCAACAACACCGAAGCGCTGCGCAATGATGCGGCCCGCAACAAGTCTATTCTGGAGCGCATTCCCGCCGGCCGCTGGGGTGATGCCGAAGACATTGGCGGCGCTGCGGTGTTTCTTGCATCTCCTGCCGCCAAATATATCCATGGTGCGATTTTGAATGTTGATGGAGGCTGGCTTGCCCGCTAATTCCCCCCGCCTGCGCCGTCCAGATGGCACACGCCCAGAAACCGGAATTATTCACCTTGGTCTCGGCGCTTTTTACCGCGCCCATGGTGCGGTTTATATTGAAGAAGCCATGCAAAAATCTGGCGGAGATTGGGGCATTGTCGGTGTCAGCCTGATGCGGCCCGATCAGCGCGATGCGCTGGCTCCGCAGGATTTTGCCTATACTGCCGTCGAGCTTGGCCCGGAGGGTGAAACCGCCCGCGTGATCACCGTTTTGAACGGTGTGCTGGTGGCGCGTGAAAATCCGGCGGCTGTGCTGGAAGCCATGAGCGCCGAGTCGGTTAAAATCGTCAGTCTGACGGTAACCGAAAAGGGCTATTGCCACGAGCCTTCCAGCGGCAGGCTGAACCAGAACCACCCGGATATTGTGCACGATCTGGCCAACGCCAACAACCCAACCTCCGCCATCGGCTTTCTGGTACGGGCACTGGAAAAGCGCAAAAAAGCCGGGCGTCGCCCCTTCACGGTGCTATGCTGCGATAACCTGCCGGAAAACGGCAAGGTGGTGCGTGGCGTGGTGCTGGAATTTGCAGGGCTGATCTCGCCAGAGCTCAAAGACTGGATTGCGTCAGAGGGTGCCTTCCCTTCCACCATGGTGGACCGCATTGTGCCTGCCACCAAACCGGAAGACATTGCAGCCCTCACCGCCAAGACCGGCGTGTATGACGCCTCCCCGGTGATGCACGAGCCTTTCCGCCAATGGGTCGTGGAAGATGTGTTTGTGGATGGTGCGCGGCCTGATCTGGGTGCGGTTGGTGTGCAACTGGTGGAGAATGTCACGCCGTTTGAACATATGAAGCTGCGCTGCCTCAATGGCACGCACTCATCGCTGGCTTACCTTGGCTATCTGGCAGGGCATGAAACCATCTCAGAAACCGTGGCTGATCCGGTATTTGCCAGTTTTTGCAAATTCCTGTGGGACAAGGAAATCACTCCCGGTCTTCATGCGCCAAAGGGTGTAAGCCTTGCCGATTATACCGACGCTTTATTCTCGCGCTATTCCAACCCGGCCATTCGCCATCGCACATGGCAGATTGCCATGGATGGATCGCAAAAGCTGCCGCAGCGCATTTTGGGCACGATTGCTGAAAACCTTGCCGCCAACCGCCCCATCAAGGGCCTTGCCTTGGCTGTGGCCGCATGGATGCGCTATGTGGGCGGCGTGGATGAGAAGGGCGAGGCCATTGATGTGCGCGACCCGCTGGCGGCTCGGCTGAAGTCATTGAGCGATGGCGTGGCGAGCCCGAAAGACAAGGTGGAAGCCCTGTTGTCGGTGCGGGAAATCTTCCCGGCGTCTTTGGCAGAAAACCCAACCTTTACATCTACCTTGATTGAGAACTACAGCCGTCTTGCCGCGCAGGGCGCACGAAAGACGTTAGAGGAATTGCAAGCATGAAAGAGAGCTGGCGCTGGTATGGCCCGTTCGACAAGATCGCGCTGAGTGAAATTGCCCAGACGGGGGCCACAGGCATTGTCAACGCGCTGCATGAGGTGCCCTATGGCGAAGTCTGGCAATCAGACGCCATTGCCGCGCGCCGTGATGAGATTGCCGGTAGCAATCTCGATCTGACATGGACTGTGGTGGAAAGCCTGCCGATCCATGAAAACATCAAGCGTGGCGAAGGCAATCTGGATCAGCTGTTTGCCAACTACCGTCAATCGATGAAGAATCTGGCAGACAATGGCATTCACACCATCTGCTACAATTTCATGCCGCTGCTGGACTGGACCCGCACCCATCTCTACGCGCCCGTCTATCGTGGCGGTACGGCCTTGCGCTTTTCATCGCCGCATATGGCGGCGTTTGAAATCCACATGCTGGAGCGCGAGGAAGCCGAAGCCGATTACAGCGAAGAGGTGCGTGCGCAAGCCAAAATCTGGTTTGATGCATCGACCGAGGATGATCGCCAGACCTTGCTCAACAGCATCATGTCGGGCCTGCCCGGTGCCTTTGATCGCTATGACATCAACGGTTTGCGCGAGGCATTGAAGCGCTACAAAGGCATTGGTCGCGCTGAAATCCGGGCAAACTATGCCCGTTTTCTGGCCGAGGTCATTCCCACGGCGGAAGAGCTTGGGATGCGCTTTTGCGTACACCCGGATGATCCGCCACGCGATATTCTCGGCCTGCCGCGCATTGTCTCCAGCGAAGAGGACATCGCATGGATCGTGGCGCAACAGGACAGCCGCGCCAACGGGCTGACGCTCTGCTCCGGCTCACTTGGGGCCAACCCGGCCAATGATGTGCCTGCCATTGCAAGGCGGTTTGCAGACCGCATTCACTTTGCCCATTTGCGCAATGTGGCCAAAGAAGCCGATGGCTCTTTTCAGGAAGCCGCCCATCTGGATGGCGATACCGATATGGTCGCGCTGATTGCCGCATTGGTGGCGGAAGAAGCCCGCCGCAAGGCGGAAGGCCGTGACGATTGGGAAATCCCCTTTCGTCCTGATCACGGCCATGAACTGCTGTCTGACATCGGCAGCGGCACCGTGGTGGGCTATCCGCTGATTGGCCGGTTGCGCGGCTTGGCAGAATTGCGCGGCGTGATCCGTGCGCTTGAACATGGAAACGTAACCTATGCCTGACATTGCCAAAACCGTGCTGCTGCATCCTGACGATAATGTTGCGATTTTGACCAATCCGGCAAAAGCCGGAGAGCAGCCGCTTGGCTTTGGCACTGTGCTTGATCATCCTGTGGCCAGAGGCCACAAGATTGCCAAAACCGATATTGCTGAGGGCGGCAATATCATCAAATTTGGTCAGGTGATTGGCTATGCCAGTTGCCTGATCAAGGCGGGCGAGCATGTCCACACCGACAATTGCGCCTTTGGTGCCCATGATCAGCACTATGACGTGGGCGCGGATTACCAGAAGGCGCTGGCCGCCATCCCTGCTATCGAGACCCCAACCTTCATGGGCTACCGCCGTGCCAATGGGCAAGCAGGCACGCGCAATTTCATTGCCATTTGTGCCACGGTCAACTGTTCCGCCACGGTGATCCGCCGCGCTGCCGACGAGATCAACCGTTCCGGAATTTTAGCCGATTACCCCAATATCGATGGCGTAGCTGCCTTTGCCCACGGCACCGGCTGCGGCATGGATTCGTCTGGCGAAGGCGCGGATCTTTTGCAGCGCGTGCTGTGGGGCTATGCTACCCACCCCAATGTTGGGGCTGCCGTGTTTGTGGGTCTCGGCTGCGAAGTGATGCAACTGGGGCGGATGAAAACCCTTTATGGCAATGGTGATGACAGCCGCTTCTTTGGCCTGACCATTCAAGACAGCGGCGGCACAGCCGCCACCATTCGCCAGCTTGTGGAGCATATCAAAAGCATTCTGCCCACCGTCAATGCCGTGCAGCGCGAACCCATTCCGGCATCGGAACTGAAACTGGCCCTCCAATGCGGCGGCTCCGATGGCTTTTCCGGCATCACCGCCAATCCAGCCTTGGGCGTGGCCTCGGACCTGCTGGTCGGCATGGGCGGCACGGTCATCCTCTCGGAAACACCGGAAATTTACGGTGCAGAGCAATTGCTGCTGCGCCGAGCGGCCTCCGCTGAGATCGGTGAAAAGCTGATCGAGCGCATCCGCTGGTGGGAAGACTATACCAAAATGAACCGTGGCTCGATGGACAACAACCCCAGCCCCGGCAACAAACTGGGCGGGCTGACGACCATTCTGGAAAAATCACTCGGCGCATCCGCCAAGGCAGGCAGCACACCCCTCACCGCCGTGCTGAACTACGCCGAACGCATCAACACCCCCGGCTTTGTCTTTATGGACACCCCCGGCTATGATCCTGTCTCCGCCACTGGCCAAATCGCGGGCGGCGCGCAAATGCTGGTGTTCACCACCGGCCGCGGCTCGGCCTTTGGCTCCAAACCCACTCCCACCATCAAGCTTGCCACCAATAGCAAACTGTTCGAAGACATGCCCGACGACATGGACCTCAACTGCGGCGACATCATCAGCGCCGGGGTTTCTATTGAACAGAAGGGCCGGGAGATTCTCGATCTGGTGCTGGCCTCTGCTTCGGGGCAAAAGACGAAATCAGAGATTCTGGGTTTGGGTGATAACGAATTTGTGCCTTGGCAGGTTGGGGCTGTGATGTAAAGAAAACACCCTGTTTTTTTGCGAAAACAGGGTGTTTTGGTGTCGGTCAATGCGTAGATACCGGCTTATCCTTATGGTTGCTCAGGGCAAAGAACACGACAAAAGTCAGAAGCAAAATCAGTATTGACGTTGTTGTCAGCACCAAGCCATGGGCGCTGGAAAAGGAGGCTCGCGCCGTATCGGCAATGGCGTCACCGCGCTCGCCGCCAATCTGGCGGGCAATGTGCATGGCCTCGCCAATCGAGTGGGCAGCCGCCCCCTCCGTTCCGCTCAAAGGCAGAGCAAACGCCGATCGGTAATGGGAGGTCAGCAAAACGCCGAAAAAGGTGATGCCCAATCCCGCCCCCAATTCATAGCCTGTTGCTTCAAGCGCGCCCGCCGCCCCACCTTTACTCGCATCAACCGCCCCCATAATGGCCACAGACGATGCCAAGAGGCTCACACCCATTGCAAACCCGAATATGGCAAGCAAAATTTCAATCAGGACAATATCCTGATGCAAATCCAGCATCGCAATGCCAAACAGAGAAACAGATGCGCCAAGAAGACCGGTCACGGCCAAAGGGCGAAGTCCGAAAAAGCTGGTAAGCTTACCGGCAATCGGCCCGGAAATCGCAGAGGCAATCACCAAAGGCATCATAAACAAACCGGCATTCAAGGGGCTGAAACCGGCAACATATTGCAGCTCCTGCGCCAAAATCAGCTCAAAGCCGGAAAATGCCCCAGAGGCGACAAATGCCATCAACAAGCCAACCGCAATTGCCGGATTGGTGAACAGGCTCAAATCCAGCATCGGCTGGGTTGATGTCACCTGCAGGCGACCGAACCATGTCAGCAGGCCAACGCCGACAACAAGCAGAGCCACCGTCAGCGTCAGGGAAGAATCAACTTTAACGGCTGATTTGATGGCGTAAACGGTGGCCAAAAGGCCTGCAATCAGCAAGATGGCTTGGCTGATTTTCCAAGGGGCTGTCGAGACTGGCACGATCTTTGGCAAGACAAAATATGCCATTGACAAGACAACAGCCATAATTGGCACGTTGATCAGAAAGACCGACCCCCACCAGAAATGTTCCAGCAAAAAGCCGCCCGCAAGCGGACCAATGGCCGCGCCCGCAGAGCCAACCACCGTCCACAAACCCAGTGCAAAGGCCCGCTCCTGCGGATCTTCAAACGTCTGACGAATCACGGCCAAAACGCAGGGCATGACCATGGCCGCGCCAATCGCCAGCAACACGCGCGCCGCAATCAACATGGATGCACTGATGGAAAAGGCCGCCAGCACGGAGGCCACGGTGAAAATAGCCAGTCCAATCAGCATCAAACGACGATAGCCAAGCCGATCGCCCAAAGTGCCCATTGGCACCAGCAACCCGGCCATGATCAGCGGATAGACGTCAATAATCCACAACACTTCGGTTGAAGAAGCGCCCAGGCCTTCCGTCAAAGATGGCACAGCAATGTGCAAAATCGTCATATCAACGATAATTGGTACGTAGGCCAGAATAACAGCTGCCAGAATAAGCCACCGGTTCAGCACACGCATGATACTCTCCAATCCGCACGGTTTACATCGTATTCGAGATGACATATATATCCGTCCAGACGGTTTTAAAAGAGGCAGACATGGGCAGACACCAAACAATCGACCGCACGCGCATTCTGGAGGCCGCCGACCGGGTTATTGAAAAGGTTGGTATTGGCAAACTGACGATTGACGCCGTCGCCAAAGAGGCTGAGGTCAGCAAGGGCGGCGTGCTCTACGCCTATGGCACCAAAGACGCCTTGATTGAAGCGATGGTTGAGCGGGTGAACATTGACTTTGATGCGCTGTGCACCTTGGCCACATCCGAAAACGAGGGCCACCCGCAGGTCGCCGCCCTCGCCCATGTCGAGGCCTATCGCAAAAGCGATCCCAAAATGGGAGGACGGGCCGCAGCCCTTCTCAGCAGCCTTGTGCGCGAACCGCATTACAGAGCGCCAATCAAAGACTACTACAGCGATTTGATGGCAAAAATTGACACCACCACAGCAGAAGGACGCCGCGCCCGCGTCGCCATCCTTGCCGCTGAAGGTCTTTTTTGGCTCCGCGGACTGGAGCTGATGACCATCAGTGAAAATGAATGGCAGGAAATCTGCACTGATATTCGTCTGCTTTTCGACGAAAAATAAAGGCCGGACATATCTGCCCGGCCTCCATTTTATAAACCAGCGGATCTTTACTTGATCATCGGCAACAATTCACTCACCGACTTTTTCGCGTCACCATAGAACATCCGCGTGTTTTCCTTATAGAACAGCGGGTTCTCGATGCCGGAATAGCCTGTGCCCTGGCCGCGTTTGGACACAAACACCTGCTTTGCCTTCCACACCTGCAACACAGGCATTCCGGCAATCGGGGAATTCGGGTCTTCTTCGGCCGCGGGGTTGACGATGTCGTTGGAGCCGATGACGATGACGACGTCAGTTTCCGGGAAATCGTCGTTGATTTCGTCCATTTCCATCACGATGTCGTAAGGAACCTTCGCTTCGGCCAAGAGCACATTCATATGCCCCGGCAAACGGCCAGCCACCGGATGGATGGCAAAACGCACGTTCTTGCCAGCATCGCGCAGCTTGCGGGTGAGTTCAGACACCGCCTGTTGCGCCTGCGCCACCGCCATGCCGTAACCGGGCACGATGATGACGCTATCGGCTTCGTTGAGGGCATTGGCCACGCCTTCGGCATCAATGGCAATCTGCTCGCCGGTGATTTCCATCGCCGGACCCGTGGTCGTACCGAAGCCGCCGAGGATAACCGAGACAAACGAGCGGTTCATGGCCTTGCACATGATGTAGGACAGGATGGCACCGGACGAGCCAACCAGCGCACCCGTCACAATCAACAGGTCATTGCCGAGCGTAAAGCCAATGGCTGCCGCTGCCCAGCCGGAATAGCTGTTGAGCATCGAGACGACGACGGGCATGTCAGCACCGCCAATACCCATGATCAGGTGATAGCCAATGAAAAAGGCCAGCAGTGTCATCAGCACCAGCGCCCATGCGCCCGCACCATAGAAATAGGCAATCAACAGAATGAAGGACAGGGCCGCTGCACCGGCATTCAACATATGGCCACCGGGCAGTTTTTTGGCCTTGCCATCCACCTTGCCCGCCAATTTACCAAAGGCAATGACAGAGCCGGTGAAGGTCACAGCACCGATGAACACGCCGAGAAACACCTCGACCTTCATAATCGCCAGCTCCACTGGCAATTTATGAGCCAGAATGGCCGCAAAGCCGGTGAGCGAGGCACGCGCCGTCTCATCCAGCCGCGCCACATGCGCTTCTTCGATATGGGCGTTATAGCCAATAAACACGGCGGCTAAGCCCACAAAACTATGCAAAGCCGCCACAAGCTGCGGCATTTCTGTCATCTGCACGCGCGAGGCGACATAATAGCCCAGCACCGAGCCCCCAGCGATCATCAGCACGATGATGAACCAATGGCCGACATCCGGGCCAAACACGGTAGCAATCACCGCAAGCCCCATACCGACAATCCCGTACCAGACGGCGCGCTTGGCGCTTTCCTGCCCGGACAGGCCACCCAGCGAGAGGATAAACAACACAGCAGCCGCAATATAGGCCGCAGAAACAATACCAATTGCCATGGTCTATTTTCCCCCTCAGGACTTCTGGAACATGGCGAGCATGCGCCGTGTCACGAGGAAGCCGCCGACGATGTTGATCGTCGCAATCAGTACCGACAGTGCCGCCAATGTTACCACCAGCCAATTGCTGGACCCGATTTGCAGCAATGCGCCCAGAATGACGATACCGGAAATGGCATTGGTCACGGCCATCAGCGGCGTATGCAGCGAGTGGCTGACATTCCAGATCACCGAGAAACCAATGAAACAGGCGAGAACAAACACAATGAAATGACTCATGAAACTGGCCGGGGCAAAGGCACCCACCAGCAGCATCACAGCCGTGCCAATGGCCAGCAGCTTGACCTGATTGGTGGTTTGCGCCTTGAACTCAGCCGCTTCCCTGGCGCGTTTTTCCTCCGGTGTCGGTTCCTTCACCTTTTCCTTCGGCTTGGCGGCGGCAATGGCCTGCACCTTCGGCGGCGGCGGCGGGAAGGTAATCGCACCCTCAAATGTCACCGTTGCGCCACGGATAACGTCGTCTTCCATATTGTGAACAAGCTTGCCATCCTTGGCAGGTGTCAGATCGGTCATCATATGGCGGATATTGGTGGAATAGAGCGTCGAGGATTGCGCCGCCATCCGGCTTGGGAAATCCGTGTAACCAACGACAATCACACCATTATCCGAAACCACGCGCTGATCAGCCACAGTCAGGTCGCAATTGCCACCGCGCTCTGCGGCCAGGTCAATCACGACCGAACCGGGCTTCATCGACGCCACCATATCGGCCAGCCACAGCTTGGGTGCATCGCGTCCGGGAATGAGCGCCGTGGTGATGACAATGTCGATTTCCGGGGCCAGTTCACGGAATTTCGCCAGTTGTTTTTCGCGGAATTCCGGCGAGGACGGTGCAGCATAACCGCCGGTCGCCGCCCCATCCTGCGCGGCTTCAAATTCGAGATAAACGAATTGCGCGCCCATGCTTTCAATCTGCTCGGCCACTTCGGGACGAACATCAAAGGCATAGACAATCGCACCCAGCGAAGTGGCCGTGCCAATCGCGGCAAGGCCCGCCACACCGGCACCGATAATCAGCACTTTTGCGGGCGGAACTTTACCAGCAGCCGTGACCTGTCCGGTAAAGAAGCGGCCAAAATTATTGCCTGCCTCAATGACAGCGCGATAACCGGCAATATTCGCCATGGAAGACAGAGCATCCATCTTCTGGGCGCGCGAGATACGCGGCACCATATCCATGGCAATAACGTTTGCGCCCTTGGCCTTGACTTCTTCCAGCAGCGCTGCGTTCTGTGCTGGATAGAAGAAAGAGATCAGGGTTTTGCCAGGGGCAAGCTGCTCCACCTCTGATGATTCCGGCGGACGAACTTTCGCCACAACATCGGCGCTGGCATAAAGCTCTGCGGCCGTGTCTAAAACGGTTACACCTGCGGCACGATAGGCATCATCGGAAAAGCCGGCAGCTTTACCAGCGCCCGCTTCCACAACACAGTCATAGCCCAGTTTCTGCAAAGCCTGCGCGCTGTCTGGCGTCATCGCCACGCGCGCCTCGCCTGCATATAATTCTTTCGGCGACCCTATTTTCAAACTCAAAACGCACCTCCTGACCCTCACCATGTGGGGCTCCTCAAGACGCTATCGCATCTCGTATCCCACGTCCCCGTGACCTGATGATCTCATCGCATCACAGCGACGTTATTAAAGAGAGTTCACACCCCCAATACAAGCCTTTGTTAACGGTTTCGGTACGTTCCGATGCAGCAAATTATCGGGCGACAAACTCCTGAAGCACAAGATCTTGCAGCCGCGATGCCAAAGTCGACATGCTGCGGCTTTTCAGGCTGATCAGATGGTAAGGCAACACAACAATCGGAGTGCTGATGGCAAGGCGACAAAGCCCTGCACCCGTGGTCTGACGACAGAGAAGATCGGACACTTCCTGCGACAAGGGCGCAATGGCGTTTGACGTTGCAATCATGGCAATCATCACCAGCAGCGATGTCGTATTGACCACATCCACCGGCAGGCCCGTGCCTGCCTGTATAAAGGCATTTTCCACCGCCTGCCGCACCGGCGCGCCCGGTCCCTGCATCACCCAGGGAAAATGCTGCAAATCTGCCATGCCAAGACGGGTCGCATTGGCCAGTGGATGGGTCTGATGCACAATCAGATCCACTTCTTCGGTGCGGGCATGGCGTATGTCAAACTGGCGGGCATCAACCCCCACCGGAATGCGCCCCAGCACAAAGTCAAACTGCCCGGAAACCAGATTGGAAATCAGCGCGCCACTGGGCGCAACATCCACATAAATATCGGCGGTGCGCGCCTCAACTTTCAACGCCTTGATGGCAGGTACAATATAGCCCAATGCCCCACCCGTCACCGCGCCAACACGCACCGTACCCGACGCGCCACGCTTGATGGCATCCACCTCGCGCATGGCCTCGAACATTTCCTCCAGCAGAATCTCGGCCCGGCGCGCCAGCGCCACCCCCAGTTCGGTTGGCTCCATGCCCTTGGGCGTGCGCACAAACACAGGGGCACCAACAATGCGCTCGGTCTCTGCCAACATGCGTGATGCGGCAGGCTGGGTTATTGAGAGCTGGCCAGCGGCAAGATTAAGCTGGCCAAGCTCAAATATGGCTCTGACCAGATTAAAATGCTTGGGCTGAAGGCGGTTTGAAACGGGGCTAAGCATGGTTCATATATCAACTTTGGTATGTGGATTGTCAAATAAATCATTTGAAAGACATACAATGGACGATAAGAGTCCGATATGGATCATGTGGTGCTGAATAAGCCTGCCGGGTTCTTTCGCGGCGAACAGACGGAGCTGGGGCCGCTACTGCATTTGACCAGAACCCCCATGGAGCGGGGGTGGAATGGTGCAGCACAGGAAATTGGAAACCAAGGGAGGTTCCTCGTGAATAAAATCGTAAAGCTTTTTGCGTCCGTAGCGTTGGGCGCAGCTGTGATGTCATCGTCTGTTTTCGCAGCAGACAAAGGCACTGTCGGCATTGCCATGCCAACCAAGTCCTCGGCCCGCTGGATTGATGACGGCAACAACATCGTCAAGCAGCTGGAAGCAGCCGGTTACAAGACGGACCTGCAATATGCCGACGACGACATTCCAAACCAGCTGTCGCAGATCGAAAACATGGTCACCAAGGGCGACAAGGTTCTGGTGATTGCATCGATCGACGGCACCACACTGTCTGACGTTCTCAAGCAGGCCCATGACGCTGGCGTCAAGGTTATCGCTTACGACCGTCTGATCCGTGACAGCCCAAATGTTGACTACTATGCGACATTTGACAACTTCCAGGTTGGCGTTTTGCAGGCTGGTACGCTTGTTGACGGCCTCGGCCTGAAGGACGGCAAGGGTCCATTCAATATTGAGCTGTTCGGCGGCTCGCCAGACGACAACAACGCCTTCTTCTTCTACAACGGCGCAATGTCGGTGCTTCAGCCTTACATCGACAGCGGCAAGCTGGTGGTGAAGTCCGGCCAGACCGGCATGGACAAGGTTGGTACACTGCGTTGGGACGGTGCGGTTGCACAGGCCCGTATGGATAACCTGCTGTCGGCCTATTACACCGATGCCAAGGTGAACGCTGTTCTGTCGCCTTACGATGGCATTTCCATCGGTATCATCTCCTCGCTCAAGGGCGTAGGCTATGGCACGAAGGATCAGCCTTTGCCGTTCATTTCCGGTCAGGACGCTGAAGTCCCATCCGTGAAGTCGATCATTGCCGGTGAGCAGTATTCGACAATCTTCAAGGACACCCGTGATCTTGCAAAGGTTACGGTTGCCATGGTCGATGCGCTGATGGAAGGCAAGACGCCTGAAGTCAACGACACCAAGACCTACGACAACGGCGTCAAGGTTGTTCCTTCCTACCTGCTGAAGCCTGTTGCTGTCACCAAAGCCAACTATGAGAAGGTTCTGGTTGAAGGCGGCTACTACAAGGCCGACCAACTGAAGTAATAGAGAGCGGCCGGAACATCGCAATCGACGTTCCGGCTTTCTTTTTTGTTCGCCCGCCTGCGCAATCAGCGGCTGTGGCTCTGGAACGATATTATGGAAAATACCATCCTCGAAATGCGGAACATCACCAAGACGTTCCCAGGCGTGAAAGCGCTTGCGGATGTGAATCTCAAGGTTCGCAAAGGTGAGATCCATGCATTGGTGGGCGAGAACGGGGCTGGCAAATCCACCCTGATGAAAGTTCTCTCCGGCGTGTACCCGGCCGGCAGCTATGACGGCGATATTGTCTATGATGGCGAAGTGCGCAACTTCAAGGTCATCAAGGACAGTGAAGAAATCGGCATTATCATCATTCACCAGGAGCTGGCGCTTGTGCCGCAGTTGTCCATTGCCGAGAATATTTTTCTGGGCAACGAAATTGCCACAAAAGGCGTGATCAGCTGGGAAGAGACATTCAGCCGTACCAAAAAACTCCTCGCCATGGTTGGCTTGAAGGAGTCTCCAAACACTCTGGTGACCGATATTGGCGTGGGAAAGCAGCAATTGGCAGAAATTGCCAAGGCGCTATCGAAAAGCGTCAAGCTGCTGATTCTGGATGAGCCGACAGCCTCGCTCAATGAGACAGATTCCGACGCTCTGCTTAATCTTCTGATCGAGTTTCGCAAACAGGGCATCACATCGATCATCATCACCCACAAGCTCAACGAAGTGCGCAAAGTCGCAGACCAGATCACTGTGCTGCGTGATGGCATGACCGTGAAAACACTGGACTGTCACGCCGAAGAAGTCAGCGAAGACGTGATCATTCGCAACATGGTGGGTCGTGACCTTGAAGATCGCTATCCGCCGCGCTCTGTGCCGATTGGCGACACCGTTCTTGAAGTCAAGAACTGGAATGCCTTCCATCACCAGCACCGCGAGCGGCAGGTTCTGCATGACATCAATGTCCACGTAAAGCGTGGCGAAGTGGTTGGTATTGCTGGCCTTATGGGCGCAGGCCGCACTGAATTTGCCATGAGCCTGTTTGGCAAATCCTATGGTCATAAGATCAGCGGAGAAGCTTACATGGATGGCAAAGTGGTGGATGTTTCCACCGTGCGCAAGGCGATTGACGCAGGTCTGGCCTATGTCACTGAAGACCGCAAACATCTTGGTCTGGTGCTGGCCGATACGATTTTGCACAACACCACACTTGCCAATCTGCCGGGCGTATCCAGCGCAGGCGTGATCAACGACATCAAAGAGATCAAGGTTGCCACCGACTATCGGTCGAAACTGCGCATTCGCTCGCATGGTATCTATCAGGAAACCGTCAATCTGTCGGGCGGCAACCAGCAAAAAGTTGTTCTGTCCAAATGGCTGTTTTCCAACCCGGAAGTGCTCATTCTGGATGAGCCGACGCGCGGCATCGATGTCGGCGCGAAATATGAAATCTATAGCATTATCAACCAGCTTGCGGCCGACGGCAAAGGCGTTCTGATGATTTCGTCGGAAATGCCGGAACTGCTTGGAACCTGCGACCGCATCTACGTCATGAACGAAGGACGCATTGTCGCAGAGCTTTCAAAGGAAGAGGCAAGCCAGGAAAGCATCATGCGCGCTATCATGCGCTCAGGGGAGAAGAAATAATGAGTTCCGCCAACCCATCCTCGCAAGAGCAGAACGTGGTGTCGATCGCCTCCTACATTCGCGCCAATATCCGCGAATACGGCATGTTGATCGCTCTTGTTGCCATCATGGTGTTCTTCCAGTTCTATACCGGCGGCATTCTGTTCAAGCCCGTCAACCTGACCAATCTGGTGCTCCAGAACTCCTTCATCGTCATTATGGCGCTTGGCATGTTGCTGGTGATTGTCGCTGGTCATATTGATCTGTCGGTTGGCTCCATTGTCGGCTTTGTTGGCGCGCTCGCCGCTATCTTAACGGTCAGCTGGGGCCTTGGGTTCATCCCCACGGTTCTGATCTGTCTGGTCATTGGCGGCGTGATTGGCGCAGCTCAGGGCTATTGGGTTGCCTACCATCGTATTCCATCCTTCATCGTCACTCTGGCAGGGATGCTGGTGTTTCGCGGATTGACGCTTTATGTTCTTGGCGGCCGCAACATCGGCCCCTTCCCGAAAGAATTCCAGCTGATCAGCACCGGCTTCCTGCCCGATGTGATTGATATGGGCGATCTGCATTCAACCTCAATCATTCTGACGGTCATTGGTGCAGTGGCTCTGTTTGTGCTGGCCTGGCGCCGTCGTCAGGTGAATGTCGTGCACGGGATTGATGTCGAGCCATTCGGATTCTTTCTGGTGCAGAACCTGATTGTGTCTGGCGCGGTTCTGGCACTTGGCTATCTGTTGTCGACCTATCGCGGCCTGCCAAATGTTCTGGTGGTGATGCTGGCACTGATCATTCTTTATTCCTTCGTCACACGCCGCACCACGATTGGCCGTCGCATCTACGCCATGGGCGGCAATGAAAAGGCCACCAAGCTCTCGGGTATCAACACCGAGCGTTTGAGCTTCCTGACCTTCGTCAACATGGGTGTTCTGGCGGGTCTGGCCGGGATGATTATCGCAGCCCGCCTCAACTCTGCCACACCGAAAGCCGGTAGTGGGTTTGAGCTGGACGTGATTGCAGCCTGCTTTATCGGCGGTGCTTCAGCCTCTGGCGGCGTTGGCAAAATTACCGGTGCCGTGATTGGTGCCTTTATCATGGGCGTGATGAACAACGGCATGTCCATCGTGGGCCTGGGCATTGATTTCCAGCAGATGGTCAAGGGCCTCGTGCTTCTCGCCGCCGTCTTCTTCGACGTCTACAACAAGAACAAAGCAGCCTAAGGAAACTGGGTCATGTATCTTTCGCAATTGAAAGCCGGTGGAGTGATCTGCCGGCAAGGTGAAGTCGCGCGTCTCGTACCGGGCTTTTCCTCCACCTTTGATCTCGCCAAGGCAGCGCTTGCTGCCAAGGTCAGCCTTGCTGATCTGATTGCCAAGCAAGGCGAAGGCGATGTGGTTGATCTGGCAAATCTGGCTGCCTCCGGCAAGCTGGATTGTCCGGTGCGCCATCCCGATGCCGCCCATATGTTCCTCACCGGCACGGGCCTCACCCACACCGGTTCGGCCTCCGCCCGTGACAGTATGCATGCGGACACGGCTGGCATGAGCGACAGCATGAAAATGTTCCGCATGGGTCTGGAAGGCGGCAAGCCGAAGGACGGCGCCTGGGGCGTGCAGCCGGAATGGTTCTACAAGGGCACCGGCGTCAATGCTGTAGCTCCGTTGGATGGTCTGGAATCTCCCTCCTTCGCGCTGGATGGCGGTGAAGAGCCTGAAATTGCCGGCTTTTATGTTATCGATACCGATGGCACGCCGGTGCGCATTGGCTTCACGCTGGCCAACGAATTTTCGGACCATGTGACCGAGAAGATCAACTATCTCTACCTCGCCCATTCCAAGCTGCGCCCCGCCTCCTTTGGCCCGGAACTGCTGGTCGGTGATCTGCCTGCCCATATCAATGGCACCTCCAAGATCTTGCGCGACGGCAAGACGGTTTGGGAAAAGCCCTTCCTGTCTGGCGAGGACAACATGTCCCACACCATCGCCAATCTGGAATATCACCACTTCAAATATGGTCTGTTCTGCCAGCCCGGCGATTTGCACGTGCATATGTTCGGCACCGCCACACTGTCCTTCGCCGATGGCTTCAAGACTGAAGCTGGCGATGTGTTTGAAGTGAGCGCGCCAGAATTTGGCCTGCCCCTGCAAAACCCGCTGGTGGTTGCGGCTGAAACACCGTTTGCCGTCAAGAAAATCTGAACAACAAGAGGCGGCACCAAGCCGCCGCGTTAACACCAAACACGGGAAGAAAACACCATGAGTGGCTTCAAACCTAAGGAATGGCCCCGCACGCTGCGCTCACAATCGTGGTACGGCGGCACATCACGCGACACCATCTACCACCGCGGCTGGATGAAAAATCAGGGCCATCCGCACGATCTGTTCGACGGACGCCCGGTGATCGGCATTCTCAACACCTGGTCGGATCTGACCCCTTGCAACGGCCACCTGCGGGAACTGGCCGAAAAGGTCAAGGCTGGCGTGTGGGAAGCCGGTGGTTTTCCGGTTGAAGTGCCAGTGTTCTCGGCTTCCGAAAACACCTTCCGTCCGACCGCGATGATGTATCGCAATCTGGCGGCTCTTGCGGTGGAAGAAGCCATGCGCGGCCAGCCGATTGATGGCGCGGTGCTGCTGGTGGGCTGTGACAAGACCACGCCATCGCTGGTGATGGCCGCAGCGTCTACCGATATCCCCTCCATCGTTGTCACCGGCGGCCCCATGCTGAACGGTTACTTCCGTGGCGAGCGTGTTGGCTCTGGCACCCATCTTTGGAAGTTCTCCGAAGCTGTGAAGGCTGGCGAGATGACCCAGGAAGAGTTTGTTGAGGCCGAAGCCTCGATGTCGCGCTCATCCGGCACCTGCAACACCATGGGCACAGCCTCGACCATGGCGTCGATGGTGGAAGCGCTCGGCATGGCGCTGTCTGGCAATGCGGCCATTCCAGCCGTGGATAGCCGCCGCCGCGTGATGGCGCAGCTCTCTGGCCGCCGCATTGTGCAGATGGTCAAGGATGATCTGAAGCCATCAGACATCATGACCAAAGAAGCGTTTGAAAACGCCATCCGCGTCAATGGTGCCATCGGCGGCTCCACCAATGCCGTTGTGCATCTGCTGGCCATGGCTGGCCGCGTTGGCATTGATCTGACGCTGGACGATTGGGATCGCCTTGGCCGCGACATACCGACCATCGTCAATCTGATGCCATCGGGCAAATATCTGATGGAAGAATTCTTCTACGCAGGCGGCCTTCCGGTTGTCATCAAGCGCCTTGGCGAAGCGGGCAAGCTCAACAAGGATGCGCTCACCGTGTCCGGCGAAACCATCTGGGACGAAGTCAAGGACGTCAAAAACTGGAATGAGGATGTGATCCTGCCAGTTGAAAAGGCCCTGACCCAGCATGGCGGTATCGTGGTTCTGCGCGGCAATCTGGCTCCCAAGGGCTGCGTGCTCAAGCCATCGGCAGCGTCTGAGCATCTGATGAAGCACCGTGGCCGCGCCGTGGTGTTTGAAGACATCGACGATTACAAGGCCAAGATCAATGACGAGGCCCTCGACATTGACGAAACCTGCGTGATGGTTTTGAAAAACTGTGGTCCGCGTGGCTATCCGGGCATGGCCGAAGTGGGCAACATGGGCCTGCCGCCCAAGGTGCTGCGCAAGGGCATTACCGACATGGTGCGTATCTCCGATGCGCGCATGTCCGGCACCGCTTACGGCACGGTGCTGCTGCACACCTCGCCGGAAGCCGCCCGTGGCGGTCCGCTGGCGATTGTCAAGGACGGCGATTTCATTGAGCTGGATGTGGATGCCCGCAAGATTCATCTGGATATTTCCGATGAAGAAATGCAGCGCCGTCTGGCCGATTGGCGCCCGAATGTTGAAGCGCCTGCCAGCGGTTACGCCAAGCTGTTCCACGACCACGTGGAAGGTGCAGATACGGGTGCTGACTTCGACTTCCTGAAAGGATGTCGTGGTTCTGCCGTTGGCAAGGACTCGCATTAATCCTTTGTCGCCATTGAAATGCGCCGGATCGGCGCATTTCTCTTTGACGAAATATCAGATCGGGGCACACCTATGACCTCCACCCAAAAGATCGCGCTGGCCTTGGCTGGCGTTGGCAAAATTGCCCGTGACCAGCACATTCCCTCCTGCGAAGAAGGCCGCGATTTCGATATTAAAGCTGCCATCAGCCGCAATGCAAAGATTGAGGGTGCCGAGAATTTTGAAAGCTATGATGCCTTTTTGGAAAACCGAAAAGACATCCGCGCCATTTCGCTTTGCACCCCGCCGGACGTGCGCTTTGACATGGCCAAGAAGGCCATTGCCGCTGGCCTCGACGTATTGATGGAAAAGCCACCAGCCGCCACTATTGGCGAAGCACAAGCCTTGGCTGAAATGGCCGAACTGGCTGGCGTTGTGCTGTTTGCCACCTGGCATTCGCGCTTTGCCAATGGCGTTGAGCCTGCACGCGAATGGCTGTCCACCAAGAAAATAAACAGTGTCACCATCACCTGGAAAGAAGATGTGCGCCGCTGGCACCCCGGTCAGGCTTGGATCTGGGAAGCAGGCGGCTTTGGCGTGTTTGATCCGGGCATCAATGCGCTCTCGATTCTCACCGCCATCATTCCCGGCCAGACCATTGTGGAAAAGGCCTCGCTGTCTTTCCCATCCAATCGCCAGCAGCCGATTGCAGCAAGCTTGCAAATGCGCAGTGCGGCAGGGGCAGCCATCAGTGCCGAGTTTGACTGGCGTCAGGAAGGCACACAGACCTGGGATATCGTGGTCGAAACCGATAAAGGCCGGCTTCGCCTCGCAAAAGGCGGTGCGGAACTCTATATAGATGGCAAGCTGACCGTTGAAGGCCCAGACCGCGAATATGCCCGCATCTACACCCGCTTTGCCGAGCTGGTGCGGACCCGCAAGAGCGACGCCGACTATCAGCCCCTTCGCCTTGTTGCCGATGCTTTCCTCACGGGCGAGCGTCATGAGGTTGAAGCCTTTATAGAGTAACAGGAACTTTCATAGTTTCTGACAGGACACAAGCGCGCCTCCCAAGCAGACCAAGCGCTTGTGTCCCTATTTTATCTTTTAGAAGAGGAATTCAGGATGACATTGACTCTGACCGGAAAGCACCTGATCGCAGGCGAATGGGTGGATGGCACAGGCACATTCGTCTCCCATCCCGCCAGCGGCGAGAGCCGCACCTATGCCACTGGCTCGGCAGCGCTTGTTGATCGCGCCTTTAAGGCAGCGGAAGAAGCATTTATCTCTTACGGCTATTCCTCCCGCGAAGAGCGCGCCAAGTTTCTGGAAGCCATTGCTGAAGAAATTGACGCCCGTGGCGACGCCATCACCGCCATTGGCTCTCAGGAAACCGGCCTGCCGGAAGCCCGCCTGCAAGGCGAGCGTGGCCGCACCACTGGCCAGCTGAAACTGTTTGCCGAGCATATCCGCAAAGGCGACTATCTGGACCGTCGCTTTGACGCAGCCCTGCCAGACCGCCAGCCCCTGCCCCGCCCCGACATTCGCCTGATGCAGCGGCCGATTGGCCCGGTTGGCGTGTTTGGCGCGTCCAACTTCCCGCTGGCCTTCTCCACCGCTGGCGGCGATACCGCTTCCGCACTGGCTGCTGGTTGCCCGGTTGTGGTCAAGGGTCATGAAGCCCATCCCGGCACGGCTGAGATTGTAGCCCAAGCCATTGATGCCGCCATCAAGCGCACCGGCGTTCATCCCGGCGTGTTCTCACTGGTGCAGGGTGGCAACCGCGAAACCGGCGAGGCCATCTGCCTGCATCCGCTGACCCGCGCCGTGGGCTTTACCGGCTCGCTGGCCGGTGGCCGCGCGCTGTTTGATCTCTGCGTACGTCGTCCAGAGCCAATTCCGTTCTTTGGTGAGCTAGGCTCGGTCAACCCGATGTTCCTGCTGTCAAACGCCATCTCGGCACGCGGCGAAGCCCTGGCCAAGGGCTGGGCTGGTTCGCTCACCATGGGCGCTGGCCAGTTTTGCACCAATCCCGGCATTGCCATCATTACTGAGGGTGCTGAGGCTGACGCCTTCCTCGAAACCGCAAAGACCGCTCTTGCGAGCGTCAACGCCCAGACCATGCTGACCGACGGCATTGCCAACGCTTACCGCGCCGGTGCTGACAAAATTGCTGCAACAGAAGGCGTTCAGGCCGTACTCACCACCACCTGCGATTTGCGCAACGCCACACCTTACCTGTTTGCCACCACCGGCGAAAACTGGCTTAACAATCATGTGTTGGGCGAAGAAGTGTTTGGCCCGCTTGGCATTCTCGTCACCGTCAAGGATGAAGCGGAAATGGTCAAGCTTGCTGAAAGCTTTGTCGGCCAGCTGACCACCACCCTGCATATGGATGATGCGGACGCGCCAACAGCGAAGAAACTTCTGCCGATTCTGGAGCGCAAGTCTGGCCGCGTGCTGGCCAATGGCTTCCCGACCGGCGTGGAAGTCTGCGATGCCATGGTGCATGGCGGTCCTTATCCGGCCTCCACCAACTTTGGCGCAACCTCGGTTGGCACCATGGCGATCCGTCGCTTCCTGCGCCCGGTGAGCTATCAGAACATTCCGGTGGCCCTGCTGCCAGACGATCTGCAACAGTAACGGTTATTCGCATGGCTGACATGAGCACATCAAACGCCCCCTTTGCCGCTCTGGTGGATTGGGGCACCAGCAATTTTCGTCTGTGGTTGGTGAATGCCGAGGGTGCAATCCTCGGCGAGCGCCAATCCGCAGACGGCATGTCAGCCTGCGCGGCAGACAATCGGTTTGCCACCGTTTTGGAAGACAACCTTCAGGCGTTGAATGCGCCTGCGGATCTGCCCGTGGTCATCGCGGGCATGGCGGGCGCACGGGCCGGATGGCTGGAAGCGCCTTACGTGGAAACACCAACAGCGCTGTCTCACCTGCACCAGCATACGGTGTCGCCCACAGCATCGCGCAAAGTCTTTATTCTTCCCGGCCTATGTCAAAAAGACACTGGCCCGTTTGATGTGATGCGGGGCGAAGAAACCCAGCTGGCGGGCGTGGTTGCAGGTGGCATAGCCTCCGGCATCATCTGCATGCCCGGCACCCATTGCAAATGGGTGGATCTGGAAGATGGCGTGGTCAAACGCTTTCGCACCGCCATGACGGGCGAGATGTTTGATCTTTTGTCCAAGCAATCCATCCTGCGCCTCTCCATCCCACAGGATGGCGACCATTCCACCCATGAAGCGGCATTTGATGCCGCCGTTGCAGAAGCGTTGAGCGATGGCTTTTCGCTGACCACCAGCCTGTTTTCGATCCGCGCTGGCGGGCTGCTGTCCACGCCAGAACCCAATGAAGCCGCCAGCCGCCTCTCTGGCCTGTTGATTGGCGCGGAAATTGCCGGAATGCGCGCCTTCTATCAGGGCGGCAAAACCGTGCATATTGTTGCTTCCAAATCATTGTCAGCGCTTTATATTCGCGCTCTCACGCTGGCCGGAGCGAAGGCGCAAAGCCTTGATGGCAGTACGCTGGTGCGCAATGGCCTGTTTGCGGCCGCCCAACATCTCTTTGTAGGATAATCCCCATGACCTCCCCCATCGTTCCATGGCCCACCCTGAAGCGCGAACTGGTCGCCATTTTGCGCGGCATCGGCCCTGCAGATATTGAAAGCGTGGTGGAAGCCCTGCTGGAAGAAGGCTTTGAGGCCATTGAAGTGCCGCTGAACTCGCCAGAGCCGTTTGTGTCGATTGAAAAAGCCCGCAAACTGGCACCAAGTGAAATCCTGATTGGTGCTGGCACGGTTCTGGAAGCCGGTGCCGTTGAAGAACTCTACAATGTGGGCGGTAATCTTGTCGTGACGCCGAACACCGACCCTGCCGTGATTGGTCAGGCCGCACGGCTTGGCATGGTGTCCATGCCCGGCGCGTTTACGCCCACAGAGGCGCTGGCGGCTATCAAGGCAGGCGCTTCCGCCATCAAATTCTTCCCTGCCAGCGTGCTTGGCCCAAGCGGCATCAATGCCATCAAGGCCATTCTGCCACCACACATTCCGCTCGGTGCTGTCGGTGGCGTTGGCGAAAACAATTTCGGCGACTATCTCAAGGCTGGAGCCCGCGCCTTTGGCATTGGCACCAGCCTGTATAAGCCCGGCGACAAGGCCGATGTGGTCAAGGCCCGCGCCGCCCGGCTGGTGGCCGCTTATGATGCCGCCGTTGCCGCCCATAAAGGGTAACGCACCGCAGAGATCTGCGAGAAAACAAAGATGCTTCGAGTCTGTCTGGTTCAGATTAACAGTGCACGACATTTTAGCTTCGAGTGCTTGGCTCCCCCTCAGCCCGCCTCCGCTTTGTTCGGCTGACCTCTCCCAACTGGGGCGAGGAACCCATGAACGTTGCTGTTCTTTCCGTCTTCTCCCCTGCGGGGAGAAGGTGGCGGCAGCCGGATGAGGGGGTGCGAAGCCCAGAAATACGCGCGTCGTGCACTATGAGTCTGAACCAGACAGACTTTAGATTATTTTGTTTTTGCTTGTATTGTCGGGAAAACCGGGTTCCACTTTTCCCTGACAAATTCTATGTGTCGCCACCGACCTTGCACAGGCCGGTGGCGAATGTGTTTCGGGGACATACACTATGCGGCTGCTGTTGTTTGGTCTTGGCTGGTTTTTTGTCGCTCTTGGCGTCATCGGCATTTTTCTGCCTGTGTTGCCCACAACTCCTTTCATGATTCTGGCGGCCACACTGTTTGCCCGCTCCTCACCGCGCTTTGAGCGCTGGTTGCTGGAACATCCACGGTTTGGCAAGCCGCTGGCCGATTGGCGCAAACAGGGAGCCATCTCGCGGCGGGCCAAAACCCTTGCCGTATCCATGATGGCAATAAGCTTCACGGGCATGTATTTTTTCTCTCCTGCCTCGCTGGCTGTGCGGATTGGCACCGGCCTCATTCTGGCAGCATCCGCAGCTTTTGTGTTAACACGTCCAGCGCCACAACCAGACAAAGACAATGGCCCACCGGAGAGCCATGATTGATGCCCCAGAACAAGAATGTAGAGCATGATGATGAACACATGGGCAGAACAGATGGGGGCAGAACAGATGGGGGCAGGACAGAGATGAACAGAGAGGCAAAAGTGGCTCCGGCAAGATCCCGCCTGTCACGGATTCTGTTGGGCATCAGCCTTGTGTTGATTGCCTTTAACCTGCGTCCGCTGTTTTCCAGTGCCTCCACGCTTTTGCCGGAAATCCGTGAGCAGATCGGCCTTTCTGCCTTCGGTGCCAGCCTGCTGACCACATTGCCGGTGGTGTGCCTCGGCATCTTCTCGCCGCTGGCTCCACGCCTTGCCGATCGGTTCGGGGCCGAGAAAACCCTGGGCATTGTCATGCTGTTGCTCGCCATGGGAACGGCCTTGCGCGGCATCCATGCCGTTACCCCGCTGTTTTTCGGCACAGCACTGGCCGGCGCCTGTATTGCCATTGGCAATGTGCTTTTGCCCGGTCTGGTCAAGCGCGATTTTGCCAACCGCACGGCCCTCATGACCGGCTTTTACACCATGGCCCTGTGCGGTGGGGCGGCGGCTGCCGCCGGTTTGACCTTGCCCATCAAAACAGCCAGCGACTCCCTTTCCGTGGGGCTTGCCATCTGGGCGCTGCCTGCGCTTTTGGTGTTTGTTCTGTGGTTACCGCAAAGCTTTTCCAGCCATTCTAAACGTGCGAAGCTTCGTGTCACTGTGCAAGGCCTGTGGCAGGACCGGCTGGCGTGGAATGTCACCCTGTTTACTGGCCTGCAATCGGCTTTGGCCTATTGCGTGTTTGGCTGGCTGGTGCCGATTTTGCGCGAGCGCGGGCTGGATGGCATAACCGCTGGCGGCATCGTGTCCGTCTCGGTCATGGTACAAGCGGGTGCCTGCATTGTCGCGCCGCAACTGGCGGTGCGCGGCAAAGATCAACGGCTGGTCAATGCCGCCTTTGCAGCCATTGCCGTCATTGCTCTGCTCGGCCTGTTGTTTGCGCCGCTTTCCACCATCTGGCTTTGGGCGGTGTTGCAAGGCGTGGGTCAGGGAAGTCTGATTGCTCTGGCCATGACTGCGATTGTGCTACGCTCCGGCAGTCCGCAGATTGCCGCCCATCTGTCAGGCATGGCGCAGTTTATCGGCTATTGTCTGGCCGCCATCGGTCCGCTGCTGGTGGGGCTGATTCGCGCTGCCACTGGCAGTTTTTCGGCATCCGCGCTCCTGTTTGTTGCGCTTGGCCTGGGCGCTGCATGGAATGGTTGGCGGGCGGGCCGCGATCTGCATGTGAATGTCCGCACAATCGAGAAAACCGATTGACTCCGGGTGGTTCAAACAGAAGAGTAACCGCGCCGATGGTCGATAATGACAGGAATGGAGAGCCTGGGCACATGTTCACACGTCTGAAATATGCCTTTGCAGGACTTGCACTGATGGCAGGCCTGCACGCCTCTCCGCTACAGGCCGCCGACCAGAGCCGCAGCGTGGAACTGTCGCAAGACAGCGACTATGCCGGTTTTGATCTGCGCACACTGCAAAATGTGGCGCAGGATCAATGTCAGGCAGCCTGCGTGGATGATAAATCCTGCCGCGCCTTTACTTACAATGTCAAAGCACGCTGGTGCTTTCTCAAATCCGATTTCAACACGCTGAACAGTTTTTCGGGTGCCGTTGCCGGAAAAATCGTTCTGAAGGACAGCCAGCCCGATCTGGGCCTTGCCCCGAAACTGCCTTTTCTGTCCGACGATCTACGCCAGCAGGCCAAGGATTTTCGTCGGAACCTGCCCCAGACTGCCGACACCTCGGAGCTGGGCCTCAACACCTTGATCGGTCAGGCCCATGGTCAACTGACAGCGGGCAAAAGCGCCGAAGCCCTGGCTGGTTTTCTCAGCGCTCTGGCTGTGTCACCCGACGACGCCTCTCTGTGGATTGATGCGGCGCGTGCGGGAAATGCGACGAAGAACAATCGTGATGCGGCCAATCAGGGCCTTTATGCTGCTATTGTCGGCTATGAACTGACCCGGACCGCCAAAGCGCGCGCCGAGGCGTTGGCGGTGATGGCCAAAGGTCTGGAGCGCAATGAAAATTATCGGGCAGCACTCAGCGCCTACAAACTCAGCCTTGATCTGGTGGCCGATAAATCGGTGCGCGCCGCCTATCTGGCGCTGAAAGCCACCAAGGGGTTTCGCATCATTGGCAATACGGTGGATGCCGATGGCGCATCGCCACGGGCCTGTGTGCAGTTTTCCGACCCGCTGGTGGCGCGCGGCGTGGATTATACCCCCTATGTCACCGTCGACGGCAAGCCACCAAAGGCCATGGAGATCAAGGACAGCCAGCTCTGCATCGAAGGGCTGGACTATGGCAAACGATACACAATATCCCTGCGGGAAGGCCTGCCATCGTCTGTTGACGAGCCTTTGACGGCCAAAACCGATCTGGACGTCTATATCCGGGATCGCAGCCCCACTGTGCGCTTCACCGGCGACCATTTCGTGTTGCCGTCCTCGGCCCGCCATGGCATTCCGCTGGTTTCGGTCAACACCGACCGCGCCAATCTCAAGCTGTACCGGATTGGTGATCGCGCCATTGCGCCGCTGATGACCAATTCGCAATTCCTGTCGCAATTGAGCGGCTACAGTGCCAGCCGCATTGAGCAGGACAATGGTGAACTGGTCTGGCAGGGCAGTATCGATATTGTCACCTCTCTCAACCGCGAAGTCACCACCAGCTTTCCCGTGGATGAGGTTTTGCCGGAGCGCAAACCCGGCATTTATGTGCTGACGGCAGTTGCCAACAGCGGCAAGGCGGATGAATGGGACGATCGCGCCACCCAATGGTTTCTGGTCTCTGATATTGGCCTGTCTACCTATGCAGGAACCGATGGACTGAATGTGTTTGCCCGCGCCCTCTCGTCAGCCAAGCCTCTGCCGGGAATAGAGCTGAAGCTTCTGGCCAAGAACAACGAAATTCTTGGCACCGCCACGACCGATGCCGATGGCCGCGCGATTTTTTCGCCCGGTCTCATGCGGGCTGGTGCCGCCCTTGCCCCTGCGGTGCTGACGGCTGAACAGCCGGGCAAGGACTATGTCTTTCTGGATATGACCCGCGCCGGTTTTGATCTGTCTGATCGGGGCGTGACCGGCAGACCCGCTCCCGGTGCCATTGATATTTTTGCCTGGACCGAGCGCGGCATTTACCGCCCCGGCGAGACGGTGCATGTGGGTGCTCTTGCCCGCGACATTGGTGCTGAAGCCATTGATGGCCTGCCGCTGACATTTATTTTCATCCGCCCGGACGGGGTGGAATATCGCCGCATGGTCAGCACCGGCGCAGGTCTTGGCGGCCATGGTGTTGATCTGGCGCTGGACAGCAATGTCATGCGCGGCACATGGACGCTTGGCATTCATGTTGATCCGAAAAAGGCCCCGATTGCGGAAAAAACCTTCCTTGTGGATGATTTTCTGCCCGATCGCATTGAGTTTGAGCTGAGCACCACGGACAAAGATCTGACGCCGGGCACATCACTGCCGGTTGCCGTGGATGGCCGCTATCTCTACGGCGCACCGGCTGAAGGGCTATCGCTGGAAGGCGATGTGGTGATCAAACCCACCCGCAGCAACAAGGATTTTCCGGGCTATGTCTTTGGCCTTGCCGATGAAGAGGCCGGCGATAACACAACTGTGGCACTGGAGGATGTGCAGCCACTGGATGAAAAGGGCCATGGCACGATTGATGTGCAGGTCAATGACCTGCCCTCCACCACCCGTCTGCTGGAAGCCACCCTGTCCGTGCGCCTGAAAGAAGGCAGTGGCCGGGCCGTGGAGCGACAACTGACGCTGCCAGTGAAAACCGAACAGCCGAAGATTGGCATCAAGCCGGAGTTTTCCGGTGATCTCGGTGAAAATACCACCGGCCATTTCCGCGTCATCGCATTGAATGCCGACGGTCAGGCCGAAGCCAGCGCAGGCGCGCGCTGGAAGCTTGTGCAGCTGGAGCGCAATTATCAATGGTATCGAGACGGCAGTTCGTGGCGGTATGAGCCGATCACCACCACCAAACAGGTGGCCAATGGGGTCATCGACATCCATGCGGATGGCACCGACCTGCCCGTTGCCGTCGGCTGGGGCCGCTATCGTCTGGAGGTAGACGGCGAAGGTCCGCTCGCGGCCGCCAGCAGCATCGATTTCAACGCAGGCTGGTTTGTGCAAGCCAGCTCAAGCGAAACCCCGGATGCGCTGGACATTGCCCTTGACAAGCCAGCCTACAAGACCGGCGAAACGGCCAAGCTGAAAATTTCAGCCCATTATGCGGGCGAGGTTTTGCTGACCATTGGCTCCGAATCGCTGATTTCCACCCAGACGGCCAGCGTGCCGGAAGGCGACAGCGAAATTGATATTCCCGTGACCGAAAATCTCGGTGCGGGCAGCTATGTCACCGCAACGCTGTGGCGTCCCGGTGACGCGCAGGAAAGCCGAATGCCCTCCCGCGCCATAGGCGTCACATGGCTGAATGTTGATCCCGGTCCACGCAAATTATCGGTCAAGCTCAGCCCTCCGCCGCACATGCAGCCCCGGCAGGCCTTGAGCATTCCCGTTTCTGTCACAGGCGGCGGCAATGACGCCTATGTCATGGTGGCGGCCGTGGATGTGGGCATTCTCAATCTCACCCGCTATCAGACCCCCGACCCGGAAAGCTGGTATTTTGGCCAGCGCAGGCTCGGCATTGAAATGCGCGATCTCTATGGACGTCTGATTGATGGCTCGCTGGGCGACACCGGCGCTTTGCGCAGCGGTGGCGACGGCGGCATGATGGCCTTGCACGCCAGCCCACCGAAGGAAAAGCTGGTGGCGTTCTTCTCTGGCCCCGTCAAGCTTGACCGCAATGGCAAGGCCGACATTGCTTTCGATATTCCGCAATTTAACGGCACCGTGCGGATCATGGCCGTTGCCTGGTCGCGCACCGGCGTTGGCCATGCCAGCAGCGATGTGATTGTCCGCGATCCTGTGGTGATCACCGCGTCGCTGCCACGCTTTCTGGCTCCCGGCGATGTTTCAACCTTGCGTCTTGATCTGGCGGCAGCCGATGCACTAGGCGGTGACTATCATCTTTCTGTCAGCGGCAATGCCGCAATTGCCACGGATATGCAAAAAACGCTGGCTCTGGCCACAGGCGGAAAAACCAGCCTGACAGTGCCGATAACCGCCGTGGAAACTGGCGATGGTGCGGTGACAGTGGCACTTAGCAGTGGCAATGGCCTGTCGCTTAGCCAGACATTGGCTGTGCCTGTGCGTCCGGCCTCCTTGCCCGTCACAACCCGGCGTGACATACCGCTGGCAGCAGGACAAAGCCTGAGCGTGAACAGTGATCTTCTGGCCGATAGCATCATGGCGGGCGCATCCGTCAGTCTGTCGGTGTCGCGCGGCGGCAGTTTTGACATCGCCGCCCTGCTCACCAGTCTCGACCGCTATCCTTTCGGCTGTGCCGAGCAAACCACCAGCCGCGCCTTACCGCTGCTGTATTTCAACGACATGGCCTCGGTTGCAGGCTTGCCGGATGACACTGAGATCAAGCGCCGGGTGCAGGACGCGATCTATCGGGTTCTGTCCTATCAGGCTGCGGCTGGCAGCTTTGGCCTGTGGGCACCGGGATCAGAAGATCTATGGCTGGATGCCTATGTCAGCGATTTTCTGACCCGTGCCCGTGAAAAGGGCTTTGATGTGCCGGATAATGCGCTGGTGCAGGCGCTGGATAATCTCTCCAACAAGCTGTCCTATGAGACCGATGTGGTGGCAAAGGGCAATGATATTGCCTATGCGCTCTATGTTCTGGCCCGCAATCGCAAAGCGGCTATCAGCGATTTACGCTATTATGCCGATACGATGCTGGACCGCTTTCCCACCCCGCTTGCCAAGGCGCATCTGGCGGCGGCCCTGTCGCTCTATGGTGATCCTGCGCGGGCCGCGAGTATTTTTGCCGCCGCCGCTGCCATGTCGGAACAGGGCTCCATCACCCCGGTCAGCCTTGAGCGCTCTGATTATGGTTCGCAACTGCGCGATGGTGCCGCCATTCTGGCACTGGCTGCCGAATCTCGCCCCGTGCCTGCGATCCTTCCCGCTCTCAGCCAAGCCGTGCTCAAGGACTGGAACAGCAGGGACGTAACCAGCACGCAGGAGCAAAGCTGGCTGCTTCTGGCCGCGCGCGCCGTTGACAAGGGCGATGACGGCATGAGTGTCACCGTCGATGGCACAGTGAAAACCGGAGCCTATCGGGCACGGATGGAAGGCGATGCACTGGTCAAACAGCCAGTCACCGTGCAAAATACCAGTCAGGAGCCATTGATGGCCACCGTCACCACGGTTGCCTCGCCCCGCTATCCGCTGCCAGCGGCAAGCGCCGGTTTTACGATTGAAAGACGCTATTACACGCTCGCAGGCGAGCCGGTGAATATCAGTGCAGCACAGCAGAATGAGCGCTATGTGGTGGTGCTGAAAATTGCACAGGACAAGGCCATTCCCACGCAATTGCTGGTCACTGATCTTCTGCCTGCCGGGTTTGAAATAGACAATCCCGCGCTGGTGGGCAGTGCTGACCTCGCCAATTTTGATTGGGTGGGTGATACGCAGGCAGCCCATCTGGAATTTCGCAACGACCGTTTTGTGGCAGCTCTTGACAGCACACGGCAGGACAATGGCGAAATGGTGCTGGCCTATGTGGTGCGGGCTGTGACCCCCGGCATCTACGATCATCCGGCGGCAACGGTGGAAGACATGTATCGCCCGCAACGCTACGCCCGCACAGCCGTTGGCCACATGGAGGTCAAAGCCAATCCGTGACACGACGAGGTCAAACCATTGGCGTATTGGGATTAACCTGCCTTGTGCTGGTGGGGCTTTGCGGCTTTGCGCTCGACTGGCTTGATCGTGCCTTTCCGCCACCGATTGATATGGCGGGCCCAAACTCTGCCGAGATGCAGGATGCGGATGGACAATTGCTGCGCGCCTTCACCACGCCGGAAGGACGCTGGCGGCTGAAAACCTCGGCAAGCGATGTCGATCCTCTGTTAATCCGCATGGTGATTGCCTATGAGGACCGGCGGTTTTATCAGCATTCGGGTCTGGACCCGCTGGCCATTGGCCGTGCTGCTTTTCAATTGATCCGCCATGGCCGGATTGTATCGGGTGCCTCGACCCTGTCGATGCAGGTGGCGCGTTTGATCGAGCCGCGCAAAGCCCGTTCCTTTCCGGTCAAATTGCTGCAAATGGCCCGTGCCGTACAGATAGAACGGCGCTTGAGCAAGGCGCAAATTCTTGATCTTTACCTGACCCACGCCCCATACGGCGGCAATCTGGAAGGGGTGCGGGCCGCAAGCCTTGCCTATTTCAACAAGGAGCCCAAACACCTGACCCCGGCGGAGGCAGCTCTGCTGGTGGCCCTGCCGCAGTTGCCGGAGCGGCGCAGGCCAGATCGCTTTTCCGACAACGCCCTTCATGCCCGCGAGCGGGTTCTGGCGCGGATGCAAACGGCTGGCATTGTCTCGCCCATGGATGCTGAACTTGCGAACGCAGCACATCTGCCAAAACACCGGCTGGAACTGCCCTTGCTGGCAGCCAATCTGGCCGATGCCAAACGCCGTAGACGGCCTGAAAGTCCGCTTTACCCAACCACCTTGCGTAAAAACATACAGGTGGCGATGGAGGCCGTGGCACGGCAGGCGGCCCAGCGCCTTCCGCCAAAGGTATCGGTCGCCATCATGGTGGCGGATAGTCAGACAGGCGATATTCTGGCGCATGTTGGCTCAGCCAGCTATCTTGATGCCAGCCGCTCCGGCTGGATCGACATGACGCGCATGGAGCGCTCCCCCGGCTCCACCCTGAAACCGCTGATTTACGGTCTGGCCTTTGAACAAGGACTCGTGGCGCAGGAAACCATGATTGAAGACCGGCCTGCCGATTTCTTTGGCTATCGGCCCAAAAACTTTGACATGAGCTATCAGGGCGATGTCACTGTGCGCTCCGCCCTGCAATTGTCGCTGAATGTGCCTGCGGTGCGCTTGCTGAATGCTGTTGGCCCTTCACAGATGCTTTCACGACTGCGCAAAGCCAATATTAAAATTGAGCTGCCGTCACAGGATGCGCCGGGGCTGGCGCTGGCGCTTGGCGGGGCAGGCACCACCCTGAGAGACCTGATGGGGCTTTATACCGCTCTTGCCCGCCAGGGCAGCGGTCTGCGCCTGAAAGACTGCATAGCCGCACACAATGAGCAGACGCAACCAGAGCCCTTGCTTGATCAGGCTGCGGCCTGGAGCGTCACCGATATTCTGTCTGGCGTTGCCCCGCCGCTGGGGAACCCAACCGGGCGCATCGCCTATAAAACCGGCACCAGCTATGGCTACCGCGATGGCTGGTCCATTGGCTATGATGGCCGCACCGTCATTGGTGTCTGGGTTGGCAGGCCGGATAACAGCGCCATTCCCGGTTTGACCGGCTATGGCACAGCAGCCCCCATTCTGTTTGAGGCGTTTGCCCGCTCCGGCCTTGCCCCTGTGCCCCTACCCGCTCCGCCAGCCGGAGCGACACATCCAAAGCAGGCCGATCTGCCAACTGGTCTCAAACGGTTTTCGCGGGAAGCCAATGGGCTGATTGCCATCAAATCTGGCGAGAAAGCACCCGTCATCATCTACCCGCCAGAGGGCGCGCAGGTGGAACTGGGCAAAGGCCCAGATGGTCAATCGCTTCCCCTTGCACTCAAATTACAGGCGGGCCGGGCACCGTTCCGCTGGCTTGCCAATGGCCAGCCCCTGCCCGATATAGTTCGCACCCGCACAACAACATGGGTGCCACAGGGCAGTGGTTATTCAACCCTGACCGTGATTGATGCCATCGGGCGCACAGCCAGCGTCGGTGTTTTTCTTCATTGACTTTAAATATTTGAATATTCGAAATAACATCCGTTAATTTCCTCTGATAAACCCCGAAAACCCGGGGGTGAAGCGGCCGTAGCTTAAATCTATCTTAATCTAAACTTCCTAGATTTCTTGTTGACGATGATGTCGGCTGACCGCCAGTGCCGGACACAATGCCAGACGCAATATGCCAGACACAATAATTGTGTCACGAACTGATCTGACTGAACCTGATGCCCGCTGAAAACAGGCATAGCTACACGGCTCATTGCAAATACAAGATATATGTTTGCAGTGCCATGGCTTTTGGAGGAGCCTAGACACAATGTTTGTTGATCAACTGCTGTCACGTTTCCGTATTCAGACAAAAGTGCTGATCTTTATTTTGCCCTTTGTCATCAGCATCAGCGCGGTCGGATTTACCGGCCTTTACGCATCCGGCCTGTTGCAGGGCAGGATGGAGATTTCAAACAGCGTCTTGCAATCCTTGAGCGGGTTCCGCGATGTGTCTGCATCGATGGCCAAATTCCTCGACAATGCATCCGTGCAAAACCGTGATGCAGTGACAGACAATCTGAAAACCACACAGCAACTGTTGAAAACAACGCAGGAGCAGCTCGGTGCGGACGCAGAGGGGCTTGCGCAATTGCAGCAGGCCACCACCATGGTCGATGGTGTCTTTGCCCATGTCGGAACCTTATGGTCTTTGCACCAAACGGAACAGGATCTCACGCAACAGATGAAAAAAGGCGTTGATGCGATTGTTCAGTCGCAGCTAAGCCTTAGCAAGCAGATATACGCCCTCTCAAGCTCTATCCAGAATGATGACAAGGCCGCAAAACAGCTTTTGCGCGACGCCGATACCATTGAGCAGACCAGCACATTTCTGGGCGACATCAACCGCAGCTTCGGCAAATTGCCAACACCGGAAGAAAAATTTGCCCTGATCAGCAAAAATATGGCGGAAATGAAAACCCGGCGCAGTCTGCTGGAAATGGCCCTGCCGGAGAAAAACAAATCCGCCGCCAAAACCATCGGTAATATTCTGGTAGAGCTATCTGACATGGTTGCAGCCAGCGACAAATCGCCAGAGGCGGCCGATGCGATGGCGGCAAAATTGCGGAACTTCGTCCAGCTTTCTGCCTATCTCGGCCTTGCCGCCCAGCAAAAAATGAAAGACGCGACAAAACGGTTCGGCGAACTGGATCGGCAATTATCACAGGCGCAGGCTGTGCAAGAAGACGGGCGAGCCTTGCTCAATGCCGGGTACTCCATTCAAATTACCGCAGCAAGCTTCATGCTGCTCCCCAATGAAAACAATCTGAGACTTCTGGCCGACGAATTCATCAGCATTCGCAGCAATCTCGCCACGCTGGCTGGCAGCGCAAGCTCACTGGACTTTTTCGAAGACTTGCAAACCAACATCGGCAAGGCCGTCGATACGATGGAAGAGGCCAGCCCGAAGCTAGTGAAAATTCACGAGCAGCGCATCCAGAGCTTTGAGAAAGCCAATACAGATCTGGACCGTACCTGGCAGCAACTGACCTCTTTTGCACAGTTGCAAAAGAACAGCGCCAACGCAGAGCGCCGCGATGTCAACTCCATCTCCATTGGTGCGATGAGCCTCGGCATCATCATTTCGATCTTTGCCGGTATTGGTCTTGTCATCACCTTCAAAGGGCCGATTGGCCAGATCACAGCCGCCATGCGCCGCTTGGCCGATGGCGTGCTGGATACCAAAATCAATGGTGAAACCCGCGTCGATGAAATCGGTGAAATGGCCCGCGCCCTCGGTGTGTTCAAACAAAACGCCCTCTCGAAAATCGAGATTGAGCATCGCAGCGAGGCAGAGCGTGACCAGGCCGAAGAACAGCGCAAACGCAACGATCTGGAAAAGCAGGAGGTTGACCGGCAGATTGAATTTGCAGTCAATGCGCTGGCGTCCGGCCTTGGACGTCTGGCACAAGGCGATATTTCCTCCACCATCGACACACCCTTCACCGGCCGGCTTGAGCAGTTGCGGACCGATTTCAACACTTCACTCAAGCACCTTCAGGATACAATCCGGCAGATTCGCTCCAATACCTATTCGATCCAGCGCAATGCCGGCGAAATGAGCGCGGCTGCCGACGAGCTGGCCAAACGCACCGAGCAGCAGGCTGCATCATTGGAACAGACAGCAGCGGCCGTTGAAGAAATCACCACAACGGTCAAGCTCTCCGCTGAAAAAGCCCATGAAGCCAATGCAATCGTTGCTGAAACCAAGGGCGCTGCCGATACATCATCCAATGTTGTTGCCAGTGCCATTGACGCCATGGGGCGCATTGAGAACGCTTCAGGCCAGATTGTCCAGATTATTGATGTGATTGACGAAATTGCTTTCCAGACCAATCTTCTGGCATTAAACGCCGGCATTGAAGCCGCAAGGGCTGGAGAGGCTGGCCGGGGCTTTGCAGTGGTGGCGCAGGAAGTGCGTGAACTCGCCCAGCGTTCGGCAGGAGCTGCCCAGCAGATCAAGGGGCTGATCACCGCCTCCAGCACGGAAGTGGCCTCGGGCGCTGAACTGGTGCAGCGCACTGGCGTTGTTCTGGCAGAAATCTCCACCAAGATCGTCACCGTGTCTGAACGGGTTGAAGCCATTGCCTTGGCAAGCCGCGACCAGTCCACCGCCCTTGGCGAAGTTAACTCTGCCGTGAACGGCATGGATCAGATGACCCAGCGCAATGCTGCCATGGTGGAAGAGACCAATGCAGCAACACGGCAATTGGCCGATGAAGCCGATTCGCTGATGGCCTTGATCAACCAGTTCAATCTGGGCAATGAGCAAGCAACAAGAGGCCGCGCCGCCCACGCTGCTTGAAATTCGCATCATCCCGATCAACCGTGCAAAGAACCGGCAGGAAAACTGCCGGTTCTTTGGTTTTATCGAAAGCGCGCCTGCTTTTATCTCCCCTGCCCTTGACTTGATGACCCAACCCTTTGTTAAACGTCAGGTCATAGGACGTGTTCGTCGGTATGGGCGTGATGCAACGTCCGGCAACAGGTCATCCCGGGCTTTGCGCCCTAGCAATATGGTTTTATCGTGCGCTATTTCATCACCGGCACCGCAGGTTTCATTGGCTTTCATCTGGCCCGCCGCCTTCTTGAGGACGGGCATGTGGTCACGGGCTATGATGGCATGACCGCCTATTATAATCTGCGCCTGAAGGAAGCCCGCAATGCAGGGCTTGCGCAATTTGCCAACTTCACCGGCGTCACCGCCATGCTGGAAGACCGCGCAGCGCTTGAAAAGGCGGTGGATGAGGCAAGGCCGGATGTCATCATCCATCTCGCGGCGCAAGCCGGGGTGCGCTACAGCCTTGAAAACCCGAAAGCCTATCTGGACTCCAATCTGATCGGTTCCTGGAACATTGTTGAAATTGCCCGGCAAGTGCAGATCAGCCATCTGATGCTGGCCTCCACCTCCTCTATTTACGGCGCAAACCCGCAAGTGCCTTTCCGCGAAACCGACCGCGCCGATGAGCCGATGACCTTTTATGCCGCGTCCAAAAAGGGCATGGAATTGATGGCCCACAGCTATGCCCATCTTTACAAGGTGCCGACCACGGCGTTTCGCTTTTTCACCGTCTATGGCCCTTGGGGTCGCCCGGATATGGCCCTGTTCAAATTCATGAAAGCCATGCTGGCGGATCAGCCCATCGAGATCTATGGGCAAGGCAAAATGAGCCGCGATTTCACCTATATTGACGATCTGATTGACAGCATTGTGCGCCTGTCTGCCATTGCGCCCTCCGAGGAAAACCGCGTTCATGCGCCAGAAGGTCTGGACACGCTCTCCCACAACGCCCCTTTCCGCGTCATCAATATTGGCGGCGGCCAGCCCGTGGCACTGATGGATTTCATTGAAACGCTGGAAACCATCATGGGCCAGCCCGCAAAGCGGGTGATGCTGCCCATGCAGCAAGGCGATGTGCCGCGCACCTTTGCCAGCCCCGATTTGCTCGTGGCCCTCACCGGATCAAAGCCGATGATAAATCTTGAGCAGGGCGTGAAAGCCACCGTGGAATGGTATCGGGAGCACTATGCTCAACTGGATCTTTGATCCAGAAAAGCACCAATCAGCCTTGCGGTTTCTCTGGCACCGTTCAATGAAACGGTGAGATGATCGGGAAATTGCAGGGCTTTTGCTTTTGTCATTGCAGTGGCAATAGCGGCACCGTTGAGACCATCTTCCACAACAACCTCGGCCAGCCCAAGCGCGTGCAGCTTTTGCGCCCGCACCGTCTGTTCGGTTTCACCACCGGCAGCAAACGGCACCAGCAATGCCGGGCAGTGTGCCCTGAGCACATCGCAAACCGTGTTATAGCCCGCCTGTGACACCGACAGTTTTGCCTGAGGCAA
The DNA here is from genome assembly GCF_014204625.1 of Gillisella vitis. Lineage (GTDB taxonomy): Bacteria > Pseudomonadota > Alphaproteobacteria > Rhizobiales > Rhizobiaceae > Allorhizobium > Allorhizobium vitis_F. The sequence continues at coordinate 35,247 of NZ_JACHLU010000020.1, read as the reverse complement.
GAGGGCAGGAAAATCCGCACGGAAGCGATAAAGTGAAACCGTGTCAGGCGCCTGCGCGGCAAAGCGATCATAATCGGCCTGAGGCAGATTGGGCCCGGTGATCAGACACCAGCGGTCATTGCCGCCCAACAGCGCCTGTGCCTCCAGCGCTGCCGCAATCAAGGCCGCCCCCACCGCACCGCCACCGGCAGATACGACAATATCAAACAGGTCATCTGCCGGAACTGGTGCCGGAGCGGCCACAAGGCCGGTGTAATAAATCTTGTCTGCAATGGATGCAGCCAGCGGAAATGTTTCTTCCAGCCGCACAAAATGCGGATCGCCATGCACCAGCACACCATCAAAATGCGCACGCACCAGATCAGCCGTTTCCTGATCCCGTCCGGGTTTGCGGTTTTCCTGCAAAATGTCGCGCACCGAACTGAACAGCAGAGGCTTTGGCCGCATCGCCTTGATGGCCTCCAGCAAAGGCAAAAGCTCAAACCGCACTTGCCTTCGGCCAAACGGAAAGGCCTCGACAATCACCACATCCGGCTGCACAGACTGAAAAGTGTCCAGCAAAAGCGCCGTGCGGTTTTGCTCAAAGGCCTCATCAACCGGGCATCCATCACTGTCGACCAGACCGGAAAACCCTGTGGCCGAAAGCACGGCGGGCAATTGGACATGGGCCACCCCTGCCCCCGGAAAGCCTTTCACCGGCGCTCCACCCGTCACCAGCGTCACCGCAAACCCTGCCTCAACCATAGCCTCGGCAATCCGGCTGGCGCGGGCCAGATGGCCAATGCCCAGCAAATGCTGCACGTAGAAAAGAACCCGCCGTGTGCGATCACTCATGCACGCGCGCTCCCGCTTTGATTGAACAGCACGGTGAGATCACGAATGCTGTTTTGATAGTCAAAATCCTGCCGCACCTTCTGCTCGGCAGCAGCGCCCAGACGATGGCGCAAATCCGGCTCGCGCATGGCCCGCATCAGCGCCGCTGCAAGCGCCTCTGGGTCATCAGGGGCCACCAGCAGTCCGTTTTCACCATCCACGAACAGTTCGGAAATTCCCGATACCGTGGTCGAAACCGCCATCAGGTTTTGGCTTGCCGCCTCAACCAGCACATTGGGCAAGCCATCGCGGTCGCCATCGGCAGTAATCCGGCAGGCCAGCGTGAAAAGATCACTCTCGCGGTAATGGCGCAACACATCCAGTTGATCCATTGCGCCTTTCCATGTGATGCGATCGGCAATGCCAAGCTCATCGGCCAGTGCCCTGAGGCGAACCAGCTCTTCGCCGCCACCAATATGGGTCAATGTCCAGCAAAACGTATTCGGCAGGCTGGCCAGTGCGCGCAGCAACACATCATAGCCCTTTTTCTTCACGGCACGGCCAACTGACAACAACCGCACAGGGTTTTGCGCATCCGTCGCATCGCGCAAAGACCGTGGCCCATCAAAATGCGGAAAGCGCTGAAGGTCCAGCCCATGATAACTCAGGTGCACAACCTTGCGATCACCCACGCGGCGGTCTTTGGCCAAGGCGCTCAATTGATCATAGCCAGCCCGTGTGCAGGTGACAGCCCAGTTCACATGCGCCAGCTTGTCGGCCAGATCCCAATCGCTTGAGGTCCAGATGTCCTTGGCGTGGGCCGAGACGCTCCAGCCCATGCCACGCAACAGGCTGGCATAAAAAGCAACCGAGGCCGGGGTGTGAATGAAATGGGCGTGCAGCCATTCGGCCTTGCCCGGCCACTCAGCCACCAGCACCATCGCCTGTCCCAGACGACGAAGGCGGTTGCGTGAAAAATCGCGGGGCAAATCCTTGCAAAATTGTCGGAGCATGGCACCAAACCCCGGCAAGCGGCTGGTCTTGGTCAGCGCTTTCAGCACCCGGATCGGCTCTTGATGCAAATATTCCGGCAGATAATGCACAGGTGCACGGATTTCATCATGCACAGGATGGCGTTTTGTGTCGGTTGGGCGGCGCATGGCCACCAGTTCCAGCTCAAAGCCTGCTTTTTCCAGACCGAGCAATTCTTGCGCGATAAATGTCTCCGACAGGCGTGGATAGCCCTTGAGCAGGACGGTGATTTTCTTGGGACTTGCCACGTTGAACTATCCTTGCACCACCGAAAGATGGCCTTTTTCACTGCGCTCCAGACTTTCGGCAACAAGGCGCGAAATGGTTGGCAGGCCTTCCAGATGCATTCCCGGCGCACTCACCGAGGGCGGGTCACGCTTGAGCACATCCTTGATGGCTTGCGCAAACGCCATGCTGTCAGAGGAATCATCCGCAGACACCATGCTCACCAGCCCAAGCTCTGATGCCCGCGTGGCGCGGATCAATTGCTCCTGCCGCGGCTCCGTGCGCGGCACAATCAGGGCCGGTTTGTCAAAAGACAGAATTTCGCAATAGGTATTATAGCCGCCCATGGCAACAACCGCTTTTGCACCGGCAATCAGGTCTTCCATGCGGTTATCAAATTCAATGATTTTGAGCTTCGGATGCGTGGCACCCGCTTCCATGAATTTCTGCCGCATCTCGACCGGCATATAGGGCCCAAGCACCACAAGGGCATTGTGATCCAGCGTCGGGTCCGCTTTATAGGCGGCAATCACATCACGCACCAGTTCGGCACCATCGCCGCCGCCGCCGGTGGTGACCAGCAGATAATCACCATGCGGCGCATGTTCCGACCGCGTTCCACCCAGCGCGTTGCGTTGCAAAAAGCCAACAAACCTCATCTTGTCGCGCAAGATCTGTGGTGCATCAATACCAGTCAGCGGATCATAAAAATCCGGCGGGCCATAGACCCAGACATCATCATAGAGCCTGGCAATCTTGGTCAGCACATCATTACGCTTCCATTCGGCCTCGAGAAGATGCGGCGCATCCATCACATCGCGCAGGCCCAGCACCAGCCGCGTGCCTTTGGTTTTCAGATAGGCCAAGGTATCTTCGACCTCGCCGCGCAGTCCAAGCGGTTCCTTGTCGATGATGAACATGTCCGGCTCAAAACTCTCAGCCGTATGGCGAATGATCGACTGGCGCATTTTAAGCGTTTCATGCAGATCGATATGCCGGTCCATGGAGGTATATTCGCCATTGTGCAGCTTGATGACACTGGGAATCTTGACGAAATCCACACGAGCACGATAATCAAAAGCGCCCGCAATGGTTGCTCCCGAAATAATCAGCACCTGCACACCGCGATAATCCTCCACCAGCGAGTGAGCAATCGTGCGACAGCGCCGCAAATGACCAAGACCAAATGTGTCATGGCTATACATCAGGATGCGGGCGTTGCTAAGGCGTTTCAACATGTAAGCAGTGTCTCCTGAGCACCGGAGTTTGGGATCGCAACACGGTCGCGCATCCTGATGCCGCACAATGTCTCTGATCAAGAGCTATTTCAGAGCAAACTCATGCGGCAGATTAAACGTGGTAGGGTGGTTTTGGGGTATCTTTCTGGAACGGTCGCACTGCCATTTCTATTATTTATATGGATCTGCGGCATCTCTTAGACCATCCCCGAGAAAATTAAAGGCAAGGATAATCACAATCACCGGAACCACCGGAAACAGCAGCCACGGATAAAGCGCAATGACATTGACTGAGCGGGCCTCTGTCAACAACACCCCCCAACTGGTGATGGGCGGGCGCAAACCAAGACCGAGAAAGCTCAAGGTTGTTTCGCCCAGAATCATGCCAGGAATGGTCAAGGTGGCGCTGGCAATCAGATGCGACATAAAACCGGGAATGAGGTGACGCCCGATGATCCGGGTGCTGCCTGCACCCATCATCTGGGCGGCCAGCACATAATCTTCCTCGCGCAGGGCCAGCAATTTGGAACGCACTGCCCGCGCCAGCCCTGTCCAGTCCAGCATACCAAGAATGAAGGTAATGCCGAGATAAACCACCAGCGGCGACCAGTCCGCTGGCATGATGGCAGCCATGGCCAGCCACAGCGGAATACTGGGAATGGAATGCAGCACTTCAATGATCCGCTGCACGATCATATCAAACCAGCCGCCCCAATAGCCCGCCAGTCCACCAATCACAATGCCCAGCACAAAACTGGTCATCACGCCCAGCAGGCCAATGGTCAGCGAGATACGGGCACCGTAGAGAATCCGCGACAGCACATCGCGCCCCAGCCGGTCTGTGCCCAGCAAAAACAGGCTGCCCCCTTCTGCCGGACACACCAGATGAAAATCACCATCCATCAGGCCCCAGAAGCGATAGCGATCACCAGAACAGAAAAACCGCAGCTTCTCAACCCGTGTCAGATCATCCGTATAGACCCGCCTCAACGTGTCCATATCCAGCGTCATGGTGCGACCGTAAACAAAGGGGCCAATCAGATCACCATCATGAAACAGATGCACCGATTGCGGCGGCGCATAGATGCGATCCACATCACGGGTATGGACATTGTAAGGGGCCAGAAACTCGACAATGACAATCATCAGATAGGCCAACAGCAGCAGCACACCGGCGTAAAGCGCTGGCTTGTGTCGCTTGAAGCGCCACCACGTCAGTTTGAACTGCGACGCCTGATTGAAGGATGAGCCTTCAGCCGCACCACCAGGCTCGGCCGCATAGGGATCAAATGGCGCAGTCGAGACATAATGGCCGGGCCCGTTTGCAGATGACATGCCGCTCTCGCTCATTTGGTTCTCCCGCCCTGAAGCCGGATGCGCGGATCCAGAAAGGCCAGGGCAATATCCGACACCAGCACGCCGATCACGGTCAAAACGGCCAGAAACATCAGGAAAGAGCCTGCCAGATACATGTCCTGATTTTGTAAAGCCCGGATCAGCATCGGGCCGGTGGTTTCCAGAGACAGGACGACGGCGGTGATTTCAGCGCCGGAAATAATGGTGGGCAGCACCGAACCAATATCGGAAATGAAGAAATTCAACGACAGCCGCAGCGGATATTTGATCAGCACCCGAAACGGATGCAATCCTTTGGCGCGGGCGGTCATCACATATTGCTTGTTCAGCTCGTCCAGCAGATTGGCGCGCACGCGCCGCACCATGCCTGCGGTGCCTGCGGTGCCAATGATCACCACCGGAATCCACAGGTGCTCCAGAATGGACTTGGCCTTGTCCCAGCTCATCGGCTTGCCAAGAAACTGCTGATCCATCAAATGGCCAATGGATGTGCCAAACCAGATATTGGCAAAATACATCAGCACCAAAGCCAGAATGAAATTCGGTACGGCAATGCCGATCAGCCCCAGAAATGTCAGCCCGTAATCGCCCCAGCTATATTGATGGGTGGCCGAATAAATGCCGATGGGAAAGGCAATCAGCCAGGTCATGGCAATGGTCACCACCGACACCAGAATCGTCAGCCACAAGCGGTCTCCCACCACTTCCGACACCGGCATCCGATATTCAAACGAATAACCGAAATCACCCTGCACAAAGCCGGTGATCCAGTGGAAATAGCGCACCGGCTCGGATTCATTAAAGCCATAGCGGGCGCGCAACTCATCAATCTGCTGCAAATCGGCCTTTTCGCCAATCGCCCGCATTTCTTCCACGTAACTTTCAAAATAATCGCCGGGAGGCAGCTCGATGATGGTGAACACCAGCATGGAAATCATGATCAGCGTTGGGATCATCACGGCGATGCGCCAGAGAATATAGCGTATCATCTAGGCATCCTCATCAAACCAGAACGTATCCGGCCTATAGACGCCGAGATAGGAGGTGGGATCAAAACCATAGAGACCCTTGTCCGGCAAATTGCGCAGCTTCCTTGCCCGAACCACCGGCTGCAACCCACCATTGACAATGCCAATCGTGAAGACCTGACTGGTGTACAGGCTCAACATCTGGTGCCAGATGGCCGTGCGCTCTTCCAGTGTATCGGAACGGCGCCATTCATAGAACAGATCCAGCAGTGCCTTCGCCTCATGCAGATCGGGCGCGCGGCCATCGCCGCCGCCTGACAGCGTATGCAGACCCCAAAGCGGCCATTGCAATTGCTCATCGCTGGTGGGTGCCAGCTCACGCGGCGACATATCCGCCGTCGGGATCGCATTATCCAGCCCGCCCCAGACCGCCATCACGGTTTCTCCACCAGTGATGCGACGGCGAAACAGCTCTCGATGGGCCACATGCACAAACACCCGAATGCCGATCTTGTACCATTGATCGGCCATCAGCTCGAGCACATCGGAATCAAAGCCGCCATCACCGGTTGTTTCAACAATCAGGGTCGCGGGCCGACCATCGGGCAATGTACGAATGCCGCGGGAGCCTTCGCGCACCATGCCCGCTTCTTGCAGGAGCGCATTGGCCTGATCAACATCATAGATCGCATAGGCATCCCGATATTCCGGCCTGAACAGGGGGCTTTCCGGCAACACCGTGTTGGCGCTTGGCTGGGCAAGACCGAAAAACACCGCCTTGTTGATCTCGTCACGGTTGATGGCCAGCGACATGGCTCGCCGCACCCGCACATCACGCAAAAGCGCACGCCAGACCGGGTCTTTGCAATTGAGATTGGGCATCAGCGCAATGCGCGAGCCTTGCGTGCGTTTCCACAGATCAACCTTGATCGGAAAGCGCTTTTCCGCATTTTTCAAAAAGGTGTAATCGGTAAAATCCAGATTGGTAAATTGCAGATCACTCTCGCCGGTTCCGGTCTTTGCCGCCACCAGATCACCAGAGCCAACCCCGAGCACCATGCGATCAAGGTAGGGCAATTGCAGACCATTCTCATCAACGCGGTGATAGAAGGGATTGCGCTCAAAAACAAACTGGCCTGCGGGCGGCTTGGTGGTGTTCATCCACGCATCCAGCGTTGGCAGATCCGGATTTTCAGGCCGAACGGAACGGGACATTTTCTGGTGCAAGGCTGCCCAGTCCTGCACACCCTTTTTCTCAATCAGCTTGGCCAGTTTATCCGGCTTTTGATATTTGCGATGGTAGGTCTTGAGATAGCTGGCTGGCATCATCAGGCGGGTTGCCACTGGCGAAGCCAGTTCCGCCAGAAAGTCCGGGTTTGGATCATCCCATGTGTAACGCACCGTCAGCGCATCCAGAACCTCGAACACAGGTTCCTTGTCATTGACGCGAAAGACGGTGGGAATACCGCCAAGATACAGTTCCTTGTCATGGAACATATCCTCCCAGACATAGCGAAAATCTTCCGCCGTGAACGGACTGCCATCAGACCAGCGGTGGCCTTCGCGCAAATGAAAGGTGAAGATACGCTCTTCCACCACCTCAAACCGTTCCAGAATATCAGGCTGAAAATTGAAGTGCAGATCATAGCCGATCAGGCGGCTATAACAGATGATTGGCATATAGCGAATATCGCGCTGGCCACCGATCAACATCCGGGCAGAGCCGCCATAGCGCCCGGGCGCGAGATCGGGACCGCTCAACGAAATGACACGCGGCACCTTGGGCAGGCGCTCCGCCATCGGTGGCAGCTTGCCAGCCGCAACAGCATCCTTCAGGCTGTCCGGCTCACGCCCCACACCTTGAGCTGCCAAAGCAGGCACCGACCGCGCCAGAAATGTTGCAGACAGCAATGCCAAAGCATGACGCCGTGTCATCATGAGCGTAACTCTCTTGCATCAACATTGCGCCGCGCCAGCACCAGATGGCCACCGCCAAGATCCACATGGGTCAGATTGGCGGGATCACCCTCATCATGAAACTGTCTGGCCCATTTCTTTTTGGCCGCCTGCGATGGCTCGCCAATCAGATCAAAATCAAGCGGATTGTCGAGATTGGGCATGGGCACCGCCGCCAGCAGTTTTTTGGTATAGGGATGCACCGGCTGGCGCATGATGATCTCGCAAGGCGCAATTTCAACGATCCGCCCGCCATACATCACCGCCACGCGGTCGGCCATATAATTGATCACCGCAAGATTATGGGAGATAAACAGATAGGTCAGACCCAGCTCGGCCTTCAGATCTTTCATCAGATTGAGAATCTGCGCCTGCACCGACACATCCAGCGCCGACACTGGCTCATCACAGATCATCAGATCCGGTCCCAGCGCCAAAGCCCGCGCAATACCGATACGCTGCCGCTGGCCGCCGGAAAAGCTGTGAGGATACCGGCCAATGGCCGATTCCGGCAGTCCGATGGAATGAATCAGCCGCCGCACAAGATCGAGCCGGGAGGCACGATTGCCACGACCATGAATTTCCAAGGGCTCACCCACAATGCCGCGCACCGTCATGCGCGGCGACAGCGATGAGACCGGATCCTGAAACACCATCTGAATCCGGGTGCGCAGAGCTTGCAAGGTGTTTCCTTGCGCATTGAGCACATCAATCCGCCCGTCAGTCCCATGATAATCGACAGAGCCGCTATCGGCCGTGATCCCACGCATCAAAATCTTGCTCAGCGTGGTTTTGCCGCAACCGCTTTCGCCCACCAGTCCCAGCGTCTCGCCACGGATAATATCAAAGGAAACATCATTGACCGCCAAAGTGGCTGTTGACGCTTTCGAGAAAAAACCATTGGAGCGCTTGACCTGAAAGGATTTGCTGAGATTGCGCACCGACAACAGCACATCGCCGGCAGTCTGACAGGCACCGTCTTTTTTAATCAGACCCGCAGCATCCACCCTGATCTCGCGCAGAGGCTTCAAGCGCTCCTTGCGATCCATCTCAAAATGCGGCACCGCGGCCATCAAACCTTTGGTATAGGGATGTTGCGGATTGTTAAAAATCACCTCAACCGGCCCGGCTTCCATCACCTCACCGCGGTAGATCACCACCACATCGTCAGCCAGACTGGCCACCACACCCAGATCATGGGTGATCAGCAAAATCGCCATGCCCAGCTTGTCCTGAAGCTCCATCAGCAGCTTGAGAATCTGCGCCTGAATGGTCACATCCAGCGCCGTGGTTGGCTCATCGGCAATCAACAGGGCGGGCTTGCAAATCAGCGCCATGGCAATCATTGCCCGCTGGCGCATTCCGCCGGACAGCTCAAACGGATACATGTCAAACACATGGGCCGGATCGTTAAATCCGACCAGCCCCAGCATTTCCTCGACCCGCTCCCGCCGCTCCTTTGGCGACAGCACAGCATGAACTTTCAACACCTCTTCGATCTGATTGCCAATGGTGTGCACCGGCGAAAAAGAGGTCATTGGCTCTTGAAAGATCATGCCAATGCGGCTGCCGCGAATATGCCGAATCTGACGCCCGTCATGGGGCAGCTTCAAAAGATCAACAGGCACGCAGACGTCAGGATCACAAAACAGAACCCGCCCGTCAATCTTTGCCTGAGCGCTCTCAATCCCCATGATCGAGCGCCCCAGCACAGACTTGCCCGAGCCGGATTCCCCCACCAAAGCCGTCACCTTGCCGGGACGCACGCTCATGCTGAAGGATTTGACCGCCTCTATCGCGCCATCCGGCATCGGAAACGACACACTGATTTGATCCACATAAAGCAGATCCCCACATTCTGCCATGCGTCTATCTTCCCACCCCGCCGCATTCATTTGCGTCACCGTAGCCTAGCATATCCGTTAAGTCTATGACGGAAACGCACGAATCTGGATCTCAAATCGGCGCAAGGCCATCATCACACCTCTCATCCCCCTCCATAAACGCAGAGGATTACCTTGGTGTTGGTTTTCGACGCGCAAGTTGTTGGCCAAGAGCCAGCCATTGCTGTGCCCGCACATCCCACGTGTAGTTTTCGCGCACAAAAGCCATCCGCGCCTTGCGTTTGGCGGCCGCCGCCGCCGGATTTTGCCGGGCGTCCTCCAGAGTATGAACAACCATGTCGATAAATGCATTGGCCATGAGATTGTTGATCGCGTAAGGGCTTTTCAACGCATCCGATTTCAGCATACAGCCGAAACCATGCAAGGTTTCGGGCAGCGCCCCCCTGTCCGTTGTCAAAACGTCGGCACCAGAGGCCAGGGCCTCCATCACCGCAATACAGGATGTTTCATCAAACGTGGCCGGATAGGCGAGAGCGGCAGCCGATTGCAGGGAAACCGCAAGATCGGGTTGCGATACCGGACCGATGTAATCAACCCCGGGAAGGTTACGCGCCAGTTCATAGAGATAGCGATACCCGTCACGCTCCTGACCAAGACCGTAGATCCCCATGGAGGAATGGATCTTCAGCCTCACATCCGGCACCCGCGCCCGAATGGATGGAAAACATTGCAGCAGGACGTCCAGCCCCCTGAAAGGCGTGCTGGAATAAAACAGGGTTGGGGATGCACCGGTTTCAAACCACGCAGGGCTTGCAGGCTGATCCAGAAACGCAGGCGAGACCGCATTGCCAATCACATGGGTGCGGGCGGCATCAAGGCCAAAATGGCTGATAAACCGCTGGGCCTGCCATTGGCTGACCATGACATAACCGTTCCACGCCTCGCGCTCATCCGGTTGCCGCAACCCGGCAATAAAGGGCAGATCAACATCCAGATGGCACCAGAGCACCATCGGCACCTCGTGATTGAAACTGGCGCGAATCCGACTGCCAACCGCCGTTGTAATCACCACAAGCACATCGCATTGATTGATCAGGCCGGGCGGCACTTTGTCACTCGGCAGGAGATGAACACCATCAATAACCGCTTCGTCTTTTGGGTTGTTGAGCAGCGTGACCTTTGCCCCTGCCCGAACCAGTGCCGTACTCAGATAGACAACGGCCGATTCCGTGCCCCCCAGAGGCTTCGTCAGCGGCGAGCCGGGATGATAGCCATTTCCGGTCGGATGCATGAAAACAAAGTGCATTCAGGTCTGTTCCCTTGATACAAGCTGACTGACAAATCAAAAAATGTGTTGGCCGACACAGCCGCATCGCCCAAACCAGATTCAAACAGCAATCACTTGAGAATCATTTTATGATGTATCCGCATATTGCACAGAGACCGTTGATGCGGAAAGTAATGTCGGGCGAAAAACAGGTAAGGCAGGCGTTGTGAACAATGAAATGAGCGCGAGAGAGACAAGCCGCCGGCTGATTGACGACAGTCTGACGATGGCGCGCGAGGGTGATATTGAGGCCGGGCGGGCAGGTCTCGACAGACTGGCCCATGATCGCGCCTTGCTCGACCGTGCCGAACTTGGGCCAGCCACAGCGCTTGGCCTGCCGCGCAAATTACATGCGGCCTATCTGAAGCTTGCCAAGATTGCAAAGGACCGCAGCCAGACCATTGCACTGCAATACACGCTGGTTCCCCCACCGCCGGTTCTGCTCGCCTTTTCTCACTTCGACAGCGTGGAGCGCCGCACCATGGCAGCGTTGAACCGGCAGCCGGTTCCCCGCATCCTGCATCAGATCTGGCTTGGCTCTCTTGCGCTTCCGCCTGCAACTGAGGCCTGGGCAGAACATTGCGCCCGCCATGGCCTGACCTATCGCCTGTGGCGCGAGGCTGATTTGAATGCGGCGGGCATGGACCAGCATCCAAGCTTTCAGGCGATGCTGGCGCGGGGCGATTACCCGGGCGCGGTGGATGTGGCGCGCTACCTGATTCTGGAGCGCTTTGGCGGAATTTATCTCGATTGCGACTGGTATCCGGCCCGCGATGACATCAGTTTTGCCGATTGTCTGGCCTTGACGGGTCTCGCGGCACTGGCAGAGGACATTCCACGCCAGACCGGCGTGGGCAGCTTGCTGCTGACCAATTCCTTTCTGGCAAGCCCGCCCGGCCACCCGGTGTTTACCCGCATCATTGCGGCCATGCCACAGGCCATGGCCGCTCTGCCCGATGCCCCCGCGTGGTGGTCAACCGGCCCGTTGCTGATGACGGTGGTGTTTCGCGGCACAAGTTTCAGCCTGCCCGACGCCCGGTTTGTCGCTGCAACACTGGAACGCAAAGCGCCCTTTGCCGCGGTTGAGACAGTCCGTGCAGACGCCATGCGAGATGATGGCGGCCTGCTGATCGGCTGGAAGTCCTGGTAATCATCATTGTTGAGGGTCTGTCAGGTTCAGATTGAACCAGAGTACACGACATTTTAGCTTTGAGTGCTTGGCTCCCCCTCACCCCGCCTCCGCTTTGCTCGGCGGACCTCTCCCCGCTGGGGCGAGGAACCCGTGAACGTTGCTGTTCTTTCCGTCTTCTCCCCTGCGGGGAGACGGTGGCGGCAGCCGGATGAGGGGGTGCGAAGCCCAAAAATACGCGCGTCGTGTACTCTGAGATTGAACCGGACAGACTCTATATTTCTTTGTTTTTGTTTGTCTGATCAGAAAAACCGGGTTCCACTTTTCCCGGACAAACTCTGGCAAGAGAGGTCTCTGCCGCCACCCATCGGCACCGACCATGGGCATGGGTGAGCTGAAACAAGCGTTCCAGAAAGCGCCACACGGCATCATCATGCACCAGATGGTGGGTCAATAGACCAAGCGCGGCCAATGGTTCTGCATCCGGCTCCAGCCAGTCGGCAATCTGGGCAAACAACACATCCGCATCACGCCCACCGCCCGTACCATGCCAGTCCATCACATCCACATGGGTGTTGAGCAGCGGCAAGGCAGACGGAGTTCTCTCGCGGCCAAACACTGACAAGGCACGAAAGCCAAGCCCCGGCAGGAGTGGCAACAAGGCCATATCAATCCGGTTCCACGGCGGCACCAGCATGGGCAGAAAAGCTGCACCATGCAGGGTTTGCAGCCGATCAAACCCGGCCTTCAGCTCCGCCAACACCCCATCCGCAGGCCGATGAGGCCCCAGCTCCTGTTTTTTTTCCGCAGGCCCCGCATGATTGGCATGGCTCCAGCCATGAACGGCAACGCAGACATCCGGCTCACGCGCAAGCCGCATGGCCAGATCAGTGCCGGTATGCTGGGGAATCACCGCAAGCGTCAGCGGCACCTGATAGCTGCCAGTCAATTGCAGCAGGCGTTCAAGCGCAGGCGTTGGCTGCACCGCGTCGTCATCGCGCAGCCAGAACGTCACCTCGCGTCCTTGCGCGGCCAAATCGTCCAGCAGTTGCTTCAAGCGCTGTTCAGACATGATGGGTCTCCAATGCCTCTGATAACAGGGCTGACAGGCGAAGAGAGGCTGCCTCCAGCCGATGATGGTGGATGACCCGCGCGCGCGCCGCCTCCGCCATGGTCTGGCGCTTGCCGGAATTGGTCAGCATCTCGGCAATCGCCGTGGCGAATGCCTCCGCATCGCCCGGCGGGGTCAACACCCCGGTCACGCCAGAGACAACAACTTCCGGCACGCCTGCCACCGCCTCGGCCACCACCGGCAATCCGGCTGCCTGCGCCTCGAGATAGGCCAGCCCATAGGCTTCGCCATGACCGGGCCACACATAGAATGAGGCCGTGGACAAAACCTCTGCCACCGCCTCTGGCGGCAACTCGCCCAGCCAGTCGATCCGCTCTGGCGGAAAAGCCGAAAACAGGGCCCGCACCTGCGCTTGACACGGCCCATCGCCCACCACGCGCAAGCGCCAGGGCAGATCATTCAATTGTGCCAGTCCGTGCGAAAGAGCGTCGTAGCTGCTCATCTTGTCGCCCGGCCGCATCATGGCAACGGTTGCCATCACGCCCGGCTGCGGCTGTGGCTGGCGGGCAAGAAACGGTGCCGCATCAATGAAAGGGGAAAGGCGCGCAAGACGCGCTTGCGGTGCCGCCGCTTCAAGACCACGAAAATCACGGCCTGTAAAACACAGATTGAGGGCAGCCGATGTGACATTGTCCAGCAATTGCGCCTGAAATCCGGCCCAGACGCCCAGATTCCGCCGGTTGGAATAGGAGGCTTCTGCCGTAACATAGGCCATGCCAAACCGCTGGCAAAGGGCAGGCCCGATCAGATCGGGAGCCTTGTAATAGGGATGATAGCAAAACCACATATCGGGCCTGCCCTGCTGCTGATAAAGCGCGCTCAGGCGCTCCACCTCCGATAGCGCCGCCTGCCGCAGACCCGGCACTTCAGTCTCGGAGGCCGCGTGAAAACTGCGAAGCTCCGAGGCAACCGACACATCATGGCCGGCCATCCCCAAAGCCCGCAGCAAAAGCCGCGCCATCAACCGATCACCAGAGGGCACAGGATGCCGGGGAGATTTCAACGGTGCATAAAAAGCAATCTTCATGGGGCGCAATGTGCGCAGTCTTATGGCCGATGCAAGAGGGCGCGGTGATTTTTCAGCACCATTAGGGTCATATTAAACGCACGACGCTCTAACACCAAGGTCCACCCTTGACATCCGGGCTTGGCAACGACAACTGAGACACATCCGATAAAGTGTCACGGAGCACGATCCCGCATGTCTCATCATCCCATTGCCGCTGAATTGCTTTCAGCCATCCAGTCCAGACGCGCCAAAGCGGCCGTGATCGGGCTTGGCTACGTGGGCTTGCCGCTGGCAATGAGCATAGCACGCGCCGGGTTTACCGTGATGGGCTTTGATATTGATGCGACGAAAATTGACAGTATTGATGCTGGGAAAAGCTATATTGAAGCCGTGCCGGATCATATTCTGAAGACGGAATGTGACGCGGGGCGCTTCTGCGCCACCACCGATTTTTTGCAGCTGGCCGATTATGATGTGATTGCCATCTGCGTGCCAACGCCGCTCACACGCCATCGTGATCCCGATTTGTCCTATGTGGAAAACACCTGTCGACAGATTTCCCGCTCGCTGCGGCCCGGCCAGTTGATCGTGCTTGAATCCACCACCTATCCCGGCACCACCGATGAAGTGGTCAAGCCCATTCTGGAAACCTCCGAATTGCGCGCAGGCGAGCATTTCTTCCTCGGCTTTTCACCGGAGCGGGAAGATCCCGGCAATCGAGAGTTCGAAACCTCCACCATTCCCAAGGTCATTGCCGGGGACGGGCCTGATGCATCGGCAATGATGGCCGCGTTTTATGGGGCGGTGGTCAAAACCATTGTGCCCGTATCCTCTACCGCCACCGCAGAAGCGGTGAAATTGACCGAAAACATCTTCCGCGCGGTCAATATCGCCCTCGTCAACGAGTTGAAGCTGGTTTACGATGCCATGGGCATTGATGTGTGGGAAGTGATTGATGCTGCCAAAACCAAGCCGTTTGGCTATATGCCATTTTACCCCGGCCCCGGCCTTGGCGGCCATTGCATTCCAATCGACCCCTTCTACCTCACGTGGAAATCGCGCGAATTTGACCAGCCAACCCGCTTCATCGAGCTGGCAGGCGAAATCAACACCGCCATGCCCCATTATGTGGTGGAAAAACTGGCCGAAGCGCTGGACCGCAAGGCTGGCAAGGCGCTCAGCCGCTCGCGCGTGCTGATCATCGGGCTGGCCTATAAGAAAAACGTGCCCGACATTCGGGAAAGCCCTTCCTTGCGCCTGATGGAGCTTATTCTGGAACGCGGTGCCGAGGTTTGCTATTTCGACCCCTTCATTGCGGAGATTCCGAAGACACGCGAATACAGCCACCTCAAAGGGCGGCGCAGCATTGACTGGGATCAGGAAACCCTCTCATCCTTCGATGCCGTGCTGATTGCCACCGACCATGACACCGTTGATTATCAATCGCTGGCCGATTGGTGCCCGCTGATCATTGATACCCGCAACACCTTTGCCCGCCGCCAGATTGCAGGCCAAACCGTTATAAAGGCTTGAAACCATGAGCCGTCTCGACAGCTTTATCAACCGCATGAGCGCACAGCGCGATTTGCTCAATCACATTCGGGATGTTTATCCGCTGCCGAGTGGGCCGATTCTGGAAGTTGGCCTTGGCAATGGCCGCACCTATAGCCATTTGCGCGAAAATTTCCCACAGCATCGCATTGTCGCGTTTGATCGCCAACTGGGCGCGCATAAAAGCTCCATCCCGGAGGGGAATGATCTGGTTCTGGGAGAAATTGCCGAAAAAGGTCAGGATTTCATTGGCTGTGGTGCAGCTATGGTCCATGCCGACATTGGTACCGGCTACCCGGACAAGGATGCGGTCACACTCACATGGCTGCCGGATATGGTTGCAGGAATGCTGGCGGCTGAGGGAATTGCCCTGTGCGGTCTGCCATTAAGCCACAAGATGCTTGAGGCGCTGCCGATGCTGCCGCACATTGAAAAAGATCGATATTTTCTCTACCGCCGTATCGCCTGATCGCTGTGACGCAATATCTTGCGTCGACGCCTTACAAAAGTCGAAAACAGCATTCAAACAACATTGATCAGACGGGATCAACATGTTTCATGCGGCTGTTATCCAGCTCAGAGGTTGCGGATCTCAAACGTTCTGCCAGGGCACGGCTAATTTCAAGACCCATGCGAGGACTGTCAGACATGACTTTTGACAAGCATTCCTTGCCGATACGCAAAGCGTCAACTGGAGTGGTTGCCCGCGCTGTAACAGTTCTGGGGCCGTCGCACAGCAAAGACATTTCACCAATGATAGACTGGCATTTGGCTTCCCCCAGCTTTGTCTCGCCACCGGGAAACTCGCCAAGAAGATCAACACTGCCGCACAGGATGACATAGGCCGCATCGCCACTGTCGCCCTGATGAAACAGCTCTTCGCCGCAATCATAAGTTACGCGTTGCGAAGCGAACGCCAGCAACTTCAATTTGCATGGATCGACATGCTTGAAGTAAGGCACGTTCCGCAATAGCTGCACTTCGTCTCTCAGTAACATGCTTGCCACCAGCTCCTCTGTGCAGGTGACATGAAAACCTATGCCACCAACGTCTTGAATATATCACTTTCTTTATCAAGAGTCTCGAACGATCCGTCCGCGACCACTGATCCGCCGTCGAATATCACAACACGATCAAAGTTTTTTGACAATGACGTGTTCGATAACACCCACATTATTGTCGGATCATTGTCCTGCTGTTGCAAAAATGCAAGCACATCCCGCACAATTTCTTCCTGTGCGCGGCGATCGAGACCCGGAAGCGGCTTGTTAAAGATATAATAATCACAGCGCCGCACAAGGGCGCGCGCCAGATTCAGCTTATGGCGCTGGGCAATCGTCAGCCGACGGCCGCCGCTTCCCACATCAAACTCCAGCCCAAGGGCCAGAAAGCGGTCGGAAAGACCTTTCTGAAGCGAAAGCCGTTGCGCAATGGCGCGAAATTTCGACAGCGCATCCGGATTACGGTGTATCAGTTTTCCAAAAATGATGTTTTCCCGTAATGTCGCCGATGCCATGTAGCGGTGAGGATCGTAGCGCTCGATACTATTGCGCAGGTCTGGCGACAGATTATCATGAAACTGATCACGCGAGCTGACAATCCGGTCCATGACCTCATCAGTCAGAACACCAAGACGATAGCGTGGCTCCACATAATTAAAGCTGAGCCGAATCATGGCCCGCTGCTCTTCCTCGCTGGGCGATGGCTTGTTGCGACCTTGCAGACGTTGCAAAATCTGCTGATAAGACACCACATCATCCGCCGTCAGCACATCCAGCTGCTGGAAGAACGGATGTTCCGGGGGCAGGCCACCAAAGATTTCAACCAGGTTTTCAGCAATCATGAAGCCCATTTCATAAAACAGGCTGAGAAGACCAGCCCGCTCCAGAACGGCATAAAAATAATCACTCTGATGGGCAAGCACCGGCATATCAGCCACTGGCCGCAGCGTGCCAAACAGCAGGTTTTCCCCCACTGTCGCCTCAACATTATAGCTGCTGGGATCGAAATGAACCACAAGGTTGGACATTCCGAGGCTTCGCAGCTCCTCGCGCAAAGCCAGACGCAGCTCAACCACCCGCTCCGTCAAATCCGGATATTCAACCGGATCGACAATCGAATGCAACGCCAGTTCCAGCACATCATGGGTAAGCTGCACGGCATCGAGCGCACCGATAATGGAATCCCGCAGATCGCCGGGCCTGCCATTCAGCACTGACGTTGCCCGTCGATCAAGCCAGTCCGCATTCAGATCAAGATCACTATTGTCAACCAGTTGCGCTTCCCGCACATCCCAGCGTCTCTGCGCCGCCTCCCGTCCGGTATAGTTGACGGAATTGGTGGGGGCATGTTTCAGCCCATAGATCAGATTGTCCTTCAAACTGGCATGAAAAAAATACCCGTCGGCAGAAACATAAGACATCGCACGACCAACGACAGAGTCCGGCAATTCGAGAATATCGACATCACCAACGGTAATTTTGCCGGATGCCGGCCAGTTCAGACGTCCGAATGCTTCTGCCAGCAATTCACCGCCGCCGCCATGATTGTCAATCACGGCAACGGTTTCACCCGGTCCCAGCTTCAGGCTGACGTTATCGACACCTTTCGCCCCGCTGCCATCCAGCAAGGTCACATTTTGCGCCTGCAACAGCCCAACATGACCATTGCGTGTTGCCAGTGCCACAGCCTGCAACGCCGGATCAATCATGAACTGCGGTTCAAACTGCTCCAGAACCTGCTCATATTTGACCTGCACATCCTGGCGCGACTGATCCCAGTCAATCAACTCCTTCAAAGGCCCCGGCAGATCCTTGTAGGCATTGATGACCGCAACAAGCTGTCCAACATCAAGGCTGCCCTTCAGGGCAAAATAACCGCCAATCGAATAGAACAGGAAGGGCGTCACTTGAGACAGGAAGTTATTGAAAAATTTGACAAAAAACTTCCACCGATAGAGATCGTATCTGATTTTGTAAATCAGGCCCAGCCGCCGCGAAATATCGGCACGCTCATAATTGGATGTGTCATAAGCGTGAATTGCCCCCACGCCGTCAACAATTTCACCCACCCGACCGGCAAAATGGCGTGCCGTAATCTGGCGTCTGCGTCCAAGATCGATCAGACGCCTGCGCATTTTCGGAATAATGCCAACCTGCAACGCAACCATCACGCCTGCGATCATGCCAAGTGACAGGCTTTGTAAAAAAATGAAGCTCAGGGCCGCAATCGCCTGACCACCCAGCAAGGTAGGCTGCACAAAGGCATCGCCGGTGAATCCACCAAACGGTTCCACCTCGTCACGCACAATGGTCGATAGCTCGGAAGAATGCACCTGCTTCACATAGCTCGGTGGAAACCGCAAAATCCGATCGACCAGCTCATAGCGGATGCGCCGCAACAGCCGCTCACCCAGGCGGCCCTTATACGTATTGATGTAGAATTTAAACAAACCATTGATCACCACCAACAGCAGGAAAACACCGCTGAGCGCCATCAGACTCGACAGGCGGTCAAGCGGAATACCGTCGAAACTCAAAGACCAATCGCTCAGTGGCAGTTTCTGCTCAAACGCCATAAACGCCTGACGTGCATCAGGCTCTTCAAAACCAGCCCCTTGAATAGGCCCGTTGATGATGCGTTTTGGCAAATCAAATGCCAGAAAATAGGGCAGCATGGAAATGACAACAATCGCCAGCACCCAGATCTGCTGTTTGCGCGTGTGCCGCCAAATGTAACGGAGAAGACTTTTATCCATCGTCAGCTATTCACGCGGCCCACAAAGCGGTGTCAGACAACACGCGAGTCGTCTGTTCAAGGATATAGAATATATGCAGTCTCAACGCACGCGCAAAGGTGCAATGCACAAAAGCAGGGCAAAATTTCAATGAATCCCATCAATGTGATGGGAAAACAGATAAAATATATCGCACCGTAATGATTATATGACCGTAATTTCGGTCCCGTTCATGGCTCTTTGCCTCGTCAACCATCCAATGCCTGACAATCTCACAGGTGCATTGGTGACAAGCGCACGAACGGCCACCACGAACCGCCACTCAAATCAGACATGGTCATCCGACGGGATAACACCAAGGCTCCGGGTGAGGAAAAGCCGCCGCACAAGACGAAGCGCATTTCCCACACGATGAGAGAAAACGCCGCGGTTTCCGGCCTCCACACCAACACCACTCTCAATGGCAGCTTCCCGCAGATCCGTTTCTCCATAGAATCCGGCGTAACGCTGCAAGAAAACCTCCTGCACCGCATCGCTCATCTCTGTGTAGCGGCGCGGCATGGCACGATTTATCTCGCCAATCAGCCGACCATTTTGAAACGGCCGCAAAACATGGTCGCAGTTCACATCAACCCCGATCTGCCGGCATAACCTTGCGACAACCACATCCGTTGCAAAACATATGTCGTTATAGGCGAAGACCTCAACTTGGGGAACGGCTGCCCATGCCCTGAAATAATTCAGCTGCACGTCAATCGAGGGCAATGTATCGGCAACCTCGACAATTTCAGAAAAAGCCAGAACGCCAAGCTTTCGTGCGCGCCGACCATTGTCCATCATGGACAGTGCCATCTCGCGCGGGTCACGAATGGAGGCGACGGCTTTGACCCGACCATGCGCAATCAGTTGCGCGGTGTCGGGCAAAAGCGGCCCATGGGTCTTCAAGACAACAGCCCGGCCACGCGCGCTATCTTCAATCCGCTCGATCAATGGTCCCGTTATGCGATCATAATAGTTTTGCAGGTTGCTACGGTCCGGTCGCTCGATCCGGCAAACGGTTTGCCCGGAAATCAGCAAAATTTCCTCCATCAATTGATAGAGAAATGTACTGGCCGACTTCGTGACGCCATAACAAATATAAATCACCGCCGGTACCGCGCCCCGTTCCAATCAAAGAGATCAGCACCTTCGATAGTCAATAGGCTTGCAGTGATCAACGATAAAAGTATTTGGCGCAAAAATGCCCCCCTGCGACAAGGGCATTGGTATCCGTGTTCACCACCATCTTACGATGCAACAACACCTGTGAGATCAAGCTTTTCGGCAAAATGACAGCGTACTTGCCGCCCACCTGCCACATTGCGCAACGCTGGCACCTCACTGCGACATGTTTGATCGGCGTAAGGACAGCGGGGATGAAAGGCGCAGCCGGTGGGCACGTTCATGGCGTCGGCAATTTCACCCTTTAACGGCACCCGCTTGCGCAGACGATTGCCGCGCGGGTCCGGTTGCGGCACCGCCGCCAGCAGCGCTTCCGTGTAAGGATGCAGGGGCTTTGCAAACATCTCTGCCGTTGGCCCCACTTCCATCAGCCGACCCAGATACATCACCCCGACCCGGTCCGAAATATGCTCCACCATGCCCAGATCATGGGTGATAAACAGATAGGTCAGGCCAAATTTTTCCTGCAAATCCTGCATCAGATTGATGTTTTGCGCCGCCACCGACACGTCCAGCGCCGACACCGCTTCATCGGCGGCGATAAAACTGGGGTTCAGCGCCAGCGCCCGGGCAATGCCGATGCGCTGCCGTTGCCCGCCGGAAAACGCATGGGGATAGCGCATCACATATTCGGGACGCAGGCCCACCAGCCCCAAAAGTTCGGCCACCCGATCGCGGATTTCAGCAGGTGTTCCCCAGCCGTGAATCACCAGCGGTTCACCCACCAGATCCAAAAGCCGCATGCGCGGATTGAGCGAGGAATAGGGGTCTTGAAAGATCATCTGCATTTCACGGCGAATGTCGCGCATTTCAAAATCATTCAGCGCGGTTATATCCAGCACCGAGCCATCGCCACGCCGAAACAGGATGGAGCCGCCGCTGACATCATAGGCCCGCAGAATCAACCGGGCGATCGACGATTTTCCAGAACCGCTTTCACCCACAAGGCCAAAGGTCTCGCCTTTTTTGATGTCAAAGCTGATGTCGTCAACCGCTTTGATGCTGCCAACCTGTTTGCGTCGCCAGCCCTTGTAAATCGGGAAATGTTTGCGCGCCTCACGGATGGAAAGCAATATGTCTTCGTTCATGGAAAGCGTATTGTGCGAAGCCAAAGTCATGGGCGTCATCGTCATTGGGCAGCCTCCACCAGTGATTTTGGCAGGTCCGTTCCGGGAAAATGACAGCGGGCCATCTGTCCACTGTCATAATGAACCACATCCGGCGTGCGCATATCGCACACGCCCGCCACCACCCGCTCGCAGCGCGGATGAAAAGAACAGCCTGAGGGCACATTATAGGGGTCCGGCACCATGCCGGAAATGGTGCGCAAACGCTTACCATGGCTTTTGCCCAGACGCGGAATGGAGGCCAGCAGTGCCTGCGTATAGGGATGTTTCGGCGCGTAGAAAATCTCGTCCACCGTGCCGGTTTCCACAACACGGCCAAGATACATCACCGCAATTCGGTCGGCGATGTCCGCCACCACGCCAAAATTATGGGTGATGAAGACAATGGCCATGTTCATCTCCTGTTGCAGCGATTTCAGCAGCTCCAGAATTTGTGCCTCCGTGGTCACATCCAGCGCCGTGGTCGGCTCATCGGCAATCAACAGACAGGGATCACAGGCCAGCGCCAGCGCAATCATCGCCCGCTGGCGCATACCGCCCGACAGATGATGGGGGTAATTATCGACAATCTCCTGAGGGCGTGGCATTTGCACCTTGGTCAGCAGCTCTATCGCCCGTTGGCGGGCCTGCGCTTTCGAGACTTTTTGATGCAACATCACTGTACGCATGATCTGGGTGCCGATGGTGTGCACCGGCGACAGCGCCGTCATTGGCTCCTGAAACACCATGCCAATATCGCCACCCCGCAAATCGCGCATCGTCTTGCCGAGCTTTTCCTGTTCGGACAGAACAATCTCCTGCCCCAGACGATTCCGAAACTGTACCGAGCCACCGGCATCGACGGCATTTTTGGGCAAGAGCCGCATGATCGAGCGCGCAGTCACAGATTTGCCAGAGCCGCTTTCGCCGACAATGCCTAGCACTTCCCCCCGATTGACGTGATAGGACACGCCGTTCACCGCTTTGACCAGACCGTCGCGCGTGGGAAAATGCACGCCAACGTCGTTGAGTTGCAGAATACGTTCAGGTGGCATGGAAGAATGAGAATGGATCATGGTTTCCTTAATCCCCATCAATGGCCGTAGGGATCGGCTGCATCGCGCAGACCGTCGCCGAGGAAGTTGAAGGCGAGAACAACGAGAATGATGGCAACACCGGGTGCCAGTAGCCATGGTGCCAGCGCAATCGAGCGCAGATTTTGCGCATCCTGAAGCAGCACGCCCCACGACACCACCGGCGGGCGAAGCCCGAGCCCTAAGAAGCTCAGCGCCGTTTCGCCCAAAATCATCTCCGGCACCGCCAAAGTGGTTGCGGCAATGATATGGCTGGTCATGGCGGGCAGCATGTGTTTGGTGACAATGCGATATTCGCTGGCACCTGAGAGACGGGCTGCCAGAATATAATCCTCTGTTTTCAAAGAGAAAAACCGACCCCGCACCACGCGCGCCAAGCTGGTCCAGCCAATCAGCGCCAAAATGATGGTGATCAGCACATAGACCAGCAGCGGATCCCAGGCGATAGGAAGCGCTGCCGCAAGCCCCATCCACAACGGAATGGTGGGAATGGAACGGATAAATTCCATCAACCGCTGGATCATCCCATCAATGGCACCGCCATAATAACCCGACACCGCCCCCATGAAAATGCCGATGAAAAAGGCAAAGGCAACGCCAATCAGGCCAGCCGAAAGGGTAACGCGGGCACCATGGAGAATGCGCGAGAACAGATCGCGTCCAAGGGAATCCGTACCCAGCAGATTGATCTTCTGTTTGGTGCCATCAACCCCAAACAGATGGATTTGGGTGGGGAAAAGCCCGAGCAGATGATAGGCATCCCCCTTGGTGAAAAATCGCACCGGCAGCGGCTTGGCGCTGTCTTCGACATAAATCACCCGTGCCGTTTCCGGATCACGGCTGCGTTTCAACCCGTAGATAAACGGGCGTTGAAGACTGCCCTCATGAATGAGGTGAAGACGTGTTGGCGGCACAAACGTGTTGAGCTTGTTGATGTCCCCCGGATCATAAGGCGAAACGAAGTCAGCAAACAGAGTGATGAGACAACAGAAGCCCAGGAAAAACAGCGACACCAGAGCCAGCTTGTGTTTCTTGAAGCGCCACCAGATCAGCGTCCATGGCTTGGCCGTAAACAGCACTTCATCTTTTGTCTGTGCGCTCGCACTGATGTCTTGCGCGAAAGCAGCAGAACCGGGGGCCAGATCAGTCATGGATACCTCACGAAAAGCGAATGCGCGGGTCTGACCATGCCAGCAGAATGTCGGATAACATTGTGCCAATCACAGTGAACACGCTGAGAATGAGGATGAAGCTGCCTGCCAGATACATATCCTGCATCTGAAGCGCTTTTAAAAGCAAGGGGCCGGTGGTGGGCAGATTGAGCACCACCGCTGCAATAATATCGCCGGAAAACAGGGCGGGCAGCGCCCAGCCAACTGTGGAGATAAACGGGTTGAGGGCAATGCGCACGGGGTAGCGCCAGACCACCTGACGCTCTGTCATGCCCTGCGCATAGGCGGTTTCCACATAGGGCTTGCCAATCTCATCCAGCATATTGGCGCGCATCACCCGGATCAGCCCGGCGGTGCTGCTGACGCCCAGAACCACAACAGGAACCCATAGATGCGACAGCAGATTGACCACCCGATCCCAGGACCAGGGTGCCGTGGCATATTGCGGTGAAAACAGCCCGCCGACATCCAGATTGAAATAGGTGAAGCTCAGCCACATCAAAATCAGCGCCAGCAGAAATTCTGGAATACCTTTGCCGACAAAGCCAAAAACGGTGAAAATGTAATCCAGCACCGAATATTGCCGGATGGCCGAATAGACGCCAATGGGAATAGCGATAATCCACGTGAACACCATGGACAGGGTTGAGATCGCCAGCGTCAGACCAAGGCGGTCCCAGATCATGTCCTTGACATCCATGTTCCATTCCAGTGAACGCCCAAAATCGCCATGCAGCACAATGGCGCTGATCCAGCGCCAGTATTGCACCAGAATCGGATCATTCAGCCCGAATTGCTCGCGCAAAACGGCTTCCTGAACATCGCTGATATATTCACCCCCATGGCGCAACTGCGCCACATAGGCGGTGACATAATCACCCGGCGGCAGCTGGATGATGACAAAGGACAAAATGGACACGAAGATCAATGTGGGTATGGCCCACAGGATCCGTCTGACAATCAGATTGATCATGGCTCCTCCTCCGGGCTCCAGTTTCAAAATTCATACGATGGAAATGCTGCATCTGCGCAAGCCGGAAACGAAGGCTCAAAGGTTCTTCTCAAGCCTTCATGTCTTCGGTTTGATCACTTGTCGATATAAAACTGCGCCGGATAGGCCAGACCTTCACCTCGGGTCACATCATCGTTGATGAGGTCGCCACGCACATTTTTAAGAGTGTTTTTCGCAATCACCAAGGCAGGTGTTTCACCAACCAGACCAATGACATAGCCCTGTTCAACAAAGGTGCGGATCATGTTATTGACGGCTTGATCCGCCTCTTCCAGCGACCCTGCCCCTGCTGCCTTGTCCCAATCGGCCCACAGGCTGCGGATGGGGGAATCCTGCGGCGGCTCAAGACCAGATGCCCCCTTGGTTTGATACCAGGTGTAATATTTCTCACCGTAACCATCATCACCCAGCATCAGGCGCGGATCGGATGGCACAATGGAAAGCCGGTCAAACGACGTATATTGCATCTGGAAATCATTGTTGTCACGATTGGCATCAAACTGGGTGCGGTCGATCACACGCGGCAGCAGCTCCACACCAATTTCACGCCAGTTATCGCGGATCATTTCCAATGTGTTGGAAAAGGAATCCAGACTGGTTTCAACCACAATGGAAACACGCTTGCCGTCTGCGCCCAGACGAAAACCATCGGCATCACGCTGCGTCAGGCCCACCTTGTCCAACAGTTCATTGGCCTTGTCCGGGTCATGCTCTGCCCAGTGTTTTTCCAGCTCCTCGCTGTAATAAGGAGAGCCTTTCACCGGCGAGGCCGAGCGGGGCTTGCCAAGACCGGCCTGGGCCAGTTCATTGATCGTATCCCGATCAATACCAATGCTCAAAGCATGGCGAAAATCGACATTGGCATAGAGCGCGGCCAGTGTTGCATTCTTGGTGGTCAGATTGGGAATCAACGACCAGGTTTCAGAATTGGTCCATTTCAGAACCTTGTAATCGCCGCGCTTTTCGTTTTCCTTGTAAAAGGTGAAATCGCCATTGAACGTATAGCGCGCCTGCATGTCGATCTGGCCCTGAACAACCATCAGGTTGAAATTTTCCTGCCCATCGAACAGCTTGTGTTCAATCCGGTCGATATAAGGCAACTGATTGCCCGCCTTGTCGACCATGTAGTAATAAGGATTGCGCTCCATCACCATCACATTGGCAGGTGGCGGTGTGACAATTTTCCATGGCGTAATCACCGGCAGATCCGGATTCTGGTTCCATGCGGTGATCGGACCGGAGGAACCCCACAGGTCCGACCATTTTTTAACGCCCTTTTGCGCCACAACCTTATCCAGCACTGCCTTATCAGCATATTTGGGCATGAAATTCTTCAGATAATGCTTCGGCATGATAAAAGATGCACGATCCAGACTTGGCTCTCCGGTGGAATCCTTGGCCAGAATGGTGAGGAAATACACATAGGGCTGCGCAAACCTGACCTTGAACGTGCGCCCGTCAACAATCTCCACCTCCAGCGGCTTGCCGCCCGGCGCATAGAGCGTATCAATGGTCGGCACGATGTCCTTGTTCATAAAGACATCTTCATACCAGAATTTCACATCATCCGTGGTCACCGGCACGCCATCCGACCACTTCAACCCATCCAGCAGCGTGAAGGTAAATTCCTTGCCATCGGCGCTCATGCTGTAGCTGTCAATAAAGGTCGGAATCAGTTTGAGCTTGCCATCCTGACCCTGAAAGAATTTGACAGCCCGCTCTTCCAGAAGCTTGGTTGGTCCCCAGCGGTCGCCCGGCCCCTTATAGGCACGGTGCCATGTGCCGCCAAACTTACCGATATTTTCCACATCCAGCACCCGTGGGTGCGCGGGCAAACGCTGATCAACAGGCGGCAGCTTGCCTGCCTTGACCTCAGCCTCCAGCATCGGTGACTGCTGGAATGCGAAAGCGGCCGATGCGCCCATGCCGATCAGCGCCAAAGCAACAGATGCCATAAAAATATTTTTATTGATCTTCAAAGTTCCCTCCTCACTCCAACTTCGTTGCACTCTCCACTGAGCAACGAAACCACTCCTAAAGACACGCTCCTAGATCAGCCTCTAAAAATCAAGAACAAAAATATTTTCATTCAAATTTGCACGATTGAACGCAATCATGTTTCCCCATAGAAGGGATTGGTCAACAGGACAGGCTCATGCCCGCGCCAGACCTCAAAGCGCAGAAAGCGACCGGAAAATGCCCGATCCAGCGTCCATTCGCTGTGTTTTGCCACGTGGGTCTGCGCAACACCGGCCTCAGTCACAGCGCGGATTTCATCACCCGCCACAAGCCCGGTGAAGCCGAGCGTCAAAGGCGTTCCAACGGCCACGCGATCACCAAAGACCGGGCTGTTGTCTGCCAATGGTTTCACCATGGTGGCATCGGGCGCAAAGGTCACAACATTGCGTCCATCACGCACCGCCTTGAGAATATCGCCAATCGAGCCTCCATCGGCATACAGCCGATTGGCTGGATAGCCATGACGACGGCGATTTTTCAGATGAAAATCACTCCCGCCAGTGGCTGGAATGCGGCGACCGGAGACCAGCAAGTCCTGCCAGAAAGCCAGCCCTTGAGCATTCATCACAGACCAATTGCCGTTCCAGATTTCAAAAGCATCGAAAGCCACATCAAAGCCCGATTGCCAGCGCCCACCTGCCGAATTCTGAAACGGATGGTTGATGACAATCGTTGCCCCTTTGCTGCGGGCCTCCTGCATTTTATCCGCCACATCCTGAGGAGACCGGCAGCGCCAATCCTCCAAGGGACGCTGAAGCCCCAGAAAATTGGTGTGACCATAAAACGAGGTCAACTCCATGGCCGGAATGACCAATATGCCCGGATCATCGGGACAGATGACATTTTGCGACACCGTATTGTGATCCGTAATCGCCATAAAATCCAGTCGTGAACCGCGCGCGCGATAGATCGCATCCAACACCGTCACCCCGCCATCGGAATGTTCCGAGTGGCTGTGCAGCTCACCCACCAACCAGCGCGAGCGCTTTGGCGTGAGGCGAATGTGCAGATCCACCTTGCAGTCAGGCCCAATCTTGACAATGCCCAGCACCACATGCCACGCCCCCGGCAAAGGGCCAGTGTCATACCCCGGCGTGGCCCGGTCTGCTTCCAGCGTTATGTGGCCACGCTCGGCCCCCGTCCAGCCGCGCATCCGACCATGCTGGGCAACCCCCAGATCAATCACGCTGCCGCCACCGCCGAAGGGAAAATGATAGCTGACATCAATCCGCTCAATCTCCGCTCCCACCTCAAAGGGAATCTCAATGAAGGATTTTTCTCCCTCGGGAAACTGATCGATGATGTGGTGAAAATCCTGATAATCCTGCATTTCGCGCTCCCCTCCCCGGACTTTTGTGCGCAAACCCGCGTCTAAAAAGACCCCTCCCCCCTTGTGGGGATGGTGGGGAGGGGTTTTACAACATCAACAGCAGCGTTGAATGCTCGCCACTATTGCGACACCTTCAACGTGATCACCTCAAACGGCATAAACGTCAGCTCCAGCCCCTCCGCATCCATGGCCAATGTCTGCCCGCCCTCTTCCAGCAGATCAACAATCTTTGCCTGTTTGAAACGCCCATCCAGAACCACTGTGGCATGGCGGCGCGTGCCCGTTGTTTCCCACAGACGGATAATCACCCCATCATCGTCCTCGGCCCGCTTCACGGCTTCCAAAGCGACGCCTCTGGTTTTCACCTCAACAAGCGATGAGGGCAAAGCAGCCACGCTGCTGGCAGTGGCGTACAAGAGCCGAAGTGGCATGTTAAAATCCTCTGCCGCCTCATGAACCGCATGTTTATCGCCATCGTGAATAAACAGCGCGTAGCGGACATGATGTTCACCCTGATCGGCCTGCGGCCACGGATAGGTGGGAGACCGTAGCAAGGTCAGACGAATATCGGTGCCTTTGGCATCATAGCCATATTTGCAATCATTCAGCAGGGCGACACCGAAATCCGGCTCGCTGACATCCACCCAGCGCTGCATGGAACATTCAAACCGGGCCGCATCCCACGATGTATTGCGGTGCGTGGCACGCTTGACATGGCCAAACTGAATTTCAGCGTCCACTGCTGCCGTCTGAATGGCCAGCGGGAAAGCCGCCTTCACCAGCGTATTGTGCTCATGCCAGTCAATAAAGGTGTCAATCTCCAACTGGCGCGCACCAACCGTCAGTGACACGACCTGCACAATCGTTGAGCTTTCATAGGCCCACTCAAACCGGATGGCAGCCCGCACAGGTCCCGTTTCCACCACCTCGGCACGCACAAGCTGATCAATCTCGAAAACCTGATCTTCGAAATCCCCATCAATATCCCAGGCATCAAACTGGGCTGGCATATCGCGGAAAGCCTGCAAATGGTTGGCCACAGCCCCCTTTGACAGAAGATTACGGCCCGTTTTTCTATCCACCAATGCCGTGATGCGCCCAACCGCATCAAATTGCGCGGATACAAATCCATTGCTCAAAACCTGCGTGGAGACCTCAAGCGCCTCTCCTTCTGGAACCGCCATCAAAGCCGGAACGGAGAGAGCCATCGGCGCAGCCTCACCCATCAAGGCCGCAAATCGTGTCTTCCCATCCGCACCCACAAGAGCCTGCTCCCTCTCTGGCGCAAAGCTCTGCTCGTGAACAATCACCCCACCCCGCGATCGTGCCGTCGCATTCAACACCGCCACATTCGCAGGCAAAGCCAAAGCTGACATCATGTCCTGCCTGAGCGCACGGGCCTTGGCAAAGAAGCGGGCATAATCAGCATCACTATCATCATAAACGGCACCAATCGATGATCCCGGCAGAATATCGTGAAACTGGTTCAACATCACAATATCCCAAAGCTCCCGGATTGCCTGCACCGGATAACTCACCCCCGCATTGAGTTGCGCCATGACCGCCAGCGTTTCCAATTCGCGCAGTTCAATTTCGGCCTTGCGGTTATGGCGCTTGTTTTTGGCAACCGAGGTCAGGGTGCCGCGATGGAATTCGGCATAAAGCTCACCCACCCATACCGGATAGCGCTCCGGATTGGTCTGCATCCGCTCAATCAGGCCCTCAAAGAAGGGCCGCATCGGCGCGTGTTTCACGGTTGGGCAGCCGGGAATACCGCGCTCCATCCGGCGAATATTGTGCAGCATTTCGCGGGTCGGTCCACCACCACCATCACCATGGCCATAGACCAGAAACAGCTCGGAATTTAAATGCTGCTGGCCATGGCGCCGCCATGTTCCCATCACATGCGTGGGCTTGAGATTGGGGCAATAGGTGGTGTTGAAACTGTTGGAATCATAGGATTGCGTGGTCAGAAAGTAAGCCACCACTTTCGATCCATCAATGCCCTGCCAGAACATCGTCTCGTTGGGCATCCGGTTGGTATCGTTCCACGACAGTTTGTGGGTGACGAAACTGTCCAGCCCGGACTTGGCCATCAACTGCGGCAAAGCGGCGGAATAACCAAAGGTATCCGGCAACCAGATCATCCGCGGACGCACATCAAATGTCTGCTGGTGATAGCGCACCCCATAGAGAATATGCCGCACCAGCGCCTCGCCGCCGGTGATATTCACATCAGGCTCCAGCCACAGCGCCCCTTCAATCTCAAATCGGCCGGCCTTGACCTCGGCTTCAATGCGGCTGAACAGTTCGGGATAATCCTCGCGCAGATAATCCAGCAGCACGCATTGGTTATACATAAACTGATAATCGGGAAAATCCTGCATCAGTGACAAAGCTGTGGCCATGGAGCGGGCCATTTTCTGCCGCGTCTCGCGCACCCGCCAAAGCCACGCCACGTCAATATGGGTGTGGCCGGTGGCCACAATCACCGGCTTTTCTTCAAAATCCTGCGCCTCATAAATCGCTGCCGCGACCTGACGCGCAGCCGCCACCGAGGCGCGAAAACGCGCATCATCACCCGGGCGCAAATCCAGCACATCCACCGCAGCACTGAGCCTGCCCAGAATGAAATGCCGACGCGGATCATCGTCTTTCAGCAGGCGTGCCACATCCAGCGGCACACGCAGATCATAATAGAGGTCTTCCACCTCCAGATCATGCACCTGCAATTGCAGCGCAAAGCCCAGTTGCCGCCGATCTTCAATCGTTCCAGCCTCAATCAAAACATCAAACCGCTCGCCTGCCTGACTGCTGTTGGTCAGCAGAAACTCACGATGATTGCCATCGACACCCTGAGCGATCTTCCCATTGATGCGGACCAGACATTGCGGATCACATCGTCCCATCACCGAACCAAACGCCGCCTCCACCCGGCAGACAATCCGAAATCCCGCAACCTCCGGCGGCAGGGTGACCGAGCCACCAAACCAATAATAGCCGTCTGACTCGCCCCAAACCAGATCACGCGAGACTGGCACCCACGCCTCACGATTTTCAGTCACAACTGTGCCCCGCTCCACAGATGAGGCTTCCCGAAAAAACAGCGGCACCTGACAATCAAGTGATAAAAAGACCCGCTCCCGAAGACGCGAGAGAAGATGGTCAAGCTTACGAATACGGTTCATAGGGTGCTCACTTGTGTCATCATCACAATGGCCCATACATTGATGGGCGAAACGCAAGAAAATGAAAACTGGACATCGCTCACCAGCTCATCTCAAAAAAGAGGCAATATCAACAATGAATATTTTTTTATATTTTTCAAAATCGCATCTCCCACGACGATGAATGTCACTCCAGATGCCATTCATATCTGCTTGAAAGCACGTTACAAGCCCAAAACAAGATAAACCGACGATCAACGCCTCCAAATAGAAATAAAAATATTTTCATGAATATGCATTTGCGCGCGATGACTCAACGGTCAGGCCCAGACTGCTTCATTCACAAAATCACTTTCTACTATTCATACAGTTGATTTTTGTTGTGCGGACAACCTCCATAATATTCAATCAGGAGGACACATCATGACCCGTCACATCACTTCGCTTCTCGGCGGAGCACTTGTTCTGTTGAGCACTGTTGCATCAGCCTCACAAGACCAGCCAAAAATCAAAACGCGCGTGAAACCGACACTTCATGTTGGTGCGCTGAGTTTTAAAGACTTGAACTCAAACGGCATCCTCGACCCTTATGAAGACTGGCGATTGACACCCGCACAAAGGGCAGCGGATCTCGTGGGCCGGATGACCATCCCCGAAAGGGCGGGAATGATGATGATTGACACGCTATTGGCCGGTTGCAATGGCACATCTGAAGGTACGCCTGCCGCAAATCTGATCAAGACACAGTATATGACGCGCTTTATCGTCCGCAATAAAATCGATACCACAGCAGATACCTGCCAAGGTCGTCCACCTGTGCAGGGCTGGACAGTCACTGCGCAGGAGTTTGTGCGGTTTGCAAATGACATCCAGTCCCAGGCAGAAGCGACACGGCTGGGTATTCCGGTGGTGTTGAAAAGCAATCCACGCAATCACCATGACCCTGATGCCCGGTTTGGCATAGCCTCCAGCGCTGGTATCATGACCGAGTTCCCAAAGGAACTTGGCATCGCAGCAGCCGTCCTTGGCACCGGCAATATGGAGCCTGTGCGCGCCCTGACAGAGGTGGTCGGTCAAGAATGGCAAGCGCTTGGGATCAGAGGCATGTATGGCTACATGGCTGATCTGGCCACCGAGCCAAGGTGGTATCGCGTGGGCGAAACTTTTGGCGAAGACTCTGCCCTGACCAGTAACATCATCCGCAACATCGTCACAGGCCTACAGGGTGAACACCTGAATTCTGACAGTGCCGTAGCCCTGACAATCAAGCATTTTCCGGGAGGCGGCCCCCAGTTGGGCGGGCTAGACCCCCACTATTCCTTTGGCAAGGAACAGACCTATGCCGGCGGCGCGTTTGCCAAACATTTGGCCCCTTTTCAAGCCGCGATTGATGCAGGCGTCAGCGCGATCATGCCCTATTATGGGCAGGCCATGAACCTGCAATATGACGGCCTGGCATTGGAGCCAATCGGCATGTCCTTTTCTGACAAGCTGATAGATGGAGTCTTGCGTCAGCGCCTCGGTTTTGGCGGTTACGTCAATTCTGACACAGGCATTATCAAGGACAGAGCCTGGGGGCTGGAGACCCACACGGTACAGCAACGTCTGAGCACAGCCATCAATGCTGGCGTCGATTTGCTCTCAGGCTTTTCCAACGCTTCAGAAATTGAGGCCCTGATTGCAGCTGGCATGGTCAGCGAAAACCGCCTGAATCAAGCTGTCGTTCGGCTGTTACAGGAACAATTTGCACTGGGTCTTTTCGAAAACCCCTATGTTGACGAAAGGCCAACCGGAATCGGAACCGATGCCAACCGTGCGAGAGGTTTAGAGGTGCAGCGGCAATCTGTCGTTTTGCTGGCGAATAAATTCCATGCACTGCCGCTTGAAACGGGAAAATCACTTTATGTCATAGGCACAAGCCCGGATGTATATACGGCCGGGGGCTTCACGGTGACGGACGGCAATACTGCCAACCGCCCAACGGCTGCCCATCACGACGTAGCATTGATCCGCGTCAATATCACCAACATGGGGACGCAAGCCTACCGGACCAACGACCCCGCCTATGGTGCCAACCTCAACCGATTAAATCCGCGCAGCCAAAAAGTCTGGGGCGCAGAAGATCCATGCAATATCGCACCTGCTCTTAATCCCACATGCGTCGATGACATGCAAATCGCACCGGGCGTAAAACTTGGATTGATATTCGGTGGTGCCTTACCATGGGAGGTTGACAATATCTCTTTTTCAGCCATGGCCTCATCCCAATCGTGGAAAATCACACCCACACTGGAGACAATCCAAGCGATTATGGATGAGATTGGCGCAAGCAAGACAATTCTTGACGTTAACTTCCGAAATCCCTACGTCATTGATCAAGAGAGCGGTCTACGGGACTCCGGCGCGATCATTGCCAGCTTCGGCGCAAGCGACACGGCATTGCTCGACGTTCTGACCGGAAAATTTCCACCAAAGGGCAAACTTCCCTTTGCTCTCGCCGCAACATTGCAAGCCGTTTTGGACAACATGCCCGATTTACCCGGTTACCAAACCGACACCCTTTATCCTTTCGGATTTGGCCTCACCTATAATTGACACCACGACCTCAGCGAGCGTTGATTCCAGCTTGGCTGGCTGACACGCAGCAAGGTCGCTCAGCCACTCAAACCGCCACCGGATGCTGACTTCGGCTTTTATTTGAAAATTGGGAACCGCTTTTCAGAAAAATCTGATGTAACAACAAGAAACGAGAGCATCGTTCCGATTGTCGGTACGATGCACTCTGACTGGAAAGCCCATCCGAACATCTGTTCTTGTGGGTTCCATATTCCTCTTAACCCTTGGAAGTGAGCGTCTCAGAGAGAAGGCGAGCGCCCAGCGCCCCCATGACCGCACCCGCAATTCGGTCGATCCATGTTTTGGAATGAAGATAAAGGCCACGCGGTTTGTTTGCAGAAAACACGAGCGCAACAGTCGCATACCACGACGCCTCGACAAAGAAGATCAGCGGTGGAAGAGAAAAGAGCAGCCAATGTGGCGGGGAAACTGGCAACAAGGCCGCGAAGATGCTCCCATACACCACGGCAGTTTTTGGATTGCTGATCTGCGTGACGAAAGCGAAGGCAAAGGATCGCAAGGCCGATGTCTTCTCAACGGCAGCAACACGATCAATCGAAAGGGGATCGCTTGCACCGCGCCAGATGTGGATACCCAGATAGACAAGGTAAATACCACCGATGAGCTTTAGGGTCATGTAAAGCCATTCAACCTGAAGCAACAGTGCCGTGAGTCCAGCAAGCGCCAAGGTGCCGAACAAGGCCCCGCCAAGTCCCATACCAAGAGCGGCGGCGAGTCCGTCGATGCGGGAAGATGTGATGGCGATTCTGGACACAAGAACAAAGCTCGGGCCGGGGCTGATAGCCCCGATCAGGAGAGCACCGAGAATTCCAAAGAGAATGGTAATAGCAGACATGGACGTATTTCTCGTTTTTGCATAATGCCCAGGCAAACGATGCCAATATGATCCGCGCTCTCCGATGGGGGCGCATCTGCATTCGCATTTGCTCTTATAGGCAGAACGTAGCCTATGTAGGTCGGCTTTACAATTACGGCTTTCCCACGAGACGTTCAATTAGAGTATCCGTTTTGATCAAGCAGGTTTTTGGGGCGGGTTATTGCAACCGGACTCTCGTGCTGGATTAGGCCAGATTGGCCTTAAAATGGGTTCGTGTTCCGAGGCAAGGTCACGTTTTACGAAACGGCAAAAACCCGCTCAATAGAGCGGGTTTTGTGTGTGTATGAGCCTTTGAA
>NZ_JACHLU010000019.1 GCF_014204625.1 Gillisella vitis | reverse complement strand
AACCAGCCCAAAAAGCCAATCTCTCATGATTTAAAGTCAAACAACCAGTCCGCCGCTCTCGCGCCGCCCTCTCGTTCGGTGAGGCGGGTTCTAGGGCCATAAACAATACAAGTCAACACCACGTTTTATAAAAATGTCATCAAACACAGAACATGTTGTTTTCAAATACGAATATGACGTTAAAATTGTACCGCGCTACTCAATCTCTCAACCGAATTGCCCGCAAACATGCTTTGTGTGCCGCCTTTGGTCAGCAAAAAGCTGCCAAACAGCGAAAATGAATCGTATGCCACTGAATATTCATATTCAGATGCTCTTGGAGACGCGGAAATGCGGTGATTGTGGATGTAACAGCCCAGATAGGAGCCAGATCGTGATAAAGTCGATTTGACAGAACGGGCTCAAGCGGGCAGATGTTTATCTATGGTAAAGATGACTTCCAATACCGGACAATGCTCGCCGCAACAGGTGCAGCCGCACGACAAGAGACCGGAGTTGATAAGGCAGAAATGACATCTGACAGTAACCTTATCCGCCTGCTTGGCACAGAACCACCTATTCTGGCAGATGGTTGGCGTGTTCCAGACCGGCGTGAAATTTCACTGCGATGGCTGACAGGAACCTTTCTGACCGGCATAACCTCCTCTGTGCTCATGGGCGTTGCGCTTTTCGCAGCCCTTGATGGCCGCCAGCAATTGGCCATACCTGCCGAGGCTTTTGCGCTGAGCGATATGAAACTGCGCGATGCCGACAGTTCGCAAGGCGTGCAGCGCGGCGGCCGCCTGATCAACAACGTCATATCCTCCAAGGCTGCCAGTCGTTCTGTGCTGGATGTCTCCACAATGAGCCGGGTTGGGGATAAGGATGTGGTCAAACGCCAGCCCTTTACCCATCTGAAAATGTTGATCTCCGCAGGTTTGCCAACCCAAGAAAGCTACCCTCCATTTGATCCGTTGACGATTTTTGGCAGCGACGACGCCACTGTCAGCCCGCGCACAGGCACAATCTACGGCTCGAATGTTGATTCTGAGGTCAGCCTGAAAACTGTACCGTTCCCAACATCCCAGCATACATTCAAACTGGCACCCGGCATGACCTCCGATGAAGTGGAGGAGAATGTGCGCTCTAACGGTTCCTTGCTGACAGAAGGAACCACTCAAGTCTCCGCACTCTATTATGTCGATCCGCAGCGCTTTGCTGATACGGAAGGCAATCTGGATATGAATCCGGGGTTGGCCGCCCGCGTGGTGGAACAGAATCTCTCGGTGGCGGCACCAGACCCCGTCACAGCCGAAACTGAACAATATGCCGATGACATTATTCCGATTCGCCGCGAGCAAACGATCAATGCTGCGCTGACAAGCTCAGGTTATCCCTCCGCCAAAGCCCAGGCGATTGCGGACAGCCTGAGCGAAAAACTGGAGTCGCCCAATCTCAAGGCTGGCGACGTGTTGCGGATCGGGATTATTCAGCGCGGCGAACAGGCGCGCGTTGTGCGTTTCAGTGCCTATCGCAACGGCAAACATCTGATAACCATGGCTGTCGATGACAAGGGGCAACTTGTGGAGGGCAATGAGCCCCCCATGCTGGATGCGGTTGCCACCGCATTTGATGAAAGCAGCCCGCCCATCACCAGCGGGCGCGACATGCCAAGCATCTATGATGGCATTTATCGTGCGGCCCTGTCCTATGGCATGGGTAAGGATCTGACCAGCCAAGTCGTGCGTCTGCTTGCCAGCGGCTTTGATTT
This sequence comes from Gillisella vitis, assembly GCF_014204625.1. Classification (GTDB taxonomy): domain Bacteria; phylum Pseudomonadota; class Alphaproteobacteria; order Rhizobiales; family Rhizobiaceae; genus Allorhizobium; species Allorhizobium vitis_F. The sequence goes on along the minus strand of NZ_JACHLU010000019.1, from coordinate 85,627 downwards.
GCAAGCGCCGCTCAAACCCAGCGATGGCATTGAAGCGCTGTATTCTGCTGCCGATGAAAGTGGCAAGGCAGGATCAGACTCCGAGTTGCTTTTCCTGCGGGCACGTTTTGGTGAAACCACCACAGCCCTTTATCGGTTTCAGGATCCAACGGATGGTTCCGTTGATTACTATGATGAAAACGGCAAGACAAATCGGCAGTTTCTGCTCCGCAATCCCGTCCCCAATGGCATTTTCCGCTCCGGCTTTGGTATGCGCCGTCACCCCATTCTGGGCTTTGCACGAATGCATACGGGCGTCGATTGGGGTGCGCCGTCTGGCTCGCCCATTGTCGCGGCGGGCAATGGTGTTGTCGAGAAATCCGGATGGGATTCCGGTGGCTATGGCAATCAAACCATTATTCGTCACCCAAACGGCTATGAAAGCTCCTACAATCACCAGAGCGCCATTGCAAAAGGTGTTGTTCCGGGGGCCAAAATCAAGCAGGGGCAGGTGATTGGCTGGGTCGGAACCACCGGCGAGTCAACCGGGCCACATTTGCATTACGAAATCATCGTCAATGGCACACGTGTTGATCCCATGAAGGTGCGCTTGCCCGATGGAAAATCGCTTGACGGCAAATTGCTCGTCAGTTTTGAGACCGAGCGCAAGCGTATTGATGATCTTCTCACCAGCGACGATAAAAACCGGCAACTGGCATCCAGCAATTGAACGTGATCCTATCACAAAAAACGGCGGCCCAAGAGCCGCCGTTTTCGCATTTCAACACAGCACTTGCATGGGATTCTGTCTTATCGGGAAAACCGGATTCCACTTTTCCCTGACAAACTTTAGGCCGCCTGTTCCACCGATCTGCCAGAGGACGAAATCAACAGACGGTCGGAACCAGCCGTGACTTGGACCAATGTGCCATCCAGCACGTTGCCAGACAGGATCTGCTCTGCCAGCGGATCTTGCAGATATTTCTGAATGACACGCTTCAATGGCCGCGCCCCATAAACCGGGTCATACCCTTTGTCGGCCAGCCAATTGCGGGCGTCTGGGGCCAGATCGATGGTGATCTTGCGCTCCGATAGAAGCGCCACAAGTCTGCGCATCTGAATGTCGACAATTGTGCCCATTTCGCTGCGACGCAGACGATGGAACAGGATGATTTCGTCCACACGGTTGAGGAACTCGGGCCGGAACGATGCCTTGACGACATCCATCACCTGCGCGCGGACACTCTCAACATCATCATTTTCAGCAACACTGGTCAGATAATCTGCCCCGAGGTTGGAGGTCATGATGATGATGGTGTTCTTGAAATCCACCGTGCGGCCCTGCCCATCTGTCAGGCGTCCATCATCCAGCACCTGCAACAGCACATTGAACACATCGGGATGCGCCTTTTCGATCTCATCGAACAGGATGACCTGATAAGGCTTGCGCCGCACTGATTCTGTGAGCGCGCCACCTTCTTCATAGCCAACATAGCCGGGAGGGGCACCGATCAGCCGCGCCACCGAGTGTTTCTCCATGTATTCCGACATGTCGAGACGCACCATGGCGCTTTCATCATCAAACAGGAAACGCGCCAAGGATTTGGTCAGCTCGGTTTTACCAACCCCGGTTGGCCCCAGGAAGATGAACGAGCCAATGGGCCGGTTCGGATCCTGAAGCCCTGCCCGCGCCCGGCGCACCGCCCGCGATACGGCCTGCACGGCATCGGCCTGGCCCACCACAGATTTGGCCAGTTCGTCTTCCATGCGCAGCAGCTTTTCGCGCTCACCCTCCAACATCCGATCCACCGGAATACCCGTCCAGCGCGAAACGATATGGGCAATATTATCGGGCGTTACCACTTCCTGCACCATGCTGGCATGGCCGGAATTGTCCTGTGCTTCGGCATCCACGATTTTCTTTTCCAGATCGGGAATGAAGCCATAGGCCAATTCGCCCGCACGCTGAAATTCACCCTTGCGCTGGGCAATGGCCAATTCGTTGCGGGCCTCGTCCAGTTGGCGCTTCAGATCGGCAGCAAGACCGAGCTTCTGCTTTTCCGACTGCCAACGGGCCGTCAGCGCATCGGCCTCCTCTTCAATCGAGGTCAGCTCGGACTCCAGCCGTGCCAGCCGATCCATCGATGACGCATCGGTTTCCTTTTTCAGGGCCTCGCGCTCGATTTTCAGCTGCATGATGCGACGGTCCAGCTCATCCAGCTCTTCCGGCTTGGAATCCACCTGCATTCTAAGGCGCGAAGCGGCCTCATCCATCAGGTCAATAGCTTTATCGGGCAGGAAACGGTCGGTGATATAGCGGTTCGACAAGGTTGCAGCCGCCACCAGCGCCGAATCGGAGATGCGAACCTTGTGGTGCTGCTCGTATTTTTCTTTCAGGCCGCGCAGGATCGAAATCGTATCCTCAACCGTTGGCTCATCCACTGTCACCGGCTGGAAGCGCCGGGCCAGCGCCGGGTCTTTTTCCACATGCTTGCGATATTCATCCAGCGTCGTGGCCCCAACGCAATGCAGTTCACCGCGGGCAAGCGCGGGCTTGAGCAAGTTGGAGGCATCCATCGCCCCGTCGCTTTTACCGGCACCAACAAGCGTGTGCATTTCATCGATAAACAGAATAATGTCGCCGTTTTCCGACTGGACCTCGTTGAGAACCGCCTTGAGCCGCTCTTCAAATTCACCGCGATATTTGGCACCGGCAATCAATGCGCCCATATCAAGCGCCATCAATTTCTTGTCTTTCAGGCTTTCCGGCACGTCACCATTGACGATGCGCAGCGCTAAACCTTCGGCAATCGCGGTTTTGCCCACACCCGGTTCGCCAATCAGCACAGGATTGTTCTTGGTGCGGCGCGACAAAACCTGAATGGTGCGGCGAATTTCATCATCGCGGCCAATTACCGGGTCCAGCCGGCCTTCCCGCGCTTCTGCGGTCAGATCGCGTGCATATTTCTTCAACGCCTCAAAGCCTTGCTCGGCATTGGCGCTATCGGCGGTGCGGCCTTTGCGGACCTCATTGATGACCTGATTAAGAGCATTGGCCGTCACGCCGCCCTTTTTCAGGCTGGCTGATGTTGAAGCTGATGTTTCAATCGCCAAAGCCAACAGCAGGCGCTCAACCGTGACAAAGCTGTCGCCAGCCTTTTTGGCCGCATCTTCCGCCGTGGTAAACACCTTGGCCAAGGGCTGTGCCAGATAGACCTGACCGTTACCGCCAGACACTTTTGGCAATTTGCCAAGCGCCACATCATTGGCCAGCCGCACCTCTTTCGGGTCGCCACCAGCGCGGGTGATCAGCGACGAGGCCATACCCTGCTCATCATCCAGCAACACTTTCAACACATGTTCGGGCGCAAATTGCTGATGCCCTTCGGACAGGGCGTGGGTCTGGGCCGACTGCAAAAAGCCACGCACCCGCTCGGAATATTTTTCAATGTTCATTGTCGCTCTCCGTTCTCCAGACTGCCCGCATCGGCACAGCCTGGCTGCTGAGGATTGAGACCCCCTTATCAAGGCAGGTCTTGAGAAGAAAACCAGATGTGACATGGCTTTCGTTCCGTCTGATAGGCCTGATATGGGGAACGTTTTTTACCTTTAAAGAGCAAGCTAACGCAAAAAATCACAAGCGGATTGATCAAGCGCAAATCCACGTCAACAAGCGCACCCAAATGCAAAACAGCGCGACCTGTCTTACGAACAGGTCGCGCTGTTTAAAGGTTTATCGCTTGTTCCCAAACGAAATTTTAGTCAGAAGACGCTGTTTCCAGTGTGGCAGGCGCATCGCCTGCGGGCGCGCCTTCACCACCGTCTGCGGAGGCATCTCCCTCGGTCCGTCGTGGACGGCGCGGGCGAGCCGCAGCGGCACGGCGCGGACGTGCGGCGCGTTCCTTTTTGCCAGCTTCAGCCTGCTGCGCCACTTCTTCTGCTGCAACCGTTGCTTCAACAGGTGTGTTTTCAATAATCGGCTGCGGCCCGCTTCCGGCAATTTCAACCTCAGCCAAAGGCTGTGGCTGAACATGCTGCTGCGGACGCGGCTGATGCTGCGGGCGTGGCTGATGCTGCGGACGCTGGTGCTGCTGCGGACGAGACTGGCGTGGCTGCGCGTCCTGAGCGTGATGTGCGCTGCGATCCGTCGCCATGTCCTGATCCTCGCCATCGACATCATTGTCAACGTCGGCTTCAGTATCGGTGTTTTCACGATCACCATAATCACGATCATCGCGCTGAACGCGCTCCTGCATCTGGGCCTGCGCCGATGCAATGATACGATTGTAATGTTCTGCGTGCTGCAAATAGTTTTCTGCCATAACCCGGTCGCCGGAGCTTTGCGCATCACGGGCAAGGGTCATGTATTTTTCAGCAATATGCTGCGCAGTTCCGCGAATTTTGACATCCGGACCGGAGCTGTCATAGCTGCGTGTCAGCGGATTTCCGCCTTTACGATTAAAATTATTGTTGTTGTTGCCGTTGCTGCCACCGCCGCCGCCACTGCTACGCCCCCGACTGCGCTTGTTTTGCTGTCCTGGCCTCATCGATTACTCACCTGATTTCTGTCTTGCTGATATGAGGGCGACACGGCCTGCTCAGTAAAACCCGAGCTAAGGCTACACGTGCCACGGTGCCTATTGCGCCATCGCACCATTCTGTCGCTGGTGAACATTAAATTATCTGATCCACGCACCGAGATCACTTCGCGCCGCAAACCTCTCCGAAGAGAATGATGCTTGAGGTCGATCCAGACACAAACGAATCTCTGTTCGTTTCCTGCTGCCCAGTGTGTGCCCGCAACCTATATTGCTTCTTTGCGAAAACCAAGCCTTTTCTTTGACGATTATAAACTTCCTTGAAGCCTTCTTTAGCACACACCCAAAAATCATAACAACCCCTTCATTTAAAAGGGAAATCATCTTGTTTTTTCAGGTTTGAAAACACCGGTCCAGCCGAAAAACCAGCACGCGATCCTGTCCGCCATGGTCACGGGCAGCCTCCAGAAGCGTCAAACCATGGTCAAGAAAGAGTGCGGTGACCGCCTCTTTCTGGTCGTAGCCAATCTCCAGACCGATGATACCATCCGGCTCCAGATGCGCACTTGCCCCCGCAGCAATCACCCGGTAGGCATCCAGCCCATCCGTGCCACCATCCAGCGCCGCCACCGGATCAAACAGCCGAACCTCCGGGTCAAGCGCACCCATCACCGCACTGGTGATATAGGGTGGGTTTGACACAATCATGTCAAACCGGCCCCTCACATCACGATACCAATCGCTGCACAGGGTTTGAAATCGCCCATCCAGACCATGGCGCACCGCATTGTCTCTCGCCGTTGCCAGGGCCTGATCTGAAATGTCGATGGCCAGCGCCATTGCACCTTCGCATTCGTGCAAAAGCGCCAGCGCAATCGCACCTGTGCCCGTGCCCATATCCAGAAACCGCGCCTGGCCTTTTGCCGTCACAAGAGCGTGCAGATGTGGCAAGAGCCTGTCCACCAGAATTTCCGTATCGGGACGCGGCTCCAGCGTGGCCGATGACAAAGCCAGATCAAGGCCATAAAAGGCGCGATGTCCTAAAATCCGGTGCACCGGCTCATGATTCAGACGCCGCTGCACGGCGGCTTCGATCAGTCCAGCCTCGTCTTCAGACAGCATCCGGTTGTCATGCACCAGCATGTCGGTCATCGACAGGTTCAAAAGCCCGGCAATCAAGGCCCGCGCATCGCCCGCGGCATCATCAAGACTGGCGGCGCTGAAACGCTGCCTTGCCGCCAAAAGCGCCGCGCGCAACGTCACCGCATCGCTCATCCGAGGTTTTCACCCAGTTGCGCCAATTGACCCGCCTGATAATCATTGATCAAGGCATCCACCACTTCGTCAATTTCGCCCATCATCATGCGGTCCAGCTTGTAGAGGGTCAGATTGATGCGATGGTCCGTCACACGGCCTTGCGGAAAATTATAGGTACGAATGCGCTCTGAGCGGTCACCAGACCCCACCTGACTTTTACGATCAGCAGAACGCTCACTGTCTGCGCGCTGGCGCTCAATATCCAGAAGACGCGAACGTAGCACCTGCATCGCTTTGGCGCGGTTCTGATGCTGGGATTTTTCCGAACTGGTCACCACCAGACCCGTGGGCAAGTGGGTAATGCGCACCGCAGAGTCGGTGGTGTTGACGTGCTGGCCACCGGCACCGGAGGAGCGCATGGTATCAATACGAATGTCCTCTGGCCGAACCTCGATGTCGATGTCTTCCGCTTCCGGCAAAACAGCAACCGTTGCCGCAGAGGTATGAATACGACCTTGCGTTTCGGTATCAGGAACACGCTGCACCCGATGCACACCGGATTCAAATTTCAGCTTGGAAAACACACCGCGCCCGGAAACCGTGGCAATGATTTCCTTGAAACCGCCCGCATCGCCCTCGCTGGCCGATAAAACCTCGACCTTCCAGCCTTTGCCGCTGGCAAACCGCTCATACATGCGAAACAGATCACCGGCAAACAGCGCCGCTTCCGAGCCGCCCGTGCCTGCGCGAATTTCCAGAATGGCGCTCTTTTCGTCCGCCGCATCCTTGGGCAACAGCTGAATCTGGATTTCCTTTTCCAGAACGTCAAGCTTTGCCTCAACCTCCGGCAACTCCATCTCGGCCAGATCGCGCATGTCGCGGTCTGTGGCCTTGTCATTCAGCAGAGCCTTGAGATCAGCAACTTCGCGCTCGGCCAGACCATATTCGCGGATAGCTTTGACCACAGGCTGCAACTCGGAATATTCCGACGCCAGTTTCACATACACATCCGCCGCTGGCCCCGCGGACATGCGCGCCTCGATCTCACCAAACCGGCGTTCAAGCTCGCGCATTTTATCAACAGGAAGCTTCGCCACCCTTCACCCCATATTCTCTCAATCATGATGCGCAGCCCATAAATTTTACGGGCTGTGAAAGCATCCTGTAAAAACAAAAACAGCCAGCCGATGCGGCCTGTGATTCGTTTCGCCTGTTCTTCGTTCAGATCGGCACGCCATTTTGTTCCGCGAAACGCATCAAAAAGCTGCGGATCGACTCAACCGGATTGGCTTCATCCAGCAGGGCATTCAACTGATCCGCCAGCGCCCCGACATCCAGTTGCAACAGCATGGCCTTGATCGGACCAATCGCCGTGGGCGACATCGACACCGAGCGGAAACCAAGACCAAACAATGCCATGGAGCACAAGGGTTTGCCCGCCATTTCGCCGCAGAGCGTCAAGGGCGTATCATGCCGGTCAGCCGCACGGACAATATCGCGCAGGATGCGCAGGAATGGCCGTTCCAGAATATCAAACCGATCCGAGACCCGCGCATTGCCACGATCCACCGCCATGGAAAACTGGAACAGATCATTGGAGCCGACAGACACAAAATCCACCTGCTGCATCAATTCGTCCAACTGCCACATCAGCGCCGGCACTTCCAGCATCACGCCAAACTGCAAGCGGCGTGGCAGCCCATGGCCAAACTTGGAGAGATGCTGCACTTCCTTTTGCAACAATTCCCGTGCAGCACGAATTTCGGCCACTTCGGTGATCATCGGCAGCATCATTTTCAATTCGCCGCCGGAGGCCGCTTTCAGCAAGGCTCGCATCTGCGTGCGCAACAGGCCGGGCCGGTCCAGTGACAGGCGAATCGCTCGCCAGCCAAGGGCGGGGTTTTCCTCTTCATGGCTACGGAAATAGGGCAGAACCTTATCCCCGCCAATATCAAGGGTGCGAAAGGTGACCGGCAGCCCCTTGGCCTGCTTCAGCACATTGCGATACAGGCCTTCCTGCTCTTCGGCCTTGGGCATGGTCGAGGCAATCATGAACTGCAATTCGGTGCGGAACAGGCCGATGCCTTCGGCTCCCGATTCCACCAGTTGCGGCAGATCGACCATCAGCCCGGCATTCATCTGCAACTTGATGCGCTGGCCATCCTTGCTCAGCGGCTCCACATCGCGCAGCGCGCGAAACTGTTCCTGCCGACGGGCCCGCAGCTTGACTTTTTCTTCATAAGCCACCTGCAAATCCGTCATGGGGCGCAAATGCACTTTGCCGTCATCGCCATCAATGATCACGGCGTCGCCGTTTTCTGCCAGCGCAACAACCCCGGTTGCCTGCCCCACCACAGCAATGCCCATGGCGCGCGCCACAATCACCACATGGCTGGTGACAGCGCCTTCTTCGAGCACCAGACCCCGAATATTCTGGCGCGGATAGTCCAGCAATTCGGCAGCGCCCATGGCACGGGCAAAAATCACCGCATCCGGTGGAAAACTATCCGTGCCGCGTCCCGAAAAGCCGGTCAATTGCCGCAGCAGACGGTTGGCCAGATCATCAAAATCATGCATCCGCTCGCGGATATACGGATCGGTCAGGCGCATCATCCGCGCCTTGGTGTCGCTCTGCACTTTTTCAACGGCCGCTTCAGCCGTCAAACCATTGCGGATCGCCTCTTCCATGCGCCGCACCCAGCCCTGATCATGGGCAAACATGCGGTAGGTTTCCAGCACCTCGCGGTGCTCGCCCTCCATGGCAATTTCCCGGCGCGACAGCATGTCATCAATAGAAATCCGCAGCGAGCCAAGCGCTTCCGCCATCCGCTGAATTTCCGTGTCCGTATCTTCATTGAGCAGATTGGTCACGACAATGCGCGGCTCATGCAGCACAACATGCCCCAGACCAATGCCTTCGCTGTAGCTGTCACCGTCAATGGTCACCGAGCGCGTCAGGTCCAGCTCAAGACCCGGCCGGGTTATCTTTTTCAAATCGCCGGTGGCAATCATTTCGGCCAGCACCATGGCCGTTGTCTCAAGCGCTTCAAGCTCGTCTTCCCGATAATTCCGTTGTGATTTGTTCTGCACAACAAGAACGCCAAGACTGCGGCCAGCGCGCAAAATAGGCACGCCAAGGAAGGAATTATAAATTTCTTCCCCGGTTTCTGGTAGATAGCGGAAAGCGGGATGGGCCTGCGCATCGGAAAGATTGAGCGGCTGGGCGGAAGCCGCAATGGTACCGACAAGCCCCTGCCCCATTTTCAGCTGAGCCAGATGCACCGCGTCGGGGTTAAGGCCTTCGGTGGCGTAAAGTTCCAGCACGCCATCCGAGCGCAACACATACACGGAACACACTTCGGCGACCATGTTGCTCGCAATCTGGCGAACGATACGGTCAAGACGCTCCTGTGGCTCAAGAGGCTCCGCCATGATTTCGCGGAGCCGCTTGAGGAGGACGCGTGGACCTGCAGAAAGGTCTCTCATCGCGTGTATGCTCCCGATATAAACAATCTGTCGGCGAAATGCCGACAGTCATGATCGTTATAGGTGGCAAATTCCCACCCGTTGATCAAGCTTTATCGAGACCGTAGCAGGAATGCAAAGTGCGAACAGCCAATTCAGCATAAGGACCGTCGATCAAAATGGAAATCTTGATCTCGGAGGTGGTGATGGCCTTGATGTTGATACCCTTTTCAGCCAGCGCCCGGAAGGCTGTGGCAGCCACGCCCGCATGACTGCGCATACCGATACCAATCACGGAGACCTTCACCAGGCCCTTTTCGCTCTGAATCACGTCAAAGCCGATTTTGTCCTTGTTCTCGCCAAGAACAGCAAGCGCCTTGTCAATATCGCCCGATGGGACGGTAAAGGTCATATCGGTCTTGGAGCCATCTTCAGAAATATTCTGAACAATCATATCAACATTGATATGGGATTCGGCCATGGGGCCAAAAATGGCAGCCGAAACACCCGGGCGGTCAGCCAGGCGACGCAATGAAATCTGGGCTTCATCCTTGGCATAGGCAATGCCGGTTACAACTTCCTGTTCCACGATCTCTTCCTCATCGCAAATCAACGTTCCGGGCGGGTTCAGCAGATCGCCCATGCCCGGCGCATCGGGATCTTCAAAACTTGAGCGCACAAAGGTGCGCACCTTATGCACCATGGCCAGCTCCACCGAGCGAACCTGCAACACCTTGGCACCCAGCGAGGCCATTTCCAGCATTTCTTCAAAGGCCACCTTTTTCAGGCGGCGTGCCTTTGGCTCAATGCGCGGGTCTGTGGTGTAGACACCATCCACGTCGGTATAAATATCGCAACGATCGGCCTTCACAGCGGCAGCAATTGCCACAGCCGAGGTATCAGAACCGCCACGGCCCAGCGTGGCAATGCGATTATCCGGGCCAATGCCCTGGAAACCGGCAACAACCGCCACCTGACCTTCGCCCATGCGGCGAATGATGTCAGAGCCGTCAATCTCCTGAATGCGGGCCGCACCATGGGCATTATCGGTCTTGATGGCAATCTGCCATCCCTGCCAGGAGCGGGCATTGACGCCCAAAGATTGCAGCGCAATGGCCAAAAGGCCAGAAGTGACCTGCTCACCGGAAGCGACGATGGCGTCATATTCACGTGCGTCATAAAAGGGCGAATCGGCACCAGCCACCTTGGGCATGGTCTGCACCCAGTCCACCAGTTCATTGGTCTTGCCGGACATGGCCGAAACCACAACGGCAACTTCATGACCGGCATCAACTTCACGTTTCACATGTCGCGCCACGTTGTGAATGCGTTCCAGATTGGCGACGGAGGTTCCGCCGAATTTCATCACAATACGTGCCATGGCCTTGACTGTCTCGACCTCATCAATACGCCGTAAATTTCGGCTCTGATCCATTTTATGCCGTTTTCATGAAGCGGCTGGCGGGCTTTTATCCAATTCGGCGGTGCTGCGCAACGACAAGTTCATGGACAAGCCCCTGTATGGCAGGATCAACAGTCTCATTGTCTTTGAATCATACGGTATTCAGCCATAATCTAGTAAGAAGTACATGGTCATAATAGTTTGCCTTGACGAGACGCTGAAAAAAGGCTTGTCGAAAGCAAATCTTGAGAATCTGACTGAATAACGGGAGGGTTGCATGGCAGCCAATACGAAAACCGAAAACCAGGAGAGCGATGAGCTGCAATCCGGTTCGCGGTGGCTTGCCACAATATCACACTATAGCCGCCCGATTGCAGCTGTGTTCACGCTGGCGATCTTTGCAGCTGTTGCCTATGCAATCTACCGGCTGACCGAAGAGGTCAGCTATGATGATGTTGTCGCCGCCATGGCAAGAACCGGCTACGACCAGATTACCCTGGCCGTCTTCTTCACGGCCATGAGTTTTCTGAGCCTGTGCATCTACGACTGGAATGCGCTGGAGTTCATCGGGCGCAAACGCCCCATGGCAGAAGTTGCGCTCACCGCCTTCAGCGCCTATGCCGTTGGCAATGCAGCAGGCTTTGGCATGTTGTCGGGCGGTGCCATTCGCTATCGCGCCTATTCGCGTGCGGGCCTTGCCCCGGACGAAATTGGTCGCATCATTGCCTTTGTCTCTCTTTCGTTCATGCTCGGCCTTGCCGTCATCACGGCGCTGTCGCTCATTCCGATGTCATCGGAAATTGCACCGCTTCTGGATATTGACGCCTTCTGGCTGCGCACCATTGCCATTGCCGTGCTGGTTGGCTTTGCCGCCCTGATCATCATCGGCCAACGCCGGAGCCTGACATTTGCAGGCGTCACACTGAGCCTTGCTGATACGCCAACGCTGTCGCGGCAATTCATCATCACGGTTGCCGATCTCGCGTTTTCCTGCTCCGTGGTCTACGCCCTTCTGCCTGCGGAAGCCGCGATTTCATGGCCGGCTTTCTTTGCGATTTATTCGATCGCCATCGGCATTGGCGTCGCAAGCCATGTGCCGGGCGGCATTGGCGTGTTTGAGACCATCATCATTGCCTCCCTTGGCCCGACCACCAATATTGATGCCGTGCTGGCCTCGCTGGTGGTGTACCGCCTGATCTATTACGTGCTGCCCCTGATCATTGCCATCATTCTGGTGACAATCACCGAGTTGAGGCATTTTTCCAAAACCCCGGCATTGGCCGGTGTCGGACGAACCGCAACCCGCATCTCACCAGCATTGCTGGGCGCACTGACCTTCATTCTCGGGGCCATGCTGATCTTTTCCAGTGTGACGCCCGCGCCAGAAGGCAATCTTGAATTTCTGGAAGGCATTGTGCCGCTTTCAATTGTCGAAAGTGCGCATTTCTTTTCCAGTCTTCTCGGTCTGTTTCTGGTGATTGCCGCGCGCGGTCTGGTGCAGCGGCTCGATGGGGCCTGGTGGGCCACCATGGTGGGCGCGTCCTGTGCGCTGGTTCTGTCCCTGCTCAAGGCGTTTGCCATATTCGAAGCCTCGGCGCTGGCCATCCTGCTGATTGGTCTGTTTGCCAGCAAGCGGCTGTTTGTGCGGCCAGCCTCGCTGTTTCGGCAGGTTTTGACCTCTCCATGGCTTACCGCCATCGCGCTGATCTGCATCTGCGCCTGCTTTATCCTGTTTTTCGTCTATCGTGATGTCGATTACAGCCGCTCTCTGTGGTGGGAGTTCGAGTTTTCAGAAGAAGCGCCGCGCTCCTTGCGCGCCATGCTGGGCCTGACGATTTTTTCCACCGCAGTTGCTGTTTTCAGTATGCTTCGGCCCGCAGCACCAGCGGTTGAGCCTTCCAGCCGTGACGATATTGATAAGGCCGTGGCCATCCTCAACACCTCCGATGTGGCCGATAGCAATCTGGTGCGCACCGGAGACAAGGCCATCATGTTCTCGCCCGATGGCAGCGCCTTTCTGATGTATGGCAAGCAAGGCCGCTCATGGATTGCCTTTCTGGATCCGGTTGGCCCCAAGAAAGCCCGCGATGAACTGGTCTGGCAATTTGTCGAAGAAGCCCGCATTGCCGGCTGCCGCGCGGTTTTTTATCAGGCCTCACCTGCGCTGCTGCCCGCGATTGCCGATGCGGGCCTGCAAGCCTTCAAACTGGGTGAACTGGCCGAAGTGGATCTTGCGCGCTTTGATCTGAAAGGCGGTAAATGGGCCAATCTGCGCCAATCCGCCACCAAGGCAGAGCGCGACGGCCTCAGCTTTGAAATCATCCCGACCGAAGGGGTCGCAGCCATTCTGGAGGATTTGCGCACCGTCTCCAACGGCTGGCTTGCCCAGCATCGCGCCAAGGAAAAAGGCTTTTCCCTTGGGGCCTTTACCGATGACTACATCCTCAGCCAGCCGGTGATTGTCCTGCGCTTTGAAGACAGAATTGTTGCCTTTGCCAATATCATGGTCACGGATACAAAAGCGGACGCTTCAATTGATCTGATGCGGTTCTCGCCAGACGCTCCCAAGGGCGCGATGGATTATCTGTTTGTCAGCCTGCTCACCCATCTGCGCACCGAAGGCTATCGACACTTCAACCTCGGCATGGCGCCACTTTCCGGCCTGTCACGCCGTGAGGTGGCCCCCGTCTGGGACCGTATTGCCAACACATTTTACGAGCACGGAGAGCGCTTCTATAATTTCAAGGGGCTTCGTGCGTTCAAGTCAAAGTTCCAGCCGGAATGGCAACCGCGCTATCTCGCCGTATCCGGCGGATTAAGCCCGGTGATTGCACTTCTGGATGCAACCCTTCTGATTGGTGGCGGCCTGAAAGGCGTGGTAAAAAAATGAAAATCACAACAACACTTCTCGCCTTCGGCTTGGCAACAACAGCTTTGATGCCTCAAGCCCAGGCTCAGAGCGTAAAATATCAAACCGGCACGATCCCTGATCCCGCCATTTCCATGCCGGACGGCAAAGCCAAATCCATCGTGTTTCTGCTGTCCGACAAGGATGGCTGGAGCGACAAGATGAAGGCTGAAGCAGAGCGTCTGCGCAGCAATGGCTCGATTGTGGTTGGCATCGACACGCCGAACTATCTGAAATCGCTCCAGGCCGACTATAAAACCTCGACCGACGAGGACAATTGCATCTACACGGTCTCGGACATTGAAGACCTGTCGCACCAGATTCAGCGTCAGTCTGGTGGCAATGATTATCTGCCGCCGCTTGTGGCAGGCATTGGCGAAGGTGGAACGCTGGCGCTGGCGATTCTGGCACAAACGCCCAATGCAACCATTGGCGAAACGCTGGCGGTTGATCCGGGCGACGTCATTCCTCTGCCGGAACAGTTTTGCACCCCAGCCAACAAGGTCAACAAGGATGGTGGCATTGTCTATGGCCTGACGGATGGTGATCTGCCCGATCCGGCAACGGTGCGTTTTTCCACCACAGCCGATCCGCTCGGTCGCACCCATGTCGCTGATCTGGTCAAGGATCATCCCGATATTGATGTCGCCGACACACAGAAAGACGCCTACACCAGCCTCTCCAACAGCATTGACGACATGATCGCCGCCAACGTCAAGGAGGCAGAGCCTTTGGGCCTGCCATTGACCCTTCTGGAGGTGGACAAACCAAAATTTGACACCATGGCCATCATTTACTCCGGTGACGGTGGCTGGCGCGACATTGACAGTGAAATTGCCTCCAATTTTCAGGAGGAAGGCCTGCCGGTGGTGGGTGTGGACTCACTTCGCTATTTCTGGTCAGAACGCAAGCCGCAGGAAACCGCCGATGACCTGACACGCATCATCAACACCTTCACCAAGCGCTGGAAGGTCAAGCATGTCATGCTGGTTGGCTTTTCTTTCGGGGCAGACATCACTCCGCCGGTTTACAATCTTTTGCCCGACGCAGTGAAATCCAGGATCAATCAGGTTTCGCTGCTGTCCATGTCCCATGCCTCTGATTTTGAAATTTCCGTCACGGGATGGCTGGGCGCAAAAGGCGAAGGCAAGGGTGGCGACCCAACCAAGGCCGTGGCCAAAATGCCGGCCGGTCTGGTGCAATGCCTTTACGGCATAGAAGACATTGAAGACGATGGATGCCACAATCTCGACCCGGCCAAGGTGGATGTCATCAAGCTGGATGGCGGCCATCACTTTGATGGTGATTATGACTCTGTTTCCAAACTGATTCTGGACCGCCTGAAAACCAAAAAGCTCGATTGAGCGACATATAAAATTAAGCGACATCTAAAAAGGGCCGCATGACAGCGGCCCTTTTTATGCATTTACAGCATGTCGCGTTTTATTGTCCTCAATAAAACGATAACGTACATGCGAAAAAGAAAGAGCTAAAGCCTGTCGCAGTGAATCCTATTCACTGCGACAGGCTTTAGCGTTGAACGCAGGCCGGATCACCGGGTGCACATGGCGGTGGTGGTAGACGACGACCATCCTGACCATTCATCGGCGGTGGTGGCCTGCGGTCACTATCCGGCCTTCCCTGCTGTGGTGGTCCCGGCTGGCGACCGTCAAACTGAGGTGGGCGTTGATCGCCACGTTGCATATTCTGATCACGCGGATCGGCTCCACGGTGACGGTCAAAGGGTGGCGGGTTCATGCCATCGCGCCGCCCCATATCCGGGCGTCGATCATCATTGAATCGTGGCGGCGGACCATCGCGGTGCCAGACTGGCGGCGGCGGTGGTGCGCGACGCCAACGGTCACGGTCGCGGTAAAAATCACGACCACGATAATTGCGGTCCCAATACTGATCCACCCGGAAGGTCACGGTTGGAATGCCAAGCCTGCCATAATAATCTGGATCAACGTAGATTCTGCGGCTGGAATATTGCGTCTGGAGGTAGCTGCCGGAAATCCAGCCCCGATAGCCCGCATAGCCGACATCGCACCAGTTGGCCGAAGACAGGCACCCGAAAATCTCAACGCGATTGCCCGCAGGCACAACCAGAACCGGCGGATATTGGGTGCTTGGACCCGCCCTGAGATTGACATTGGCGGTGGAAATGGCTTGCGCTGCCTCAGCCGCAGCAGGTAAGGCAACAGCCGCAAGCCCCGCAAATGCAGATAGGTAAAGTCGTTTCATTCAATTTGCTCCTTGGCCGTCCCTGACCTCGGCTTATCTTGCCGTTTGATAACCCACGTTGATGAACGGATGGACGGAATACTTGTTCCCGAAAATTCGTCTGGGCGTTATCAACATATCCAAGCAGGCGCTGTGGACTTTTTTGAGGCCAGCTTTCTCAACAGCCTGCCCAAATGGGACAGATCGAAGCAGCCACACGGAAATCGCATGATCGTGAAGCCCAACCCTTGACTTTAGCCCGGCTTCGTCCGACCTCATACTTCATAAATTCAGGAGACCCGCGATGAGTGACGCCGCAAAAACCACGATTGATCAGGCGGAAGTTGACCGCTTTTCCGCCATGGCTGCCGAATGGTGGGATCCGACCGGAAAATTCAAGCCTTTGCACAAGATCAATCCCGTTCGTCTGGCCTATATCCGCGACAAGGTCTCAGCAAATTTTGACCGGGATGCTCATGCCCACCAACCTCTGGCAGGTCTGCGCATTCTCGACATTGGCTGTGGCGGCGGCCTTCTGTCCGAGCCCATCGCCCGCATGGGAGCCAATGTGCTGGGCGCAGATGCCTCGGCCAAAAACATCGGTATTGCCAGCACCCATGCCGCCCAGACCGGCGTAAACGTCGATTACCGCGCCATCACCGCCGAGCAACTGGCAGCAAACGGCGAGACATTCGATGTCGTGCTCAATATGGAAGTGGTGGAACATGTGGCTGATGTGGATTATTTTATCACCACATGCGCCTCCATGGTGCGCCCCGGTGGGGTCATGCTGATTTCCACCATCAACCGCACCCTCAAAGCCGCAGCCCTTGCCATTGGGGCCTGCGAATATGTGTTGCGCTGGCTGCCCCGCGGCACCCACCAATATGAAAAACTGGTTCGCCCTGAAGAGCTGGAAAAGCCTGTTCTCGGAGCGGGCATGGAGGTGGTGGAAAAGACCGGCGTGTTCTTCAACCCCTTCCTCAATCAATGGAACCTGTCGTCTGACACCGACGTCAATTACATGATGCTGACGCGCCGCCCCAAAGCGGCGTGAAAGCTGGTTACACCGACATTATAAATTGCCCGATGATGCTGCACTGACATGGTTCAGTTCACATCATCCGGCAGCACAGGCAGAGGGGCAACCTCAATGCCCTCATCCATCAGCGCATGAACCTCGTCCGGCGTGGCATTGCCGACAATGCCACGGGCTTCGCTCTCGCCATAGTGAATCTTGCGGGCCTCTTCAGGAAAGCGCTCACCAACATCCTCGCTATTGGCTTTGACGGCGGCAACAGCCTCTTTCAATTTGAGAAAAGCCTCTTTCTGAACCTGATCAAACACCAGTTTCTGGCTTTCTTCCTTCTTGCGAGCTGTTGCCACAGAAGGGGCCATCAGCGTTTTTGAAATCGCCACCGATGAGCAGACAGGGCAGGTTAAAAAACCGCTTTCTTTCTGCCGCTCAAAATCAGCGCTTTCAGAAAACCAGCCTTCAAATTCATGACCGCGGTCGCAGATCAGAGAATAGCGGATCAAATCGTGATCCCCCCTTTGGCAAGGGCGGGTAGAATATCGAGATTGAAATCCCGACCATTCTTGAGATTGGGAATTTTGGCACGTGACGCCTTCACTGCATCCAGATCAATCTCCGCCATCACCACGGCCTCGCCTGTGGCTGGTCCTTCCGCAACAATCTGCCCCCAAGGATCAATGATCAGCGAATGCCCATAGGTTTCGCGTCCATCTTCATGCACGCCGGCCTGAGCTGCCGCAATCACAAAGGCACCATTTTCGATGGCGCGGGCCCGCAAAAGCACATGCCAATGGGCCTCGCCGGTCTGGCGGGTAAAGGCGGCTGGAACGGTCAGGATTTCCGCCCCCGCCATCGCTTCTGCCCGAAACAGGGATGGAAAGCGCACATCATAGCAAATGGCAAAGCCAAGTTTGCCAAACGGCAAATCGACAATGCGGGCATCCTTGCCTGGCTCATAGGCGGCACTCTCGCGCCAGCTTTCGCCATTGTCGAGGTCCACATCAAACATGTGAATCTTGTCATAGGTGCAGATGCGCTGCCCCTGCGGCCCGAAAACAAAGCCGCGATTGGCAATCTTGCCATCCGGGCGGGCAATGGCGGTGGAGCCGACATGCACGTGAATGTTCAACTCTTTGGCCAAAGCCGCTGCCGTTGTGGCAATCAGATCGCTGTCTTCATCGCGCAGCATGGCGCGCAGTGCATCGCGGTCGCGCATCAAGGCCCCGGTCATTTCCGGGGTCTGAACGTACACGGCACCCTCGGCAGCAGCCTGCCGGGCCAATCGCACCATCGTCGCTGCATTTTTTTCCGGGTCCATGCCGGAGCACATTTGCAGGGCGGCAACCTTGATGGTCATGGGCTTGGTGGTCATGAAAGCTCCTTAATTGGCCAGCATCGGATCAAGCCTGGCCGCACGATCCAGAGCATGAAGGTCATCGCAGCCGCCAATATGGCTGCCATTGATGAAAATCTGCGGAAATGTTGTGCCACCGGATTTGTCGATCATCTCCTGACGCAAAGCTGCATTGCCAGTCGCATCAATTTCTGTGAAATCCACGCCCTTGGATGTCAAAAGCGCCTTGGCACGGCTGCAATAGCCACAACCCTGTCGCGTATAAATTGTCACGGACGCCATGCATGTCTCCGGTTCTGTGCCATCAAAACGATCAATCTCTTACGTTGATATAGTACCAGCCAGCGCCATTGCAAAGGTCAAAACCGTCACCTCTGCGGCACCTGCCCGCTTCAGCGCGCGGGTTGCCGCGTTGACGGTGGCTCCTGTGGTATAAACATCATCAATCAGCACCAGACGGCGGCCCAGAACCGCATCGCGCCGCCGCTCCAGCACCTTGAAGGCACCGCGCACATTGTCGGCACGGCCTTTTGCGCTCAGCCCCACCTGCTTTTGCGTCCGCTTGATACGCACCAGCACGCCCGCTGCCATCGGCACCCCGGACAAGCTGGCCAGGGCACGGCCCAATTCGGCAGACTGATTATACTGGCGCGAAAACAACCGCCAGCGATGCAGCGGCACCGGCACAATCGCATCAGCCCCGGAAAGCGCATCGCCTGCGGCGCGCAGCATCCAGCGCGCCATCATCGGAGCCAGATCGGTGCGGTCGCCATATTTCAGCCGATGCACCAGATCACGCACAGCACCCTCATGCACAGCCACCGCCCGCAACCGATCAAACGGCGGCGGATCAGCAATGGCCTGCGCGCTGATCATTCCCAGCCCCGGATCGTAGCTGAACGGCACACCAAGTACCTCACAATAGGGACGCTCGATAAAGCGCACACTGCGCCAGCAATCAGAGCACAGCCCTCCACTGCCTGCAATCGGCAATCCGCAGGTGGCGCAGCCCGGCGGATAGACAATATCGCGCAAGGATCGCGCAAAGCGCAGCGCATGATACCGCCCACCGTACCAAACACCTGCCCATCTGCCCTGATCCTGCCAATCCATTGTCATGGCACCAGTAGAGCAAGGCTGCCGATTTTGTGCAACCAGCTTTCTTTCTCTCCACGGCTGGCCTATACAGCTCCGTGTGTTTTATAAACCGCACAAAATACGCTGTAACGTTTTAAATCTGCTCCATAATTTCCACCTTAAGTCGGCTCGGGGTGAAGGTGGAAATGATGCAGCAGTTGATGCGCACACCGAAAAGGACATCGCCATGGAGCCGCTTTTTGACCCCGCGCTGATCAGCCGCAACCGCGAGCAGGCAATCAGACATGCCAAACCGGATGCCGGTTTTCTGCTGGATATTGTCGCCAGAGAATTGGCTGAACGGCTGGCGGTGGTGGAGCGGCGCTTTGAGCAGGCGGTTGAACTGCATGGCATGGATGGTCGCACAGCGCGCGCCTGTTTTGCAACGGGGCGCATTGCCAGCCTCAGCCGGGTTGAAACCAGCGATGCCTTTGCAAAGCCGAATGAGAGCATCACCCAAGCCCCGATTGAGCATCTGCCGCTCGTGGAACAATGCGCCAATCTGCTGCTGTCACCGCTGGCTCTGCATCTGGCCAATGACATGCCGGGGCTTTTGATTCAGATGCGCCGCGCTCTCCGGCCCGATGGCCTGCTGCTGGCAGCTTTGCCGGGGGCAGGCACGCTGGCAGAATTGCGCGATGTTCTGCTGACAACCGAAGTGGAGTTGAGCGGCGGTGCCAGCCCGCGGATCATACCCTTTGCCGATGTGCGTGACATGGGCGGCCTGTTGCAACGTGCAGGCTTTGCCCTGCCCGTGGTCGATGTCGAGGATTATACGGTGCGCTATGATTCGATCTTTCCGCTGATGCGGGATCTGAAAGCCATGGGCATGGCCAATCC
Source organism: Gillisella vitis (assembly GCF_014204625.1). Lineage (GTDB taxonomy): Bacteria > Pseudomonadota > Alphaproteobacteria > Rhizobiales > Rhizobiaceae > Allorhizobium > Allorhizobium vitis_F. Next base: position 65,488 of record NZ_JACHLU010000019.1, on the reverse strand, counting down.
ACTGGTTGACCGCAGCCGCAGGCCATTAAGCCGGGCATTTTTCATGCGGGCCGCTGAGCTTTACGCTGAACGCCATAGCGATCGTGATGGCCGCATCCGCGCCACCTTCTCCATCATCTATGTTTCTGGCTGGGCACCACATGAAAGCCAGCCCAAGCCCCTGAAACGCGGCTCGGCCCGCGTCAGCCTGGCAGAAACGCTGAAGTCTTTTGAAGGCAAAGATTAGGGCAAATCGCCATTCAGGCCTGAGCGGGCTGCAAACGGCAATTTTCTGCGTTTCCGGTGCTCATGTACTCAAGTACACTCCGCTCCGGTTCTCGAAAATCACCGTTTTCGCCTCACTCAAGCCTGAATGGCGATCCGCCCTAACCCAGCGCATTCCGCAGACTGGTGATGATGATATTAAAGACGGCGGTCAGGGCTTCGTAATAGACCTCAAGCCCAAGATAGAGTGATGTGCCAATCAGGGCGGCAAGCAAACTATATTCAACCGCAGTCGCGCCGGATTGATCACCAACAAGACAGATTCGCAGCACCACAAAGGATCGGGATAGCAATTCGCGCGCACTCAGCATCATACCCCCGACAAACCGTGCCAACGCTCGGCGCTGTAGTCTCTTCACAGAGGGATGCCCCATCGTTTACAGATTAAAAAAGACGAAAGTGCGCTGCCATGGCAGCACATAAACCGATCAGCAACCGTTACCACCGGAGCCGACAATGCAGACAGAGCCGGGTGTTTCCTGCAAAATACTGCGGCGAATGGTATAGCGCTTGCCAGCGTCATCATGGGTTGATGGAATGGAGCCTGTGCTCATGCTGTCAAGCGGCTCGGGTTGAGATGCAAGCTGCGTTGTGCCGGTGCTCTCCGACAGCATCGGGGTCAGCACAAGAGAAACCGCAACCGCTGCAACCGCAAAAAGCAGGGCAACATTGATCGCGCCGATCCGACCGGATCTGGAAGCCGCACGCCGCGACTGCCGAACGTCCTTTCCAAAATCCTTGTTTGTCATGCCAAACCCCAAACACTGTCTTGCATTGCCACGCGGCAAGACAGCAAACATCAACTCTACATCTTCGCCCGAATCAATCCGTCCACAGGACCGGCTTTGAAACTATAGCGCAACAATGCCTTTGCGAAGCTTAACACTCTGTTAAACTTCGGTCACAAGTCACACATTCGCCCCAAAACAGAACGGGTTTACACAAGAGAATGGGTTTATGGCCCTACCCCAGGATTTGATGGTGCGCGACTTTACAACAGATCCTGCAAAAACGGGATCAGAGGTTCGTCCGCAGGCGGCATGGGGTACTGACGCAGATCCATGGGTTTGACCCATTTGATCGCCTGACCTTCTCGCCCATGCGCAATGCCCTCATAGCGGCGACAGACGTAAAGCGGCATCAGCAGATGGAAGCTGTCATAGGTGTGGCTGGCAAATGTCAGGGGTGCGAGACACGCAATTCTGGTGATAATGCCAATTTCTTCTTCCAGCTCACGCACCAGTGTTTCTTCCGGTGTTTCGCCCTTTTCCACCTTGCCACCAGGAAATTCCCAAAGCCCGGCCAGCGACTTTCCTTCTGGCCGCTGGGCCAGCAGAATGCGACCGTCGCTGTCGAGCAAGGCGCAGGCCGCAACGAGAAGAATCGAGCGAACAGTTTCGGTCATTGCGGCTCCTGTGCACGCCAGTAGCAATAGCGATAGGCTTCCTGAAAACCAAGTTTGCGATAAAGCGCAAGGGCTGCGATATTATCCGCCTGCACCTGCAACCATGCCATTTTCGCGCCCCGCAGTCTGGCCCAGCGCAGGGCTGCATAGCTCAGCTCGAACCCCATGCCCTTGCCGCGATGGCTCTCGCCCACCGCCAGTTGCAGCAGGCCGGTCAAGTCATTGTCATGCACACAGATCACGCCCGCAACAGGCCCATTGCCCGGAACCTCAACCAGAAACAGCCCGGACGGCGGCTTGATATTGGTGATCAACTCCGCAAGAGCAGGCTTCAGCGCCGGGTCTTCATTTTGCAGCGTCAGGCTGGCATCGACAAAACGGCCAATATCCTGACTGGGCAGGTGATCCATCACGTCATGATCAACCAGCGTGGCCAGATCCAGCACCATCACAATGCTTTCATCAAACCGGAACCAGCCGTCTTCACGCAACACATCGACCACCTGTGGCGGTGCGAGCGGCGTTTCCCGAAACACCATCTCACGGCCATAGGACAGGAATTTGCGCTGGGCCTTTTCCAGCCGCTGGCGAATATCGCGCGTGTCGGAACGATCCAGCGCCACCACGCAATTGACCCGCTTGGAGGGATGGCCGCCGGTCAGCCGCACCTGCCAGCTTCCATCATATTGCACCGATGCAGCAGGCCAGGCCCGAAAGCTGACCGCTTCCAGCCTGCGCACCTGCGGCAGGTTATGCTGATGCGAAGATTGATCAACCACCGCCATCAGCTCCGATAATCTCCGTTGATCGCCACATATTCCTTGGTCAGATCGCAGGTCCAGACTGTGGCGGTGCCAGAGCCGAGGCCAATATCCACCGTCACCGGAATATCCTCGCGCTGCATCACCGCAGTCGCGGCTGCTTCGGAGTAATCCGGGTCGCGCTCGCCATTGACGGCCACGCGCACATCACCAAACCAGATTGCCAGACGATCACGATCCGCCATTTCGCCAGACTTGCCAACCGCCATGACGATACGGCCCCAATTGGCGTCTTCGCCCGCAACGGCGGTTTTCACCAGAGGCGAATTGGCAATCGACAGGGCAATCACCTTGGCGGCGGCATCGGTTTCAGCCCCCTTGACGGTGATTTCCACCATCTTGCGCGCACCTTCACCATCGCGCACCACTTGCAGCGCCAGATCCTTCAGCAGATCGTTCAGGGCTGCGCGGAAGCTGACAAGGCGCGCATCATTGGCGCTTTCCACCCGCGCCTGACCATCCTCGGAAGCCGCACCCGTGGCAAACAGCATCAGCGTATCGGAGGTCGATGTATCGCTGTCCACCGTCACCGAATTGAAACTTGGGCCAACGCCTGCCGACAGCAGCGATTGCAAGGCAGACGGCGCAATATCGGCATCCGTCACCACAAATGACAGCATGGTGGCCATGTCAGGCGCAATCATGCCCGCACCCTTGGCAATGCCGTTGATGGTCACGCGCACGCCATCAATCTCGGCGGTGCGGGTGGCAACCTTGGGGTAGGTGTCGGTGGTCATGATCGCCTTGGCGGCTTCAAGCCAGAAATCGCCCTTGGCGTCTGCTGCCATCTGATCCAGCACGCCAGAAAATTTTGTCGCATCCAGCGGCTCGCCGATCACGCCGGTCGAGGCCAGATAAATTTCGTTCTCGCCACATGCCAAGGCAGCCGCCGCCGACTTTGCCGTCAGTTCGGTGGCAGCCTTGCCCTTGATGCCGGTGAAGGCATTGGCATTGCCGGAATTGACCACAACCCCACGGGCAATGCCATGGCTCAGGTTGTTGCGGCAAAAATCAACGGGTGCAGACGGGCATTTGGAGCGGGTAAACACGCCCGCGACACTGGCTGGACGATCAAAGACCATCAACAGCACATCGGTGCGATTTTTATATTTGATACCAGCGGCGGCAGTGGCCATGGACACGCCCCGAACAGCGGGCATCTCGGCAAAGCTTTTCGGCGCAAGAGGAGAAACGGTCGCAGACATAAATGGAAAGCCCCCGGAGAACAGACATGGAAACAGGTCCGCCGAGACCGGCGGACCCTTAAAAACGAAAGAGAATTACGGCTTTGGTGCAGCGTCAGCGGGTGCCGTCTCGTCACCAGCCTGCGTCTTGCTGATCTCCTCATAGCCCTTCTTCAGGTCGGCATCGAGAATATCAACCTTTTCCGTTGCTTTTGCCTTGTCCAGCAGAGCCAGATACTTGTCACGCATCACCAGCTGGCGAACCTGCTGCTCGACATCTTCAAATTTTGGCGGAGCGGCATCGCGGATGTCTTCCACCTTGATGACATGATAGCCGAACTGGGTCTTCACCGGGGTCTTGGTGTAGGTGCCGGGCTTCAGCGCAAAAGCGGCCTCTTCAAACTCGGGCACCATGCGGCCCTTGGTGAAATAGCCCAGATCGCCGCCTTCAGACTTGTTCGGATCGGTGGAGTGCTCCTTGGCCAGCTCGGCAAAATCCTTGCCGGCATCAAGCTGCTTGATGATGTCCTTGGCTTCATCCTCGGTCTTCACCAGAATGTGACGGGCATGAATTTCCTGCTGCTTTGGCAGGCCGGCAATTTCCTTCTCATAGCGCGCCTTGACCTCAGCGTCGGTAGTGGCATCAACAACGTATTTCTTGAAATAGGCGTTGTGCAACTCGCGGTCGGCAATGAAAGCCATGCGCTGCTTGTAAGCGGCATCATCCTTCATGCCATCCTTGATGGCATTGCCTGCCAGAAGCTTGACATCGATGGCACCGGACAAGGCGGCCACTTTCTTCTGTTCATCCGGCATCTGGGCAAATTGTGGGTCGAGATTGGCAATCGCCAGATCCAGCTCAGACTGGTGGATTTCCAGAGTGCCGACCTTGGCAACGACCGCATCGGCGGCAAATGCCTGGGTGGACAAAGCCACCACAGCAGCACAGGCAGCCAGAACGAGTTTATGGGAACGCAGCATGAAATAACCCTTCAGGTAAGAAAAGAGGCCGACTGAGAGTGCCAATCGGCTCAAAACACCCTAAAGCACCGGATTGTGGCGCTTGTGGTGCATACTGTGCCGTTGACATAATTCGACCCCCCTCTTATCTGTCACGCAACTCCACGTCCAGAGCAGTTTCCGGACGTGGCACGTCATTCTTGTCGCGGATGCGCGAAAGTGACGCGAAGAACCTCGTGACGGAATTCAGAAAGGACCACAGACATGGTCAGTCTTGGTGGAATAGCCCGCAAAATTTTCGGCTCCTCGAATGAACGCCGCATCCGGGGAAACAAGCCTCGCGTCGCCGCGATCAACGCCATGGAAGACAGCATCAAGGCCTTGAGCGATACCGAGCTTGCCGCCAAAACCCTCGAGTTCAGAGAGCTGCTCAAAAACGGCAAGACCCTCGATGACATTCTCATTCCGGCCTTTGCCGTTGCCCGCGAAGCTGCGCGCCGCGCCCTTGGAATGCGGCCCTTTGACGTACAGCTCATCGGCGCGATGATCCTCAATGAAAATGCCATTGCCGAAATGAAAACCGGCGAAGGCAAAACCCTGGTGGCAACGCTGGCTGTTTACCTCAACGCCTTGTCTGGCAAGGGCGTGCATGTCGTGACCGTCAACGATTACCTCGCCTCGCGCGATGCGGCCATCATGGCAAAGCTGTACAGCTTTCTGGGCCTGACCACCGGCGTGATCGTGCATGGCATGGATGACGATCAGCGCCGCGAGGCCTATGCCTGCGACATCACTTACGCCACCAATAACGAGCTTGGCTTCGATTATCTGCGCGACAACATGAAATTCGAGCGCAGCCAGATGGTGCAGCGCGGCCACAATTTCGCAATCGTCGACGAAGTTGACTCCATTCTGATCGATGAAGCCCGCACACCGCTGATCATCTCCGGTCCGCTGGATGACCGCTCCGATCTTTATGCCACCATTGATGCCTTCATTCCGATGTTGACACCGGATGATTATGAAATCGATGAAAAGCAGCGCTCATCCAATTTTTCCGAAGTCGGCACCGAAAAGCTGGAAAACCTGCTGAGAGACGCGGGCCTGCTCAAAGGCGTTTCGCTCTATGACGTCGAAAATGTCGCCATTGTTCACCACATCAACAATGCGCTCAAGGCCCACAAGCTGTTCCAGCGCGATAAAGACTATATCGTCCGCAATGACGAAATTGTGATTATCGACGAATTTACGGGCCGCATGATGCCGGGACGCCGCTACTCAGAGGGCCAGCATCAGGCCCTTGAAGCCAAGGAAAAGGTCACCATCCAGCCGGAAAACCAGACGCTGGCCTCGATCACCTTCCAGAATTATTTCCGCATGTATGACAAGCTGGCAGGCATGACCGGCACGGCATCGACAGAAGCCGAAGAGTTTCAGGACATTTACGGCCTGAGCGTCATCGAAGTGCCAACCAATCTGCCAATCCAGCGCATTGACGAGGATGATGAAGTCTACCGGACCTTTGATGAAAAGTTCAAGGCGATCATTGAAGACATCAAGACTGCCCACGCGCGCAATCAGCCTGTTCTGGTGGGCACAACCTCGATTGAAAAATCCGAACTGCTGGCCACCATGCTGCGCCAGACCGGCTTTACCAATTTCCACGTTCTGAATGCCCGTTACCACGAGCAGGAAGCCTATATCGTCTCACAGGCCGGCGTGCCCGGCGGTGTGACCATTGCCACCAACATGGCCGGTCGCGGTACCGATATTCAGCTCGGCGGCAACATCGACATGCGCCTTGAGCGTGAGCTGGAAGGCATGGAAGAAGGCCCCGAGCGCGACGCCAAGGAAAAGGCAATCCGCGAAGAAGTCAAGCAGCTGAAAGAAAAGGCACTGGCCGCAGGCGGCCTTTACGTCATCGCAACAGAGCGCCATGAAAGCCGCCGTATCGATAACCAGCTGCGCGGCCGTTCCGGCCGTCAGGGCGACCCCGGACGTTCAAAATTCTATCTGTCGCTTCAGGATGACCTGATGCGCATCTTCGGCTCCGACCGCATGGACAGCATGTTGCAAAAGCTGGGCCTGAAGGAAGGGGAAGCCATTGTGCATCCCTGGATCAACAAGGCGCTGGAGCGCGCCCAGAAGAAAGTTGAAGCCCGCAACTTCGACATGCGTAAAAACGTTCTGAAGTATGACGATGTGCTCAACGATCAGCGCAAGGTGATCTTCGAGCAGCGCGTGGAGATGATGGAATCACAAGACCTTGGCGAAACCATCACCGACATGCGCCACGAGTTGATCGAGACCATCGTTCGCACCCATATTCCAGAGCGCGCCTATGCCGAGCAATGGGATATTGAAGGCCTTGCAACAGCCGTGACCACCAATCTCAATCTGGATGTGCCGATTGCAGACTGGGCCAAGGAAGAGGGCATTGCCGAAGACGATATTGTCGAGCGCCTGAAAAAGATCTCCGATGACCTGATTGCCGAGAAAACCGAGCGGTTTGGCCCGGAAATCATGGCCTATATCGAGCGCTCCGTGCTGTTGCAGACCATTGATAATCTGTGGCGCGAGCATATCGTCAATCTCGATCATCTGCGCTCGGTTGTCGGCTTCCGTGGCTATGCCCAGCGCGATCCGTTGCAGGAATACAAGGCGGAAGCCTTTGAGCTGTTTCAGGCACTTCTGGCCAATATGCGTGAAGCTGTGACCGCCCAGATGATGCGGGTCGAAATTGTTCGGGAAGCGCCCCCCGAGCCAACATTGCCGGTGATGGAGGCGCACCATATCGACCCACTGACGGGTCAGGATGAATTTGCATCGGCAGATGCCTATGTGGCTCCTGAAAATCGCAACCCCAAAGATCCTTCAACCTGGGGGCGCATTGGTCGCAACGAAGCCTGCCCTTGCGGCTCAGGCAAGAAATACAAACATTGCCACGGCGTGCTGACAGCGTAACGGACAATAGACCCAAATTTGGTCGGGACACATTGGAAGATGTGTCCCACTCTGACCTTGACGACAGGATTTCATTAATCCTAAGCTGACAAGACTGGATACACGATTTACAGTATCATCTTGTGAGTATTGCGTTTTGATCATGGCCATTGCCCAGACGGTCGAAAGACTTCTGCCTCTTCGGCTGCGCGGACCATTATGCATATTCGGCACGGCGCTGACGCAGGACGATGATCTGGGGCGCGCCCAGCGCATGGCGCTGATTGCGTTTGCCATTCGCATTGTCAGTGCAGCAATTGCCTTTTTCGCCCAGATTGTTCAGGCCCGGCTGATGGGCGATTTTGAATATGGGATTTTCGTCTTCGTCTGGGTTCTGGTGGTGCTGTGTGGCAATCTGTCCTGCCTTGGCTTTCACTCGACCATCGTCCGTTTTCTGCCGCAATATCATGCACGCAATGAGATAGAGCCAATCCGTGGCCTCAGCCTCACCGCAAGGCTTGTCGCCATGGGTGTTGCCAGTCTGCTTGCGGTTATCGGTCTTGTTGTGCTGCATGTGGCGGGAGAGCAGATTGCAGCCTATTATATAACACCGCTGTTTCTGGGCCTGTTTGCCCTGCCGATGATTGCCCTTGGCGACATACTGGATGGCACCGCCCGCGCCAACAGCTGGGTGGTTGTGGCCCTAAGCCCCACCTATATCATCCGGCCGCTGTTGATCCTGGGCATCATGCTGGCGGCTGTGGGACTGGGAGCACCACGACTGGCAACGACAGCCATGCAGGCGGCCTTGATTGCCACCTATCTCACCACCCTTGGACAATTCATTGCCGTCAGCTGGCGGCTCAAAAACAGATTTGCAAGCGGCCCACGCCGGATTGAGTTTGTCCTGTGGCTTCGTGTCGCCGTGCCGATTTTCCTGATTGAGGGGTTTCTGTTTCTGCTGACCAATTCCGATGTGGTGATCGTCGGATTTTATCTGCCGCCGGATCAGGTGGGCATTTATTTTGCTGCGGCAAAAACCATGGCCATGGTGCAATTCGTCTATTTCGCCGTGAAGGCAGCAGCAGGGCCACGGTTTTCTGCGCTGATGACTGTTGACGACATCAAGCCTCTGGCGACTTTCGCGGGCAAGATGGCCCGCTGGTGCTTCTGGCCCTCTCTTGGCATCGGACTTGTGGTTCTGGCCTCAGGCGAGCTGCTGCTGGGCTTGTTCGGTCCCAGTTTCAAGGCGGGTTATCCGCTGATGGTGATCCTGTTTGCAGGCGTGTTGACCAAAGCCTTGATCGGCCCCGGCGAGCTGCTTCTGACCATGGCGGGACGACAAAATTTGTGTGTCGCGCTCTATATCATTGCACTTGTCGCCAATATCGGGCTGAATGTAACCCTTATTCCCCCCTATGGATTAATGGGGGCGGCCATGGCAACAGCTCTTGCGACTTTGGTAGAGGTTCTGTTGCTGCATATCGCTGTCAGAAGGGCATTGGGGATTGTCTTGTTTGCATTCGCCGATCCGCTCGCACGGCTCAAAGGGGCATGATCTTGGCTGAGATAAACCTGTCCATGACCAACATGCAAACCAGCACCGTCGCCGGGACGGTGACGCCCATGCTGCCCGTCAAAGAGCGGGTTGCGACAGCCCCACCGGCAGACGGGCAAATTGCGGTCGGCCGCTCCGGCCGCAAGCTTTGGCTTTATCCGCGTCAGGCCAGCTATGATCTCGAAGCCGAGATGGAGTTTCTGACCAACAGGGCGATTGAGCCGAACGTGTTTTTTTCGGCCCGCTTTCTCGCGCCCGCCATTCCCCGTCTGGATGACCGGCAGGTGCGCACAGCCCTGATCCGCGATGATCATAATGGCCGAAGCCGTATTCGGCTGCTGATGCCTTTCTCGGTTGAAAAGCCGGGCTTTTCCATCGGGCCAGCCATTTTGCGGGTATGGTCCAACCCGTTCGGCCCGCTTGGCACGCCGTTGGTGGATACGGAAGATGCAGCCGAGACCATCGACAACCTGCTGGAAGCTCTGGGCAATCCAGCCGCAAACTTGCCCGGCGTTGTGGTGTTTCCCGATCTACGCATGAATGGTGCCGTTGCCAGATTGCTCCGGGCAATCGCCATCAACCGCGACTTGCCGCTGACCGTGGCCAATGTGGTTCAGCGTCCGATGCTGGACAGCCTTGACGATGGCCCGACTTATCTGGCCCAATCAATCGGTAAATCCCACTTGCGCGAGATGCGGCGGCAGATGCGCCTGCTCAAGCAACAGGGAGAACTGACCTATAGCGTTGCCCGCCAGCCGCAGGAGATTGAAGCGCGGATGGAAGAATTTCTGGCGCTGGAAGCCAGCGGCTGGAAAGGCCGAAAGCGGACGGCCATGGTGATGGATCGGTTGCACGCGGCATTTGCCCGCGAAGCCGTTAGCAATCTTGCCGCCCGCGATGCTGTGCGCATCCACACGCTGGATCTGAATGGCCACGCCATTGCCTCCATGATCGTCTTCATCATGAGTGGTGAAGCCTATACCTGGAAAACGGCCTATGACGAGCGTTACGCCCGCTATTCGCCCGGCAAGCAGCTCGCTTGCGACGTGACCGAATGGCATCTTGATGACGCCAATATCATGCGCACCGATTCCTGCGCCGTGGCCGATCATCCAATCATGAGCAGACTCTGGCGCGAGCGCGAAGACATGGGCACGCTGGTAATTGGCCTCCATCGCAACAGCGACCGTGATGTGCGCCAGGCCGCAGCCCAACTGCATCTTTATCGCAATACCCGCAATATCGCCCGCATCCTGCGCGACAAGGTTTTGGGCAGGCTCAAGAAAGATGCCTAAGGCATCATACCGAAAATCGAAATCATAAAGCATGTCGCGTTTTATTGTCCTCAATAAAACGATAACGTACATGCGAAAAGAAAGAGCTAAAGCCTGTCGCAGTGAATCCTATTCACTGCGACAGGCTTTAGCGGTTTTTACCCGGAACCCATAAAATGTCGGCCTTGCCAATGTCATTGGCATAGCGGGCAGCGACAAACAGAAAGTCCGAGAGGCGGTTGACATATTTCAGCGCAGGCGAGGCCAGCGTTTCGCCGGGAACCTGCATCAGGTCCACCATGATCCGCTCGGCGCGGCGCGTGATGGTGCGGGCCAGATGCAGATTGGCAGCCGCTGGCGTGCCGCCGGGCAGCACGAAGGATTTCAACGGCTCGAGATGGGCGTTGAGCGCGTCAATCTCGCTTTCCAGCCGATCGACCTGCGATTGGAGAATGCGCAATGGCTCCCATTCCAGCTTTTCGCCGGTATCGGGGGTGGCCAGGTCTGAGCCGAGGTCAAACATATCGTTTTGAATGCGCAGCAGCATGGAATCGAGTGGCTGTTGATCCTGCGTATACAGCCGTGCCATGCCAATCGCGCTGTTGGCTTCATCGATCGTGCCATAGGCTTCGACGCGCAGATCGTGTTTCAGCCGCCGCGGGCCGCAGACCAGCGCTGTTGTGCCGTCGTCGCCGGTGCGGGTGTAGATTTTATTCAGCTTTACCATGGAACCATGTCATGTTTCGAAGTTAAGTTTAACGCCCGCCGCCGGTAATCCAGAGTGTCAGCATGATCAGCACCACGGCAATGGCTTGTAGCAACACGCGCAATTGCATCAGCTTGTTGGAGCGATTGCCATCGCCACCTTTCAGCATGTTGTAAAGCCCGCGCACCAGAACCAGTGCGACCAGCCCCATGACGATGACGGCGAGAATGGTGGTGAATGTTGACATGGATGTCCCCCCGACGTCCGGTACAATGAAAGTTTTCAGTCCAGTTTTCGCATCAGCCGGTAGAAAAGATCGGACGGCATCAGTCGTTTCAGCAGAACACCCTGTTTGGCTGGCTTGGTGACAAGATAATGTGGGCGCGGACGCTTCGCGGTCAAGGCGTGTTTCAACACTTTATACACCGCATCCGGGCCAAGCTTGTTGCGATTGACAAGGCCGGTCTCGCTCAGCCGCGCCAGTTGTCGTTGATAATCCTTGGTGTGAACCGAGTTTTCCACATCGATATTGCGCTGAACGGCGGCAAGGGAGTTGGCCAGAAACCGGCTTTGGATCGGGCCTGGCTCAATCAGGCTGACAAAAATGCCGCTGCCATCCAGCTCCATACGCAGCGTCAAGGACAGCCCCTCCAGCGCATACTTGGACGCCGTATAGGCTCCGCGCCAGCGATAGGGCAAAAGCCCGAGGATGGACGAGCATTGCACGATCCGGCCATGGCCCTGCGCGCGCATCACCGGCACAATCCGTCGGGTCAGGTCATGCCAACCAAACAGATTGGTTTCAAACTGTTCACGCAAGGCGGCGGTGGGCAGATCTTCGACCGCGCCCGCCTGCCCATAGGCCCCGTTGTTGAACAGCGCGTCCAGCGTGCCGCCCGTGCGCGCCAGCACCTCTTGCACAAGCGCTGCAATGCTGGCCTCATCGCGGTAATCCATCAACAGGGCTTCCAGCCCATCCTCCTCAAGCGCCTTGAGGTCATCCGGATTTCGCACGGTGGCAAACACCCGCCAGCCATCTTTTTGCAGGGCGCGGGCCGCGTAGGCACCGATACCAGAGGAGCAGCCCGTGACGATGATGGTTTTCTGCGGTGCCATGGGCGGTTTTCCTCTTCCATAATGTGTTAGGGTTTCCCATATTCCTGACCGGCAGGCAATTCTTGATTGAGCAGAAGGAGACTGAATGCGGACGTATCTGGGCAGGATTTACCGGGTGGCCTTTGATGCGGTCTGGCATTTTACCGAGGATGATGGTTGGGCCATGGCAAGCCATGTTGCCCTGTCGATCCTGCTGGCGGTTTTTCCCTTTCTGATTTTTGGCACCGCCCTTGCGGGTCTGCTGGGGGCCAGTTCCTTTGCCCAGACCGCCATTCACTTCATTTTTGACACTTGGCCGGAGGAGATTGCCAAGCCGATTTCGGAACAGGTGGTGCAGGTGCTGACGGTGCCGCGCGGTGGCCTGTTGACCATTTCGGTGCTGGCGGCGGCCTATTTTGCCTCCAATGGTGTGGAGGCGCTTCGCACGGCCCTCAACCGTGCGTATCGGGTGAGCGAGACCCGGCCATGGTATTTGACCCGGTTGCTCAGCCTTGGCTTTGTGATGATGGGCGTTATGGTGTTTGCGGTGATCAGCGTGGCGCTGATTGCGGTGCCGATTGCCCTGCGGTTTGCCGAACAGCAATTTCCCCTGCTGAAAAATATTCTGGCGCTGATTTCAAACTGGAGCGTGGTTGGCACTCTGATTTTGCTGACAATCGGGCTGACAATCTCGCATTTGTGGCTGCCTGCGGGCAAGCGTAAGGTGCGGCAGGTCTTGCCCGGTATTTGCCTCACTCTGGTGCTGTGGATGCTGGGGGGGGTTGCCTTTGCCACCTATCTGGCGACGTTTGCCAATTATGCGGCCACCTACGCAGGTCTCGCCTCGATCATGGTGGTGCTGGTGTTTCTCTATATGCTGGGCGTACTGTTTTTGATTGGGGCCGAGGTCAATGCGGCGATGATGAAATTTTCAAGTGCGCGCCGCCTGAAGCGAGAGGTGATCCAGACCGATACGGTGGCGAATTTCGATCACTGACACGCCCTGTTGCCGTAAACCCTGAAGGCTTGCAGACCCTTCGCTTTTGGAAAGCTTGCGCCCATCTGGCCCCAGAATCAGGCGATGGTGAGTGTAGTGCGGCTCCGGCAGGCCCAGCAGGGTTTGCAGCAGACGATGCACGGATGTGGCATGATAGAGATCACGGCCGCGCACAATATGGCTGACCCCTTGCAGGGCATCATCCACCACCACCGACAGGTGATAGCTGGAGGGGGCATCCGAGCGCCATAAGATCACATCGCCCCAGGCGGCGGGATTGGCATCAACGATGAGATTGTCAGCCCCTTCCGTCCACGTCAGCGGTTTTTGCAGCAGAGCGATTGCCTTTTCCATATTGAGCCGCAGGCTGTGGCGTTCGCCGTTTTGAATGCGCCGTTTTGCCTCTGCGGGCTCCATGTCGCGCTCCTGCGTGGGATAGTGGGGCGCACCATCGGGGTCTTGCGGCCAGGGGGTGCTGGACTGTTTTGCCTGCGCCTTGATGTCACTCCGGCTGAGAAAGGCCGGATAGATCAGGCCAAGCGCCGTCAAGTGTTCAAGCGCTGCATGGTAGACATCAATATGTTCGGACTGCCGGCGCACCGGCTGCTCCCACTCCAGGTCCAACCATGCCAGATCATCAAAGATGGCAGCTTCAAACGCTGGTGTGCACCGGCCAATATCAATATCTTCCATGCGCAACAGCAAGCGCCCGCCTGTTGCCTTTGCCGCATCCCTGTTCAACAGTGCAGAAAGCGCATGGCCCAGATGCAAGGTGCCATTGGGGCTGGGGGCAAAACGAAAGACAGGTCTGTGGTGGTCAACATTCGGCATGGTGTGTTGTGTCATAATTTGCGGCAGGAGTAAAAGATGAAGCGTCTCCAACCTATTCAATCCGATGCGGATATTGAAGATGGGCTGGCCGCTCTGTTGCGACTTGATCCGCGCCTTGTGCCGATTGCGCAGATTGCCGGTCCCTTGCCGCTGCGCTTGAGCGCGCCGGGCTTTGCTGGCCTTGTCTCGATCATTGTGTCGCAAATGGTGTCACGCGCCAGCGCCCAGGCCATTTGGGGGCGTCTGGCGGCCGCCATGGGCGAGCCATCGCCTGCGGCCTATCTGGCTTTGGCAGACAGTGCTTTAACGCTGGGCCTGTCGCGCGCCAAACATGCCTGTTTGACGACGCTGTCAGAGGCGGTTGTTGCGGAGAAAATCAATCTGTTGTCGGTTGTGGATCAGCCCATGGAGGCTGCCATTGCCGAGCTGACGCAATTGCGGGGCATTGGCCTTTGGACAGCAGAGGTTTATCTGATGTTTTGCGGCGGTCACGCAGATGTGTTCCCAGTTGGTGATGTCGCCCTGCGAACGGCCGTGGGGCAGGGCCTCAGAATGGAAACGCGGCCCGATATTGCCACTGTGCGGCATATTTCGCTGGAGTGGCGGCCTTTTCGCTCCATTGCTGCCCGGCTGTTTTGGGCCTTTTATGCGCAGAATTTTGCCCGGGAGGCCTTGCCTTTGCAATCAGAGTGAAGAATCATTTGCTTACTTCTTTATTGGGCTTCACATTCCTGTAACAGCCTGCCTAATATAGAGGAAGAAGATGCCGAATCGATCAGGAGACCGCCTTGACGATTGCAGTTTCACCACAGTCCTTGCCAGCGCTGGTTTTAAACGCTGACTACAGGCCACTGAGTTATTACCCCTTGTCGCTCTGGTCCTGGCAGGACGCGATCAAGGCCGTTTTTCTTGACCGTGTGAATATCATTGCCGAATACGATCATTCGGTCTGCTCACCCAGCTTTTCCATGCGGCTTCCCAGTGTTGTCAGCCTGAAAACCTATGTGCAGCCCACACGAAACCCGGCCTTTACCCGCTTTAATGTGTTTCTGCGGGACAAGTTTCAATGCCAGTATTGTGGATCGCACGATGATCTGACCTTTGATCACGTCATTCCCCGTGCCCATGGCGGTGAAACCACATGGCTCAATGTTGTCGCCGCCTGCTCGCCATGCAATCTGCGCAAAGGCTCCAAGCTGCCGAAACAGGCCAATATGTTTCCAGCCCAAAAGCCCTATCAGCCAAGCGTGCAGGATTTGCACAACAATGGCAGGCTTTTCCCCCCCAACTATCTGCATGAAAGCTGGGTGGATTATCTTTACTGGGATTCTGAGTTGCAGCCCTGACAGGTGGTCTAAAATTACCCCGGTGGGCTGCAAATGGCGTTTTCTGCGCGTCGAATATGCGCTTAAGTCTTGATGCGCTTTGCGCCTGAAAACGCAATCGCGGCAAGGATCAGGCTGGTCACCACGTTCCAGCCGGCCAGCGAGATGCCGAAAATCCGAAGGGCGGCTTCTGTGCAGGATGGGCCTTTGAAGCTGTTGAGCTGTCCGAGAATATCACCCGTGCCGGTAAAGCCTGCGCCGCTGGTGGCCGAGCAGGCGCTTGGACCTTGCCAGAAATGCCATTCCACACCGGCGTGATAGACGCCCAGACCGGCGCTGATGAGCATGATCACCCCGAGCAATAAAATCAGGCTTTTGGTGATGCGCGCTGGCAGATGCATGGCGCAGGCAATGAGGGCGATGAGGCCAATCACCAGACCTATGTAATAGGGCTTGCGCTGCAACAGACACAATTCGCAGGGAATATAGCCGCCGATATATTCAAAGGCCAATGCAGAGCCAATCACGGCGGCTATGCCAAGAAACAGAATCAGCACGGTTGTCTGGCCAGTGCGGTTTGAAAAAGCGGTTGTTGCAGTTGTCATGGTCATCTCCTGTCCTTACGCCGCAAGGATGTGAAAAACGGCATACAACAGAATCAGCACAATGGCACCGCCCGCAGCGATAAGTCCGAGCCGCTTCTCGATAAAGTGACTGATCGGCGCGCCATAGCGTTGCAAAAGCCAGGCCAGAAAATAGAATCGCGCACCGCGCGCAATAATGGCAGACACAATAAACAGCCAGATATTCACATGCACCACACCAGACAGAATGGTGACAATCTTGATGGGCGGCAGATGGGCGAGGCCGGATGTGATCAGCAAAAGAACGACGGTTTCGTAGTCCACTGAGCCACGCAGTTGCTCAAATGCGGCTGCCTTGCCATAAAACTCCAGAATGGGTTTTGCCACGCTTTCATAGGCGTAATAGCCCAAAAACCAGCCGGCAATGCCGCCCAGAACCGAGGTCACGGTGGCAATGGTGGCATAGCGCCAGACCTTTTCCGGCTTGGCCAGCGCCATCGGCAAAAACAGCACATCGGCGGGAACCAGAAAAACCGAGCTTTCAACAAAGGAAATAATGCCAAGCCAGATTTCGGCTGATTTGCGCCCAGCAAGCGACATGGTCCAGTCGTAAAGGCGTCGCAGCATTTTCAATCCTTACGGTTGTCAACAGATCTGTGTGGGGTTTCGTGACCAGAAAGATGAAATCACACGGCATTTCCCGAGCCTTTATGGGCAAAGCACTGTTATGTGTAAATGTGGCTGAATTCGCATTGCTGACTTTGTGATAAAGTTTTTGCAGAAATCAAAAAAAATGCAAAAACCCGGTTGACCGACACCCTATTCTGCATGTAGTTCCTGCACATCCTTAAGGCCCCTTTGGCGGAATTGGTAGACGCGCCTGACTCAAAATCAGGTTCCGAGAGGAGTGCTGGTTCGATTCCGGCAAGGGGCACCACAGACTTCTGATAAAACCAATGCTCCAGCATGATTGAAGACTGTGCTGCTTTGCTTGCTACGGCGCGAAATGGCTGTTTGGTTTTATCCTTGGCTGAACTTCATAAATCGCCTTTCTTTTCCAATCATGATAGCAGATCAACTCGGTGAGTTTGTCCGCGCTGAAGCGGTGCGTATCTGATGTTGGCATGAAGGAGATCCCGATGAAAAATTTTGAGAAATTTTATATTGATGGCGCGTGGGTGGATCCCATCAGCGCGAACCGGCTCTCCGTGATCAATCCTGCCACGGAAATGCCGTTTGCGACCATTGCCATGGGCTCGAAAGCCGATGCGGAGCGGGCCATTGCGGCGGCCAGAGCCGCCTTTGTCAGCTATAGCGAAACATCATTTACTGAGCGTCTGGCGCTGATGGAGCGTATTCTCGTCATTCTCAAGCGCCGCAACGACGAGATTGGCGATATCATTTCTCAAGAAATGGGTGCGCCGATTCCCATGGCGCGCAGCCAGCAGGCGGGCATTGGTATTTCCCATTTCAGCGCCACCATAGAGGCAATGAAACGTTTCGAATTTGAATATATGCAAGGCACAACGCGCATTGTGCATGAGCCTGTCGGCGTGGTTGGCATGATCACACCATGGAACTGGCCGATGAACCAGATTGCCTGCAAAGTGGCACCCGCCCTTGCCACCGGCTGCACCATGGTGCTGAAACCATCGGAAATCGCGCCGCTCAATGCCATTCTGTTTGCTGAAATCCTGCATGAGGCAGGTGTTCCCAAAGGCGTCTTCAATCTGGTCAATGGCGATGGCCCAACCGTGGGTGCGGTGCTGGCAAGCCATCCTGATATTGATATGGTGTCGTTCACCGGCTCGACCCGCGCCGGGATTTCTGTCGCGCAGGCGGCAGCCCCAACCGTAAAGCGGGTGCATCAGGAACTGGGTGGAAAATCGCCCAATATCGTGCTGCGCAGTGCCAATCTGGAAGAGGCGGTTTCAGCAGGCGTGCGCAAGTGCTGCGATAATTCCGGCCAGTCCTGCAATGCACCAACCCGGATGCTGGTGCCGATGGAAAGCATGGATGCCGCCATTGAAATTGCCGCCAGAGCGGCCAATGCGATTGTGGTTGGCGCACCCGACAATGGGGCAACCGACATTGGCCCGGTTGTCAGCGAAGCTCAGTTTGATAAAATTCAGGGCCTGATCAAGGCGGGGATTGAGGATGGCGCCGCGCTGATTGCTGGCGGTCCGGGGCGGCCCGCCCATCTCAATTCCGGTTATTATGTCCGCCCAACCGTGTTTGCCCGCGTGACCAACGACATGACCATTGCGCGCGAGGAAATCTTTGGTCCCGTTCTGGCAATCCTTGGTTACGAAACCGTCGAAGATGCCATCGCCATTGCCAATGACACGCCCTATGGGCTGGCGGCCTATATTCAGGGAGATCTGAGTGAGGCGCAGGCCTTGTCGCGCAAATTGCGCGCAGGCATTGTGCGCGTCAATGCGTCAGCATGGGATGGTTTTGCCCCCTTCGGTGGTTACAAGCAATCCGGCAATGGCCGCGAATATGGCAAATTCGGCCTGCATGAGTTTACCGAAATCAAGGGTGTTGTGGGCTATACCGAGGCCTGAAAATACTTGAGCTTCATGCAGCCGCACCATGAATCTGGTGCGGCAATGCAGCATTTTGAGAGATATATTGTGCAGTTGCGAAGGCGGTGCTAATCTTGTCCATCAATATGGATAGGTCTGATGTTTTTGCCCGCTGGCTCCTCCTATGAGGAGATATATCGTGATTTTTGCTGGACGATCCCCGAAACGTTTAACATGGGGCGGGTGGTGTCGGATGCGTGGGCCGCGCGGGAGCCGGATCGCATTTGTCTTGAGCATTTTTCCAGCACCGGCCATCATCAGTTTTTGAGCTATGGCCAGTTGGCGGAACAATCATCGGCTTTTGCCCATGCCCTGTCTGATCTCGGCATTGGTGCCGGAGACCGGGTGGCGCTGCTGTTGCCGCAGGGCTTTGCCACGGTTATTGCCCATGTGGCGATTTATAAGCTGGGTGCGATTGCAGTGCCGCTGGCGCTGTTGTTTGGTGCTGACGCACTGGAATACCGGCTGAAGACAGCCGGTGCAGTGGCTGTTGTTACCAATGATTTTGGCCTGAGCCGATTGAGCGATTTACGCGACTGTCTGCCAGATTTGCAGCATGTGATTTGCACCGACGGCGCAAGTGAGGGCGTTTTCTCTTTTAGCGCCCTGTGCCAGCAAGGATTACCTGATTTTCAAGGGCCGCAGACCGGGCCGGATGATCCCGCCCTGATGATTTTTACCTCCGGCACCACGGGCGCTGCCAAGGGAGCCTTGCATGGCCATCGGGTTTTGGCAGGTCACATTCCGGGTTTTCAACTGGCGCATGAGGGCCTGCCGCAGCCGGGCGACAAAATCTGGACGCCATCGGACTGGGCCTGGGCGGGTGGGCTTTTGAACGTGCTGATGCCTGCCCTGATGCTGGGCGTGCCGGTGGTGTCGTCGCCTGCGCAGAAATTTGATCCCCACATGGCATTCCGCATCATGGCGGAGATGAAGGTGCGCAATGCCTTCATTCCGCCAACGGCGCTGCGCCTGCTAAAGACGGTTGAAAATCCACGCAAACAGTATGATCTGGTGTTGCGCAGCATTGGCTCGGCGGGTGAATCCCTGGGTCGGGAAACCTACGAATGGGTGAAATCAACACTTGGGATCACCCCCAATGAATTTTATGGCCAGACCGAGTGCAATTTTGTGCTCTCATCTGCTGCCAATCTGGGCGTGAGCAAAGCGGGTGCCATTGGCAAGGCAGTGCCGGGACATCGGGTGGCGATTGTGGATGCGGCAGGGCATGAGTTGCCAGTTGGCCAGATCGGACAGCTGGCAGTGGCAAAGCCTGATCCGGTGATGTTTTTGCACTATTGGCGCGATCCTGTGGCCACGGCGCAAAAATTGACTGGCGAGTGGATGCTGACTGGCGATCTTGGTCGGCAGGATTCTGAAGGCTACGTCGAATTTTTTGGCCGTGATGATGACGTGATCACCTCATCAGGTTACCGCATTGGGCCAACCGAGATTGAAGATTGCCTGATTGCTCATCCGGCGGTGCGGCTGGCCGCAGCCGTGGGCAAGCCCGATGCGTTGCGCACCGAAATCGTCAAGGCCTATGTGGTGTTGATGGAGGGGCATGTGGCCAGCGATGCCTTGGCGGCGGAGCTGGCCAATTGGGTCAAGCAGCGCCTGTCGATGCATGAATATCCGCGCGAGGTGGCCTTTATTGACGATATGCCACTGACCACCAGCGGCAAGGTGATCCGCAGGCTTTTGCGTGATCGTGACCGTCCACAGCACATGCCTGCCGTGAAGCAAAGGCGCGTTGTTTAGAGTTTGCCAGGGAAAAGTGGAATACAGTTTTCCCGAAAAGACAAACGAAAACAAAGAAATATAGAGTCTTGTTTTCGCATCGGCACAGTACACGACATTTTAGCTTTGAGTGCTTGGCTCCCCCTCACCCCGCCTCCGCTTTGCTCGGCGAACCTCTCCCCGCTGGGGCGAGGAACCCATGAGCGTTGCTGTTCTTTCCGTCTTCTCCCCGGCGGGGAGAAGGTGGCGGCAGACGGATGAGGGGGTGCGAAGCCCAGAAATACGCGCGTCGTGGACTCTGTCGCATCGGATTTTTCGAAAATCGCTTCGTACTTTTTGGACCAAAGCTGTAAACTAAAGCATGTCGCGCTTTATTGTCCTCAATAAAACGATAACGTACATGCGAAAAAGAAAGAGCTAAAGCCTGTCGCAGTGAATCCTATTCACTGCGACAGGCTTTAAAAACAGAACAGCCATGACAAAATATGTGACTGGCAAATAATTGACGTTGACGTAAAAGTTAGATAAATCTCTCCCTAACCGGGGGAGGAGTATCCCAAGGATTGTCACGTACCGTTGTAATTGCGGAAAAAATGCGTATCGATGTCGCCAACCGACAATCGAAGATGCGCAAAATGGCGCTAGTTACAGCCGACCGAAGCAAGGAAGGACCCCATGAAGATTCTTGTGCCCGTAAAGCGCGTTGTTGACTACAACGTCAAAATTCGCGTGAAGCCCGATGGTTCCGGCGTGGAACTTGCCAATGTGAAAATGTCGATGAACCCCTTCGACGAAATCTCCGTGGAAGAAGCGCTTCGTCTCAAGGAAGCAGGCAAGGCATCCGAAGTGGTGGTGGTCTCGATTGGCCCAGCCAAGGCGGAAGAAACCCTGCGCACGGCACTCGCCATGGGCGCTGATCGCGCCATTCTGGTGGAAACCGACGCAACCGTCGAGCCGCTGGCTGTTGCCAAGATTCTCAAGGGCGTCGTCGAATCTGAGGCTCCAGGTCTGGTGATTGTTGGCAAGCAGGCCATTGATGATGACAGCAACCAGACCGGCCAGATGCTCTCGGCTCTTTTGGGCTGGAGCCAGGCAACCTTTGCTTCAAAAGTCGAAATCGGCGACGGCACAGCTTCCGTCACCCGCGAAGTGGATGGTGGTTTACAGACCATTTCGGTCAAGCTTCCCGCGATTGTCACCACCGACCTTCGCCTCAATGAGCCGCGTTATGCCTCGCTGCCCAACATCATGAAGGCCAAGAAAAAGCCGCTGGACAAGAAGACCCCGGCTGATTTTGGTGTGGATACGGCCCCGCGCCTGACCGTGCTGAAAACCGAGGAGCCAAGCGGCCGCAAGGCTGGTAAAAAAGTCGCCTCCGTTGCTGAGCTGGTAGACAAGCTCAAAAACGAAGCTGGCGTGCTTTAAGAACGGATCGGGAGATAAAACTATGGCCATTCTTCTTCTGGCAGAACATGACAATGCAAGCGTGTCTGAGCAGACCGCAAAGACCCTCACCGCCGCCACCCAGATTGGTGGCGATGTGCATGTGCTGGTGGCAGGCGCAGGCGCGCAAGCTGCCGCGGACGCAACCGCAAAGCTTTCCGGCGTCGCCAAGGTCTTGTTGGCCGACAGCGCCGATCTTGCCAACAATCTGGCCGAGCCTTTGGCGGCGCTGATTGTGTCACTGGCTCCAGCCTATGATGTCATCATTGCGCCAGCCACATCGACTGGCAAAAACGTGCTGCCGCGCGTGGCAGCCCTTCTGGATGTGATGCAGATTTCGGAAATCACCGATGTTGTCTCATCCGACACCTTCAAGCGCCCGATCTATGCGGGCAACGCCATCCAGACCGTGCAATCGACCGATGCCAAAAAGGTCATCACCGTGCGCACCGCATCCTTTGCGGCAGCGGGCGAAGGTGGCTCTGCCGCCATTGAGACTGTTGCAGCGGTGGCCAATCCCGGCCTGTCCAGCTTTGTCTCGGATGCGCTCTCCGCATCGGAACGCCCGGAACTGACCTCGGCGAAAATCATCATTTCCGGTGGTCGCGCCCTTGGTTCTTCCGAAAAGTTCAAGGAAGTCATCCTGCCCGTGGCCGACAAACTCGGCGCTGCCGTCGGGGCCTCCCGCGCTGCCGTCGATGCAGGCTATGCGCCGAACGACTGGCAGGTTGGCCAGACCGGCAAGGTGGTGGCTCCACAGCTCTACATCGCCTGCGGCATTTCCGGTGCCATTCAGCATCTGGCCGGCATGAAGGACTCAAAGGTCATCGTTGCCATCAACAAGGATGAAGAAGCTCCGATTTTTCAGGTGGCCGATTACGGTCTGGTCGCCGATCTTTTTGATGCCCTGCCGGAGCTTGAGAAGGCTCTTTGAGCCAAACGACACCGCCCAAAATATATCAAGGCCGCACCAGACACAGTCTGGTGCGGCCTTTCTCATGATGACTTCTCATGATGACTGGCAAGAAATTCGGGTAGAGGGAAACTCAGAACTCTTCCCAATCGGTCCTGTTAGACGAAGATGGCGGAGATGCAGGCTTGTTGCCTGCGTTGGAAAAGCCTGCTGCCAGCTTGCCCATCAATGCGCGCGCCGGTGAGGCGGTTGGGCGGTTTTTAGCAACATCAGCAGCCTTCACGGGTGTACGAGCAGGTGCCGGGCGCATGGGTATGGCGGGAGATGGACGTGGAGCTGGCGCAAAAGAGCTGGATTGGACTTGGGGCGCAATCTGCCCTTCCTTCAAGTGGAACTGGGCCACCAGACCCGAGAGCGCGCCTGCATCCTGCGTCAACTTCGCCATATCAGAATTGGTGCGCTCAGCCATTTGCGAGTTCTGCTGCGTCACCTCTTCCATACCACGGATCGCGGTGGAAATTTCCCGAACACTCTCGGACTGCTCCCCAACGGCCTCGGCAATCACCGAAATTTCATCATTGATCTGCGCCACCTGACCGGCAATTTCGCCAAGAACATCACCCGTGTTGCGCACCAGACCCACACCGCTTTTCACGGCATCACCAGATTTGCTGATCAGTTCCTTGATTTCCTTGGCAGCCTTGGCAGAGCGCTGCGCCAGTTCACGCACTTCTTGCGCAACAACGGCAAAGCCCTTGCCTGCTTCGCCAGCGCGGGCCGCTTCAACACCCGCATTCAAGGCCAGAAGGTTGGTCTGGAAGGCAATTTCATCAATCACATTGATAATCTGCGAAATCGCGGCGGACGCTTCTTCAATCCGCCCCATGGCATCAATGGCCGAACCAACAATGTCGCCAGAGCGCTCGGTTGAGGTTTTGGCATCTGCCGCCATGCGGCGCGCATTTCCGGCCCGCTCGGTTGAGGTGCGAATGGCCTCCATGATCTGGCTGATCACCGCGGACGCCTCTTCAATCGCCGCCGCCTGCTGCTCGGAGCGGCGCGAAAGATCATGGGTCGCCGACACCATGCCGGTGGCAGTGCCGTTGATGGAGGCCGTATTGCTTGAAAGCTCCCGAATTGTATTGGCCAGTCGGAAGATCGATTCATTGAAATCGGTTCTGAGCCGGTCAAGACCTTCCATAAACGGCGTGTCGATGGTGGTGGTCAAATCGCCAGCCGCCAGCCGCTGCAAACCGGAGCCCAGAACCTCAACAGCCTGCTGAAGCCGCTCGGTTTCTTCACGGCTGGCTTTTTCACGCGCCAGCCGCTCCTGTTCCGACAGGCTGCGATCGTGCAAGGCCGCCGCCTCAAGCCGGGTCTTCTCAATCGCCGCATCCCGAAACACGGCAACGGAACGCACCATATCGCCGATTTCATCAGCCCGCTTTTCACCGGCCAGCGCAATCGTTGTATCGCCATCCGCAAGCCGCTTCATACTGTCGACAAGATCATTGATCGGCCGCGTCAGGCTGCGAGAAAACACAACCGCACCAGTCATGGCCAGAACCAGCAGGCCAATCGCAATCAACGCCACCGTATTGCGCAATTGGGCAATATTGGCCAGGGCCTCACCTTCACCCATCAGGGCAACAACCGCCCAATTATGCCCCGCAAACGACAGGGGCATGGCAGCAGCATAGCTGGTCATGGCGCGATAGCTGTCAATCTGCCCGGTCGCCTTGCTGCCCTTCAGCGCAGTCTCAACAATGGGTGCCTGAACCTTGACCGCAAGGGAGTCTTTTTCCTGCGTGACAACGGAATCATTGACCATCATCATCTGATCGTTGAGCAGGACTGTCTCGCCGGTCTGGCCAAGGCCCGTGCGGTTGCCAAAAATTGCGCTCAGCCGGTCAGCCGGAATCTCCACCACCAGCACGCCAACCTTGATGTCGCCCATGAACAACGGCAGCGACAGGAAGGCAACAGTCTGTCTGGAGGGACCGTATGTCAGAAAATCCGACAAGGCATAGGTTGTCTTGTCATCACTTTTGGCAACGGCGTTGAAGGCATTGGCCAAAGGTCCGTCCTTCAGCGAGGCATCCTCGACATTGGCACCATACTCGTCATTTTTCTGAACGCTGTAGACAACATTGCCCTTCGGATCGATCAGCAGCACATCATTATATCCATATTGCTGCAACGCCATGCGGAGCAAAGGATGGTATTTTGTGTGGTTGCTGTCATAGGTATCAATACGGGCGGTATCCAGCAAAAGGCGCTGGCCAGCCGGATTGGGATTGTTGGTGATATAACGCTCGACCAGTGTTTCTTTCGGGGTTTTGCCCAGATAGCGCCAATCGGCCCGGAATTTGAACAGGGCTTCACTGGTGTTGGGAGCGCTGGCAAAGGCGCGAACATTGGTGATGAGGTTTTCGAAATACAGCTGTGCCTCATTGCGACGGCCATCGGCGGTGGCCTCCAGCTTCTGCATCACTTCCTGCCGCACCAGCGCAGAGCTTTGTATCAGGGCGGCCCAACTTGCAGCGCCAATGGACAAAAGTGTGATAACACAAACAAATATCGGCAGTTTTCGTGCAATACGCATCCCGTCTCCCCTATCAGAACGACAAACCGCATCAGCAATTCGTGTGCACTGACATTTCCTGATCCGGCGTAAGACTAAAACTGCGGAATTAAGATATAGCTAAGGCCTGCTAAGTCATACTCTTCGAATATACGGGCATGGAATGATGTAAGGACTGGAAAATCAAGCCATACCGCATTATCACTTGTTCGTAGGACATGTCGGGAGAGGCTGGCATTCACACATCTTCCGATTGACCAACAGCAGCGTAACAGGCGTCGAAAAAAGCGCCGCAAGATGGAATGAGCGTGATGATCAAGAATGTTGGAATTGTGGGTGCCGGACAGATGGGCTGCGGTATTGCCCATGTCTGCTCTCTCGCTGGCTATAAAGTCACGCTTTACGATCTTTCCCGAGAGCGGATTGAGGCCGGACTTGCCACCATCAATGGCAATATGGCCCGGCAGGTCAGCAATGGCAAAATGGACGACGAGGAGCGCAAATCCGCCCTTTCCTGCATTACCGGCTCGACCGATGTTCAGGATCTCGCCGCCATGGATCTGGTGATTGAAGCCGCCACCGAAGACGAGAACGTCAAGCGCAAGATTTTTGGCCAGATTTGCCCGGTTCTGAAGCCCGAGGCACTGCTGGCCACCAACACGTCTTCGCTTTCCATCACAAGGCTTGCCGCCTCCACCGATCGCCCTGATCAGTTTATGGGCATTCATTTCATGAATCCCGTGCCGGTGATGAAGCTGGTGGAACTGGTGCGCGGCATTGCCACCGGCGAAAAAACCTTTGAAACCGCGAAGGACTTTGTCCGCTCACTGGACAAGACCATTACCGTTGCCGAAGACTTTCCGGCCTTTATCGTCAACCGCATTCTGCTGCCGATGATCAATGAGGCGATCTATACGCTTTATGAAGGCGTAGGCTCGGTGGAGGCGATCGACACCGCGATGAAACTGGGAGCAAACCACCCGATGGGGCCGCTGCAACTGGCCGATTTTATTGGTCTCGACACCTGCCTCTCCATCATGCAGGTGTTGCATGATGGGCTGGCCGACAGCAAATATCGCCCCTGCCCGCTGTTGGTCAAATATGTCGAAGCCGGATGGCTGGGACGCAAATCCGGGCGCGGCTTTTATGATTATCGCGGCGAAGTACCCGTTCCGACACGATAATTTGCATAGGCGGACGGCTCAGGTCAGAGCCGTCATCACCGCCCGCTGGTAGGCTTGGCGGCTTTTGAGCCGCCGATACCACGCTTCGAGATTGGGCAGGTGAGGCCGCTCAATCGGCATCTCAAACCATGCATAGGCAAAACAGCCAAGAGGAACATCTCCCACACCCAATTTTTCGCCGGACAAGTACGGTTGCCTTGCAAGGGTCGCATCAACAATCGCCAACAGCGTGCCAACCGCATTCAGAGCCGCATGAATTTTGGCCATATCACGCTGATCTTCGGGTGTGCGCACCATGCCCCAGAACAGATCCTTGAAGGTTCCGGCAAGGGTTGATGTTGTCCAGTCCATCCATTTTTCAGCTTGCGCGCGGGCAACGGGGTCTGTCAGGCTGAACTGCTCATTGCCATAGCGGTTTGCCAGATACCGAACAATGGTGTTGGATTCCCACAGCACCACATCGCCATCTTCCAGCACCGGCACCAACCCGTTCGGGTTCATGGCGCGATAAGCCGGATCACTGACAAGACCAAATGCCCCACCCGCATCTATGCGCTGGTGCACAAGGTCCAGTTCCTCGACCATCCACAGCACTTTTTTGACATTGGTCGAATTGGCGCGACCCCAGATTTTCAGCATGTAACCCACCCCGTTAAAGAGAAACCAGTTTATCAATCAAAATCTTGGCATCATTGCTGTCCCACACCGCCGGGCCATTCATCGAGCCAATCAGACAGCCCTTCTTGTCAATCACCAATGTTGCGGGCAGGCCAAAGGCCAGACCTTCTTTCTTCAGCGCATTGAAAACGCCCATGGAACTGTCACGATAAAACCCCAGATGGTCAATGCCGTTATCGCTCAGGAAAACCTTGGGCTTTTCATCGCTGCCGCTATCGATATTAATGGCCACGACATCAAATTGATCACCGCCCTTGGCCGCCTGCAAGCCATTCAGAGCGGGCATTTCCTCGCGGCAGGGCACGCACCATGTCGCCCAAAGATTGACCAGAAGCGCCTTGCCCTTGAAATCGGCGAGGGTTTTATCGACACCACCTGCATCCTTGAAGGTCAGCCCCGTCAGCACGCGCGGCGGATTGGCCGCCACAATCGCGGCCACCTGACCCTTGATAAACGGGTCAAGCGCCTTCAGACTTGCGGGCGTGGTTTCGCATCCCATAGTTGCCGCAAGCTCTGTACCATTGCCAGACCCCGCCTCCTTCACGTATACCGCAACCGCGCCGGCGATCAGACCGGCTATCGCCGCAATCGTAATCAACCTGGCGGAAGGAAGCCCCAATGGTCTTTTTTTCGTCATCGACGTCTCCAGGATCTATTGAGCATGGCTGAGGAAACCAAAGACACGACATCCTCCAACCAGATGTGGGGAGGCCGCTTTGCCTCTGGCCCAGCCGCCATCATGGAGGAGATAAACGCATCCATCGGTTTCGACAAGAAACTCTATGCGCAAGATATTCGCGGGTCCATTGCCCACGCCACCATGCTGGCCCATCAAGGCATTATTTCAGCCGAAGACAAAGACAAGATTGTCACCGGCCTGAACACGATTTTGTCAGAAATCGAAGCTGGCCAGTTTGAGTTCTCCCGCAAGCTGGAAGATATTCACATGAATATCGAAGCGCGTCTGGCCACCCTGATTGGCCCCGCCGCTGGCCGCTTGCACACCGCCCGCTCACGCAATGATCAGGTCGCGCTGGATTTTCGCCTCTGGGTCAAGGAAGAGCTGCAAAAAACTGAAACCCTGCTGACCAATCTGATTGCCGTTTTTCTCACCCGCGCCGAAGAGCACGCCGACACCGTGATGCCGGGCTTTACCCATTTGCAGACCGCCCAGCCCGTCACCTTTGGCCACCATTGCATGGCCTATGTCGAAATGTTTGGCCGGGATCGCCAGCGCGTGCGCCATGCCATTGAGCATATGGATGAAAGCCCGATTGGCTCTGCTGCCCTGGCTGGCACCGGCTATGCCATTGACCGCCACATGACCGCCAAGGCGCTCGGCTTCCGTGAACCCACCCGCAATTCGATTGACACGGTCTCGGACCGCGATTTCGCGCTGGAGTTCCTCTCCATTGCCGCCATCTGCGCCACCCATCTGTCGCGCCTGGCCGAAGAAATCGTCATCTGGTCCACATCGCAATTTGGCTTTATCCGCCTGTCCGATGCCTTTTCCACCGGCTCATCGATTATGCCGCAGAAGAAAAACCCCGATGCTGCCGAACTGGTGCGCGCCAAGACAGGCCGCATCAATGGCTCGCTGATTGCGCTTTTGACCATCATGAAGGGCCTGCCGCTGGCCTATTCCAAGGACATGCAGGAAGACAAGGAACAGGTGTTTGACGCTGCCGAAAGCCTCGAATTGTCGCTGGCTGCCATGACTGGCATGATTGGCGATCTCGAGGTCCGTGCGGACAAAATGAAGGCCGCGGCTGGCTCTGGCTATTCCACAGCAACCGACCTTGCCGACTGGCTGGTGCGCGAAGCGGGCCTGCCTTTCCGCGATGCCCACCATGTCACAGGCCGCGCTGTGGCTCTTGCCGAAGAAAAGGCGTGTGAGCTGGCCGATCTGTCGCTTGCGGATTTGCAGGCTATTCATGCGTCCATCACTGCCGATATTTACAATGTTCTGACGGTAGAAGCCTCGGTTGCCAGCCGCAAAAGCTTTGGCGGTACCGCACCGGATGAAGTGCGCAAGCAGATCAAATGGTGGCGCTCGCGCAATTGATCATGGCGCGTGATCTTTCCATGATAAAAATCGGGGTGCACAAAGCCCCGGTTTTTCGATAGAGCTTGCTGAACCACCACGTTGGACAGGACATTATGGCCGTTTCCTATCAAAAATTGATCATTTCCGCCCTTCTTCTGGGCGCAACCAGCACCATGCTTGCCAGTTGCGGACGCAGGGGCGATCTTGATAAACCCAGCACGGCAGTTGTTGATCAGAATAAGGTTGGCGCACCCGCCAACGCCCCAACACCCGAAAAGAAATTCTTTCTCGATCCGTTGCTCTGAGTAGGTCAAGCCCGTGAACCATTTTCAATACCGCGACGGCGTACTCTACGCCGAAGACGTGGCTGTGACCGAGATTGCCAAGGCAGTCGGCACACCTTTCTATTGCTATTCAACCGCCACCCTTGCCCGGCATTATCGGGTCTTCTCGGAGGCGTTTGCAGGCGTCGATGCCATGGTCTGCTATGCCATGAAGGCCAATTCCAATCAGGCCGTGCTGAAAACCCTGGGCCAATTGGGTGCAGGTGTTGATGTGGTCTCGGAAGGCGAATTGCGCCGCGCCCTTGCCGCAGGCATTCCGGCCAATCGCATCATGTTTTCGGGCGTTGGCAAAACGCCATCCGAGATGGATCTGGGGCTGGAAGCAGGCATTTACTGCTTCAATGTCGAATCCGAGCCGGAACTGGATGTGCTCAATCAGCGCGCCATCAAGGCGGGCAAGAAGGCGCATGTGTCCTTCCGCATCAACCCGGATGTGGATGCAGGCACCCATGCCAAGATTTCCACCGGCAAAAAAGAAAACAAATTCGGCATTTCCTATGAGCGGGCACGCGCGGTCTATGCCCGTGCGGCCACGCTGGAGGGCATTCAGGTCACCGGCATTGATATGCATATCGGCAGCCAGATCACTGAATTGCGACCCTTTGCCGACGCTTTCAAACTGTTGCGCGAACTCGTAACGACGCTTCGCAACGATGGCCATAGCATTGACCATGTTGATGTCGGCGGCGGTCTTGGAATCCCTTACAAGGACGACAATAACCCGCCACCAGAGCCAGCCGCTTACGCCAAAATCGTCAAAGAGCAGCTGGCAGAGCTGAATTGCAGGATCGTGACCGAGCCGGGCCGCCTGATTGTTGGCAACGCGGGCATTCTCGTGACTGAAGTGATTTATGTGAAGGATGGCGGCGACAAGACTTTTGTCATCGTCGATGCCGCCATGAATGACCTGATCCGGCCAACGCTCTATGAAGCCCATCACGAAATTCGCCCGGTAACCATTTCCGCCGCCAATGCCCCGCGCATTCGCGCCGATGTGGTTGGCCCCGTGTGCGAAACCGGCGATTATCTGGCGCTGGATCGGGAAATGGCCATGCCAAAGCCCGGTGATCTGATGGCGGTCGGCTCTGCCGGAGCCTATGGCGCGGTTCAGGCTGGCACTTACAACACCAGACGGCTGGTGCCGGAAGTGCTGGTCAAGGATGGGGACTTCCATGTGATTCGCAAGCGCCCAAGCTATGAAGATCTGATCGGGCTGGACAGTGTTCCGGGCTGGCTGGATTGAAAATGCGTTCACAAATCCGGCCCTGACGGCAAAAACCACACAGATGAGGGGTTCTCCCCTCGTCTTCGCCACAAACAATGCTATCCTGCACGGGACATGTCAGGGAACGGCTACCCGTTTTTTCCGAAAAGACAAACGGAGATCCATGGATGACAGCATCGGGCAGGCATAAAGGCAAAGCTGCGTATCAGGGCGATCCAACGCTGTCTCGGCGCGTTGCCATCAACCGTGGCCTTGCCCAGCTTGTGCTGTTTTGCGAGCGCCTCGCGCCAGTTCTGCTGCTGCCTGCGTCTCTCGTTGCCATTTTTCTGTCGCTCAGTTGGCTTGGCCTGTTTCGGGATATGCCATCGCTTCTGCGCTGGCCCGTGGTTTTTGCGCTGATCTTTGGCTTTCTGACAGCGCTTTTGCCGCTCACCCGCCTGCGCTGGCCCAAAACCACCGAAGCAGACCGGCTGCTGGAAGAGCGCAACCACCTGCCGCACCAGCCCGTGCGGGCGCAGGACGATGAACCCGCTTTCGAGACGCCTTTTGCTGTTGCCCTTTGGCAAGAGCATCAAAGACGCATGGCTGCCAAAATCGCCAATCTCAATCCTGGCCTGCCACGCCCGGACATTGCCCGCTTTGATCGCAATGGCTTGCGCGCCATTCCTGCCCTCGTGCTGGTGGTGGCCTTTGCCTACTCCGGCTCCAACAGTGCAGGCCGCATCAGTGATGCATTTCGGCTTGCGAATACCCAAGACAATCAGCCCGGCCTTCGCATTGATGCCTGGATCACCCCACCGGGCTATACCGGACAGCCGCCTGTGTTTCTCACCCGTCGCAATGGCGATGCGCCACGCGACATTGCAGTGCCCGCCCAATCCGTCGTCACGGTGCGCTTCACCGGAGACGCCTCGGATCAGACCGCAACATTCAAGCCAGCGGCCGGGGCAGAGACAATGGCGTTGCAAACCGAAAAGGCACCGGAAGGCTCGACGGAGACCACAGACACCAAGACTCAAACCATGACCCTGACACTTGCCCAGAGTGGCACGCTTGATGTTGGGCAGCAACAATGGCCGCTGACTGTCATTGCCGACAAGCCACCGACCATTGCCTTTGAAGGCGTGCCAAAACATGCAGCCAATGGTGCGCTGGAAATTGGCTTTGTCGCCAGAGATGATTATGGTCTACAGGAAGCCCGCGCCGACATCGTGCCCGTGGACAACGATCCGACAGCAGAACCTCTCTATCCTTTGCCGGATTACAAGCTGGAGTTTCCTCGCCGTAACGCCAAGGAGGTGAAAGGGCTTTCCAGTCACAACCTGACTGAAGATCCGCTTGCGGGTAAAAGGGTTCGCATCACATTGGTTGTCAAGGATGGTCTGGGGCAGGAAGGCCGCAGCCCGCCCTATGAGATGGTGCTGCCAGCTCGGCCCTTCAATGAGCCTCTGGCCGCAGCCCTTGCAGAAGAACGGCAGGTGTTTGCGCTCGATGCTCGCAAAATGGCCCGCGCCATTGATCTCAATGATGCCCTGACACTGCGTGCCGATGAAACAATCCCCAACCTTTCGCATTATCTGCTGATCAAATCCGCCCGTGCCCGCATGGCTCTGGCCAGCAATACCGAGGCGATGAAGGACACCGCCGCCTATCTCTGGGAAATTGCCTTAGGCATTGATGATGGCGAGGTCTCGCTGGCCGAGCGCAAACTGTCTGAAGCGCAGCAGAAGCTTTCGCAAGCGCTGGCGCGCAATGCACCTGATTCCGAAATCAAGAAGCTCACGGATGAACTCAGACAGGCGATGCAGGAGTATATGAAGGCGCTGGCCCAGCGGCAGCAACCTCAAAATGGCCAGCCGCAGCAGCAGAATGCCATCAAGACTCTGACCCAGCGCGATCTGGAAAACATGATGAACCAGATCGAAAATCTGGCCCGCTCCGGCAACAAGGATGCAGCCCGCCAGATGCTGTCCGAGCTGCAACGGCTGATGAACAACCTGCAAACCGGGCGAATGCAGCGCCCGAGCCCGCAACAGCAGCAAGAGAAGAGCGAAGCCCGCAAGCAGATCGACAAACTGGGCGAGATCATGCAGAACCAGCAGAAATTGATGGAGCAGACATTCAGGCTCGATCAGGCGCTGCAAGATCGGATGGCATTGGGCGATCCATCAGACCCCGGCAATGACGAGGGCGTCACCGAGGAAGGCCAGCAACCCACACCCGGCCAAACGCCATCGCCAACCGATCAGATGACCGAGAAACAGCTCCGTGACGCTTTGAAAGCCTTGCGCGAGCAACAGGATGGCCTGGGCAAACAATTGAAACAATTGCAACAGGGCCTTGGCAAGCTCGGCGTTAAACCAAGCAAGGAGTTTGGACAGGCCGAGCGAGACATGAAAGGTGCTGGCGAACAACTGGGCAAGGGCAGTGGCGACCGTGCCGTCGAAGGTCAAGGCCGAGCACTGGAAGCGCTTCGTCAGGGTGCCCGCGACATGATGAACCAGATGATGCAGGCAATGGGCAATCAGCAGGGCCAAGGCCCCGGAATGGCGCAGGGCGAGCCAGGCGGGCGCGATCCACTGGGGCGGTCAAGGCGCACAGACGACACAGATCTGGACGACAGCGTACGCATTCCCAACGAGATTGATGTGCAGCGTGCCCGCGAAATTCTGGATGCCATCCGCGACAAACTGGGCAATAACGCCAGCCCAGAGATCGAGCGGCGTTATCTGGAACGGTTGCTGGATATACAGTAAATCAGGTCTGGCGGCTTCAAGCCGCCAGCGCCAGAGCAACAGCCTTGCGAATATCGGGCAAGGCAAAGGGCTTTGGCACGACATCAATGACCTTTTCCATCAGATCATCGGCGCGTTCGCGCTGGTCGGCGTAGCCGGTCATCAACAGAATTTTCAAACCCGGAAAATCGCAAAAGGCGCGATGCGCCAATTCAATTCCGTCCATCACCGGCATACGGATATCCGATAACAATAAATCAAACGGACCTGTCGCCAGCTTTTCCAACCCCTCGGCACCATCTGCGGCTTCGTGGGTCTCATGCCCATCCATCCGCAATGCCCGGGCCACAAAAGAGCGCAAACCATCCTCGTCTTCGGTAATCAAAATCTTGGCCATGTTTGCATTCCCATTTTGAGCAATAAAGTTTGTCAGGGAAAAGTGGAACCCGATTTTCCCGATAAGACAAACGAAAACAAGAGAAACCAGAGCCTGCCCGGCTCAACCTGAACCGGGCAGGCTCCAGAATAGCAAATCACCAGTTTTTCCTTTGCGAGAGGTAAACATCGCAAGGCTGATCCGAGGTATGGTTAACAACTCCGATAAAATATGAAGAATGGTTGCGAGGCGATTTTACGTCGCATCGCCCGTGACAACACCGACAAATGGCAGCTCGCGGAAGGCGTAAGCGGCATCCATGCCATAGCCCACCACAAAATAATCTGGGCATTCAAAGCCGACATAATCAGCCTCAAGCTCTTCACTGCGCTTGACTTTTTTATCCAGCAGCACGGCAATGGTGACATTGGCCGCGCCGCGCTCATACATCAGATCCCGGGCAAATTGCAGCGTGCGGCCAGATTCGAGAATATCATCAATCAGCAGCACATTGCGGCCAGTCACATCACTGTCGATGTCCTTGATAATCTTGACACCCTGCGACACCGTGCCTTTGCCATAACTGGACAGGGTGATGAATTCCATTTCTGGAGCCAACCCCACATGATGCATGGAGCGGATCAGGTCAGCAGCAAAGATGAACGAGCCTTTGAGAATGGAAATCACCAGAAGATTATCCGATGGCCCTTGCGAGATTGCCTTGGCAATCTCGATATTGCGCTCGGCAATCTGCTCTGCCGTGAAATAAGGCTCAATCACTTTTCCGCGCACGATGGGCATGATGTCTCCAGAATTTGGCGTCAATCTCACCCTGCGATACCACAGTCAGGAATGCGAGGCATCCGTTCTATCAAACGAAAGCTTCAACTGCGGCGTTTTTCCACCGGGATGGCGCAATCTGGCAGAAATGCCCCGGCTATGACCAACGCCAATCTCGGCCGCTGGCGGGGCAATCAATGTCGAGGCAATCAGGCGACCATTTGCGTAAAGATCCGCCCGCACCGGCGGCAGATCCTGCGTGGTATTGGCGCGGTTTTCAATAATCGCATTGACCACCAGCACATGCATACCATCGGCATCCTGCGGGGTCAGGCTGACATGGGTAATGTCCAGAGCAGGCCCGATCAACGGCGCGGGCCCATGACTGCCAAACAGCGTGAAACCACCCGCCAGCACAAACACCACCAGCACCATGGTCGAGACAAGCGTGGTGAAGGAGCGCTCTGACAGCCGGTCAAGAACAGCGTCCAGCCGGCGCAAGGGACCAGCCAGACGGCGTCTGACAAGAGCAAAGATCAGGGCTGGCTTGCCAGCAGCGCTTCCATTCAACTCGGCCTGCAAGCGGTTTTGCATCTCGCCAACCGGGTCATTGACCGTGACAAAGGCTGCATCCGCAACATCATCGGCCAGCGCAAAGCCATTGCGAGGTCTGGGGCGCGGCCTGTGCTCTGGCGGCAACAGATCAACATCTGGCTCGGCCTGCCTTTGCCGGAAACGAAATGCGTTCATTGAACCCTCGCAAAGCCTGTTCTCGACATGCAATCGCTCTTAAGCGGGCAAATGGCTCTTAAGCGGACAAATGGAATGAGGCATTGAAACCAATCTCGACAAGTCGTAAATTCGAATGGTTAATGATTTGCAAAGTTACCGGAATCCTGCGGCTTTTTTGCTGCATTTACCGAATAGTAACCGGAGACGTTAAGAAGTAAGCATTCGTCCACTGGCTCAAGACCGGGTTTCTCAATTGATTCACTTCGAAAATGTTGGCCTGCGTTACGGGATGGGGCCTGAGATCCTCCGCGACCTGACCTTCGACATCCCGAAGCGCTCTTTTCAATTTCTCACCGGCCCGTCTGGCGCTGGCAAGACCACATTGCTGCGCCTGCTGTTCATGTCACTGAAACCGACCCGCGGATTGATCCGCAGTTTTGGCCGCGACATTACCCAGATTCCACGGCAGGAATTGCCGCTGCTGCGGCGGCGCGTTGGCATTGTATTTCAGGATTTTCAGCTGCTCGACCATCTCACCACCTATGAAAATGTCGCTCTGCCCTTGCGCGTGCGCGGCAAGGACGAGGCCAGCTATAAGCAGGATGTGCTGGAACTGCTGAAATGGGTGGGCCTTGGCGAGCGAATCAATGTGCTGCCCGCCATTCTTTCCGGCGGCGAAAAGCAGCGTGCCGCCATTGCCCGCGCCCTGATTGATCGCCCTGAGCTTCTGCTGGCCGATGAGCCAACCGGCAATGTTGATCCGCCCATGGCGCGGCGCCTGCTCAGCCTGTTTTTAGAGCTGAACCGTCTTGGCACTGCCGTGGTGATCGCCACCCATGACCTTGCTCTGATGGAACAGGTAGATGCCCGCCGCATGATTCTCAGTGAAGGGCGGCTCGACATCTATGAATGACCGCAGGCCAACTGTGCCCCCGACCCTGAAAATCCCCAGCCAGACGGCAAAGCAACCCTCCAAGCGGGTGGCCATGCAGGTGCGGCCGACCGGGCCAATTTTGCCGCCCTCCAATATTCAGGGCAATGCATTGCTGGTGGTGATTGCCATCATGGCATTTCTGGCCTGCCTGACACTGGGCGCTGTCTCGATGATCCGGGCCACCGCCGCCAGTTGGCAAAGCCAGATTTCACGTGAAGTCACCATTCAGATCAAGCCCGACGACACTGTCAACATGGAACAGGCCCTCACCCGCGCCAAGGATCTGGCCTTGAGTTTTGTCGGCACCAAAGACGGCCAGATTGTTGATGAGGCCGCAACCGCACGCCTGCTGGAGCCGTGGCTTGGCACCGGACTGGACATCAAGGATCTGCCTGTTCCCCGCCTTGTCATCATTACCATTGATGAAAGCCATCCGCCGGATTTTGCCGCGATGCGTGATCTTTTATCGGCACAAATTCCGCAAGCCACACTGGATGATCACCGCAACTGGGTGGACAAGCTGGTCTCCATGGCCCGCACCACGGTGCTGATTGGTTTTGGCATTTTGATACTGGTGTTTACCGCCATGGTTTTGACCGTGGTGTTTGCCACACGCGGAGCCTTGTCCGGCAATCGTCATATTATCGAGGTGCTGCACTTTGTGGGCGCAGAGAGCCAGTTCGTGGCGCGGGAATTTCAAAAGCACTTTCTCAAGATCAGCCTCAAGGGAGCCGGTGCAGGCGGGTTTATGGCGGCTGCTTTTTTTGCCTTTGCCAGCTTTTTGCAAGATAACACGCTGGCAACGCCGCAAACTGATCAGGCCACTGCTCTGTTTGGCCGGTTTGAAATCGGCTTTACCGGCTATATGGGCATATTCGCCACCATGATTGTCATTGCACTGCTGACAACCTTGACAGCACGGCTCACGGTCATGCGTGCCATCTATGACATTGACCAGATCCGCTCCGATCCCAGCCGCAGCAGCGGCTTGCCGGTTGATTAGAGCTTGTCGGCAAAAAGAAGACAATAGCGCAATTATCGATCAAAGCGCCGACATATTCCCGACGCATCATGGTGCAAAGCCAGCGGTAAGCTGAGGAATACCGTCTGAAACCGATTCCGGTTTTGACCATTATCCGATAGATGTAGCGGTGCGGCGTTGAAAACGCTGAATGACCGCAATATGGACGAGCAATGACAATGCGCCCAGACGATCCCAATGGGGATCCAAGCCCTCGCAAAAGCGAGCAACCAAACCGGTTATTTCACCGGCGCGGCTGGCTTCGGCGTGTGTTGCGCTATGGTGGCTATATCACGATCCTTGTGGCGGCCTGCCTGATCGGTGGCTTTCTCTATTTTGCCGATGCCGTCACCGTCATGCGTCCACCCGAACACCCAAAAGCCGATGCGATTGTGGTGCTGACAGGTGGCTATCAGCGCATTGATCAGGCCGTTGATCTGTTGCGAAGAGGCTCGGGCCAGCGCCTGCTGATTTCCGGCGTTCACCCCACCACCACGTCAAAACAGATCCGCACCATGACGCAAAGCTCTTACGACCTGTTTGCCTGCTGCGTGGATATGGGCTATCAGGCGCTCGATACCATTGGCAATGCCAATGAAACGGCCCAATGGGTGCATGACAAGGGCTATTCATCGGTGCTGGTCGTGACCAGCAATTACCACATGCAGCGCAGTCTGATGGAATTGCGCCGCACCGCCCCCACGACAGAATTCATTCCCTATCCTGTTGTCATTTCAGACCTGCGCACCAGAGCATGGTATGCCGAACCCAACGCACTGCGCACGCTTTTGTCCGAATATGTTAAAATTCTGTTTGCCTATGCACGTGATGCAACGGGCTGGGGGTCCTGGCGTGGATTACGCTCTGTCAGCAATCCGCCAGCAGGCTGATCTGAAACACCTTCCGCTTGCCTTTGAATTCATATAGGCAAGGCACGACACATTTCGGAATTGATCCATGCTTGCTTTGCGCTCCCATCTCTTCAACGTTATTTTTTATGCCAATCTGATTCTCTGGATGGCGGTCTTATGGCCAATCTATTTTCTGTTGCCGCGAAAACTGGCCTATCGGGTGCCCAAGGCATGGGCATCCATGAACCATTGGTTGATGAAAACCATTGTCGGAACAACCTTTGAAATTGAAGGTCTCGAGAATATCCCGGATTCCGGCTATATTCTGGCCCCCAAACATCAATCCTTCTGGGATACCTATGCGCTGCTGCCGTGGCTGGATGATCCGGTCTTCATTCTCAAACGCGAGTTGATGATGATTCCGGTGTTTGGCTGGTATGCCGCCAAACTGCGGATGATTCCGGTCAATCGTGGCGGCAAGGGCAAGGAAATGGTCAAGGTCATGCAGCGCGCCGCAGAAGAGATGCGAAATGGCCGCCAGCTGATCATCTATCCCGAAGGAACGCGCCGCCCACCAGGCGCTGAACCTGTGTATAAATTTGGTATTGCCCGGCTCTATCGGGATTTGAAAGTCCCCGTTTTACCGGTTGCCATGCACGCGGGCCTGTTCTGGCCACGCCGCAGCATGATGCGCTATCCCGGCCACTATAAAATCCGCATTCTGCCCCCCATGGAGCCGGGCATGAAGCCAAATGACTTTTTCGACAAGCTGGTCCATGATCTGGAAGCGGCAAGCGATGAACTGCTGCTTGAGGTGGCCCGCACCAATCCCGACCTGCCCTTGCCCCCCACCGCTCTCGCACGGATTGAGGTTCTCACAGCAGCATCCGCATCGCAAAGCACACTATAAGTCAGCGGCAGACAGGCCCGAAACCACCTTTTCCAGCCATTGGTCATGAATACCCATGCTGCGCAGGTGCTCGACCGTGCTTTCCACATAGGCTGCATTCGGGCCGGATTGCCCAATGGCATCGCGCACCACCTTGACGGCCTCATCCACGGAGATTGCACCGGCATATTGCTGGTGATGTCGGTCCACCACATAGCCAAGGCCCGTGACACGCTTGCCATCGGCCAGATGCAATCGCAAAGGCCTTTCCAGATACACCTGCGTCACCAGTTCACGCTCACGCAGATAATCAAGTGTCTGTGGCCAATGCTCTGGCGTCACCTTGAAAGCCACCCCCTGACAGGAGCCGCCGTAATCCAGCCCCATAACAAGTCCCGGCTGCTGTTGCGTGCCACGATGCACCCAGGAACGCACACAGAGAGAGCGCCGAAACCCATGAACACGGGCATTTATCCGCTTCTCAAAGGGGAAACCTGGGTTCCACATCAAAGAACCATAGCCAAACACCCAAAAATCGTCCATATCGCACGTCAAACCTGATTGCTCCCTGGAGTCTGTCAGGTTCCGATTGAACCAGACAAACTCTCGATTCTTTTGTTTTGGTTTGTCTTTGCGGGAAAACTGGATTGCACTTTTCCCTGACAAACTCTAACCGGCGACACAATTGGAGAAGCGCATGGCGACGTCAAGCAGAACGGTGAAACGACGGAAGCGATCCATCGTTTTTCCCGTGGCTATCGCATTGGTCGTGATAGCAGCACTCTATTCCGCCGGCTGGTTTGCCGCCGCCAACTATGCCACAAGCAAACTGGAACGCGCCTTTGATGGCGACAGTCCGCTGGCCTCAGCACTGGATTGTGCCAATATGCGTGTTGGTGGCTTTCCTTTGCGAATCAGCCTCAAATGCTCGAAAATTACCGTCAATGACAGCCACAACGGCATTACAGGTTCTATCGGGGCCTTTCGTTCCGCTGCAAAAATCTTCAAACCCGGCACCATCCATTGGGATCTCAACGGGCCTGCGATTTTTCAGACCAGCACAGGGTTGGCCACGTCTGTTCAATGGGACAGATTTGAGTCTGCCATGGCTGTTGGCATCGCTGGCCTGGAAAATGAAACCACGACGGTCAAAACGCTCCGTACCAACATTACCCAGGCCGTCAGTGGGGCAACACTCACCATCAGCGCCTCTGAAGCACGTCTGGAAATTCAGCGTTCCAGTGATGATCTTTTGACGACATCGCGCTTCACCGATGTTGTGTTTCAACAAAACGACGGAAATTCAAAACTGCCACCCATGATCGCCGATCTCGATCTCAAACTGATCGGACAGGCCAATGCCTTCAACATCGACAACCCGCAACCCATTCTTCTCCGGGGATTGAACGGCGAGTTGCGTGGACTACAGGTCGACATTGGCGAAGGTCGCACCATCACCGCCAGCGGTCCCCTGTCCATTGATCAGGAGGGCTATCTCTCCGGCACGCTCAAGCTGGAAATCGGCAAAGTCGAAGGCTGGCGGGACATGGTGATCGCCGCCTACCCTGAAACCACAGAGATTGCCAAAATGGCCGCCAAGGGTTTGAAGATGGCCTTCTTCGGCCAGAACCACGGACAGGTCACACTTCAGATCACCCATGGCACGGTTGTGCTTGGCTTTATTCCGCTGGGCAATATTCCGCCAATATGAGACCGCCCAAGCTGGGCGGCGTCAGATCTTTTTATCCAGATTATGACGGCCAAAATCGGGAACATCCACATCCTGCCCCGCATCGATAATCGAGCGGCGCACGGTGCGGGTGCGGCTGAAAAGCTCAAACAGCTTGTCGCCCTCGCCCCAGCGAATCGCGCGTTGCAGTGATGCCAAATCCTCGGAAAACCGCGCCAGCATCTCCAGAATTGCATCCTTGTTATGCAGGCAAATATCCCGCCACATGGTCGGGTCAGAGGCTGCAAGGCGGGTAAAGTCACGAAAGCCGGAGGCGGAATATTTGATCACTTCCGATTCCGTCACCGCCGCCAGATCATCGGCCGTACCCACAATATTATAGGCAATGATATGGGGAAGATGCGACACAATCGCCAGCACCTTGTCATGGTGCTGTGGGTCCATCTGATCGGTTTTAGAGCCAAGCGCTTCCCAGAAGGCCGTCAGACGGGCCAAAGCCTCAGGGTCCGTTTCCGGCAGAGGCGTAAAAATGCACCAGCGGCCCTTGAACAGATCAGCAAAGCCCGCATCAGGGCCAGATTTTTCCGTACCCGCCAGCGGATGCCCCGGAATGAAATGCACATGGCCGGGAAGATGCGGTGCCATTTGCGCGATCACGGAGGCCTTGGTGGAGCCAACATCGGTGACAATCGCACCGGGTTTCAAGTGATCGGCAATCTGAATGGCAACGCTTTCCGATGCGCCCACCGGCACCGAAACAATCACCAGATCAGCACCTTCCACGGCCTCTGCCGCAGACGCCGTGTAGCGATCTCCCAATTGCAGCTCTTCAGCCCGCTTCAGAGTGTCGAGCGAGCGGGTCGACACGACAATTTCGCGCGCCAGACCCAGTTCCCGCACGCCACGGGCAATCGACGAGCCAATCAGGCCGATACCGATCAGCGCGATGCGGTCAAATTGGAATGTGCTCATCAGGACTTGCCCATAAACTCTGTCAGCGCGGCAATAACGCCTTCATTGGCCTCTGGCGTGCCGATTGACATGCGAAGTGCATTGGCAAAA
This sequence comes from Gillisella vitis, assembly GCF_014204625.1. Classification (GTDB taxonomy): domain Bacteria; phylum Pseudomonadota; class Alphaproteobacteria; order Rhizobiales; family Rhizobiaceae; genus Allorhizobium; species Allorhizobium vitis_F. The sequence continues at coordinate 23,725 of NZ_JACHLU010000019.1, read as the reverse complement.
CCATAGCCCTTCACGGCCCGCAGAATGAAGCCACGGCTGGTCAGGAAATCATCTGCCTCCGTCGCACGCTTGCCGTCCTGATCCGGGAAATGGATCAGCAGGAAGTTGGTGACAGAGGGCGTGACTTTCAGGCCCAGGCCTTCGAATGCAAGGGTCAGCTTTTCCAGCCATTCGAGATTGAACTGCACGGCCTTGTCAGCAAAATCCCGATCCAGAATGGCAGCTTCGCCAGCGGCAATGGCCGGAGCATTCATATTGAACGGGCCGCGCACACGGTTGAGCGCATCCAGCACAGCCGCCGGGCCATACATCCAGCCAACGCGCAGAGCTGCAAGACCGTGAATTTTGGAGAAGGTGCGGGTCATCACCACATTGCGATGCTCGGAGACAATCTCAATCCCGGCTTCAAAATCATTGCGACGCACATATTCGGCATAGGCCGCATCCAGCACCAGCAAAACATGTTTGGGCAGACCGGCCACCAGTCGGCGGATTTCGGCACCGGCAACATAGGTGCCCGTGGGATTGCCGGGATTGGCAATAAACACCATTTTCGTCTTGTCGGTCACGGCGGCCAGAATGGCATCAACATCGACCTGACAATCCTTTTCCTTCACCGTCACCGGCGTTGCACCGGCTCCCATGATCTGGATCTTGTAAACCAGAAAGCCGTGTTCGGTGATGATCGCTTCATCGCCAGCACTCAGATAAACATGGCACAGCAGGCCCAGCAATTCATCGGAACCATTGCCGCAGATGATATTGGCCGGATTGAGGCCATGGGCGCTGGCAATGGCTTCGCGCAGCTTCTGCGCCTGACCGTCCGGGTAGATTTCGAGATTGCTGGCAGCCGCCTTGAAGGCCTCAATCGCCCTGGGGCTTGGGCCAAGCGGCGTTTCGTTGGAGGACAGCTTGAACACCTTGGCCACGCCCGGCGCATGTTCCTTGCCCGGCACATAGGCGGCAATATCGAGAATTCCCGGACGCGGAACTGGCTGGCTCATGTCACTGCTCATCACAACTGTTTCCTGATCACAAACTGCCGGTCTTTGCCAGCATAAAAACAACCACAGGCACTTATCGCGGAACGCCTATTTTGTCGAGGGTGGTGTCAACCGCGTGCGCGTCGTTGGAACACCATGTGGCGACAAAACCGGCGCAAACACCCGGCGCGAGGCCTTGGCGGCCACTGGCAGGCCCTGATACAGCCGCTTTTGCGCCTCCACCACAATAACACCGGCAAAGGCAGGCGACAGCATTCGGCCAAAACGCTCAAACACACCGCGCAACCGCAGCACGGTCTTCAATTTCGACGGTGGAAAAAACAGCGCCTCCGCACTGGCACCGGGGGTAAAATTCGCCTCCCGGAACAGGGCGGTCAGTTGCCCGCGCGAATAAGGGCGGCCTGCGCCAAAGGGCGTATGGTCCATCCGCGCCCACACGCCCCGGCGGTTTGGCACCACAATCACCAGACGCCCGCCAGGAGCCAGAACCCGCCAGATCTCCGTGAGCGTTTCACGCGGATTTTCGGCAAACTCCAGCGAATGCACCATCAGCACCCGATCGACCGAACTGTCGGGCAGCGGCAATTCCTCATCAAACACCAGTGCCGTGGCCGATGGCTCGCCGGGCGGCCAGTTCACCGCCCCCTGCCCCGCGGGCATAAAGGCAAAGGTTCGCTCCGTATCAGCCCGAAACCGATCCAGATAGGGAACCGAATAGCCAAGCCCCACCAGCCGCTCATCTGGCAGACGATGCCAAAGTGACGACAGGGCCATGGAAATCGATTGCTCGGCAACATGACCAAGCTGGGAGTGATAGAACTGGCGAAGATCAACAATATCGACATGCATTCGACGATTGTTAGCATCCAGCTGTTGGACATCAAGGCCCTTGGCACTAGATTCAGACAATAACAGTGATTGCATCACGCCTCTTGAAAAGGTTTTATCCATGAAGAGTCTGGAAATTGAAACATTCCTCTGCCGTAGCGATAATTTCGGCGTTCTGGTTCATTGCCCTGAGAGCGGGCTGACCGCCACAATCGACGCCCCCGAATATGCCCCGATCATTGCCATGGCCGAAAAGCGCGGCTGGACCATCACCCATATTTTCACCACCCATCACCACACAGACCATGTGGAAGCCAATCTGGCCCTGAAAAAGGAATATGGTTGCGAGATCATTGGTCCCGTCAATGAGGCCGTTGCCATTCCGGGGCTTGACCGCGCCGTGGGTGATGGTGATGAATTTCTGTTTGGCCAGCACCGTGTGCAGGTGATTGAAACGCCCGGCCATACCGCAGGCCATATCTGTTACAACTTCCCCGATGACAAGCTGCTGTTTGCCGCAGACACGCTGTTTGCCCTCGGCTGCGGGCGACTGTTTGAACGCACGGCTGCCGATATGTGGCATTCCCTGCAAAAGCTGGCCGTTTTGCCCGATGAAACCGCGATCTATTTCGGCCATGAATATACGCTTTCCAACGCCCGCTTTGCCCTGACCATTGACCCGGACAATCAAAGACTGGTGCAACGCGCCAAGGACATTGAAGCCCTGCGGGCCAAGGGTGGCTTCACTATTCCAACCACCATGTATCTGGAAAAGGAAACCAATCCATTTCTTCGGGTTGCCGATCCTGCCATCCGCCGCAATCTGTTGATGGAAAGCAAAAGCAACGAAGAGGTCTTTGCTGAAATTCGCAAGCGCAAGGACAATTTCTGATGCAGACGGCTCAAGACATCATCAAAGCCCTTGCCATGCAACCACATCCCGAGGGTGGCTGGTACACCGAGACCTTCCGTGACAGCCAGGGTGGAGCCCGCGGCCATTCCACCGCGATCTATTACCTGCTGGAGGCCGGACAGCGCTCGCACTGGCACCGGGTCATCGATGCCGCCGAAACCTGGCATTATTATGCCGGAGCACCTCTCGCCTTGCATCGCTCAGACGACGGCAGCCGCGCCGACACCATGATTCTTGGGCTTGATCTGGCAAAGGGTGAGCGCCCGCAAGCCATCATCCCGGCCAACAGCTGGCAATCGGCGGAAAGCCTTGGTGCTTTTACGCTGGCCGGCTGCACCGTGGCACCGGGCTTTATCTTTGAAAAATTCGAAATGGCACCACCGGATTGGGCACCCGGAACGATAGAGACAGAATAGGATCAGGTCTTGGCTGGCCTTCGCAGCATGTCACGCGCGGCCAGCACCGCCCCGCCGGTGATCAGCACACAAGCAAGCACAATGCGAAGACTTGGCTCACCAAAGCCAAACAGCAACAGAATAAGCGTGGACAGCAGCGGCGCTGCATAGCTGGCAGCGCCCAAAATCTGGATGTCACCATTTTTGACACCATAATCCCAAGCGTAAAACGCCAGGCCGACCGGCAACAGGCCAAGACCGACAATGGCAATCCATTGGCTCATGACCTGCGGCCAGACCGTTTGCTCCAACCCCAGATGGCATATCAGTGACAACAGCGATGTTGCCAGGCAAAATCCTGTCACCACATCAGTGGACACTGCCTCAAACCGGCGGGTGAGCAGCGAATAGCTCGACCATGTGAGCGCACACAGGCCCGCAGCACCATAGCCCAGCGCGTAAGCCGGATCGAAGGACAGGCCGTTCTTGCCGATAATCAGCACCGTGCCGCAAAGACCCGCCACGGCACCGGCAATGTGGAACCAGCGCAATCTTTCACCGGGCAGAAGGGCCGAGCCAAACACAATCAACAGCGGCCACAGATAGGCAATCAACCCCGCCTCCACCGCAGGCGCATTGCGAAGGGCGGTGAAATAGAGAAAGTGATAGCCAAACAGCCCAGCGATGCCGACAATCCAGACTTTCGGGGCCTGCTTCAGAAGCTTCAACCGTTCAGGTTTGAGAATGAAAGTCGCCACCCCCGGCAGACTGCCGATGGCAAAACAGATCGCCGAGAGCTGAAATGGCGGCATGGAGCCGGACGCCGCCGTGAGCAAAGCCAGAAATGACCACATCAGAATGGCCGAAAACCCGATCAATGTGGCGCGAAGCTTCATGCATTCCCCGGAGCAAGACAAGACCTGGGGAAAATCAGTCTTTCCCAAAGGCCGTGGCAGTGATGGACAGCGTACCGATTCTGGTAGGAACCCGTGCATAGACCGGAGCATATAACGACCCGGTGCGGGTTTTGGCAAACCAGATTTCCATGCTGGTGGCATTGCGCAAATAATCGATGTCAGACTGATCCTTGTTATAGCCGGATTTTGGCCGATAGCGCACTGAACAGACAATTGCTTCGCCAGAGACATTGCCCGCATCAAACTTCGCCGTACCCTTCGGAGCCAGCACCAGATCCATCCGGCTTTCACCATCATAGACCGGCAAGGTTCTGGAGCAGATTTTGCCATCGTCCGGGATGATCAAGGCCCCGATGGGGTCCAGCACCGACTTCAAATCAGCACTTTTGACCGGAATCCAGCGATTGCTATCGCGGTTTGGCTGCGGCGTAATCGTGGTTTCAACGATATTGCCCGAGGCATAGCGCACATCATAGGTGCGGGTTCGTTTGCCACGTGTATAGACCAGCTTATAGGTTTGCGGCTGCATCCTGTCGCCAGAAAGCATCGTGCCCGTGACCGTGCTTTTGGCATCCATGCTTGTGAAAATATTGACAATTCCAGCCGAGGTAATGTTACCTGTGATGGTATAGCCCGGATCCGTAATCCGTGTGGTGAAGGTGGCACGCGCCACCGGAAGCCCGATCAGCGTGACCCGATATTCGGTGCGATAACGATCTGCCGCCTTGGCAGCACCGACATATGCAGCTAAGGCGGTGAGAGCTGCGAAAAACAAGCGTGCAATCATCAAAACACCATTCCCAAAATCGGCTTTCCTCTGCATGTATCACCTGCACTGTGGCAAGACGATAGCGTTTGATTCGAGAAATCCGCCCTTTTGCCAAGGTTTGTCTTGACGGGGCCGCCTCAGCTGACTATAGAACCGCAACTTTCCAATCAGACCGCGTTGGATTGCGCCCGCAGCTTTTGCTCGGATCGTACATCCAATTGCCAATAAGAATAGGTGCATCATGTCCCGCAGTTGCGAATTGACCGGCAAGGGCGTCCAGTCGGGTAACAATGTAAGCCATGCAAACAACAAGACCCGTCGCAAGTTCCTGCCGAACCTGTGCGATGTGACGCTGATTTCCGATGCCCTCGGCCAGCGCTACCGTCTTCGCGTTTCCGCTGCTGCTCTGCGTTCCGTAGAGCATCGCGGTGGCCTCGACGCTTTCCTTTTGAAGGCCAGCGAGAGCGATCTCAGCATGCGCGCACGCCTGCTGCGTCGCCAGATCGTTAAGAAAGCTGCTGTTGCTGCCTGATTTCAAGCAACATCAAAGCTTTAAAAGTTTGAAGGCTTGAACGGTTCGCCGCTCAAGCCTTTTCATTTGCGCACACATCAGCTCTCATCCATGATGAGGGTTATTTTGCGTTTCCCTATGGTTGTTATAGCGCCGTGCCCCATCGGTCACAGTTCTATAGCTGGTGGCATCTCCCAGGATAAAAAAATGCGTCTGACACGACACATCCTCATCTACAGCCTCCTCATGACCGCCGTTGTGGTGGCCTCCAACATTCTCGTCCAGTTTCCGCTGAAGGGTGAGTTGGCAGGCATCCAGCTGGGCGATCTTTTGACCTATGGCGGCTTTACCTACCCCATCGCCTTTCTGGTGACAGACCTGACCAATCGCCAGTTTGGCGCTTCAAATGCCCGTAAAGTGGTGTTTGTCGGCTTTCTGGTGGGTGTGGCGCTGTCCTTCATCACCTCGCAGCCGCGCATTGCCATTGCCTCCGGCACCGCCTATCTGGTGGGACAGCTGCTCGATATTGCCGTGTTCAACCGGTTGCGTCAGCAAAGCTGGTGGAAGGCCCCCTTGGCCGGTTCACTCTTCGGCTCCGTGCTGGACACCGTGATTTTCTTCTCGCTGTCTTTTGCCCCGATCTTCGGCTTCATCGGCCCCAATGACGATTTTGCCATTGGCTTGGCTCCGGTGCTGGGTGTGTTTTCGCCGGAAATTCCGCGCTGGATGTCTTGGGCGCTCGGTGATTTTACCGTCAAAATGCTGGTGGGCATTGTCATGCTACTGCCCTATGGCGCGGCCATGGCAGCGCTCAGACCTTACCGCGCAGAAACCATCACTCAGTGAATATTGATCGGGAAACCATTATAGACATTGGAATTGCGTGACCGCAGTCTGCCAATCCGAGATAGATTCACGCAATCGTTCATCATACCACCCGGCTTTTTCCGGTGATAATTGTGAAAAACGCTGGCGAATAACAAGAACCCGATTGTGCCATTTTTCGTTGAAAATCGGCTCATGATGAGCAATGCGATTGCGCAAATCTCTGATTTTAAGCAGGTCTTTATGAACCTTTTTAAGGTTCTCCCCCTTTGGCCATATTCTATGAAGATAGGGCGTCCAAATGTGGTCACGATATTTATTCTCATGCAGAGAAGCCCAGAAATGAAAGGTCAAGCCAGCCACAATACGCCCGGAGCGCTCTTGCCGCTGGTCGATCTTCAAGCGTTTACGGACCTCGGCAATGTTTGCTCTACGCTCTCGCGCCAACACCATCAAAAATTTTCTGGACCGATACCAATCTTCACGCTGATACTGCTCAATGATCGCTGATGATATCCTATTCCTGAGAGCGACCTCAAACCCTCCAATTAGGTCATAAATATGTTTTGAAAGTTGCGCATTACACTCATAAAGCTCCAACGCATCGCGCTCCTGGCCAGAAACTGATAGATAGGTTGTGAGCCGTTCACGCCCGATGGATGCAATAATACTACTGATTTCCTGCGGAGTGCGCTTAAAAAGATATTGATTAACATCAGACAGTATGTATACTCCTAATTGAACACCCCGGAGCGTCCCTGTCAGTCTACTGATATATGCCCGGGGTGAAGTTTTTTAGAAGCTGACATAGATAGACTGCACTTTCAAGTTGAAAGCCTCACGGCAGCAGTCGAAATTCAAGCATGAGATTGCGTTGCAGGGAAAAGTGATTGTCGTCGGAGACGAGGATCAGGCGAATATCGCCATTGCCCCTATCAATCACGTCCAGACCTTCCATATTGTCGATCTCAGCGCCATAGTCGGCCTCCAGCAGGGTCACGCCGTCCACCAGCGCACCGGGCTTGATGCTGTCGCCCTTAACCCGCACAAGGCGCATACCGAGACCACCAAGCAGCGAAAAACGGCGCTCCAGCAGAATCAGATCGCCATCAGGCAAAAAGACCGCGTCCGTGACATCAAAATTGTCCCGGCGCACAACTCTGAAAACACCCCTTTTAGGGCCATCCATGATTCCAGCGTAGAGATTGCCTTTTTCATCAAGGCTTTCCTCACTGACCGTCACCAAACCACCTGCCAATGGCCCGGTTTTGGGTGAGGCCACAACAGTTTCCAGACTTCTGTTTGCCAGCAATACGCTGGTTGGAAAAGGCAAAGTCAGGCTGCGTTCGGGCTTTGCTGTTTCAAAACCATCCAGCGGATAGGGATCGATGCGGTGGCGCTGCTCGAAACCCACATAAATCTTGCCATCGCGGATCGCCAGACTCTCAGCATCCATCTTAACTTTGGCACTATCTATCCTGCCCCTGGCATCCACCATTGGGGCAAGCGATACCGAGCGGATATTGGACAAACGCCCTTTATCATCGCGTTCGATCTCGCCGGAAATCCAATCGCCTGTATCCAGAACGCCAATGAAGTGTTTGCCATCGGGCAAGAACCGCACCGATGACCATGCCCCAAACACAGGATTGGACGATGTCATCACCAGCCCGCCGATAAATTCCAGTTTACCGAAGACGGCTTGGTCCGACCTCGGCTGGAATTGGGTAATCTGGTGACTGGTGACAACACTCGGCTCACCAACTGCAACCGAGCCATAGAGCACCAGCGCGGAAACGCTGAGTGCTTTCATCCAGCCTTGCGTTCGCAAATGGATCATCCAGCGCGACGGAAGCCACCGCCACGCGCACCCTTTGCCGGCTTATCTTCAAACAGGCTTGCCAGCTGTTCTGTCATTGCGCCTGCCAGCTCGTCGGCATCAACAATCGTCACAGCCCGGCGATAGTAGCGGGTCACATCATGGCCGATACCAATGGCCAGCAATTCCACCGGGGAGCGGGTCTCGATCTGCTCGATCACGGCGCGCAAATGCCGCTCCAGATAATTGCCCGGATTGACCGACAGCGTTGAATCATCCACCGGCGCACCGTCGGAAATCATCATCATGATCTTGCGCTGTTCGCGCCGCCCCATCAGGCGATTATGCGCCCACATCAAGGCTTCGCCATCGATGTTTTCCTTCAACAGCCCTTCGCGCATCATCAGGCCAAGATTGCGGCGCGAGCGGCGCCAAGGCGCATCGGCAGATTTATAGACGATATGGCGCAAATCATTCAGGCGGCCCGGTGTGGGCGGCTTGCCGCTGGCCAGCCATTGCTCACGGCTCTGGCCGCCCTTCCACGCCTTGGTGGTAAAGCCCAAAATCTCGACCTTCACGCCGCAGCGCTCCAGCGTGCGGGCCAGAATATCGGCGCAGGTGGCTGCAACAGTGATCGGCCGTCCGCGCATCGAGCCGGAATTATCGATCACCAGCGACACCACGGTGTCGCGGAACTGCGTATCCTTCTCACGCTTGAAAGACAGCGGCTGCATGGGGTCGATAATCAAACGGGTGAGACGCGCCGGATCGAGATAGCCCTCTTCCAGATCGAAATCCCAAGAGCGATTCTGCTGCGCCATCAGGCGGCGCTGCAAGCGGTTGGCCAGACGGCCCACGGCCCCTTGCAAATGCGCCAACTGCTTATCAAGGAAAGCGCGCAAGCGATCCAGCTCGGCCTCGTCGCACAGCTCTTCGGCGGTGATTTCCTCGTCAAAGGCCTCAGTAAAGACCTTGTAATCCACCTTTTCGTTGAAATCATCGAAGGGGCTTGCGGGGCGGCGCATTTCACCGGGGGTTTCCGAATCCTCATCGCCCTCTTCCGACATGTCGTCGTCGGAAATTTCCGCGCCGTCCATCTCGCCGTCTTCCATCTGCTCTTCTGCCGATTCGCTCTCATCGGCAGGCGCACTTTCAGAGCCTGCTTCCTGTTCAGAATTTTCCTGTTCTTCCTCGCCGCTGCGCTGCTGATCTTCTTCGGAATTCTCCTCCTCATTGGAGGTTTCATCCGCCTCATCACCCAAATCCTCGGCCATTTCCATGGCAGACAGCATATGGCGCACCACGCGGGCAAAGGCCTGCTGGTCTTCCACCACATTGGCCAGATTGGCAAAATCGCCGCCGGCCTTTTCTTCAATGAAAGAGCGCCACAGATCCAGCACCTTGCCAGCGCTTTCCGGCGGCTTCTGGCCGGTCACGGCTTCGCGCACCATCATCGCCACGGCTTCCGACAGCGGCGCATCTTCGCGGCTGTTGATGCCAGCGAAATTCGCTTTGGCGTATTTTTCGGTGTTCATCGAGTGCAGATTGTTGGCCACACCCTTCATGCGCAAGGCACCGATGGATTCCACCCGCGCCTGCTCCACCGCATCAAACACCGCACGGGCATCCTGCCCTTCCGGGGCAAGGGTCGCGTGGATTTTTTGATCGTGGCAGGCAAGACGCAGCGCCATGGAATCGCCCAGGCCGCGTGTGACCGCCAGCTCATGGGCGGTGGGACGCTTGGACAGTTCCGGCAAGCGCACGCGCTCACCGGCCAGCCCCGGCCGTTCATTGGCAAAGGCCACTTCGACATTGGCGCTGCCCGCAATGGAGCGCACGCAGCCGGTAATGGCCCGGCGCAAGGGTTCCATATCTGGACCCACACCGGATTTTGCTTTGGAATTATCGCCGGGACCTGCCATGATATTCGCCTTCCTCAGGCTCCGAGTACGATGTTTGCAGCGCTTTCTTTCAGCTCAACGCCAAAGGAGCGCTGATATTGCTCAGCCACCAGCGTGCGTTCCAGCTCATCGCATTTGTTGAGGAAGGTGACGCGGAAGGCAAAGCCCACATCGCCAAAAATCTCGGCATTTTCTGCCCAGGTGATCACGGTACGCGGGCTCATCACGGTGGAAAGATCACCATTGATGAAGGCCGAACGGGTCATATCCGCCAGACGCACCATCTTGTTGACATTGTCGCGGCCGCCTTCCGTCTTGGCAAAGCCCTTGACCTTGGCCAGAACAATATCGACTTCCTTCTCGTGCGGCAGATAGTTCAGTGTTGTCACAATCGACCAACGGTCCATCTGTGCCTGATTGATCTGCTGCGTGCCATGGTAAAGGCCAGTGGTGTCACCCAGACCAACGGTGTTGGCGGTGGCAAACAGGCGAAACGCTGGGTGAGGACGGATAACCCGGCTCTGATCGAGAAGCGTCAGACGGCCAGAGGATTCCAGCACGCGCTGGATAACAAACATCACGTCCGGGCGGCCAGCATCATATTCGTCAAACACAAGTGCTACATTGTGCTGGTATGCCCAAGGCAGAATGCCGTCCTTGAATTCGGTGATCTGCTTGCCGTCTTTCAGAACGATGGCGTCCTTACCGACCAGATCGATACGGCTGACGTGGCTGTCGAGGTTGACGCGCACGCAAGGCCAGTTGAGGCGGGCAGCAACCTGCTCGATATGGGTGGACTTACCCGTGCCGTGGAAGCCAGAGACCATGACGCGGCGATTATGCGCAAAACCAGCGAGAATGGCCAGCGTGGTTTCCCGATCAAACAGATAATCAGGGTCCAGATCGGGCACATATGGGTCGCTCTTGGAATAGGCAGGCACCATAATGTCGCTGTCGATACCAAAGACCTCCCGCACGGAAACGGTGGTGTCGGGCAGGTTGGTTATATCAAGATCAATTTTGCTCATCGTCTCTCCACGCCCGGCGTGCATCAACCGGCGCATCTCTCATGCAATCAGGTGTTTTCTTCGATTAACAGAAACCTGCCTGCTTTAACAATTGGTAGGCTTGAATAACAGCACGAAAACGCTCTTCAGACCCTCTATCTCCGCCATTTGCATCTGGATGATGTTTTTTGACAAGCTCTTTATAGCGGGTTTTAATGTCTTGGGCGGTGGCGGCACCCGTCAGGCCCAGCGTATCGAAGGCTTTTGCCTCCAGCGTCTTCAATTTTCGCGCCTGCGGGGTTGCCCGCGACCCATTGCCGCGGCCCTGATTGACAAACCCAAACGGGTCTTTCAACCGCGCCTGTGAGGCAGCCGAGCCGGAGCGGGCTGTGGAGTGGATGGGCGAGGCCTTGGCCCCAGATGTATTGACACCCACCGACCAGGTTGGGCGATGGCCGGTAATGGCTTCCTTCTGATAGCGGGCAATCTCGGTGTCCGACAGACCAGAGAAGTAATTGTAGCCTTTGTTATATTCCTGCACATGCTCAAAGCAGAACAAAAAGAACTGGCCCTCGGCATTGCGGCCCACAGGGGCGCGATGCGCACCGGGGCGATCACAACCATCCCATTGGCACGTTGCAACAGCAGCTTCCGGCTCCGGGCCTTTTTTACGGCGCGTGCGGATCTTGTCGAAATATTTTGAGTCGAGTTTCATCCAGCAATTATGGGCCGATACCCACCTCACAACAAGAATTGACAAATCAGAATGTTCTTGCTTCTTGAAGGGCTTTTGCAAAGCCCCTCAAAAAGCCACCGCCACAGGATGCCAAACCATGTCGATCCGCCACACCATCGAGCAAAAGCTGACTGAGGCGTTTCAACCGGAACGGCTGATTGTGATGGACGAAAGCAGCCTGCATGCAGGCCACCAGCCGGACATCACCGGCACAGGCGAAACTCATATGCGGGTTCGCATCGTTTCTGCAAGCTTTTCCGGCATGAGCCGCCTTGCCCGTCACCGCGCTGTCAACGAATTGTTAAAGCCGGAGCTGGATGCAGGCCTTCATGCACTGGCCATTGAGCCAGCCGCCCCCGGAGAGGCGACCCGCTGGTAACATTATTGTGCAAGTTTCTCGCTCAAGAAACTCAGCACTTCCGACGACGGCACATCATCGGCCACAAAAGACTGGCCAATGCCATGGGTGAGAATAAAGGTCAGCTGACCGCTTTTCACCTTTTTATCCTGCGCAATGGCCTGCATCAACACATCGGCTGGCGGCAAGTCTCCCGGAATCTCACTCATGCGGGTGGGAAGCCCGACCTCTTTCAGGTGCCTTTCCACGCGAGATGCATCATCGGGGCTGGCCAGATTGAGCCGTGCTGAAAACTCATGGGCCAGCACCATGCCAATCGACACGCCTTCGCCATGCACCAAGCGGCGGCTGTCATACTGCGTTGCCGCTTCCAAAGCATGGCCAAAGGTGTGACCCAGATTGAGAAGGGCGCGGCGGCCATTTTCACGCTCATCGGCCACCACCACATCGGCTTTGGCCTGACAAGACAGCGCAATGGCCTCGGTGCGGGCAGCGCCGCCCGCAAACACCTCGCGCCAATTGCGCTCCAGCCAGTCAAAAAACTCCGGCTTGTCGATCAGGCCGTATTTGGCGACCTCGGCATAACCTGCGCGAAATTCGCGCTCGCTTAAAGTATTGAGCACGCTGGTATCAGCAAGCACCAGATCAGGCTGATTGAAAATGCCCACCAGATTTTTGCCTTGGCGTGCATTGATGCCTGTTTTGCCACCCACGGACGAATCCACCTGTGACAGAAGCGAGGTGGGAATCTGCACAAAGCGCACCCCACGGCGCACAATGCCTGCGGCAAAGCCGGTCAAATCACCAATCACCCCGCCACCCAGCGCAATCACCGTGTCATTGCGCTCGATGCGGGCTTCCAGCAGCACATCGCAGACTTTGGTGAGATGATCAAAACTCTTGGTCTTTTCGCCAGCCGGCAGCGTGAGTGAAACAGCCTCGATGCCGTCCACTTCCAGACTGTCCATCAGGGCTTCGAGATAGAGCGGACCGACATGTTCGTCGGTGATAATGGCCGCTTTACGGCCCTTGATGCGCGATGAAATCTCGCCGCCAGCCCGCGCCAGCAGGCCATCGCCAATCAGAATATCATAGGCGCGCTCACCCAAAGGCACATGGACAAGACGTTCTGGCACAAGACGTTCTGCAGATGGTTGTTCACTCATGATTTTTCCTGCCTTGGCTTAAGTAAGCAATCACCGCTTCCATCACCTCAGCCGAAATAACCTCTTTGCGCACATCGCGCGACTCGATGGTCAGATTGGCCCGCTGATAGATCGGGTAACGCTCATTCATCAGATTTTCCAGCGTCTGCTTCGGATTTTCCGTTTTCAGCAAGGGGCGATGATCGCGCTTGTTCACTCGATCCCACAAAACATCCAGATCGGCCTTCAGCCAGATGGAAATGCCGCCGCGCTCAATATGCTTGCGGGTTTTGTCATTGATAAAGGCACCGCCGCCCGTCGACACAACTTTTGGTCCAGAGCGCAACAGGCGCCGGACCACCCGGCCTTCCAGAGCCCGAAACTCCGATTCGCCATAAGTTGCAAACAGCTCACTGATCGACATACGCGAAACGCGCTCAATCTCGTTGTCGGTATCAACAAAGGGCAGGCCAAGCTGATTGGCCACAAGCCGTCCGATTGCTGACTTGCCAGCCCCCATCAAGCCGACGAAAATCAGGTTGCGGCGCTTGAGAATAGCGCGGGTCCGCTCAGCCAGCGGAGATGCGACAGGAGAAATCGAGTGGGTCATCAGCCTTTTCAAAACCGTTTTACCACCCTATTGACAATAGCTGCCGCGACGTCAAGCCGTTGCCGCAAATGCGCTCAAGAAAGCACTGTTTTACAGAGGTGATATTGCCTCTCACGATAGACACGACAAAAGAGCTTCGGCAAAAGGATCACTCCATGCCAACATTGTTTCGCTTCCTGTTCATCATCGCCACCCTGGCGGCCCTGGCCTATGCTGCGCTCTGGGCGGTGGTGGTTTTTGTCGAACCGAGACCACGCGAGATCACCACAACCGTGTATCCCGCCCCACCCAAACCCGCAGCACCCTGATAGAAATGCGTTGCCACCATGGTTGATCTCAGCAAAGCCCGTATTGAAGCCTTTCTGGAAATGATGAGCGCCGAGCGCGGTGCGGCAGGCAATACGCTCGCCTCTTATGAGCATGATCTGGATGATCTCCATGGCTTTCTCAAACAGCGCAAGACCAGCGTGATGGAGGCTGCAAGCGCCGATCTTTCAGCCTATCTCGCCGATCTTGCCAGTCGTGGATTTGAGCCATCCTCACAGGCGCGACGGCTCTCGGCCATGCGGCAATTCTACAAATTTCTCTATGCAGAAGGACTGCGTGGCGACGACCCCACCTCTGTTCTGGACACGCCCAAAAAAGGTCGCTCCCTGCCCAAAATCCTCTCCATTGCTCAGGTGGACCAGCTGTTGCTGCTGGCGGCGGAAGAAGCAGAGCTTGAGGGACCGGACAGGCTGCAACGACTGCGTATGCTGGCGCTGCTGGAACTGCTCTATGCCACCGGAATGCGTGTGAGCGAACTGGTCTCGCTGCCTGCCAATGTGCTGGGCAAGCAGGAGCGCTTTCTGGTGGTACGTGGCAAGGGCAACAAGGAGCGGCTGGTGCCGCTGTCGCGCTCGGCCATTGAAGCCCTCAAACGCTATGGCCAGGCCCGTCATGCACACCAGTCGGCAAAAGGAGCGGAAAGCGGCTTTCTGTTTCCCTCGATCAGCAAGGAAGGTTTTCTTCCAAGACAGGTTTTCGCACGTGAGTTGAAGGATCTGGCTGTTCGCGCAGGCTTGAACCCGGATTGCGTCTCCCCACATGTGCTGCGACATGCTTTTGCAAGCCATCTGCTGGAAAATGGCGCGGACTTGCGCGTTGTGCAGGAATTACTGGGACATTCCGACATTTCAACGACACAAATTTATACCCATGTCCTTGAAGAAAGACTTCAGATTCTGGTTCAGACACATCACCCCCTTGCAAAACAGGGGAAAAACCCCGATTAGAACCCTTGGTCTGGAGGCTGACAAAAGCCCCCGGAGCCATGGTGACAGTGATCGAGCCATGACATCATAGTGATAAGGTACTGGATAGATTGTCGAAATCGGACCCAATGCATGACAGATTTTGAAACGAAAATTTATAGTCTTCAATCCATTTTGCGCCCTATATCCGGCGCTTCGCGTTTTATGGCCAGCCAGAGTAACGGATCGGAACGGACCTCATGATCAATTATCTCGACTTCGAAAAACCCATTTCGGACCTCGAAGGCAAAATTCACGAGTTGAAAAAGCTCAAGGGTGAAGATCAAAGCATCGACACTTCCGAGGAAATCAGCCGTTTGGAAATCCGTGTCCGCGAGGCTATGGAAGATATTTACTCCAAACTGAACCCTTGGCAGAAAACCCAGGTGGCCCGCCACCCGCAGCGGCCCCATTTTGTGGATTATGCCACGCGCCTGTTCACAGACTTCACCCCGCTGGCTGGCGACCGCAAGTTTGCAGAGGATGCCGCCATCCAGGCGGGTCTTGGCCGGTTTCGCGGTCAACCTGTTGCAATCATTGGCCAGGAAAAGGGCAATGATACCAAGTCGCGTATCAAGCATAATTTTGGCAGCCCTCGCCCGGAAGGCTATCGCAAGGCCATTCGCATCATGGAATTGGCCGACCGTTTTGCCTTGCCCGTGATTTCGCTGGTTGACACCGCCGGGGCCTATCCCGGCGTTGGCGCTGAAGAGCGCGGACAGGCCGAAGCCATTGCCCGCTCGACGGAAATGTGCCTCAACCTGAAAACACCGCTGATTTCGGTGGTTATTGGCGAAGGCGGCTCGGGTGGTGCCATTGCCATTGCCACCGGCAACCGCGTTTATATGCTGGAACATGCGATCTACTCGGTGATTTCGCCGGAAGGTGCGGCCTCCATTCTGTGGCGCGATTCGGCCCGCGCCAAGGAAGCCGCAACCAATATGAAGATCACCGCGATTGACCTCAAAGGGTTGGGCATCATTGATGACATCATCCCCGAGCCAGTGGGCGGCGCGCACCGCAATGCGGAAACCGTGATTGATCGTACCGGCGAAACCATTGCGGCAGCTCTGGCTGACATGGCTGGCCAAAGCGGTGATGAACTGCGCAACGCCCGGCGGCAGAAATTTCTGGCGATTGGTCGCAATCTTTAAACGTTAAAACGACCCAGCCCCGCCCGTCTAAAAATACCGGCCGGGGCTGTTCAAATTTTGCCCGTTATGGCGTAATTTGCACCGACAATGGTCAGGCTCTGGAATTGTTTAGGGTTTAGAAACCATATTGTGCAACAGTTGCAGACTGGTGACACTGTGCGACTGGGCATCAAGACCTGTTCATTCCTGTCGCTGCGCATTGCTGTAAATGAGACCTGCCCATTCTGACAATGAAGACCTGCCCATTTTGACAATGAATACCTGATTGAGTTCGATGATGCGCCTTCACACCGCTACACTGCTGATTGCCGCAACCGCTTTACTGGCAGGCTGCAATGATACGCTTGAAAGCGTCGGTGATAAAAAGCTGCCCAGCAATGTCTCCAACAAGGTCGAGCAGCCCCTGCCTGCCTCTATTCTGGCCGATATGAAAACGAAGGGCATGGAGCGGAACTCGCCAATTGCCATTCGCATTTTCAAAGAAGAGGGCGTGCTGGAAATCTGGAAGGCCAAGACCGATGGCCGATTTGAAAAAATTGCCAGCTACGAGATTTGCGCATGGTCTGGTCGGCTTGGCCCGAAGGAAAAAGAAGGCGACCGTCAGGCACCAGAGGGTTTCTATGCTCTCACCCCAGCCAATCTGAATCCCTATTCAAAATATTATCTGGCGATCAACACCGGCTTTCCCAACAGGTATGATGCCGCCAACAATCGCACCGGCAGCAATCTGATGATTCACGGAGCCTGCTCGTCCTCCGGCTGCTATTCGATGACGGATGCGCAGATTCTCGAGATTTACGCCTTTGCCCGCGACGCCTTTCGGGGTGGACAGCAGACCGTGCAATTGCAGGCCTTCCCCTTCCGCATGACCGCCGACAATATGGCCCGGCACCGTTTCAGCCCGCATTACCCCTTCTGGCAAATGCTGAAAGCAGGCTATGACCAGTTTGAGATCACCAAACAACCGCCACAGGTGGGCGTATGCGATCGCAAATATGTGTTTAATCAGCAGGTTGATGCCGGAAAAAGCCTCAACCCGACCAGCGCTTGCCCACCCATGAGCACACCGCCACAATTGATGGCCGCTGTTTCATCCTACAATGCCGCCTACAATCGTGACTACGAAAAGGCGATGAAAAAATATGAAGACAAGGTCTGGTATGACCCAAGCGAGGCCGAGCGCAAGGCATTGGTGGCCAAGCTGAAAGTGGGCAAAGATCTGGCATTTGCGCCGACAGGTTCGGCGCTGAAGGCTGGAAAGCTGCTTGAACTTTCGCAAGTGGATGATCCGGCCAATCCGGTGATTGACCCGAACAAGGCCAAAACACCGGCGCTGTTTGCCTCGCTGGATCATTCCAGCAAAACCGGACGTGTTGCCCCCGCCGCTGGCCCATCAATCGAAGCCGCCCAGGCGCTTGATACAACGGCGACCGCAACGGTCAGCCTTCCGGCCAACGGCCCCCTGCCCGTGGCCAACCCCCTCTTGCCGCCTTTGCCAGAGCCAACCGCAGTCACCATGGACGCAGCTTCTGAGCCAGCCGCAAAGCCGTTCTGGAAGTTCTGGGCTGCTCGGTGAGTGCCGATAGCGAGCCGATCTATGATCTCAAGGGGCTGAAATGCCCTTTGCCAGTGCTCAAGACCCGCAGGCGATTAACATCCATGCAACGTGGTGAGACGCTTGTTGTGGAAACAACCGACCCTCTGGCCGTGATTGACATCACCCATCTTTGCACAGAGGACGGCCATCAGCTTGTCTCCCATGAGAAGACCCAGGGCGGCCATCGCTTTTACATTCGCAAGGGGTAATTCCTGTTAGAACGTCATGCCCGGCACAGCCAGCGGATTATCCTCCAGTGCCTGACGGTCTGGCCGGTCCACCGCCACCTTGCCGGTAAAGGCGTCAAACAGATCGCGGACATAATGCTCATCCAGCCCATCGGTAATCATCACCAGACGACTGCGGCGGTCTGAAGCATCGGGCCAGGCTTGCAGACGATGCGGCGGGTGAAAAATCGATTGCACACCGTGAATCACCACGGGCCGATCCGGCTGATCACTCAGGCCGACAATGCCTTTCATGCGCAGCATTTTTTCACCATGGGCCGAGCGCATCAGATCAATGAACATGTCAAACGCCCGCGGATCAATCAGCCCATCATGGAGGATGGAAAAAGACCGGATGCTATCGCCATGGCGGTTCACATCATGATGATGATGATGATGATGGTGGTGGTGGCCATGCCCGTCATGCCCCTGATGGTCATGCTCTTCATGATCATGATCATGATCATGATGATCCTCATCAGCATGGGCTTCATCATGCAGCCAACGGGCAACATCCGGCGTTTTGCTGGCCAGATCATAAAGCCCGTTTTGCACAATCGTGATGCTGGCCGCGTCTTCACTGTCACCATTGGTCATGGTGGCACGTGGATTCAGCGTTGAAAGTCTCTTTTTAATCTTGCTCAACGTTGCGCTGTCCGCAAGGCTCACCTTGCTGAGGATCAGTCGATCCGCCACCGCAACCTGCCGCACAGCTTCGACATAGGCATCCAAAGTCGCAAGGCCATTGACGGCATCCACCACCGTCACCACACCTTCCAACTGGAAGGATTGCGACAGCACAGGATGTCCCAGCACAGATTGCAGCACCGGCGCGGGATCGGCAAGGCCCGTTGTTTCAATCACCACCCGCGACAAGGTTTTGATCCGCCCCGTCTGAAGCGCATCCATCAACTCGGCCAGCGTATCGATCAATTCGCCGCGCACGGTGCAGCACAGACAGCCATCCGAGAGCTGCACAATCGAATCACCAGACGCCTCAACCAGCAGATGGTCGATGCTGACTTCGCCAAACTCATTGATGATCACAGCCGCATCTCGCATGGCCGGATCTTTCAAAAGCCGATTCAGCAGCGTGGATTTTCCCGCTCCCAGAAAGCCGGTCAAAATCGAAACGGGAATACGATCCGCTACAACAGCCATGTCGAAAACCTTCTCTAACACAATTGTATCAACATATGCGTACTGTGGCACCGCTGAACATTGCGCGATGTAATACTATAACATCGACACAAATCAAGCTCAAAGCTTTGGCCGCGGCGTTGGAATCGGCACATCGCCACCAGGCTCTCCAGGCGCTGGCTCCGGCGGCTCCGTGCCAGGAATCAATCCGGCAAACACAGTGACCGGAGGTGCGGCCATTTCATGGATGTAAGGCGATTGCAGTTTCATGCGGCCCGTCTCGTCCCGGGTTTCGCTACGGCGTTTGCGCGCCTCGGTTGAGCACATCTCAGCCGAGACGTCATTGACCACATCCAACCCTTCGACACTATCGGGCCGCAGCGCCGAGAGTGGCTGCCCACCCGCCTGTGGTGCCAGAAAATACTTTTGCAGCAGGTTGGCAGATATATCCGCCCGCTCCGCCAGGCTGTCAGCCCCCAGAACAACCGAGAGCAGCGTGCGGCCATTGCGGGTGGCAGAGGTGATCTGATTAAAGCCGGAGGCACAGATATAGCCCGTCTTCATCCCATCCGCGCCATCAAACCGGCCAATCAGCATATTGACATTGGGGTAGACTTTCTTGCCCGTATCAATCGCTTCGATCTTGAAATAATTGGCATATTCTGGAAATTCCCGACGGATGGTCACCGCCAGCACAGCCAGATCCCGTGCCGTGGAATATTGCCCCGGCGCTGGCAAGCCATTTGGATTGACAAAATGCGTTGATGCCAGACCAAGGCGTGCCGCCTCCGTATTCATCCGATTGACGAAGGCGGCTTCACTGCCCCCGATATTTTCAGCAATGGCCACAGCAACATCATTGGCCGATTTGACCAGCATCATCCTCAACGCATTGTCGAGAGTCATTTTGGAGCCGGGCTTGAAATACATCTTGCTGGGCGATTGCGACGCTGCAAGAGCACTCATGGTCACGACACTATCCAGCTTGACCTCGCCAGCCTTGAGGGCGCGAAACGTCGTGTAAGCAGTCATCAGCTTGGTCAGCGATGCCGGATACCACTTCTTGAAACTGTCACGATGCTCCAGCACGGTCATGGAACCCACATCCACCACCAGAACAGGATTGGCCCGCACCGTCATTGGCAGTAAAGCGACGAACATTGAGGCCGCGAACAAGACGCGCCGTAAAAGACCAGGCTGAGCGGACAATGACATCTCCTTAACATAAATCTGCAACGGGCCGCGCCGAAAGTATCTCGCAACGGGCGGCCATATGTCCTATATGTTGCAGCAATGGCAAAGCCTATACGCCACGTCAATCGTAACCGAGTGATAAAAGAGCCGGGACGCCCCGGTTCAAAAGCATGTGATCAGGAACTTCGATGCCTATCTTGAACCGCGCCGCCGAACTGCAAGCTGATGTGACCCAATGGCGTCACCATTTGCATGAAAACCCGGAAATCCTTTACGATGTCCACGGGACAGCGGCCTTTGTGGCCGCAAAGCTTGCGGAATTCGGTGTGGATGAGATTGTGACCGGTCTTGGTCAGACAGGCGTTGTCGGGTTGATCAAGGGCCGTGGCACCAGCAAAAAAGTCATCGGCCTTCGTGCCGACATGGATGCCCTGCCGCTCCAGGAAATCACTGGCAAGGAGTGGTCCTCGAAAACCGATGGCCGAATGCACGCCTGCGGCCACGATGGCCACACCGCCATGCTGCTGGGGGCGGCAAAATATCTGACTGAAACACGCCATTTTGATGGAACGGTTGCCGTTATCTTCCAGCCTGCGGAAGAAGGCGGGGCCGGGGCACTGGCCATGGTCGAAGACGGTTTGATGGACCGCTTCAATATCCAGGAAGTTTACGGTATGCACAACATGCCGGGTATGCCAATCGGCACATTTGCCATCCGCAAGGGTGGTATCATGGCCGCACCGGACAAATTTTTCATCACCATCACAGGCCGGGGCGGCCATGCGGCAGAGCCACATCGCGCCGTCGACCCGATTGCCATTGGCGCGCAGATTGTCAGCAATCTGCAACTGATTGCCGCCAGAACCGCCAATCCGGTGCGCTCCGTCGTGGTCTCCGTCACGCGCTTTCAGGCAGGCACCACCCATAACATCATCCCGGAAACCGCCGAACTGACCGGCACCGTGCGCACCCATGACGATGAAACCCAGGACATGGCCGAGCGCCGCATTCGTGAAATCGTGGCTGGCATTGTTGCAGCCCACGGCGCAAAAGCCGAAGTGATTTACGAGCGCCCCTGCCCGGTTACCTCCAACCACCCGCAGGAAACCGACTACGCCGCCCGCGCCGCGATTGCCATTGTTGGTGAAAACAATGTCGACACCGATGTTGATCCATCCATGGCGGGCGAAGACTTCGCTTTCATGCTCAAGGCACGCCCCGGTGCCTATATCATGATCGGCAATGGTGAAACGGCTGGCCTGCACAATCCGGCCTATGATTTCAATGACGAAGCCATTGCCTATGGCATTTCCTATTGGGCCAAGCTTGTCGAACAACGCCTGACGGATTAATCAGCAATACCAACAAAACCCTTGGCGAATGGCCAAGGGTTTTGTATGGAAGGTTTCAG
The DNA here is from genome assembly GCF_014204625.1 of Gillisella vitis. Classification (GTDB taxonomy): domain Bacteria; phylum Pseudomonadota; class Alphaproteobacteria; order Rhizobiales; family Rhizobiaceae; genus Allorhizobium; species Allorhizobium vitis_F. Next base: position 1,972 of record NZ_JACHLU010000019.1, on the reverse strand, counting down.
TGGTTCCGTAGCTCAGCAGGATAGAGCACCTTCTAGGGGGAATTTCTTACCTGTTGGCGCGAACGAGCCAGCGTTAGGCTAAGGGAGACGGCGGTAAACTTACCGACGAATTCGGATTGAATGTTACGGAGGGATGAGTTACGACAACTCCGCAATGTAAACGGAAAATGTCCACATAGCTCAGCAGGATAGAGCACAGGATTCCTTATAAATTGGGGGTTGCATCTGGAAACAATGCAATCGATCTGCTCAAAGTCGGGGAACGCTTCGCTGGTCCGCCAGCATGCCAATCCCGAGCCAAGCTCCGAAGCAATTCGGTGAAGGTGTAGAGACTGGACGGGCAGCACCTAAGGGCTTCGGCCTACGGTGAAGGGACAGTCCAGACCACGAACGTCTTATGACGGCGGCTAAAGTCGAAGTGGTATGAATCCTGGGGTCGGAGGTTCGAATCCTCTTGTGGACACCATTTCCTTCTTGGATTTGGAGAGAGGGCTTAGTCTCGCAGATTTCTACACCCGTGTTGGTTCGCGGCTGAGCGCTCAGATTTGACAGTTTTTCCGATATAGATATGCCCCTGAGGGATAAGGCTGCCCCCGTGCTATGACGCGCTTCCTGTATTTCCGGCAAGTTCGTACGCCCGGGAGCCAGATATCAAGAGCGGTCGCGGCCTGCGCGCCGGGTATGAACACTTTTGATCCAGATCTTAATCGCTCCTTAGTTGTGTCGTCATGAACCGCTTTGGTCTCCCTATCACCCATATGGTTGCAGTGCCAGCGTGGACGCCACTCGCTGAAAAGGAACGCCATGCTTCGACACCAGCTTCGCCAACTTTTCTCGACCGTGCTCACAGAATTTTTGGCGGAAGAGGCAGAGAGCATCACGACCAACTGCAGTGAGTAGCTGCTATGCGGCCGTCTGGCGGTTACCCTCAAGCGGCCCGCCCACCAGGCAGGTTTTCTCGGACACAAGGCAGATGTCGAATACAACCGTAACTATGGCGGAAAGCTCAAAACCATAATCGATCGCTTCTACCGGATCATTTCTATTCGGTGCGACGTTATCCTGCACAGTCGAGGCGTCTTTCCCGAGAAGGATAACCTCATTGCTCTTGAAATGAAAAAGACAACGCATTCGCAGGAAGCTTGACAAAGTGATCGGGAGCGGCTGAAGGCATTGACAAGACCGACTTACGACAATTTCTGGAATCCACAATTCGAATCGCCAACAAAACATGTTTGCGGATACGAGCTTGGATACCTAGTCGTATTAAGCAGCGAGGGTCGTAGCGTCCGCTTCGAGGAGTACGAGGGCGCGCGAATGCCTATATGGGCTCGTCGCGAGACATTCTAATGCCAGAGGACCAGGAGCTTATCCAACAGCGTCCTTCGAACAGCACCCTAGATCACTGCTCACGGGCCTTTCGCATCTTCCGCCTAAGTTCATAACCGTCAGTGAATGTCTTCAGGGCACCAAATAAAGTTGCACTCATCACCCGCGTCCCGGGCGGCGTCTTCCCGCTGACACGCAAGCCGACTTCATCGAGCTTGAAAGGACCGTTCTCGGCATCTCGAAGCCAGATTGCAAGTGCGTCGATGACCTCTTCCGCATCCGGCGTTTCCGGCGCATCGACTGCCTGAACCGGAACCCCGTCGTCGATGATCTTTTTGAGTACGTTGTTTCGCTGAGTAACCTCAGCAACTATCGCCTTCAGGTGATCGACGAGGTTACCGATCGATGGTGTCATCACCGAAGTGTCGATCTTGGCGACCTCGTCCACAGACATCCCCGGATCGGCGTCGATGTTCATGACATCATGATAGGCTTTCCTCCAAATTCTCAGTGGCTGTTGATAGGAGTTGTAGATCGTCCGCTCTAGCTGTGAGCTTTCAGGAGGTTGTCCATTCGGAGCATATCGAGGAGACTGGAGTTACCACACAACAGTATTCCAGGATGGCTCCGAATGAACATTCAT
>NZ_JACHLU010000018.1 GCF_014204625.1 Gillisella vitis | reverse complement strand
TAATTGGCATCGGCCGCATGGTGGTCTAAAATCGCAAACACCAATCAGTCGCCTCGGACTGAACAGGGACAACGTATTGAGGCTCCACATCTAGCGCATTGTCAATAACGGCCAGTGCATAGGGAAATTCCTCGATCAACCTCGTACGAAGTCCAGTTAACTCGGGCATGCTAGGCAGCGGCAAAGGACGTTGTTTGAGCTTCTCAAATTCCTTTGCTACCCGCTTCCCTTCCGTAGTCGTGTCATTTCCGATGTCGCTGATAACGACGACACCGCCAGTCATCTGCGTCTGGTGCTCCAAGGGCTCTTCTTGCCAGGTCGGGATTGAAAGGCCGGCATCACTTGAAACCTTGGGTTCGGACCCATCGAACATTGTTGACACGATCGCATTTTTGAAATGGTCTTCATAGGTCTGCACTTCCATCTCAAACCACTCAGCGGATCTCTGAACAGAGACACCCGCCCTTTGCCGCGCGTGGAGAGCACTGGATTGTGCTGCCCAACTGAGCGAGCGCCACAGCAGGCATGGGTTAGCCGCAGCAGTGGGCTGATTAGAAGCGAGATGGGCGATCTCGCCGGCGATCAACGCCGTCGCCTGGCCATCGCCGAAGAATGCCCGGTAGAATATGCAGCGCAGGCGGCACTCATCCAATGGCAGTCCTTGGGCATCATCAATAAGATCGAGAGCGACCTCCACCGCAATAACCGCGTCGTTACTAGGATGCAAAGCCAACTCATCCAGGCAAGCGGCGAGGAGTGCAAGCCCGGTTCGTTTGCGCTTCTTCAGTAAGCGGGACAGGCGGTCTGAATATTCGCGGATGTCTTCGGCCAAGTCTTCGCGGAAGAAGGCCATCCCTCGGAGCAACTCCTCGGCGGTAGGCAAATGCAATCCGGCTATTGCTGCCTGCTGTCGGCGTTGGAAATGACGATCTTGTAATGGCAGTTTTTCTGTCACTGGACACCTATCTGAAGCCTAGTCAGGCATTGGTGCGAAGTCTCATGGTGTTCCAGTTTCGCCCGGCCGCCCCAAGCGGTACCAACGGTTGAGCGTACGCGCGATGCCTACCTCCGTGTCCATGTATATGAGCTGACTGGTCGTGATTTCTCGACTGTCTCCCAGCGATGGGTGTCCAAAGACGTATCCTGAAAGGCAGGCCGTCCTGCGTGAATACATCTGATGAGCTTCGAGGATGGGAGCGGTGTGGAGTGACAGTGTGTGGGTGATTCCCGCCTCAACAGAACGCAGATCAACGAAAAGTCGATGCGCATCTTCCGAATTTAAGTAAGCGAACTTCATCGGGAAATCCTTTTCTAGTGATTCGTGGCCAATAGGCGGTGCGCGTTATTAGCGATTTTGTCGCTATTTTTAGCGATTATTTCGCATCAAATAGCGATTAAATCGCTATTGTCAACATTTGTTTGCGAAGCGGGGCTTTTGGTGGCACCACGACGGTATGAGACCGCCATCACGAATGCTTTCTGTCGCGCGACTTGTCCTTGGCCAAACTCAGGCCGAGGTGGCCAAGGATTCGGGCATAAGCCCGCGCACGATCTACATGATCGAAAAGGGTGCAGCCGGGATCGCAAGCGTTGAAAAACTTGTCCGCCACTACGGCAGGCGGGGAGTGATATTTCTCGCGCCTAGTGGGACAGAAGGCTGGGGAATTCGCGCCAATTTTGTCACTGGTTCGTATGATGATGAGTGGCCGGAGTGATCGATTACCGCAGCGCTTAAATCGAAAGCTCGAAATTCCTTCCTCGGTGAGGGTCTAAGCCGGCCTCGCCGGAACGGGCGAACGGCTGGCGATGAAAAGGTGCCATAGTGATCTTGGCACAACGACAATCATGTGACATACTGCAGTCACGGTACAGGCAGGGATGCCAATGACCGTGAGGGGTTATGAAAGCGACTTAGCAGACCTCAACCGCGGTGGGTTTCTCACGTCGCGGGTTTTTGTGTATCCTTATATGACTTCTGTCGATCAATGGCGGATTGCAAAATCCCTTCAAGACCGGGGGCCGTCTGCCCCCGGACCCCCGAGGATATTTCAAGAAGGGTTATGAAGGGCGTCACGCAATCATCTTCCTGCACAAGAATAATTCAAACAGGTCCAGGCTTTTGGCCTGACATTTGGTCACCAGTATTGGCTTGGTCGGTAAGATGCAGTAAGAGATGGTTCACCCTTAAATGAGCATCAGATTCCTAATCTGAGGGTCACGCGTTCGAATCGCGTCGGGATCACCATTTTTCTGGCATCGACCTTACCCACATTTATCGGTTCAAAATAAAGTATCGCTGGGCTGTTTCTGCGCGATTGCGCAAGGCTGGCGGAAAAGCATAATCACCACAAACCGAGTAAGAGAAACCGCAAGGGACGAGAATGTCGTCCATGATCGCCTTCAATTCGGCGGGCGTACGATAAATGGCATTGTAAACCTCGCCCAACTCTTCTGAATAATACTCTTTCAGAGTCAAACGTGTTTCCATATCCGAGATAGACTCACGTAGATAAAGACGTGCCTGCGGAGCAGCCAAACGTGCAATCAACGCAAAAGTGTCACGAACAGCATCATCGTTGAGGTAAATCAGCAGCCCTGTAACGATGAAAAAATCAAACGGAGGCTGTAGTGGGAGCTTATCAACGTCAATAACAGGGACTTCTGCAACTTGAAAATGAATATTGCCCTCAGTCCAAGTCTGAGCTTTGGCAATTGCAATCAATTCTTCAGAAAAGTCGAGCCCAAGATATTTGTGCCCATCTTTATCATAGGTTGATGCCAGCCTGCCAGCACCACAGCCAAACTCCAATATCCGGGACTGCTGTGTGAGCTTCGGCACAAGATGGTTCTTCTCATACGCATCTCGATCATTGGCCAACGTCGACCCTGCCGATTGAAGCATTACGGCATTCACCGCATCGGTTTCTTTTTTTGCCCGGTCGTTGAAGAAGGCTTTGACCTGGGAGGCGTCAATTGTCGCTAAATCTTGATAGATACGGCTCATAACTCGCTCATTTCATAGTTTTGCAGAGCAGAATGCATCCGCAGTACACAAACATCAGACGGCTCAATAAGCCAGCAAACAACAGCAGCCACCGCTGCTAAAGCATGTCGCGTTTTATTGTCCTCAATAAAACGATAACGTATATGCGACAAAATAAGATCTAAAGCCTGTCAGGTTCAGATTGAACCAGACAGACTCTCCAGAAAGGCTTCTGTCTCGGAACCATCATGCATTCGTCAGCCAGCAAGCTTGTCGATTTGGAAAAAATGCAAATTTCTCTTGACCAATGCGAGATCTTCCTCACGATCAACTTCGTAAGCGATGACTTCCTTTGCTTGAATGGGCAGATACCGCATAAGATGTTCATATACTGCGGTATTGCCAATATCGGCAAAGAAATCGACCGGAAGCCAGGCAATATTCGCCCATTCGAATTCCGTCTGCTCCTGCCTGAGAAAGCCGGTGACCGCATCTCCATCCATAATGGTAAAGACGGCATCCTGCGTTTTGGCTTTGGTAATTCCGAGCAACGGCTTCCCTGGCTCGCAAGCCGCAAGAAATTCCGCGAATCCTTCAGGCTCGATTAACATATCGCCGTCCATAAACAAGCAATCGCCCTTCAAATGCCGGGCACCCATCTCGTAGCTATGCAACGTCGTTGTATTGCGAAAACCTGGATTGCGAACAATCAAAACATCCGGGCGAATATCGCGGATCGCCGCGATGACGGCATGTTCTTCAAAGCCAACGATCACGCGCACGTCTTCAACATCAGCAAGATGTGAGAGAAGATGCCGAATAATTTTCACACCTTCAATTTCCACCAGGCATTTTGGCTTGCCGTGTCCAAGCCTTGATCCCAGACCAGCAGCAGCAATTACAGCGTGTTTAACAGCCGACATAATGACGTCCCATCGAGAGCAACATAGTTTGATACCGATACCAGAGCATCTGGTGCGTTGTGCACGCCGCTAAAAGCAATCCCGATGTCAGCAACATCAAACATGGGGACATCGTTGAAACCATCCCCCACCGCGACCAGCCGATCAAATTGTTTTTTGATTTCCAGACCAGCAACATTCTTGCGCATAATGGTGTCAAGACCCGTTATTGCGCCATCCTTGCCAATCGCTGCTGTCGAACTGAAAAACTGGCAGCCAAGGCGATTGACCAAAGGCTCTATCCAGAGGTCGAGATTTCCGGTGACAACAAAACATCTCTCGCGGTTCTGATGGATAAAGTCCTCAATGGCACGATCAAATGTGACATTGGAAACAACAGAGCGAATGCGCTCCAGCCCCGCACTGCGTAAAATCGCAAATCTGAGCCGAAACGAGTCCTCAAACGGAATCATTCCTGCCATCGTCAAATCGGTGAGCAAGCGCATTTCAGACTCCAGATCAAGCTCTGAAGCAATCATCGGCAATAACTCTGAGCGGGTAATCGTCCCGTCGAGATCAAAAGCAAATGCGGTTCCCCCTTTGAAAACGGGAGTAACGGGACTCTCCGGCTCAAACGGCAGAACGGTGGCCGTATACACTCCACTATGCATAGGAAACCCTTGAAAATTGAAGATCTTCTGCGATTGAATCAAGAATGATATCGGCCGCTGGCTTGTCGAAAGGTCGTAAAACCTTCAACAAATCCTGCCGTTCCTGTTCAAATTTCCATGACTGCCCATTCTTGTAAGCAAGAATGGCTTTTTTCATTTCACCAAAGTTCGAAACGCGATGGGACGCGCGCTCAGCCAACCTGCCAAGTTCATTGAAAGGATGATGACGACCCGAATCAAAGAAGATAAGTGGCTTCTCAAATAAATGGTATTCTGTCAGAAAGGAGACACCATCCGTCAACATAAGATCTGAAGCATCAAACAATGACCCATATGGCCCATTGATAATGGTGCAATTCGGCAGCGACGACCATTGCTCTTGAAACGCTCGATAGACCTCACAAAAACCAACACTCTCGGTGGCCACATGCTCCAGACCCGGGTGGGGCTTTAAAACAAACTGTATATCGGCCTGCGTTCTCACCCATTCCAGCATCTCGGTAAAGATTCGGTCAAAAACACCAAAACCTATGCCTGCCGAACCCATTGAATAATGCGGAGCCCAGATCACCCTGAAAGTTCGACCAGCGGGTTCGGCAATAGGCCACACGCCCTTACCTTTCGACTCGAGCAGCTTGTCGTGTTTTGGATAGCCGCTTAGAATAAATTTTTCAGGATCAGAATGCGCAAAAAAGCGATAGGACGCCTGCGTTATCGCAGTCTCACAAAAAACTTTCCACGCTGCACGATGATAGGTCTGGTCGTAGTTCAGAGCATGAATCTCGTCAGAGGCATCTTTTGCATCTGCCTTTGCCAAAACACCCATGCCGTACGGCACCACACATATGCGTGAAAAAGAAATGCTCCGCGTCTGCAACCCGACCGGCAATGGTGAATCCCACTGTTGCTGGCGAAAAACCACATCAGGAGACAGGTTTAGAAGAATATCAAGCGTCGCACTCGGCTCAACATCAAGCCGAATATGCGGAATGTGCCGTTCCGCAAGGGCTTCATGCACGTCCTTTTCGCCCTTCAACTCGCCGCGCCCGAGTGCTTTGATACTGGTGGACATGACGACAGGATCGAAACGCTCATCCATCACCATAGCCTCATAGACCGGCGCAAGGGCATCCCACATATCCATAGATTGAATGATAAAGGCACACCGTATTCTGCGCGCAATCGGCTGAACCCGCCGTAATGCCATATTGCTGACTTGCTGCAAACTATCCAGACGTTCGTTCAACGTGGTAAATCGCGCATTAACCCAGGCTGCAAAATTTTGACCAACGAAATGATTCTGCTTCTCGGTCGCCTCGGCAATGGAGGTGACAATATCGTTTGAAGCCTGCGATAAACTATCAAATTTGGCATTGAAGAGTTGCAAGATTCTGGCGAGCTCAAGCTGAATCTCACCCTGGAGTTCAAGCTTCTGGCTGATGTCCTCCATCTGTTTTTTGAGAGTGATAAGGTCAGGTACATGATCAGACTGCATTCGCGTTACCCGCATTGCTCCCTGCCATTTTTAGCGCATTGTTTCAGCCCATGGCGGATAGGGAATCAGGTGAATTCAGATATATTTCGCCCAGCTTACTGTCGAAAACATTCCTGAAGCTTACCAACCAGAGAGGGTACTGGAAATAGAAGAAAAACCACAACCAAACGGCCCATGAGTCGGTGGGACAACACTCAAAATAAATCTGGCCGTGATCACTTTAGTCGTCATAATTTCACTAGCTTTTCGGAATTAGCAATTACAGTCGTTGAAAGGGTCCAATTGTGCCCCTACAGCATCATGCCGAAAGTCGGAATCGACACGATGCTGTCGATTTTTGTTCTCGCATCGGACTTTTCCGAAAACCGGTTCCCACTTTTCGGTCCGATGCTGTAGACTAATACCGTGGCGATCGGTTTCATCGCCAGCATTGATATTTCGGAGTGAGTAGGTGACTGTGAGAAGTGCAAAGACAGAGGCTGCGGCAAAACCCGCCTCTCCGCTCGTTCGCAGAACGGCTGCGGACCGCAATGCCTTGGTAGGGCCAACATCTGCGGCACGCTGGCTGCTGGTGGCGGTTCTAATGGCCAGCGCCTATTTTTTCTACGGTTTTCTCGTGCCCATGCTGGCTGCGATGGTGATCGGCTTTGCCAGTTGGCCGCTTTATCGTCGTCTTCTCAACACCGTTAACGGCAACAGAACCGTTGCGGCAACAATCGCTATTCTTCTGGTTGTCTCCTTCATCGTTGTCCCGATTTCTCTTGCCGCCGTTTATGCTGTGGCAGAGATCAAGACCTGGGGGGCCTGGGCTTTGAAAGCCAATGAAATTGGTGCGCCCGTGCCCGTCTGGCTCGTGCAGGTGCCTTTTGCTGGTGACTGGCTGGCAGGGCACTGGGATCAGTACGTCGGCCACCCCGGTGCGCTCGGTGAACTTGTACAATTGATCAGCGGGGCCAATATCGGCACCATTTATCGCGGCATTCTGGTCATCGGTGCGTCAGCGTTTCACGGCATTCTCACGCTGCTTTTCATGTTGATCTCGCTGTTTTTTGTCTACCGTGACGGCGAGCGTATTGTTGCGCAACTGGACATCGTTGGCGAACGCATATTGCCGGGGCGCTGGGAGCGCGTGTCGCGCCTGGTACCCATGACAATCAGTTCAACCGTAACGGGCATGACGGTTATCGCGGTTGGCGAGGGCATCGTGCTGGGGCTGGCCTATTGGATCGCCGGCGTGCCATCCCCGGTAACCCTCGGCATTATCACCGGCTTCATGGCATTGATACCGGGCGGCGCACCGCTATCTTTTACACTGGTATCGATTTACCTGGCAGCAAGAGGCTCCATTGTTGCCGGTATCGGCCTTTTGGTCTGGGGAGCCGTTGAACTGTTCATCGTGGACAAGACACTCAGACCAAGGCTGGTCGGCGGTCCCATCAAGCTGCCGTTCCTGCCAACCTTTTTCGGTCTTGTGGGCGGCGTTAAAACCATGGGCTTGCTCGGCCTGTTTGTCGGCCCGGTGCTGATGGCCATTCTTGTGGCAATCTGGCGTGAGTGGTTGCACGAAGCCCGGCAGGAAACCTGATTCAAAATCAGTCTCAATGCCCTATAAGGCTTTATCAATTGATGTAACCAAGGCGAATGGCCTTGGCGATCGCCTGTATCCGATTAACCGAGTCCAGCTTGATCGTTGCCGATCCAAGATAGGCGTTCACGGTATGCACAGACAGACCAAGATTATCCGCAATTTCTTCACTGATACGGCCATCACCAGCCAATTGCAGGCAGGCAATTTCGCGGTCACTCAATGCTTCAGACTGCGTCATCTTGCGCTCACTGAGCGATAAAATATCCATCATCAGCTTACAGCTGCGACTGTGGAGATCAATGATGACATCACTGCTCAAGTCTTCGGAACCGCTCATCCCAAAAACAACATAACCATTTCCAACCGCGCCAAGCCGGACCGGAAATGCAAGGCCCGCAAAAGGAAGATTTGCCGCCGGAAGACGCGAGACAAATGCGGCAAAATCACTGCTGGTACAGCTCACCGCATCATCTTTGGAATTCCACATCAACGGCAAAAGCAGATCGTCAATATGCCCCAGAAGCAAATCGCCATAACAAGCGACAAAGGCGTCGCTGTAGCTCCCCCCTGCGCCGCCAGCCGCCCAGCTTTCGCACTCACACGAAAGCACACGTTTGCGCGGCAACCCTGAACCTGTCACCCGAAAAACCGCGAAACTACGGGCATGAATAAGCTTCTGCATGGCAATGAGCCTGGGAAAAATATCGCCGCGGCTGGACATGATCCGGCTTTTCAGCTCGGCACTCACACCACCTCTGCCGCTTGACATATCGACGTTGAAAGCCATGAACCGCCTCTCACACCAGGTTGTTGCGAACAGCATAAGCGATTGCTTCAGAACGTGTTTTCGTGGCCGTCTTGCGCATCACGCTGGTAATGTAATTGTTGATTGTATTGCGGGAGATACCCAGAATTGTCGCTATCTCATCACTGGTTTTGCCTTCGGCGATCCAGAACAGGCACTCCAGTTCCCGTTCCGTCAGCTCAAAATCACGATCGGCTTTTTGAGAACGTCCGGCAGACAGGCTCACGCAGTAGGCGGCCAACAAGCCAACATCCCGAAGCCGGTCAGGTGAAATGATAAAGCCCTCAGGTAGCAACATGACCAGCGCCAATCTGGCCCTGCCAACATTGAACATCACCGAGCAATATTGTCTGCTGGAGCCTGTCGGTACGTCGACATCCTTCGGTAGCAGCACAAATTTGGCCTGCAAGAGGCCCATGCATTTTTCGAGTTCCGTCGCACGCGAGCAAGAGCCTGACAACTCGCTGGCAAGACTGCGCGCAAGGTCAAATGGCCAATCCGCCGTCACCACAAAGTCGAGACCCTGCTCCTGAATGAGATCGTAACGCGCGAGCAGATAATGGGAAGCGCCAGCATAATCTGCCAGTATCCGCATAGCAACACGCAGATTGCCCAACGATGCCGCAGCCGAAAGCTGCTTTATCATCTGGTCTCTTAGCCTTTGCCCATTGGGTCTGTCCGCCACCGCCAGGTTCCGGATCCCTTGATCGCCTTCTGGCTCAAGGAGTTCCACATTCATAACGCTCCCCTTTCAAGGGATAAAACGGCACCTCTCGCTATGCTTTACCGCAGAAGCCGCCAATTCCGCAGTGACGCTCGTCGATCCGCAAGATCTGCGAATCACCTCATGCCTATTCTAGGTAAAACTTCGTTAAACGCTACGGGGATAAACACAGAAGGTGTGGCTTCTTGGTATCATCCAAAAGAAGCTGCGCCGACTTTCGTCGACGCAGCCTAGATCAGATTTGAATGTGAGGGGGTCAGGCAGCGCTTTCCACGGACCATTTGCGGAGAATTTTGGCGGCACGCTCTTCCGAAATTTCCACCATTCGCGCCAGGCGCCGCTCTGGACCTTCCTTGACCCGGCGGTTGAAGCCACCATTCGGATCGTTGTCGAGAGCAAGAACATCGTCAGCGCTGTCGAAACCGAAGTCAGATCCGAAGCCATCCATAAGACCGCCGCCGCCTGCATCAAGACCTGGGGAGAAATCAGGCAATTCCAGACCCGCAACAGCCTCACTGCCCGACTCAAGCGCCATGCCAGAGCCACCACCCATTGAGCGAACCATGGGGCGAATACCCATCCAGACGACAAGGAAAGCAACAGCAAGGAAGGCGAGAGAATTAATAATACCTGCCAGATTCCGACTGAGGATTTCCATAATGCCAGGGCCGGTTGGCGCATCATCCAGAAGCTGGTTCTCCAGAAAGTTCATCGGTGTCACAGTGACCACATCGCCACGCTTCACATCAAGCCCGGCAGCAGACGAGACAATTTTCTGCATTTCAGCCAGATAGGCATCAATCTTTGCCTGATCCACAGGCTCACCAACCATGGTGGCGATGCGCTGCTTGTTGACAACAACCGCGACAGACAATTTCTCCACCTTATAGCCATTCTTGACTGTTGCTGTGGTGGTTGAATTGATTTCGTAGTTGGTCTGTTCTTCCTTTTTATCCTGCTGATCAGATGATTCAGGCCCACCGCCACCGGCCTGTGGTGCGGCCTGCGGAATATTCTGTTCAACAGTGGCAGCCGTATCCGATTGCTTCTGTTGAGATTTCTGCGCTTCCTTCGTGGTGCGAATGGACCTCTCAACCTTGGAATCAGGATCATAAACCGTTTGCTGGATTTGCTGCTGATCCGTATTCAACTGCGCCGTCACACTTGAGCGGAAGTTATCCATGCCCAGAAACGGAGCAAGTGCTTTATCAATATTGGATTCGATTTCCTGCTGAACAGATTGCGCAACACCGAGATTACGGGTCGCTGCACCACCACTCTCATCACCCGAAACGAGCAACTGGCCCGTTGAGTCCAGAATGGTCACATCATCGACTTCAAGCCCCGGAACAGCCGACGCCACGAGATGGCGGATCGAGGCCGCAACCTTGCGTCCCGTCGAGGTATTGGCGCGAATCATCACCGATGCTGTCGGCTTTTGGGTGCCTCGACGAAAATCGCCAACATCTGGCATCACGATATGAACACGTGCGGCAGCCACACCGCTGATCTGCTGGATCGTTCTGCCAATTTCGCCTTCAAGCGCCCGCACCCGGGTCACTTCCTGCATAAAGGACGTCAGACCAAGAGAACCAACGTTGTCAAACAGTTCATAGCCAGCATTCGTGCTGTTGGGCAAACCGCGCTCGGCCAGCATCAAACGCGCTTTACCCGTCGTGCCAGCCTCAACCTGAATGCTCTTGCCGTCTGTGCCGGTCTCAAAATTGATACTCGCCTCAGCCAAGGCCATGCTGATTTGATTCACGTCCGTCGCTTCAAGGCCAACGTAGAGTGTCTCATACGCTGGCTTGTTCACGAAAAATGCAGCACCGATGATCAGGGCTACAGATACAAGACCGACACCGCCCAGCGTCCACAGTTTTGCAGGACCTAAGGAGGATAGGTTTTTGAGGACTTGTAGTAATTGATTAAACAGATTCATTCTGTCTCGCACCGTCAAATAATGAGGTTACGGCATATGCCATATTCGAGACATTAAAATCTGAAACTTGCGCGAGCGTTTCGTAAAGGACGAAACAGGATAAGGAGAAACCTGTTTTGAAGTCAGCACATCAGAAGAAGTCGAAATCACCCGCCGCCTTCGTCAGTGGCTGTGAATGACCATGGCGCAAACCATCGCCCAAGGCCCGCTTCATTTCACTCAACTTGACCAGACTCAAGGCTGTCGTCATGTCAACCGTCCATTCACTGGACACATCAGCCGTAATCGTATCAATAAATTCTGCCAGACCGCGGGCCTTCTGCACGGCAAGATCAATGCCCTGCATAACCTTGAGTGTATCTGGATGTTCCAGTACTTTTGCACCACCAATATCAAGAAGCTGCGGCTCAATTCTCTCAATCAGGTAAGCAACATCGTGCAGTTCTGTCACGACACGCATCAGAATTTCAGGTAGTGACTCTTGCATGTTCGTGGCCTCCAAGATGAGATACTGACGAATGACATTTATTCACGGAAAGGTCTGCTTGAACAAAAACCATTCCCCGCACTATTCTTATGAACAACGCGACCAACAAAAAAAACCGACAATCCTGTTTTCTCCAAGCTGACAAACCTGTGAAACAACAAGAAATCTTGCTGAGATTGCCTTATTCAGCACCGCAACAAGGCTCCACCGAACCTGAAAACGCTGCTGCATTCCCTGCTCTCGACCACGCCAGAGATCATTCTCCAGACAAAGGCACAACATTCCCTCGTCCCCTTCGCAATCATAACGTTGGGAGACATCCGTTTTAAAAAAATTCGATCGAGCTTTCGACCGGCTTTTGAACTGGTGCTGGGCGCTGCTCCTGCGCAACAGTCTTCTGCGTTTCTGCTCCTGTCAGGGGATATTGACGGGCACGACCGCTCACAGGCCAGAATTCCAGCTTTCGGCCATGCTCACCACCTGTTGAGGAGCCGACGACTTTAATGCCTTCATCTCTCAGGAACTTCATTGCAAATGCCGCGTTCTGCTCACCAACATTCGAGAAGGTGGCGATCGTCTTGGCACCGCCAAAAATTTTTGCTTCCAGACGGTCACGGCGCGCACCTTTTTTCAGCAGGCCGTTGATCAGCAACTCCATCAAATGAACGCCGTAACGTGTTGCATCTCCACCTCCCATGCCGGGGGTTGCAGACCCCGGCAAAAGAAAATGGTTCATACCTCCAACTCCAGCCACAGGATCACGCAAACATGCAGCCACACAGGAACCCAGGATGGTTGACAGCACCACATCCGGGTCACTGATAACCTTGTATTCTCCTTGAATAATATGAACCCTGCGCGCTGCAGCTTCGTTCGTCATTTTAATGCTCCGAAAACAGCTTCAATGGCCGCCTTCATCTTTTCGATGGTAAACGGCTTTGCGAGAACGTTGTTGGCACCCAGTTGCGCGGCTTTTTGCACCAGCGCCCGATCACCCTGCGCCGTCAGGATAATAAATGCAGCCTTCTTGGTTGTGGGGTTCGCCCGCACTGCCTGAAGAAGCTCGATACCATCCATTTTCGGCATGTTAAAATCAGAAATCACAAGATGGTGAGGCTGCTGGGCCATGATCTTCATACCCTGCTCGCCATCGCCTGCGGCAGTGATCTGTTTGAAACCAAGCTGCGTCAGCGCGTCGCTCAAAAGCAAGCGGCTGGTCACCTGATCGTCCACAATAAGGACTTTAATTTTCTCTGCTATTGACATTATTCCGAACCTTCTTTCCGTGCGGCCGTAAGTTTGAGAATTTCTTCGCCGATTGAGCCAAGCGGCAACTGGTGCTCTACAGCGCCCAATTCATAGGCGACGCGAGGCATACCATAGACCACACAGGTCTTCTCGTTTTGCCCAATCGTTCGTGCACCCGCACTTCGCATTTTGAGCAATCCCGACGCTCCATCTCGCCCCATACCCGTAAGTATGACGCCGACAGCATTGCGTCCAGCCAGTTCAGCAACCGAATCGAACAGAACATCGACAGATGGACGATGCCCGTTGACCGGCGCTGTTTCGATCAGTCGGCAACTGGGGGCGGAAGCATTGACCACCTGCAGATGCCTCTCGCCACCAGGAGCAAGATAGATCCGGCCAATCTCCAGCCGGGCTCCATCGGTTGCTTCCTGAACGATCGGGGCGCAGAGACGGTTGAGACGCTCTGCAAAACTCTTGGTAAACGTCGGCGGCATATGCTGTGTGATCACCGTCGGCGGGCAGTTCTGAGGAAATTTTTGCAGCACTGCAATCAACGCTTCAACGCCACCCGTGGATGATCCGATAGCAACAATCTTGCGGCCAACGCGAAAATCTGTTGCGGGTTTTGCAGCAATAGCGGCAGGCCCCGCACGGCGCCGTTGAGAGCGCGCAGCCGCTTTGACCTTTTCGGCCAGATCTCCAAACGGCCTTGCATCACCGGGCATTGGCTTGCCAACGCAATCGAAAGCACCAATCTCCAGAGCCGCAAGAGTTGCCTCAGCACCACGATGGGTCATGGTTGAGACCATGATCACAGGCATCGGCCGCAACCGCATGATCTTTTCCAGAAACTCGAGACCGTTCATGTTCGGCATCTCGATGTCCAGCGTCACAACATCCGGATTGAGCTGCTTGATGGCAGCACGAGCCTCCATCGCATCCCCGGCTTGGCCGATAACACTGACTTCTGGATCAGAATTGAGAACCGCTGTAATCAGCCCACGCATTGTTGGACTGTCATCAACGACCAGAACGCGCGCACGTGCCATCATGTTTTGCGCCCTCCAGTTTTACCAATATATTTGTAGGTCGTGATGCCTGTATTATCGAAGAGATTCTTCGGATCCCCAGAAACACGCTCCGAATGCCCGATATAAAGATGACCACCATCTGCCAACAGACCGGCAAATCGTGACCAGATCTTCACCTGGGTTGGTTCATCAAAATAAATCACAACATTTCGACAAAAAATCACGTCAAATGGCCCCTTCAACGGCCACTGCGCCATCAAATTCAATTCGTTAAACGTAATCAGGCGCTTGACGCGGTCGTCCACCTGAAACTTGCGTCGTCCGGCAATATCAACTTCTTTGAACCATTGCTTACGCATCGCAGGATTGACTGTTTCCAGCGCCGTTTCGTCGTAAGCACCAGCCCGCGCCAAAGCCAGAATTTTAGGATCAATATCCGTTGCCAAAATGCGAAAATCGTAATCGGCAACATTCTGCATCATCGATAAAACGGTCAAGGCGATCGAATACGGCTCTTGTCCATCCGAGCAGGCCGCTGACCAGATCCGCACCCGACCTCCAGCCTTGGCACGCGCCAAAAGGCCCGGCAGAACTTCCGTTCTCAAATGGTCAAAATGATGATTTTCACGAAAGAACCGCGTAAAATTGGTCGTGAGATGCGACAACATCTCCCGGCGCTCAGCAGACCCCTCCGGAGAAGCCACAAGAGCGCAATATTCCCGAAACCCGCGCAAACCAAGATTGCGGATATGTTTTGAAAGTCGTGAATAAACCAGAGACGCTTTCGAATCGTTCAGCGCAATACCAGCATCAGCATAGATCATAGCCGCAATTTCATTCAAATCACGACGTGTCAGCGGATATTCACCGCTTGCCATCACCTCATCGTCCGATTGGCGGCTATGTGTGGAAAATGTCGGTGTCATGCCGCTTCGCCTTCCGGTTGAGAGAAAAGGCAAGCCAGCTCAGTCAAGCATACCATCCGCTTGTCCAGAGCCATGATGCCTCGGGCGTCCTGACGCATGAGGCCAGATCTGACCTCAGGCGTCCGATGTATGATGTCATTCGTCACGCACGCAACGTCAGATATAGCGTCCACCCGCAAACCAGCCACTCCTGATGACGCCTGCGCAACAATGTCACGGCAGCCTGCATCATGCTCCAGCCACATCACAGGAAGCCCTGACATCTGATTGGCAATCGGCAAGACACCACCATGCAAATTGAACACTCCCATGATGCCGTCAGCTGACCGAGGCAAGGATGTCACTGGCTTCCAGCCGCGAGTGTTACGGTCTGACATGGTGTTTACGCCAAAGTCCTGGTCACCATACTGAAAGGCGAGAAACCCGCCTCTCTCTGGGCCAGAATTTTTGATCGCATCCAACATGAGTTTATCCTGCAACAGCTAATGACATTTCTTGCCTGAGTGATTGACCACGCGATGCAGACACAACAGCATCAACATCCAGAATAAGGGCCACACGGCCATCACCCAGAATGGTTGCCGCTGCAATGCCCGGCACATGCGTATAGTTTGCTTCGAGAGACTTGATAACCACCTGACGCTGCCCCTGAATGGCATCTACCATTAGAGCACGCTGACCACCACCCTCAGATTCAACCAGAAGAGCGACACCATCCACAGGATTCGCCTGACTGGAGCGGAAATTCAGGATGCGGCCAACATCAACCAGAGGGCAGAAGCTGTTACGAATCGAAATCAACCGCTGATTTGCACCGAACGAATGAATATTCGCAGCTTCTGGCTGCAATGTTTCCACGATTGCCGTCAAAGGAACAACCAGCGTCTGACCAGCAACAGTCACCACCATGCCATCCAGAACAGCCAGGGTGAGCGGCAGGCTCATTGTGAATGTTGAGCCATGACCAGGCCGGGAACTGATCGAAATACGGCCACCGAGTGCCTGAATGGAACGCTTGACCACGTCCATGCCAACACCACGACCGGAAATGTCGGAGATTTTATCCGCCGTCGAAAAGCCGGGCATGAAAATCAGGTTATCAACTTCTTCATCCGACAAATTGGCATCGGCAGCAATAATATCGTTGTCGATCGCCTTTTGGCGCACGCGCTCACGATTGATACCAGCGCCGTCATCGACAAGCTCGATCACAATACGGCCAGAGCGATGTTTTGCAGTCAGCTTGACGGTGCCTTCTGGATTTTTACCAGCGGCAGCGCGTTTCTCAGGTGTCTCGATACCATGGTCAACCGCATTACGGATCATATGGGTCAGCGGCTCGGCCAGCTTGTCGATAACCGTCTTGTCCACCTCGGTATTCTCACCTTCCGTCACCAGACGGATGGATTTGCCAACCATATCGGCAACTTCACGGACAATACGCGACATACGCTGGAATACAGGCTTCACCGGCTGGGCGCGAATGGCCATAACCGAGTCCTGAATTTCGCGGGTCAGTTGCTGAAGCTCTTCCAGACCCATATTGATCGACGAGGTTCCATTGGTGTCATTTTCAATGACGCTCTGGGACAACATCGCCTGATTGATGACCAACTCGCCAACCAGATTGATCAGACGGTCAACACGGTCAAGATCAACACGAATGGTCTGACCGGCAGCCGATGCCGCAGCCTGATTCTGGGCAGCCGCAGCCGCTGCAGCGGCAGCCGCCGCTGGCGTTTCTTTCTTTTGCTTTGCAGCAGCGACAGCACTGACCACCTTCGTTGCGGTTTCAGCAGCTTCGACAGCGTCTTCCACCAGAGCATTGGTATCATCTTCAGACGAATCATCGTCTCCATCCAGAATGGAGAGATCGAACGGAACCGGAACCATCGGGCGGTCGTCCTCGACGGCACCCTCGGCAACTTCTTCCAGAACCTTGACGTCCAGATCACAGTCCCATTCGGCAAATTCGAAAACAGTGCGAACGCTTTCTTCGCCCTTCTCCGTTTTGACGATAACCCGCCAGGAGAAATAGGCAGCCTCCGGGTCCAGCATATCGAGCGTCGGGATCGCATCAGTATTACAATTCAAGCTCACTTCACCCACGCGGGACAGGTCGCGCAGCAGCAGAGTTGCATCATTTCCCTTGGAATAGAGGTCACGACGCGGCTTGAAGAGCACTTCGAACGATGAAGAAATGTCAACCGGAGCCTCTTCACCAAAACCTTCAAAGGTAAATGGCACCGGCTGAAAGCCACTGTCATCGCTCGGCGCAGGCGCGGGCGCAGGAGCCGCTGCGGGCTTGGCAGCTGCCTTGGGGGCCGCAACTGGAGCCGCTGAAGGGGCCAGCGTCTCACCGTTTGCGAGTGCTTCGAGTTCCTTGACCAGGCCACTTGAGCGGGCC
Organism: Gillisella vitis; assembly: GCF_014204625.1. Classification (GTDB taxonomy): domain Bacteria; phylum Pseudomonadota; class Alphaproteobacteria; order Rhizobiales; family Rhizobiaceae; genus Allorhizobium; species Allorhizobium vitis_F. The sequence continues at coordinate 78,937 of NZ_JACHLU010000018.1, read as the reverse complement.
TCGTCAACACTGCCACCATCTCTGGCAGCGTTGGTCAGATCCGCCAGCACATCGGCAGAGCGAAGCATGACTTTCATCAGCTCCTGATGAGGCTCCAGCTTATTGGACCGAACACCATCAAGAGTGGTTTCAAACACATGCGCGAAGGCAACGAGATCATCGAGACCGAACGCACCAGCGCCCCCTTTGATGGAGTGAACGGCTCGGAAAACGGCATTAACCGTTTCTGGATCACGATCCCCATCATTCATTTTCAGAAGGCCCGATTCCAGCTCTGCGAGTTGCTCCTCGCATTCCTGGAAAAAGATCTCTTTGATTTCGTTCATATCCATCGCGGGAAACCCTGTTTAAGCGGTTACACGTTCAATCGCATCAATCAGCTTTGTCGGATCGAATGGCTTGACAATCCATCCGGTCGCTCCAGCCTGACGCGCGCGGTTTTTCTTTTCCGCATCACTTTCTGTGGTCAAAACCAAGATCGGTACGGCACGGTATTTTTCATTCCGGCGCACACCCTCAATGAAACCAAAACCGTCAAGACGGGGCATATTGATGTCGGTGACGATAACGTCAGGATTACATTCCTCGAGAACCTCAAGGCCCTCAATACCATCTTCAGCCTGAATAGTCTCGAAACCGGCGTTATTCAGGGTCACGAGAAGCATGTTGCGGATGGTTCTGGAATCATCCACAGTTAGGACTTTTTTCTTCATTGCCGGATCTCCGTCACGACCAGTTGATCGCTGTTCAAACCTAAGAGTTGCAGGGTTTTGGTGAAGGCGTCAGACGCCTTCGTGATAGAAAAAGACTGATTATCAGCCTCCCAGGTTTTAACGCCCGAGAAGAGCACTTGCACACACAACGTTCCCATGCGCTCCACGCCGGACGCATCGATTTCAATGGAAGCCCCCCGCAAGGACAGAAGCTTGTCCTTAAGCTGAGACGCTTCATTCAAGTCCAGCACCGATGCCAGCTTCAATTGCTTCGATGCGCCTGTCTTGCTCGCCATAGGCTGTTTCCCTACTGTTACTGTCTGCATTTCCTATAAGGACACAGGGGTTAAAAACTTATCTTCTCCGGCAAGGAAAACTGTTTTCACCCTAGACCCGCTTCCGTTGTATAAGGAGTTAGTAAACAAACTTCTCACATTGATGCTCCGACAGACCTTATTGGCACCAGAAAATCATTTTTTGTTGAAACATCGGTAAAAATCGACAAGGCTGCATCCTCAGGATCACTCTGAGACGCCAGAACCGATGACTGAACCTTTGACGAAGCATGGTGAGCGCTGCTACGTTCAATTGTAAACTGGCGTACTGTTTGTCCCAATTCGAGAATAACCGTATGCAGATCGCCGCTGTTTAAAGCCGATTGACGGGACATTTCTGCACTGAGCCGTGATGCGTCGCCACAAGCATCCAGAATGCCTGCCATTCTATCCAGAGACTGGGCCTGATCGGCAGTCTCGCTGGCCAAAACAGCAACAGACTGATTGATGTCCACCACCTGGCCAACAATACTGGAAATGGCATCCTGTGTCTTGTTGACCATCTGCACACCCGCATCCACCTGGTTTTTGGTGGTGGCCACCAGCGCCTTGATTTCGCGGGCCGATTCGGCTGAGCGCTGGGCAAGGGCGCGCACCTCCTGCGCAACAACGGCAAAACCGCGGCCTGAATCCCCGGCTCGCGCCGCCTCAATTCCCGCATTCAGTGCCAGAAGATTGGTCTGAAAGGCAATTTCATCAATCGCACCAATAATATGACCTATCTGCTCCGCAGACGCTTCAATATCTGCCATGGCATTGATCGCCTTGCCAACCACCTCACCACTGTCCTCAACCGCTTTCACGGTGCGCCCCACAGCCTCTTCCGTGATTTTTGACTGGGCGGCGCTGCGGCGCACATTGTCTGTCACCTGACGCAGGCTGGCATTGGCCTTGTCCAGATTGGCGGCAGCCTCTTCAACCCGCGCGCCCAGATCTTCGCCCTGGCGAGACAGCATGTCCGTTGCGCTTTGCGCCTGTTCCCGATGGGTGTTCATGGCTGAAATCGCAGAACAGATGCTATCCAGTGCCGTATTGAACGTAGCCACGAGTTCGCGGTATTCCTCAGGCACATCGGCCTTGAGACGACAGGAAAGATCACCTTCTGACAGGGCGACAAAGGTATCGTGAAACAGCTCTGTCACGCTGGATCGTTCATTGCGACGCAACTCCACCAGATCACGATGATGCTTGAGACGCAATTCATTGAACCGCAGGGACACGGAAATTTCAACATCCACCATCACGAGGCGAATGAGTGCGCGTACCAGATCCTGAAGCTCGACTGTGCGCCTGCGCGACGATGGCAACAATCCCCGGCTGGCAAGATCATTGAAAACCGACGCCACAAGATGTTCAAGCACAACGGCATGACCAGCAATCTGCCAGCGAGGATCAAGCCCCATGCGGCTTTGCGTATCGGCCAGCACTTTAACCCGCTCCGCATACAGCGAATCAAACCGGGCATCCGTCATGACCTCCCAATGGGACATGTAGAGATCATGCAACCGATCAATCTGGCGTTCACTGGAAAATTGTCGGGCAGCATCCGGGGCCGTCTGAAAGCGATGGAACAGATCCCTGATTCCCGCCTCAACATCTGGCTCCAGCCCGGGGCGATGACGACGCAACAAATCGCGCGCATCCTGATCAAGCCCGGCAAAATTCAGCCTGTCACGCAAACTTCCCGCTTGCGATCCACCTGAGCGTTCTGCCTCACCATGCTGAACCAATTGCCAATCCCCTTGAGATCAACCCTTTGACAAAGAGCCGACCATATCGCTGCGTTCACGCCCCCGGATAGGCACCACCCGAAAGCGCACCTTCACCGAAACAACTCTGCACTGGAGATACCGGATCAAAACCGGCACGCGGGACTGGCATCATGCCGATGGCGACGCAAAGCGCCCATTTCCGACGTTATCGTATAATTCTTATGGTTAACTTATTGATTGAAGGTTAACACTCGTTACCATTTATTATCATTTACTACCGCGATTTGCCGCAAGGAGCAATCTGTCCGGCCCTGCCTTAGGTCAGATTTCGATCAGAAGACAAGAGCAATCCAGTTTCGCGCAAGATTAAGTTGTGCTATATCGACCATAGACAGTATGAATGTCGAAAGGTAGAGCAATGATTGTTCTGGGAGTTGTCGCCGCCCTGCTTGCGGCAAGCACGATTGTTATGGTGTCAGTGAGCGCGTGGCGCAAGCCAGGCAACCTGTCAAGACCAACATTTTAGGGTCGCTGGCCCGCGCAAAGGCAGTCTTTTGCGCCATGCTTGCATTTTATCCAGCCATTGAGAACGGCAGGTGGTCGAGCACGCTTGCTGCACGGAGTGTTCCGCTGTAAACGCTCAACAGGTTTCGAAAACCGTCGTACGGTTTCGAATGAGGCCCCGCGTTAACAGAAGAAAATGCACCGATCCAGACAAACGCGAAAGCGCCGTCTGACATAGGGATGCAGAAACAAAACTGGCGCACAGCAGAACGATTGATATGAATGCATTCGTGCACCTGTGACCAGACAGCCACTCCCCGGATATGTTCATGAACACCGCCACTGCTCAACCTCGCCGACTGACCATTCTGGGATCGACAGGTTCCATTGGAACCAACACGCTGGATGTGATCACACAGCTGGGTGGACGTGATTGTTTTGACATCATGGCCCTGACCGGCAATGGCAATATCGAGCTTCTGGCAAGTCAGGCCATCGCCTGCGGTGCAAGGCTGGCCGTAACCGCTGATGAAAGCCAGTACAGCACACTGAAAAATGCGCTTTCGGGGCAGGGAATTGATGTGGCCGCAGGTGCAAGCGGCCTTCAGGAGGCCGCAAGCCTTGAGGCGGACTGGGTCATGGCCGCCATTGCTGGCACAGCCGGATTACAGCCAACGCTGACGGCTGCCGCGCGTGGAGCCGATATTGCCCTCGCCAACAAGGAATGCCTCGTCTCTGCCGGAGATCTGTTTCTGGATACCGTCCGGCAAGGTGGCGGCAGGCTGATTCCCGTCGATAGCGAACACTCCGCCATTTTCCAATGCCTTGATGAAAACCACCGCGACACCCTTGAACGCATTGTTCTGACGGCATCAGGCGGGCCGTTCCGCACGTTTAGCCGCGCCCAGATGGCTGATGTCAGCGTGCAGACGGCACGCGCTCATCCGAATTGGTCCATGGGGCTGAAAGTGTCGATTGGCAGCGCCTCGATGTTTAACAAGGCGCTGGAAATGATCGAGGCGAAATATCTTTTCAATGTCCGCCCCGATCAGATCGAGGTGATTGTCCATCCGCAATCCATCATTCACTCCATGGTTGGCTATACGGATGGCTCCGTTATTGCCCAGCTTGGCGTGCCGGATATGCGCACCGCCATTGGCTACGCCCTGACCCATCCCCGGCGCGCACCGCTGGATGTGGAACGACTGGATTTTACAAAGCTGGCACGACTGGATTTTGAAGCGCCAGATGAAAGCCGCTTTCCGGCCATCCGGCTGGCCCGCACGGCACTGCAACGCGGCGGCCTGCAAGGGGCCGTGCTGAACGCCGCCGATGAGGCGGCGTTCGAAGCCTTCGTTGCGGAAAAAATTGGCTTTTTGACCATGGCGGACATTGTCGAAGAAGTGATGGATCACCTCTCAGGTCTTGCCCCCGCCACATCCATTGCCGATGTGTTTGCGGCCGACGCGCAAGCCCGTTCCCATGCGAAAACCCTGATTAAAAACAAAACACGCGCCGCCTGAACCTGACAAACCCTACAGCATGTCGCGTTTTATTGTCCTCAATAAAACGATAACGTCCATGCGAAAAAGAAAGAGCTAAAGCCTGTCGCAGTGAATCCTATTCACTGCGACAGGCTTTAGCGATCATAAACGGCAGCACGCAACAGCTCAGGGTAAGCACCCATGCAGCCTTCCAGCGCCGTATTGGTCAGACTGACAACGGTTAATCTGGCCTGTGGATCGATAAACCAGGTGTTGCCGTAGACGCCACCCCATTGCACCGCACCAACCGGCAAAGCCGTTGCTGCTGCGGTTGAATCCGTGATAACGGCACCAAAAAAGCCAAAGCGCGATCCGGGAACCTCCATCAGTGTATCACCAATCTGGTTGACCAGCACTGCCTGCGCCAGTTCTGGTGACAGAATTGAGCCGCCACCGACGCGCAAAACCTCCAGCAACGTCAAGACATCTTCGGCAGTTCCAACCATGCCTGCCCCACCGGACTGAAACGCTTTGGGATTGAAGATGCGCGATGGGGAAAATGTAGCTCGCCAACCTGCGCCATCATCAGCCACCCAGGGATCCGACATTGGCTCGGGTCGCGGGGTACCATCACGATAGGCAACAGTCAGACGTGCCTCATCTGCAACATGAAAGCGTGTGTCCTTAAGCCGCAAAGGTTCGGCAATATAGTGTACAACCGCCTCTTCCAGCGTGCCACCATGCACTTTGGCAAGCACCGCACCCAGCACATCGGTAGCACAGGAATACTGCCAGCGCGCTCCCGGCGTAAAAGCAAGTGCTACCTCATTATAGCGACTGAAGTTCTCTTCCAGCGTCAGATTGGTATTGTCCAGACCCAGATTGATCGCCCTGTCCGATGGCAAAGCCTGCAAGGCAGGGTCATACGTCAAACCGGCAGTATGAGTCAGCAGATGCCGAATGCTGATCAGAGCCACCTGCCCATCCGGAGTTTTGGGACGAAACCACGGCAGATGGGTGGAAACAAAATCATTGAGAGACAACAGCCCCGCATCGACCATCGCCAGAGCGGTTGCCGCGACAAATGGTTTGGTCACAGAAGCATAGCGAAAAACGTGATCAAGCCGCATGGCAATACCGGCCTCACGATCAGCATATCCGGCAGCGCGGCGCAGCACGGGCCTGCCGTCCTGATAGACAAGGACCACAGCCCCCACAATCTGCTCACGCGCAATCACTGCGTCCAGCATGGTGTTAACACGATCCGCAATCGACATGACAAAGCCTCCTCAAACACAAATGCGGACCATGTTTCCATGATCCGCATCATCAAATCAATCTGTTAAACCAACCCGCCAGATCAGCGGATCAGGCCACGGCCCGCGCCAGCGCACAGCGTGACCACAATTGATGCAAAGCCCCCACCAGATGCTCAAGATCCGCATCCGAATGCAAAGGCGTTGGCGTTATGCGCAAACGCTCGGTCTTCTTTGGCACTGTCGGGTAATTGATCGGCTGAACGTAAATATTGAAATTGTCCAGCAGAATATCCGAAATCCACTTGCACTTGGCCGCATCACCCACAATCACCGGCACGATATGGCTGGGGTTGGGCAAATGTGGAATGCCGCGGGCATCCAGCATGGAGCGCAAACGACGAACCCGCTCCTGATGGGCAAAGCGCTCAATCTGGTTGGATTTCAAGTGGCGAATGGAGGCAACCGCCCCGGCGGCCAGAGCCGGTGGCAAAGCCGTCGTAAAAATAAACCCGGACGCAAAGGAGCGGATAAAATCGCAAAGAGCGCTGGACGCCGCGATATAGCCACCCATCACGCCAAAGGCCTTGCCAAGCGTGCCCTCGATGATTGTCAGGCGATCCATAATGCCTTCACGCTCGGCGACGCCACCGCCACGCGGCCCATACATGCCAACAGCGTGAACTTCATCCAGATAGGTCATGGCCCCATAGGCGTCGGCCAGATCACAGATTTCCTTGATCGGCGCAATATCACCATCCATCGAGTAGACGGATTCAAAGGCGATCATTTTCGGAGCTTTAGGGTCGGCTGCTTTCAGCTTGGCCTCAAGATCCGCAAGGTCATTGTGCTTCCAGATCACCCGCTCGCATTTGGCATAGCGAATGCCTTCGATCATCGATGCATGGTTCAATGCATCGGAAAAGATGATCAGGCCCGGAATTTTCTGACCAAGTGTACCAAGAGTTGCCCAGTTGGAAATATAGCCTGAGGTGAAAATCAGCGCCGATTCCTTGCCATGCAAGTCAGCAAGCTCTTTTTCCAGCAGAACGTGGTAATGATTGGTGCCTGAGATATTCCGGGTGCCCCCAGCACCCGCGCCACAGTGATCAATGGCGTCTTTCATGGCATCAACAACGAGCTGGTTCTGGCCCATGCCCAAATAATCGTTGGAACACCAGACGGTGACGTCATGGGCACCATTTTCCGTATACCGGGTTGCCCGGGGGAAATTGCCTCGCTGACGCTCAAGATCGGCGAAAACGCGGTATCGACCCTCTTCATGCACAGCGTTCAGTTCGCTCTTGAAAAACGCTTCGAAATCCATTGCGCTCGCTCCAATCTTTCCATCTCTCTTTTGAGAGCCTTCGGGGCAGCGGTCAACCCCTTTTGTATAGTGATTCTAAACTGCGACAAATCGCGCCGCAGTTCAACTCCTGAGAATACGAGAATGAAACGCATCCCAAAATAGAATTGGCCTTTTCATGCAGCGGTACCCCTGCCCGAAATCAGCCGTAAACATTGCCCCCGCAATCCAACAGGTAATCAATAGCTCACCCTTCAGACTTGATCTGAGTCAATTTCCAAACGACATTATCGGCACCATGACACTCTGATCTTAAAAATAGTGCTACTATTTCGCACATTAAATAATGTTTTTTCTGATATAAAATCAAAAGTCGATGAAAAATCCCTGCGGGCTGCCGTAGACTTTCGACAATTGCGCCATATCTTGCGGTGATCGTGGCTTCAAACAATCGGCCGAACTGCCATGCGTTCAGGCCGCACTATTATAAAAAAGCCGGTTGAAGACATGATGCATCCACAAAGATTGCCATTGTAGCAATCTTTAGGATTTTGTAATAGCACCATGACTTTACCTTAAATCGGACCAGATTTAGGGTAGAGTACAATAAAATGCTGTCATGCAGGGGCGGGCAATTCCGGTATACCGGATCGATCAAATGTGGAGATGATCATGAAGAAAGCAATTATACTCATACTGGCGGGCCTGACGGTTGCCGGCTGCACGCAAACAGAAAAGGGTGCCGGCATCGGGGCAGCCTCGGGTGCCATTATTGGTGGCCTCGCCACGGGCAATGTGCGCGGTGCAGCGGTTGGCGCAGCCATTGGCGGCGTTGCTGGTGCCGTTATCGGCAAAGTCAGCGAACAGCCTGGCCAATGCTACTACCGCGACCGCTACGGCCGCCGCTATGTGGACGCCTGCCCAAGCAATTACTGATCATAAAACCTCGCTCAGGCCCGGAACATGCTTCCGGGTCTGAGATTTTCCATATTTTGTATCAAAATGATACACATATGGAAATTTAGCAGATATACTGCGCATTATACGGGGGTGTGGGCCTCTGACTTGCCAATATACGACATATGGGCTGGCAGGATTGTCGGCTGCATTGGACTGTGTCCAACACGATTTGAGGAAACCAGACACTGTTGAAAACAGGTGAGTCGATATTGCCGAATGTTCGTATTGCGTTTCGGAGATCAGCACATCTGTTGGTGATCGCCTTGGGGGCAACAGCCTGCCTGTATCCGGCAGATGCCCTTGCATTCAAGATTTTCGGCGTCACCCTCTGGGGAGAGAAAGATGCCTCAAATGATGTGATCGATCCTGTTCGCTACGCCATCACACTGGATACACCGCAAGCCCCTGATGACATCAAGAAGGCACTGGAGAGCAGCTCTCTGCTGGTTCAGGACGCAGACAAGCCAGTCTCTGGCGATCTCGGCGTGGTCATCAAGGCCAATGATGATCGGGACCGCCTGCTGGCAACGCTCTATGAGCATTCCTATTATGGTGGCGTGATCACCATGACCATCAACGGCACACCGATGGATAAACTGCCGCCCAATCCGGCGTTTGGGCGCGACAAGCCGGTGGCCGTGCACGTCATTGTCGAGGCAGGCCCGCTGTTTACCCTCGGAAAGGCCAAACTAACGGATGATGTTCAGGATCTCGATCCCACCAGCTATGATCTTGTCAGTGGCAAACCTGCCGGCTCGCTTGCCATCATCAAGGCCGCCAACAGGATGCTGGATGATGTGAAAGCCCAGAGCCATCCTCTTGCCCGGATTTCCAGACGCGAAGTCGTTGCCGATCACGAAAGCAGGACGGTTGATGTCACCATTGGCATCACATCCGGTCCCGTTGCCCCATTGGGTGCCGTTGGCGTTTCCGGCACAAAGGCAGTCGATGCAGGGTTTGTTCAAAAATACTCCCGGCTGAATGCCGGGCAGCCCTATAAGCCGGAAGACCTGCGCAAAGCAGCTGACCGCCTGCGCAAGCTCGGGGTATTTTCCAGCGTCACCGTTGATCCAGCCGAAAAACTCGACGCCAATGGTGCCATACCGCTCAATATTCGCGTTTCTGAAGGAAAATTCCGTTATTTTGGCGCAGGTGCCACCTATTCCACCATTGATGGCGCAGGCGTTCAGGGCTATTGGGGGCATCGCAACCTGTTTGGTCAGGCGGAATCCCTGCGGGTTGAAGGGTCTGTCGGCGGCTTTGGCGGCAGCACAGGCGCGTCAGATCTGGATTACTCTGCCGGGATCAGCTTTGCCAAACCCGGATTTTTGCTGCCCTCCGGCACGCTGGACGCCAGCATCAAGGCAGCCACGCTGAGCACGGATTCCTATGATGCCGATACCATCACCGGCAGGCTGGGCTATTCCTACGAGCTGACGGACAAGGATACGGTTTCAGCAGCCACATCCTTGCAATATGCCAAAATCGAGGATGCTTTTGGCCGGGACCATTACCTGACATTCTCCGTTCCGCTGGATTACATCCGCGATACCCGCGACGACAAGCTGAACCCGACGGAGGGATACCGCGCAACAGTGAGTGCTGCCCCGAGCTATGAGTTCAGAAACGGCACGATTTTCACCAATGCCGAAGGCTCCATCTCCGGCTATTACGGCCTCGGGCTGGAGGACCATGTCGTGCTGGCCGGAAAACTGGCCGCAGGCACGCTGTTCAGCAATGGTGATCTCGTTGATATTCCAGCCAACCGGCGCTTTTTCAGTGGCGGCGGCGGCTCCGTGCGCGGCTATGCCTATCAGGGCATTTCACCGCGAAACAGCGATGACAAGGCCACTGGCGGCCTTTCCTATGTCACGGCAACCGTTGAAGCGCGCGTTCGCATCACCGACAGCATCGGTCTGGTGCCATTTCTGGATGTCGGCACCGTTTCCGACAGCCAGATACCAGACTTTTCCAACATCAAAGCAGGCGCAGGTCTGGGCCTTCGTTATGCCACCCCTTTTGGGCCGATACGACTGGATGTGGCTTTGCCGCTCAACCCCTACCCCGATGGCGACAAATACGGCATTTATGTTGGCATTGGGCAAAGTTTCTAAAACCTGTCCGGGACACGCCAAAACCCGGACAACAGAAAGCAACGTGCAGACATGAGCCAGTTCAGGAACCTTCTCGCCAGCTTTGGCCGATATTGCGTCTATGGTCTGTGCATCATCGCAGGCCTGCTGGCCATTGCCGTAACCGTGGTGGGCACAACCCAGTTCGGCACTCGCCTCGTCAGCGATCTGGTCGCATCGCTTGTGTCAAAACCCAACCGGATCGTGGCAATCGATGGTCTCAGCGGCGTGCTGAGCGGGCATTTGCGCGTAGATGACATCCGCATTTCCGATGCCAACGGGGCCTATGCCAGCCTGGAGAACCTCGCCATTGACTGGTCGCCTTTTTCCTTGCTGTCCAAGCATTTCAAGGCATCGCAGATCAAGGCGGACTCGATCACCCTCACGCGCACGCCCCTGCCTGCGACGGCCGATACGCAAGACAGCTCGCCTTCGCAAAGCGGCTTTTCCCTGCCGTTGGCCATCACGGTTGATCACGTCTCTCTGCCTGACATTCGCCTTGGTGCTGCCGTGCTGGGCACCGAACAGACCTATGCTCTTCAGGGCAATGTTGCTGCCGATCAAAACACCATCGATACCGACATCAACCTCAATCGTGCCAATCAGCCCGATTCAACCCTCTCTGCCAAACTGGCCTATGCGCCGAATGACAACCGGCTGAACATCAACGCCTTGCTGCGCGAACCGAAGGGTGGCGTCTTGGTTGATCTGCTGCAATTGCCCGATCGCCCGGCACTGGACATGACCCTGATCGGCGGCGGCCCGCTCAATGACTGGAAAGGACAGCTTCAAGCCGCACTGGACGGCGTGCCACGGCTGGAAGTGGACACAACCCATACAACCAATGCCGACGGACAGGCTGTGACCGTGACAGGCTCCGGTGCCTTTGACACCCTGCTGCCGCCCAATCTGCGTCCGCTGTTTGCCGGGATTACCCGCATCGACATCGCCACACGCCTTGCCAGCAATGGGGCCATCACGGTGGAGCGGGGCACGATCGACACTGACCGCCTGTCCTTCACCGCCCGCGGCACCTATGATGCCAAAGGCAGCAATACGCTGTCGGCCTCCCTGAAGGCCAAACAGGACACAATGCCGTTCCAATGGCCGCTGGCACAGGGCAATCTGTCCGCACAGATTTCCTCCATGGCCCTCAGCCTCACCGGGGCGGCCGAGGCCGCCGCCCTGAACGCAACGGCAAATGCCCAAAGCCTGTCTATACCCCAAGGGAAATTTGGCGATATTGCCATTGCCGCAACCTCCAAAGCCTTCAACCTGAGCAATCTCAGCGGCACGATTGATACCCTACTGCGCGTGAAGCAGGCGCAATGGAGCGATGAAAATCTGGCCCGGGCCGTGCAGGCACCGCTGACAATCACAGCACCGATTGCCATCAGCCAACAGCAGATCGCGGCAAGCCCTGTGACGCTTGAAAGCCCCGGCATTGGCGGCACGATCGATGCACATTATGCACGACAGACCCAAATGGCCGATGCCAGTTTCACCTTGTTTGCAGCACCTGCAAGCTTGCCAGAGCCATGGGCAGGCAAGCTCAAGGGCATGGTCAAGCTGAGCGGAAACACCAGCTATTCGCAGGCAGATGGGGTTAGCGTTCCGAACATCTCGCTGGCATCCAGCCTGCTTGATGCGACAGGCAAAATCAGTTTTGCCCAACAGCAGCTCACCAGCAGTATCTCCGGTACCGTCCATGATCTGGCCGCCCTTCAGCCCAATATCATTGGCAAGGCCATGTTTGATCTTGACGCCAATGGCCCGCTGAATGCCCTGAGGGCCAATGCCAATGTGACGATTGCAAACGCCAAAATGGCTGGGCGAAGCCTCACTGATTTTTCACTGCAAACACAAGCCGAACTTGCCAATGGCGCGCCATCAGCCTCCCTGACCGCAAAGGGCAAACTAGATGGTCAGCCTTTGAATGCCAATTTGAAACTGATCTCCAAGGATGGCATCACCACCCTGCCCAATCTGACGCTGACGGCTGGGACAAACCATTTGAAGGGTGCTTTGGCCCTCTCCAAAGCCTTTCTGCCAACCGGAAAACTGGATGTCACCTTTCCCGATCTCGGGCTTCTGGCGGCCCTTGCCGGACAGACAGCCTCGGGAGATTTGCAAGGCACAATCGATCTTGAGGATACAAACGGCAAGATCCGCGCAAAAATCGATGCCAAAGGCAGCGCCATTCGCTCTGGCAGCTTCAGCATCAATGCACCAACCATCGCCTTGAACAGCAGCGATCTGCAATCTCTGGCACTTGAAGGCACCATCAAGGCCGGGCGGGTGGAAACCGGCACCGCCCTTCTGGAAAGCCCCGCTCTTCAGCTCAGCCGCAACGGCAACCGCACCGGGATTGACCTCAGCGGCCGTTATGACAAGGCACCCTTAGCAGGCAAAGCCGCCATCACTCAGAATGGCAGCCGCATTGCCATTGATCTGCAAAGCTTTGCAGCCACGCCCCGCGGCATTGCGGTGACATTGGCAAAACCGGCCGAAATTCTGATCGACAATGGCGCTGCCACCATCGACACGCTAACCATCAAAGCGGGCAGCGGCACCATATCCGTGAATGGCAAGGCCGGAAGCACACTGGATCTTGCCGCCGAGATCAAAGCGCTGCCAGCGTCGCTGGCCAATAGTTTTGTTGCCAATATCGATGCAGGCGGCACAATCTTCGGCACCGTCAATGCCAGCGGCAGCACGTCTGCGCCGAAAGTGGCCTATGATCTGCGGTGGGACAATGGCACCGTGGCACCATTGCAGGCCGCGGGCCTGCCGCCCGTGACGTTGATGGCGTCTGGCACATTTGCCAGCAACCGGCTGTCGGTAAACAGCACAGTCACCGGCGGCGGTGGGCTGGATGTCAAAGGCGGTGGCACGCTTGATCTCAATGGCTCAAAACCGCTGGACATGCAGTTTAATGCCAGTTTGCCGCTTTCAGCGGTGCAGGGGCTGGCCACCAGACAGGGACTGGTGGCGGAGGGCAACGCCCTTGCCGACATCCGCGTTGGCGGCACTCTGTCGGCCCCGGCCCTCTCTGGCACCATCACCTCAAAGGGGGTGCGGCTGATTGACATCAAGCGCAATATTGCCCTTGAAGGTGTCACCATCGACATTGCCCTGACAGGAGATCAGGCCCGCATCAACGCCCTCTCCGGCAAGGTTTCGGCCGGTGGACAGGTTTCCATGAGCGGCTCGGTTGATCTGAAAGGGCAAGGCTTGCCCGCTGATCTCAGTATCAGACTTGATCATGCGGTCTATATTGACGGCTCACTGGTGACATCAACGGTCGATGGCACGCTGGCTCTCAAAGGGCCGCTTGCTTCAGGTCCAACCTTGTCAGGCAGTCTTACGCTCGACAAGACCTCCATCACCATACCATCAAAATTGCCCAGCTCTATCAGCCAGCTGAACATCAAGCACCGCAATGCGCCTGCCGATGTCAAGCGACAGATTGCCACGCTGGCACCACAGGACGCGCCCGCAAGCAAGGATTCGGCCATCGCGCTGGATCTGCAAATTGCGGCCCCCACTGCGGTCTATGTCCGGGGGCGCGGCATAGATGCCGAGTTGAATGGCAAGGTCAGCATCAAGGGAACTGCGGCCAATCCCACCGTTTCGGGCGGATTTACCATGCGCCGTGGCCGCATCTCGATTCTCACCAAACGGCTTGATTTTACCACCGGCCAGATCACCTTTGGCGGCAATCTTGTGCCCATCGTCAACTTTATTGCCTCAACCACCTCCGGCAGCACCACACTGACCTCAACCGTTTCCGGCGTGGCAACCGATCCAGACATCAGCTTTTCATCCAGCCCCGCCCTGCCGCAGGATGAAGTTCTGGCGCAGTTGATCTTTGGCCAGTCACTCTCCAGGCTTTCACCGCTACAAATTGCCCAGTTGGCCGACGCTGTCAGCCAATTGGCCGGTGGCCGCTCGACATCGCTGTTCAACAGCCTGCGTGGCGCAGTCGGTGTGGATGATCTGGACATCAGCACCGATGCCCAGGGCAATGCCCAGGTTGGTGCTGGGAAATATCTGAACGACAAGACCTATCTGGAATTTCAGCAAAGCAGCGAGGGCAGCAAGGCCATCATCAATCTGGATGTTGGGCGCGGCTTCAAACTGAAGGGTGAGGCCGGGGCCAGCGGCTCAAGCGGCGGTGGCGTGTTTTATGAAAAGGAATATTGAAAGTGCCGTGCTCTTGCGGAAAAACACGGACAAGGCAAAAACCTGCATGAATTGCACACGCAATTTAGATTTGAGAAACATTCTTCGGCTATGTTGATACCAACAGCTATGAAGTGCGGGCAAAATTTTCCGCGCAGACGAGCGCATCTGCTTGGTTTGCACAGCAATGTGGCAGACATCATGCAGACGAAAGAGAGTGAGACGACATGTTTTTTCGCGTGATCATAAACGTGGAAAAGCAGACAATGGCAAAAACCGCCCGAAAGACAGAGGCTGTGTAACCTCGTTTCGGGCACGGACAGGCGGGACAAAAACATGGCCACACCTATCAACCCCACCAATTTCGGCGGTGAAAACCTGGAGATCATTGCGTTTCGCCTGCACGATCAGGAATTCTGCGTGAAAACCACCACCATCCGCGAAATTCGCGGTTGGGCACCATCGACCCCCATTCCGCACGCTCCAGCAGATGTGATTGGCGTGATGAACCTGCGCGGCTCGGTCATTCCAATCATTGACCTTGCTTACAAGCTGGGAATGCGCAGCACCGTTGCCAATGAGCGCTCTGCCATTGTTGTTGCCGAAGTGCACAATATGGTCATCGGCATGTTGGTGGACCGGGTGTCCGACATCCTGACCATTCCTGCCATTCAGGTTCAGCCTGTTCCAGAAGTGTCTGCTTCGTTTGACAAGTCCTTCTCTGAGGGCATTATCGCCAACGAACATGGCATGATCTGCTTCCTGAACCTTGCAAAAATGTTCAAGGGCAGTGAGCTGGAAGAGCTTGCAGCGTAAGCAGCACCTCGATTCAATGTAAAAAAGCGGCTGTTCAGGCCGCTTTTTTGTTTGTACCCTGTGTCGCTGTGAACCATTGACCCACAGCGACAAAAACTGCCCTACTGCTTAATTCTTTAAACCGGAATCGGTTTAAAGAGAAAATTATGCAGCAGATATAAAGAGTTGCAGCGTCCTGTGTGCGCCATATATGGTGAGAGGCGCTGTAATGTGCTCAGCCAAACAGAATAAGGCTGCTCTTCAGCGTTACCCACACACCCCAGAGAAGTGGAAGACCAACCACCGCCCATGCCACAGCGGCTTTGGCATCAAGGCCACCCTTGCCAATGCCGAAGGAGCCAGTCGGACCGGCACTGACGGCAGCTGATTTGGCCTGAAGGGCGGCGACCTCGTCATCAGACATGAACCACTTGTCGGGCAAAGGCTTGATCAGCGCATTGGCCAGCAAACCAATCACCAACATGCCGGACAGGATATACATTGTGCCGCTGTAAAGAGCAGGCCCCGGCGAAACACCCGCCGAGATCTGGGCTTCACGAATGTAATTGACCACGGTTGGACCTAAAATACCGGCCGTTGCCCAGGCAGTCAGCAGGCGCCCATGAATGGCACCGACAAATTGCGTGCCAAAAATATCGGCAAGATAGGCCGGAACGGTGGCAAAACCGCCGCCATACATCGACAGGATCACGCCAAATGCCAGCACAAACATGGCTTTCGAGCCAAGGCCTGCCAAGGTCGGGGCAAGTGCATAAAGCACAATGCCGAGCAGGAAGAAGCAATAATAGGTATTCTTGCGGCCAAGGCGGTCGGATATGGAGGCCCAGAAGAAGCGGCCACCAATATTGAAAAGCGACAAAAGCCCGGTGAATCCAGCCGCAATGGCCGCAATCTGGGCCTTTTGCCCGGCATCAAGCTGCGAGAACGTCAAATCCGGCAGGCCAATCAGCGAACCCGCAAAAATCTCCTGAAGCATGGGCGAGGCAACGCCGATCACGCCAATACCTGCCGACACATTCAGGCACAGAACCGCCCAGATCAACCAGAATTGGGGAGTTTTATGCGCATCGCGCAGATGAACATGGCGGGTGGTGATCATGCTGCTTTTGGCAACAGGTGGTGTCCAGCCTTCTGGACGCCATCCAGCCGGTGGAATGCGATAGCTGAAAGCACCGCCCATCATGAACACGAAATAGACAGCCGCCATGACCAGAAAGGTTTGCCAGACACCCACCGAACCATCGACGCGAAATGTAGTCATCAAGATATTGGCAAGAGGCGCACCAATCATCGCACCGCCGCCAAAACCCATGATGGCCATGCCGGTTGCCATGCCGCGACGGTCGGGAAACCATTTGATCAGCGTTGATACCGGCGAAATATAGCCAAGTCCAAGACCGATGCCGCCAATCACACCCGCGCCCAGCCACATCAACCACAATTGATGGGTCATGACGCCGATGGCGGCAACGACAATACCGCCGCACCAGCAACAGGCCGAGACAAATCCGGCGCGCCGAGGCCCAACACGCTCCAGCCAACCACCCCACAATGCAGCGGAGCATCCTAGAAGCACGAAGAACAGCGTGTAAATCCAGCCGAGATCAGCAACGCGCCAATTGCAGGTGGTGGTGGTCAGCGCATCCAGCAATGTCATGCTGGCACAGCTTGCGGGAGCGGTCGTGCCAATCGCTTTGCTCAGCGGCAACCAGAAAACGCTAAACCCGTAAGCCATGCCAATGCACAAATGAATGGCCAAAGCAGCGGGCGGCACCAGCCAGCGGTTAAAGCCCGGCTGGGCAATGATTCGTTCCCGGTCCAGCAGACCGGCAGTGGATTGCGCCCGTGTCCCCGGCGCACTTGTGACTGCCATGAATATTCCCTCCTGATGATCATGTCAAAATTCATCACTGACACCCATGGGGTTAAGCACCCTTCCGCGCATGACTGCCTTTAATCCCCATCGACCTTTGAGAAGCACGCCGAGCATCGTAGCGAAAACGGAATCGGAACAATGAACTATTCCTTGTTTTCATTTGTCTTATCGGGAAAACCGGGGTCCACTTTTCCCTGACAAACTCTAAGCCCTCGCCTCACCTGAAAGACCGAATGTCTTTGCAGTATTATCAACCGGCCGGTTGATCAGTTTTGCCGCTGCGATTACCAGTGGGTCAAAACCGTCTGCGCGCCCCTCAGGATTGGCATCGATCAACTCAAAAAACTGACGGCGCATCCGCGGCTCCCAGAATTTGTTGATATGGGTGGCAATCCCCGCCAGGCGCTCATTTTCTGGTTGTGACTTGAAAAACGTTGCAATCTGATTAGCCATGCGGATAAGTTTTTCAGCTATATGGTCATGCGACATGGCTTGCAGCTCCCGTGGTGTTCACTCGGTCGGCTCTGGTGAAAACTTCAAAATCGTGGTCGCGGGCAATGCCGATCAGGGTGATGCCAGCCGCCTGCGCCGTTCGAATGGCCAGCGCTGTCGGGGCCGAAATGGCAATCAGCACAGGACAGCCAAGCGCTGCCGCCTTCTGCACCATTTCGACCGACAGCCGACTGGTGACAACCACCATGCCCTCATCTCCGCGCCGCCCTGCCCGCAACACCGCACCCACCAGTTTATCGAGGGCGTTATGACGGCCAACATCTTCGCGGATCGCCAGCAAGCCTTCCCCTGGAATATAGAAACCCGCACCGTGCACTGCGTGCGTTTTGCGGTTCAGCGCCTGCGCCCGCCCAAGCGCCTCCATGGCGGTGTGAACATCGGCCGGTGTCAACGTAAGACAAGACTGACCAACTGGCACCACAGCCCGCGTCGCCTGCTCAATGGATTCAATGCCGCAAAGGCCACAGCCCACCGGCCCTGCCATCCGCCGCCTGCGCGCCGTCAAGGCCTCGACGCTGGCCTCTTTGAGCGTGACCTGCACATCAATGCCATCACCTGCCATCACAGGCTCGACAGTCAAAACATCTTCGGTTGAGGCAATAATGCCCTCGGCCAGTGAAAAGCCGATGGCAAAGTCTTCAAGATCGGCAGGCGTCGCCATCATTACCGCATGGGTCGAGCCCCGATAGGAAAAGGCAATCGCCACTTCCTCCGGCACGATCCGGCTGGCATCACGCACCATACCCTGTCGATACTGCAGGTGCGGCACGGTGCAGGTGGTGTCAGGTCTGGTCATTGGCACACCTCCACCTTGACCACACCCTCACTCTTCCACATCCTCACTCTGCCGCTTCCAGCTTACCGACGATGCGGCGAGACTTAAGCGACAATTCCTCATAATCCTTTTGCCATTCGGTTGGGCCATTCGAGGGTGACACCTGCACCGCCGTCACCTTATATTCCGGGCAATTGGTGGCCCAGTCAGAGTAATCGGTGGTGATGACATTGGCCTGCGTATCAGGATGATGGAAGGTGGTGTAAACCACACCTGGCGCCACCCGGTCCGTGATCAGCGCCCGCAATGTGGTATCACCAGAGCGGCTGGCCAGCTTGATCCAGTCACCATCCTTGATACCGCGCTGCTCGGCATCATGCGGATGCACTTCCAGCCGGTCTTCCGCGTGCCACACCGTATTTTCGGTGCGCCGTGTCTGTGCGCCAACATTATATTGCGACAGAATACGTCCGGTGGTGAGCAGCAGCGGAAAGCGCGGGCCAGTCCTCTCATCAGTGGCCACATATTCGGTGCGGATAAACTTACCCTTGCCGCGCACAAAGCCATCGACATGCATGATCGGCGATCCATGCGGATGCTTCTCATTGCACGGCCATTGCACCGAGCCATTGTGCTCGAGATAATCGTAACTGACGCCGGTAAAGCTTGGCGTGGTGGCTGCAATCTCATCCATGATCTGCGATGGATGGCTGTAGTTCCATGTCAGCCCCATGGCCTGCGCCATTTTCTGGGTCACTTCCCAATCCGCATAACCGTTCTTCGGGGTCATCACCTTGCGCACGCGATTGATGCGGCGCTCAGCATTGGTAAACGTGCCATCCTTTTCGAGGAAGGTCGAGCCGGGCAGGAACACATGGGCGTAGTTGGCCGTCTCATTCAGAAAGAGATCATGCACCACCACGCATTCCATCGCGGCAAGGCCCGCCGACACATGCTTGGTGTCTGGATCAGACTGGAGAATATCCTCGCCCTGAATGTACAGGCCCTTGAACGTGCCCTCGACGGCCGCATCCAGCATGTTGGGGATGCGCAGACCCGGCTCGTTGTTCAGCGTCACACCCCAGAGCTTTTCAAACGTCTCACGGGTGGCATCATCCGAGATATGGCGATAGCCCGGCAGCTCGTGCGGGAATGATCCCATATCACAGGAGCCTTGCACGTTGTTTTGCCCGCGCAGCGGATTGACGCCCACGCCGGGGCGGCCAATATTGCCGGTGACCATGGCCAGATTGGCAATGGCCATCACGGTGGTGGAACCCTGGCTATGCTCGGTCACGCCCAGACCATAATAGATCGCACCATTGCCGCCGGTGGCATAGAGCCGGGCCGCGCCGCGCAAATCATCGGCTGGAACGCCGGTGAATTTTTCCGTTTCTTCCGGGCTGTGCTGTGGATCGGCCACGAAAGCCGCCCAATCTTCAAACTCGGACCAATCGCAGCGCTCGCGGATAAACGCTTCATTGGCGAGACCTTCGGTAACGATCACATGGGCAATTGCCGTCATGACCGCCACATTGGTGCCGGGCTTGAGCGGCAGGTGGAAAGCGGCTTCCACATGCGGCGTCTTGACCAGATCAATCCGGCGCGGATCAATCACGATCAGCTTTGCACCCTTGCGCAAGCGCTTCTTGAGACGTGAGCCAAACACCGGATGGCCGTCGGTGGGGTTGGCCCCAATCACCAGAACCACATCGGAATGCTCAACGCTATCAAAGTCCTGCGTGCCTGCCGACGTACCAAAGGCCTGCCCCAGACCATAGCCTGTGGGCGAATGACAGACGCGGGCACAGGTATCGACATTGTTATTGCCAAAGCCAGCGCGGATCAGCTTTTGGACCAGAAATGTCTCTTCATTGGTGCAGCGCGAGGAGGTAATGCCGCCAATGGAATCACGACCATATTGGTATTGCAGACGCTTGAACTCGGAGGCCACATAGGCAAAAGCCTCATCCCAGCTCACTTCACGCCATGGATCGCTGATGTTTTCGCGGATCATCGGATTGAGAATCCGATCCTTGTGGCTTGCGTAACCATAGGCGAACCGACCCTTGACGCAGGAATGGCCACGATTGGCCTTGCCATCTTTCCACGGCACCATGCGCACCAGCTCTTCGCCGCGCATTTCCGCCTTGAACGAACAGCCAACACCGCAATAGGCGCAAGTCGTCACGGCCGAATGTTCCGGCTGGCCAATCTCGATTACGGATTTTTCCGTCAGTGTTGCCGTGGGACAGGCCTGCACACAGGCCCCGCAAGACACGCATTCCGAATCCAGAAACGCCTCATGCGCACCGGGCGATACCCGACTGTCAAAACCGCGACCCTCAATGGTCAGCGCAAACGTACCTTGTACTTCCTCACACGCCCGTACGCAGCGCGAACAGACGATGCATTTCGACGGATCATAGGTGAAATAAGGATTGCTCTCATCCTTCGGCATATAGCGAGCGTTCAGACCATCGCTTGCCCGCGCCTTGACGTGATTATCACCTTCATAGCCATAGCGTACATCGCGCAGGCCAACGGCACCCGCCATATCCTGCAATTCACAATCGCCATTGGCGGCACAGGTCAGACAGTCGAGCGGATGGTCGGAGATATAAAGCTCCATCACCCCTTTGCGGATTTGCTTCAACCGTTCCGTCTGGGTGTGAACCACAAGACCCGGTGCGCAAGGCGTGGTGCAGGAGGCCGGGGTGCCATTGCGGCCCTCGACCTCCACCAGACAGAGCCGACAGGAGCCAAAGGCATCCACCATATCGGTGGCGCACAGCTTTGGCACCTGAATGCCCGCCTCCATCGAGGCCCGCATGATCGAGGTGCCAGCGGCAACTGTCACCTCACGCCCATCAATGGTCAACGTGACCATTTCGGTGGATGGCGAGGCGGGGGTGCCGTAGTCGATTTCATGGATCAGCGACATGGGTGTTACTCCGCAGCTTCGACAAGGGGGGTAGCAGGCGCAAAATCATCCGGGAAATGCGTCATCGCACTCATCACCGGATAGGGTGTAAAACCGCCCAGCGCGCACAGCGATCCAAATTTCATGGTGTTGCACAGGTCTTCCAGCAGAGCCTTGTTCTTTTCCGGCTCAATGCCTTGCGCAATCCGGTCCACTGTTTCCACGCCGCGGGTGGAGCCGATGCGACAGGGCGTGCATTTGCCGCAACTCTCGACCGCGCAAAACTCCATGGCAAACCGCGCCTGATCAAGCATATCGACGCTATCGTCAAACACCACAATTCCGGCATGGCCAATCAGGCCGCCAGCCGCCGTGAAGGCTTCATAATCAAACACAGTATCAAACAGCGATGGCGGGAAATAAGCCCCGAGTGGCCCGCCCACCTGCACGGCCTTGACCGGACGACCAGAAATGGTGCCGCCGCCAATATCGTTGATCAACTCGCCCAGCGTCACACCAAACGCGATTTCATACAACCCGCCGTGCTTGAGATTGCCCGCAAGCTGGATCGGAATGGTGCCATGGGAACGGCCAACGCCAAAGTCCCGGTAAAACTGCGCACCACGATCCATGATCACCGGAACAGAAGCCAGCGACATGACATTGTTGACAACCGTTGGCTTACCAAACAAGCCTTCAAGAGCGGGAAGCGGTGGCTTTGCACGGACAATGCCCCGCTTGCCTTCCAGACTGTTGAGCAACGAGGTTTCTTCACCGCAAACATAAGCGCCAGCGCCGGTCCGCACCTCCATGTCGAAAGCGTAGGACGAGCCTAACACCGATGCGCCCAAAATACCCTCGCGGCGCGCAATCTCAATTGCCTGCTGCATCACCACAATCGCATGGGGATATTCCGAACGGGTGTAGATATAGCCTTTGGTGGCCCCGACCGCGATGGCAGCGATAGCCATGCCCTCGATCAGGACAAAGGGATCTCCTTCCATGATCATCCGGTCAGCAAAGGTGCCACTGTCGCCCTCATCGGCATTGCAGACGATGTATTTCTGATCGGCCTTGGCATCCGCCACCGTCTTCCACTTGATGCCGGTGGGAAAACCCGCTCCGCCACGACCGCGCAGGCCGCTATCGGTCACCTGACGGACAATTTCGCCAGGCGCCATGGCAATGGCCTTGGTAAGCCCGGTCAAACCCTGGTAATGCTTGTAATCATCGAGGGACAAGGGATCGGTAATGCCACACCGCGAAAATGTCAGCCGCGTCTGGTTTTTGAGATAGGGAATATCCTTGGTCAGGCCATGACAGAGCGGATGTGCACCACCGCTGAGAAAATCGGCATCAAACAGGCTTGCAACATCCGATACCTTGACCGGGCCATAGGCGATGCGGCCCACCTTGGTGCGCACCTCCACCAACACTTCCAGCCACAAAAGCCCGCGTGAGCCATTGCGCACAAGTGTCACATCCAGATTGCGGGCCTTGGCCTCACGCTCGATGCTGGCGGCCACTTTATCAGCACCCACGGCCAGAGCAGCCGCATCACGCGGCACGAAGATGGTCACGCTCATCGGCTCAACCCCTCAACAATGTCGCTCAGACAGTCTTCATCCAACCGGCCATAAAGCTCCCCATCCAGCATGGCAGCGGGGGCAGAGGCGCAAAGCCCAAGACAAAATACCGGCTCCAGCGTCACCGCGCCATCGGCAGTGGTTTCATGCCAGTCAACCCCCAGTCTGGCTTTGATGTTTTCCGCAAGAGGCGTGCCACCCATCGATTGGCAAGCCTCGGCCCGACAGAGCTTCAACACATGCCGACCCGCTGGATGATCGCGGAAATCATGATAGAAGGTGACAACACCATGCACTTCGGCCCGCGACAGATTCAATGCCTTGGCAATGATCTGCTTCGCACTTTCCGGCACATAGCCAAATTCGGCCTGAATGGCGTGAAGAATCGGCAGAAGCGGTCCTTCAAGATCACGGTGCTCCGCAATAATCTGAGAGATCACCGCTGCCTCCTGCTCGGCAACCACGTGAATATTCATCTGGGCTCCTCCCGATCAGACTCGTCTATCGCCAATTCCATCAAAGGATAGATGCGCTGCAATTGCCCCGGAATATGACGGTTAAATGCTGAAAAACTGGATCATTTTTATCTTATGTCAGAATGCACGGCGTTCTGTTCCCGGGTCAATAAGGCGTTTTCGTTACGCGATAGAAAAAACCTATCGAAACGCTTGTGCATCTGCGAGATGACGCGCCTCGTGCAACAGCGCCGACACCAACGGCGTGTAGGGTTCACGATGGGTCGCAACCAGCCCAACCAGATGCTGGGTATGCGGACTGGTAATCGGCACCATGCGAATTTCCTCTGGGAATCCAAAGGACTGCGCAACATTGCGTGGCATGATGGATGCCCATTTTCCGGTGCGGATGTGAGAAAAAAGCACAATCATTGAATTGGATTCCAGCGTTGGCTTCGGCTCGACACCGGCTTCCAGCAGATGCTGGTTGATGATCCGCCGGTTTTGCATATCCGGCGTCAAAAGACAGAGCCGCAAGTCTGACACCTCTTGCCACGTCACGGTCTCACGATCGGCCAGCGGGGTGCCCGTTGCCGCTATCAAATGATATTGCTCCTCATAGAGCGGCACGGATGTGACGCGACCCAGCGGCTCATTATCGAGATAGGTAATGCCCGCATCAATCTCCAGATTTTCCAGAAGGCTGAGAACCTGAAGGGAGTTGCGTGACAGAATCTGAAATGTCACATCCGGGTGGCGCGACTGAAACGGCTCCGTGATCTTCTGGACCATCGCAAGCGCCGTGGGAATGACCGCAATTCTGATATGTCCAACGAGACCATTTCTGGTTGCCCGCATTTCCTGACGCATGGTGCGGGCATCGCCAACAATGCGCCGCGCCCATTCCAGCACCCGCTGCCCCTCCGGCGTCAGACCTTGAAAGCGTGACGCCCGCTGCACCAGTGCCACACCCAGTTGATCTTCCAGCTGGCGGATCGCTGCCGACAACGTTGGCTGCGAAATTCCACACTCTTCTGCTGCACGGCCAAAATGCTGCGCCTGAGCAAGAGCGATAAAAAATTCAAGCTTATCAATCATGATTCTCACCGGTCCCGTTCATGCAGACCCTCTCGGGAAACCATGGCATCGGCATAGACTTGCATAATGACGAGGCTGCTGCAATTTTTCAGGGAAAACCGGATTCCACTTTTCCCTGACCAACTCTAAAGTTCTGGCTGGGTGAGCTGCGAGGGTTTAGGGTCGCAATACAGCCTATATAGCAGTGCCACCACGTCCTCTACCAAAGGGTTGGCAATGGAATAATAAATCTGCCGCCCTTCACGTCGGCTTTCCACCAGCCCATCAGCCCTCAATCTGGCCAATTGCTGCGACACAATCGCCTGCTGGAGCTGTAAAATCTCCTCCAGCTCACCCACGGTTTTCTCGGCTTTGCACAGAATGCACAGGATGAGCAGTCTGTTTTCGTGCGACAGGGCTTTCAGCAAGGCCACGGCATCTGTTGCCTGCCGCATAAAATCCGCCAATGGCAGAGGTGCGTTTTCGTCGGTCAAAGAAGAAATCATCGGTTCCATCTACAATTTAAACAACGACCGCTCATCATCAGACGATAATCTTGAAACAGTCATCCGTATAGAAAAATCTTGAGCAGGAGCCTGTTAAATCAATATGGAAGAAGCAAGCTCTTTCAGCATCAAGGCACTGCGCCGCAGAGCGTCGCGCTCACTCGGAGCCAATTCCGGTATCAGGTCCATGACAATGCCATCAGCACCGATAACCCGCGGCACGGAGGCTGCAACGGCACTCACGCCAGCAATATCCGCCGTCACGCTCGACAGCGACAGAATAGCCCTCTGGTCGCGGGCAATTGCCTTCACCATCCGGGCCAGCCCTGCACCAATGCCAAAATAGGTCGAACCTTTCCCTTTGATAATTCTCGCCGCCGCATTGCGCACGCCATTGTCAATCTCGGCACGGACTGCGTCGGTTATTGGCGCATTCATCTGCTGGGCAAAGGATAACAGTGGCACAGAACCAACCATGGCATTGGACCACGCCAGAACCTCGCTATCACCATGCTCGCCCAGTACATAGGCATGGACAGATTGGGGAGAAATCCCTAAATGGCGCGCAAGAAGACTTCGAAACCGGGCAGTATCCAAAACCGTGCCAGAGCCGATCACCCGTGATGGCGGCAGGCCGGAAATCCGTGTGGCTATATCAGTCATGATATCAACCGGGTTTGACGCAATCAGCAAAATCGCATTTGGTGCGCTGGCGAGAATTTTTGACACCACAATGCGAAACACCTCAGCATTGCGGGCAAGCAGGTCCAATCGGCTCTCGCCCGGTTTTTGACTGACGCCTGCGGCAATGATGACGATTCCGGCTCCATCAAGATCCATGTAATCACCAGAGCGCACCACAGTCGTCGATACAAATGGAACCGCATGGGAAATATCCTCAGCCTGCGCATCGGCCAGATCTCTGTTGGAATCGAGAAGAACAATCTCTTGAACCACACCCTGCAACGCCATGGCGTAAGCGGCAGAACTTCCGACCATGCCCGCTCCGACAACGCCAACTTTCATACCACGACTCCTTACCCAAAATCGTCTTGAGTTGATTGATTGTCAAATCACCATTGCGCTGCCGCCGATGATCAGCTTGACACCCACAAAATGCCGACGCCAGTGATGCAAACGATACCGGCTCAACGATTTAAAAGATTAAACTATTTCAGGAGATTGACGGCCAAAATACGCCCTGTCAATACATCCCTCCGACCAGAGAATCTGTCAGGTTCAGATTGCACCAGACAGACACTCACTTTTTTTGTTTGAGTGTGTCTTTTCGAAAAAACGATAACAATTTTTGCCGGACAGGTTCAACCGGGCCAATACTTATAAAGTTGGAATGAGCAGACCGAGAGAGATGAAGCCCTTGCACGCTTAAACCGTCAAGGCCGTCAAAACAAAAAACGGCCCGTAAAGGCCGTTTTGAATGCTATGATCAAACTGGATCAAGCCGGAATGAGTGTACCATTGAGATGGGTCAGCTCGAACATAAACTGCTCCAGCTTGGTGCGGTGCTCGTGATGTTCAGCATCTTCCAGCTCTGCCTTGGCAGCTTCAATCCGCTTGGCCAGTGTCTCGCGGTTCAAATCTGAAAGCTGCACGGCACTTTCCGCCAGCAGCGTGCATCCGTCGGGTGTTACATCGGCAAAACCGCCGAAAACCACATATTTCACGACTTCGCCGGATGCCCGCTTGACAGCCACAACACCTGGCTTGATCGTTGTCATGGTCGGTGCATGGCGTGCCATCACGGTCATCTCGCCTTCCGTCGCCGGAATGACAACCTCGCTCACCAATTCCGAAATCAGCAGGCGCTCGGGCGAAACCAGTTCAAAATTGAAATTGTCGGCCATGACTCTTCACTTCTTTTTAGGATGGAGAACGGAAGCACGGCAAACGCCGTGCTTCCTTTGATCCATAGATCAGGCAGCAGCCAGCTTCTTGGCCTTTTCGATGGCTTCATCCATCGAACCAACCATGTAGAAGGCAGCTTCTGGCATGTGGTCGTATTCACCGTTCACAAGACCCTTGAAGCCCTTGATCGTGTCTTCCAGCGAAACCAGCTTGCCTGGCGAACCCGTGAAGATTTCAGCCACGTGGAAAGGCTGCGACAGGAAGCGCTCAATCTTACGAGCGCGGGCAACGGTAACCTTGTCTTCTTCCGACAATTCATCCATGCCGAGGATGGCGATGATGTCCTGAAGCGACTTGTAGCGCTGCAAGGTCGATTGAACCTTACGGGCGACTTCGTAATGCTCTTCCCCAACAACCATCGGGTCAAGCATACGCGACGTGGAGTCGAGCGGGTCAACAGCCGGATAAATACCCTTTTCTGCAATCGAACGGTTAAGAACGGTCGTTGCGTCCAGGTGAGCAAAGGATGTTGCAGGAGCCGGGTCGGTCAAGTCGTCGGCGGGAACGTAAATCGCCTGAACAGAGGTGATAGAACCCTTGTTCGTAGTGGTGATGCGTTCCTGAAGAGCACCCATGTCAGTCGCCAGTGTTGGCTGATAACCAACCGCCGAAGGAATACGACCCAGAAGAGCCGACACTTCAGAACCAGCCTGCGTGAAGCGGAAGATGTTGTCCACAAAGAACAGAACGTCCTGACCCTTGTCGCGGAAATCTTCAGCGATGGTCAGACCCGTCAAGGCAACACGCGCACGCGCACCTGGAGGCTCGTTCATCTGGCCGTAAACGAGCGCGCACTTGGAACCAGCAGCAGAGCCACCGTTTTCATGCGGGTCAACGTTCACCTTGGACTCAATCATTTCGTGGTACAGGTCATTGCCTTCGCGGGTACGTTCACCCACGCCAGCAAATACCGAATAGCCACCGTGCGCCTTGGCCACGTTGTTGATCAATTCCATGATCAAAACGGTCTTGCCAACGCCAGCACCACCGAACAGGCCGATCTTGCCACCCTTGGCGTAAGGAGCCAGCAGGTCAACCACCTTGATGCCGGTGACGAGAATTTCAGATTCTGTTGACTGCTCAACATAATCAGGAGCAGGCTGGTGGATCGCACGACGCGCTTCAGTGCCAACCGGGCCAAGTTCGTCAACAGGCTCACCGATCACGTTCAGGATGCGGCCAAGCGTTTCATCGCCAACCGGAACCGAAATCGGAGCGCCGGTATCGGACACAGCCTGCCCACGAACCAGACCTTCGGTCGAGTCCATGGCGATTGTGCGAACAACGTTTTCGCCGAGATGCTGGGCAACTTCCAGCACCAGCCGGTTGCCGCCATTGCTGGTTTCCAACGCATTCAGGATCGGAGGCAACACGCCATCGAACTTCACGTCGACGACAGCGCCGATGACCTGCGTCACCTTGCCAGCTGCGGGAGATGTCTGGGTCGCTGCCCTAGCCATATTCATACCCTCTTTTTCTTCAAGCTCAGAGCGCTTCTGCGCCCGCAATGATTTCGATGAGTTCGGTGGTGATCTTTGCCTGACGCTGACGGTTATAGCTCAGCGTCAATTTGTTGATCATGTCACCGGCGTTGCGCGTCGCATTATCCATGGCGCTCATCTTTGCACCCATTTCGCCCGCAACATTCTCAAGAAGAGCGCGGAAAATCTGGATGGAGATGTTGCGCGGAATGAGATCCGTCAGGATCGCACCGGCATCAGGCTCGTAGTCATAGACGGCTGATCCTTCAACGTTCGCCGAGGAATCACCGGCAGACGCCGGAATCAGCTGCTGCGCTGTCGGAATCTGGCTGATAACCGACTTGAACTCAGAGTAAAACAACGTGCAAACGTCGAATTCACCCTTTTTGAACATCTCGGTCACTTTGCGGCTGATCATATCGGCGTTTTCAAAGCCGACACGCTTCACGTCACGCAATTCCGTCCGCTCGACAATCATCGAGTCGAATTCACGACGCAGGCTGTCGAAACCTTTCTTGCCAACGCAGTAGATTTTAACCGTCTTGCCTTTGGCAAGCAGATCACGCGCATGGTCACGGGCAAAACGGGCAATCTGCGAATTGAAACCACCGCAAAGGCCACGTTCAGCCGTGCAGACAACGAGCAGATGCACGTCATCCTTGCCCGTACCCGTCATCAGCTTTGGCAGGCTGTCATCGCCACCAACCGCCTGCGCGATATTGGCGAGAACATTTCCCATCCGTTCCGAATAAGGCCGTGCGGCCTCGGCCGCCTCCTGGGCACGACGCAGCTTCGCCGCAGCGACCATTTTCATCGCTTTGGTGATTTTCTGCGTCGCCTTAACGGAGGCGATCCGGTTTTTCAGATCCTTAAGTGAAGGCATCCGTTAATCCGTCCTTGGCTCGAGTCCGATTAGGCGAAAGACTTGGCAAAGCTATCAAGAGCTGCTTTCAGCTTGCCCTTGGTATCGTCGCTGACAGCCTTTTCCGTGCGGATTGTTTCGAGGATCGCGCCTTCTGCCCGCAGATTGGACAACAGGCCCTGCTCGAACTTACCGACTTCGCTGACAGCCAGCTTGTCGAGATAACCGTTCACACCCGCAAAGATAACAGCAACCTGCTCTTCAGTTTTCAGAGGAGCAAACTGTGGCTGCTTCAACAGCTCTGTCAGGCGCGCACCACGGTTCAGCAAACGCTGGGTGGCAGCATCAAGGTCAGAACCAAACTGGGCAAAGGCAGCCATTTCACGATACTGGGCAAGCTCACCCTTGATCGAACCGGCAACCTGCTTCATGGCCTTGATCTGGGCAGCCGAACCAACGCGCGATACCGACAGACCAACGTTCACAGCAGGGCGAATACCCTGATAGAACAGGTCGGTTTCGAGGAAGATCTGACCGTCCGTGATCGAGATCACGTTGGTTGGAATGAAGGCGGAAACGTCATTGCCCTGGGTTTCAATGACCGGCAGAGCCGTCATGGAACCAGCGCCGCGATCATCAGAAAGCTTGGCAGCGCGCTCAAGCAAACGCGAATGCAGATAGAAAACGTCGCCAGGATAAGCTTCACGGCCCGGAGGACGACGCAGCAACAGCGACATCTGACGGTAAGCAACAGCCTGCTTGGACAGGTCGTCATAAGCGATCAGGGCGTGCTGACCCTTGTCGCGGAAATATTCGCCCATCGTGCAGCCGGCAAACGGCGCAAGATACTGCATTGGAGCAGGATCAGATGCGGTTGCAGCAACGATAATGGAGTATTTCAGAGCGCCGCGCTCTTCCAGAACCTTCACGAACTGGGCAACGGTGGAGCGCTTCTGACCAATCGCCACGTATACGCAGAATACCTTGTCATCAGTGCCCGCATCATGCGCAGGCTTCTGGTTGAGGAAGGTGTCCAGAATGATGGCGGTTTTGCCGGTCTGGCGGTCACCGATGACCAACTCGCGCTGGCCGCGACCAACGGGGATCAGGGCATCAATCGCCTTGATACCAGTCGACATCGGCTCATGAACGCCCTTGCGTGGAATAATGCCGGGAGCCTTGACGTCAACCCGCGAACGCTGAGCAGCATTGATCGGACCCTTGCCGTCAATCGGGTTGCCAAGCGCATCAACAACGCGACCGAGCAGTTCCGGACCAATCGGCACTTCAACGATGGCACCAGTCCGCTTGACGGTGTCGCCTTCCTTGATGTCACGGTCGGAGCCGAAAATAACCACGCCGACATTGTCGGCTTCAAGGTTCAGCGCCATACCACGGATACCACCGGGGAACTCGACCATTTCGCCAGCCTGCACATTGTCCAGACCGTAGACGCGGGCAATACCGTCACCGACGGAAAGCACCTGACCGACTTCAGAAACCTCAGCGTCCTGGCCAAAGTTCTTGATTTGATTTTTCAGAATTGCGGAAATTTCCGCGGCGCGGATATCCATCAGCCAACCTCTTTCAGTGCAAGCTTAAGGGTGGAAAGTTTGGTGCGAAGAGACGTATCAATCTGACGGGAGCCAATCTTGACGATCAAACCACCCAGGAGAGAAGGATCAACGTTCACGCGTACCGTGACAGTCTTTCCGGTGACGCTGTTAAGCGCCTCCTTCAGTTCAGTTTCCTGCGCCGGGGTCAGCGCATGAGCCGTTACAACATCAGCTGCCACTTCGCCACGATGGCGTGCAGTAATCTCACCAAAAGCAGCGATCATGCCGGGAACGGCAAACAGCCTGCGATTGGAAGCAACAACCTTGAGAAAATTACGCGCAAGCGTACCAATCTTTGCATGATCGCACAGCGCGGCAACGGCCGACGCCTGATCGTCTGACGTAAAGATCGGGCTCGAAACGAGCCGCTTCAGATCATCGCTCACCTCGATCATCGCCTTGAACCGGTCGAGATCGGCAGCGACTGCATCAATCGAACCAGCCTCAAGCGCAAGCTCGAAAAGAGACGAAGCGTAGCGCTCGGCAACTCCAGAAATCCGCTGGGATGTGTCTGCCACGGGCACAAAATTCCCTGATTAGGATTCAAACCGGCAAAATACCCATTTGCGGGCAAGACCGAATTGAAATCGTTTAAGTTTTCCCCCGGACACACAGACATACCTGTCTGCGTTATCCAAAATTCGCGGTTCGTCTAGCATAGGATCCCCAGACTCGCAACACGGGTATTAACGGATTACGCGCCAAGGGCAACCCGCTTTTGACGATTTTGTGATCTCAAATGCGAAAATTTCGGCATTGACGGCACAAGAGCGGTGAAACATGGCTCATACAAGCGCAAAGACATAAACAAGCGGCAGCATGACCAGCATGGCAACCACAATCATAACGATCACCATACGCATCGTCGCACCGTGATCTTGCAGCGCGGACAGTACAAGGCCGAACAGGGCAATACCAAGGGTCGCGCCCACCGCGAGATAGACCATGGGTTGGGCCAGCAGCAACGCCCCAAGGCCAAGACCCAGCATCATGCCGCCTGTAAAGCGAAACAGCGCCAGCCCGTCATAACGCCCCTCACGCAGGCAAAGGCCAAAAAAGCGCATGGTCATCGCCGGTGCGAACATCATGACAAACCCGAAAGCAGCGGTGATCGCGGCCCCCAAAAAGGCCAATTGTTCACCCGGTTCGGTTGGAAAATAAAACTGCATGGCGGCCTCGGATCACAGCAGACGAATCGCTACGGTAGTGCATGACGTGCTACTGCATAATTGCCGAAATCGGAATCGATTTAAGGAGAAAATTATGCAGCAGATACGTGCAATAGGGCGCAACCGGAAACATCAGAGAAAACTTTGCGGATCAACATCCACCTGCACCTGAATGGAACGCTGCGGTTTCGGACCACGCTCCAGCATGGTTTTGACAAAACTCTGCATATCGCTGGTCTTTCGTCCATGAACCAGCAAGCGAAAACGGTGGCGTCCGCGAATGAGCGCCAGAGGCGCTTCTGCCGGGCCTAAAATGGCAATGCCACTGACAGCGGGTGCGGCCATGCGCAATTGCCGTGCGTGGGTCTCGGCATCAATACGGTTATCCGCCGAGACAATCATCGACACCAGCCGTCCGTAAGGTGGCAGCACAGCCCGCTCGCGCTCCGTAATTTCCCGCTCGTAAAAGGCACTGGCATCGCCAGAAACAATCGCCATCATCACCGGATGCTGCGGCTGATAGGTCTGCAACAGGCCATGGCTTTTCAGCCCCGTGCGCCCGGCGCGGCCTGTGACCTGACTGAGCAATTGAAACGTGCGCTCGGCGGCACGCGGATCGCCATTGGCCAGACCAATATCGGCATCAACAATGCCCACCAGCGTCATCAGCGGAAAATTATGGCCCTTGGCCACCAATTGCGTGCCGATGATAATATCGGCCTCGCCCTTGGCAATCGCCTCCAGTTCCAGCCGCAACCGTTTGACGCCCCCCATATCGGACGACAGCACCAGCGTGCGCGCATCGGGAAAATGCTTTTCAACCTCTTCGGCAATCCGCTCCACGCCCGGCCCGCAAGCCACGAGATGATCCAGCGTACCACATTCGGGGCAGGCCTGCGGCGTCGGCTCGGCATAGCCGCATTGATGGCACTGAATCTGCCCGCGAAAGCGATGCTCCACCAGCCAGCTGGAGCATTGCGGACACTGAAAACGATGGCCACAAACCCGGCACAGGGTCAGCGGCGCATAGCCACGCCGATTGAGAAACAGCAGAGATTGCTCTTTCTTTTCAAGAGTTTTCCCCATCGCCCGCAGCATCAGTGGTGAGAGGAAGCCGCCCTTCTCCGGCGGGTGGCGCCGCATGTCGATCAGGTGCAGATCGGGCATGGCCGCATCGGCAAAACGGGTGGGCAGATGGATCCGCTTATAGCGACCAGAATAGCTGTTGACCTGACTTTCCACCGAGGGCGTCGCCGACACCAGCACCACCGGAATTTTGGCAATATGGGCACGCACCACCGCCATATCACGGGCGTTATAAAACACCCGGTCCTCCTGCTTGAAGGCCGGATCATGCTCTTCATCGACGATGATCAGGCCAAGATCCTCAAAGGGCAAAAACAACGCAGACCGGGCACCCGCCACCACGCGAATATCGCCCGTGGCCGTCTGCCGCCAAACTTTCTCGCGGGTTTTGGTGGCGAGATCCGAATGCCATTCGCCGGGTTTTGCCCCGAACCGATCCTGAAACCGCTCCAGAAAGGCGGTGGTCAGGGCAATTTCCGGCAGCAGGATCAGCACCTGCCGGCCCTGCTTCAGCGTCTCGGCAATCGCTTCAAAATAGACTTCGGTTTTGCCGGAGCCCGTCACGCCATCAATCAGAGAAACCGAAAACCCACCGGCTTTGATGTCATCCAAAATCACATCGGCAGCATCTTCCTGCGGCCCCGCCAGCCGGTGCGGGGCATAATCTGGATCAGGCTTGGCCACCAGCGGGGGCGGCGACAAAAACACCGTTTCAAACGTGCCCTGCTTTGCCAACCCGTCAATCACCGAGGTGGAGACGCCAGCCGCGTGCGCAAGACCGCTTTTGGTCCATGACAGACCATCGGCTGCCAGCTCCAACACCTTGCGGCGGGCAGGCGTTAATTTATCCGGCTCATGACCGGGATAGCGCAGGCCCTCAATCATCGGCTCGGGATCAAAGGCGGCAGGGGTGCGCAGCGCCATGCGGGCCACAAGACCGGGTGGCGATAGCGTGTAAGTGGCCACCCAATCGATAAAGCGGCGCATGGCCTCATCCAGCGGCGGGCAATCGAACAGTTTTTCAATCGGGCGCAATTTGGTGGCATCGACCTTGCCACCATCCTCGCCATCCCACACCACACCAATCACCTTGCGCGGCCCCAGCGGCACCTGCACGATGGAGCCGGGCACAACAACCATGCCCGCAGGCACCCCATAGCTATAAGGCCCCGGCGCAGGCATGGGCACCAAAACAGGCACCGCGCGGGTGGCGGGTGCGGCTTTTGCAAGCGGACCAAACAGATCGGACGATTCGAGGCTCATTGCGGCGGACAATGCCCCTAAAAGCCCCGAAATGAAACAGGAAAATGAGCGCAAGAAAACACAGATGTGTTTCATACGCGAAAACAGTCGTCTCCCAGCAATCCATTAAGTATTCCCTAACGGCTATGCGTCAATTTGCATGAATAACTGACAGTCCGAAGGGATTTTTCCGTGACCGAACTCTTGTTGATTGCGGCACCTGACCTGATGGCAGAGCGGCAAATCTGGCTAGCCAATCTGGCACAGGAAAGGCGGCTTTCAGACAACACATTGACGGCCTATGAGCGCGATACCCGACAATTTTTGAGCTTTCTCACCGGCTATTTTGCCGGGCCACCCAGTATCCGTGACATCGAGACCCTGAAACCCGCTGATCTGCGCGCCTTTCTCGCTGCGCGCCGCAAGCAAGGTTCGGGAGCGCGCTCGCTTGGTCGTCATCTGGCTGGAATCCGCTCGCTCCTGCGCTTTCTGGAGCGCAAGGGGCTTGTCAATGCCGCCGGAGCCGGTGTCATCCGCTCACCAAGGCAACCGAAATCGCTGCCCAAGCCGTTAACGGCGAAACA
Source organism: Gillisella vitis (assembly GCF_014204625.1). GTDB lineage: Bacteria > Pseudomonadota > Alphaproteobacteria > Rhizobiales > Rhizobiaceae > Allorhizobium > Allorhizobium vitis_F. The sequence goes on along the minus strand of NZ_JACHLU010000018.1, from coordinate 43,857 downwards.
GGCCCTGCAAGTGGTTCATGCCGATAGCCAGATGAATGAGGAGCCATGGATTGCCGCCCGCGATGCTGCCGTGCTCTCCTTGCTCTATGGCTGTGGCCTGCGTATTTCCGAGGCATTAAATCTGGTTTCGACTGATTTTGATCAGACGACAACGACATTGCGGATTACCGGCAAAGGCAACAAAACCCGTCTGGTGCCTTTACTGCCTGTGGTGCGCGAGGCGGTTGCTGTCTACAAAAAGCTCTGCCCCTACCATCTGGAGGCGGGCGAGCCGCTGTTTCGCGGCGCGCGCGGCGGCAAGCTGCAACCGGGCATTATCCAGCGTGAGATGCAACGCTTGCGCTCGGCACTGGGCCTGCCGGAAACCGCAACACCGCACGCCCTGCGCCACTCCTTTGCCACGCATCTGCTCAATGGCGGCGGCGATCTGCGCACCATTCAGGAATTGCTGGGCCACGCCAGCCTCTCCACCACACAGGTCTACACGGGCATTGACTCCGTCCGGTTGATGGATGTCTATGACCGCGCTCATCCAAGAGCATGAATGCCGCTTTTGAGCCTCTGGAACACCATGATGATGAATCCTTGCGCCATGCCTTTGCCTGACATCAACCGGAGCCGATGGAGTGGCTGGAGGATCAACGCATTGGATGCCGTTTCAAAGCTGTTGCTGATACTGGTGACTGCCGCGCTTATGTTGACCAGCCATGCGCAGGCTCAAGCGGAAGAAAATCGCTCCTGCATCGGTAAAAACCTGCTCGCAGACCTGCAAAGCAAGGATCCCAAAGCCTTTGCGACCATCGCATCTGAAGCGGCCAAGACGCCCAATGGTCAAGCTGTTTTCTGGAAAATCGAAAAGCCCGGTATCAAGCCATCCTACCTGCTCGGCACAATGCATGTTACCGATCCACGGGTTCTGACCATGCCCCAAGGGGCGCAGCAGGCCGCCAGCCGTGCAGATACCATTATCGTCGAATCCGATGAAGTGCTGGACGATAAAAAGGCAGCAATTGCGCTGATGGCCAAGCCAGAGCTGTCGATGTTTACCGATGGCAGCACCATCTCCAGCCGCCTCACGCCAGAACAGGTCAGTGAACTGGAGGCAGGATTGAAAAAACGCGGCCTTGCGCTCTCAGCGGTCAATCGCATGAAGCCATGGATTATTGCCAGTTTTGTTGCCCTCCCGGCCTGCGAGCTGGCCCGCAAAGCCGAGGGCACGTCCTTTCTCGACAAGCGCATCGCTCAGGACGCTGCCAATGCGGGCAAGCGCGTGGTGGGGCTGGAAACCTACGCCGAACAATTGGCAGCCCTGAATGACCTGCCAATCGACTTTCATCTCACATCCCTGATCGAAACCCTCAAGCTTGGCGACACGATGAATGACGTCAACGAGACCATGATCGATCTTTATCTCAAGGGCGATATTGGGGCGATTATCCCCATGCTTCAAGCCGTCTCACCAGATCCACTGTCTTCCAAAGATCCCGGCTATGCTGCGTTTGAACAGCGCATCATTGTTGATCGCAACAGGGTGATGGCAACGCGCGCGGCCCCAACGCTTGCCCAGGGCAACGCATTCATGGCCGTGGGGGCGCTACACCTGCCCGGCAACGATGGCTTGGTTGCGCTTTTGCGCCATCAGGGTTTTACCCTGACAGCCATGCCATAGAGCATGAGAGTTTGTCAGGGAAAAGTGGAATCCGGTTTTCCCGAATAGACAAACGAAAGCAAAGAAGTTCAGAGTCTGTCTGATAAAAAGCACGATTGTCAAACGCCACGTGTCATTCGCGCCAGAACATTGGTCTTCCAATAGAACTGGTGCACCAATGCCCCCAGAATATGCAGGACAATCAACACCCACAACAGCAACTTCAGTGGGCCACCGTGCAATTCGCCCAGCGTGTCATTGCCCAGATAATATTTTGCCATGCCCGTAACTGGCATGACAATGAAAAGCGCGTAGAAAGACAGATGTGTCACTTTTGCAGCCAATTTCAGCAATGGCGGCTCTTCTGCTGGAGTGTCCGGTGCGCCCTGCACATAGCGCAACCCCAGCCTGACCAGACAGAGCACCAGAATGGCAATCCCAACATAGGCATGGATATTGGCAGAAGCCACATCATCCGGGGTGATGGTTTCGCCCCGGCGCATCAGCCGGTTCCAATGCTCCATGCCATCGGTGACAATCAGGTTAAAGAAAATCAGCAGGGCCATCAGCCAATGCAATGCCCTTTGCGGAACGGAATAGCTGATCGGTGATTTCGCGGCCATGTTTTTGCCTTTTATCAAGGAGTTAAAGGAAAACTGGCATCATCATAAAAGCCGTGGCTTGAAGCACAAGCCACGGCTTTCAATGTTACGGAAATATAATAATTGTCTCTTTTTCTCTTCTTATTCGAAGAGAAAAGATCACATGTGGATTGGCTTGGCAAACGTTGCCAATGCGGCTTCCTTCACGGCTTCCGACATGGTGGGGTGCGCATGGCAGGTGCGGCCCAGATCTTCAGACGAGCCACCAAATTCCATCAGCACGGCCGCTTCATGGATCATCTCGCCAGCACCCAAGCCGATGATGTGAACGCCGAGAACGCGGTCGGTGTCCTTGTCAGCCAGAACCTTGACGAAACCATCCGTTGCGTTCATCGCGCGGGCGCGGCCATTCGCCGTGAAGGGGAACTTGCCAGCCTTATAAGCCACGCCTGCGGCCTTCAGCTCTTCCTCGGTCTTGCCAACAGAGGCCACTTCCGGCTGGGTATACACCACGCCCGGAATGACATCGTAATTCACATGACCATGCTGACCGGAGAGAATTTCGGCCAGAGCCACGCCTTCATCTTCAGCCTTATGGGCCAGCATTGGACCCTTGACCACGTCGCCGATGGCGTAAATGCCAGCCACATTGGTCTGGAAGTGGTTGTCGATTTCCACGCGGCCGCGATTGTCGAGGGCAACGCCAACAGCCTCAAGGCCCAGACCCGTGGTGTAAGGCTTGCGGCCGGTGGCCACCAGCACAACATCGGCGTCAAGCGTGGTGGCTTCGCCGCCCTTGGCAGGCTCAAATGTGACCTTGGCACCGGTGCCGGACTTTTCAACAGCCGTCACCTTGGCACCGAGATTGAATTCCATGCCCTGCTTGACCAACATGCGCTGGAACTGCTTGGACACTTCGCCGTCCATGCCGCCGAGGATGGTGTCGAGATATTCAACAACCGTGACCTTGGCACCCAGACGTGCCCAGACCGAGCCAAGCTCAAGGCCGATGACGCCGCCGCCAACCACGATCATCTTGCCCGGCACCTTGTCCAGCGCAATGCCGCCAGTGGAGGAGACGATGATCTTCTCGTCAATATCCACGGCCACGCCGGGAATGCCCGCAACATCTGAGCCCGTAGCAATAACGATGTTCTTTGTTTCGAGAATCTGCTCTTCGCCCTTGTCATTGGTGACGGAGACCTTGCCAGCGGCGACGATCTTGCCTGTACCAATCACGCCATCAATCTTGTTCTTCTTGAACAGGAAGGACACGCCTTCAACATTGGCCTTCACGGTGGCATCCTTATGGGCCATCATCTTGGGAAGGTTGAGCTTTGCCGCGCCAACCTCAACACCCAGATCGGCCATGCCATGGGCAGCGTGATGGAACATTTCAGAGGCATGTAGCAGCGCCTTGGAGGGGATGCAGCCGACGTTCAGGCAGGTGCCGCCGTAAGTCGCGCGCTTTTCAACCACAGCCACCTTCATACCCAGCTGAGCTGCCTTGATCGCGCAGACATAACCGCCGGGGCCGCTACCGATGACAACAAGATCATACGCCATTTTTCATTCCTTTATATCAAACGTTGTGCCACCCATCACAGTGGGCTCAAGGCAAAGCAGAAGAGGCACAGAGCACCCCGGATTAACTGGCCTTCTCGGTTGCAAGCTTAAGACCCAGCACGATGAAGACGGCACCACTGGCGCGGTCAATCCATTGGCTGGCCTTTGAGAAGGCCACACGCATCTTCGGCGTCGTCATGAACATGCTGACGCCAACAAACCACAGGATCAGGCAGCTTGCCATCACCAGACCATAGCCAAACTTGACCGCAATCGGCGTGTGAATGCTCACCACCGTGGAGAAGATCGACAGGAAGAAAAACACCGGCTTCGGGTTCAGGGCATTGGCCGCAAAGCCCAGAACGAAGGATTTGACTGCGGATTGCTGCTTGCGCTCGCCACCCTCCGTATCCGGCTGCACCGTCAGGTCGGATTTTCCGGCCCGGAGCGCTTTCACACCAATGTACAAAAGGTAAGCAACGCCGCACCATTTGACGATGTTGAAAAGGTAAATCGACTGAGAAATGATCAGGCCAAGACCAAGGATGGTGTAGGTGACATGAAACATCAGCGAAGCACCGATACCAAAGCTGGTGATGATCGCTTCGCGGCGTCCGTGGATCAGCGACTGGCGCATCACCATAGCCAGATCAGCCCCCGGCGAGACAATGGCGAAGGCAAAGATGGCCATCAGGGATGCGAGTTCAAACAGATAGGGATGCATCAACTTTCCTCATACCGTCCGGCTTTTCCGTTAAAACATCAGTACCAGCAGCATTGCCGCCAGTCCGGCCATTGATCCCAGCCACACGAGAGAGCGGATATAGGGAATACCGACCAGATAGAGCGGAATATAAACGACCCGGCAGGCCAACCACACCCAGCCACCCATCAAACCAAAGCCATGCGGATCACCCGCAAGAATAAGACCAAAGGCCAGCGCCACAAACCCCGGATAGGTTTCCCGGAAATTCGATGATGTCCTCGCTGCACGACCAGCCAGAGTGCCGGTCGGCTTTTGATCATCATCGCGCGGACCGGCATTCCAGCTGCTGCCAAGCTCTTTCGTCGCCGTCATGCCTTGCAGCAAGATATGAACGACCAGCAATACCACACTGAGGCCAATCAGCGGCAAAAGCGGCGAAGCGGCAAGAAAAGTCGGCTGCATCAACATGCTCCACTTTTTGGTTCGCACCATTCCCCATGGAATGCCAATCGCATTTTATGCGCTGACATCTTCCGCAACCTTTTGGCCGCGGAAGACGATTTCAGTTTTTGGATTAAAGATCGAGAACCAGACGCTCTGGATCTTCCAGGCTTTCCTTGACGCGCACGAGGAAGGTCACGGCTTCCTTGCCGTCCACAATCCGGTGGTCATAGGACAGCGCCAGATACATCATCGGACGGATGACAATCTGGCCGCCAACCACAACCGGACGATCCTGAATTTTGTGCATGCCCAGAATACCGGACTGCGGTGCATTCAGGATCGGCGAAGACATCAGCGAGCCATACACGCCACCATTGGTAATGGTGAAGGTGCCGCCCTGCATGTCGGCCATCGAGAGCGAGCCATCGCGGGCTGCCTTGGCAAGACGGCCGAGTTCCTTTTCAACGCCGGAAATCGACATCTGGTCGGCATCGCGGATCACCGGAACCACTAGGCCCTTGTCGGTGCCAACGGCCATGCCAACGTGGCAGTAGTTCTTGTAGATGATGTCCGTGCCGTCGATTTCGGCATTCACAGCAGGCAATTCCTTCAGGGCGTGGGTCACGGCCTTGGTGAAGAAGCCCATGAAGCCCAGCTTGACGCCGTGCTTCTTTTCAAAAATGTCCTTGTACTTGTTGCGCAGGCTCATCACCGCCGACATGTCCACTTCGTTGTAAGTGGTCAGCATGGCGGCTGTGTTCTGGGCATCCTTCAGACGCTTGGCAATGGTCTGGCGCAGGCGGGTCATCTTGACGCGCTCTTCGCGCGATGCATCGTCGGCGCTGGACACTGGACGGGGTGCAGCAGGAGCCGCAGGTGCTGCGGCAACCGGACCCTTGGCGATGGCTGCGATCACATCACCCTTCAGCACCTGACCACGCTTGCCGGAGCCATCAACATCAGCCGTGTTGATGTTGTTGTCAGCAGCCAGCTTGGCAGCAGCCGGAGCGGCTGGCATGGAAGCAGCTGCGGCTGGAGCTGGAGCAGCAGGGGCGGCAGCAGCTGGAGCCGGGGCAGCAGCAGGGGCGCTCGCACCAGCCGATGCGCCTTCGGTAATGTTGCCCAGCAATGCGCCGAGACCCACCGTTTCGCCGTTGGCGGCAACGATTTCAGTCAGAACGCCCGAGACTGGACAAGGAACTTCAACCGTTACCTTGTCGGTTTCAAGTTCAACGAGCGGCTCGTCAGCCTTGACAACATCGCCAACCTTTTTGAACCAGGTGCCGACGGTGGCTTCGCTGACGGATTCTCCCAGAGTGGGGACGCGGATTTCAGTGGCCATGATAAAACAATTCCGTTGATCTAAATAGGTTTCAAACGAGGATGCTTTAGGGCGGTATCAGCCGCCCAACGCGTCCTCCAGGAAGGCTTCAAGCTGGGCAAGGTGCTTGGACATCAGGCCTGTTGCAGGCGATGCTGCCGCAGGACGTCCGGTGTAGCGCACGCGCTGGTACTTGGCATCGATATGCGCCAGAACCCATTCCAGATACGGATCGATGAACGACCAGGCACCCATGTTCTTGGGCTCTTCCTGGCACCAGACCATCTCCGCATTGCGGAAGCGGGACAGTTCATTGATCAGCGCCTTGGCCGGGAATGGATAGAGCTGTTCAATACGCAGCAGGTAGACATCGTCAATGCCGCGCTTTTCGCGCTCTTCCAGCAGGTCGTAGTAAACCTTACCCGTGCACATCACCACGCGACGGATCTTGGCATCCTTTTGCAGCTTGATCGGGCCATCCTTGATGATCTCGGCATCATCCCACAGCAGACGGTGGAACGAGCTTTCGCCCGCCATTTCCGCCAATGTCGATGTTGCACGCTTGTGGCGCAACAAGGATTTTGGTGTCATCAGAATCAGCGGCTTACGGAAATCGCGCTTCACCTGACGGCGCAGGATATGGAAATAGTTGCTTGGCGTGGTAACGTTGGCAACCTGCATATTGTCTTCGGCACACATCTGCAACCAGCGCTCAAGGCGGGCTGATGAATGCTCTGGCCCCTGACCTTCATAGCCATGCGGCAGAAGGCAGACCAGACCCGACATACGCAGCCACTTGCGCTCACCCGACGAGATGAACTGGTCAAACACCACCTGCGCACCGTTGGCGAAGTCACCAAACTGGGCTTCCCACAGGGTCAGAGCGTTTGGACGGGCCAGCGAATATCCATATTCAAAGCCAAGCACTGCCTCTTCAGACAGCATGGAGTTGATCACTTCATAGCGTGCCTGGTTGGGTGCCAGATTGGCCAAAGGAATGTAACGCTCTTCAGTACCCTGGTCGTAGAGAACCGAGTGGCGTTGGCTGAAGGTGCCGCGTTCGCAATCCTGACCGGAGAGACGGATCTTGTGACCATCCAGCACGGTGGAGCCAAAGGCCAAAGCTTCGGCCATCGCCCAGTCAATGCCTTCGCCCGTCTCAATCATCTGAGCGCGGTTATCCATGAAGCGCTGAATGGTGCGGTGAGCGTTGAAACCTTCTGGAATGGTCGAGAGCTTGCGACCGATTTCCTTCAGGGTCTTCATCGGCACAGCTGTCTTGCCACGACGCTGCTCATCGGCATTGTCGGCAGCACGAAGACCAGACCAGACACCATCCAGCCAGTCAGCCTTGTTGGGCTTGTAGGACTGGCCAGCCTCGAACTCCTGCTCGAGATGCGCGCGCCAATCGGCCTTCATTTTCTCCAGATCGCCTTCGGTGATCACACCTTCGGCAATCAGACGCTCGCCATAGACCTGCACAACAGTCTTGTGGGCGCGAATTTCCTTATACATCTTTGGCTGGGTGAACGAAGGCTCATCACCTTCATTGTGGCCAAAGCGACGGTAGCAGAACATGTCCACAACAACCGGCTTGTGGAACTTCATGCGGAATTCCGTGGCAACCTTGGCGGCATAAACCACAGCTTCCGGATCATCACCATTGACGTGGAAGATCGGCGCTTCGATCATCTTGGCCACATCCGATGGATAAGGCGACGAGCGCGAGAAGCCCGGATTGGTGGTAAAGCCGATCTGGTTGTTGATGATGACGTGCATGGTGCCCGCCACGCGATGACCGCGCAGACCCGACAGGCCGAGAATTTCAGCCACAACGCCCTGACCCGCAAAAGCCGCATCACCATGCAGCAGCAGCGGCAGAACCTTGGCGCGTTCCTTCAGCGGAATCACGTCGCCATCCCAGACCTTGGCCAACTGATCCTGCTTGGCGCGGGCCTTGCCCATCACCACAGGGTTGACGATTTCAAGGTGCGATGGGTTGGCTGTCAGCGACAGGTGAACCTTGTTGCCGTTGAATTCGCGGTCAGACGAGGCACCCAGATGGTACTTGACGTCGCCCGAGCCTTCGACTTCATCAGGCTTGAACGAACCGCCCTTGAACTCGTGGAACACAGCGCGATGCGGCTTGCCCATCACGTTGGTCAACACGTTCAGACGGCCACGATGCGCCATGCCGAGCACGACTTCTTCCAGACCTTCCTGACCACCGCGCTTGATGATCTGCTCCAGCGCCGGGATCAGCGATTCACCGCCATCCAGACCAAAGCGCTTGGTGCCTTTGTATTTTACGTCGATGAACTGCTCGAAGCCCTCGGCCTCAATGAGCTTTTGCAAAATCGCCTTTTTGCCTTCAACGGTGAAATCAACACCCTTGTCAACGCCTTCAATACGCTCCTGAATCCACTGCTTTTCTTCCGGATTGGAGATATGCATGAATTCGAAACCGAGCGTCGAGCAATAGGTACGCTCCAGAATTTCGATCATCTCACGGATTGTTGCGTATTCCAGCCCCAAAACGTTGTCGATGAAGATCTTGCGATCGTAATCTGCCTCGCTGAAACCATAGGAAGATGGAGACAATTCGTTATAATCTTCAACTGCCGTGGCAATGCCGAGCGGGTCGAGCTTGGCGTGCAGATGGCCGCGCATACGATAGGCGCGGATCATCATGATGGCGCGCACGCTATCGCGGGTCGCCTGCAACACTTCCACTTCAGACACCGGCTTGCCAGCGCTCGCAGCAGCTTCTGCCTTGCCCTTGACCTTGGTTTCAATGGCCTTTTCAACCAGACCCCAATTACCATCCAGCGCCGATACCAGATCATTGCGCGGTGTCAGCGGCCAGTTGCTGCGCTGCCAGGAGGCTCCCTTGGCCGCCTTTTTCACGTCGCTCGGATTATCGCCCAGCGCCTTGAAGAAGGATTGCCACTCAGCCGATACCGAATTCGGATCGTCTTCGTAACGCGCGTAAAGCTGCTCGATATAGATCGCATTCGATCCATCCAGAAAGGATGTGATCTGAAATTGCTCGTTGGCTTCTTGCCTTGCCATGGTTTCTTGCGAGCCCCGTGCCCGCCTCCCGACTTGAGGTCATAACCGAATATTCGGCCTGTCGAATATGTGCCAGTTCAAACTTGCGCTCAACTGGACTTAAAACTGGAATATAGGCAGGCGGGCCTTGATCCGCACGCCTGCCCTTCACTCCATACAGGTTCAGCCCTTGAGGACTTCCACCAGCGTCTTGCCAAGGCGTGCTGGCGAGGGCGATACCCGGATGCCAGCCGATTCCATGGCTTCGATCTTGTCTTCTGCGCCGCCCTTGCCGCCAGAGATCACCGCACCTGCGTGACCCATGGTACGACCGGGAGGAGCCGTACGACCCGCGATAAAGCCAACCATTGGCTTCGAACGGCCCTTCTTGGCTTCGTCCTTGAGGAACTGTGCAGCCTCTTCTTCAGCCGAACCACCGATTTCACCGATCATGATGATCGACTTGGTGGCTTCGTCAGCGAGGTACATTTCCAGAATGTCGATGAACTCGGTGCCCTTGACCGGGTCGCCACCGATACCGACAGCCGATGTCTGGCCGAGGCCTTCATTCGATGTCTGGAACACGGCTTCGTAGGTCAAAGTGCCGGAACGCGACAACACGCCAACAGAACCCTTGCGGAAGATCGAGCCCGGCATGATGCCGATCTTGCACTCTTCCGGCGTCATCACGCCTGGGCAGTTGGGGCCAATCAGGCGCGACTTGGACTTGTCCAGACGAGCCTTGACCTTGACCATGTCGGCCACTGGAATGCCTTCGGTGATGCAGACGATCAGCGGAATTTCAGCTTCAATCGCTTCAATGATGGCTGCTGCTGCACCTGCTGGCGGAACGTAGATCACCGATGCATTCGCGCCGGTGACGTCCTTGCCTTCGGCAACAGACGCAAAGATCGGCAGGGTTTCGCCCTTGGAGCCGGTCCAGTTGCTGCCGCCCTTGGCAGGATGAATACCGCCAACCATCTTTGTGCCGTAATAGGCCAGAGCCTGCTCGGTGTGGAAGGTGCCGGTCTTGCCGGTCAGGCCCTGAACGAGGACCTTGGTGTCTTTATTGATCAGAATGGACATTATTCGGCTTCCTCTTCCTCGAACTCGAGGGGTTCAAATGCCTCAAAGGCGTCATTGGAAAAGCGGTAGCCCATGCCCTGGGCTGGCTTTTGCGTCAGATGCTTCTCAAGGCTCTTCGACCACTGGGTGTAGAACCAGTCGAAATGGCCCTGTGACTTGGAAACGCCAAGCTCACCCTTCCAGACGAACAGGTCGGCATCCTTGGACTTTTCGACGAAATAGGCGTCGGCATCATCTTTGTCGTTAAAATGTGCCCAGCGCTCGGCAACTTCGCCTTCACCCGGAATCTCGCTATCCCAAGATACGAAGTAGCAAAGATTGATGTCCGTCTCGTTTGGCCCGAAAGCCTGACGTGTTACGGTCTTTGATGTGTTGGCCATCAGCTCAAGCCGCCTTCACTGCTGCAACAATCTTCTGTGCAGCATCGTCCAGATCATCCGCCGAAATGACGTTGAGACCGGATTCGTTGATGATTTTCTTACCCAGCTCAACGTTGGTGCCTTCAAGGCGCACAACGAGAGGAACGGTCAGACCGACTTCCTTGACAGCAGCCAGAACGCCTTCTGCAATCACATCACACTTCATGATGCCGCCGAAGATGTTGACCAGAATGCCCTTCACAGCCGGATCAGCCGTGATGATCTTGAACGCTGCCGTGACCTTTTCCTTGGAAGCACCGCCACCAACGTCGAGGAAGTTTGCAGGCTCAGCACCGTAGAGCTTGATGATGTCCATGGTTGCCATGGCAAGACCTGCGCCGTTGACCATGCAGCCGATGTTGCCGTCGAGAGCAACGTAGGCCAGATCATACTTGGAGGCTTCGATTTCCTTGGCGTCTTCTTCGGTCTTGTCGCGCAGGGCCACAACATCGTCGTGACGGAACAGAGCGTTGCCATCGAAAGACATCTTGGCGTCGAGAACGCGCATACGGCCGTTCTTCATCACGATCAGCGGGTTCACTTCCAGCAGAGCCATGTCCTTTTCGACAAAGGCCTTATACAGGATCGGGAACAGCTTTTCAGCATCAGCCTTGGCTTCGCCTTCGAGCTTGAGAGCCGAGGTCAGAGCCGCCAGATTGTCAGCCGTCACACCAGCCTCTGGATCGATAGCAACACTGACGATCTTCTCAGGCGTGTCGTGGGCAACCGTTTCAATGTCCATGCCGCCTTCGGTGGAGACCACGAAAGCAACCTGACCAACAGCGCGGTCTACGAGCAGCGACAGATAAAGTTCGCGTTCGATGTCTGCACCGTCTTCGATGTACAGGCGGTTCACCTGCTTGCCAGCGGGGCCGGTCTGGTTGGTCACCAGCGTGTTGCCGAGCATTTCAGCAACGTGGGCCTTCACTTCGTCGATCGAGAAAGCAAGACGAACGCCGCCCTTGGCGTCTGGGCCGAGTTCCTTGAACTTGCCCTTGCCGCGGCCACCAGCGTGGATCTGGCTCTTGACCACATAAAGCGGGCCAGGAAGCTGCTTTGCAGCAGCTTCGGCTTCGTCCGCAGAAAAGATTGCCACACCTTCGGCAACCGGTGCACCAAAGCTCTTCAACAGAGCTTTGGCCTGATATTCATGAATATTCATCGTCTGGTCCTAATTTTTGAGCCGGAGGCGATTACTTGAGAGCCGGAGCGATTGCGATGCAGGCTTCGCAGAGGCCAGCAACCGAACCGACAGACTTCTGGAAGGCCGCTTCTTCGTCCTTGTCCAGCTGGATTTCGATGATGCGCTCAACGCCGCCAGCACCGATCACTGTTGGAACGCCAACATACATGTCGTTCACGCCATACTGACCCGTGAGGTGGGCAGCGCAAGGCAGAACGCGCTTCTTGTCCTTGAGGTAGGATTCAGCCATTTCAATTGCCGAAGCAGCAGGTGCATAGAAGGCAGAGCCGGTCTTGAGAAGACCAACAATTTCAGCACCGCCATCGCGGGTCCGCTGAATGATCTGCTCGAGACGCTCAGCCGAGCACCAGCCCATCTTGACCAGATCGGTCAAAGGAATACCGGCAACCGTGGAGTAACGAGCCAAAGGCACCATGGTGTCGCCGTGACCGCCGAGAACGAAAGCCGTCACATCCTGAACAGAAACGTTGAATTCTTCAGCGAGGAACAGGCGGAAACGCGACGAGTCGAGAACACCAGCCATGCCGACAACTTTGTTGGCTGGCAGGCCGGAGAATTTCTGCAAAGCCCAGACCATCGCATCAAGCGGGTTGGTGATGCAGATGACAAAAGCGTTCGGGGCATATTTCTTGATGCCTGCGCCGACCTGCTCCATAACCTTGAGGTTGATGCCCAAAAGGTCATCGCGGCTCATGCCAGGCTTGCGTGGAACGCCTGCGGTGACGATGCAAACGTCAGCACCTTCGATGGCGGAATAGTCGCTGGCACCGGTCAGCTTGGCATTAAAACCTTCAACAGGCGAGGACTGCGCGATGTCCAGACCTTTACCCTGCGGCACACCGTCAGCGATGTCGAACAGGACGATGTCGCCCAATTCCTTGAGGCCAGCCAGATGAGCCAGCGTGCCGCCGATCATTCCAGAACCAATAAGTGCGATTTTGTTGCGCGCCATTGAAATGCTTCCTTTTAGATCCAAAACCAAGGCGAGCACCAAAGGGTCAGGGCCAGCCATTGCGTTCAATCGCATAGCCCGACAGAAAAAAAAACGCAACCGATATTTATGTGATGTTATTTTTCAATCGGTTAGAGTAATAAATTCTTACGTAAACGTAAGAAAATTCGTCACGAAATCTTCACATTTCAGCAATATCTGATTTACCTTCATTCAGATAGTCACTTGAGCGCATTTCAAAAAGGCGCGACGCCGTACGGTCAAACTCAAAACCTTCCGTGCCCTTTTTCTCGCTCAGCAATGCCTCAGGCTGGGCCGCAGCAGAGGCATGAAGACGAACCTTGTGATCGTAAAGCGCATCGATCAAAATAATGAAGCGCTTGGTTTCGTTACGCTTTTGTGGACCGAGATAAGGAATGTGGTCGATAAACACCGTATCGAAGCGATCTGCAATCGCAAGGTAGTCGCTGGCGCCCAGCGGCTGCTCGCACAATTGCGCAAATGTGAACCGAGCCAATTTATCAACGGCACGCGGCACGGGCACCACGCGCCCCTTCATCTGAATCTCGACCGACTGCTCCGGCCGCCCTTTGGTCATCACACGCCAGGCACGGTCCATTTCAACATCTGCGGTCACATCAGCGGGTGCCAGATAGACCGGCAGATGGTCAACTTTTTCCATGCGATAATCGGTGGGCGAGTCCAGCGATAAAACCTCGACATACTGCTTGAGAAGGCCGACAAAAGGCAAAAACAGGCTGCGGTTCAAGCCATCGGGGTAAAGATTATCGGGTTCAACATTGGATGTGGCCACCAGAATGCAGCCGCGGGCAAACAATTCGGTAAACAGCCGTGACAGAATCATGGCATCGGCAATGTCGGTCACTGTAAATTCGTCAAAGCATAACAATTCGGCCTGCGCCGCAAGCTGCTCGGCCACAGGCGGCACGGGGTCCGCCTGTTTTGTCTCGCCATTTTTCAATTTCTGACGATGGGCATGAATGCGGCCATGCACATCCGCCATAAATTCATGAAAATGCGCCCGACGCTTTTTCTCAATCGGAGCCATCGAGAAAAACAGATCCATCAGCATGGTCTTGCCACGGCCAACACTGCCGTAAACATAAAGCCCTTTGATCGGGGACTTCGCCTTGCTGCGTCTGGCAAAAATCCACCCCAAAGCGGAGGATTTACTGGCGGGCTTTCGCTCTTTCAACTCACTGAGAATGCGGTCAAGCTTTGCTGCCACCTGCATTTGAGCAGGGTCTGCCACCAGTTCACCGGATTGTGTCCGCGCCTTCAGCGCCTCGCTGACGCTGAGAGTGTAATCGGGCATCGGCTGCATGGAGAACTCCGCAAAAGCGAGTGCCTGCCCCACAGATGCGGGCAGGCAGAACGATAGAAATCGGAAAGGCGGGGGCTAACGGCTCAGACTGACAGGCTGACCGCTGCTTGTCGAACCGCTGAACTGGTTTTCAGCCGTCTTGTAAAGCGTGCCAATCACATTGCCATCACGATCCTTGAGCAACAGTTGCTTGTTGGCAACATCCCATGCGCCCATGGTGGTCAACGGACCAACGCAACGGCGCGTACCGCCACGCGAACCGCCACCGAGATTGGTCAACGTCAGGAACATGTCACAGGTTGAGGCACCATTGGCCACACGCCAGTTTCCAACCAGCTGTTCCTTGGTAAAGTCCATAGCACCACCCGGCGGCGGCGCATTTGGCGTCAAGGCTGCGGTCTGGTTTGTCGGCGCGGCTGGAAATTGCGAACCTTGAACACCCGGAGGCGGCAATTCTCCAGATTGAACAGGAGAAACCGGCTGCGCCTGCAACGGCGGCAAGGATGATGAACCGTAATCATTCGATGTGCGCTGACATCCGGCCAATGAAAGTACGACCGCCAGACCTGTCGCCGCAAATTTCAGATTCATCCTCATACTCCCGGTTGTTTTGTCATCTTGATACAGCTTGCCGCCAGACGCAGGCAAAATAACGTCAATACCGATCCTAAATCAAGACACCATTGCTGTTCAGGCCTATTGACCACCTGCAACACCGGGTGAACACCCGTTTCATGATCAAAATAAAGTGAACCGCCGGGCAAGACCCGGCGGCTTCAACGCAGATTACAGCCGGCGCTCAACCATCATTTTCTTGATTTCGCCAATCGCCTTCGCTGGGTTAAGCCCCTTCGGACAGGCTTGCGCGCAGTTCATGATAGTGTGGCAGCGATACAGACGGAAGGGGTCTTCCAGATTGTCCAGACGCTCACCCTTGGCTTCATCACGGCTGTCAATCAGCCAGCGATAGGCTTGCAGCAGCACAGCCGGGCCGAGGTAACGATCACCATTCCACCAGTAGCTCGGGCAGGAGGTCGAGCAGCAGGCACAGAGAATGCATTCGTACAGACCATCCAGCTTCAAACGGTCTTCATGGCTCTGCTTCCATTCCTTGGCAGGAGCAGGCGACACCGTCTTCAGCCAAGGCTCGATCGAGCGATGCTGCGCATAGAAATGGCTGAGATCCGGCACCAGATCCTTGACCACCGGCATATGCGGCAGCGGATAGATCTTGACGGTGCCATTCACCTCATCCACGCCCTTGGTGCAGGCCAGCGTGTTGGTGCCATCGATATTCATGGCGCAGGAGCCACAAATGCCTTCACGGCAGGAACGGCGGAAGGTCAGAGTCGGGTCGATCTTGTTCTTGATATAGAGCAGACCATCGAGCACCATCGGGCCGCAATCATCCATATCGACATAATAGGTGTCGATATGGGGATTTTCAGCATCATCCGGGCTCCAGCGATAAACGCGATATTCGCGCAAATTCTTGGCACCCGATGGCTTCGGCCAGGTTTTGCCCGGCTTGACCTGAGAATTCTTGGGGAGAGTCAGTTCAACCATGATGAGATCCTCACATCAATACACGCGGGCCTTGGGCTCGATCTTCTTGGGATCGATCCCATCGGCGAGAAGCTCGGTATGAACCGGACGGTAATCCAGCTTCACATCACCCGCCTCATTGACCCATGCCAACGTATGCTTGCGCCAGTTCACGTCATCACGACCCCCGAACGGGCCATCGACAAAGTCTTCACGGGCGTGCGAGCCGCGGCTTTCCTTGCGGGCTTCCGCGCCATACACCGTGGTGATGGCATTGGCCATCAGGTTATGCAGCTCCAGCGTTTCCACCAGATCGGAATTCCACACCAGTGAGCGGTCGGTGACCTTGATGTCCGGCATTTCCTTCCAGATCGCCGAGATGCGGCGGCAGCCACTTTCCAGCGCTTCCTGGGTGCGGAACACGGCTGCATCTTCCTGCATGGCGCGCTGCATCTTGTCACGTAGCACCGCCGTTGGGGTCGAGCCGTTGGAATAGCGGATCTTGTCGAACCGCTCCATGATCCTGTTGCAGGCATCAATGTTCAGCGCCGGAATGGGCGATGCACGATCAATGACTTCGGCAGCGCGAATAGCAGCAGCGCGGCCAAACACCACAAGGTCGATCAATGAGTTGGAGCCGAGACGGTTGGCCCCATGCACAGATGCGCAACCGGCTTCGCCCACAGCCATCAGGCCGGGTGCGATGCGTTCCGGGTTATTGGCATCGGCGTTCAGCACTTCACCCCAGTAGTTGGTTGGAATGCCGCCCATGTTGTAGTGAACGGTTGGCAGAACCGGGATCGGCTCGCGGGTCACGTCCACGCCTGCGAAAATCTTGGCGCTTTCCGAAATACCGGGCAGACGCTCATGCAGAACGGCTGGGTCAAGATGGTCAAGATGCAGGAAGATGTGATCCTTGTTCTTGCCAACGCCACGGCCTTCGCGGATTTCCAACGTCATGCAGCGCGAAACAACGTCACGCGAGGCAAGATCCTTGGCAGACGGTGCATAACGCTCCATGAAGCGCTCACCTTCCGAATTGACCAGATAGCCGCCTTCGCCGCGCGCACCTTCGGTAATCAGACAGCCAGCGCCGTAAATCCCGGTTGGGTGGAACTGTACGAATTCCATATCCTGAAGCGGCAGGCCAGCGCGGGCAATCATGCCGCCGCCGTCGCCGGTACAGGTATGGGCAGAGGTTGCCGAGAAGTAAGCACGGCCATAACCGCCGGTCGCCAGCACCACCATTTTGGCGGAGAAGCGATGAATTGTGCCATCGTCGAGGTTCCACGCGACAACGCCGGTGCAGCGGCCATCTTCGGCCATGATCAGATCAAGCGCGAAATATTCAATGAAAAATTCCGCATTGTGCTTCAGCGACTGACCATAGAGCGTGTGCAGGATGGCGTGGCCGGTACGGTCGGCAGCAGCACAGGTGCGCTGTACCGGCGGGCCTTCGCCATAGTTCTGCATGTGGCCGCCGAAGGGGCGCTGATAAATCTTGCCTTCTTCGTTACGGGAGAAGGGAACGCCGTAATGTTCCAGCTCATACACCGCCTTGGGCGCTTCCATGGCCAGATATTGCATGGCGTCCACGTCGCCGAGCCAGTCAGAGCCCTTGACGGTATCGTAAAGGTGCCACTGCCAGCAATCCGGCGTCATGTTGTTGAGCGAAGCGGCAATGCCACCCTGCGCTGCAACGGTGTGCGAGCGGGTCGGGAACACTTTGGTGATGCAGGCGGTCTTGAAGCCCTGCTCGGCCATGCCCAATGTTGCGCGCAAGCCAGCGCCACCAGCCCCCACCACAACCACGTCATAGGCGTGATCCACATAGGTATAGGTGCGGCCGTTGATGGTTGGGCCTGCGTCTTTGGAAGAGTTTGTCGATGCCATGATGAATTATCCTACAAACGCGATCTTGAGGATGGCGAAAAGACAGAGCGCACCCGTGATGATCACGAAAAATGTATTGAGCATCAGGAGTACAATCTTCACGAATTCATTGTGAATGTAATCCTCGATGATGACCTGCATGCCGAGCTTCATATGGATGAGACCCGACAGAACGACCAGCCCCATCACCACCGCAACCATCGGGTTGGACAGAGCCGACACCACATCGGCGTAAGGCGCGCCAGCGTGGGTGAGCATGAAGCCGATAAAAAACAGAAGCAGCGGCACATTGGCAACGGCGGTCACCCGCTGGCGCCAGAAATGTTCAGTACCATCCTTGGCAGAACCAAGGCCGCGAACCTTGCCGAGTGGCGTACGCATATCCATGATAAAACCTCTCAGCGAATGATCAGAGCGATGATCCAGACCAGAATGGTCAGGACAACGGAAGCAACCACGGTTGCCTTGGCCAGCATTGTGTTGAAATGCTTTTCATAGCCAAAGCCCAGATCCCACATGAAATGGCGAAGGCCGCCCAGCATGTGATGAATCAGCGCCCAGCTGAAACCGAACAGCACGATCCTGCCAATGAAGGTTCCCATGAACCAGGAGACCCAATCATAATAATCGGCACCGATTGAAGCGGCAATCAGCCACCAGGCAACCAGCGCGGTACCAAAATACAAGGCTCCACCCGTGATGCGATGTATGATGGACATCGCCATGGTTGGAATCAGCTTGTATACTTGCAGATGCGGCGACAAAGGCCGTTGTTTTGTCACGTTCGCCATCTCGTCCTCACGGCGTTCAATTGCATTCCATCCTTGGAATGAAGGGATATAGGGCGCTCCTCCTCGGAGTGCAGTGCGTCAAATTGGACCTTTAATCCTCCGATTGATCAAGGACAAGGCGGATTTGAAGGTGCCTTCCAATTTAATCGATTGACTAAGCCAAGCTTTGACGAACCAATGATGCACGGCAAAGTAAAGGGAATTTCTTAAGAAACCAGACCCTTAAACGACGGTTGTCCCTGATTTTCGATAAAACCGAAGTAACGATTTGTTAATAACCACACTACAGCGTATCGGAAATGTTACCCAATAAAACCTTCGTCTTTTCATCGAGATAAAATGAATGATATGGAGTGCGACAGCAGTTCTGGATCTGATTCTCATGCAATCTGCAAGCGTAGACGGCTTGAATGAACCACCCTTTCAAACAAGCACAGGCTGGAAGATGCTCTATCATCAGGCGCAACACTGTTGTCTGACATGAGTATCCGGAAATATGGGAATATCCGCTATTTGACGGGAATATCTGGGAAAGTGTTTGATTTCAAACGATTACCCTGAATTTTCCGGTTTGTCGCCTGCGGTGGTTTTGACAGCCGATCGAGATCATTTGTCGCCCTTCCGGGTAGGATAGCGCAAAATCTGGCTAGGCTTCAAGCGATACCGTAAAACGGCTTCAAATGGGGTTTGAGGGTCTTCAAATCATTGAAAATGTTAGGCTGTAAGGTTTTAAGCTGATCGCTGCCAGACACGCCTTTTGTGACGGAAATCGGTGAAAAGAGCAATTGAGAAAAGTCCAACGTGGGCTTTTCTCGCTCAAAGATCATAAAAACAATAAAAATCAAAAGCTTAATTTCAACGTTCTCGCAGTTTTGAAAAGTCCAGCATTGCCCGGAAAATTAGAGCTTTGGGCCAATCTTTCGGGCAAGTAAATTTCAAGATTTTTAGAGCGCTTGGGCAGACAGCACGGCCTTCAGGCCGGGATCATAATCACAGGAGTAGCTCACGCGCTTCCAGGCACCAAAGCCGTTCTGGAGTTTGAGCTTATCCCCCATATAGGTGACGATACCCTTATCTTTATTCTTCCAGCGATAGCGCGCAAACTTTGGCTCCGTCCAGCCGTCGGTCCATTCATAGTCCCATTTGGCCAGAGACTGCACGGCGACGGTACAGGCTGAGGATGCTGCAACGAATGCCTCCTCGGCCCAGCACTGAATATCCTGTCGGCATTGCTCTGCCTTTGCCTTTGCCGCGATCTCTTTTTCCTGCTTGGCTTTCTCCTGGGCGACCAATTCCTCTGCGTCCTTTTTGGCCTTTTCTTCTGCGGCGACCTTGGCTTGCTCTGCTGCCAGTTGCTTGGTTCGTTCCTGTGCGGCCAACTCCTCTGCGTCCTTTTGGGCTTTTTCTTCCGCTAAGGCTTTGGCCTGTTTTTCGGCCTCGGCGTGCTCACGGGCGGCCTGATCTGCTGCCAATTGTTTGGCTTCGATTTTTCGCGCCTGCCAAACGGCAGGATCTGCAATGCCCGCATTTTGGGCTGCAATCTGGTCTGCTGCATCATTAAAGCCAGCGTCACGAGCGGCGTTATTATATTGCCCCGAGATCACAGCAGTGCAGATCATCACGAATAGACCCGCACCTGACAGCTTGAGTTTACGGATGCG
Source organism: Gillisella vitis (assembly GCF_014204625.1). Taxonomy (GTDB): domain Bacteria; phylum Pseudomonadota; class Alphaproteobacteria; order Rhizobiales; family Rhizobiaceae; genus Allorhizobium; species Allorhizobium vitis_F. Next base: position 23,623 of record NZ_JACHLU010000018.1, on the reverse strand, counting down.
CCTCCCTTTGGCGAACACCACGCCCCAAATACTCCATAGGAAAAAACCGATGGCGGCTAATCCCAAAAAACCAACAAAATTTTGCATAATCCCCACATCCTTAAAGTCGAAAACACTGCGTTTGTATCGCAAAAAGAAGCGGTCAAGAAGTTGCACAACTCGATTTTACCGCAACTTATGAACAGTTAACGATCTGCCGGATCAGGTCTTATATGATCGCCTGGCTATAGGTAGGCGTCCCATGCGTAACCCAACATATCAAATCAAAGCTTGGCGGCAGGCGTGCGGCATGAAGCAGGGAGAGTTGGCGCAGCGTTGCGGGAAATCCATCCAGACGATCTCAGCGATTGAAAGAGGTGCTTTTACGCGCACAAAGACCATTGAATCCATCGCATCCGTTTTTGGTGTGTCGCCTGACGTGTTGCGTGATCGTCCTCCCATGGAGGCAATGCTGAACGACGAGAACATTGATGATCTTGCGAGGATAGGCAGGATCATTGGTATCATATCGAGGATCGCGGCGCGTGATCCTGTACAAACTCTGCCGCTGCTTTCGGCTTTGCAACGAATTCCTGTCCAGCCTTACAGGAATTGAAAACCGGGCAATCGTAACAGCCAGCCATCAGCTCGGCTACGCGCAGTTGGTCACTGGACAGCGATGTCAGAAAACCAACGATACCCTTCTGCGCATCCATTCAATACCCCTTGATATGTATTGAATATTAAATTATGCTAATGGATATATCGTTAGTTTATTCACATAAAAAACTTAAAGTTTGGTAGTGGAAAATAAGTTATTTGCCCGTTCAAATTTATGGGATTTGCCCTTCGAAACTTTAAGTTCGAAAGTATTAAAATATAAATTTCACGAATTGCTCTTGCCAGTGCGCAATGACGCGCCGTACTTTTGTCGTAGCGCATCATATTGTTTTTATAGCGTATTTGTGGGGTATATTATGCAGAGACGTGAGTTTCTGTCGTTGCTGGCAGCAACGCCTGTCAGCACCAGTGTGCAGTCAAAATTAGCCAGGTCGATTGACGATCTGGAAGCTGCTGTGCGCATCGCTTATGGCGACGTGCAATTTATGGTGTACGAAGAAGAAAGTGAGCTTATGCCGCTGCTTATAAAAGTCCTGCGCGCCTAAGGTCCATGCGCATGATCTCCAGCAAGTCCCGCTGGAGATCGGGCGGCAGCTTCTGAAAACCATTGAGCATTTGAGCCGCATTTGCATCCAAAGCGGCCGATGAGGCTTCGAACATTTCACCTTCTCCGGTGATAAGCCAATTCAGGTTCACATCACGTTCATTTTGCAGCCAAAGCAATAACTTGGTCGGCAACTCGGAAGAACCTTGCTCATATTTTTCATATGTCTTTTTTGAAATGCCATAGGCCACAGCGAAAAGCTCACGGTTTTTAAACCCCAGCCTTTCACGCACTTCCATAAGCCTTTTCCCAATCGGTTTTAAATAGGATTTTTCTTCAGACATAAGAAAAGTACCCATTTTATGGGTTTACAAGATCCCAAAAAATGGGTACTCCTTTCTGTGTTCACAGATTACACCACCCCAAAAAAGGAGACCGGCCATGGTCTCCTCTCTGGATCAAGGATTTACTTATGCATTGTGATCCCGCCATGGGCAAGACCAGCCGCGCTATGCGCAAGCGGTTGGAAGAGGTTGCGCGCATCAAAAGCAAGTTGATCGTGAAACAGCTCACGCTGGCCAAGATCGACGGGGATTATAACTTGCCGACTGGCACTGCCGGGAATGCGGTTCATGAACCGCATCTTGCTGGTGAGCGTGCGATTGCTGCCGCCCTTAAAACCCGTCCGCATCTGCTGTGGCCCTCGCGCTATTTTGCTGATGGACGGCGCTTAAGCCCGCAACCTTCCGAAAATTATCGTCATTCACGCCGCAACAACTCGATGAGTGAAGCGGCCTGAGGTGTGGTGCGGACGGCCCGCTGTTCTAGCCTTTAGCATCCGGGTTTACACCGGCAGAACAGAAAGCCCTCCCTTGAAGAAGAACTCTCGTTCCGGCTGTCCAGTCCAGCTGTCCGCGCCACACGCAAAATATTCATCAAAAAAATGAGTCGTACAATGACAAATCGTCAATCTGAAATTGTCATCAAATCGCCTTTCGTGCCGTCATCGGATCGCATTTGCCCCGTGCTGGGTGATGCGGTGATACTGGATGTATCTGCAATCATCAATCGAATGACCGTCTGGAGTGGCTTGGCGGATGATGAGCAACTCAGCCGAATGCTGGGACTTCCGGATACCGCTGTCGCGACATGGCGCAGGACAAAAGTCATACCGCTCGACCTTGTGGTTGATTTTGCAATCAACAACGACGCCGCATCTCTTGATTGGATTATTTTAGGCATTGCTGGTGAACGTGAAAGCCACACACCCACAGCGGCGGAAGTGATTGCGCAATTGAATAGGCGGAGAAATCCGCTGAGCAAGTGTTTCCGTGATGCTTATGCTGAAATTTCTGAAAACAGCGGACTGAACCTAGCTCTCGAAAGAGAGCAGGTTCTGTTGGTTCTGCGTTCTATTCTGGGATTGCCGACCAAGGATGAGGCTCAGCCATGCTGAACCTTCACTCCCAGGCAGCAATGCATGACGGCGCGTTTCATGCCTGCGTGCTGGCAGTGCGTGACGGCTTTCCGCATTTGTCGGTGCAGACAATCATTGATCCGCCGCATGAATGGTTTGATGCGGCACTGGCCCGTCAGGTGGTCATCCATATGATGGTGCGGGTGTTTTTAATCCCCAAGCGACGGGTGGTGGAGCATCAAGAGCGGTCCCGTGAGGCCGTTAATCGGGCGCTCCGCACCATTGATGTCCGCCTGCAAACCCCACGTTTCGAGAGGCATTACTGCAAGATGGCTGCGGCTGCGCAGGCATCGCTGTACGCCCGTATTGAGGATGCCGCCTGATGGCTGAGTTTGTCCGTATTCCAATTTCCAGCATCCATGTTGGCACCCGTGCCCGCCCGGTGGATGAAGACCATGCCCTCGCTATCGCGGCATCCATGGCAGAGCGCGGGCTGATCAACCCGATTACTGTGCGCAAGACGCCTGCGGCCAACAAGGGTGCAACACCTTATACATTGGTTGCTGGTGGGCACCGTAAGCGGGGAGCAGAGCTGAACCAATGGAGCGAGATTGACGCGATTGTTGTTGCTGCCGATGCGACGGAAGGGCAGTTGATTGAGCTGTCTGAGAACCTTTATCGCAACGAGCTTTCCAAGCTGGATCGGGCTGTGTTCGTGCTGACATTCCGCGAATTGTGGGAAGAGCAGCATGGCAAGATTGATCCGAAGGGTGGTCGCCCCAAGAAACAGGGCAACGATTGCCCCGTTTTTCAAGCCCCCGGCAAAGAGCTTTCGCAGCGCGTTCAAGAGCGCCTCGGCTTTGGTGAACGCACGTATAAATATGTAAACACCATCGGTCAGAACCTCTATCCACCGTTGCGGGCAGCACTGCGCGGAACACCCTTTGCTGACGATCAATCCTTACTTTTGAAGCTTGCCAAGAAGGGGCCGACTGAACAGGCAGCGATTGTGAAGGCACTTGAGACTGAACCGGACGTCAAAAAGGTTTTGTCCTTTATGGCGGAACCCAAGGTGCAGGCTGATCCGGCGACCAAGCAGGCTGTTCTTCTCTCCACGCTGCAAAAGGCGTGGAAGGATGCGGATGATGCCACCCGGCAAAGCTTCCTGATTTCAATCGGCATGATGGATGATATTCGGGAGGCTGCCGAATGACCAAGCCCGATCCCTCCCAGCTCGACTTCTTTTCTCAGCCGGTTTTCCCGGTTCGTGATGGTGCGCAACAGGTTGATATTGATCGCTATCGCACCAAGATCAAACGGGCTATGGCCCGTGCGATCCGCGAGTGCGAATATGACCGGCCAACCATTGCAGCCCGCATGGCGCAATATCTGGGCTTGCCCAATATCAGCAAGGCCACACTGGACGCCTACACGGCCGAAAGCCGCAACGGCCATGATGTGACGCTGATCCGCTTCACTGCCTTTGTCCATGCCACGGGTGCGCTCTGGCTTTGGGATGAGGTTGCCTCTGTACAGGGCGTGACGGTGCTGATTGGCGATGAGGCCCGGCTTGCCGAGATTTCAAGGCTGCGTCAGGAGCGCAAACGCATTGAGGCGGAAATCCGCCGCCAGAGTGCGCGTCCAGTTGTTCTCTCAAAAAGAGGACAATCATGACTGAATGGTTTTCCCTTGCTGATCTGGCAGGCATGAAATTGCCAGACCTGCCGCCAAGCTTGACCGGCCTGAAGCGCGAAGCAGTGAACTGGCGTGAGCATCCAACACTTGCCCGTCAGGTCAAAGGTGCGACCAAGCCGGTGTGGCAATTCCATATCTCTCTGTTGCCACAGGCTGCGCAAGCGCGGATCAATATGGTGGCATCACCCGCCACAGCGGAAGAATGGGATGCGATCCGCAACCGTAAAAACCAGCTTTGGGCACGGTTTGAAAGGCTTTCAAACGAGCATAGAGACATCTGTAAAACCCGCTTTGAAGTGCTTTGCCGTGTTGAAGCACTGGCAGCGCAAAGAGGCGTGAACCGCACGGCGGCGATTGCTATTGCCACCTCGGACGCTGGTGTCCAGAAATCAGCCTATTACGAGTGGAAGGCTTTGACCGAGGGGCTGGACCGGGAAGACTGGCTGGCGGCTTTGGCTCCATCGTTCTCACCAGCTGTTGACGGTGTTGTCGCTGACATGGCTGACGTTCATCCCGAAGCATGGAAGGTGCTGAAGTCCGACTATCTGCGGCCAGAGAAGCCTGCCTTTTCGGAATGCTACCGCCGCATGATGGCCGTTGCCAAGCGTGAGAAATGGGAGCCGATCCCGTCTGAACGCTCTTTGCGCCGCCGCTTTGAACGTGAGGTTGGTAAGGCCGTGACACTGCTGAAGCGTGGCGGCAAGGATAAGGCCAAGGCGTTGCATCCGCCACAGCGCCGCAGCCGGTCACACCTCCATGCCATGCAGATGGTCAACATGGACGGCCATAAGATCGACGTGTTTGTTTCGGTGCCATGGTCGAAAAAGCCCGTGCGCATGTTCCTCATTGGTATTCAAGATCTGTTTTCCGGCAAGGTTTTGGCTTGGCGGCTGGCCGAGGCCGAAACGTGGGAAGCGGTTCGGCTGGTCATTGGCGACATGGTGGAAGCCTTTGGCATTCCCGAAGACATCTATCTCGATAACGGCAAGGCTTTCGCGAGCAAATGGATCACGGGCGGCACTGTCAATCGTTTCCGTTTTAAGGTGAAGCCAGAAGATCCTCGCGGTTTGCTGACCACGTTGGGGGTTAACGTGCATTGGACCCGGCCATATTCCGGCCAGTCCAAGCCAATTGAACGGGCATGGCGTGACCTTGCTGAAAAGATTGCGAAGCATCCGTTCTGTGCCGGAGCATACACGGGCAACAAGCCAGATGCGAAGCCTGAAAACTACATGGAACGGGCCATCCCGCTGGACGATTTTCGCCCGCATGTGGCCGCCCAGATTGCCGAGCACAACGCCCAAGCTGGACGCCGTGCGGAGAACTGCAAGGGCCGCAGCTTTGACGAAACCTTTGCCGCATCCATGGCGGCACCATCGACCATTGTGCGGGTGCCATCCACGGCGCAGGCCGCATTGTGGTTGTTGGCCTCCGAGGCGATCAAGACCCAGAAGGCCAGCGGCGCGGTGCATTTCCAAGGCAACCGCTATTGGAACCGTGCACTGAACGAATGTGCTGGAAAGCAGGTCATCATCCGCTTCGATCCCGATGCGCTGCATAAGCCCATCAAGGTCTACGACCTGAAAAACCGGATGATCTGCGAAGCGGAATGCCTTGCCGATGCAGGCTTTGACAACATGGATGATGCCCGTCTGCACGCCCGTGCCCAAAAGACCCACAGCAAGGCCGTTGCCGCCAAGGCCGAGGCGGAAGCCGCACTGACGGCGCAGCAGCTTGGTGAGATTTATTACAAGGGGTCCAAACCAGCAGAGCCGCAGACACCTGAGAAAATCCGGCCAACCGTGACCCGGCTCATCACGCGCAGTCAGCAGGTGGAAGCGCCCGTAGACGCGGTTTCCGATCAGCATTTCGAAGACAGTTTTTCCCGCGCACTGGGCCTAGTTCAGGGCGGTGGGATCATTGAATTCCCAAAAGGGAATAACTCGACGGAAAACGTCGGGCAAAAAAAGAGCAGTCCGAAGACTGCCTAAAACCGGCCCAAAGAGGCCAACAAAACAGGGTAGAAGATAGATGAATAAGATGATCAACACAAGTGCCGTGAATGGCCAGTTTAATGCCACATCATGGGAGCGTCCCGTGCAGGCACCCGAGGTTTCGGCCAACAAGACCGAGGCCGATATTGAAAAGTGGTGGTCGCTGATTGACCGGGTGATTGAGGTTGCCCGCCAGTATCGTTGGACAAAGGCGGAAGTCACCCGCCGATCCGGCATGAAGGAAGGCACCTTCAGTCAATGGTTTTCGGGTCGCTACGAGGGGCGATTGGACGCGCATAACACCACGATTGAGCAATGGTTGGATGCGTTGGAAGCCAGCGCCAGCGTTGCGGCCATGATCCCGAAATCTCCAAATTTCATGAACCTTCGCGGCACGTCTGAGGTGCAGGAGACGTTGACCTGGGCGCAGATTTGCCCTGACCTTGTCATGATCACGCTGGGCGCGGGTATGGGCAAAACGGCCACCTGCGAATATTATACAAACACCCGCCCACATGTTTATCACGCTACAGTTTCGGAAAGCACCAAGACTGTACACGGCATGTTGACTGAACTGGCCGAGCAACTCGGCGTTCAGGAAAACAACCCGGCAAAACTTGCTCGTGCCATTGGCATGAAGCTGAAGCGCGCTGGTGAAGGCACGTTGCTGATTGTCGATGAGGGCCAGCACCTGAATGATGAAGCGCTCAACCAGCTTCGCCATTTCGTGGACGTGTACAAATGCGGCGTGGCTGTCGTTGGTAATTCCGAGGTTTACAGCCGCTTTTCCAGCACCCGCAAAGGTCAAAGCTATGCCCAGCTGAAAAGCCGTATCGGCAAGCGCTTGCAACGAGAGCAGCCTTACCCTGAGGATCTGCAAACCTACATCGCCGCCTGGAACATCACCGATCCGGCCTGCATCAAGTTTCTGATGGGCATTGGCCTCAAGGGTGGCGCGTTCCGCCAGATCGAAAAGACCATGCGCATGGCGAAGATGGTAGCGCTTGGGGCTGGCACCGACGTGAGCCTGAAAGATATTCAGGCCGCATGGAAGAACCGTGATGTGGAGGATATGGCATGATCCTCTCTCGGGAACTCGACGCCATCGCCAATGATCTCTCCAGTGGTCGCCATATTGCCGAAGCCGAATTGGTCGAAATCGGCCAATTTCTGGGATTGCTGGCAAAGCTGGCAAAGAACCAAGAAAGTGAGTTGGCCGTGCATCGGCTGGCGGAGGCCGGGAAGGCCGGGCGTGTGGTCGTAGATCAGCTTGCTACTAAGCAGTTCACCAGATTGGCAGAAGGTGCGGACGCCAAAATCGTCAGGCCTGATTTTGGGGGCAAACGCTGATGACGTTGCCATCCATTATGCTCGATCATCTGCGCATCCGGCTTGAGCCGTACAATACCACAGGCATTGATATGTCACCGGAGTTGGTCAGCGACATTACTATCTTTCTTGGTCAGGTCGCGGAACTGTCCCGCTGCATAGAAGCTCTGGCTGAAATCAAGGTCTCTGAGCAGTCGCTGCGGGCTTTGGCATTGGCTCTTCCAGAGCACAGCAATGTGGTTCTGCTGCGGCCCTCTCAGAAACCGAAGCAATCGCCTGATGGAGGCGATGCCGCATGAAAGGCGGGCGCTTGACGCCCTCCTTTCCCCCTCAAAGGGCGTTCGAAGCGCCGTTAAAGACCTTAGAAATGTAGGACGATAAGATGAAAGCAACATCGAAAAGTAAGGCGAAAGCCATCTCTCGTGTGCCTCAAAGCAGAGAGGATGCAGTGTGGTCGGTTGGCCGTATCGGCACATTGCGCCGCGAAATAGCGGCTCAAAAGGCCATTTCTGATGAAGTCATCCGCCGCGCTGGCGAGAAATTTGAGACGGATACGGCTGATTTGATGGCCGAGCTGATGGAGCATGAAAAGGGTGTTCAGGTCTGGTGCGAAGCAAACCGAAATACTCTGACGAACGACGGAAAAGTAAAATTCCATGAGTTTGGAACGGGCATCATCAAGTGGCGCTCTCTCGCACCATCCGTCAAGATCAAGGGTGTTGATGCTGTCATTGCCGCCTGCAAACAGCTTGGCTTTGATCTCTTTGTCCGCAGGAAAGAGGAGATCAACAAGGACGCCATGCTGGCCGATCCTGCAAAAGCAGGACTGATCAGCGGGGTAACAATTTCGTCTGACGGCGAAGCGTTCGTGATTGAACCCCTTGAGCTTGAAACTTCGGCTTTGAAGGGGTGAACCAGATGGATCAGCGCGCCATGTCCATCTACAGCCAAGGCTATGCGCTTTGCACGGCGGCTGGCGTGTTGCTCGGTCACAGTTTCCGCGCAACCGAGGCGAAAGCCATCGCCTCGGTATTTCAGAACCCTGACCACCGTGATGCGTTTTGGCAGGCAGCTCAGGCTGAGGGCATGACCGTGCAATTCGTCTACGCCCATATTTTCACCCCGAAATTTTTCGTCACCAGTCCCTCTCAAGAGAAGGAAGATGCAGCATGACCTCCCTTTACGCAAAACTCAAAGCTGAAAAGACCTGCCCTGTTTGTGGGCTTGCGGCGATGCCAGCAAGCACACAGCAGGAGCATCTACGGCTGGTCCGCTATGAGTGCGGGGCGATTTTTGGTGTCAGTGAACAGCTTGACGCCATCGAAGATTTCGAGCCTTGCCCGAAACCTTCGAGACAAGCGGCTGACAGACTGATGGCCGAAATGGCGTTGGCATTGGCAGGTGCAGCATGAGCTACGATTACATCCGCAATTACTACGGCATTGACGTGCCAATCGGTCGCCATGTCCAGCACACGGTAACTGGCCGTTTTGGAGTTGTCAGACCCCAAGGCAGCACTCACCACCATTACGTTAAGGTCAAGTTCGAAGGCGACCGGCATGTTTCAAACTGCCACCCGACTGAGTTGGACTATGACGTTGCTGACACGCTGACAGGTGCCGCATGAGCACCGAACAATCGCGCTTCGACATTATCCTCGCTGCTCTGATCGCAGAATATAGCGCGGAAGGTTGCCCGATTTCGACCGTGGAGGGCGTGACCTACGCCCATATCACGGATGACGAAACCGAAGTCGGCACGGCCTTTCTGGCTGAAATCAATCTCACCAAAGTGGCAGATCAAATCGACAGGAGGATCAAGTGATGTTTGCATTTGCTTACTGTGACCGCGCTGGCGTTATTCGTTTTGCCGAAGACGACAATAAAATTCCCGACGGCGTTATCGTTTTTGCCTCCGGCGAAAAGGAAGAGCTGGAAGAGATAGTTAATGCCAGGGCACGGCATGGCTATTCTGACGATGTGCTTCTTGTGCCTGGTGTGCCAGAGGCCACAGATGAAAACGAAGCATTCGACGCTTTCATGCGTTGGCGTAAATGGGCTTTCCCAAAACATGCATGGAAGATGACGGGAGATCAGGCATGACCTCCTCCATCGCAGCAATCCACGTTGCCAAAAAGCAGCTCGGCCTGGACGATGACACTTATCGCGCCAAGCTGACCAACATCACCGGCAAATCATCCACCAAGGCCATGACAGAGGACGAGCGCCAAACGGTGCTGACGGTGTTTCGCAATGAGGGCTTTGAGCCTGCACCAGCCGCAAAGGGCAAGCGCAAACCCTTGCAGGGCAAGTTTGCCAAGAAGCTGCAAGCCCTTTGGATTGCCGGTTACAATCTCGGCATTGTTGAGAACCGCGACGATGCAGCGCTGCTGGCATTTGTCACACGCCAGACAGGTTTGGACCACGTTCGTTTCTTGCATCACGCTGATGACGCCAGAAAGGCAATTGAAGGCCTGAAGAAATGGTTGGCGCGAGAGGCTGGTGTCGGTTTTGGCAACCTCAATGGTCAGGAATGGCTTGCCAGCGATGGTGCCAAAATCGCTTGGGCGCAGTGGCGGCTCCTTAATCCACGCGCCAACCTGATGGCGCGCATGGGCTTTGATGCCGAAGTGTCTGAGCTGGTTGAGATCAACATGGTCTGGCTGGCTGATGTAAAAGCCAGCCAATGGCAGATTGTCATGAATGCACTTGGCAAACGGGTGCGTGCCTTGCCCAAAAAGGCAGGTGAATGATGGTCGCCTACGGTTTCAAAAAGTTCTTTGCGGCCCAGATCGAGGACGGCTCCAAGACACATACAATCCGTGGCAACCGCCGCCGCCATTCGCATGTCGGTGAGCCTATCCAGCTTTATAGCGGTATGCGCACTCGGCACTGCCGCAAGCTCATTGCAGATCCTGTCTGCGTTGCGGTGCTGCCGATCATCATCATGTCCAGCGACCTACTGGACGCTGGCATCGCTTATATCGAAATCGACGGTGTGCCATTGCGCCGTGACGAGATCGAGCCGTTTGCGGTCTCTGACGGCTTTGATCCGGCCCGGCTGGCTGGCCTCGCGCCGAAAAAGCTAATTGGCGCGACTGCCCGCGAGACCATGGGTCGCTTCTGGCGTGATAGCCATGGTGGGAGCAGGTTTGAGGGTGTCCTTATCCGTTGGCGAGGGGCCGATGAGTGAAGACCTGACGGCAGAGTTGATGGCAAGGCTGAGTGAAGATGACTTCTTTGCTCTGGTGGAGGCTTATGCTGGTGTGCGGCTCTACGTGCCTGCCGATCCGACCCGGTCGGAATTACCCGAAACAATCGGCATGAATGCCGCATTGCGTCTGGCCAAAGAGTGGCCAGGCGGTTATATCAGAGTACCGCTGGCCCGTGCGTTCCGAGTAAGACGATATGTCGAGAGCGGCATGACAAATCGGGCTGTTGCCAAGCGACTTGGCCTGACGGAAAGCGCAGTTGAACGGCTTTTGAAACGTGTTCGAGAGAACAAGCCCGTGCTGCGCCCCCGCAAAAAAGACCCCCGCCAGATTGAAATGTTCTGATTGCCCGCCCGCCGTGGCGGGCATGATGCAATCCGCGCGCGCGCGATAAATCTCGCATCCAGTGGTCGGCAATCGCCGATGGAGAGACTGGAGCGAGTGAAATGTCCAAATGGCCGACACAGTCAACGGCAGCCGATTTTTACGGCGCAAATCTCAAAATCACCAAAGGTTCTGCCGGTCCTGATCCGGCATGGGAACGAGCAAACCTTGTTCTGGTTCGCCTCCCTTGGAAGGCGGTTGCTTCCTGGGATAAGTCCATCACGATCAAATCCCTGCGGGTGCACAGCAAGGTTGCTGACAGCCTGACCCGCGTGTTGAATGTGATCTGGGAGGACTTTGGCCGCAACCAGAAAGCCATTGATGCCGCTGGCATGAACCTGATTGGTGGTGGCTATAACTGGCGGCAGATGCGCGGCAAAGCACGATTGTCGATGCACACCTATGGTTGCGCCGTTGATTTCGATCCGGCCCGCAACGGGCTTGGTGATCCGACCCCCGAAATGGACCCGCGTGTTGTTGCAGCCTTCAAGGCTGAAGACTGGGTGTGGGGTGGTGATTGGTCGCCGCAAAGCCGTGACGGCATGCATTTTCAGGCAGCGATCGTATGAGGATCAGCCTCGCTAAAAAGATCACCGGCATCCTTCTGTCATCGTTGGCTGTCGCTGCTTTGCTGGGCTTGCCTTTCGCATGGATGGTCCGCCAGACATGGAAGGACGATTGATGGAAAAGCCATCCTACTCCACGACAAAAAAAGCGCTCTGGCTGTCATCGGCCATGGCTTGGGCGGTGATCCTGATCCTCGCCATCGGTGCTGCCATTCATGACAAGGCCGTTGAGTTTGGTTCAATCGCTGTCCCGTCCATGGTTGCCGTGATTGTTGGCATTCTGGGCATTCATCGCGGCTTTGGCAGCGTTGATATGCATCTGATGACGCGCGGACCAAAACCAGACCCACCGTTTGCGGAACCTCCCGCCGGAGGTCAACCATGAGCAAGTATATTGTCGCCGGTCTGGCCGTGCTTGCGGCCATTGCCTCCATTGTTTGGGGTGCAGTCGCGGCCATTACCAAGATTGACGACATGGTCACGGCAGCCACCGCAATGGCCAGAAACGAACGCGATGCCTATTGGCGCGCCGAGATTGAAAAATCAAACGCCGACGCTCAGGCTAAAATTGCGGCGAACCTCAAAGCCACCATGGCCGCGCAAGATGCGGCGAGAGACCAGATTGCGGCCACGGAGCGCCGAGCGACTGAACTGGAGAAAGAAAATGCAGCTCTGCCGGATGATGGCGCTTGTGGCCTCAGCCTTGACAGTGTCCGCTTGCTCAATAAGCGCTGATGTGCCGCCGCCCGTGGTGAAGACAGTCTATGTCGAGCGCGAGGTTCCTGCGGTGGCAAAGCAGAAATGCGCCGAGCCCGTGAAGGTGCCTTTTCGTCGTCTGTCGGAGGCGGAAACACGAGCGGCACTTCTCACTGACGGCCATAGCCTACGAGTCTGTGAAGCCCGGCGCGCTGCTGCTGTTGGAGGTGACAATGTTCAGTAATGTCCATTTTGAGCAAGCCGAGGCGAAGGTGGCGCAGGAGCGTGATGCCAAATTGGCGCAGGCGCGTGCCGATCTCAAAAAGGCCGGCGCACCTGAATGTGTAGAGTGCGGGAAGGTGATACCGCAAGCCCGGCGCTCGGCTTATCCATCTGCCACCCGCTGCATTGATTGCCAAACCGAGGTTGAACGGGAGGTCTATTGCCGATGATCCTCGATATGACTGCCATTGGCGTCCTGCTGTCGCTGGCCCTCAACAGCATCAACCTTCTCACCCAGTTTCGCACCATCCTGTCATCGGGGGAAAAGAAGCTGGATGAGCGTTTGGTCGCCGCCGAACGCAAGCTGATAGAGCATGATCGTCGTGTGCAGGCGATTGAAGGCGAGATGAAACACTTGCCGGATCACGAGACGTTCCACCGGCTGGAGCTGGCCGTTGAGAAGATGAGTGGCCGCCTCGACACCATGGCTGAAACCCTCAAGCCCATCCGGGCAACATCCGAGCGCATGAACGAACTTTTGGTGGAGCAAGCAAAGAAATGAGCCTTGGCATCGATTACACAAAGAAAATCCGGGACGATGCACGGCTGATCGTGCTGCGGGCCTTGTCGGAACAGACCAATGATACATTGGCCAGCAATGTCATTCAGGATGCTGTCTTACCTGTGTTCGGCATCCGGCAAGATCGTCCGTGGGTGCATTTGCAGCTGGACTATCTGGCCAATCTGGGTGCCATCAGCCTCATTAACGCGGGCACCGTCAAGGTGGCAACACTGACCAAGCTAGGAAAGCGTCATCTTGATCGTGACATCGCGTTGGAGGATGTGACCCGGCCATCCTTGGCAGGTGAGTAACATGACCAAGGGACGCGGGCGACTTTCCAAGATTGATCTTTTGCCGGAAGAATGTGACGCGGTTGTATCCTGGGCGGCACAGGAGCTGGCCGATCATAGCCGTACCCAAACGGAAATATATCCTGAGTTCCGTGACAAGCTGATTGCCATCCAAGGCGAGCACGGCATTGATTTTGACATACCCTCGTTTACGGCCTTCAATCGCTATTCCCTGAAGTTATCCCTAATGACCCGCAGGCTGGAGCAGACCCGCGAAATCGCATCAACTCTTTCTCAGAGGATGGATGCGGCAGGGTCTGATGATCTCACGCGCATTGCGGCCGAGGCTATCAAGTCGCTGATCTTTGAAGTGTTGCAAGCCGCAGGCGAAGGCGGCATTTCACCCAAGGGCGCAATGGAACTGGCCAATGCCTTGCGTGCTGCTTCAGCTGCCCAGGCAACGTCATCCAACCGCCGTCTGAAGCTGGAAGCCGAAGAGAGTGCCCGTCGTATCGAAACTGAGATGAAGGCCAATGCCGAAAAGGCGCTGGATGCCCTGTCGCTCGAACCCGGTATTTCCAAGGAAGCCATTGCCCGTGCCCGCCGCGAGTTCCTCGGCATTCGTCCGAAAAAGAAAGAGGACAAGAGCGAATGACCGAGGCAATTCGGAGCGAGCAGTGCAAGCGGTGCGGTGGGATCGGGCAAGCCGTCAAGCGGATCAATCGGCGTCGTGATGGCAGCATTTCGAGTATCGTCTATGACCTGAAAAATGATTGCGGGCCGTGCAAGGGCACCGGCCTTGCCTGCATGGAGGTGAGCCGTGGCTGAAGCGCTTCCCGGCTTGCCGCAAGGCAAGTGGATTGACCCGCCTGTGTTGCCCCTCGATCCGGCCGAATTGCCGGATGAGTTTTTGCGTGGTGGCGATGTCCCCGATGATCTTGACCCGCTGGCCGATGGCATTCTTATGGATCACCAGTCCGAGTGGCTTGCTGACGATAGCGATCTCAAGGGCTGCGAAAAGGGTCGAAGAACAGGCATCACTTTTGCCGAAGCGCTGGACCACACTCTGATTGCTGCCGCCCGCCGTTCGGCTGGCGGCCAGAACTGCTTTTACATTCCCGACAGCAAGCCGAAGGGCCGCGAGTTTATCGGTTATGCGGCGCATTTCGCGAAAACTGTTGCGAATGAGATACTGACGATTGAGGACGGCATTTTCTTCGATCAGCGTAAAGACGGTTCCACAAACGCAATTTCAAGCTTTATCATTCGTTTTGCATCGGGCTTTCGCATTGAGGCACTTTCATCGCGCCCGGAAAACATCCGTGGTCTGCAAGGCGTCGTGTGCATCGACGAAGCGGCATTCCACAGCAACGTTCATGATGTCATCGACGCGGTCAATGCTCTGCTGATTTGGGGCGGTAAGATACGTGTAATTTCCTCCCACAACGGTATAAGCAACCCCTTCAATGAGTTCGTCAAGGAAGGTCGGGCGGGCAAGAACGGTTTCAATATTCACAAGTTTTCCTTTGCCGATGCGGTTGCAAATGGCTTGTTTAAACGAGTCTGCCTGATCAAGGGGGAAGAGTGGTCGCAGGAAAAGCAGGACGCCTGGGAAGCGAAAATCCGTAAGTCCTATGGCAGCCGTACCGCCAAGATGCGCCAAGAGCTGGATGCGATCCCCGCCGAGTCTGAAGGTGCTGCGATGACGCGGGTGCTCATTGAGAGCTGCATGAGCCGCGATCTGCCTGCGGTCGTGCGCTGGGACCGGCCAGACGACTTCAAAAATCTTGACGATTTTGAGCGCGAAGAACAGGCTGAAGCATTCTGTGAAGGGGTTTTGAAGCCGCTTTTAAAGGCGCTCAACCCTGATCGTGAGCATTGCTTTGGTGAGGACTTTGCCCGCTCCGGCGACAAGACCGCGATCATCGTGTTCGAGATCGGCGCGGACCTGATCCGCCGTGCCCGGCTGGTAGTCGAGCTGAAGAACATCCCGTTCGATCAGCAACGCGACATCCTGTTTTACATTGGCGATGCGCTGCCGCGTCTGATGGGCGGTGCGCTCGATGCGCGGGGTAACGGCCAGTATCTTGCGGAAAAGGCGCGGCAGCGCTGGGGCGAGATCATTCAGGAAGTGATGCTGTCGGCCAAATGGTACAGCATCAACATGCCCGCTTACATCGAGGCGTTTGGTGACAAGAGCGTGCTGCTGCCTTTCGATCTGGACATCATCGCTGATCATCAAGCCCTGGCCTTTGTCAACGGCATCATCAAGGTGCCGGACGGCCATTCCACCAAAGGCGTTGACGGCTATGACCGTCATGGCGACACGGCTCCAGCCGGTGCGCTGGCATGGTTCGCCAGCTGTCAGGACGCCATCGCCTACGAGTACGAAACCAACCGCAAGCCAGTGAATGACATGTCGGGCCACAATGGTGGGCCACCTCTTGATGAGGATCGACGTGGGCGCACGGTGGATATTTACCTGAGAGGATCAATCTGATGGCGGGTTTAAAGGACTGGCTCGGTCGTGCCGTCGATTTGCTATCGTTGACGAATATGCTGGGAGGTCCACAGCCCGGTGGTGTTCGTCAGGTTCGTTCTGGGCATCCTGCCGATGGCATGACACCTGTGCGCCTGTCCCGCATTCTGCGCTCGGCTGCCGAGGGCGAACCGGAAGCCTTTTTCGAACTGGCTGAGGACATCGAGGAGCGCGATCCGCATTATCTTTCGGTGCTGGCAACCCGCAAACGTTCGGTTGCGCAATTGCCGATCACGGTGAAGCCCGCTTCCGATAGCGTAGAACACAAGAAACATGCCGCTCTTGTCCAGTCATGGATTGATGACGGCGTGCTAAG
Organism: Gillisella vitis; assembly: GCF_014204625.1. Classification (GTDB taxonomy): domain Bacteria; phylum Pseudomonadota; class Alphaproteobacteria; order Rhizobiales; family Rhizobiaceae; genus Allorhizobium; species Allorhizobium vitis_F. Next base: position 7,258 of record NZ_JACHLU010000018.1, on the reverse strand, counting down.
GGCTTCCTTGTTTGATATGCTGGATGCCATCGGCAAAGGCTTGTCTGTGCTTGAAGTTGACTGGCAATATCGCATGGGTTCGATGCTGCCGCGTGAATTGATCTACCGCCCGCAGCGGTGGTTTACCTTTGATCGTGAGGATGGCGAGACTGTCCTACTGCGCGAGGGCGTCTCTGGTGAGCCGTTGGTGCCACACAAATTCATCGTTCATCGCCACAAGTCCAAATCAGGACTGACCATCCGCTCCGGCCTTGCCCGTGTTGCCATGTGGTCATGGATGTTCAAAAGCTTCACTGTTAAGGATTGGGCGATCTTCTGCCAGAACTATGGCCAGCCCATTCGCATCGGCAAATACGGTCGCGGTGCGACCGAGGCCGAAAAGGATGTGTTGTGGCGTGCAGTCTCTGGCATTGCCGGGGATTGTGCCGCCATCGTTCCGCGTGAAATGCTGATCGAGTTTCATGAGGTCGGATCGAAAAGCAGCTCGACGGATATGTACGAGCGTCGGGCCGACTGGCTTGATCGGCAGATCTCCAAACTGGTGCTGGGCCAGACCACGACCACGGACGCAGTGTCGGGCGGTCATGCTGTCAGCAAGGAACATCGGCTTGTTCAGGAGGACATTGAACGTGATGACGCGGGCATGGTGACCGCCACGCTGTGTCAGCAGTTGATCCCCAATATCGTCGCCTTCAACTTTGGTCCGCAGGAACATTACCCGCATGTGCGAATTGGTCGCCCGGACGAAGTGCCGCTGGGAGAGTTTGCCGAGGCGTTTTCAAAGCTGGCACCCCTTGGCCTGACTGCGGATGAGAGTTTTTTACAGGAGCGTTTGGGCATTCCCGCCGCCAAGGCGGGTGCTGTCATGGTGGGTGGCCGTGTTGCTGTATCGCCTTCCGTTGAGACATCCGGCCAGAAGCCCATTGCCCGCAACGATGTGCAGCGAGCGTTTGACGGGCTGTTTCTATCAGCTCATGCTCGGAGCAATGATCCGGAAGCGGTGCTGAAAGCATTGAGCCAACGGCTAGAAGACGATGCCGCGTCTGCCATGGACGGCATGATTGATGAAGTGCGCAAAGTGTTGATGCAGGCCCGTGATTTGCGTGACGCCGCTGACCAGCTGGCACGGCTTGATCTGTCTGCCGATGATCTGGCCGAGGCCATGGCGCGGGGCATGGCGCTGGCGCATTTGGCGGGTCAGGCCAGTCTGCTGGATGACATCAAAGGTGGCGCATGAACAGCGGCCCTCTGGCACGCATCGGGGCGTTGATTGGGGCTGATGTTGCAGCGAGACGAAAAAACGCGCCCAAGGGCTTCAAATCGCCTTCAAATTTGAAGGCAAAGCTCGTTGCTCTGATGGCTTCGACACTTTCCGTCCTCGATCAGCCTTTTGATGAGGCAATCCGGTTTTTGCGTGACAAGACATCCATGCCAACAGAAAGCTGGCGCGATGTTTGGGATGCAGCCCATTCCAAGATGTTCATGGTTGCTGGTGCCAACAAACAGGCGCTGGTTGACGACTTCAAGGAGGCGATTGCCAAGGCTCTGGAACAAGGCACGACGCTTGCAGATTTCCGCAAGGACTTTGACCAGATCGTCAAAAAGCATGGCTGGTCGTATAAGGGCGAAAAGGGCTGGCGCACCAGAACCATCTTTGAAACCAATTTGCGCACCGCTTATGCCGCTGGCCGCTATGCTCAACTGACTGAGCCGGACACGCTGGCGACGTTTCCTTACTGGCAATACAATCATTCAGGCGCTTTGCATCCAAGGCTCTCGCATAAGGCATGGGATGGCAAGGTCTATGCAGCTGATGATCCGTTCTGGGTCACGGCCTATCCGCCTAATGGTTTTGGCTGCGGCTGTTTTGTCACGCCGGTCTCTCGCGGCGGGCTGAAGCGTCTCGGCAAGAGTGGCCCGGATCGCGCACCAAACCTCGACCAGCTCGGCACAGACCAGCCGCTCGGCGTTGATCCGTCCTTTGCCTATAATCCAGGTATGGCATGGCTTTCGCAGACCGCACCTGGTCCCAAGGCTGTTGCTGCCAGCGAGGCCAACGTTGCGGCCTTTGTGCGATCCAGCTTGAAGGGCAAATGGCCGGATGGCAGCTGGACGCCCGTGGCAACAGCGGACAAGGCCATTGCCGGTGAACTTGAGGTGAAGGTTGGCACGGAGGTGCGGCTGTCAGCCGATACTATTCGCAGCCATGTCAAACATGAGGTTGCGACGCCTGATGCCTATGGTGTGTTGCCGGGGTGGTTGGCGAAAAACGGTAAACTGGTGCGCGATAACAAGGGCCGATGGGGCATGACCGGCGATTATGAGGGGCAACCTTATTATGCAGCCATCAAGGTCGTGCGAAAGGTTGATGGTCATCAGGAAATCTATCTGACGTCGTTGCGACGGACCAACCCGAAACAGCTGTCGAAGATTTTGGGGAAAGAATGACGCGCCGGGGGGCCGAATATGCTGATCCCAAGGCTCTCAATAGGAACCTGCGTTCTGCTCAGCGCGTCTGCTATCAATATAAGTCCAATCAGAGGATAATGCAATCATGAGCGGCGTATCTGTATCCGTCACCATCAGCGACGCATCTGTACGCCGGTCGTTTGATAACCTCGCTGTGGTCATGGGCAATACGCGGCCTGTGATGGCTGCAATTGGCACGGAGCTGGTTGGCTCCACACACATGCGGTTTGTGTCGCAGACAGACCCGGACGGGAATGCCTGGCAGGCGCTCGATCCGGATTATGCTGCCACCAAGCGCAACAGCCGCATCCTGACCGAATCTGGTCGGCTGCGTGACAGCATCAATGCCAGGGCGGGCAATGATCACGTCAGCGTCGGCACCAATGTGATTTACGCCGCCATTCACCAGCTTGGCGGGACTATTGAGCCGAAAGCCGCCAGCCACCTGTTTTTCAAGATCGGCGGGGAGCGGATCGTTGCCAACAGTGTGACCTTGCCCGCGCGACCATATCTCGGTATATCGTCGGACGACGAAACGGCCATTGCCGAAATCGTCTTCTCCTTCGTTGATCGATATATCAAGCGATAGCGCTAACCCGCCCACCGTGGTGGGCATGATATAACGTCATCGCAGATGGCAATGTGCGGCCATGAAAAACCGCACCGCTTATCACCTTATTGCCCTGCATTCAGCCGATGGCATCGCGCCGGAATGGCTGCACCTGTTGCCCGCGACATCCTTCAAAGGTGTCGATGGTCGCGGACCCTATGCCGCGCCCGATGCGGATGCCTTAATCGGCCTGTTCAATTCCGAAGGCCGAAAGCTGCCCGTTGACGAAAACCACGCCATCGATCTGGCTGGTAAGTCCGGCCATCCATCGCCAGCGCGTGGCTGGATTGTCGAGCTTCAATCTCGTGATGATGGTGTTTGGGGCCGAGTTGAATGGACCGAGGAAGGCCAATCGCTCGTGGCTGGTAAGTCATACGGCTATTTGTCGCCGGTGTTTTTGCACTCGGTCGCCAAGCCTTATCGGGTCGATAAGCTGTTGCGTGTGGCGCTGACTAACGATCCCAATCTCGATTTTCTCACATCCCTTCATAGCCGACAGGAGACCGAAATGCTCGAAGAGCTGCGGAAGGCGCTTGGCCTTCCCGACACTGCAACGGAGGCCGACGTACTGGCAACCGTTGCATCCACCCATGCCGCCAATCAGGCGAATGCGGCACTGATGGCAAAAATCCGCGAAGCCTCTGGCCTTGATGCGAACGTGTCCGGCGATGCGCTGGTCACGGCCCTTCAGTCTCGCGGCAAGGCGACCGCCACGGAAGCCGAAAACGCGGACCTGAAAACCCAGCTGGTGTCTTTGCAAACGCAGTTGACCTCGCTTGTTACCAACATGGCCCGCGACAAAGCCGAAACCACCATTGAGGCGGCCATTGCAGGCGGCAAGATCGTGCCTGCACTGCGCGAGCATATGGTGTCGCGCCATATGAAAACCCCCGCTGAAGTCGAGGCCGAGATTGCCTTGATGCCGTCGCTCAATGCGGGCGGGCTGGGCGGTCGCAAGCTTTCAAGTGAAGGCGATACCGCGACCGCCGAAGAAATTCAGGTGGCGTCCATGATGGGCGTCGATCCGGAGGCATTTAAGAAAGAGCATAAGGCGCTCTTTGGAAGGGAGGTTTGATATGGCTGCGACCTCAGATATTCGCCGCATCTGGCGCAAAGGTGATGCCTATGGTTTTCCGGTTCTCGGCGGTGTCCGTATTTACGGCGGCTCCATGATCGGCGTTACAGCTAACCTCGCGGCTGTCCCAGCGGCTCATGCAAGCTGCGTGGCGCTTGTCGGCTTCGCAGAAGAAGCCGTCGACAATCGTGATGGCTCCACTGGCGATAAACTCATCAATGCCTGCAAAGGAGTGACGAGTATTCCGCTGTCAGACGCTACACCTGCCGATATTGGCAAGACCGTTTATGCGTCTGCTGACGACACCTTCACGCTGGTTGCAGGCAGCCTGCTCAAGGCTGGAATAATCGATGCCATCGACGCTGATGGCGTCTGGCTCAAGACAATTTAAGGAGCCGAAATGGATATCAATGTCACCAATTTGCGCGGCATCTACACGGGCCTTTCCACCGTGTTCAATCAGGCGCTTGCAACAACGCAGACCTTCTATAGCACCGTGGCCATGACCGTTGGTTCAACCACCTTCGCCAACGAATATCCACGCCTGGATGATTTGCCTGGCTTCAGGGAATGGATCGGTGATCGTGTAGCCCATGACGTGGGGGCAGCGCTCTACTCGATCCAGAAACGCTCATTTGAAAAGACTATCAAGATCAAACGCCGCATGATCGAAGACGATCAGGTCGGGATCTTCACACCTATTGCTGCGCAATATGGTCAGGACGGAGCAGCCTTTCCCGACACGCTTGTGTGGCCCCTGTTCAAGAAGGGTGAAACCACTGTCTGCTATGATGGTCAGTATTATTTCGATACGGACCATCCCGGTTATAACGAACAGGGAAATTTGATCTCTGTCTCGAATTATGCACCGGGTTCGCAGCCTGCCTGGTACTTGGTTGATGACACTCAGGTCATCAAGCCCATGATCTGGCAGAGCCGTAAACCAGTCAAGCTCACGCAGATGTTCTCGGACGATGATCCGAATGTGTTCTGGCGTGATGAATATGTTTGGGGTGCTGATACGCGCGGCAATGCCGGGTTTGGCCTCTGGCAATTGGCGTTCAAGTCAAAGCTTGAGCTGAATAAGGCAAACTATGACGCTGCCCGGACCTCCATGCAAAATATTCGCAAGCGTGACGGTCAGATCAACGCCATCCGCCCAACCAAACTGCTTGTGCCTCCAACGTTGGAAGCAACCGCGCGTGGGCTTGTTGAGGCCGCTCTGATCAACGGTGGCGAAACCAATGTCTGGGCCAAAACTGCGCAGGTGATGGTTATTCCGCACCTCGCATAGCGTTCGGGTCGTGAGGCGTTCCGCCTCGGCCCAAGCCGCCAGCAAACATGATCCTCCCAATTGCTGGCGGCATTTTTAAACAGCGGCGGCATCGCCGCGCCGCCTTCTCCAAACTCCAAGAAAGAAGCCGAAATGTCGAAAATTCAGATTATTTGCTCTTCACCTGGTCTTCGCCGCAATGGCATCGAGCATCAGGCATCTGCCGTTTACGATGAAGGCCGCTGGACAGAGAAGCAGCTCGATGTGTTTCGTGCTGATCCTGCGTTCATTGTCCAACAGGTTGCTGCTGATGGTGGTGTTGGTCTTTCGGGTCTCGACTTCGATGAGGCGGTAAATAAGAAGGTTGCAGAAAAGATCGAAGCACTCAGCTCTGCTCTTCAAAGCAGCTTTGAGGTTGCTGTTGCCGATAAAGCCAGAGAACGCATTGAAGCGCTGGAAACAAGGATTGCCGAGCGAGAAGCAGCAATCTCGTTGACCGAAATCGAGGTCGAAAAGCGACTGAAGGACAAGGAAGATGCGTTGCAGTCCTCCTTTGATACTGCCGTGACCGAGAAGGCGAATGAACGTGTCGAGGCGTTGGAAGCCAAGGTGAGTGAGCTGACCACCAAGCTGGAAGCAGCCACCAAGAAAACCACCGCCAAATCATAAGCCTTCGCCCGAACAGCCGGAATTGAGCCATGTACGCCACAGTTTCAAACATGATTGCCCGCTTTGGCGAGACGCATCTGATCCGGTTGTCCCGGCCAGAGGATCGCACCGCCGAGACCGTGGATGAGGACAAGGTCAACACGGCGCTTGCGGATGCCTCGGCATTGATCGACGGCTATATCCGTGGCCGCTACTTTGTGCCGATTGCCGTGCCGCCTGATGAGGTCATTCGCGCCACATGTGTTTTGGCCCGTTACGATCTGGCTCAGGGCGAACATATGGACCCATCCGACGAGATGGCCAAAGCCCGCAAAGACGTGATTGCCTGGCTGGAAAACATCTCGCGCGAACTGGTCAATCTGGATGTGCCAGCGGCCCGGCCAACCGGCACCAATGCGGTTGGCTCTGGCCCGCGTGTGTCGGATCGACCGCGCATTGTCACCCACGAGACGTTGAGGGGCTTTTGAGATGGACCTGTCCAGACAGCCTATTGCCCGCATGGAAGCGCTGATTAAAGAGCGGCTGCGCATTGCCTTTCCCGCCAGGACGTTCAGCATCGAGCGCGTACCGCAAACCATGACCTTGAATGAGTTCGTGCGCCTGTCGCGTCTGTCACCCTTTATCGGCCTGGCTTGGACCGGCATGAAGCCTGATGGCGATGCAGGGCGTCGGCTGGATGGCAAAATGCTGTGGCGGCTGATCCTGATCTACAAGGCTTCAAATGGTTTTGAAGCCCGCTTTAAGGGCGATGCCAAGGGGCTTGGGCTGGATGCGATGGTCGATGTGTCCTTGGCGCTGCTGCACGGCTGGACGCTACCAGAGATCGGGCGTTGTGCCGTGACGCTGGCCAATAGCGTGACTGCCGATGGTTTCACCGACGATGCGGTTGTGATTGCGCAAGTGGATTTTGAAATCCGCTTTGCAGCTCCCGTTGCCGACTATGGCCTGATCACGCTTGCCGCTCTCAAAGAGCTGGCCGTGACGTGGGCGCTGGATGGCAGCGCCGACACCATCACCGATACGATTTCACAGGAGGCACCATGATCACCCGTTTTCTCAAACCGGCTCCCGGCCGCCATGTGGACCAGCCCGATGGCACGCCATGGCCCGAAAACGGCATGGAGGCGCACACCAGCCTGTTTGTGCGCCGTCGCCTGAAGGA
>NZ_JACHLU010000017.1 GCF_014204625.1 Gillisella vitis | reverse complement strand
AAAGATCGCTCATAACAGCCTCCTTGCCTTCTCATCCTCAAAAAAACAGGGAATCAGATAATAGTGACAAGAGTTTGATCTGGTCCCCAGCCTAATCCTATTAAAGAGCCGGTGAACCCAAATTTAAGTCCCGTTGAGGACTTGTCCCATAATCTCCTCTTTAACTCACGTGTGAGTATTTTGAGAGTAGGCCAAATAATTTTAAAATTCAAAGTTTCAGAAATGGTCATTTTAATTTTTTGTTTCGTCGAAATATTGTCTTCTCTTATCAATAAAAGCCGATCAATAAATACGACAAGGTCCCTACATTCTGCTGCTGGAACCTTGTTTACTATTTGGGTGACTATCTCAATTTTTTGAATATCAGATAGTGTCGCGGGAAGGTTTTCTGTCATGACATATTTATAATGCAAGCAAGAGTATCAGGTCAATTTAATATTTCTAGCGTATCTTGTGCGCAATCAAATCAACCCGCAGCTTTTCCGGGCTGATAAAATGCACCGCCTGCCAGCCGGCAGCCTTGGCACCCTCCACATTCGGAAGGGTATCATCGATAAAAATCGTATGGGCGGGATCAAGATCAAAATCTTCAGCATGGCGGTGATAAATCGCCACATCCGGTTTGATCAGCCCGATCTCGCCCGACACGGTAATGCCGCGTGTGGTGTTGAGAAAGGGAAACATCTCGCGCGCCTCGACAAATGTGTCTGCGGCAAAATTGGTCAGCATGGTGACGTCTCGCCCGGCCTCAATCAGGCTGTTGAACAGCGCAACCGTGCCATCATAGGCATGGGGCACCATCTCGCGCCAATGCTTGCGAAAGGCGCGGATCTGGGCTTCGCGCTCGGGATGTTGCGCAATCAGCAGCGCTTCGGCCTCAGTCCATGAGCGGCCCCGGTCTTGCTCGATATTCCACTCATGGGTGCAGACATTGTCGAAAAACCATTTTCGCTCGGTCTCATCGGGAATGATCCGGCTGAACGGCAGATTGGGGTCGTAATGGATCAGAACCTTGCCGATGTCGAAAACAATATGCCGGATTTCAGCCATGTTTTATACCTTTTCTGGTTTGAATGCCTCTGGAATAGCCTGTGTGATAACCTTTTTCATCACCGTTGGCAGGGCCTGTTCATCAAGATTTGCAATCGGCTCCCACCATCCGAAATTGCTGGCGCTGGGGGTGATGTTATCCGTGCGAAAAACCGAGAGCCGCAGTTCGAAATGGGTAAACACATGGGTGACAATGCCGCAGGCCTGCCATGGGGCAGTCATGGGCGCGCTCGCAATGGTATGGTCGCCGTCAACCCTTGATGTCCATTCCGTGGTTGGCACTTCGGTCATGCCGCCCAGAAGGCCCTTGTCCTCGCGCTTTCGCAACAAAACCCGCTGCTGCGGGTCCAGTGCAACAAAGGCAGCCCCCAGCCGCACCGGCTTGGCTTTTTTGGCGGCCTTCACCGGAAAATACTCCGGGTCATGGCTTTTGAGTGCCGCACAGTGGCTGTTGAACGGACAGAGCGCACAGGCGGGCCGTCTGGGTGTGCAGATGGTTGCCCCCAGATCCATCATCGCCTGGGCAAAATCACCCGGCCTGTCCTTGGGCGTGATGGCGGCCACTCTGGCCTTGATCTGTGGTTTGGCACCGGGCAGGGCGTCCGCAATGGCATAAAGCCGGGTAATGACCCGCTCGACATTGCCATCCACCACTGCCGCCTGCCGGTTAAACGCAATGGCGGCAATGGCCGCCGATGTATAATCACCAATGCCGGGCAGCGCGCGCAGGCCTTCTTCCGTATCGGGAAACGTGCCGTTGTGCTGCTCTGCCACGGCTTCTGCGCATTTTTTCAGGTTGCGCGCACGGGCGTAATAGCCAAGGCCCGCCCAGGCGGCCATCACATCTTCGGTGGGCGCATGGGCAAGGTCTGTCACCTTGGGCCAGCGGGCCAGGAATTTCTGAAAATAGGGTTTGACCGCCTGCACCGTGGTCTGTTGCAGCATCACCTCTGAGAGCCAGACATGATAGGGATCAGCTCTCTGGCCACGCGCTGCCATGGGCGGAGAAATGCGCCAGGGCAGATCGCGGTGATGGCGATCATACCAATCGAGTAACAAAATACTGTTATCTGTCATTTTTGTCGGTCGCATTGATGTGACTATAGGGATAGCCATATATAGGGTCTGTTGTCTATCGCATCATGGTGCGAAACAAAAGTGCTGCTGCCGTGATCCTTTTCCTGCTGTAATCTGGTGTTTTTCTGATGTCATTTCATGCTCAATTGCCTGTTTACGTTATCAATCTGGCGCGCTCCGTCGACCGTTGGCAAGCGATGGCACAATCGGCGGCAGACAATCAGGTGTCGCTTATCCGGGTTGATGCCGTGGATGGGCGCAGTGTTGCGCGTCAGCAATGGCAGGATATTGACATAAAGCGATTTGGCCGGCGCAATGGTCGCACCGTGTTGCCGGGAGAATATGGCTGTTACCAAAGTCACCTCAGGGCGCTTGAGGCATTTGTGGAAAGTGGCTTGCCAGCGGGCATCATATTGGAAGACGACGTTGAACTCGTGCCCGAGTTTGATGCAAAAGTACGGGCCATTCTTGCCGTTCTGCCGCAGACATCACTGGTCAAGCTGGTTCATCATCGGGCGGGGGGCTTTTTGCAGGTCGCAACCACGCCGCATGATGTTCGGGTTGGCGCATGTGCATTTGGGCCGGAGGGCTCGTCGGCTGCCTATGCGCTTACCCGCTCGGCTGCTTTGAAACTGCTTGTTGGTCTGAAGCCGATGTCTTTGCCCTTTGATGTGGCGCTCGGGCGAGGGTGGGCCATGGACATAGCGGTTTATAATGTCGCGCATAACCTTTTGCGGTTTGCTCAAGATCGGCAATTGCCCACCGATGTCGGGACCACCAGCGATTATAAAGCCTCGAAATGGAAAAAATGGCGGCGGATTCCGGCCTATCTGTTTCGGGCCCATGAGAACAATCTCCGCATCATCCATGCCTTGCGGTGCCGTTTGTTTTTGATGCGGTAGAGTTTGTCCGGGAAAAGTGGATTCCGGTTTTGGCAATTATGCCCTATGGTATGCACAGAACGGCAACCGGCAGTGACGCGGGTTGCCAAACCAACCGGATGGAATGAGTGAAAGCTTACAGGCGCGGCGCGGCCCAGATTTCCGAACTGGCGAATGGCATCATCGATCCGGTGATTGCGCGCCGGGCTGGTATCAATACGGCGCTTTTATCATCGTGGGATGAAATCGCCGGTGCCGACTTTGCCGATTGCACCCGGCCCGAAAAAATCGCCTGGCCACGGCGCGATTATGCAGGACAGGATGCAGGTATGCGCTCAGGCGTGCTGACAATTGCCTGCGAGGGCGCGCGTGCGCTGTTTCTCAACCACGCTCAAGGCGAACTGCTGGCCCGCATCAACGGCTTTTTTGGCTATCCCGCCATAGGTCAGATCCGCATTGTGCAAAAGCCGGTGTCGGACACGGCCAAACATCGCCGTGGACCGCCAAGGCTGGATGCGGTGCAGACAAAGCGCCTGCAAAAAATGACCGAAGGTATTGAAAGCGACAATCTGAAAAAAGCGATTGAGCGGCTTGGTCGGGCGGTTTTGGCGACAAAAAAACGCTGAGAGGGCTGATGACCATTTTGTCATTTGAAATATTGCTGGAATTTGCCCAAATAGCAGACACTGCGTTATCTTATGGGTGCCTTGCAACCTCGTGTAAGCCCCTGTAAGCCAATAGGGTATTGTTATTTTGAAGCGGGTGTCTCCATGTCAAACTTTGAACTGAACCTCACCAAGCGCCATCTGCTGGCGGGGCTTGCGACCGCGGCAACAGGTGTGGCTGTGGCAAGCCTTGCCAGTCCGGCCATGGCAGCGGTTGACGTGCCTGCGCCCGATCGCACTGTCGATATGGCAGAGGTTCTCAAACCCGGCTCCTTGCCGGAAATGGCCATGGGCAAGGCTGATGCGCCGGTCAAGATTGTTGAATACATGTCAATGACCTGCCCCCATTGCGCCCATTTCCATGCCACCACGCTGGAGCCAATCAAGACGAAATATGTCGATACCGGCAAGGTTCAGTTTATCATCCGCGAGTTTCCGTTTGATCCGGCGGCAACGGCTGCCTTCATGCTGGCCCGCTGCGCACCGCCAGAGCAGTATTTCCCTTTCATCTCGATGTTCATGAAACAGCAAATGGCCTGGGCCGCACCAAGTGACGGCGATGTGCGCGGTGCCATGCTGCAATTGTCGAAAGTGGCGGGTTTCACACAGGAAACCTTCCAGTCCTGCTTGACGAACAATAAGCTTGCCGCTGATGTAACGGCGGTGCGGGATCGTGGTGCCAAGGAGTTTGGCGTCAATTCGACACCAACATTTATCATGAACGGCAAAGTCTACACAGGAGATATGCCGGTTGACACCATGTCGGCCATCATTGACAGCTTCCTTTAATCCGACGTTTTTGTATAAGACGGGCGACGGCGAAAGCCGTGCGCCCGTTTTTTTGTTGTTCGGTGGAGTCCGCTCATGAAGTTTACCAGGCTGCGCGTGGTTGGCTTCAAATCTTTCGTTGAGCCAACGGAATTTATCATTGAGCGGGGCCTCACCGGCGTTGTCGGGCCAAATGGCTGTGGCAAGTCCAATCTGGTCGAGGCGATGCGCTGGGTGATGGGGGAAAACTCCTATAAAAATATGCGCGCATCCGGCATGGATGATGTGATTTTTTCTGGCTCTGGCAATCGTCCCGCCCGCAATTCGGCAGAAGTCGGTTTGTTTCTGGATAATTCCGACCGTACCGCGCCTGCGGCCTTTAATGACAGCGATGAAATTCAGGTCAGTCGCCGCATTGAGCGTGAAAACGGCTCGGTCTATCGCATCAACGGCAAGGAAGCCCGCGCCAAGGATGTGCAATTGCTGTTTGCCGATGCCTCCACGGGGGCCCGCTCACCCTCCATGGTCGGGCAGGGGCGGATTGGCGAGCTGATTCAGGCCAAGCCACAGGCCAGACGGCAATTGCTGGAAGAGGCGGCGGGCATTTCCGGCCTGCATTCGCGCCGCCATGAGGCCGAGTTGCGGCTCAGGGCGGCAGAAACCAATCTGGAGCGGCTGGACGATATTGTTGCCCAGCTGGAAAGCCAGATTGAAAGCCTGAAGCGCCAGGCCCGGCAGGCCAACCGCTTCAAAATGCTGTCGGCGGATATTCGCGCCCGCGATGCCATGCTGTTGCATATCCGCTGGACCGAGGCCAAACAGGCCGAGCTTGAGGCCGAGACCGCGCTGAATGAAGCGACCTCGCTGGTGGCCGAGCGGGCGCAGGCCCAGATGGAAGCGGCCAAGGGCCAGGCCATTGCCAGCCTGAAACTGCCGGAATTGCGCGACAATGAAGTCAAGGCGGCAGCCAGCCTGCAACGCCTGCACATTGCCCGCACCCAGCTGGAAGAAGACGCAGGCCGCCTGTTCAAGCGCCGCGATGAGCTGAGCCGCCGTCTGGTGCAGCTCGATGAGGATATTCGCCGTGAAGAGCGGCTGGTTGCCGACAATGCACAAATTCTGGATCGGTTGAGTGCGGAAGAGACCGAGCTGGAAGCGGTGCTGGCCGACAGTGGCCGCGAGGCTGAAGATTTGCGCATTGCCTTTGAAGAGGCTGCAAGCAATCTCAGTGAAACAGAACAGCGTTTTACCGCTGTGACCGCAGAAAAGGCCGAAGCCTCTGCTGGCCGCAACCAGCTGGAACGCGCTTTGCGCGATCTGGCCGACAAGCGCTTGCGGCTGGAGCGACAGGCCGATGATGCCAGCCGCGAGCTGGAAGCGGTTGCCGAAAAGCTCGCAGCGCTTCCAGACCCGGAGGAAAAGCGCGAAGCGGTGGAGGCGGCAGAATATGCGGTGGAAGAGGCCGAAGCCGCTGTTGTGGATTCAGAGGAGCGCCTGAGTGATGCGCGGCGGGCGGAAACGCTGGCCCGTGGCCCCGTGGATGCGGCGCGCTCCAGGCTGGCGGCGTTGGAAACGGAAGCCAAAACCATTGCCAAAATGCTCTCGACGTCTGCCACCGCGGGCGAATTTTCGCCCGTGGCCGATGATTTGAGCGTCGAGCGGGGCTTTGAAACCGCCGTGGGTGCCGCCCTTGGCGATGATCTGGAAAGCCCGCTGGATGTCCGGGCACCTGCCCATTGGTCCATGCCGGGGCCGGATGGAAATGATCCGGCTTTGCCTGCTGGTGTAACCGCACTGAGCGCCTATGTGCAGGCACCTGATGCACTGTCCCGCAGATTAAAGCAGATTGGTGTGACTGATGCGGCCACCGCTTCAGCCTTGATCACGACCCTGAAACCCGGCCAACGCCTGGTGACAAAAGAAGGCGCGGTTTATCGTTGGGATGGGCATATTACCGGATCGGAAGCGCCCAGTGCGGCAGCCCTTCGTTTGGCCCAGAAAAACCGGCTGAACGAGCTGGAAGCGGAGGTTGAAGAGGCCCGGTTTGCGCTGGATGAGGCGGAAGAACAGCTGGCCGTGGCCCGCGATGGCATCACCAAGGCGGAAAGCACCCTTGCGGAGCGGCGCGAGCGTCAACGCTTGATCTTGCGGCAATTGTCCGAAGCTCGTGATGGTTTGAGCGCTGCCGAGCGTGCGTCTGGCGATCTGTTGCGCCGCCGCGCCGTGGTGGAAGAGGCGGTCAACGGTTTGCGGGCGCAGATTGAAGAGGCTGACCAATTGGCGGAAGAGGCGCAGATTGCCCTTGCCGATCAGGCGGATCTGACGGTGCTGGAAGAGCAATTGCGCCAATTGCAGATGGACGTGGCCACGGGACGCGGCATGGTGGCGGAAGCCCGCGCCCGCCATGAAGGTTTTGCCCGCGAAAATGATCAGCGCCAGCGCCGCATTATGGCGATTGGCCAAGAGCGCCAAAGCTGGCAGGAGCGGGCCAAAAGTGCGGGCGAGCATATTGCCACCCTCAAGGACCGCGAGGCTGAGGCCCGCGACGAAATGATGGAGCTGGAGGCAGCCCCCGACGAATTTGACGAAAAACGCCGCCTGCTGATCAATGAGCTTGAAAAGGCGGAGAGCGCACGGCGCGCCGCTGCCGATCTTTTGGCCGTGGCCGAGACGGCCCAGCGCGAGGCCGATCAACTGGCCGCCGCAGCCCTTTTGACGCTGGCCGAAAGCCGCGAGCGCCGGGGCAGGGCGGAAGAGCGGCTGTTGTCGGCGCGAGAACGCCGCAAGGATGGCGAGGCGCGCATTCAGGAAGCGTTGAATGTGTCGCCGCAAGAGGCTTTCCGCTTGACCGGGCTTAAGCCGGAGGATGCTCTGCCGGATTTGCGCGAGGTTGAGCGCGAGCTGGACCGGCTGAAAATGGAGCGCGAGCGCTTGGGCGCTGTCAATCTGCGGGCCGATGAAGAGCAGAAGGAATTGTCGGATAAGCTGGCCGCCCTGATCAAGGAGCGCGATGATATTATCGACGCCATCAAGAAGCTGCGCGGAGCCATCCAGAGCCTCAACCGCGAAGGCCGGGAGCGGTTGGTGGCGGCCTTTGATGTGGTCAATGCGCAGTTTCAGCGGCTGTTCACCCATCTGTTCAATGGTGGCACCGCCGAATTGCAGCTGATTGAAAGCGATGATCCGCTGGATGCTGGCCTCGAAATTCTTGCCCGCCCACCGGGTAAGAAGCCGCAAACCATGACGCTGCTGTCGGGTGGTGAGCAGGCGTTGACGGCCATGGCGCTGATTTTTGCGGTGTTTCTCACCAATCCGGCCCCGATCTGTGTGCTGGACGAGGTGGATGCACCGCTGGATGACCATAACGTCGAGCGCTATTGCAATCTGATGGATGAAATGGCCACCTCGACGGAGACCCGTTTTGTCATCATCACCCACAACCCCATCACCATGGCCCGCATGAATCGCCTGTTTGGCGTGACCATGGCCGAGCAGGGGGTTTCGCAGTTGGTGTCGGTGGATCTGCAAACGGCAGAGCAGTTGATTGAGGTGGCGTGAGGGATGGAGAATGCGATGTTGCGCAGATTGATGGTCCTCTCCATGCTTGCCTGTCTGGCTGGATCGCCGGTTCTGGCTCAAAATCTCTCCGGCCAGTTTCTGGCGCAAACGGTGCAAATCTCCAAACCCCATCAGGATGCGCTGAAAGCCTTGGTGCGGGGCCGTCAGGGCGTGCCGCCCTGGGTGCTGAACATTGTCGCCAGAGACGACTACATTGGCCTTGCCTCGGTGGAAATGCCGGTTGAGGGCAAGCCGATGCAACTGTTTTACGCCTGCGAAGCCAAGCGCTGCGGCCAAAGCGCCATTCGCGTGCTGTTTTCAGCCGATGGCAAGCATGTTGTCATGCGCGTCAATGATGATCGTATGGGTGAAAGCTTTCTGGGCAATCCCAGCGATGCTGAAAAAGCCGCTTTGGCGCGTAATCCGGGTTAAACCCGGTCCGTATGCTTCCAAAATAAACACGTTCTGCTGCCTGATCGCGTCCACAATGCGGGGTTTGACAATTGCGCTTGCGCAAAATTGAGCACGATAGTATGTTTGACATACTGATACCCTGTTGGAGGCAAGGTATCGGAGGTTGCTTTCTGGCGTTTCTTTTGTTCCCGGGTGGGCAAGAGTGCTGTCGCCTGCGTCGTGGCCAACATGTGGATTTGGGAGGAGTGTCGTGGTGAATCAGACATCGCAGGCGGGATCGTCCCGTATTTTATTTTTGATTTTTCTCAGCGCGGTTATTGAAGGTTTTGATTTTCAGGCTCCGGGTGTTGTGGCATCCAGATTGGCTCCGGTCTTTCATCTTTCACCCGGCCAGATTGGCCTGTTCTTTTCCATGGGAACGATTGGTCTTCTCTTCGGGGCCATTGCTGGTGGTGCCTTGTCTGACCGCTTTGGGCGGCGGGCTGGTCTTCTGGTGTCGATGGTGGTGTTTGGCCTGTTTTCGTTGATGACAGCCTTTGCCCAATCGGTAGAGTTTCTGATGGCGGCACGGTTTCTGACCGGCCTTGGACTGGGGGGCGCCTTGCCCGCCATGGTCAGTGTTGCGGCAGAGCTTGCCCATCCCGAGCGGCGTGGCCGAACCGTTGCCATGATTTATGCGGGCGTTCCTTTTGGCGGTGGCGTGGCCAGTCTGGTGGCCATGGTGGGCCTTCATGATGACTGGCAGATGGTGTTTATTGTCGGTGGTATTTTGCCGTTGCTGCTTGTTGTTCCGCTGATGATGTCGATGCCGCCGATGCGCATTGTCAAGCTGGCCGGTGAGCGTGGTGCACAGCAATGGCGTGCGGTGCTTTCCGCCGGTTCGGCCCTGATCACGCTGCTCTTGTGGCTTGGTTTTTTCCTTGGCCTGCTGATTGTCTATCTGCTGATCAACTGGCTGCCGATGTTGATGGTGTCGCGCGGCTTGACCCAGATCGAAGCCTCATGGGTGCAGGTTGTTTTCAGTCTTGGCGGCGTTATGGGCAGTCTTGTCGGCGGCAGACTGGTCGATGGCGCGCAGCGCGTGGCAAGAGCCGGTTTTTGCTTTGTATTTCTGGTTGCCTCACTTCTGCTGCTGGGGCTGGCACCTGCCAGTTTTCTGGCAACGGCGCTGTTTGCGGCCATGGTCGCCATCGGCCTGATTGCCATGCAATCCATGCTGTATGCTCTGGCGCCACAATGCTATCCGGCCCAGATCCGGGGCACGGCGGTGGGATTTGCCATTGCGGCGGGGCGTCTTGGCTCGATCGCCGGGCCGCTGCTGGCAGGCGGCGTGCTGGCGGCGGGCGGGTCTTCCACCGGCGTGCTGATGACCATTATTCCCGTTGCCATCATCTGTGGCGTAGCCATGATTGCGCTGCTGGTTTTGCTGAAAGGCAAAAGCAATGGCAAGGTGCAGGCTGGATTCGCGGCAGCGCCCTGAATGTCAACACGCCCTCATGTCACAGGCGCGCCTCCGCGATAATTTCATCGCGGTAAACGCCCCACACCAGCTCCTGACGGATATAGCCCGATGGGCCACTGTTTTGCACGGCCACTTTGCACCAATGACTGTCGCACATGCGCAAATCAAGCCGCACGCGAGGTTGCAGCCGGGCAACAATATCCGCCATCGATGATGGTGCATCGCGCAGGCTGACCATATGCCCCTTGGCACTGCGCCAGGGGGCAACAAGGCCGGTGCGATCGCCGCTCAGCAACACCGCAGACATCCAGCCTGTGGTGCCATCACTGTCGCGCACCTGCCGCCAGTTTCCGTATTCCTCAATGATTTCAACCGGCAACCCCTTGGCCTCATAGACCCAGCGGATCGGATAATCAGCCGAGGGGCCAACGCGCATTCGGGCCTTGCCAGATTTGATGGAGACATAGCGCGGCAACGGAAATCCGGTGACGCGGCCTGCCTGCCGTATCGGCCCCGCCGCCGTGGCCGTGCTGGCACCTGTCTGGGGTGCCGCCGGGCTGGTATAGCCGGCGGCGGGGCCCAAAACAGTGATGATGGCCAGCAAGGCGCTCACGCGAGAGGGGCGGGCAAGACGAGAATGACACAGCAAAAAACGCATCATGGCTGCACCGTGCCCATGCGGTTCAACGGCATGACCGCGCTTGCTGGAGTGCTGCCGAAACACCTTTGAGCGAATAGGTATAGGTGGTTTTTGTGCCGCGTTTTGATGTGGCATGAACAATCATGGTTTTGCCCTGTCGCATGGCAGAAATCACTTGCGAATCCTGGGCCTCAACCTTGGTCCAGCCGATATTTTTCTTCGGCGTCATCAGAAAATCACTGGTATCGATGCTGACGTCAATGTTCGATCCCTGTTTCAGCTCATAGCCCATGATGGCCTGGGGATAGTAATTGGCTCCGCCGGTTTTCTTGGGGGCAATCAGAAAGAAATTTTTGCCATGGTCAACGCCGACCGGGTCTTCCCTGGTGGGCACAGACAGGACGTAGCAAACGTTTTTGCCGCTTTCCTTGTAGGTGAAAACACCCCAATGATCGAACTGCTTGATCATCTTGGGCGCTGCCGATGCAACGGATGCGGAAAGGCCGATAATGGCAAGCACCAGTGCAACGGTTTGTAGTGACATCATCTCTGGCATACTCCATTCTGTTGAAAATGATCTGGTCTCATGCTGGTTTTAACCCAAACAGGAGGCTCAGAGGTTACCGATAGGTTAATTTATCTTCACAATCGGTTGACCTGATCTGGAACAGCGCCACAGCTCACGGCTGTCAATTTTGCGCCATATCGATGTTTTTCTGCACTCATCTGTTCAAAATCCGTCATTGGTGTGATTTCTCGCACCCATTGTCGTAATTATGCTGCAATGCGGCATACACTTGATATTGCGCGGTTTTCAAACCCCGCAGAATGGTTTACACCTGTGAATTAGGACCGGGCGGGAGAGAAGACGGTGATGGGGAAGTGGGTCTATACCTTTGGCGCTGGCAAGGCCGAAGGCGGAGCCGGTGATGTTGAAAAACTGGGTGGAAAAGGTGCCAATCTGGCCGAAATGGCCGGTCTTGGTCTGCCTGTTCCGCCGGGTCTGACCATTATTGCCGATGCCTGCACGCATTATTACACCCACCAGCGCAGTTTTCCCGATGCGCTGAAGAAGCAGGTGCTGGACGGCATTATCGGCATTGAGGCCATTACCGGACGCATGTTTGGCGATGCGCGCAATCCGCTGCTGCTGTCGGTGCGCTCCGGTTCGCGCTTTTCCATGCCGGGTATGATGGATACGGTGCTCAATCTCGGACTGAATGACGACACCGTGGAGGGCCTTGGCCGCAACGCCGAGGACGCCCGCTTTGCCTGGGACAGCTATCGTCGCTTCATCCAGATGTATAGCGATGTGGTGCTGGGGCTGGATCACGAGATTTTCGAGGAAATTCTTGACGACGAAAAAGCCCGCTTTGGCCATGAATTTGATACCGACCTGAGTGCGGTCGAATGGCAGCACGTCACCAGCATCTACAAGCAGATGATTGAGGATGAGCTGGGTGAGCCGTTTCCGCAAGACCCGCAGGTGCAGCTCTGGGGTGCCATTGGCGCGGTGTTTTCCAGCTGGATGAACACGCGCGCCGTGACCTATCGGCAATTGCACAATATTCCCGGCCATTGGGGCACGGCGGTCAACGTGCAGGCCATGGTGTTTGGCAATCTCGGCTCCACCTCTGCCACGGGGGTTGCCTTTACCCGCAATCCATCGACCGGCGAAAAGGAACTCTATGGCGAGTTTCTCGTCAACGCGCAGGGCGAGGATGTGGTGGCGGGCATTCGCACGCCGCAATCGCTGACCGAGGCCGCACGCCTTGAATCCGGCTATGACAAGCCCGCCATGGAAAAGCTGATGCCGGACGCCTTTGCCGAGTTTAAAGCGATCTGCGCCCGGCTTGAGACCCATTATCAGGACATGCAGGATGTGGAATTTACCATTGAGCGCGGCAAGCTGTGGATGCTGCAAACCCGTTCCGGCAAGCGCACCACCAAGGCGGCGATGAAAATCGCCGTGGATATGGTGGCAGAAGGACTGATCAGCGAGGACGAGGCGGTGTCGCGCATCGAGCCATCGTCGCTGGATCAGCTGTTGCACCCCACCATTGACCCACGGGTGGCGCGCGAGGTGATTGGTTCTGGCCTGCCGGCATCGCCGGGGGCTGCCACGGGCGAGATCGTGTTTACCGCTGAAGATGCGGTGATGGCCGAGGAAGAGGGCCGCAAGGTCATTCTGGTGCGGATGGAAACCAGCCCGGAAGACATTCACGGTATGCACGCCGCCGAAGGCGTGTTGACCACCCGTGGCGGCATGACCAGCCATGCCGCCGTGGTGGCGCGTGGTATGGGAATCCCCTGCGTGGCAGGGGCTGGCACCATGCGGGTGGATCAGCGCAATGGCGTGCTGATTGGCGTGGGCGTGCAGCTGAAAAAGGGCGACATTATCACCATTGATGGTTCCTCCGGGCAGGTGCTCAAAGGGGCCGTGCCGATGTTGCAGCCGGAATTGTCGGGCGATTTTGCGGAAATCATGGCCTGGGCCGACAAGGTCCGCCGCATGACCGTGCGCACCAACGCTGACACACCGGGCGATGCTAGAGCTGCCCGCTCGTTTGGGGCCGAAGGCATTGGCCTGTGCCGCACCGAACATATGTTTTTCGAAGGTGAGCGCATTCATGTGATGCGCGAGATGATTCTGGCCGAAGACGAGGCCGGACGCCGCGCCGCCCTCGACAAGCTGTTGCCGATGCAGCGCTCGGACTTCACCGAGCTGTTTTCGATCATGCATGGCCTGCCGGTGACAATCCGTCTGCTCGATCCGCCCTTGCACGAGTTTTTGCCCAAAACCGAGCAGGAAATTGCCGAGGTGGCAGCCGCCATGGGCATGGAGCCACGCGCGTTAAGCCAGCGGGTGGATGCCCTGCATGAGTTTAACCCCATGCTGGGCCATCGCGGTTGCCGTTTGGCGATTTCCTATCCCGAAATTGCCGAAATGCAGGCGCGTGCCATTTTTGAAGCCGCCATTGCGGCAGCGCTTGAAACCGGCGAGCCGGTGGTGCCGGAAATCATGGTGCCGCTGGTGGGGCTGCGCTCCGAGCTGGATTATGTCAAGGGCGTGATTGACCGTATTGCCACCGAGGTGATGCGCGAAGGGGCGCTGGAAATTTCCTATCTGGTCGGCACGATGATCGAGCTGCCGCGTGCGGCCATCCGTGCCCATGTGATTGCGGAAGCCGCCGAGTTTTTCTCGTTTGGCACCAATGACCTGACTCAGACCACCTTTGGCATGTCGCGCGATGATGCGGCGGCCTTTATCCCGACCTACCAGAAAAAAGGCATTATCGAGCGCGATCCGTTCATCTCGCTGGATTTTGACGGGGTTGGCGAATTGATCCGCATTGCCGCTGAGCGTGGCCGACAAACCCGGCCAGACATGAAGCTTGGCATTTGCGGCGAACATGGCGGTGATCCGACCTCCATTCACTTCTGCGAGGATGTCGGGCTGGATTATGTGTCGTGCTCGCCGTTTCGCGTGCCGATTGCCCGGCTGTCTGCGGCACAGGCCACCATCAAGCAGCGGCGGCTGTTGGGTCAGTGTCAAGGTGACAAATCAGCGGGTTTGTGAGATAGCGGCGCTGACAGTGACGATCAGGAGGCACGCCGATGAGCGCCCAAAGCCCAACATCGCCCAACGGCAAAGCGTCGCGCAAACGCCGCCAGAAGGGCCGTGAGCCGCTTGAGACCACGCCTAAGGCCGCACCGGAGCGTGAGGAAAGCAGTAAGCCGTTTCGCGCCGTGATGAAGACCGACCGGTTCAAGGCCTCGGTGTTGTTGGCGGGCTTCGGCCTGTTTTTGCTGGCGGTGTCGCAGAGCATTCCGCATGATTATGGTTTTGCCGAGCTGGGCGCGTTGTTCACCTTCTCGGTGTATGATCTGGTGCTGGCGATGCTGGGCATTGCGGTGGCCTGCGCCATGATGGAAACGCCGAAGCAATTTGCCATCACCATCGGTCTGTTCACAGCCGTTCTGGCGGTGATGCTGTTGTTTTTTGATCCGATTTTTGTCGCCATCCGCGATAGCGCTTTGGGCGATATGCTCTATCTGGTGGCACCATCGGCCGTTGCCGTGTCGGGCGCAAGCCTGTGGCTGTCCGGCAAATGGCGCGACCGGGCGATGTTGGCAACCGTTGTTCTGGTGGCCTTTTCCTTCTCGCTGTTTGTCGGCCTTGATGATTTCGGCGTCGGCATCCCAGTCTTTGCCATCTCCTCGGTGCTCTCGGCTTTGTGGATCATTTTGGCCCCCGCCTTCCTGCTGCGCTGCTTCAAAGGCGGTTGGCTGAAAATCCCGTCGCGCATCCTCGGCAGCTGGCTGATCGTCATCGCCATCATCGTCACTGTGTCGCTCTACGTGCCACTGCCGATCAAAACCCAGCCGGGCATGGACCTCGGCCAGCCCAATCTTGATATGAACGGCGAAGACACCGGCCTGGACGACCCGGCCTTTCAGGACAAAGGCGCTTATGGCTCGATGAACACGGACGGGCTTGTGCCGGAGTTTCTGAAGGAAGAGCCAAAGCCAGACCCGAATGCGCCCTCGGTTTTTGATGGATTGAAGACGCCGAAAATTGGGGGGTAATGGGTTTCGGGATCAGTCAAACTGGTCGGAGTGAGATGATTCGAACATCCGACCCCCACGTCCCGAACGTGGTGCGCTACCAGACTGCGCTACACTCCGTGACCAGTGATGCTGGATATAAACCAAGCTTTTTGGGCTTTCAAGAAGTGTAAGCGGGGTGATGTGCAAAAAAAATGTCACATTTTGCGATAGCGCAAATGCGTCAAGCCATCAGGACACTGCGGGCAAGATTGTCGATGTTTTGGGGAAAATGAATGGTCGGAGTGGAGAGATTCGAACTCCCGACCCTCTGGTCCCAAACCAGATGCGCTACCAGACTGCGCTACACTCCGTCTTCAGTGGTGTGGGGAATAGACCAAGAATTTTCTGGTGGCAAGCGGGGATGTGAAGAAAAGTGTGAGAAACTTCAGCGTGGCGTGAATGCCGCAATCGTGCCGGTTTTTTGACAAGTTGGCGTTACTTTTAAACTTGGTGATTTCCAAGCCCGGATTTTGGCGCTAAAGGCCACAGACAAAGCGGCATGGCGTGGGTTCTGGCAGGAGCTTTTCGTCATTGAAGGCTGCTTCAGGCGGATTATCAAGGATAAAGCGGATGAATTTCAAGATCATGCTGACGGCCGGTTTGGCGCTGGCGCTGGCAGGCTGCACAACAACATCAGGTGGCGTGCCCGTTGTGGCAAAGAAAAATGCGGCGCAAGTCCGTTGGGAGGGGCAGTCGGCGGGCAAGTTCTTCGCACAGTTTGGTCCTCCGATCAGCGATGTTCAGTCCGGCAGCACAACCACCTACACATGGCGCGGTGGTTTCAAGACCCGCAAGGTGGCAGCAGAGGGCAATAGCAAGGCCACGCGCACGCAATATCTCAGCTGCCAGGTCAATCTCACCGTATCGTCGGATTATGTGATTGAGGAGCTGAAGACCGTGGCCGATCGTCCCTATCAGGATGGCAAGACATGGTGTGAAGTCTTCCTCGGCGGCGCGTAACGTTTTGCTCCTTCGGCACCGCTGCGGTGCCGAAGGATTTTTCTGTCCATAGCCCTGTCAGCCTGCGGCTTTGGCAGGAAATGCGCGAGAGCCTGTGGCTTTTAGAGATATTTGCTCACCAATCGGCCTCGCTTGAAAGGCAATTCCTGTTATCGGCGGCTGAAAACAGCGATACTCCGATAAAGTAGCAGGAAAGAAGCCCATGACATCGCATGATAATGTTCAGGCTGCCTCCACGCTGGATGCGGCCCTTGCTGATCTTGATCTGATTGATCGTCTTCGCCTTGTTGAAGAGCTGGGCGGCCGTGCCGTTTTCACCACCAGCCTTGGCATTGAAGATCAGGTCATTACGGCAGCGATTGGTCTGTCCAATGTGGCCATTCATGTGGCAACGCTGGAAACCGGCCGTCTGTTCAAGGAAACCGTCGATCTGATCTCCGAGACCGAAGAACGGTTTGGCGTCTCCATCATTCGTTATCATCCTGATCAGGATGATATTGATGCCTATGCCGCCAAATATGGTCTGAACGGCTTTTATGAAAGTGTTGAAGCGCGCCATGCCTGCTGTCATGTGCGCAAGCTTGTGCCGCTGGCCAAGGCGCTGGAAGGCGCTACAGTCTGGATCACGGGTTTGCGCCGCAGCCAGTCGGGCAATCGCGCTCACACGCCCTTTGCCGAATATGATGCTGAGCGCAATCTCATCAAGGTCAATCCGCTGGCCGATTGGTCGCTGGACGACATCAACACCTATGTTGACGCTGAGGCCGTGCCAATCAATCCGCTGCATGCCCGCGGCTACCCGTCGATTGGTTGTGAGCCCTGTACCCGCGCCATCAAGCCCGGCGAGCCGGAACGCGCCGGTCGCTGGTGGTGGGAGAATGACGAAAAGCGCGAATGTGGCCTGCATGTGCCAGAATCCGCCATTCCGTCGCTCAATTCCAGCGCTCTCTGATTCCCAAATCACAGTTTAAAGGGAAAATGATCCAGGTGACTAGCCTTGGACATGCCCGAGAAGGTAGAAAAGCCATTATGTCTGAAAAGCTTTCGACCACAGCCGCCGCGGCTGGGCCCGTATCTGGAAATCAAGTCATGCATTTGCATCAGTCCGAATTTGATCCGCATTCCAAGGATGCTGCTCCGCGCACGCCGCTGGACCCGCATTTGAAGGCGCTGGAAAATGAGGCCATCCACATTTTCCGCGAAGTGGCGGGCGAGTTTGAAAATCCGGTGATGCTCTATTCCATCGGCAAAGACAGCTCTGTGCTGCTGCATCTGGCGCGCAAGGCGTTTTTTCCCGGTCGTGTGCCGTTTCCGCTGTTGCACATTGATACCGGCTGGAAATTCAAAGAGATGATCGCCTTCCGCGATCAGATGGCCAAGCTCTATGATCTCGATCTGGTGGTGCATACCAATCCACGTGGCAAGGCCGAAGGGGTCAGCCCGTTCAGCCATGGCTCGGCGCTTTACACCGACATCATGAAAACCGAAGCGCTGCGCCAGGCGCTGGATGCAGGCAAATATGATGCCGCTTTTGGTGGAGCACGGCGCGATGAAGAAGCCTCGCGCGCCAAGGAGCGGATCTATTCCTTCCGCACGCCAGACCATAAGTGGGATCCGCGCAACCAGCGGCCAGAGCTGTGGAATGTCTATAACGGCATGATCCGCAAGGGCGAGAGCGTGCGGGCGTTTCCGCTGTCCAACTGGACGGAAGTGGACATCTGGCGTTACATTCAGGCCGAAAACATTCCGCTGGTTCCACTGTATTTCGCTGCCAAGCGCCCATTTGTCGAGCGCGATGGCATGATGATCATGGCGGAAGACGAGCGGCTGGAACTTTTGCCCGGCGAAACCTTGCAAGAGGGCATGATCCGTTTCCGCACGCTGGGTTGTTTTCCTCTGACGGGGGCCATCCCATCCCAGGCGACCACGCTGGATGAAGTGATTGCCGAGCTTGAAATTGCCACTGTTTCTGAGCGTCAGGGCCGCGCGATTGACCGCGACCAGTCCGGCTCGATGGAAAAGAAAAAACGCGAAGGATATTTTTGAGATGACACCAAGCGCAACAGCCCTCGCCAATACGGCACCTCAGGCCGAGCCGGTGTATACTGGCCGCGATCTTCGCCCGCTGCGTCTCATCACCTGCGGCTCGGTGGATGATGGCAAATCCACTCTGATTGGCCGTCTGCTGTGGGATACCAAAGCGGTCAAGGAAGATCAGGCCGCCACCCTTCGCCGCGACAGCGGCAAGCAGAACGACCTCGGCCTGCCGGATTTCGCGCTGCTTTTGGATGGTCTTCAGGCCGAACGCGAACAGGGCATCACCATTGATGTCGCCTATCGCTATTTCGCCACCGACAAGCGCTCGTTCATTGTCGCCGACACCCCCGGCCATGAGCAATATACCCGCAATATGGCCACCGGCGCCTCCACCGCTGATCTGGCCATTCTGCTGGTCGATGCCCGCGTTGGCATTCTGGAGCAGACCCGCCGCCACGCGACGATTGCATCGCTGATGGGCATCAAGCAATTCGTGCTGGCCGTCAACAAGATCGATCTGACCGAGTATAACAAGGCCGGTTTTGATGCGATTGTGCATGAGTTCAAGGAAATCGCCCTGACGCTGGGCGTGCGCCAGATTACCGCCATTCCGATGTCGGCGCTGAAGGGCGAAAATGTCGTCTATGACGGCAAAGCCTCGATGCCATGGTATGAGGGTCCGACGCTGGTGGAAACACTGGAAAAGGCAACCGTGCGCTCGGCGCAAAGCACAGGCTTCCGCCTGCCAGTGCAGCGCGTCAGCCGTCCGGGCGAAAGCTTTCGCGGTTATCAGGGCACCGTGGCCGGTGGCTCCGTCAAGCCCGGCGATAGCGTAGCGATTTTGCCATCGGGGGCCGTGGCCAACGTCAAGCAGATTGTCACCTTTGATCTGGTGCGCAATGCCGCTGTTGCTGGCGATGCCATCACGCTGGTTCTCGACCGGCAGGTGGATGTGTCGCGCGGCGACATGATTGTGTCGCTTGACAGTGAACCGCAGATTGGTCTGGCGTTCGATGCTCAACTGGTTGCGCTTCAGCCCGATGGCATTGTGCCCAACAAGCGCTATTGGCTGAAAAGCGGCTCGCGCCGCCAGCGCGTGCAGGTCAAGCCGGTGCAGAAGCTCGATCTGAAAAACGGCAAATGGGGCCCGGCCGAAGACCTGCCGATGAATTCCATCGGCAAGGTGCATCTGGCCTTTGACGAAAAGGCGGTGTTTGACCCTTACGAGCAAAACCGCTCCACAGGCGCCTTCATTCTGATCGATCCCGACACCAACAACACGGTGGCTGGCGGCATGATCACCGCCAAGCGCTCGGATGTGGATGGCTTGAACGCTGGCGAAACCCGCGTGCTGTTGTCGCTGCCCGCCGATCTCGCCGATCAGATCATGGCCACCGAACTGCTGGCGTCGCGCCGCGATGAAGTGGAAATGCGCCGCGTGACCACGGCTGCGGCCCGCGATTTGCTGGATGGGATTGAGGGGTAATTTTTTCGAAGTTTCTCGACGTTCGTCCGGTTGATCCTTTTGCTTTCACCAGTGCAAGGGGCAATCGGGCGAATTTTTGAACGGATTGATTTTGATGTTTATTATAGACAAGATTTATGTTTGCGTGACGAATATTTCTGACAACATTTCCTCGCAGCCTAGGTCTTTGAGGGCGTTTGTTAAGGCTGCTTCATAATCAGGCTGGGATTCTTCCAGGCGTGTGCGGCCTTTCTCTGTTAGGACTGTGTAAACTCCGCGCTTGTCGTCCGGGCAAAGGTCACGAACGGTAAACCCGCCACGCTCCAGTCGTTCGACCATTCGTGAGACAGAGCTTTGGTTGAGGTGAAGATTGTGGGCCAAATCCTGCATCCGAAGCTCAGAATTGTGTGACCGCGCTAATATCTGTAGCGCACGATAGTCCGATAGACCAAGCCCATGTCTTTCTTGCAAAATTTTACCCAGCTGAGCTTCGACGTTGGCCACCATCTGAGTCAACTTGAGCCATGAATCGCTTTTCTTTGACATGATCGATGCGGGCTTTCTTTGAGCGATGAGTAGAATGTTCCGCATATGTATGCCCATACATGCATTGACTCAAGAGCACTCGGCTATCGGCCTGCTCTTGAGCCAAATCTTCACTTTATGGCCCATACTGGTTTAAGGAATTTTGCGATAGGCTTTCGTTAAAGCTTTGCGCTGTCAGCAAGCTTCAACCAGACGACACCGATGATAATGACCGCCAGCCAAAATGCCTGAACCCATGTGAGTGGCTGGTTGAGCAAAACACTGCCAAGGGTCGCAGCACCAACAGAGCCGATGCCCGCCCATACCGCGTAGCCTATTCCCACGTCTATAGTTCGCAAGGCGGAGCTGAGGAAGTAAAGGGTGAGCAGAAAGAAAACCAAGGCTGCTGCCGACCAACTCAGCACTGTGAAGGCTTGGCTGCCGCCTACGCAGAGAGCGTAGCCGATTTCAAAGGTGCTTGCGAGCATCAACATCATCCATGCGCGCCTGCTGGTTAGGGTCTTTTCGTCTGTCGTGGTCAAGTTAAGGTCCTCTCAGGGGGAATGGGATTTGCCGTGTTTGGGAATTCTCTATGCCGCGCCGCTGAGGCGCAGGCCGACGACGCCTCCGATAACAAGGATGATCCCTAGGATCTTTTTCAGATTCAATCTTTGGCCGAAAAACAGTGCCCCCAACACGACAATCCCGACACCTGCGAGGGAGGTCCAGATGGCGTAGCCTACGCCAACGTCGAAGGTGAGGAGTGCAAAGCTGAGGAATACGGTCGCAATTGCACCACTAATTAGGGTGGCGGCAGTCCATCCGAGTCTCGTGAAACCCTTTGCATTGCCTGCACTGAATGCGACTGCAATCTCAAAAATAACGGCCATTCCTAGATATAGCCAGCTCATCATGTTTCCTTTCAGCGGTTGTATTTATCAAGTCGTGTGCTCAGAAGTATTGGTGTGCGATCGTGTGATCGGGACTGCGTTCGACGCTGCTCTCATCGATTTTGCTGATTGCCTGCCGCAGTTCGTGCCGTGTCGATGTTCCTCAAAAAACCTCGCGTCGTGCACCGTGTAGGTTATAAATTTGCTTGCACATGCAAATTTATAACAAGCATTAAGATAATTTATTTGCATGCGCAAGCAAATAAAAAGAGAACGTGTCAGTGAAAGCTGGGCTTCCTCATACCCCGGACAACCTCTCCAGCGCCGTGCGCCATATGGTGTGCTGAAAACGTGCAACCACCAAGGTGTCCCTGCCTACAGCATCGGACCGAAAAGTGGGGACCGGTTTTCGGTCCGATGCTCTAGCAAACGCTGTCACACGCATACGCGATGCAATCGGATGTGAATGAACCATGGTATTCTCCCTTCATACAAGGAGAATCACAGACAAGTCGATTGAGAACTATGAGTTTTAAAAGCCGTGACACGCTCTACGGTCAAAGGAACGGCCACGTGATCTCGTGGCAGCAGCGTGACGTCAATCGGCCGCCCGATCCCGTTCTATAGATAACGGCAATCGCGTTCAAAGGGTTACTTACCGTATTTTGCGCGGCAATCAAGCGCCAACATCATGTGCGCTGGGTTGATTCCCGCTCAATCAGCTGAAAACCCAGATCCACCGGCTCCGTGTGTTGACGGCCTTCCTTGACGCGCAAGATCATGTTGGCGGCGCTGTAGCCCAGTTGATACAGCGGCATCCGCACCGTGGTGAGCGATGGTACAATATGTGCGGAATAGTCGATGTCGCTAAAGCCGCAAATGCCCAGCTGCTTTGCAATCTGGATACCACGGCGCTGACATTCAAACAAAACGCCGATGGCCAGATCATCATGGGCGCAGAGAATGGCGTCAAGGTCTGGCGCAACAGCAAACAGGCGATCAAGAATTTCACCACCCAGACTGATCGGGTTTTCGGCACTGACCGAGATCACCAGATCGGGGTTGTAAAGCCCTGCTTCGGAGAGGCGCTGCCGGTAACTTTCCAGCCGCATGGTCACGGGAATATCGACCCGCCCGGAGCAAAACCCAATCCGTCGATAGCCTTTTGCCAGCAGGTGATCGATGGCAACCTTGCCCGCGGCGCGGTTGTCAACACCAATGGCCATGTCGATGGCAGGGGAGCTGATGTCAACAAATTGCACAACAGGGCAGGGGGCCTGGCGCAGAAGATCGCTCACTTTTGGATCAATGCGCACGCCACCAATCATCACCCCTGCGGGATTCTGGGCAAAGAACTGTTTCAATTCATGAATTTCTTCTTCCACATCGAAGCTGGTGTTGACATACTGAATGCGCATTCCGCTATCACGCACGCGATCTTCAATGCCCCTCATGACCGGCGGGAAGATGCTGTTGCTGAGCATTGATGATAAAACGCCGATGATATTGCTGGTCCGGCTGGCCAGGGCGCGCGCTGCGAAATCGGGCACATATCCCAGTTCCTTGACAGCCTCCAGAATAGTTTCGCGCAATTCATCCGTTACTTTTTCCGGCCGGTTTAATGCTCTTGAAATCGTAATAGGACTGACGCCAACCTTTTCGGCAACATCACTTAATGTTATCTTATGTGCTTTTCCCCGACGTTTTTCTTTCACGCGTCCTCCTGTAGTATCCCCTTTGTATTTCTTGCCAGTAAAGCTGATCTTTTGCCAGAGGTGTCAGCAATGTAGCCATTTCTTATTGTGGATTATTTTCGTTTTAAATTTTTAAGTGTTAAATTATTGAACAATAAAGAGCCGTGGCACGTTGACACTCACAATGTGCAAGATCTTCCAGGCACGGCATCGCCACGATTTTCGCCGTCTATTGTTTTATGTTTGCGCTATCACGGCGATTTCCAATTTTTCATGGGTTGGCGCGCCCAGATTGAAACGCCCAGATTGAAACGTATGTCGCATAGGAAAACAGTTTTCATGATGTTTGTAGCGCTGCGATGGGTGCGGTGCAACTCCCGAAAAAGGGGGGTCTGGCAAAATATTTCGCCGTTTGCTGATGTTGCGCTGCACATGGCTGTCCGTGGCTTGCGCCATGGGGGTGGTCAAGCTAAACATTGATGGAACCATAAGCTGGAGTTCATTCGTCCCGTATGACGATCCGATTCATTCGACCTGTTTCCAAAGCCGCCAGATATGCTTTGCGACTGGCCAGTCTTGCACTTTTCACGCTGCTGGTGAGCTGGGCGGTGTTTCGCTTTGGCCCTTTGCACATGCCGGTTTTTATCATGCTGGTGCTGGTTTCCGGTGGCCTTGCGCTTTTATCGGTGCCGCTTTCGCTGTGGGGCCTCTGGCGGCTGTGGCAGGTGGGGGCAAAAGGCGGTATGGCGGCCAGCAAGGCGCTGGTGATTGCGGCTTTGCCGCTGAGTGTTATGGCGCTGGCAATAGAATATTATCAAAATCGCCCGGTGATCTTTGAGATTGCCACGGATTTGACCAATCCGGCAGACTGGATTTCGACGCCAAAAGCCGTGCAAGGCTGGCTGCCGCGCCCGACATCTGATCCGGCACAGCACGCAGCGGAGCAGATGTTGGCCTATCCAACCTTGACGGTGCGCAGCTATAATGGCGCGCTGGATCTGATTTATCAGACGGCTCGAAAGGTCGCGGCAGATCAGCGGTTGCGGGTAACCGCAACGGCAGGCGCTGCCTATGCCAGACCCGATTTTCCCAGTCCCGCGATGACACCGGAATTGCTCGGGGGCGAGGTCGGCATCAAGGCACCTGTGCCCATGCCGCGCCCGGAGCCTGTGACAGACATGCCCGATACCGATAATGAGCCGCCCGGAACCATTCGTATTCAAGCCAGCAGTCGTGATGTCATCTTTGGTTTTCCCTTCGATCTCGTCATTCGTCTGCGCGAGGAAGAGGATAGTGTGCTGGTGGATATGCGCGTGGCCAGCCGCTATGGGCCGCATGATCTCGGCTTTTCTGCGCAGATTGCCAACCGCTATTTAACGGCCATGGATGGCGCACTTCTGGGCATTGCCGCGCAATAGAGTTTGTCAGGGAAAAAGTGGAATCCGGTTTTACTGATCAGACAAACGAAAACAAAGAAATTGAGAGGCTGTCTGGTTCACATTGAACCAGACAGCCTCTCACTTCTCTTGTTTTCGGCAAGGATAGAGCCGTGTTTCAGGCCGGTGTGAAGGTGCTGTGCAGCAGCGCTGGTCCCTGAGCGTTGACCGCACCTCTTTGCACCAGATCCTCGACATGGGCCAGCACCGAAAAGCAGGCTGCCTTGTGAAGCTTGAGATCAATGCCGCGATACATGGCAGCGACCATGGCATCAATGGTCTGATCTCCGGCCTGAATGCGGTTTAATATCGCTTTTTCGCGCATGATACGGTGGGTTTTCAGGCCGCTGACATAGGCGGCAGGTTCCATCACGGGTCCGCCATGACCGGGCAGATAAACCGTATCACTGCGCAAGAGCAGCTTGTCCAAAGACGCCATATAATCACGCATTGAGCCATCTGGAGGAGCAATGACCGTGGTGGCCCAGGCCATGATATGATCGGCGGAAAACAGCAGGCCGGTATCCTTCAGCGCAAAGGCGGCGTGATTGGCAGCATGGCCGGGCGTTAAGACGGTTTCCAGTGTCCAGCCATCGCCGCAAAGCTGCTGGCCATCCACCAGAGTGATGTCCGGGCTGAAGTCCCAGTCGCTGCTTTCGCCAAAGGCGGCCTCTTCGCCATCATGCAGCGACCGCGATAGCCGGTGCGCGCCCTCGGCCACCAGCAGCGCACCTGTTGCCTGTTTCAGCCGGTTTGCCAGCCCGCAATGATCCCGATGGGTATGGCTGATGATGATATGGCTGACGTGCCGCCCAGCCAAAGCCCGCTGCAATGCCTCAAAATGTGCATCATCGTCCGGGCCGGGATCAATGATGCAGACAGAGGCATCACCAACAATATAGCTGTTGGTACCCTGAAAGGTCATGACACCGGGGTTGTTGGCCGTCACACGCTGCACGCCGGGCGCAAGGGCAATACATTGTCCATGGGCTGCATCATAATCTGCGCGTAAAGGCGATGTGGCCAGTATCGTCATACCGTATCCAACCTTCTGAAATTATTTGTCACTCGTGCACTGACGCATTCACGTCGTTCATGCTCTCGTGCACGAGGTTTATGTTTATGCATCGATCCAAACTCGGCTGTCGCCCCCGTTTGGATCGATGCAGTCGGGCGCTGACGCATTGACGTCGTTTGTGCCGCAGGCTTTATTTATATTCGATTTCAACAAATGCCATTGGCGCATCGCCACCGTTGACGACATTATGGGCCACACCGGCATCGCGGCGATAGGCCTCACCGGCACGGCTGGTCACGCGGCGCTCGCCACTTTCGTCTTCGATCAAAAAATGGCAATCGGTCATCGGCACGACAACATACCCCAGACCATGCACATGATGGCCGGTGGCAGCCCCCGGTTCAAAATCCCAGCGGATGATTCGCACAACGGCATCATCAACAAGCGTGGTTGGAATGGCAGGGGGGCGAGCAGAATAACCGGGCATCAGACGTCCTTAAAATTGCAAGAATGACGGCATCTTATTGCACGGCAGTCCAGAGTAAAGCCGAATGACAGGCTGTATCAACAGACACGGTGCGGCAATCGTGGCTTCTTTCTGAGTTTAATGGCTGCAAGAGCGGTTTTTGTTGAAAAATGCGAAAAGGGTCATTGCAGGCGGCGCACAGTTTTGCTAATGACCGGCCATCCGAAAGGTGAGACGATTTTCGATCAATCCTTTCTCGGTGGGGCGTAGCCAAGCGGTAAGGCACTGGTTTTTGGTACCGGCATGCCCAGGTTCGAATCCTGGCGCCCCAGCCATATGCATTTTTCTCAATAAAATCAAGTAGTTTTGTTACTTTAGAAACATCTAACCGTAACAGTTTTCCGGTGCATATTTCCGTAACATAGGTAATGGTTGCGCGTCCTTATTTTTCCCCCCAATCTGCGAGTCGTCGCTGGGGCCAACCATGGCGCTGGCAATGACGGCAGTTGGTTCGAAGTATGTGAAACTTTTGCCACGCGCTGGCATGGTAGAGAATTAGCTTGCCGCTTAATGCACACAAAAGCAGCCAAAGAGGGGACATGAAAATGATTGGCGATGAAGCCTTCAAGGCAGCCGGCGAGATAGCAAAAACCACGGGCAAGGCCATAGATGCCGGAGAGAAGGGAGGAGGCTATCTCACGAAGACGTTCGAAGACGCAATTCACGCCTTGGCGGAGGCCGCAGCAGATTCTGCCAATGGGTTTAAGATAAGGAACCGCGCGTCCGTCGCCGCCAAAACTGCAAAGCATTTAAAGGCTCTGGGCCTAGATAGCCAATTTCTGAAGATCGAGGAGCGGGCGGCAATCCCTCTAATCGAAGCACTCTCTGTTGAAAGCGATGATGATCTTCAAGAATTGTGGGCAGCCTATATTGCGAATTCGGCAGATCCAAACGCTCCAGTCGGCGTGACGGCGATGATTACGAACGTGATAAGCAAACTAGAGCCGGAAGATAAAGTCGTTCTGGACCGCTTATTCGAACTGGACCTTGCGGAATTATTGCAAGAATCATTAAAGTTGAAGGCTGAAGACTTCAAAACATCTGAGCAGGCGCTGAATTTTTCTCTCGCTCGTTTCGTTGCTCTTGGCCTTTTCTCATGTGATAATTCGGGAAGCGTAGTGTTTGCAGCGAGGGACGGCCACAAGATGCCTTGCAACGTCGAGATAGATACCTCAATCGGCGAGTTTCGTGCGCTGCCGTTGTTGCTCATGTTCAAGCAATCGATCATGCGGGGGTAAAAACGATAAGGCCCGCCGATGAAAGTCGGCGGGCTGTTATTGACTGGTGAGGCCGCAGTCGCCGTTCGTGTGCTTTGGCTCTGGCGATGAATCGGTTAAACGGTGCCTACAGTGTTGCTAATCCGCTTAAAAGCGCGGGTAGCCGTTACGAACCGGGTGATAACTTCGTTATCTTCGCCCAAATTAGCTACGCCCGGTTCATCAGGCGGCGTCATACGAGCAATCGCCTGCAAGCCTTCGACTGCGTCGTTATAATCCAGCATGGCCTTAATCATGGCGTCTCTCTGGTGGGTGATAAACGCCATGAAGTCGTCCATGGTGATTTCCGTGAAGTTGGTGACGGACATTATGCGTCCTCCCCAAGGCCCATGCTTGCATTATATTCCGCAAGCGACTTGGCAACCTGCTGCGCCATCTTTTCGATATATGAACCAATATTAGCCTTGAGCGCCTTCTTCTCGCGGCGATCATATTCCGTGAGGTCTTCGTCACGATCCGGCCAAATATCGATTGTGATCCCAGTATGCCGCTGCGTCTGGTAGATCAGGTTTGCAAGGCTGGTGGGATCAATGGTGCGGGCGATAGCGCACATATCACGCATGTCGCTCCATTCCTGCCTGTCCTTCGGCAAGCTCTGGATCATAGCAATTGCGTAAATGAGCGCCTTTGCCTGAATGTAGCTGTCGCGTCCGGTGACGCCTTCAATCGTTCCCTTCGACATGGTATAAAGCTTTCTGCCCATAGGGCGTTGGAAGGTTGATTTGGTAGTCTGCATTCCATTTATCTGCCGGACGGTTGGCGCTGTCCGGCAGTATTCCAATCAAGCAAGATGCTTGATGCCGCCACGCAAAGGGCGGTTGATAGGATCGGCATAGCTCTGCCGGTCACTCTCAATTCTTATGGTGTTTTTCCATTGGGATCGTCCCTGTTCGTTGCGGGACATCTCATTTCTCACACGCAAGTATGGAAATCCACAGGCGTGTTTGGCGAGTGGATTAAGCCATTGTTTTCTTATGACAGGATTGTTTAGGCGGCCTGATTGACGCCCTGTTTATCGTCGCCGTTCTGGCACGATGCGGGCCACACTCCACCTTCTTCGCCAAGAATCATAACCATGCGAGTGCGTAGATCGTCCGGCGCGGTGGTATCGAATGTGCGAAAGAGGTTTTCCAGTTTATCGAGGATGCCGTGATATGCGTCATTGGTGATGTAGGTTTCTTGGATCGTCATTGATGGCTGTCTCCGTTGTCCGTAACGGTTTATTAAACGCTAGCGTTTATGTAGTCAATAAACGCTGGTGTTTATTTTTCAATAGATGCTATATGATCGAAAAACAGTCATGGATATATGGAACACGGTATGGGTAGACCCCCTCTGAATATGAAAATCACCACCATTCGGCTCCCCGAAGAAACATTGAAGCAGATTGATGCACTGGTCGGCCAACACCGTCGCCCGGTATTCATTCGGGAAGCGGTAGAACGCGAACTGGAGCGATTGAAAAAGGAAAGAGCGTCTGAAGCAACATGAGAGGTTGTAAGGTGCCGAACGCGGAAAAAAAGCGTCCGCGTTCGGCGTTGTCGTATCAGTAAACACTTATGAATGTCAGCCGGGGAGACAAGGCGGGCTGATAATTCTGTTATAGCGAAAGTTGGCTGCCATGCATGAAGTCGTGCGCGAAATTATGCTGGTGTTGCCTTCAGCCTATCCCGCCGCCTCTGGGAGGCTAGCCGGTTACTCTCTCGCCGTGCGGCTTGCCGCTCTTCTTCCGTGTCATAGAAGGTGTAGGGCCGGACGCCAGTTGCCTGCTTTACAGACTTCTGCTCTTCCCTGTCACGCTCGCGGGCGAGCTTACGAACAGCGTCATTAGCAAACCATCGACGCGGCTTATAGTCGGCGCGGCCTTCCGCTTCGGCCTGTGCGGCGCGTTTCGCCTTTCCGGCTTCCGCCCGGTTTAGTGCGCCTTTCGCCTTATCATGCGCCAAGCTTTCCCGGAACTTCGCGATAGATTCAGCAAATGCTAACGCAACGCCCATTTCGTCACCTCGTCATCAATCGTTATCTATTGGGCTTTATAGCGAGCGACGTGGTGGCAATGCACAAAAAGCTGAAAGATTTTTTGTGTTGCATCTTTTCCGGGTCTTGCGTCAGCAATCCTTGTGCTTCTCTATACTATATACATATATGTTCTTTATATAGATATATGTAATATACTTATATAGACGACGAAGCACAAGGATTGCTGACGCACTGAAGCGCCCAACACTCGCCGCTTGCGCGGCTCGCCTGCGCGGCCTGCGGCCTTGCCGCGCCTATCGGCGCGACCATTGAATTCTCGTTCCCCGGAAGGTGGTTCAAACAGACTCTTCTGAGAACCTTAAAAGCCATCCCGGTTAAGAATTCCTCGTTTCCGTCATACAGACTCACAGAGAGGCGTTTAGAGTGCTGGATGCGCAATCACACATTCCAGCCAACGAAACGCGCCGACGCCTCTCTCTGAGTCAAACTAACGGCTCCTGCTGTTCATGAAGTTGCCGGGCCGCGACTGCTTGCGCATTTCGGAGGCAATGACGCCACGAACTGTGGTTTCCATCTGCTTCGCCAGCTTCCCGGCGAGGTCGTTGTTCTGTTCCGGCGTTCCACCGCTGGCGTTCACAGTGACAGGTGCGGCAATGGTGATCTGCTGAACAGGCGTGGCATTGGTGTTTGCTGCCACAAGATCGGGTGTGCGAAGCGCGGTGGTGCCACCGACATAACCACCTTCGGCATAACCGCGAAGTGCGCTATTATGCAGCGCCTCGAGGTTGCCGACGCCAATCCGGCGCACTGCGGCTTTCGATATGACATATTCGCCGCGATGCACCACGCCTGCCGGTTCATACTTCCCGCCGTCGCCAGTGTAACCACCTTCGGCAAACAAGCTACTAAGGATTGAACCAAAAATGCCGCCGAAACCTACGCCTTTGCTGCTGTCCGTCTTCGTGCCGAACAGGCTTGCAAGTGGGCCTTCGCCCATAAGCGCGGCCTGCAAGGCTGCCTTAATGAGCGTCTGAAGCATGGACTGCAAAGCCTCTTGCGCGGTCATGGTGCCGGTGATGATGCCGGTCAGCGCGTCCGTCATACTCTCGCCGAAGAATCGGGCGGTGTCTGCTGCGTCCTGCTGCTTCTGCCTGAAGGTGTCGAAGTTCGTTTCTGCCGATGCCATGCCTTGCGCAAGCTGTGTGATTTCCTGTCGCTGCTGCGGGGTTAGCGCAATTCCAGCACGTTGGGCCTGATTCAGCATTTCATGCTCATAGCGAAGTGCTGCGGCCTGCTTGGCGGTCATGCCAAGCGCCTGCTGTTCAAGATCCTGCTGGGCCGAATATTCGCGGGCGCTGCCGGTGATCTGGCTATAGGCGTGGGCCTGCTTCTGGGCTGCCTGTGTCAGCTTTTCAATTTCTTCGCCGGTCTGCTTGCCGCGCGCGTCGGCGTCCTCAATATGCCAGTTCTCGTTCGAGAGAGGAAAGGTCAGGCCAAAGCTACCCGCGTTTTGATGCACCCACTGCCGGGCCGCGTCAGAACCATAGCCAAGGTCGGCGGCGTTGCCCTTGTTATGCTGGCTCTTGCCGGGCGGTGCCACCCACTTGCGGGCCTCTTCCGGGGAACCATACTTCTTCAGGGCTTCAAGCCAAAGCTCCTGCTGCCGGGCAATGTCACGGAAGCCTGAATTGATTGTCACCGTGCCCTTCATGTCGTCTGGCATGGATGCAATCATTTTCGCGAGCTTCTCACGAAACGTTGTCTGCATTCCGGTCAGGCTATCCGCACCCTTGCCCTTCGCAAGGATTGCAGAAAGATAGGTGGTCGGGTCGTCCGTCGCGCTCTTGAGGTTGAGCGAAGACAGCGCCTTCCCGCGCATCTCGTTTGCCAAGGCAATTTCACGCTGGCCGGATGCGCGGGCGATTGCCTGCTTGTAAACGGCGTCAATCTTGGCCTTCGCGTCCATGTCCTTCAATGACGCGGCGAGTTCTGGCACTTCCTCTTTCAAAAGGCGGATCGCGTCGGTGTAGCTCTTGATACCGGAAACTGCCTTGCTCGCTGCGCTGCCGGTGCCAGTGAGAGAGCTGTTCAGGTCGTCAAGCGGCGACTTCGCGCCCTTGGCATTCTGCCCTGTCTTGTAAATGAAATCCTCGCCGTAACCATTGCGGCGGTCGAGAATATCACGAAGCTGCAATGCTTCGGCCTGAAGCCGTTTGATTTCCTTGGTGGATTCGTTGATATTCATTACGTCGGCGGGTGTGCCGGTGCTGACCTGCTGAAGATCGGCAAGGCGCTGGCGTTCGGCTGCAATCTTGCCATAGACAGACACAAGACGGTCATTCACATTCCGGGTGGTCTGTTCATCCACCTTATTCCAGCTATCAAGGAAATCGTCGGCGGCAAAGGCGAGGCCAAGCACGGCCTGCTTCACGGTGGTGCTGATCGTGGTCCCGATTGCGTTCCACTTGCGGTCAAATTCATCGGCCCGCTGGATCAACTCATCATTCATAACAAGCCCGAGGCTGTGGGCTTCTGCAATCGTCTTGCGGATACCGTCCGCACCACGGTCAATAAGCTGAACGAATTTCTCACCACCTTGCCCGCCGAATACTTCATCGAACACGCGAATGCGGGCCGCGCTGTTGAGGCGCTGCATACGGTCGATAATGTCGAGCAAAAGCTCCTTCGGGTTTTCCAGCTTCCGGGCCAAGTCTTCGGCGCTGTAACCCATGCGCTGGAACGACTCCGCACCGCTACCGCTGCCGGTCTTGATCCATTCATCAGCGCGAAGGGAAAGCTCCTTCATAGCGTCGGTCAGGGCGTCAACAGGGATACGGTTCTGTTCCGCGACATACTGGAGTTCCTGAAAATCCTTTACATTCAGGCCCGCCATCTTTGCCATGTCGCCAACTTCAGCAACGCCCTTGGCAAGCTCGCCCACGCGCCCGATGATCTGTTCCAGCCCGCCCACGGCAAGCCCGCCTGCGATACCGCCAAGCAAGCTCTTGCCAAAGCCGCCAAGGGTCTTCATCGCGCCGCCCATCGCCTTCTCTATACCAGAACCGGCGGTTTCCGCTTCCTTCTGGATTGCCTGAAAATTGGTCCGGCTTTTGCCTTTGGCGCGTTCAAGATCGCGCTCATACTTGTTCAAGCGGGCTTCAAATGTCACTAAAAGGCGCTGGCCTTCATCCATTGCAATTATCCTTATGCGGCTTCATCGAAAAGCCGTTCAAATTCATCGGGATCGCGGTCGAAAATCGAACGCTGGTTATCGTTTGCGGCGGCCCGGAAGACCGCAAGAGCGGACGCAATAGCGCCGTCGATATGGTTGCTGTGGCGGGTGCCCTTGTGCATCGTGGTCAATTCGCTGGCACTGGCCGCACGCTTCACCACAACGCTCTCGAAATGATTGCGAAGGATCGGGTGCGCACCGTGCCGGATGCGGCGACCATTCACGACGCGCTCAAGGTCGCAAATCGGGCCGTGCATATGCTTGGCTGTCTGGGGAAGCTGAAGCACGTTGATGCCGTGATCCATGAGCTTGCCCATGAGCGGCCCGGCAAGCGACGGGTCAAAAATAACTTCGCGCACATCATAGGTGCCGCAAAGGTTGATGATCTGGTCGGCGATCACATCGGGTTCAATCACCGGGCCTTCAATAACGTTCAACAGATTGTCGTCGCGCCAACGGGGATAAGGAACCTGTTCAACCTTCGCCTTGTTCTCCAGCCCTTCAGATGGCAGATAGAACCAAGGCTGAAGCGAAATCCTGCCATCATCGTGCCGGAACGCGGCAACAAGAGCGGTCAAATCGCCAGACCGGGACAGGTCAACGCCAAGCCAGCACGGCAAGCCCTCAAGGTCGGCGAGATCAAAGTTCGGATCACAGCCCGCGTCATACACGGCCATATCGAACAGCGGATCGCGGGAAGCCGCCTGCCAGATGTTCAAATGATACTGCTGAAACTGGTAACGCGAAGGCGGGCTATTCGCTGCTTCGCGGGCTTTATTCCGCAAGCCGACGATGTTCGGGAAGCCATAAGGCAAACCGGGGTTGGCCTTGCGCCACGTTGCTTCCTCGCGCCAATCGTCTTCCGGTTCTGCCTGAAACAGAATTGGCAGAAAGGTCGGATCCTCAATTTCGCCCGTCGCTACCCGATAGGCGTAATCATACCTCTCCCAACCGATATTTTCCTGTCCACGGCCTGCCGTGGTGCATATGATCATAAGAGGATCGCCGGTCTTCACTTCGCCGGAGTCCAATGTCTCCCACTGCTCACGGTTCTTCCAAGCATGGATTTCGTCTACCAGAATGAACGCGGGGGACGTTCCGTTCTGACTCTTGCCGTCAGCCGAAACAGCGCGAAGGGTCGCACCATTGAGCTTGTAGGTGATCTGCTTTGCTGAATTGAAGCCCTCATTGATCTTTGTCGCCATAACAAGCCGCCTATCCATGCGGATGATGTTCGCGGCTTCGCGGAAGCCGATACCGGCCTGTTCCCGGTCGTAAGCCGCGAAAATCACCTGTCCGGCCGGAACCTTTTCGGGTCCGAGCAAATGCAAGAGCGACCACGCTGCGGCATGGCTGGTCTTGCGGTTTCCGCGGCCGAGCATAAGAAAGACCTTCTTCACAACGCGAGTGCCATCAGGATTGCGCGGGCCATAGATGCGGCGCGTCATTCGTTCGAATGGTTCATAGAGCTGAAAAGCGTTTTTCGGTGCGGTGCTTGCCGGATGCTTTAATGTGCGAAGGAATCGCACGGCCCTGTCTCCATACCCAAGCGGGTCGTCAATCGGGCTGTTGTCGAAAACCCACGCGGGAAAGGCGCTTTTACTCATCAGCGCACCATGAGC
This sequence comes from Gillisella vitis, assembly GCF_014204625.1. Lineage (GTDB taxonomy): Bacteria > Pseudomonadota > Alphaproteobacteria > Rhizobiales > Rhizobiaceae > Allorhizobium > Allorhizobium vitis_F. The sequence continues at coordinate 73,544 of NZ_JACHLU010000017.1, read as the reverse complement.
GGGTTGTCGCCGTCGTCATCTTCGCCTGCCGCGCTGCCGACGCGGGCGCGAGATACTGGCGAAAGGCCATATTCGGCGGCAAGCTGCCGGGCTGTCTGCATGGCCTTATCCTGAAGACGACAAAGCTTCATGTCGATTTCGCCAGATACCCGAAGCTGGTCTTCAATCTCGCGGACAAGGCCACGGGCACGGCAATAATCTTCCACCCCGCCAAGATCGGCGCGGGTGATAATACCGCGTTCAATAAGGCCGGGCATGATCCGCTTCCATTCGGTGCGGGCATAGGGCGAAAGCTGTTTTGGTGCCGATGGCGCTTTTGTCAGTGCGTTGCTGTCGCGTTCAATGGGGGGTTTTACGCCGCGAAGGTGGGTCACTTGATCACCTCGCCACGAAGTTCCAGCGCATGACGCCTGCCGATTTCCTTTATTTCCTTGAGGTCGTAGGCAATGCCATCGTAGCGCACACGGTCGGCGGTTGTGATGCCAGGGCGAAACCGGACACGGAAAATCACGGTGCCTGTCTCTGCCTCGCCATAGTTGGTGAGGAATTCGCTCGCCGTCTGCTGAAGGATTTCAGCCCATACCGTGGCAACGGGTGCCCACGTCTTCACGACGCTGCCGGAAGGCTTCACTGTTTCCGTCTCGTGTTCGATTGTGATGCGGCGGTCCATCTTTCCGATATTCAGCATTAGACAATCCACCGAATAAGAGCTTCAACAGACAGGACACCATGACCATAGGCGGGGTCAGGATCACGGGGGAACGTGGAACGGACGATGCGGAAATGATCGCAATCGCACCCCGCCAAGTTCAGCGGGTTGTCGAGGGCCGCGATAACAACGCCTGCAATCTCCTTCACCGCGTCCTGCCCGGCGTCCAATGTCCAGATATGAAGATCAATATAGACCCATGCCGTGCGCTGGCTGCTGTAGTCATGGCCGTGCAATGCGGTGTTACCGTCGCTCATAATGATGCATGGCGTCTTGTCGGGCCGAGTGCTGCCTGCCCGAATATGATCTGCGGGAACAAGGTCAGTCACGTTCTGCTTCCCGATAAGGCGGGTGCGAATTGCTGTCTGAAGGGCTAATGTTGGTTCAATCATGTTTTTTCATTCCATGCATCGCGCACGGCTTTTCGCCCGGCGCGGTCGATACGCTGCTGAAGGCGCTTGCGGAGAAGACGAAGCGCGGGCCAAAAGAACGACTGTGCTTCAGCGTGGGCGGTGCCATATTCAACGAGGTGCGTGTAACGCGCGTCGGCGTTGCCTGCGGTTACAATTACTTCAGTCTCGCCAGCCACACGGGAACCGCCCGGCTGCGAATATGCTGGTGTCGCCTCGCCGGGGCCTGTCACTGTGATGCTGTTGGCGAGGGCGTGGGTGTCCTTCGGCGCAAGGTGCTTTTGTGTGTCCGCAAGTTCGTTCGCTGAAGACATGAGCGCCTTGGTAATCTGTTGACGCGGGGCCTTCTTTGCCCGGTCAAATGCCTTCATGAGGTTATCCAGCCCGTCGTTATTCGCCATCGGTAAACCACTTCTCACGGTAGTTATCGAGGATCGAGGTCACGCCATGCGGTGCAAGCTGAATTGAAAGGCCGAAGGTTGCGAGATTTCGCACCTCAAAATAGAAAGAAACAAGGCACAAAATTGCACGTTTCACATCGGCCGGAACCGGGTCAAGATCGCTGATCGGCTTACCGATGTAGTTCCCACACCACGTTTCCGCCGCGTCAATATAGAGCGAGATAAGCTCATCGTCGTCGTTTCCGTCGATATTCATATGTGACTTGGCGAGGTCAAGACTTACTGCGGACATACATCACTTCCTAAAAAAGTTATATTCGGTGTCTCTTGCACGGTGCTCCCCCCGCCGGTGCCCTTTGACCTTCCAAAGTTGAAGGATGCCCCCGGTGCCCGCCATCCATCTGCCTTTTGACCAACGGTGCGAGTGCGGCCTAAGCGCCCATCCACCTTTTCGATGGCGCGGCTGATAGGCCAACCGAGACCGAGGCGTTGGCGAATAGTGCCGTCAGTCACACCCGACACCTTTGCCCATTCTGCGATAGTGAGGTTCATGCCATCGTGCGCGAAGCGCCGGACCTCGCGCTTCTGGCGGGACTTCGGCGTGGACTTTGTTGTGCGCCGATGTGCCTGCCGGTCCGTGTTCGCAAGTTCTTCCGGGCTGGGCGCTGCTGCTATCTGTTTAGCGATACGTTCGCGGGCCGCATCAGGGTCAAGACCTGCGAGGCTGCAAACCATATTGAAATCCTTGTTCGGACGGATCACATAGTCACGCGCCTCTTTGATACAGCGGATGCGATATGTGACGCTCTTATCTGTTAACATGGCTGTTGACATAGAGGGGCCGCGAAGTGCCTCATCAATCGCGCTCAAGAGAACGGCACGCCAAAGGTTTTCCGGGCCATTGATAGGAGTAAGCTCGTCGTCAAATTCCATGCCTTCAATATTCATAGGAAAGTGCGCTCCTTCCGCTGCTTGACTGAGTTGTTACAGGGGGCGCAAAGCGGTTGCCAGTTTGCACGGGTCCAAAAGAGGCGCATGTCCTGCTTATGTGGAATGATGTGGTCCACGACGGTCGCAAGGCGCGTCACGCCGTTTTGACTGCACTCACGGCAATGCGGGTGCATGGCGAGATATTCGGTGCGAGCTTTGCGCCACTCATGGTTATAGCCTCGTTGTGTGGCTGTCGGGCGTGTTGCATCGTGGCGGGCGTTGCGTTCGCGGGTCGCAAGGCGCTGGCATTCACAAAGGACGCCATGCGGAACGATGCGGCCACAGGAACAAATGCGGGGCGGCTTGCTCATGCGTGACCACCTGCAATCTTCGCCTTGAGGGCACGAAGCCCGGCGCGGTCAAATTCAGGATCAAGGCCATCAGCTTTATTGCGTTGGGCCTGTTCGGGATCATGGGGCATGTCGGTGCGCTTATTCTTAGTCATGACGCCGGTTTCCATGAGCCGCGTGATATGGGCGTCGTGGGCGCGGCTGATTTCAGTTGGGGTTGAGTTCCAAGCGGTTTCGGGCGTCCAGCCAAGCCAGCCCGTCGCGGTGTCATAAAGATAGGCGTAGTATTCAGACCACGGTATAATCTCACCTGTCGCAACAGGTTGCTTGTGCAACGGTTGAACAGGGGCAGGCATGAACATCGAAACGAGATCGGCGAGAGGACCGGTGACTGCGCTGAAGAAAGAGAGGAGCGGCCTTCCCGCCGCTTCTGAACGAAGGAAGGCCGCTGCGTCCTGCACGGGGGACGAAGCCGTGAGGATTATCTGGGAAATGATTGTCAAATTGAAGTCGTCCAGCGCCCGGAACAATGCCGGAAAGTCGAAACGAGCCTCAAGGGTAGCAGCGGCCCGCAAGGTAGGGCGAAGCGTCACGGTGTTGCCACCGTGCGCAATTGTTACCTGCTCATAACCGGGCCGCTGAAAGGTCATAGATTAGGCCGTCGCCATCTTCAGCTTGCGGAAGGCGTCCGGGCGAACCACGCCAGCGCCGACACGACGGCGCGCATGGAACCGAACCTGCCCTTCGGTTGCCAGAAGATACGGGTTCGGGCGAACACCGAAAGCCACGCGGTCATAGATACGATAACCGGCCTTGAAGTCACCGAACATGATCGGGAAGGCGTTCGCGGCGATATCCGGCATATCGATAAGCTCTACAACCGGACGGCCAAGAATGGTTTCCGGCTGGCCTGCCTGATAGGACGGCTGCCACAGATAGTTGCCGTTACCGTCCTTCAGGGTGCGGATCGTGGCAAGCGTGGTGCCGTTCATTACCCACGTTCCGCGATTGCGGTAGATACCCGGCAGGGCATACATAAGCTTGATAAGCTGGTCAGCGTTCAGGTTGGTAGCGTGGCCGTTCAGTGTGTTCGCAACGGCTGCTTCGTTCATGAAGCCGGAAGGTGCTGCCGTATCGGTGACTCCGACAAATGCCCTGCCTTCCTTCGCGCCGAAGTCTTCGGCAAGGGCGAGATTAACCTCGCCGATAACGTCCGCGCTGGCATCTTCGATAAGCCAGTTCGACAGATCAACGTGGGTATTCAGTTCCTTGACGCTAATTTCCATCTCGCCGAAGGTTGGTTCGGACGCTTCGGAAGCGACGGCTTCGCCCTTCCATTTGGCGTTCGTCACGGAAAGACGCTTCGGCATGACAACGGTGTGCGAACCTGCGGTGCGAACATCGGCAAGGCTGCGAACCGGCGAAAACTCGATAAGGTTGCGGATAAACTCACCGCTGACTTCTTCCGGCGCGAGGATGTAACCGGCGAGTTCGTCAGCGCCTACAGTCAGAGCCTTTCGAACATTTTCCGGGGAGTGATCGTAGCCGGTGCGGAGGAACTGCGCATACGACTTGCGAACATTATCGTTTTCCGCTGCCGTATGGTTGTTGTTCGCTGCGGTCGGGCGGGCGAGCTTCGCCTTAACTACCTTCATATCTTCCTTCAGCGTCTTCAGTTCGGCAGCGCTGATAACCGGGTCAGCATTCGCTTCCCGCGTATTCTCAAGTTCCTTTTCCATAAGGTTTCCTTCGGTGATGGATTTAACGAGGGTGACGCGAGCGCCAGAATTGACGGGGCGCTTGCATAGGGAGATTTCGTTCACGGTGACGCCGTGAATATTCCGCCCGCCCGTAGGCAGGGGCTCGCTTCCGGTGATCGGGCCGGAGATAGAAAGGCCGGTGATTACGCCCTTTCGAAGCAAACGGTGCGCTTCGCGGGCCGGGGCGCTGGCTTCGATGAACAGGCGTCCGGTGACTTCAAGGCCAGCGTCGGTTTCCCGGTAGGACTTCCAAACGCCTACGGCCTGCCGCCCGTCGTGTTCAATGAACATCGGCACGTCAGAGACAAAGGCGAAAGCACCCTTGTTGATAATGTCGCCTTCGCTATCCGGGCCATCGAAAGGCCACGCAATACCGGACACGGTGCCGGCGTCGTCTGCCGAAATTTCAGCCTTCAGAAGCACGTTGTCGTTCTTCATTCGGCAACGTCCTGATATGCGGCGTTGATTGCTGCTGCGAGATCGCCCGTTGCTGCTGCCTTAAACGGGGCCGGGAAATCGTCGTCGTCCGTAACAGCACCAGCTGCCGGTTCTTCGTTGCCGAAGAACAGCGCCGTGATGACGCCATCGGCAACAGCGAAGCTTTCAGAAAGCGGACGCCCGATGCCATACAGCGCAACGAGCTGATCGGCTCGTTGCGGAGGGGTGCCGCCGCCGATAAGGCCGAGGCGAAGAATATGAAGCACGTCTTTGAAAGAGTAATCGGAGGTGCGAAAGCGGCGGAACAATGCGCCGATGCCGTAGCCGGTCACGCGGTCAAGTTCTTCAATAAGGTCGCGGGTCGGGAAGGCGAACAGCTTTTCGCCGTCGCCGAAAAATGCACGGTGTTCGATCATGCGGGTTCCTTGTCCGGGTTGCTTTTGGCGGGGCCGGTCGTGGTCGTGGTAATGTAGGGGTTTGCCAGTTCGTCACCGCCCTGTAGGGGCGGCATGTTTTCGCGGGCACGGATTTCGTTCGGGGTATAGACGCGGGCCGCAATCAGCTTGGAATAGATTTCGGCACGGCCTGCCGCATCGGCGCGTTCAAGGTCAGCCGTGATAAACTCAAAATAATGGTCGTCCTGTTCATCTTCGGTCAGCAGCACGGTGGAATAAGCTTCCTGCCAGCGGTCCAGCCAAGGGCGAAGGCAAAGCTGAAGAAAGCTTGCACCCATCTGTTCGGCGTTGCTCCAAGTCGCGCGATCAAGCTGGAAAAGCAGATGCGGCGGGACGCCGAAGATACGGGCGATTTCGTCAATCTGGAACGTGCGGTTCTCAAGGAACTGCGCGTCCGTGCTGGTCATAGTCTGGGGTTTATAGTCCCATCCGCCATCAAGGAAGAGATCGGGTTCATTGCCCTTGTGCCAATTGCGGGAGGAATTGCGAATATTCTTCATAGTCTTCTCGCCCGCTTCATTACCCTGTGACTTTTCGTTGCGGAAGATGCCAGCGGCACGCCTGCCAGCGCCGAAGAACTGCGCACCGTCGCGTTCAAGGATGGATGCGAGGCCGATAGCTTCCTTACCGAATGAGATTGGCGAGGTTCCGAGGAATGCAGGAATGTGAAGAATTTCGGTGTGCGGGTAATCGATCATGCCGGACTTTTCCGATACGCGATAGACGGGTGCGCCGGTCATGTCGTCTTCAAGGATTGTGACCTTTTCAGGCTTCAGCCGATGAAGTTCAAAAGGGCGTCCGTCTTCAAAGCGGACCACCCTTGCATAGCCATTCCCGTGCATCAGGGCGTCGGCGGTCAGGCGTGTGCGGAGATCGCCCGCACCTGTCCATTCGTTCGCCCGCTTATGAACGATACGATAGACTGAATGATCCTTCGCCGGTTCCTTGCCGTCTGCGGTTTCCCGATAGACCTTGCAGGGGAGTGAACCAATAGTTTCAGAGATCAATCGGACGGCTTGAAGAACAGCGGGAACATAAAGGGCCGAAATTCCGTTGATATTCACGCCGGAATAAGTATGGCGGATACCCATAATCTCGCCGATACGGCTATCCAAAAGAGAATAGGCTTTTTGCTCAACAAGATTGTTGAGCGGCTTGAGCGCTGCCTTCTTGATATTCTCAAACAATGGGTAATCCGTCCTCAATTAGCTTGAAGACAGATTCTCACACCATGATATGTAAGTAAATACTTACCAATCGATTTTTGTGATATTTTTTATCAAATCATCAAAATAAATGATCTATCTCCAAGCCGGGGTAGGCAATCGCGTTGATCAATTCAACGCGCTGCTCAAGGGTGCCAGAGGCAAGAACGCCGTAGCTGCGTGATACACGGCTTCCGCTGACATGGCCGAAAATGTAACCGAACTGCTCTTCGACATACCCGGCGCGGCGCATGGCGTCGAAAGCGCCATGTCGGAAGCTATAAAGCGACAAGCCGCGCCCGTTTTTGATACCAAGCCTTGTCAGGTAGCGGTTAAACTCGCGGCTGAAGTCGGCAATCATCTGACCGCGTTCGTTGCGTTCGGCCTTTGGAAAGAGGCGGGTCTGTCCAGCGTTCTTGATGCTGGCGTGATATTTCAGAAAACCAAGTTTTACCAATTCGGAATGAACAGGGACAACGCGGCGAGAACCGAGGTTCTTGACGCTCTTGCCGGAATCTTCGTCTTCATCGTCGGTTTCGGTAATATCCATAATCCAATGGCCGTGTTCCTGCCGAACGTCTGAGACAAGAAGCTGTGCAATTTCTGCCGGTCGAGCGCCGGAATAGAGCATCACCAACGGAACCCAATAGCGGTGATCACGGATCAGGAAATCACCCGGCTTTTTCCAGAAGCGCGGCGCTTCGTCGGATTCGCAACCAACGAACAGCGGGGCGGAAAACAGGGTGTTCAGGTGTTCGGTCTTGAACGGGTAGGCCTTTTTCTTCTTGTCCTTCGCCAGTGACATGCCATCAACCGGATTCGTGTCGATATAGCCCTGTGTCACAAGCCAGCTACAGAAAGCGCCAAGGCTGGAGAGGTAGCGGTTAACCGTTCGTGACGTGAGCACCGGCTTCTTGACCTGCTCATTTGCCTTCACAATCTGGGCAATCTTCATCCCGGCGAACGCCTTCGTTTCGGTTGCCTTAACCGGGTATTGCATCAACAACGCTTTCCAGTCACGAACGGCTTTCTTGTCGATCCGATGAATGGGGTAGTTGGTGCCAACGCACTCAAGGAACGTGCCGATGTCACGCCGTGCCTGATTGAATGTATCTTTGGTGATGTTTTTGGGGTTCTCGCGCTCATAGAGCGCGAACAATTCCATCACACTTTCACCGGGCTTGGCAGTTTCGCGGATGGTGCCAAGGGCAGGTTTAACGATTGGGTCTTTTGGCACACCAGAATAATCACCCTTATCCCGCTCAAGGGTGCGCTCAAGTCCTTCGATTTCCGCCCGCAACATGTGTGTGCAAAGGTCGCGGTATTCGCCAGTGTCCTTTTCAACAATAAGGCGGTGCTTCACGGTAAACTCGTCCACGGCCTGTTCAACGCGCTTCGTCTCGCCGCTGATAAGATCAAGCTTTAAGGCCGCAAGGCGTCGGGTCCGAAGGTTGGCGTCATCGCCACGAGCGCGTTTCAATAGCTCAAGGTCCGCATAGCCGTTTATCATCCCAACGAAGTCGCCGGAATGTATCTCGCCGTTATCGATCCGCCGCCATATCTGGTTAGCGGTCGTCTGCATATCTGCAATCGTTGGCATTGCCCGGCGCTTCTCTTCGTCTTGCTGAAGGGTCGCCTCATAGTGCTGCCAAACCGCTGCTGCTTTATCGTCGGCGGTTATCTCGCGGCGGGATCGAATATCCTCAAACTCCACCCGCCATTCTTCAACCACCGGCCATAGCCGTTTCTTCGCTTCATTCTCGTCCTTCGTGCGAAGTGACTTTTTACGCACTTCGCTGCCGACATGTTCGACCAAATCAGCCGGAATATCTATGCGGGCGTAGTAGGTGCCATTGCGGCGTTCAAGGTAGGTCAGGCGGGCCATTTTATGGGGTTCCGTAACAGTGCTCCGTAACACCATTCCGTAACAGTTTCAAAAAAATTAGTCAATAAATACAAATAAATAAGACGAAACAAGGTGCTAGAAAAAGTTGGATTTTGTTCCTGGTGCCCCAGCCATTTTCTTCTGATTGTGTGTGACTTTATCAAAGCAGTATTTGATCAAAATAGTGCGGCTCCAGGGCCGTGGACAATTCGACCTTGAGCAGGCGGCAAACGGCCATTTTCTGTGTTGACCGAGTGTACTGACGCATTCACGTCGTTGTCGCATCGGCTTTTTCCGAAAACCGCTTCGCATTTTCCCCAATCCTTAATTGCATAAGTGGCTACTTAATTCATTCTTCACCATGTTCTTTTGCAGCGGTTTAACCTTAACAGCTCTATAAGTAGCGCATTCCCGTACTGCATAATTCCTTAAATCGGAATCGATTTACGGAGAAAATTATGCAGCAGATTAAAAGTGTTACAGCGTCCTGTGTGCGCCATACATGGTGAGAGGCGCTGTAGGGATTTTTGTATTGCGTAACGATGTGGGTGTCAGGGGGTGTGCTCTGGCGCAATGACACCTCATGTCCTGTTTTGAGTTGTGTGAGTAAAGCGTATGGTGAGTAAAAATACCAATGTGGCGGCCTATACGGCTCTTCAGAGTCTGCGGAGCAACGAGAGCAGTTTGAGTGCCAGTCATGGCCGGGTGGCTTCGGGGTATCGGGTTGCCAATCCATCTGATAACGCTGCCTATTGGTCTATCGCCACCACAATGCGTTCTGATAATCGGTCGATTTCATCGGTTCAGGATGCCTTGAACATGGCGGGAAGCGTGTTGGACACAGCCTATCATGGCATGAGCACGGCAACGGATTTGATGTCGCAGGTCAAGTCGCGCCTTGTCACAGCCCGCGAGACTGGCGTTGACCGCGACAAGATCAATACCGAGCTGGATGAAATCCGCCTTCAATTTCGCTCCATCGCTGAATCCTCATCGTTTTCCAAGGAAAACTGGTTGCAACGTTCATCCACCGCCGATCGTGCCAGCCGTGATCTTGTTGGTTCTTTTGTGCGTGACAATTCCGGCAAAGTGAGCGTCAACACCATTAATTACGACATTCATGGTCAGGCAGGCACGTCCGAGGTCAATTACCTGATTGATGACGTGGAGGGGGAGCGGGGCATTCTCACGGGCTCCGGCTTTTCTGCGGAAATGGGCACGGCGAAAACCTGGGTGATGTTCAATGGGGCCAATGCTGGCACCAGTTATGATGAAATCAGACTGGCGGAGAATGCAACCACCACCGAGATTGATGAGATGATCCAGGTTGTTGATCTGATGACCGAGCGCATGACGGATGTGGCCACTCAGCTGGGAGCCATGAACAACCGGGTTGATATGCAATATGAATTTGCCAAAGACCTGCAAGGTTCGGTCAACAAGGGTGTTGGCGGCATGGTGGACACCGATATGGATGTGGAATCCAGCCGCTTGAAAGCGCTTCAGGTGCGGGAGCAGCTGGGGATAAAATCTCTGTCGATTGTCAATACCAGCGTGCAGGCTGTGATGCAGTTGCTATAGTGCTTTTTGTGCCGCATTTTCGGACGGAAAACCGGGTTCCACTTTTCCTGCAAATGCTCGGAGTGGCTGGCGCGTGCTTTGCGCCAGCCACCTGAATTTACACCAGAAAAATCGAGATGATCGGGAAGGCCGTCAGGATGATGATCCGCAGCAGGTCCGCGCTGACAAAAGGAATGATACCCTTGTAGGTCTCGCGGATCGGCACGCCCTTTGACATGGCTGAAATGATAAACAGATTGAGCCCCACCGGCGGCGTTATCATGCCTATTTCGGCCACCATCAGCACCAGAATGCCAAACCAGATGGCAAAATGCTCTGGCGTCATGCCAAAATCCATGGCGGTGACAATGGGAAAGAAGATCGGTATCGTCAGCACGATCATCGAGAGCGAATCCATGATGCAGCCAAAGATGATGTAGAGCACAAGGATGATGATCAGCACCGTCATTGGTGCAAAGCCTTGCGCGGTCACCCATTCAGCACCCATTTGCGGCAGCCTCGAAAAGGCGAGGAACGAGTTGAACACGGATGCGCCCAGCACGATAAAGAAGATCATGCCTGTGGATGTTGCCGTCTGTTTGAAGCAATCCAGCAGGGCTGCGCGGTCCAGCCCGCCATTGGCCCAGGCCACCAGCCCGGCGCTGGCGGCACCAATGGCCGCGGCCTGCGTTGGCGTGAACCAGCCAAGATAGATGCCGCCGACGACAACGCCAAAAATCGCAACAACAGGCCACACGGCAATCAGGGCCGGAATGCGCTGTGCCCACGGAATTCTCGGGGCCTGACCTGCCGATTCCGGCTTGAAATGCACATAAATGGCAATGGCGATAAAATAGGAAATGGCCGCCATGATTCCCGGCACAAAGGCAGCCAGAAACAGTTTGGCAATGTTCTGTTCAGCCAGAATGGCATAGATCACCAGCACAACGGACGGCGGAATGAGAATGCCGAGCGTGCCGCCAGCCGCAAGCGATGCCGTGGCCAGACCGCCCGCATAGCCATGGCGTTTCAGCTCAGGCAGGGCCACCTGTGCCATGGTGGCCGCCGTGGCAAGCGATGAGCCGCAAATAGAGCCAAAACCGGCGCAGGCCCCTACGGCTGCCATGGCAACCCCGCCTTTTCGATGGCCAAGAAAGGCCGCTGCCGCATTGAACAATGACTGGCTCATGCCGCCGCGGGCAGCAAACTGGCCCATCAGCAAAAACAGCGGAATGATGGATAAGGAATAATTGGCATTGGTGCTCCAGGCCAGCACCTTGAGCTGTGACAGGATAGGGCTCCAGCGTCCCGTGACCAGAAATGTGCCAACAATGCCGGTTGCCAACATGGCGGCACCAATGGGAATGCGCAGGAAGATCAGCGCAATCAGAACAGGAAAAGACCAGAGGCCGATTTCAATACTTGTCATTAATGGGCTCCGGGTGCAATCGTAAGGGGCTGACCATGGCGAATGGCGCCAATATCGGTGATCAGCGCGTAAAGGCAGATGAGCATGTTGGCAGCCAGCAGCACCAGCGCCACGGCATAGCCCCACCAGAGCGGCAGCAGCAGCAGCGTGGTGGTTTCGCCATTGTCGAGCTTGTCCATGAAGCCAATCGTGTGGCGCCAGGTGACGATGGCAAACAGCACGGCAATCACCAGATCACCGATCAGCTGTGACCAGCTCATGGCTTTGGGGCCAAAAGCGTTGAGGAACAGGTCAACGCCAACATGGCCGCGCATCAATTGACAATAAGGCATAAAGGCGAAAACGGCAAAACCGCAAAGCGCTTCGACCAACTCTATTTCGCCGGGAAGGGGGGTTCGGGCCAGCCCTCCGACAATGGAAAGGCCGGTCAAGAGTGCAGCGGCCAGCAGGCACAGCCCGCCAAAGCCAACCAGCACGTTGCATAAGCCGGCTGCCCACCGTTCTGCCGTGCTTTTCAAGGGACCAGTATTAAAATCAGTCATTGTGATACGCCTTTGAGACCCGTCACACCCGTTCTCAGGCTTCAACAGGTGTCTTGCAATGGATCTGGAACAGGATGGACCAAGAGCTGGTGAAAGCGGATGACTATGGCGCTTTGCGCCATAGTCTGTCCCGTCTGGCTGCTTACTGGCTGTCTTTTTCAACAAAGGCCACGGCATCCTTGTAGAGGCCGGTGCCATTAAGCCCCTTCTTGTCCATGTCCTTGATCCAGTTTGCGGTTACGGCTTCGCCTGCTTTTTTCCAGCGTGCGGTCTCTGCTTCATCCAGCACAATGGTTTTGTTGCCTGCCTTGTCGGCAATTGCCTTGGCGCTGGCATCGCCTTCATCCATCACCTTGCCAAAGGCGCGCGCCAGTTCGCGGCCAGAGTTTTTGTCGATCACCTTTTTCAGATCATCGGGCAGGGCGTCATAGCTGTCCTTGTTCATGGCAAACATGAAGGTTGCGGTGTAAAGCCCGTTTTTGCCGGAGAAGGTGGTGTGGTTGGGCGCAAGCTCGGCGATCTTGATGGAAGGGGTGACTTCCCATGGCACGACGGTGCCATCAATCACGCTTTTGGACAGGGCTTCCGGCACGCCCGTGACCGGCATACCAATCGGCGATGCATCCATGGCTTCCAGCATCTGGTTGATCACCTTGGATGTGCCGCGCAGTTTCAGGCCCTTCATGGATTCCAGTGAGGTAATCGGCTTGCTGGCAATGGTGTGCAACAAGCCCGGACCATGGGTATGAACGGTCAGGACATGATAGTCCTTCAGTTCATCTTTCATGTTTTTTTCATAATAATCATAAAAAGCAACAGAGCTGGCCTGAGCATTTGTGGCGATGAACGGCAGCTCAAAAACTTCTGATTTGGGGAAGCGGCCCGGCGTATAGCCGAGCAATGTCCAGGTGATATCGACAACGCCGTCCTTGAGCTGATCCACCAGATCGCTGGGCTTGCCGCCAAGTTGCATGGCAGGATACATTTCCACCTCGATCCGCCCGCCGGAATCAGCCTTGATCCGGTCTGCCCATGGCTGAAGTGCCTTGGTGGGCATAATCGCCTGCGGCGGCAGAAACTGGTGCAGTTTCAAAACAACATCAGCAGCCATTGCCGATCCGGCCATCAGGCTCAAGCCAAGCCCACACAGGCCTGCAACTATAGTTTTTCGCATCAGATTTCCCTCCCGATTGCAGTCAAACGTTGAAGGGGAAGCGGATAGGATCACAACAGCCAGGTGCCGACACATCGTGCTCGGGCACCTGTTCAGTGTTGCTTATCTTGTGCGCAGGTGATCCTCGGTCACCGTGCGCCACTCCCCCAGACAGGCATTACAGCCAATGTGCCATTGCACTGATCTGTCTTGTCTGTTTTTGGCTCAACACTTTCCACAGTGCGCAGAAAATGTCCTCTGCGCTGAAATTACAGATATGGCGCAGTCTCGCAAATAAATAAAATGACGAAATACATAACTTTTTGGATATGAAAGCAGGGCCTTGATGGCCCTGCCTGGCGATCCTTGCGGCATGATGGTTATTCGACGCGGCTGCCGCGCTCGGCTGCCCGGCCTGCGCGGATGGCTTCGGCCTCAAACGGCCGTGACAGGCCGTGATAGAGCGGCTCGCGGGACAGCACGCGCGATGTTGCATAGCCCAGCATGGACGCCAGCATGATCGGGATCACGCCGTCATGGTTGGCGGTCATTTCCATGATGATGACAAAGGCCGTCATGGGGGCCTGCACCACACCGGCAAAATAGCCAGCCATGCCAACCACAGCGCCAAGCGTGATGCTTGTGCCCAGCAGGCTTGCAGCCGTGCTGCCCAGCCCTGCGCCAACCGAGAGGGATGGTGCGAAAATACCACCCGGAATCCCGGAAATCATGGTCAGAAACGATGCCAGCAGCTTCTCGGCAAAGAAGATCAATGGCAGCGCATGGCCTTCGACCGCCCCTCTCGCCTGTTCATAGCCGGTGCCATAGGTCATGCCACCAGAGGCAACCCCGATGACCGCGACACCAAGACCGCAGGCCGCCGCCAGCAGCAGTTTGCGCTTCAAGGGGGCTGTGGATGTCTGCGCCCAGCGCCGGATGCGCCGCGACAGATACAGCGCCATGGAGCTGAACAGCGCACCCGCCGCGCCGCCGCCAATGCCGCACACGGCCACCAGCACCCAATCGGCAAGGCTGGATGCGCCGGGATTGGCAAAACCGAAATAGGTGTAGCTTCCCACCATGCCCAGTGCCGAGAGGCCGGAAATGATCACCGCAATCAGAATGAGGCCATTGACGCGGGATTGATAGGTCTTGCTCATTTCTTCAATGGCAAAGACAATGCCTGCCAAAGGCGTGTTGAAGGCGGCGGAAATACCGGCGGCAGAACCGGCCAGGATCAGCCCGTTGGCCTGTGCCATGCCGCCAATGCGCGCCGACAGCAGCATGATGGAGGCCCCAACCTGCACTGTTGGCCCTTCACGACCAATCGAGCCACCGCAAAACAGCCCGATCACGGTCAGCAGAATTTTGCCAACGGCAATCTTGATGGAAAGAAGACTCTCTCTGCCTGCCGCGCTGTCCACATGGCGGGCGGCAATGGCCTGCGGAATACCAGAGCCTTGCGAGGCTGGAAAATAACGCTCTGCCATGAAAGCACACAGAACGAAACCTGCCGGTGCCATCAGCAAAGGCCACAGATAAGCCCATTCGCCGGAATCGGTGATGGAGCGAAACAGCGCTTGCGCGGCATCCGCCGCCTTGGCAAAGCCGACGCTGACAACGCCAATGGCAGCCGCACCGGCCCAGAACACCAGACGCATTTTCCAGATGCGCCATGAACCGCCAAGTGCGCGTGAACGGCGCATCATTCTCGAACGTCTTGATCTTCGCACGGTGCACTCCGTGTTGGGCCATGGCTGCGTTTCTCTGGTGCCGCTGGCGCAAGGAACCTTGTGGTTTAGGTCAGTGCAGTAGGCACCTTGGACATTGAATGCAAGCATATCGTCGCCACAAGCCGGTAAATGATATTTTATCGTCGCTTGCGGTTATTTTTACCCATAGGTTTCATCATCTGTTTACGTGCGCGTGGCACAAGACGGTTTAATTTTGTTTTTCTAATATGGTGCTGGTGAAAGGTGTTGTTGTCGATGGCGGATGTGTCGCAGATCAGGGACATGGCCGGTTCAGGTTTGAACCCGTCTTCAGCGCTCAATGGTATCGAACAGCTCCCTCATTGGGGCCGCGGCCTTCGGGCAGGCCGGTTGCGGCTTTGGGGGCTTGTGGCGCTGGCGCTTGTGGGGCTGGAGCTTACGCTTGAGCCTCTGGCGCAACTGGGCCTTGCCTATCGCATCACCCATGGACTTGGGGCTGGTGGCATGATCACGCTTTCCTTTGTGGTTGCAGCGGCGCTTGGCCGCACTGTTTTGCGCCCCGGGCGCGCCAGGGTGGCAGCGGTGCCTGCGCAAACGGCTTTGCAACTGGCGCGCGACATTGTGGCAAAGCAGGATGATGCGGCCGCAGGACTGGTGGCGCTGGGCGACAAGCAGATCCTGTTTTCCGATTGCGGCCATGCGTTTCTGATGTATGGCAAGCGTGGCCGCACATGGATTGTGCTGTTTGATCCGGTTGGCCCGCACGCGCTTTGGCCGGCGCTGGTGATGAAAATGCTGCGCGAGGCAAAAGCGGCAGGCTGCCGGGTGGCTTTTTACCAGGTGTCGCAAGCCTTCCTGCCCACCGCTGTCGATGCAGGTCTGCGGCTTTTCAAGCTGGGTGATCAGGCGGTGGTGAACTTGCCAGACTTTGATCTGAAGGGGGGCGACTGGCTCAAATTGCGCCGCTCCATCAACCGTTCCGAGCGCGACGGGCTGGAATTTGCAGTTTTGGCCCCGGCGGATGTGTCCGCCGTGATGGATGAGCTGGGGGCCGTATCGGACACATGGCTTGCCCATCACAATGCCGCGGAAAAAGGCTTTTCACTCGGCACATTCCAGCGCGGCTATGTTGCATCGCATCCGGTGGCGGTGGTGCGCATGGGCGGGCGCATTGTCGCTTTTGCCAATATTCTCACCACCCAGACCAAAGGCTGCGCCTTTATCGATCTGATGCGCCATGTGCCCGGCGTGCATCGCGGGGCGATGGACCTTTTGTTTGTGCGCATCATCCAGCATTTGCAGGCCGAGGGCTATCTGAAGCTCAATCTTGGCATGGCACCTCTGTCGGGCCTGTCAGACCGCCGCTTTGCGCCGCTGTGGCACCATCTGGGCCGCTTTCTGTTTGAGCATGGCGAACGGCTCTATAATTTCAAAGGGGTGAAGGCCTTCAAAGCCAAGTTTCACCCCGAATGGCAGCCCCGCTATCTGGCCGTCTGCGATAAACGCCAGACACCACAGGCTGTTGTGGATATTGCCCTGCTGATTGGCGGCGGCTTGCGCGGTCTGGTGCGGCGGTGATCCGTTGATTACCGATCACTCACCTGCCAGTTCGGATTGATCCAAGGCTCCTGATTGGACCGTGGCAGCGGATCGCGGCCGAGAATATGGTCGGATGCCTTTTCGCCGGTCATGATTGATGGGCCGTTGAGATTGCCATAGGTGACATGCGGGAAAATCGAGGAGTCCGCCACCCGCAAACCCTCGATGCCAATCACTTTGCAGGTCGGATCGACCACTGCCATCGGATCATCCTCTCTGCCCATTTTGCAGGTGCCGCAGGGGTGATAGGCACCTTCCAGATGCTCGCGCAGGTAAGCGTCAATGTCGTCATCACTTTGCACGCTCTGTCCGGGAGCGATTTCAGATTCCCGGAAGGGGTCAAAGGCTTTTTGCCCAAAAATCTCGCGGGTCACGCGCACGGCATGGCGGAATTTGACCCAATCGTCGGGATCGCTCATATAGTTGAAGCGCAATACGGGGGTGTCTTTGACATCAGGAGAACGCAAGGTCACAGAGCCGCGTGATTTCGACATGTTATAGCCCACATGGGCCTGAAAGCCGTGGCCTTCCGCCGATGATTTGCCATCATAGGACACGGCAATCGGCAGGAAGTGATATTGCAGGTCTGGCCATTTGACGCCAGCACCTGAGCGGATAAAGGCTGCCGATTCAAACTGGTTGGAGGTGCCAAGGCCTTTTTTGAAAAACAGCCATTGCGCCCCGACCACGCCTTTCCAGAACCAGTTGTTTTTGGAATGCAGAGTGATGGGCAGTTTCGATTTGAACTGGTGGTAATATTCCAGGTGGTCTTGCAGGTTCTGGCCCACCCCTTGCCGATCGGCCACCACATCAATGCCCATTTGCTGCAAATGCGCGGCCGGGCCAATGCCGGAGAGCAGCAACAATTTTGGTGAGTTGAAGGCGGAAGCCGCGACAATCACTTCGCGGTTGGCACGGATCACCTCGATCTTGCCGCCAATCTCCACTTCGACGCCCACAGCACGCTTGCCTTCTAACACGATCTTGCGGGCAAAACAGCGGATCAGGCGGCAATTGTCGCGCTTCAGCGCCGGTTTCAGATAGGCATTGGCGGCAGACCAGCGGCGGCCTTGCCAGCTGGTCTGTTCCATCAGGCCAAAGCCTTCCTGTTTGGAGCCGTTGTAATCCTCCGTCACCGGAAAACCTGCCTGCCGCCCTGCCTCGATAAAGGCGCGGTACAGCGGATTTTGCACCTCGCCCCGGCGCACATGCAAAGGCCCATCGGTGCCGCGCCAGCCCTCTTCGCCGCCATGGGAATGCTCCATGCGCTTGAAATAGGGCAGCACATCGGCATAGGCCCAACCGTTCGCGCCCAACGCATCCCAACGGTTGAAATCTTCTGCATGGCCACGCACATAAACCATGCCGTTGATCGAGGAGGAACCTCCCACCACTTTTCCACGCGGCGCAATCATGCGGCGATTGTTCAGATGTGGCTCTGGCTCGCTGAGGTAGCCCCAATTGTAGCGATCCATATTCATTGGAAAAGCCAGCGCCGCTGGCATCTGCACAAAGGGGCCAATGTCGGAGCCGCCGAACTCCAGCACGATCACCGTGTTCTTGCCGTCTTCCGACAGACGATAGGCCATGGCAGCGCCTGCCGAGCCGGAACCGATAATGATGAAATCTGCCTGTTGCATGGTGGTTATTCCGTTGAACCTTGTGCTTGGGGTTTACCCCCCTCTGGCTTGCCAGCCATCTCCCCCACAAGGGGGGAGATCGATCCGGAGTTTGCCTATTGTCTCAATTTGTCGCTTCGGGTCGCTCAGTTGTTGTTGGTAAGAGTGAGCGATGAAACCCCACCTGATCTCCCCCCGTGTGGGGGAGATGCCCGGCAGGGCAGAGGGGGGTGAAATCCTTGCTCTGCCCATAAACCCCTCAATACGGCGCTTCACATTTGCCCATACCGACATAAACCGTCTTCACTTGCGAATAATGCTCCAGCGCCGCCAGCGAGTTTTCACGGCCAAAACCGGATTGTTTGGAGCCGCCAAACGGCATTTCGACCGGGCAAAGATTATAGGTGTTGATCCACAATGTTCCGGCTTCCAGCTGATCCACCACGCGATGGGCGCGGGTGATGTCGGCGGTAAACACGCCGCCTGCGAGGCCGAACTCCGTGGCATTGGCGCGGGCAATCACCTCCGCCTCGTCAGCAAAATCCAGCACGCACATCACCGGGCCAAAGATCTCCTCCCGGGCAATGGTCATGCCATCGGTCACATCGGCAAACACGGTGGGCTGAATGAAGGCCCCGGTGTCGGATGCGTTGTTGGGAATGCCGCCGCCGGTGATCAGCGTTGCACCCTCGGCCTTGCCCTTGTCGATATAGGACAGCACCTTTTCCCGCTGCGTCATCGACACCAAAGGCCCCATCTGGGTGGTCTCATCCTGCGGATCACCAATCACAATGGCTTCCGTGCGGGCTTTCAGACGCTCAAGGAAGGTCTGCTTGATGGCCTTGTGCACAAACACTCGTGTGCCGTTGGAGCAGACCTGACCCGTGGAATAGAAATTCGCCAGCATCGCACCAGAGATGGCGCTGTCCACATCCGCATCGTCAAACACGATGAGCGGTGATTTGCCGCCAAGCTCCATGGTCACATGCTTCAAATGGCCTGCTGCCGCCGCCGCAACTTTCCGCCCTGTCGGCACGGAACCTGTCAACGACACCTTGGCCACATCGGGGTGATTGACCAGCAAAGGCCCGGTATCCCGGTCGCCCTGAATGACGTTGAACACGCCCTTCGGCGCTCCGGCTTCGATCAGGATTTCAGCAATTTTCAAAGCCCCCAGCGGCGTCATTTCTGATGGCTTGAACACCATGGCATTGCCCGCCGCCAAGGCCGGTGCCGATTTCCAGCAGGCGATCTGCTGCGGATAATTCCACGCGCCAATGCCGACACAGACGCCAAGGGGAACCCGTTTGGTATAGGCAAAATCATTGCCCAGCGGAATGTGGCTGCCGTTGAGTCCAGCTGCCGCAACGCCACCAAAAAACTCAAAGCTATCCGCCCCCGATGTCGGGTCGGCCACAATGGTTTCCTGGATCGGCTTGCCGGTATCCAGCGTTTCCAGCTCTGACAGATCAAAGTTGCGCTCGCGCATGATCTCGGCCGCCTTTTTCAGCACCCGGCCACGCGCGGTTGGCGAAAGAGCCGCCCATTCCTTCTGCGCCCGCTTGGCAGACGCAATGGCCCGCTCCACAATGGCAGGTGTCGCGGCATGGAGGCGGGCAATCACCTCGCCAGTGGCGGGATAGATGCTGTTAATCACAGTGCCGGCGGTGTCTTCAACATATTCGCCATCAATAAAATGGGAGGCTTTGGGTTGGGCTTTCATACATCATTCTCCGCGCGGATAGCGTTTGGATTCTTCTAAAATATTCAGGTCCATATGGTTGCGCATGTAGCGCTCGGATGCCTTTTGCAGCGGCTGGTGATCCCATGGGTAATAGGAGCCATTGCGCAGCGCCTCATAGACCACCCAGCGCCGCGCCTGACTTTCGCGCACGCTCGCATCAAAGCGGGCCATGTCCCAGCGGGCTTTTCGCTTGGCGGTGAAATCGGCCAGCACATCGGCGCAAACCGGATCAGCGGCCAGATTGGTCAGTTCCTGCGGGTCATTGTGAAGGTCAAACAACTGGTCGGGATCAAGCGCGCAATGCACATATTTCCATCGTCCTTCACGAATGCACACCATGGGCGCATAGGAGCCCTCGGCGGCATATTCCAACAAAACGGGCGCGGATCGGACCTCGCCATTCATCATGCCTTTCAGGCTCATGCCGTCTGTCCATGGCATCACCTCATCCATGGAAATGCCTGCCAGATCGCACAGCGTCGGCGTGACATCGAGATTGGAGGTGGGCGTCTGATGCTGACCGGCAACAATGCCGGGACCAGCCACCATCAAGGGCACACGGGCTGAGCCTTCATAGAAGTTCATCTTGAACCACAGGCCCCGCTCGCCCAGCATATCGCCATGGTCGGAGCAGAACAGGATAATGGTATTGTCCAGCATCCTTGTTCGGGTCAGCGTGTCAACCAATTCGCCAACCTTGTCATCAATATAGGAAATATTGGCGAAGTAAGCGCGGCGCGAGCGACGAATATCGTCTTCCGTGACATTGAAATTGTCATAGTCGCAGGCATGGATCAGCCGCCTCGAATGCTGATCCTGATTCTCCAGCGGACCAATCTCTGGCAGAAGATGAGCGCAATCCTCATAGAGATCCCAATATTTCTGGCGGGCCACATAAGGATCATGGGGATGGGTGAAGGACACGGTCAGGCACCACGGGCGACGATCCGCATCATCGTTTTCGCGGCTCAACTGATAGAGCTTCTGATTGGCCAGAAACGCCACTTCATCATCATATTCCATCTGGTTGGTGATTTCGGCAACACCGGCCCCCGTCACCGAGCCGAGATTGTGATACCACCAGTCAATCCGCTCGCCGGGTTTGCGATAATCCGGCGTCCAGCCGAAATCAGCGGGGTAGATGTCGGTGGTCAGCCGCTCTTCAAAGCCATGCAATTGATCAGGCCCGACAAAATGCATCTTGCCCGAAAGTGCTGTGTAATAACCGGCGCGGCGCAGATGATGGGCGTAAGTCGGAATGGAGGAGACATATTCCGCCGCATTGTCATAGACCTGCGTGCGGCTGGGTAATTGCCCTGCCATAAACGAGGCACGCGCTGGCGCACAGAGCGGCGAGGAGGTGTAATTGTTCTGAAAGCGGACAGAACGAGCGGCCAATGCTTTCAAATGCGGGGCATAAAGCCACTCTGCCGGACCGTCAGGAAACAGCGTGCCGTTCAACTGATCGACCATGATGATAAGAATATTCGGCTTGCTCATGGTCAATTCGTCTCCCGCTCAATGGCGCGCAATTGGCTGCTGACATAATCTTCGACCAATGTGACAGAGGCATCAATGGACAGCGGTGCTGCCCGCAGGCTTTGGCGGATATACAGCCCGTCAATCATTGCCGCCGTGCCTTCGGCAATGCGCTCGGCATCCGCTCTCGGGCAAAGCGTGATGAGCGCGTGCAAAAGATTGGAGCGCAGGCGGCGGGCATAGACCAGCAACAGCCGACGGGTGGCGTCCGAGCGTGGCACTTCGGAATAGAAGGCCAGCCAGGCGGCAATCGTGTCCGGGGTGAATTGATCCGCCTGAAAGCTGACGCGGATCAAGGCGGAAATCCGCTCTGCCGGCGTTGCGGCACGGCCAAGCTCGCGCACCGTGTCTGTCCGCAATTGCCGCAGCAAGGAGCGGATGGTCTCGATCAGCAAATGCTCTTTGGAGCCAAAATAATGATGGGCAAGCGCAGGAGAGACGCCAGCATTGCGGGCAATCTGTGACATGGTCACTGCCAGAGAGCCATGCAGGCCTATGGTTTTCAGTGCGGCATCGACCAGTGCTTTTTTTCTCACCGGCTCCATTCCCAGTTTTGGCATGGCTCTTTCCTTTTGATGACAATCAGTTTATTTTTAATTGATCGATCAATCAATAAAAATATTATCTCTGGCCACGGCACTCCTGCTCTTGATGATTGCCAGCGTGTTTCGGATTTTTATTTTTTGGTGTGTAACTCCAGAGTTGTCATGAAAACTTCATCAACGATCAAGTATTGCTTCAGTATTTTCGGGTCATCCTCATGTCAGACTTTATTGATTTCAAACGGGGAATTTCATG
This sequence comes from Gillisella vitis, assembly GCF_014204625.1. GTDB lineage: Bacteria > Pseudomonadota > Alphaproteobacteria > Rhizobiales > Rhizobiaceae > Allorhizobium > Allorhizobium vitis_F. The sequence goes on along the minus strand of NZ_JACHLU010000017.1, from coordinate 51,306 downwards.
GCAGTCAGCCTTGCGACGGATGTGGGTGGAGTACGTCGTTTTGCGAGTGATCAATTGTTGACCCTGGCGAAGCTCGTGGTTGAAAATGCACTTCAGCCGATTGTCGAAGTACAGACAGGTGCAGTCTTCGGCTATGAGACGCTGATGCGCGGGCAGGAGCGGATCGGTTTTAAAACGCCGCTGGACATTCTGGATCAGGCCGAGGCTGTTGGTCAGCTTCTGGCGCTGGAGCAGATGGTGGCCAGCCGTGCTTTGGCCAAATTCGCAACCCTTGCAGATCGCGCCACCCTGACCCTGTTCATCAATCTGGATGTGCGGCTCATTCCGTTTGGCGATGCCATGGTGGATGCCCTGCTGACCCATCTGAAGGCGGCCCGCATTGCGCCCTCGTCGGTGTGTTTTGAGCTGTCAGAGCGGTTTGACAACACCAATGTGCCGGAGTTTGCCGATCTGGTCATGCGATTGCGCCGCGCAGGCTTCAAACTGGCCATTGACGATTTTGGCGTTGGCCATGCCGAGATGAAGCTGTTGTGCGATTATCCGGTGGATTATCTCAAGATCGACCGGCACTTCATCTCCGGTGTGGATGGCAATTCGCGCAAGCGGCATCTGGTGAAAAACATCGTGCAGATTGCCCATGTGCTGGGTGTGCGGGTGATAGCCGAAGGCATTGAAACGGAAGGTGAATTTATCACCTGCCGGGAACTTGGGGTGGATCTGGTGCAGGGCTGGCTGATTGCCAGACCCACAACGCATCTGGCAGAGCTTCTGCCTGCCTATCCTCATTTGCGCGAGGTGGGGCAAACGCGCAGCAGCAGTCAGTCGCTCGATGAAATTCTGATCCGCAAGCAGATTGAGCGGCTGCCAACCGTATTTGAAAACGACACGATTGAAAGCGTGTTTGACCTCTTCCGGCGCAATCCGCGGCAATCCTTCTTTCCGGTTCTCAACGCCAATGGCGAGCCGCGCGGCATTATTCACGAGATCCACCTGAAGGAATATATCTACCAGCCGTTTGGCCGGGATCTGTTGAAAAACAAGGTGTATGAGCGCACCATTTCGCATTTTGTTGACCGTGCCCCTGTGGTGGGGCTGGATGCGGATGCCGATCGGCTGATGGCGATTTTTGCCAATACAGAGGGCAGTGATTGTGTGCTGTTGACCGAAAACATGCGCTATGCCGGGGTGATTTCGGCGGCATCGCTGATCCGCATCATCAACGAGAAACAGTTGAAGAGTGCGCAGGAGCAAAACCCTCTGACCGGCCTTCCGGGCAATCGCGCCATTCGCAGCTTCATGCAGGATGCGGGACGCGACAGCGATGGGTTCCGGCATTTCTGCTACTGTGATTTTGACAATTTCAAACCCTTCAATGACCATTACGGCTTTCATCTGGGCGACCATGCCATTTCGCTGTTTGCGGCTTTGATGCGGCGCTATTTCTTTGCCGATGGTGTGTTTTTGGGCCATGTCGGGGGCGATGATTTTTTCATTGGCCTGAGTGACTGGACGGGCGACGAGCTGAGAGAGATTCTCGATCGCCTGCTCTCGGATTTCCACGGTGATGTTGCCGAGCTGTATTCGCCGGAAGATCGCGCCTCCGGGCGGATTCGCGGCGAAGACCGCCATGGCATCACGCGGGATTTCGCCCTGATGCGTTGCTCCATTGGGGTGCTGGAATTGCCGACCGGGCTGGTGATTGATGATGTCAATCGCCTTTCATCCGAGATTGCCGCCATCAAGAAATATGCCAAGGAAAGCGAAACTGGTCTGCATATCTCCCGGTTCCGAGTGATGGATTGATGGATGTCTGCATGGGTTGCGCGTCAATCGGACGCCTTTAAATGGCCGGTGTGATCGCTTATCTGTTGTCTCGCAACGGACGTGATTGGCCAATTTCAGGAGCAACGCAATGACACTTCCCGCCAGAATGCGCTATATTGATCTATCCGGCTCCGGCGGTCCTGAGGTGATGCGCATGGCAGAGGGGCCTGTGCCTCAGGTGCGGCCCGGCGAAGTGATGGTGAAAGTGGCCGCCATTGGCATCAATCGCCCGGATGTGGCGCAACGTCAGGGCACCTATCCGCCGCCAAAAGATGCAAGCCTCGTGCTGGGGCTGGAAGTGGCAGGCGAAGTGGTGGCCGTTGGCGAGGGCGTGGTCGAGTTCTTCATCGGCGATAAGGTCTGCGGTCTGGCGAATGGCGGTGCCTATGCCGAATTCTGTGTTCTGCCCGCTGGTCAGACCCTGCCTTGGCCCAAGGGCTTTGATGCCATCAAGGCGGCCGCGGTGCCGGAAACCTTTTTTACCGTCTGGGCCAATCTGTTTCAGATGGCCGGTGTGACTGAGGGCGAGACTGTGCTGATCCACGGCGGAACCTCCGGTATTGGCACCACGGCCATCCAGCTTGCCAAGGCCTTTGGGGCCGATGTGTTTGCCACCGCAGGCTCGGATGAAAAATGTGAGGCCTGCATCAAGCTTGGGGCCAGGCGCGCCATCAATTACAAAACAGAGGATTTTGCCGCCGTCATCAAAGCCGAGACTGACGGCAAGGGCGTGGATGTCATTCTTGATATGATTGGCGCTGCCTATTTTGAGAAAAACATCGCATCGCTGGCCAAGGATGGTTGCCTGTCGATCATCGCTTTTCTGGGAGGGGCTGTGGCCGAGAAGGTCAATCTTGCCCCGATCATGGTCAAGCGGTTGACCGTGACAGGCTCCACCATGCGCCCGCGCAGTGCCGAAGAAAAACGCGCCATCCGCGATGATCTGCGATCAGAGGTTTGGCCGTTGTTGGAAAATGGCACGGTCGCCCCGGTGATCCATGCCGTTCTGCCGTTTGAGCAGGTGGCTGACGCACATCGACTGATGGAGGAAAGCAACCACATCGGCAAGATCATGCTGACATTGAATTGAGAAGAGGGGTCTGATTGTTGAGCCATCACTCAACAATGCAAGGTTTTATCTTTCGTGCCTTGCTAGAGCGCAGTTTGTGACCTACCTTCTTCTTATCGTCAACATAGAGAAAGGAAGGTGATCCAATGTCTAATGAGATTTCGATCTGCAATAGGGGCTTTGGGATGGTGATGAACGGAAAGGGGCAGCCCCCGGTCTGACCACGCCTTCCTCAGTGATCCGCTGATGCGGGTCACGGCCTTTGTGCATATCAAGCTCATGAAAGCTTAAAACAGGAAAGGGTCGCGCAAGCGGCCCTTTTTTGCGTCTTGCTTCGGGTTTGCGTCTGACTCCTGGTCTGCGTCTGGACCCGGCATTGTAAAGCTGCAACGACAGGCCGCCTCCAGCTTCATGCAAAGTCGGACCAATAGACCGATTGCGAGCCTATGCAATTTTAAGGAACAGACACAGCGTGAGCAGAATACAGGAGGCCGTGCGCGCCTATCAGGCGGGTGATTTTGAGGACGCCTTGCGCAAGGCGCGCGCCGTGCCGGGCCATGATCGCGCCGATTACGCCATGGCGCAGGCCTTGATGGGCAATATTCTGGCAAAGCAGGGAGATCGGGCCGGTGCGGGGGACGCTTTTGTCCTTGCATCTGAAAACAATCCGGCCCAAAGCCCGGTGTTTTTGAAGCTGGCAGCCACGCTCTATCAGCAGGCGGGGGAAACCGATCGGCTGCGGGGCATTGGCCTTAAAGCGGCTCTGGCCAATTCGGCGGATGCCGCATTTGTGCTCAGCATGGCTCAGACCATTGTTGAGCCATGGGATGCGCCAGCGCGCAAGGCTGCATGCAGTCTGATCGGTTTTCTGGATCGCAACAGCGGGCCTGCGATGTTTTTTGCCCTGAATCTGTTGCAGATGGATGGCGATCTGCAAGCGATGGATGCCTTGCTTGCCGAGGTGCAGCAGACGCTGCCAGATGATGTGGTGATTGAAACCTTACGGCTTTCCTCGGCACAAATCCGGGCTGACTTTCCCACCATTGCCCGCCACCAGAAGATGATGCAGGCCCTGGACACACCTTTTGCTGTGGCGGTTTTAGAGAGGGAAGATGCTCTGGCGCGTCTGTTCTGGTGCGAGGATGAACGGCTGCAAGCCTACCCAACTTTGCAGAGCCGCCAGTTGGTGGCAAGTTACGCGGCGCGCCCTGCCAGCCGCCGTTTGATGCGGGGAGTGGGTGAGAGGCTGCATATCGGTTATCTGTCCAGCGATTTTTCAACTCATGCGACCATGATGCTGCTTTTGGATGGACTTGTGGCGCATGATCGTGATCGCTTCCAGATCACACTGTTTTGCTACACGGATGCCAAGGCCGCAGCCACGCAGGCACAAATGCCGGAGCTGCTCCGTCGTGAGATTGTTTCCATTCGTGACCTTTCTGATGCAGATGCCGCCGCCGAAATAGACCGTTGCGGGGTTGATATTCTGGTGGATCTCAAAGGCCATTCACCCCGGGCACGACTTGGTATTGTCAATCTGTCCAACGCACCAGTCAAACTGACCTGGCTTGGGTTTCCCGGACCTGTTCATGGTGTTGATCTGGATTATGTCATTTCGGATGCAATCGTGACGCCCGACAATGCCGCTCCTTTTTATCAGGAAAAATTCTGTAGGCTGCCAGAAACCTATCAACCCAACAGCACCTCCAGTCGTCCAAAACCGCAATTGCGCAGCCGCGAACACTATGGTTTGCCAGATGGCGCATTTATATTTGCATCATTCAATGGTGTACAGAAAATCACCCCTGAGACGATCAGCCTATGGTCCCGGACTCTGACGGCCGTTCCCGATAGCCTGCTGTGGATTATGTGCTGGGACTCGTTTACTCAGAAAAATTTGCGCGACGCTTTCTCCAGCAATGGTGTCGATCCGGATCGGTTATATTTTGCCGAAAAGCAGGAATATGCGCTTCACGTCAATAGACTGACACTCGCCGATCTGGCGCTCGACACTTTTCCCTGCAATGGCCACACCACCACCTCGGACATGTTGTGGGCGGGTTTGCCGGTTCTGACCAAAAGGGGCAACTGCTTTGCGGCGCGGGTGTCTGAAAGCCTGCTGAATGCGATTGGCCTTGAGGATCTGGTGACGGCTGATGCCGATGCCTTCGTGGCAAAGGCGATTGCGCTTGCTCAGAACCCACAGCAGATGGTGGAGGTGAAGCAGCGACTGGCGCAAAATCGCGCCATTAAGCCGCTGTTTGATACGGAGCGCTTCACCCGGCATCTGGAGCGGGCCTATGAGATGATGGCAGAGCGGGCGCGCCAGAAACTGCCGCCTGTGAGCATGGATATACCGGCACTGCCTCATGCCAGTGAGCACAAGGCGGCCTGCCAGAGTGGTGGATGTGATGGCTGATACATTTGAAGAAGCGCTTCTCGCCTATAAGGCTGGCAAGCTGACTGACGCGCTGACAGCCGCCAAAGCAGCAAGGGACAGGCAAAAAGACAATGCAGGCCCGCTGCATATGCTGATTGGCAATATCGAGATGAAGCTGGGCGACAATCTGAATGCCGCCGACAGCTTTCTTGCTGCCGCCAGATTGATGCCGGATCAGCAGAGCGTGTTTCTCAAATATGCGGCGCAATTGTTGATCACGGCAAAATCGTTTGATCGTCTGGCCAGCATTGGTTTGCAAGCGGCATTGCTGAATGTGGATGACAGCGATTTTCTGATCGCTGTTGGTGAAGGTCTGCTTGCCGCCGGTGCCTCGGATGCGCTCAATCTGCTGCTGCCCAAGGTGGATATGCGTCAGGGCCGCGGCTTGCAACTGGCGGTGAACCATTACTCGGCCACCCGCCAGCGGCTGACGCTCAAGGCTCTTGTGGACCAGCGTTACGCGGAAAGTCCTGATGACAGCTTTGTTGCGGTCAATCATTTCATCTCCTGCCGTTCCCTGCTTGATTTTCCGGCGATACGACAATGGATTGCCCGCTTAAGCGCCGTCGATGATCCCTTTATCGCATCCGTTCTGATGCGCGAAACCGCATTGTCGCGTCGGCTCTGGTGTGATGATCCCGCCTTGCTGGCGCGTCCAGACATCGATTCCCTTGGCAGCAGCCGATTTCAGCTCAAGCGGCAGGGACCGCGCCGGGCCATTCGACCAAAGGGCGAAAAGCTGCGGATTGGCTATGTATCATCCGATTTTTACGCCCATGCAACCATGGTATTGCTCTATGATGTTCTTCTGGCCCATGACCGGCAGCGTTTTGAGGTGACATTGTTCTGCCACTCTCCGGCAGATGCGGCGCAGGCGCAAAAAAACTGGCCACCCGCCATTCAGGCCAACGTCGTTACGGTGCGTGAGCGCTCCGACGAGGAGGTGGTGGCAGAGATTTCCCGACGCGGCATCGACATTCTTGTGGATTTGAAGGGGCATACGTTTGGCGCAAGACTCGGCATCATCAATGGGTCTGACTCCCCCATCAAGGTCTCTTATCTGGGGTTTCCCGGCTCGGTTGGCGGTATTGAGCTGGATTATGCGCTGACCGACCCCGTCGTCACCCCCGATTGCGACGCATCTGGTTTTGCTGAGAAACTGTGTCGCCTGCCGGAGTGCTATCAAAGCAATGGCTCGATCACCCGCGCTTTGCCACAGCCCAGTCGCCGGGCTGAAAACGGTTTGCCGGATGATCGTTTTGTGTTTGCCTCCTTCAATGGGAGCGCCAAAATCATGCCTGAAACGGTTGATCTCTGGGCAAGGGTGCTGGTGGCTGTACCGGACAGCCTGTTGTGGATTTTGTGTGCCGGTGATGCGCAGCAGAAAAATTTGACCGCAGAATTTGCACGGCAGGGCGTTGCACCCCAGCGCATCCTGTTTGCCAGTCAAAAACACTATGCCGAGCATATAAATCGGCTTGGACTGGCCGATCTGGCGCTGGACAGTTTCCCCTATAATGGCCACACCACAACCTCTGATCTTTTGTGGGCTGGTGTGCCGGTCTTGACCAAGAAGGGCAAAAGTTTTGCCTCCCGGGTGTCGGAAAGCCTGTTGCGGGCGATTGATCTGCCGGAACTGGTGGCGGAAGACGGGGATGATTTTGTTGCCAAGGCTGTGCGCTATGCAACAGAGAAAGGCCATCTTGATGCCGTGAGAGCGCGGCTGGCGCAAAACCGCGCCATCAGGCCGCTGTTTGATACGGAGCGCTTCACCCGCCATCTGGAGCAGGCCTATGAGATGATGGCAGAGCGGGCGCGGGCGGGGCTGGAGCCAGACCATATCGATGTACCTGCTTTGCCAGCGAGAGTGGAGCCTTTTCTGTAAAGACGGTTGGCAAGGCATGAAGCCGTGTTTATCACAGCAGCATCTTATCCCATGTCGAGGTCTGTCATGCGCAATCCCATCACTGTTGAAGTCACTCGTGGCAATCGCGTTGAGAGCCGTCATCATGGTGTGGCCGTGGTGGTGGATGGCGACGGCGAGGTGGTGTTTTCAGCGGGCGATATTGATGCGCCGACATTTCCGCGCTCGGCCTGCAAGGCCATGCAGGCTTTGCCGCTGATCGAGAGCGGCGCTGCCGATGCCTATGGGCTGGATAACCGCCAACTGGCGCTGGCCTGCTCCTCCCATTCCGGCGAGGATGCGCATGTGGCAACGGCAGCAAGCATGCTGGCCAAAGCGGGCCGTGATGGGGATGTGCTGGAATGCGGTGCCCATTGGTCGTTTGATCAGAAAACCCTGATCCATCAGGCGCGCACATTGGAAAAGCCAACAGCATTGCACAACAATTGCTCTGGCAAGCACGCGGGCTTTGTCTGCGCCTGCGTCCATTCCGGCTATGATCCAAAAGGCTATGTGGAATATGGCCACCCGCTGCAACGCGACATTCGCGCCACCCTGCAAAGCCTCACGGGTGCTGTTCTGGACCACGACGCTTGCGGCACCGATGGCTGTTCCATTCCCACCTACGCCGTGCCGCTGAAAGGTCTGGCCCATGGCTTTGCCAAAATGGCCACGGGGCAGGGGCTTGAGCCTCTTCGTGCCAAAGCCGCAAAACGCCTGATCGACGCCTGCATGGCAGAACCTTTTTATGTGGCTGGCACCAAGCGGGCCTGCACCTTGATCATGCAGGTCGCACCCCACAAAATCTTTGCCAAAACCGGAGCCGAAGGCGTGTTTTGCGCCGTCTTGCCAGAGCTTGGCCTGTCGATTGCCGTCAAGGCCGAAGACGGCACCACCCGCGCCGCTGAAGCCATGGTGACAGCGCTTCTGGCCCGATATTTTGCAAAAGACAGCGCTGAACATGCGGCCCTGATGGCCATGACCAACAAGTCCATGCACAACTGGACTGGCCGCCATGTGGGCGATATTCGGGTGACAGATGTGTTGTTTCCAGCTTAGGGTTTGTTGGGTTTTGTCTTAGAGTAGACAACGCTATGGCCTTGATATGCCGTTTACCCCCCTCTGTCCTGCCGGACATCTCCCCCTCAAGGGGGAGATCGATCTGCGACTGCTCGCTCGCTTCACATCACCTCTCAAACGTGTCGGAAATCGCGATCTGTTTGAAGACATCAGTGGCCACGTCTATCCAATCTCCCCCCCCCATGAGGGGGAGATGCCCGGCAGGGCAGAGGGGGGTAGCCACGGCTCAAAGCGCTTGCATCAAGCACTGCGCCGCAATTTCCCCTGCCAGATTGTCGCCCGGGTCTACCCCGTTATGCCTTTTCCGAACTTAGAACATCCAACGCTTTTTCCAACATGCTTGTGTCATATGCTCCGGGCCCACTTTGATAGTTTTTCACGACTGCTTGTAGATCAGCGGCTGTGATGTCTTGTGAACTTGGAACGGCACCGGACATGCGCAAAAAGCACAACTGGAGGGCCAAATTCATCGACGCTCCAGAGGTGTCTTTATCATTACCAATGATTATCCCCTCCTTGATTGCCCCCCCAGTGGTTTTTTCATAAAGCGCAATGTCGGATTGGGTTAAATACTTTGTCGGGTCTTGCATTGCGCCTGTATAATTTACGTTGGCGAGTTTATTTGCACGTATGTCTTCATCGGTGAACCCGGATTTTTCTAATGCAGACGAAGCGAGTATGGAATGAAGGTTGGCAGCGGACGTGTTTGTGATGTCCGCGTCCTCGATATCCGAAGAGGATGCGTCCGAAACCAGCGTATCGAAGAGAAAGGCCGTTGCGCTGTCCTGTCCGCTATAGGTCTTGGCTGATATTTGCATATTATATGTCGCTGATGAAATCTGCATGATGTAAATCCCCAAATGTTCCCGCAAATGAAGCTATGGGTTGTGTCTTGCATCAAGCTGACGTTTTGTCTTTGTTAAGTCCGTATCACGCTCAGGCCCGCTGCACGGTAGGGCTGAATGCGCTCTTCCTCAACGGTGGCGCTTAGAATAGCGCCCGCCAACCCCACAAGCGGCACAATCTGACAGGGTGAGAGCAAATCGAGCTTATCCTCCGTCAGGCAAAGCCAGGTTTCGGCGGAGACCGAGGTGATCAGCCGTTTGATGGCGGCTTCTTCGGGGTCGCCTGTGGTGGCCCCATGTTGCGGGTGCAGCGCTGTGGCTCCAAGAAAGAACAGGTGCGGGCGCAATCTTGAAATGGCGTCTGCCGCAATCGCGCCCACCGCCACCATGGAGTGGCGATAGAGCCTGCCGCCAATCAGGATCACCTCCACATCGTCTCGCTTCTCCAGCTCCATGGCAATGGTCGGACTGTGGGTCACAAGGGTCAGGCCAAAATTCTGCGGCAGCAGGCGGGCAATCTCGGCATTGGTGGTGCCGCCGTCCAGAAACACCATTTGTCCCGGCTTTATCAGCGCAATGGCGCGGGCGGCCAAGGCCTGTTTTTGCAGGCTGGCATGGCTTTTACGGGTGGAAAAATCCGGCAGATCGGGCGAGATCGGCAAGGCCCCGCCATGCACGCGGCTCAACAATCCCGCTGCTGCCATATCGCGCATATCGCGGCGAATGGTGTCCTCCGAAACCTCAAGCTCAAGGGCAATATCCTTGGCAAGAACCCGTCCATCCCGTTGCAGGCGGCTGAGGATAAGCGATTTGCGTTGACTGGTCAGCATTGCACGAAATTACCCGATTATTCACGATAATGCATTTTTAAAAGAAAATGACTCGACATTCAAGTAAATTCGTGCAGATTTGTGCAAATTCATGCATATTCAAGGAGAGATACATGCTGATTTTGATTGCAGGCCCTTACCGTTCCGGCACCAATGATGATCCCGCCAAAATGGCGGCCAATCTGAAGGCGCTGGAAGCGCCATCCTACGCACTGTTCAAGGCGGGCCATGTGCCGATGATTGGCGAGTGGGTGGCGTTGCCGGTGTGGAATGCCGCAGGCGGCCAGACCATTGGCGATGATCTATATGAGGAAATCTTTCACCCCGTTGCCCATCGTCTGCTGCAATTGTGCGATGGCGTACTGCGCCTGCCGGGCGCGTCAAAGGGTGCCGATAATGATGTGAAAATTGCCACCGAGCGCGGCATTCCGGTGTGGTATGCGCTGAGCGATGTGCCGGGCGTGCTGTGATGCTCTGAACCACATCTGATCCGCCAGCGCCTTGCCAATCATCCAGACGAATGACCCGTCGTCTTCGTCTGGAGTGGCTTGCAAACACAAGAGCAGCGGGGGGCTGTTCGGATGATGTAATACACCCAAAAATGGGTTGTTGCCTTTGTGAAAATGCCCTCAAAAAGAGCAATTGACGTATTGCAATTTCAAGTCTCGTGGCTATCAAATGGTGCATTGATATAAAATGCAACTATTTATCTCCATCGAGGATGAACCATGGCCGATACGCCGTTTACTGTTGCCGATTATTTATTGACGCGCCTGAGACAGCTTGATGTGACCGATGTTTTTCAGATACCGGGCGACTACGTCAAGCATTTTACTCAGGCGCTGGAACATTTTGACGGTATCAATACCATTGCCGGTATCAACGAGCTGGACGCCACTTACGCAGCCGATGCCTATGCGCGAACCCGTGGTCTTGCGGCTGTGTCGTTGCAATTTGGGGTCAGCACCTTCAGCGCGCTCAATGCCGTTGCCGGGGCCTTCGTCGAGCGCAGCCCGATTGTGGTGATCAGCGCCACACCGGGCAATGATGCCCGCAACATTACCAATATGTATGACGTGCTGTTTCACCATTCCACCGGCGATCTCAACGCTGATCAGAATGTCTATGAAAACGTTACCGTCAAGGCCATTACGCTGAGCACCAATGTCGGTGCGGATGCGGCGATTGATGATCTGCTGATTGAGGCCCTGACCCACCGGCGCCCGGTTTACATTGCCTGCTACAAGGAAGTCTGGGGCATGCCTTGCCCGCAGCCATCCTCCACGCCGCTCAAGCCGCGGGAACTTCATGGGCCTGTTTTGGCGCTGAACACCATGGTGGAGGCGGCCTGGGGCAAGATTACCGCGGCGAAAAATCCGCTGATTTTTGCAGGGGTTGAAATCCTGCGGTTTGGCCTCGCAGGACTGTTGCAGGAGCTGATTGACGCCAGCGGCTTTTTGTATACCACCACCACGCTGGGCAAGGCCGTGCTGGATGAAGGCGGCGACAAATTTATCGGCACCTATTCGGATGCGGCCTCGATCGAGACGGTGAGAGCCGCCATCACGGATGCCGATTGCGTGCTGACGCTGGGGGCCATCATCACCGATGATTATCTCAACTTCATTGAAACCAAATACGACCAGATGGTGCTGGCCACGGTTGATGGCGCGCGGGTTGGCTACTTCAAATATGCCGATGTGACCATGAAGGATTTCATGGAAGCCCTGCTGGCGAAATTCAAAGCCTCGGCAGATTACCCCATCAAGGCCATTGCGCCACCTCAGCCGCAGTTTCCACAGCCATGGGCGGCCAACAGCGATCCGGTCTACAATGGTGATCCGAATGTGCTGACCTTCAACCGCTTCTTCCAGCATTCCATGGCTTTCCTTGAGAAGAATGACATGTTGAAGGACATTGTCATGACGTTTGGCGTCAGCTCTTCGCTCTATGTTGCCACCAATGCCTATGGCCTGAAGCAGGGCAGTTTTGTCTCTTCTGCCGCCTGGCAATGCATTGGTTTTGAAACCGGAGCGGCAGCGGGCGCGCAATTGGGCAGCGGCAAGCGGGCATGGACCGTGGCTGGTGATGGCGGTTTCATGATGATGTGCCAGTCGCTCTCGACGCTGGCCCGCAACAAGCTCAACGGCGTGATCTTTGTGATGAGCAACAAGGTCTATGCCATCGAGCAGGTCTATGTGGATATGGACGCCTTCAAACCCGGCCCGGAACACACATTCGACGCTTTCGATATTCTGCCGACCTGGGATTATCTGGCGCTGGCCAAGGCTTTTGGCGCGGAAGGCCTGCGCGTCACAACGCCGGATGAGCTGGATGCCGCCCTTCACCACATCAAGGGCGTCAAGGATCGTCCCACGCTGGTCGAAGTCGTGATCCCGCAAAAGGATCTTGCAGGCCAGATGTACCGTCTCGGCAGCGAATGATTTTCAAAACAACTTGAACACAAGGTGATTTCAGCGATGAGCAAAAAGACCTATTCTATTTTTGGGGCGGGTGCCTCTGGCCTTTACACCGCATGGCGATTGCTGAGCGGCACTGCCGATGGCAAGGCCGCGCAGGAGCGGCAGTTGCAAGATGGCGATGTGCTGGAACTGTATGACTGGGGCCAGTATAATTTCAATGCCGAAAACCCCGGCACCCGTGAGCCGGGCGCGCGCATTGCCACGTGGTTCTATCAGGATAACAAGGACAATTCCTATCTGGAACTGGGCGGTATGCGCTATTCCTATTGGGATCAAAAGCCATCAAAGGCTTTTCCGCATCCCAATGGCGGCGAGGCACCCGGCCATCGTCTGGTGACAAAAACCATTGAAGAGCTGGGGCTTGATCCGCATTCCGTGCCGTTCAATGTCACTGACAATCAGTTGCTCTACCTGCGTGGACGCAACATGTATCTCAACGACATCAAATCCGGCAATCCGGCCCCCTATGCGGTGAAGAATGGTGGTGCCGATCAAAGCCCGGACACAGGCTTTGATGACGTGGAGAGACTGTCTTTTCCCACCGAAAGCGCAGCCCCGAAGACCAGACGGGAGTGGGCGACATTTTACAACGAGGGCACAATCAACGTTGAGACCTCCGAGAACTCGGTGTTTCAGAAGGGCGATCTGCTGAAAAACATCGGCTACTGGAACCTGCTGGTCGATCAGCTGGGCCAGGAAGGCTATGAATATGCCGCTGATGGCAATGGCTATAGCTCCAATGTCATCAACACCAGTTCGGCCATTTCGTTCAACATGAACGACGAATTTGCGCCCGGCACGCAATATCGCACCCTGTCGATCGGCTTTTCCGGCATGTTCAATGCCCTGTTCAACGCCATTCAGGCGCTGGCAAAAGCCAAGGGCATTGTGCTGAAATATGTGCCCAACACCCGCCTGCATTCGATTTTATGGAAAGATGGCAGGGCGATTTTCACTGTCGCCCGCCGCGCCAACCCCACCATTGCCGAGCAATCGGGCGAGGCCGATGCCGCATGGCTTGCCATGCCGCGGGCAGCCCTTGATCTGGTGGCACAGGCCACCCGGTTCCATAAGCCGGTTGGCGATGCGCTGGATGTGCTGAACCATGAGAAAGTCGCTCTCTATCTGGAAGCGGCCATCATGCAGCCATCCTACAAGATCGGCATGTTCTTTGATGCACCATGGTGGGCACCCGATGGGGAAAAGCCGCCAGTCTATCCGCCGCAGATCATTGGCTATGTGGTGACAAAAGACGTGCTTGCCACTCTGAAACAGCAGGGCTTGCCGCAAGAGCTGCTCACGCCTTTGGAGCCGCTGATCTATACCCCGTTCAGCTCGCTGGAAGCCTTGCTCAAGGCCGCATACACCCAGCCCTATGTGGTGCTGAACACGGATCAGATTGCCTTGATCGCCAAGGCCAGCCGCCGCGACACCATTGGCCCAAGCGCCACCGATTCGCCCATTCGCATGGTGGTTTACTTTGGCAACAACGCGCCAAATCAGGACCAAAAGCCGATCTACGGCATTCTGGCCAGCTATGATGATGAGGCCAACACGGCGTTCTGGCGACAGCTGGAACTGGGGCCAGACAGCACCAAGGAAAGGGCGTCTGCCCTTGATGTTCAGCCCTTGGAAGGCCCGCGTACGGCAACGCCGGTGATGGTCAAGATGCTGCGCAAAATGCTGGCCGAAATGCACTTTGGCCCCAGCGCCACATGGCAGGATGTGCCCGAGCCGCTGGAAACCAAATATATGGACTGGGGCCTGCCGCCCTTCAATGCCGGTTATCATGAATGGGCACCGCATTACGACATTGGCGACGTGATGCGCAAAATCCGCAAGCCATCGCAATTGATCGAGGGGGCGGATGCGGATATTTTCATCGTTGGCGAGACCTATTCCATGGATCAGGCCTGGGTTGAGGGTGCCTATTGCACCTCGGAATCGGTGCTGAACGATTTCTTTGGCATCAAGCCATTGATTGATAACAAGGAATATCCGTTTATCGCGCCTGTGTAACAACAGGCCGGGACTTTTCAGCCAAGATCGAGCCGGAAAACATGCTGTGGTCCGGCTCGACCACCCAGATAGAGCTGGCCTGTGTCGGTCCAACCACCGGCTCTATAGAGATGGATGGCCGCCTTATTGCGACAGTTGACGGTGAGAAACACATGCTGCGCCGGATAATGCGCGCGCAGATAGGACTTGAGGCCTGCCATGACGGCCTTGCCATAGCCGCGCCCTTGAAATTGCTGCCCCACCATCATGGCCCGCAATCCCAGATCACCGGGCAGGTAGCCACAGTCTTCCAGCGGTGCCGTGCTGATTTTGCGGCGGTAATCGCGGTCGATCTTGAAAAAGGCCACCGGCTGATCTGCTACAACACCCATGTGAAAATCCACCGCCGGGTCATCGTCGGCAACCGCGGTTTCAATCGCTCCGGCAAAGGTCTGCTGTTCGACAGGCAGGCTCAGATGCAGCACACGATCCGTCTCGCCCCTTGACAGGGGCGAGAGTTGAAGTTCGGTTTCATGCCTGTTTTGCATCGGCTTTTATGCCTCGGCAGCGCGGGCGGCCCACATGGCCTTGAAGGCAGGGCGGCTCTGGCAGCGTTCCAGCCATGCCTTCAGGGCAGGATGGGCCTCCATCAGTGGCGCATAGGGTTGGGCATAACGGACAATTTCGGCAAGATTGATGTCGGCGACGGTAAAGCGATCAGAGACCGTAAATTCATGGTTGGCAAAATACTGTTCCAGCACGGTAAGCGGGCGCTTCAGCAAACGGGCGGCAGCGGCCGCTTCGCCTTGGCCTGCTTCGCTGTCAAGGCGTCCATCGGCAGCAATGCGCGAGATTTTCAGGGCGTTCCCTTCAATTTCGGTGGCCGCAAACAGCGCCCATTGCATCATTTGCGCATCTTCTTCCAGATCTTTTGGTCCCAGATTGCCGTCACTATACTGTTTGGCAAGGTAAAGGGTGATGGCCAGCGATTCAAACAGCACCAGACCATCATCTTCAATCGCAGGGATAGCACCAAATGGATTGATGGCCAAAAAGGCCGGCGATTGCGTGTTGATTGGCGCATCCGCAGCCAATGGATTGTCCAGCTTGCCGGCCTGAAGCACCGGCACATGCTCATAGGCCAGTTCCAGCTCTTCCGTCAGCCACAAAACCCGTGTTGCGCGTGACTTGTAGCAGCCGTAAATTTTCAACATGATACTCTCCCAAGTGAACTTGCCGGAGCAGGTTAGCCTCATGTCTCAACCTTTGGAAGCGAGGGATTGACAGCAAAATTGGTTTACCCCTAATAATCTTTTCCAAGGGTCAGCAGTTCACCCAGGCGTTACCGCTCTTAACCGGAGAGCTAAACCTGTTCGATGTATTTTCAACGGCAAGCTTTTGCGTCCGTCTGGAAAGTCGGTAACCTCCAGCATGGCATTGGACGCATTATCGAAGGATAAGGCTATGTCGAACCGTATTGTTCATCCCTATCATGCCGCAGATATTTCGGCTCTGGCTAAGGCCATTGGCCGGGAGCTGCAAAAATCCGAAGACACGCCCGGCCATGTGGATTTGCTGAATATTTTGTCGCGCTCGGCGGGCTCGAGTTTGTCAGGGAAAAGTGGAATCCGGTTTTCCCGAAAAGACAAACGACAACAAAGGAAGGTAGAGTCTGTCTGGTTCAATCTGAACCTGACAGACTCTATCGCAATTTTCAGCATTTTCGGGCTTCCAGTGCCGCTGAAATCCGGCTGTCGGCTCCGGTTGCGGAACAGGAAAACGTCGATTTCCGATTGGTTGAAGCGGTGTTCCGCTGCTTTGATGATCAGGGCGTGTTGCTGCGCTGGCCCTCAAAAACCAGCCACCAGCGCTTGAGCCTGTGGAGGCTTTGGGCGGCCTTTCCAGCCAATTGCGATATGGAAGAAAAGCAGGTGAATGATCGGCTCAAAGCCCTGAACGGCTTTGGCGATCACGTGCTGCTGCGCCGTGAAATGGTCAATAACAAGCTGTTGTCGCGCTCCCAGGATTGCCGTCTTTACCGCCGGATCGAGCAGCGCCCGCCACCTGAGGCGCGGGCCGTGCTGGCGCGTGCGAAAAAGTCCTGATCATGGCGTGGTCTGTTGCGTATACATGCTGGAGTTGTGAATTTTTTCATGTCATAAGGGTTGTAATGGAAGAATTGCAACTGGATGATTTAAAGCTGTGCTTCTTGATAAAACCAGTATTCAGGCAACGGCCACCCTTTTGTTTGGCATTCTTGGCGCAACCATTTCGGTTTTGACATGGAAAGGCAATCAGGATGCCTATTGTATTTCCAGCGTCCAGACGTTCGTGGATGTGTCACGGCAGGCCTATCTGTCCTTGCCCAGCGACCATTATACCAATCCGTTGATGAAGCGCATTGTTGACGATTGCGGTTACAAGCGCGAGGAATTGCTGCAATTGTTAGGCTCGCACGCAGACCATGTGACCAATGTTGATGTCAATCTGCAACCACAGAGCGATGCGAAGACGGCCAATCCTGCCCCACAAAAATGGGTTCTGCTGGGCATTGCCGATGGTGCGGCCAATTTTTCGCGCAATGGTGCTGCCACGCCCATGGCGCAGTGGCAAAAGGGCGATCAACTGACCGCACAGGACGATGTCAATGTGCGGCGCAGCTTTGCCAATTGGTCAGCCCCGCTGAATGTGATTGGCAAGGGCGATATTGTCACCCTTGCCAATGCGCCGGTTGAAGTGCCAGCTGATGATAAAACCCAATATTGGGGGCGGTTGCAGTAGGGGTCAGACCCCACTCAATAGCCCTTGGCAGAGCCTGCTACAGCACGGCTGTCTATGCCACCATAATAGCCGCTCTGGCCCTTGCCGCCATCAATCTCGGCAAGGCTCTTGCCGCCCACCAGAATGCCGGCGGCCTGACCCCAGACGGGGCCACCGACACCGCCGTCCAGCGTGTAGCCCATGTCTTTCAGCTTGCTGATTGTGTCGGGCGACAGTGCATAAGGCTCGACATAGACTTTATCCGGCTGCCATTGATGGTGAATGCGCGGTGCGTTGACGGCCTCAGAAATATTCATGCCGAAATCCACCACGTTGAGAATGGCTTCCAGCGTGATGGTGATGATGCGTGAGCCGCCGGGGCTGCCAATCACCATGAACGGTTTGCCATCCCTGGTGATAATGGTGGGGCTCATGGACGACAGCGGGGTTTTCTTTGGCGCAATGGCATTGGCCTCGCCCTGCACCAGACCATAAAGATTGGCCACGCCGGGCTTGGAGGTAAAATCATCCATCTCGTTGTTGAGCAGAATGCCGGTGCCGGGAGCCACCACGCCTGCGCCAAACGAGCCGTTCAGCGTATAGGTGACAGACACGGCGTTGCCGTCCTTGTCGATGATCGAATAATGGGTGGTTTCGGTGCTCTCTTTGCCGCCAAAAGGCTTCATATCGGCCGATTTTCCAGCCTCGCCGGGGGTGATTTTGGCGCGGATTTCATCGGCATAATCCTTGGACAGCATTTTCGACAGGGGATTCTTGATGAAATCGGGATCGCCCAAGGCGGAGTTGCGATCCACATAGGCATAGCGCATCGCCTCAACCATCTGGTTGACGGTGCTGGCTGCACCGTAACCCTGTTCGCGCAAGGGATAGGCCTCGAGAATATTGAGAATTTCGCAGATGATCACCCCGCCCGATGATGGCGGCGGCGATGAAATAATGTGGTAATCGTGGTAATCACACTCCACCGGCTTCAGCTCGCGCACCGCATAGCTGCTGAAATCATCAACGCTCAAAATGCCTTTGCCCGCCGCACTGGCCTTGGCGATGGCCTCGGCAGGCATACCTTTATAAAAAGCGTCCGGGCCTTTCTGGGCAATGCTGTCCAGCACATGGGCCAGATCCGGCTGTTTCAGCACCTCGCCCGCCCCATAAGCTGTGCCATCGGCTTTTAGGAATATTTTCTTTGCCTCTGGATCCTGTGCCAGCCGTTTGGCCCCACCGGCCAGAATGGCGGCATCGCCCTGATTGAGGGTAAAGCCATCCCTGGCAAGGTGAATGGCCGGGTCAAGCAGGGTTGTGCGGTCTTTGGTGCCATATTTTTCGCGCGCCAGTTCCAGCCCCTTGACGGTGCCGGGCACACCAACGGCCAGATAGCCATCCAGACTTGCCCGTGGCACAACCTCGCCCTTATCATCAAGATACATGGCTTTGGTGGCCGCCAGCGGAGCTTTTTCACGGAAATCGATAAAGCCCACGGTGCCGTCCTTCAGCCGCAGGGTCATGAAACCACCACCGCCAATATTGCCCGCTGTGGGATACACCACCGCCAGCGCATAGCCCACGGCAACGGCCGCATCCACGGCATTGCCGCCATTTTTCAGCACCTCAACGCCCACGTCTGTTGCCAGATGCTGGGCCGTCACCACCATGCCGTTTTGCCCGTAAACCGGGGCAGGAGAGGCGGCATGAAGGGGGGAGAGAGGTGCGGCCATCAGCGCGAGGGCGCTGAGACTGCCATATATGCGGGACGAAAATGAACGAGCCTGAAATAAGATCACGCGAAAATGCCTCCATGCTATAATTTGAATCGCAAAGTGCAGCTCAAAGCGTAGCATTCAGCCCAAGCCGTGCAACCGCTATTCGTCAGGTTCAGATGAATTGCCTGGCAATTTGCCGGGTGCATCCTTGAAAAAATCCGGCAAGCCCGATTCCAGACCATGAATGAAACGGTTGAACAGCTGTTCGAACTGCTGCATGTCCTCCACGCTCCAGTCGTCCAGTGTGCGACCAACCACCTCGCGGTGAACGGCTTTGAAATGATGCGCCAGCGCCCAGCCTGCATCGGTCAGTTTGACAATGGTTCTGCGCGCATCCTCCTGCGAGGCCTCGCGCCGCAAACTGCCGCCGCGGACCAGATCGGCCACCACCCGGCTGGCGCGGGAGGGGTCAATCCGCAATTGCTCGGCAATGACCCCGACACTCATATCCTGATCCGGCCTTGCGGTTCCAACGATCTTGATGACATCAAAATGCGACAGTTCCAGACCGTGGCCCTCGTTCAGGCGGCTCAGTGCAAGGCGCGAAATAAAACGCCGACCCATCATGGTGCGCAGGCGCCCAAGCGTTGCGGTAATCTGATCAAGGGCATCATCGCGCGCGCAATCTGCGGCGGATCTGGGGGAATCGCTCGAATGGGTCATAAAGCAGCCATAGCACAAAGATGTGAGCAGGAAAATACATGACTTTGTCATGCATGTGCTGTTGACAACAATCAATCCTGCGCTCATTCTTGCGGTGCAAACGAAGAGATTTCCCCCATGGATCATGTCAGCTCCAGACCGGCACCGCCGGCTGTTCCCCCTTCACCTGAGTTTCAGTCGCTGGTTCAAGATCCGCGCCTGCGCATGGTGTTATTCTGCTTTTTGATGACAGCGCTGTTTATGGCGACGCTGGATAATCAGATTGTTTCAACCGCCTTGCCCACCATTGTTGGCGAGTTTGGCCAGCTGGAGCGGTTTGGCTGGGTGGGCTCTGCCTACCTGCTGGCCACCAGCGCCGTCATGCCGCTCTATGGCAAACTGGGCGATCTGTTTGGCCGTAAATATGTGATGATGGCGGCGATTTTTATTTTCACTGTTGGCTCTCTGGTCTGCGGTCTGGCTGTGTCGATGGATACGCTGATTGCGGCGCGGGTGTTGCAGGGCATCGGCGGCGGCGGCATCATGGTGTCGATTTTTTCGGTCAATGCCGACCTGTTCGAGCCACGGGTGCGGGCCCGCTATCAAAGCTATTCCAGTCTGGTGCTGATGGCATCGGGGGCGATTGGCCCCACATTGGGCGGCACGTTGAGCGACTGGCTGGGCTGGCGCTCGATCTTTCTGGTCAACCTGCCCATTGGCATTATCGTGCTGACCGGGCTTGCTTTTTTCCTGCCCTATCGCAAGCCGCACCGCCGCCCAAAAATTGACTATGCCGGTGCCATTCTGCTGGCGGGTGCCGTGACCAGCGTGGTGTTCTGGGCGGATAGTGGTCAGATTTTTGGTTCGCTGATTGCGCCCGAAAGCCTTGCCGTGGTGGCCTTTGGTGGTGCCTGTGCCTTTTTGTGGGTGCAGGTGGAGCGCCGCGCCGCAGAGCCGGTTGTGCCGCTGTCGCTGTTTTCCAAGCCCACGGTCTGCCTGTTGTGGATCATTTCGCTGTGCAGTGGCGCGGTTGGCATTGGCTCGGTCAATTATGTGGCGCTGTTTTTGCAAACCACCACCGGCTTGACGCCGACCATGGCAGGCCTGCTGTTTATCGCCACCACCGGCGGTATTGCAATCGGCTCGCTCAACAGTGGCCGCCTGATTTCACGCACGGGAACCTACAAGATTTTTGCCCTGATCAGCGGTGCAGGCAGTTGCGTGGCATTTGCCATTTTCAGCCAGTTGCCGCTTGGAACCCCGATTTATGTCATTGGCGCATTGATGCTGATGCATGGAATCAGCGTTGGTATTGGCCAGCAGGTGCCGGTGATTGGTGTGCAAAATGCGGTGCCGCAGCGAGATGTCGGTGCTGCCACCGGCACGGTGACATTGACCCGCATGGGTGGCGCATCCATTGCCATTTCGGTCTATGGCGCGGTTCTGTCCACGTTCATGGCCGGGGGTGTGGCCATTCCCGGTGTTGCGAATATCGAAGAGCTGACGCCTGCCGCCATGGCGGCGCTGGACCCGCAGGCTCGGGCGGCTGTCTCTGCGGTCTATGCCCACGCCTTCAGCCCGGTGTTTCTCAGCATGTCGCTGATGATCGGCTGTAGCTTTGTGGCGGCCTGCTTCCTGAAGAATGTGCAATTGCCAACCGGCGATAAAAAAGCCGCCCCGTAACCGGGGCGGCATCGCAACGTTACTTCACGTCAATCACGAAATTTTCGCGGGGGCGGCGAACCTTTTTCAGATTGACCAACCAGTCCTTGTCCGCCTCGCGGTAGCCGAGCGGCAGAATGGCAACCGAGCGCAGGCCCTTGGCCCGCAGATCCAGAATCACATCAAGAGCTGCCGGATCAAAGCCTTCCATCGGGGTGCAATCCACGCCTTCAAAGGCAGCGGCGGTGATGGCCAGACCGAGGCCGATATAGGCCTGACGGGCGGCGTGCTCAAAATTGACCTGCGCATCGCGCGGTGGATAGGTGGAGAGCAGCATTTTACGGTAGTTTTCCCAGCCCTCATTGGTAAAATTCCGCTCTGCATTGACCAGATCAAACATCATGTTGATGCGGTCTTCGGTGTAATTGTCCCATGCGGCAAACACCAGAAGATGCGATCCATCGGTGATCTGGTTCTGATTCCAGGCAATCGGCTTGATCTTTTCGCGGATGTCCTTGTTGGTCACCACCAGAACCTGAAACGGCTGTAAGCCGCTTGAGGTGGGCGCAAGCCGTACGGCTTCCAGAATACGCTCGACCTTGTCTTCCGGCACAGCCTTGGATGGGTCCATTTTCTTTGCGGCATAACGCCAGTTCAATTTTTCAACAAGCACGCAGAATACCTTTCGTGAAACTATAAATGCACCCCCATGTAGGCACGCTCCACGTCAGCGGCAATCCGCATCAATCATAAAAAATTGGCTATGCGGTGAACGCTGTGTTTTGCGTGAGCCATGCTCCAGCTTCGCGCCAGCCGTCGGTGCCATCATGCAGCCTGTTGGAACTGGATCGGGTTGGGGCATGTCGTTGAAAACTCTCATCTGCTGTATGGCTATTGCGGCCCGCCCGGTGGCGCTGGTGCTGGCCGGTGTGTCGCTTTCGTTGCTGGGGGGGTGTCTGTTTGTCACCGACACCAGCCGGATGAATACCGAGGTGTTTACGGCTGAAACGGCACCTGTCTGGGATCGGCCTGTGGTGGAGCAGCCTTTGCCGCAAAAGCCCGCAGGGCTTGGCAATCTCTATCAGACGCAGTTTCACCAGACCTATGGCGCGCAATCATCGCCCGCGCCGGTTTCATCTTTTGCGACCCGATAGAGTTTGTCAGGGAAACGTGGACCCGGTTTTCGGCGTGATGCGATAGCGCGATTGTGGCCAGCAAGCCGGCGGGCTGATAGCGCTCTCCAGCCTCGCGCCAGCCGCATTTGCGATTTTACCGGCATATTTGAATAGGTCCGGGTTGCGTAATGCCATTGAAACGATTTTCTCACCGCATGTCCGCTTTTGCTCTTTCGAGAGCATCCTGCCGAAAACCGCAATCGGAACAATGCTCTAGGCTTTTGTTTTCGCATCGGATTTTTCCGAAAACCGGTTTCCACTTTTCGGTCCGATGCTGTATTGGCGGCATCATTTTTTCCTCAAATCGATCCCGGTTTAAGGACTTATGCAGTGGGGCTTTGCGGGTGTCGGCGGCCGTGCCGTTGCTGGTTTTGGGTGGGTGTCTGTTCGTGACCGATACCAGCCGGATGAATACGGAGGTGTTTACCGCTGAAACCGCGCCGGTGTGGGATCGTCCGGCGGTGGAGCGGCCTTTGCCGCAGCGGCCTTCAGGTCTTGGCAATGTCTATCAGACCCGCTTTCAGCAGGACTATGGCACGCTCGCGGCAAGGTCTTATGTATCGCCCTTCGCCACGCCGATGCAAAAGGTGATTTACGGCCAGATGCGCGATGATGGCCATACATTGAGCGCCATTCCGCTCGATCGGGTCAATCACCGCTTTTTGCGTCAGGAAGTGGATTATCCCACGTCGGAGCGCCCCGGCACCATCGTGGTCGATACGCAGGCGCATTATCTTTATCTGGTGGAGCGCAATGGCAAGGCCATCCGCTATGGTGTTGGCCTTGGTAAACAGGGGTTTGCCTGGAAAGGCCGCGGCGTCATTCAGTTCAAGAAGACATGGCCGCGCTGGACGCCAAGCGATGAAATGGTGGAACGTCAGCCCGATCTGCGCCCCTTTGCGGCTTCCGAGGGCGGGCTGGAGCCGGGACTGCGCAATCCGCTTGGCGCGCGCGCCATGTATATTTTCCAAAACGGCAAGGACACGCTCTATCGTGTGCATGGCACGCCCGACTGGCAATCGGTGGGCAAGGCTGTGTCGTCCGGCTGTGTCCGCATGTTCAATCAGGATGTGATTGACCTCTATGATCGGGTCAGTGCCAAGGCGGAGATTGTGGTTTTGTAAGGTGTCCCGCCACATTATACGTCCCGCTGGTGGTGATGGCGTAAACGTGAACGGTTTTGGCCCGTTATTGGCGACAATATCGGCCCATACAGCAAATTGGCCTTGGCGGAACAAAACCGACTGTCCTATGTTATTGCTGAAACTGATCAGCAGGATACCTTCGATTTTATGAACCGCTCTGACATTTCCCGCCGCGCTTTATTGTCGCTTTCCGGCCTTGGGGCCGCGACACTTTTATCCAGTTGCATGTCAACCTATCGCCCACCGCTCTATGCCCAGCCGGGCTTTGTCCAGCCAACACCTGGCGGGGCTTTTGGGTCTTCGGGGGCAGGCGATGGCCCTATGCCACCTTCCGCCGCCGAGCTGGATGCCATGTATGGTGAAATGGCGGATGGCGGTTTTGTCATTCCCGCCATTCCCTATCAGCAGGTTCCGCCGCGCTATTATCGCCAGCGTGTTGTGGCTCCGGCAGGCTATACGCCCGGCACGATTGTGGTGGATACGCCCAACCGCTTTCTCTACCTGATTGAGCAGGGCGGTACAGCCATGCGCTATGGCGTCGGCATTGGCCGCGAGGGCTTTGCCTGGCAGGGTGAGGGCGTGATTCAGTGGCGACAGAAATGGCCAAAATGGACGCCGCCAGACGAAATGGTGGCGCGTCAGCCGCAATTGGCCAAATATTCCATTGCCAACGGCGGAATGCCTCCGGGCCTCTTGAACCCGCTTGGGGCGCGCGCGCTTTATATTTTCCAGAATGGACAGGATACGCTGTATCGTCTGCATGGTTCGCCGGAATGGAACTCCATCGGCAAGGCCATGTCATCGGGCTGCGTGCGTCTGATGAATCAGGACATTATCGACCTTTATGATCGCGTGCCGCAAAAAGCCCGCATTATCGTTTTGCAATAAACGCAAAGATCAGTCTTGCGCGGCAGCATTCAGCCTGCCGCGCAAGGCCTGAAGCTGCTGGCGAAGGGCGGCTATGTCATCAAGGCTGCACCCGATGGCGGTGCCAATGGCGGCCATGACATCCACGGCTTGGTCCTGAAGGGCCCGACCCTTTGCAGTGAGGGATACCATAACCTGCCGCTCGTCTTTCCCATCACGCTGACGTTTGACAAGCTCGGCCTGCTCCAGCCGTTTGAGCAGGGGAGAGAGTGTGCCGCTATCCAGCCCCAGCCGTTCGCCCAGAGCCTTGACGGCCAGATGGTCGCTTTCCCATAAAACCATCATCGCCAGGTATTGCGGATAGGTCAGGCCAAGCGGCTCCAGCAGCGGCTTGTAGGTGCGTGTCAGCGCCAGCGAGGCACCGTAAAGGGCAAAGCACAGCTGCTTGTCCAGCACCAGGTCCCGTTTCAATGTATCATGATCACGCATCAGTCTATCCTGTCGTCCGGCTCAGGAGCCGGTCTGGAACAAATGTCATCGTTGGCCATTATTGTCAGGCAATGGCAAAAAAAATGCAATGCGCAAAAAATAGTTGCGCGCAATTTAATTTTGCGCTATTAAAAAATCATCAGCGGCAGAGGTGCCGTCCACAGTTCACCCATGAAGGAGAATGTCATGTCTATTCTTTACACCACAAAAGCATCTGCAACCGGTGGCCGCGAAGGCCGCGCCATTTCTGAAAATGGCGTTCTGGATGTGACGCTGACCACGCCAAAGGAACTGGGCGGCAATGGCGCAACCGGCACCAACCCTGAGCAATTGTTTGCCGCTGGCTATTCTGCCTGCTTTCTCGGCGCACTGAAGTATGCAGCCGGTCAGCAAAAAGTGAAGGTGCCGGAAGACGCCAAGGTCACGGCAACGGTTGGCATTGGCCCACGCGAAGATGGCACCGGCTTTGGCATTGAAGTGTCGATCAGCGTTGATCTGCCGGGCATTGAGCGCGAACTTGGCGAAAAGCTGGTCGCTGCCGCCCATATCGTTTGCCCTTACAGCCACGCCATGCGCACGTCGACTGAAGTGTCGGCAACGCTGGCCTGATGTGAGAGATCATGAGAGACTGTCAGGATTCGATTCAACCAGACAGTCTCTCAGTTTTTTGTTGTGTTTGTTCTTTGGTCAATCTGAATCGACTTTGTCTGTGACAATATTTCATGTCAAATATCTTCATTGCTTGAATAGGCATCGTTTTTCGAGTGCTTATTGACGTCAAGCGATGCGAAGTATTGTTGCCGCAACAGGCATAAAAATTTCCTCTAAACTGTCAAAAGCCCCTATGGATTTTAAATTAATTATTACTAATTTAAATGTTCAATCTTAAAATGCAGCATTATTAATGTAAAATTTACGTAAATTACGCATGGTTGTGCCCATCACGGTTTGGGGATAACAGAATGCGCATTGCTCTTACATTGGCTTTCACACTGACATTGCTGTCTGCAACGGCAGATGCAAAAACCCTGGGCATCGCCATCGCCAATGCGTCGGACAAGTTTCAGGGCGCCCTGTTGAAGGGCATGACGGATTCTGCGGCAGGCGTTCAGGGCTTGAAAATCACGGTTGCAGACGCGAAAGCTGACCCGGCCACCCAGATGGAACAGTTGAAAAAATTTGCCGCTGACAAGGTCGACGCCATCGTCATTGGTCCGGCCGATGGTGATCTGGGTGTGCAGATGTCAAAAATTGCCAATGATGCTGGCATTCCTCTGGTTTATATCAACAATCAGCCGATCAACTACGAAGAGCTTCCGCCCAGACAAACGGTTGTTGCCTCGGATGAGCTGGAAAGTGGTACGCTTCAGGCCAAAGAAGCCTGCCGGTTGCTCGGCGGCAAAGGCAAGGCCGTGCTGTTGATGGGCCAGCTATTTCATCAGGCCTCCCGTATCCGCACCACCGATGTGGAGCAGGTCTTTTCGACCGATGCCTGCAAGGGCATGACCATTGTTGAAAAACAATCTGCCAACTGGTCAACCGATCAGGCTGATGAACTGACGCAGGAATGGCTGGATGCCGGTGTCAAATTTGATGCCGTTCTTGCCAACAATGACGAGATGGCGCTGGGAGCCATCCGCGCTCTCAAGCGCAACGGCATCTCAATGGACAAGGTCGTGATTGGCGGCGTCGATGCAACCGACGATGCTTTGAAAGCCATGGTCAATGGTGACCTTGACATCACCGTTCTGCAAAATGCCAAAGGCCTTGGCAAGGCCGCAGTTGAGGCTGCCGTCAAGCTGACTGACGGCCAGACCCTGCCAACCGCCATTTCCGTACCGTTTGAGTTGGTGACGCCCGCAAACGTACAGACCTATCTCGCAAAAAGTCAGTGATCCGGGACGTCAAGCGGCCTGAGATCGGCCTGAGGGAGTTAAATCATGAATTTCTGGAGCAAACTTGGCATTCGAAGCCAGATCACTGCGGGCTTTCTGCCGCTGATTGTGCTCATGAGTATTTTAACCGTGGATGCTGGCAACAGCCTGGGCAATCTGTCCGGCATTTTTGCGACCTTCCGCAATACCGCAAGCCAGAGCCTGTCCATTTTCGACTATAGTGATCGGCTGCATCAGATTCAGCTGTCAGCTGAGCAATATCGGACCACTCCGGGCGATGCCGTGGTCAAGACCATGAAAACCGCCCTTGATGCCTTTGCGGTTGATGATCCGCGCCTGACAACCGATGCCAGCCTGCAACAGGGGCTGAATGATGTGCGCAAGGATATTGCCGCCTACGATAAGGCTTTTCAGCAAATTGTTGTGTTGCAGGGTCGTCGTGACCGGCTGCTGGCCAAGGTGACCGAATTTGGCCCATGGACCAATATTGCGCTCAACGACATCGCCCGTTCTGCCTGGCGCAAAAATCAGGTGCAGGTGCTGCATCTGACCTCGGATGTGATCGAGGCGATGAATCGCAGTCTTTATGCATCTGAGCGCTTTATTCACGTGGGCGATATGAAGGCCTATGAGACAGCACAGGCTGCACTGGGCGAGGCGCTTGAGCGTGCAAAAATCCTGACGGCCAATGTCACGACAAAATCAGAGATCGAGCGTACCGCTGGTGCCGTTCGCCTGATGAACAATTACACAAGCCGCCTCAATGACGTGAAAGACGTGCTGCTGGCCAGCAATGATATTCGCGCAAAACAGCTGGACGTGCTGGCTCCGAAGATTGCCGCTGCCTTTGATGTGCTTCAGGACAAAGTCACCGGCAATCAGACGACGCTGAGCGAAGAGGTCAACGCCACCGCAAAAGCGGCCACCATGCGCCTGATGATAGTGTCTGCCCTGTTGATTGTTGTTGGTCTGGTGCTGGCTTACTTCGTTGGACGTCTGATTTCGCGTGCCGTCAGCCGCATGGCCAAAACCATGGAACTGCTGGCGCATGGTAACGACAATGTGACCATTGACGGTACAGACCAGAAGCACGAACTTGGGGCCATGGCCCGATCCTTGCTGGTGTTTCAGGAAACCGGCCGGGGCAAGCTGGCCGCCGAGCTTGCGGCAGAGCGCACCCGTTTGGCAGCCGAGCAGGAACGCCTTGATCAGGACCGGCAAAAGGCCGAGGAAGCCCAGCGCATGGCCCATGCCTTTGAGCAGATTTCCATTGGTCTTGACGCCTTGTCAAACGGCGATCTGACTGTGCGGATCGGGGCCGTGGATGCACGCTACGCCGAAATCCGCGATCAGTTCAACACCTCCGTGGCATCGCTTGAAAGCGCCATCGGCAATGTGGTGGGCACGGTCAACACCATTCGCTCCGGGCTAAACGAGATTTCGGCAGCCTCGAATGACCTCGCCCATCGCACCGAGCAGCAGGCCGCGTCGCTGGAAGAAACCATGGCCGCCCTGAACGAGGTCTCGCGTGGTGTGAACGGCACGGCAGAGGGTGCAGGCCGCGCCCAACATGCTGTTGCGTCTGCCCGTGACAATGCCGCCAAGGGCGGTGATATTGTTGCCAAGGCTGTTGAAGCGATGACGGCCATTCAGGGATCGTCTGAAAAGATTGGCAATATCATTGGCGTGATTGATGAGATTGCTTTCCAGACCAACCTGCTGGCACTGAATGCGGGCGTTGAAGCGGCAAGAGCGGGTGAGGCAGGCAAGGGCTTTGCGGTTGTTGCGCAGGAAGTGCGCGAACTGGCCCAGCGCTCTGCCAATGCCGCCAAGGAGATCAAGGCGTTGATTTCCACGTCCAGCGCGCAGGTTGACACGGGCGTCGGCCTTGTGACCGCCTCTGGTGCGTCCTTGCGCGAAATCGTTGAGCAGGTGGTGGAGATGAGCACGACCATCACCGATATTGCCAATGCTGCCCGCGAACAGGCCACCTCCTTGCGTGAAGTGACTGTTGCTGGCGATCAGATGGACAAGGTGACCCAGCAGAATGCGGCGATGGTGGAGCAAACCACAGCCGCAGCCCACAGCCTGACGCAGGAAACCGACAATCTGGCTCATATGGTGCAGCGTTTCCGCACCAGCGCCGGAAAATTCGGCCAGCAGCAAGGATATGCGCGGGCATCGTAAATTCTGGAACGCGGACCAAAGCAAAAGCCGCCGGAGCAATCCGGCGGCTTTTGTATGGTCTGAGGCGACGTGCATCCATTTTGCGCCGCAACCGAAATTAGACTTTCGTTAGAAATTGTGTGCCATGATCGCAGCAAGAATATCACCGAGGGGCCGGGCCATTGAACATGCGCGTCAAAACTGTTTCTGGAAAACTTATACTGGCTGCCGGGGCTGCCATGGCCGTGATCATTGCTTCTTACACAGTCCTGAGCGGCTGGGAAACAAGCAAGCGCGTCAACAGCGAGATCATGGATCTGGCGAGTGAAAAGGCGGCGTCTGTTGCCAATCAGGTCGCGGTTCAGATTACCGATGTGGTGTCTGCCGGAACCACCATGGCAGGCAGTATTTCTGGCCTGATCGAAAACGGTTCCAAAAACCGCACCGATGTTATTGCCCTGCTTAAAGGCGTTCCCACCCATTACAAGACCATGTTTGGCGCATGGATGACCGAGGTGCCGGATGTGCCGCAGGATTTGAAACTGCAAGGCACCGAGGGCACCAACAAGGCCGGTATTTTTGCCGCTTACTGGACCAAGGATGATAGCGGTAAACTGGAGTTTTCCACCTGGGTCACAACCGTGACAGAACAATGGTATGCCGAGCCTCTGGCGAAAAATCGGGGGATGATTTCCCAGCCCTATATTTCGACCACAGGCAAGCTTCTGACCTCTGTTTCCGTGCCGGTTGTGGTCAGCGGCAAGACTGTCGGGCTGGCGGGTGTTGATATTCAGCTGGGTGATCTGGCTGCCTCGATTGGTGCGATGAGCCCGTTTGAAGGTGGCCGTGTGATGCTGATTGCCGACAATGGCAACTGGCTGGTTCACCCGAACAAAGACAGCCTGATGAAGGCCTATGGCGATGTTGGCGCAAGCGATGTCAAGGCGGCACTTGCAGATGGCAAAATGCGCATCATCCGTGGCCTGCCAGATGGCGGAACCCGGCTTGTCTATCCATTCACGGCACCCGGTATGAACAAGACCTGGGCCACGATTCTGGATGTTCCGGCCAAAACATTTTCCGAGCCTGTGATGCAGCAGGTCACATCAACGGCGATCAGCGGCACCCTGGTGCTGATTATCGCACTGGTGATGATCTATGGCGTCTCGATTGTTGTGGTGCGTCGTCCGTTGAGCGATGTGGTCTCTGCGGTTGATACAATGGCGGGTGGAGATTATCAGACCCCGATTTCCGGCACAGGGCGCAGCGACGAATTTGGCACGCTGGCCATCGCACTGGAAAAATTCCGCCATGATCTGGCTCAGGGCCGCACGGCTCAGGCCGAGCAGGAAGCCTTGCGGACAAGCGTGGAAAGCCAGCGCGAACAACAGGCAGCGCTGGAACATAGCAAGGCAGAAGATTTGCGCCATTTCGTGCAGCAGGTGCAGGCTGGCTTCAATGGTCTGGCCGCAGGCGATCTGACTGTGCGGATGAATGATAAAGTGGCACCAGAGTTTGAGACCATTCGTCAGAACTTCAACACCTCCGTTGCCGCCCTTGAAGAAGCGATGGGATCGGTGATTGTGACCGTTGGTACCATTCGCTCAGGCTTAAATGAAATCTCCGCAGCCTCGAATGACCTCGCCCATCGCACCGAGCAGCAGGCCGCCTCGCTGGAAGAAACCATGGCCGCCCTGAACGAGGTCTCGCGTGGTGTGAACGGCACGGCAGAGGGTGCAGGCCGCGCCCAACATGCTGTTGCGTCTGCCCGTGACAATGCCGCCAAGGGCGGTGATATTGTTGCCAAGGCTGTTGAAGCGATGACGGCCATTCAGGGATCGTCTGAAAAGATTGGCAATATCATTGGCGTGATTGATGAGATTGCTTTCCAGACCAACCTGCTGGCACTGAATGCGGGCGTTGAAGCGGCAAGAGCGGGTGAGGCAGGCAAGGGCTTTGCGGTTGTTGCGCAGGAAGTGCGCGAACTGGCCCAGCGCTCTGCCAATGCCGCCAAGGAGATCAAGGCGTTGATTTCTACGTCCAGCGCGCAGGTTGACACGGGCGTCGGCCTTGTGACCGCCTCTGGTGCGTCCTTGCGCGAAATCGTTGAGCAGGTGGTGGAGATGAGCACGACCATCACCGATATTGCCAATGCTGCCCGCGAACAGGCCACCTCCTTGCGTGAAGTGACTGTTGCTGGCGATCAGATGGACAAGGTGACCCAGCAGAATGCGGCGATGGTGGAGCAAACCACAGCCGCAGCCCACAGCCTGACGCAGGAAACCGACAATCTGGCTCATATGGTGCAGCGCTTCCGCACCAGCGCCGGAAAATTCGGCCAGCAGCAAGGATATGCGCGGGCTTCCTGATCCCTGATTTTCCCGAAAAGACAAACGAAAAAAAGAATATGGCGTCTGTCAGGCCCAATCTGAAACTGACAGGCGCCATGACAACAATGCAAAAGGCCGGGATCGCTCCCGGCCTTTTGCATGACAGAAGCCATCGGGAAAACCGGGTTCCGCTTTTCCCTGTTAAACGAACTGGCTGAGGCCCGGCACCGAGGCAACAACCTCATCGACCACGTCATTGCCAGCATGTTCGCGGGCAATGGCGATGGTTTCCTTGGCCAGTGCCGAAATTTCACCCATGCCAAGGCCGAGGCTCATCAATTGCTGGCCCAGACCCATGATGCCGCCGCCCATGGCACTCATCAGCCCGCCGAGAAGACCGGGCTTTTTGCCCTCGCCATTGTACTGAGCAACCAGTTCCGGCGCACCGGGCATGGCTTCAATCATACGGGCCACGGCACCGTCATCGGCTTCGCGCTGCAAAAAGCCCAGCATCATGCCAAGGGCTTTCTCTGCCACATCGGGGGTGATGCCAACATTGTCGGCAATGCGGGTGACGAGTTCGCTCATGGATTGCTCCTCCAATCTATATTGACGTTGACGTGAACGTAATCATATCTTCTGTTAAACTCAAGCAACAGACTGGTGTTTTGCACCATAAGTAACACGGATAACAGCAAATCCTCCGTCCCACGAGGATGGGCCGTGCATAATAGTGTTTTCTACGGTCTTATGGCATAGTCTAAAATATATGCGCGTGGGGCCTTTGAGTCTGATTGAGGGGAAATTGATCAATGCTGACAGATGGAAAGCTCTTTCTGGGAGCCAGTCGCAACCCGGATG
The DNA here is from genome assembly GCF_014204625.1 of Gillisella vitis. Lineage (GTDB taxonomy): Bacteria > Pseudomonadota > Alphaproteobacteria > Rhizobiales > Rhizobiaceae > Allorhizobium > Allorhizobium vitis_F. The sequence continues at coordinate 19,064 of NZ_JACHLU010000017.1, read as the reverse complement.
ACAGTTTCAACAAGCCGGAATATCTGGCCCTCAAATTTGCCAACCGTCATGGTCTGGTGACCGGGGCCACCGGCACCGGCAAGACCGTAACCTTGCAAGTGATGGCCGAGAGCTTTTCCAATGCCGGTGTTCCGGTGTTCTGTGCCGACATCAAGGGTGACCTTTCGGGCATTGCGCTGCAAGGCGAGCCGAAGGATTTTTTGCTCAAACGGGCCGAAGAGGTTCAGCTTGAGCCTTATGCTTTTCAGAATTTTCCGGTGATTTTCTGGGATCTGTTTGGCGAGAAGGGCCATAGGGTGCGCACCACCATGGCCGAGATGGGACCGCTGCTGCTGGCGCAATTGATGGAAGCCAGCGAGGCGCAGGAAGGTGTGCTGAATATTGCCTTCAAAATTGCTGATCAGGGCGGGCTGGCGCTGCTGGATCTGAAAGATCTGCAATCCCTGCTGAATTACATGGCCGAACACGCCAGTGAACTCTCTGGCCAGTTCGGGCTGATTTCCAAGGCCTCTGTTGGCTCGCTCCAGCGCGGATTGCTACTTTTGGAAAGTCAGGGTGCGGGCAGTTTCTTTGGTGAACCGGCATTGTCGATCTGCGACATCATGCGCGTTTCTCCCGACGGGCGCGGCACGATTTCGGTGCTGGCCGCTGATAAATTGATGATGAATCCAAGGCTTTACGCCACATTCCTGCTCTGGTTGCTCTCGGAACTGTTTGAAGAACTGCCGGAAGTGGGCGATCTGGACAAGCCGAAACTGGTGTTCTTTTTTGATGAGGCGCATCTTTTGTTCAATGACGCGCCCAAAGCGCTGATCGAGCGGGTGGAGCAGGTGGTGCGGTTGATCCGCTCCAAGGGTGTCGGGGTTTATTTTGTCACGCAAAACCCGCTGGACGTGCCAGAAACAGTGCTGGCACAATTGGGCAACCGGGTGCAGCACGCGCTCCGCGCCTATACCCCGCGTGAGCAAAAGGCGGTGAAGGCGGCGGCGCAAACCTTTCGCCCCAATCCGGCCTTTTCCTGCGAGGAGGCCATTACAGCCCTTGGAACCGGCGAGGCGCTGGTGTCGACGCTGGACGGCAAAGGTGCACCGACCATGGTGGAACGCACCCTGATCCGTCCGCCATCTGGCCGTCTTGGGCCGTTGACCGATGGTGAGCGGGTCGGGACCATGGCATTGAGCGCCGTGGCTGGACTCTATGACCGGAGCATTGACCGGCAATCCGCTTTCGAAATTCTTGCCGAACGTTCCGCACGACTGGCGCAAGCCGAGGCGGCGCAACATCCTGATCCTGTTGACGAAAAGAGCAACACCAGCGGCTGGACCCTGCCGGGTTTTGGTGATGACGCAAATGACGGCACAGCCCCGGCCAAGCGCCCGCCCGCCGCCGCCCGCCAGCGCGAAACGGTGATAGAAGCCATGATGAAGACGGCCGCCCGCTCCATCACCAGTCAGCTTGCCAACCAGATCGGCCGAGCACTGGTGCGCGGTATTTTGGGCAGCCTGAAGCGCTAAGTCCATGAGCACTGGAAACGCACAAAATTGCCGTTCAATTATGCAGCCCGCCGGGTCTCGGATTGTCTCTGGCCGCCCGGCACCATGAAGCGGGTCACAAGCTGTTGGAGGCGTACGCTCTCCTGAGCAAGGCTTGCGCTGGCGGCGCTGGTTTCTTCCACCATCGCAGCATTTTGCTGGGTCACCTGATCCATCTGGTTGACGGCGGTGTTGACTTCCGACAGGCCAACCGATTGTTCACGCGCCGAGGTGGCGATGGCCTCCATCAGACCATTGATGGTGATGACATGCTGTTCGATGGATTTGAGCACATCGCCGGTCTCTTGCACCTGACGAACACCGCTTTCGACCTCCTCACTGGATTTGTTGATCAACTCCTTGATTTCGCGGGCCGCCTTGGCAGAGCGTTGTGACAGTTCGCGCACTTCCGTTGCAACCACGGCAAAGCCGCGGCCTGCTTCACCTGCGCGGGCGGCTTCAACACCGGCATTCAAGGCCAGCAGATTGGTCTGGAAGGCAATCTCGTCAATCACGGTGATGATGTTGGAAATCTGGTTGGAGGAATGCTCGATGCGTTGCATGGCGTTGATGGCTTCCTGCACCACATGGCCAGAGCGCACAGCACTGCCATTGGCCTCTTTCGCCACACCGCGCGCCTCTTCCACACGGCGCGACGAATTGGTGACATTGACCGTGATCTGATCAAGGGCAGCAGCGGTTTCTTCCAGAGACGCCGCCTGCTGTTCCGTACGCCTGGAAAGATCGTTCGCGCTCTGGCTGACTTCGCGCGAACCGTCGTTGATCGCGTTTGCAGCTGTGGCAACTGTTGCAATCGTGCTGCCCAATTGGGCTACCGCGCTGTTGAGATCAACACGCAGGGCATCAAATTCCGGGGCAAAAGGTTCTGTCAGTTCAAACGCGAGATCGCCATCGGCCAGACGCTTCAGACCGGCCGCAAGGCCAGCGGTGGCTTCCTGCAATTTCTTTTGTGCTGCCGCTTCTGCCTCCTGTTGCAGGCGTAGCTTGTCAGATTCGGCCTTCTGGCGGGCGTTTTCGGCTTCGGCTTCCAGCATACGGCTGTGCAGAATACCATCCTTGAACACCTGAAGGGCGGCCGCCATCGCGCCAATTTCATCCTTGCGGCTCTTGTAGGGCACCTCGTTGCTGGTGTCGCCAGACGACAGGATGCGCATATTGTGTGTGATGCCCTTCAAGGGGCGCACAACCCTGACGTTATTGGTCAGGGCGGCGCTCACTCCAATGAAAAGAGCAAGAGCAAGCGCGCCATAGGTGACGGTGATGGCCAGAGAGATCTGCTGTGCCGCAGCTGCGCCTTCATCCTTGGCGTTTTCGGCAAGGTCGTCAACGGCGGCCTGAATATCATCACCGGCTTTGTTGTAAGCGGCCATGGCATCACCAAAAAACAGGTCTCTTGCCTCCTCAGCGCGACCATTATCAACCATGGTCTTGACGTTCTGCCACAATTGCTCAGCCCTGGCCCAATCCTTTGAGAAGGTGTCGTAAAGCGCCTGATCTTCTTTATCGACGATCAGAGGCTCGTATTCTTTTCGATTTTTGGCAAGCGCTTCATTGGCTTTCACCAAGGCGGCAGCAAATTCTGCCTTTTGGGCGGGTTCTGCACTGCGATAGTTGCTTTGCGCAATGCGTATGTCACCCAGATCGGCATTGATCTGCCCCATCAGGATGAACGAGGGCACGCGCTTATCAACAATCTGGCGGGTTCCATCCAATATCGTATTCAGGGAGGCGATTGCATAAAGACCCTGGCCAATAACAACCAGGAGAATAACCGCAAACAGCGTGGTTAGAAGTTGACCAAGAGAAACGCGCATCACAAACTCCAGAAGATGGTACCGCGCCGCAGCAGACATGAGACATTGTTTTGTCATTTTTTATTTTATTGAGATATTATTTAATAAATGCTAATTCTTGTCTAGCTTTTGTGAGGTGGCGGTTTCGATTGTCGGTACGATTCAAGCGGTGCTGATGTTGAATAAATGCCGATGCCCCCCATCATTCACGGTCAGTTGAGTTGCTGTCTTCCTTCCGCCACGATGAAAGTTTCAAACCATCACAGATGGTTATGAGGTGATCAAATGGCGGACGTATGCGGGGTTGGCTCGGCAACGGGTTTTCTTGATTTGAGTTTTATGGAAACGGCGTTTCTGGGGGTGGTGCAGGGCATTACCGAGCTGGTGCCGGTGTCATCCTCGGCCCATATGCGGGTGGTGCCTGCGCTGCTGGGCTGGCCCGATCCGGGCGCTGCCTTTTCCGCCGCCATGCAGATGGCCGCTCTTGTCGGCGTTGTCAGCTATTTCTGGCGCGATATTTTTGGCCTTGCAAACGGTTCTATACGTGCTTTGAAGCGGCGCGATTATAATGATTTCAGCTTCCAGCTGGTGCTGTGGATCTGCATTGGCACCATTCCGATTGTCATTGCTGGTCTTGCCCTGTCGCATAGCCTGAATAGCTGTGATTCTCCACTGCGCAGCCTGTGGGCCGTGGGCATTGCCTGTCTTGTCATGGGTGGGCTTTTGGCGGCAACCGAGCTGATGGCCAGACATCGCCGCAACCTGCCCAGTATTCGCCCACTGGATATTCTTTTGGTGGGTCTTGCGCAGGCCGCAGCCCTCATTCCCGGCGTGTCCCGCTCTGGTGCCACCATAACGGCAGCACTGGCCCTGGGCTTCAAGCGCGAGGAAGCGGCGCGCTTTTCCTTTCTGCTGGGCCTGCCTGCTATTGTGCTGGCTGGCTTAAAAGAAATCTGGGAGCTGCATAAACTCTCACTCGATGCCCATGGCTGGGCGCTGCTCAGCGTCGGCCTGATTGCCGGGGGCATCTCCTCGCTCATCGCCATCTGGGGATTGATGCGGTTTCTGGAGCGCTTTTCCACCTGGCCGTTTGTGATCTACCGTATTTTGCTCGGTTTTGTGCTGATTGCCGCCGCAGCGACGAGCGCTGCGGCGTAAATACGGTCAGGCAACCTGCATGGCACCGGGTCCGGCCACGGCGCCCGGTGGCACTTTGCCCATGATGATCATGCCCAGCACTTCATCCTTGGTCACGTCGCCGGTTTTGGCGTGGCCAACGACCTTGCCGTTTTTCATCACAAACACCCGGTCGGCCAGATCAAACACATCGTGAATATCGTGGCTGATCAGGAAAATGCCGATGCCTTCCTTCTTGAGCTGCAAGATCAACTCGCCCACCTGCGCGGTTTCCTGCGGGCCGAGGGCGGCGGTTGGCTCGTCCATGATCAGAATGCGGGCATCAAACAAAATGGCGCGGGCAATGGCCACCGATTGGCGTTGACCACCGGAGAGCGCCTTGACCGGCTCCTTGAAGCGCTGGAAATTCGGGTTCAACCGTCCCATCACTTCACGGGCCTTGGCCTCCATGGCCACATCATCCAGCGTGCCCCACGGGGTTTGCAGCTCGCGGCCCAGATAGAGATTGGCGGCGGCATCGACATTATCGGCAACGGCCAGGGTCTGATAAATCGTCTCGATACCGTAATGCTTTGCATCGCGCGGGTTGTTGATGTCTGCGGCCTTGCCGTTGATCAGGATTTCACCGCCATCGCGCTTATAGGCACCGGAGAGAATCTTGATCAGCGTGGATTTGCCCGCACCATTGTGACCCAGCAGGGCCACGACTTCGCCGGGAAACAGATCCACGGAGGCATCATCCACGGCGTGGATACCGCCAAACGAGATGGAAATATTCTTCATTTCCACCAGAGGCGTGTTTTGGTGTGTCATAACGTCTACTCCTCTGTGTTAGCGGGTGCGGGCGCGGTAAACCGTGTCCAGCCACACTGCAACAACCAGAACGATACCAATTACAATGCTCTGCAAGGGCGTATCCATGCCCAGCAGCACCATGCCGGAATTGAGCGATTGCATGACAATGGCTCCCAGAATGGCCCCGACAATCGTGCCAGCCCCACCGGCCAGTGATGTGCCGCCAATCACGGCGGCGGCAATGGTGTAAAGCTCATCCAGTGTGCCTTGCGCATTGGTGGCGGCATTGAGGCGTGCAGTGGAAATGGCGGCAGCAATGGCGCAGAGCGCACCCATCAGCGCAAAAATCCGCACCGTCACCCAGCGGGTCTTGATGCCCGCAAGCTCTGCGGCTTCCGGGTTGCCACCGATGGCAAACACATAGCGGCCAAACCGGGTGCGGTTGGTAATGAAATTCATCACCAGCGCAATGCCCAGTGCAATGAGTACCGGAATGGCAATGCCCAATGAAATATCCAGCCCGCCATCGGGCCATGCGATATTATTCGCTTCGGCATATTTGCGGGCCAGATTGACCGGCATGTAATAGCTGTTGAGCACATTCACCGCACCCAGCACGGCCCCGCAGCCAATCACGCCCATGAAATATTCGGCCCAGACGGGCTTCAGCGGAAAGCCAAAGCGTTTGCGCTGCTTGCGTGAATGCAGGATCGACAGCACGATAAACATGCAGGCAATGGCGCCGACAACCCAGCTTGCCGTGGCCCCAATCGAGCCATCCGCGCCGCCGCCCATCAGGCGAAAGCGGGTATCCATCGGAGCCACTGTTGCGCCACTGGTGACCATCCACGCACAGCCGCGCCATACCAGCAACCCGCCCAGTGTGACAATGAAAGATGGCACATTCATAAAGGCAATGATGGCACCCTGAAACGCGCCAATGGCAGCCCCGATGAGAATGCCAAACGCCAGCGCCAGCATCCACATCAGCGGATGGTCATAGCCGAGCAGCGCGGGCAGAAATTTGGTTTGCGTTACCGCCATCATCATCCCGACAAAGCCGAGAATGGAGCCGACAGAAAGGTCGATGTTGCGGGTAACAATCACCAGCACCATGCCAGTGGCCATGACGGAGACAGAGGCCGCCTGCACCGACAGGTTCCACAGATTGCGCGGCGTCAGAAACAGGCCATCGGAGAGAAGATTGAAGCCAACCCAGATGATCAACAGCGCGATCACCATGCCCATCAACCGGGTGTCAATTTCGGTGGCGCTCAGAAACCGTCGCCAGGCATTGGCCTTTGCGGGCCGGGCGTTGTTGTGTGTTGCGCTGATTGTGTGATCCACCATGGATCGGATACTCCTCTATGACCTTTGACGAGGTACCTGTTTTATGGACAGCGGCTTCGCCACCCCCTCATCCGGCTGCCGCCACCTTCTCCCCGCTGGGGAGAAGGCAGATCGCTTTAGCCGGTCATCACAACCGCGAATGGCCATAGGGAATAAAGCGGTTGCTGCTCAGTCTCTTCTCCCCGCCGGGGAGAATATCCCGGCAGGGAGATGAGGGGGTAGGCTATGAGCTTTGCCGTTATGGTTCTGTTACTTGCACACCGCCACGGTGCCAGCCTTCACGCCCTGGCACAGCTCGCTTTTGCTGATCCACTTGGCATCGAGAACAACATTGAGATTGTCCTTGGTAATCGCCTGCGGCATCAGGAATTGCGATTCCATTTCCACACCCTTGGAGCCGCCCTTGAACTTGGTGGTGCCGGGAATTTCGCTCATCTTCTTGCCCTTGGCGAGCTCGACGGCCACGTCGCCGGCTTTTTTGCCCAGCATACGGCTGTCTTTCCAGACTGAGACGGTCTGCGTGCCAAGTGCCACGCGGTTCAGCGCTGCCTTGTCACCATCCTGACCGGACACAGGAACAGAACCGGCAAGGCCCTGTGCTTCAAGGGCAGCCACCACGCCACCGGCCATGCCGTCGTTGGACGAGACCACCGCATCAACCTTGTTGTTGTTGGCGGTCAGAAACTGCTCCATGTTTTTCTGGGCAATTTCCGGCTTCCAGCCGTCGGTATAGGCTTCGCCGACATTCTTGATCTTGCCAGCGGCAATGGCGTCTTTCAAAACATCCATCTGGCCGGAGAACACGAAATCCGCATTCGGGTCAGTCGAGCCGCCCTTGATGAACACGTAATTGCCGGTGGGCTTCACCTTCATCACTTCCTTCGCCTGCAAGCGGCCAACTTCCTTGTTGTCGAAGGTGATGTAATAGGTGTTGGGGTTTTCGATCAGGCGGTCATAGCCCACCACCGGAATGCCTTCAGCGGTGGCCTTTTCAATCGCCGGGCCAATGGCGCTGGAATCCTGCGCCAGCACGATCAGGGCGTTGGCACCCTGCGCAATCAGGCTTTCAATATCGGTGAGCTGCTTGGCAGCCGAGGTCTGGGCATCGGCCGAGATATACTTGGCACCATGGGCCTTCAACGACTCTTTAATGGCCGCTTCATCGGTCTTCCAGCGTTCTTCCTGAAAGTTGGACCACGACACGCCAACAATCAGATCCTTGGCGTAGGATGGAGCATGAACGGATGTGATGACAGCAACGCAGGCCATCAGCTTCAAGACGGATTTCATTTTAAACCTCCCCAAAATGAAGGCGGTGCGGGCAGACCTCCTCGTCCGCCACCACACCACCGCAAAACTCTCGAGACCATTGGAAGCGCGTCCGATGATGTTTTTCTCGACAGTCGAGAAAATAACTGGCAGAAGAAAGTCAGCCTGTCAACCGTCGCTGAAAAGCGGCTTGCGCTGACGGCGGGGCACATGCTTTGGGAGGGGCATGTGCTCCTCATTCACGTAAGAAGGCGGGATCTGCCGATGTTGACAAAATCGAGCAGTGACAAGGTGCGCCGACATAATTCGGCGCTGGTGCTATCGGCGTTGCGCCGTCAGGAGGCCTTGTCGCATACCGATTTATCGGAACTGACCGGGCTTGCCTCGGCAACGGTGACGGCCATCACCAATGATCTGGAGCAGGCTGGTGTGATTGAGCGGCATGAGCCGCAGACGGGGCCAGCGCGGGGACGTCCACGGGTGCTGTTTTCACGCAGACGCGGTTTTGCCTATGCGATGTCGGTGCAGATTTCATCGGATAATGTGCGCTATGCCCTGTCAGATTATCGTGGCACGCTGATGGATCGCTTTGATGAGCCACGGGTGCTGACGGCCACGCCCAAGCAGTTTGAACAGGATTTTACCCGTGCCTTGCTCCGCTTGACGGATCGTTCAAAACTCGATCCGGCCTTGCTGGCCGTGCTGTCCGTCAGCAGCAAGGGTATTGTGGATGCGGAAGGCTTGCGTCTGGTGTGGTCGCCGGTGTTTGGTGCACAGCCGGTTGATTTTAAAATTCCTCTGGCAGCCTTTCCCAAGGCAGAGCTGATGATCAGCAATGAGACCCTGCTGGTTGCCCATGGTCTTGCGGCACGTTTTGGTGGGGAGGGGCAGAGTTTCAACGGATTGATTGCGCTGTCTCTGGGCCACAGCATTGGTCTGGGCATTGTGCGCCCCAGTGTTGATGGGGATGTGGAGATCAGGGCTCCGAATTTTGGCCATATGCTGAATATGGATGATAACAAGCTGTGCCGTTGCGGGTCGCGCGGTTGCATCGAGGCATCTGCGGGTTTTTATGGTATTTTGCGGATGGCTTTTGAAGTGCCGCCCGATACGATTCCGGCCAGATTTGTGCCTTTGCCGGAGATGGACCGCATTGCCCAATCGGCCCGTCAGGGCAATCGCATGGCTCAATACGCCTTTCGGCAGGCGGGTCTGGCCTTGGGGCAGGGGCTATCACGGGTGTTCAGCCTGCATGAAACCATGCCGGTGATGATTACGGGGCCGGGCACCCGCTATTATGATTTGCTCAGCCGCGGGCTGCATGACGGGCTGAACTCTGGTTTGCAGGTGCAACTGAACGGAGTGCCGAGCATCGACATTGTCCCGGAAGAGACGACATTGGTGTATGAGGGGCATCTGGACCGGGCACTCAAAGCCATTGATCACAAGCTCGTTGCCGGAGGCGGATAGCGCCATTGCGCTACAGCATCGGACCGAAAAGCGGGAACCGGTTTTCGGAAAAATCCGATGCGAAAACAAGAATCTAGAGCATCGTGCCGATTCCGATTTTCGGCACGATGCTCTATCGTGTCTCTCAGTCAACGATTGTCAGGGAAACGGGGTGTCCACGTTTCCCTGACACATTGTGGGCTCAGGCGGCGTAGCGACGCTGCTGCACTGTCTGCGCCAACTGAAACCGTGCCAGCAATTGCAGCAGCGACTCGGCGCTTGTGGCCAGATTGTGAGCATTGGCGGTGGCTTCTTCGGCCATGGCCGCATTTTGCTGGGTGCCCTGATCAAGGCTGTTGATGGCCGTGTTGATTTCCTGAAGCCCCAGTGATTGCTCACGATAGGCATCGGCAATGCCCTGCACATGCTTTGTCACATCCTGAACCCGATGGACAATGGCATCCAGAGCCTCGCCGGTGCTGACCACAAGCGTGACGCCATTGGCAACCTGTGTGCTGGAGGTGTTGATCAGGCTTTTGATTTCGCGGGCAGCATTGGCAGAGCGTTGCGCCAGTTCGCGCACTTCCTGAGCCACCACGGCAAAGCCCTTGCCTGCTTCACCGGCTCTTGCGGCTTCAACGCCTGCGTTGAGGGCCAGAAGGTTGGTCTGGAAGGCGATCTCGTCAATCACCCCAATGATATTGGAGATTTCCGAAGACGAGGCTTCAATGGCGTGCATGGCTTCAACAGCAGAGCGCACCACCTGACCCGAATTGCGGGCATCCTCGCCAGTCGAGGTCATCAGGTGCCGCGCTTCTTCGGCCCGCTTTGCCCCATCGCGTACAGTTGTGGTGATCTGCTCCAGAGCGGCGGCTGTTTCCTCAACGGCGGCGGCCTGCTGCTCGGTGCGCTTGGACAGATCATCGCTGCTTGAGCGGGCTTCATTGGAATTTGCCATGATGGTCTGGGCATTGTCGCCAACCCGTGACAGGGCTTCGTTCAGCTTGCCAATGGCCTCGTTGAAATCATGACGCAGGCCATCCAGGTCAGAGGAGAAAGGCGTGGTAATCTGATGAGTCAGATCGCCAGCTGCCAGTTGGCGCAGGCCACCGGCCAAAAGCGAAACAACCTGCTGCATGTCAGCGGCAGCACGGGCCTTCTGGCCCTCACGTTCACTGCGCTCAGCATCGCTCTGCTGGCGGGTGACTTCCGCTTCAGCCTGCAAACGGCGACGCTCAAGGGCGTTATCGCGGAACACCACCACGGTCTGAGCCATGGCACCAATTTCGTCGCTACGATCACCACCTTCAATGGCAGCATCCAGCTCGCCATTGGCCAAAGATGCCATCCGCTTGCGCAGGGTTTCCATCGGTTTGCTGATTCCCACGGTGGCAATGTAAAAACCAAGCCCCAGAACGATGATAAAGCATAGGACCAGGATCGTTATCGTCGTGGTGATGGTTGTCGATGTTTCTGCGCCAATCTTTTTGCCACCCTCATTCAAGAGGGTTGTCAAAAATGCATTGGTTGCACCAGATTTACTGGAAAATTCTTGTGCCAGCTTGTCAAGAGACTTGAACAGCTCAATCGCTTCGGCATCCTTGCCATCCTGCTTCAAGGTGACAATCTTATTGAAATGGTCCCTGTACTGTTCGGAATAGCCACGCAACTGCTCAACATTGGGGGCTGTTTGCGGCACCGACTTGGCCACCGTATTCAGCCTGTCCAGCGCACCATCCACATTGCGGGTGAAGGCTGCCTTTGCTTCATCAAACTCCGGCGTGCCAGCCTTGTTGATCGCCACCCGGCCCAGCGCATTCACAGCGGTCCACATGCCAGCAGATGCGCGCGCCGCCAGAATGCCGGAATTGGCCTCATTTTCAATGAAGCGCAAATAGGTGTTGTTGGCGGTGCTGAAGCTGCTGGCAATGTGCGATATTCCGGCAACCGACAGCAAACCCAGAACAATGATAACCAGCAATAGTTTTGCTTTTATTGAAATCTTACCGAGCATTTCCATCCCCAAATGTGCGCGCTCGCCCCTTGAAAGAGAGCGATTAAACATATAAATATCAGCATATTATACAGGAAGCGCGCGCCAACCCCTACACGCATGACTGATCATTTCAAAAAAACGTTATCAGCTACGTGATTTAAATATTAATTAAGTTTGCTGGAATGAACCGCACTTTATGCGGGTTTTTTTGATGATGAATTTATGAGGGCATCACAGTGATTCAGGCGTGCGCGGCGGGGGGATTTCGGGTCCCCAGCCGAGAATCTGTCAGGTCCGGATTGAACCAGACAGACTCTCGATTTTTTGTTGTCGCTTGTCTTATCGGGAAAACATGATTCCGATTTTCGGTGCGATGCTCTATCGCGTCGCGTCGTGAAATTTACACCAGCGCCCCATCGACAATCACCTGCAAGCGGCCCTGGCTGCATGGTTCAATGCGGGCGTCGACCCGGTAGACATCGCGCAGCAGGGCAGGGGTAATGACGTCTTTGGTGGGGCCGCTGGCAATCAGCCTGCCGCCGTTGATCACCATGGTCTGGCTGCAATAGCGCAGGGCGTGGTTGAGATCGTGCAGGGCAATCAGCACGGCCATGCCTTCCAATTTGGCGATTTTCGACATGAATTCCAGCACTTCGATCTGGCGGAACAGGTCCAGTGCCGAGGTTGGTTCGTCCATCAGCAGCACTTCGGGCTTGCGCACCAGTGCCTGCGCAATGGCCACCAGCTGGCGTTGGCCACCCGAGAGTGCGCCCAGATCACGAAAGGCCAGATCGGAAATGCGAAGCGCTTTGAGAATGGCATCAATTTCGCTCAGTTCGCCATCTGCCACCCGCCAGCTTCCGCCTTGCTTGGCGGCCAGCAGAACCGATTCATACACCGTCAGCACTGCATTCGCGCCGGTATCCTGCGGCATGTAACAGATCGGGCGACGGCCTGAGCGGACATCGTCGACCACGACCGTGCCGGGGCCAGACAGCAGGCTGGCGATGCGCTTGAACAGGGTGGATTTGCCCGCAGCATTGGGACCAATCAGCGCCGTCAGTTCGCCGCCATGCATTGGGGCTGTGGTAATATCCTCAAACACAGTGGCGCGGCCATACCGTGCGCCGACCTTATCGAGTGTCAGCACTACCATGCGCGCCTCCTGTTGGTGAAAATCAGCGAGAAGAAGAAGGGAACACCCACAAGGGCGGTGATGACACCGATGGGCAAAATTGCTCCGGGAATCAGCATTTTGGAGACAACCGATGTCACCGACAGCAGCAACGCGCCGCACAGAACCGAGCCGGGCAGGAAAAACCGCTGATCTTCGCCGACCACCATGCGGGCAATATGCGGGCCAACCAGACCGATAAAGCCAATGGTGCCGACAAAGGACACCGGAATGGCGGCCAGCAGGCTGACCAGCATCATGGTTTCCAGCCGCAGGCGGCGCACATTCACGCCAAGGCTTGCGGCCTTGTCATCCCCCAGACGCAGCGCCGTCAAGGCCCAGGCCTGACGGGCAAACAGCGGCACGCAGACCACCAGCACGGCGGCGGTGACAGCCACCTTCATCCATGTGGCCTTGGTCAGGCTGCCCATGGTCCAGAACACCACGGCGGCCAGCGCCTGTTCCGAGGCCAGATATTCCAGCAGCGACAAGAGCGCGTTGAAGGTGAACACCAGCGCAATGCCAAGCAGAATAATGGTTTCCACCGTGACACCGCGCATGGTGGAGACGCCGTAGATAAACAGGGACGCCAGCATGGCCATGATAAAGGCGTTGATTGGCACCATGAACTCAATGGCGACCGGAAACACGGCAATGCCGCCCACCAGAGCAAGGGCCGCGCCAAAGCTGGCGGCGGCAGAAATGCCCAGCGTAAACGGGCTTGCCAGCGGATTGGCCAGAATGGTCTGCATCTGCGCGCCTGCCAGCGACAGACAGGCACCCACGGTAACAGCCATCAGCGCAATGGGCATTCGAATGTCCCAGATGACCACCCGGATCTGGTTGGTCACGGTCTCTGGCGAGAAAATCGCGGTCAGCACCTGCGATAACGTATAGCGGGCCGGGCCAAGGGCCATATCCACGGCAACACTCAGACACAGAGCAACCAGAAGACCGGCAAGAATGAGGATGCGTCGGGCAGCGAGGGCGCGATATTGCACGCCCCCTGCTGTCTTGACGCTGTTTTCAACGGCAGCAGCCATCAGTTGGAGCCTTTTTCAAGCGAGACAAAATAACCGGGCTCGTAAGCAATCGGCAGGAATTTTTCATGGAACTCCCGAAATGTCTGTTCCGGGTCAAGATCGGCAAACAGCTCCGGGTGGAACCATTTGGCAAATTGCTGAATCGGCGCAAATTCATAGGGTGCGCCATAGAACTGGTGCCACACAGCATGAACATTGCCTTGCTGCACGGCCTTGAGACCCGCAAAGCCGGTGCGCTCCATCAGCGTTTGCAATTTGGCACGCGCTGCCACTGGATCGGCACCGCGACCAACATGCACAAAGCGGTTGCTCTTGGATTCGGCCGCCCAATTGGAGCCGGTGGCAATGATCTGGTCGGGGTTGGAGGCAATCAACTGTTCGATGTTCATGGTGCCGAAGGTGGTTTTGAACACGTCGGAGCCAATGTTATGGCCGCCGGCCTTTTCAACCATCTCGCCAAAATTGGCCGGGCCAAAGGTGCGGCAGCAGCCACCTTCGGCATCATTGCCGGGGGCGCGCTCCATGTAGACCACCGGGCGCTTGAGGTCTTTCACCGCAGCCAGCCGGTCGGTAATGCGGGCAATCTGCGCCCGGCGATAGGCAATCAACTCTTTGGCCTTGTCTTCAGCGCCAAAGATCTTGCCCAGAATGACAATGGAGTTTTCCGTATTCTTGTCGGGATCAACGCGAAAATCGACATAGACCACCTGAATGCCAGCGGCCTCGGCCTTTTCCTCAAGCCCGCTTTCATGGGCGGCGGCCTTGGCTTCGATGTTCAGCGTCAGCACATCGGGGTGCAGGGCAATGGCGGCTTCCAGACTGAAACTGCCGTTGGGCACATAGCCAAACTGCGGCAGATTGGCGATCTGCGGAAAGCGTTCGACATAGGCTTTGTAGCTGTCCGGGTCTTTGGTGAGAAAATCATCACGCCAGCCGACAATGGTGTCAAACGTATGGGCACCGGCAAGGGCGGCAATGGTGTGAATCTGCCGTGCCTCGCCCACCAGAACCCGCTTGGCGGGCAAATCCAGCGTTACGGTGCGGCCAGCAACATCGGTCAGCTCTGCTGCCAGAGCTGAACTGACAAGCGTGGGCTGCGCCAGAAACGGCAGAAGGGCGACGAGCGCCCGAAATATGTGTTTGAAAATCATCACAAAACCTTTGAATCGAGAGACCGGCGGCATCGGAATGCCGTTGGTCAGTTTATTGACAAACCCCGATCTCGGCGTTTCGTCATCCTCGGGCTTGTCCCGAGGATCTGCTGTCGTTGACTCAGAAACTGACTTTGTTGATTGAATTTAACGTGGCCAGATGCTCGGCACAGGGCCGAGCATGACGTCGAGGGTAAGTTCAACCTTTGTCAGCAGTCTGACCGGCGGCATTGGCATGCCGCCGGTTTTGAACATTACGAACGGGCTTTCAGCGAAACGAAATAGCCGCTTTCATAGGGCACCGGCAGGAAGCGATCATGCAGTTCCTTGAAGGTTGCCTCGGGGTTCAGATCCTTGAACAGCTCCGGGTGCAGCCACTTGGCAATCTGCTGGATGGCCACAAACTGATAAGGGTTGTTGTAGAACTGGTGCCAGATGGCATGGACATTGCTGTCCTTGACGGCTTTGATGTCGGTAAAGCCGGGGCGTTTCATCAGGTCGGCCAGCTTCTTTTCAGCCAGAGCCTTGTCCGCGCCGGGGCCAACGCCAATCCACTTGCCGCCGGGCACATAAAGCTCCCAGTTGGCACCGGTGACGATGACCTGATCGGGGTTGGACGCAATGATCTGCTCAGGATTGACCGTGCCGAATGTGCCGGGAATGATGTCGCCCGCCATGTTCACGCCACCGGCAATCTCCACCATCTTGCCAAAGTTTTCATTGCCAAACGACATGCAGCAATCGTCACTGTAACCACCGGCACGCTCAACGAAGACGAGCGGCTTTTTCAGGTCTTTTGCCTTGGCGAGTGTGTCGGTCACGCGCTTGATTTCTGCATCATGAAACTGCACAAATTCTTCGGCGCGCTTTTCCTTGCCAAACAGCTTGCCCATCAGGCGCATGGATGGATCGGTGTTTTCCATGGCCTTTTCACGGAAATCGACATAGACCAGCGGAATGCCAACCTTGGCGAGCTTGTCAATATAGCCACTTTCCTCCGTTGCCGATTTCGCATCAATATTCATGATGATCACGTCTGGCTTCAGGGTTACAGCCTGCTCAATATCGAACGTGCCGTCCTTCATGCCGCCAAAGGTGGGGATTTTGCCCATTTCGGGGAATTTTTCAGATAAATGTTATAGCCGTCGAGATCGGCCTTCTGAAAGTCATCGCGCCAGCCCACAATGCGCTTGAAAGGCTGGTCTGTGTCGAGGGCGGCGGTGAAATAGAGCTGTCGGCCTTCACCCAGAATCACGCGCTCAACCGGCACATTGACCTCGACCTCGCGGCCGGTAATATCCTTGATCTTGACCTTCTCGCCAGCATTGGCCATGCCCGTGAAAAGGCTAAGCGAAAGCGCGGCAGCGGTAACCACCCCATAAACGTTGAACACGTTATGTCTCCATGAAAGCTGTTCGATTTATCTGCTTGAGGTTGTCATTTCTGGAAAACCGATTTTCACGTTTCCAAGACAAACTCACGTCCCGACCGGGATTTATGGTATTATGAGTTTGACAGTCAACAAATATCTTTTAGAAGGATTCTAGGAAAATTTAGGGGTTTTGGAGTTCAGTATGTCACAGGTCGCAAACCAGCATAATTACAACCTGAAAGACGAAATCAAGGCCTACTGGTCGGCGCGGGCTGAAACATTTGATACGCAGCCGGGTCATGAGATTTTTTCTGAAGAGGAACGCAAAGCCTGGCACAGGCTGATCAGCCGCCATCTTGGGGCAGGCGAGGGGCGCAAAGTGCTGGATCTGGCCTCTGGCACGGGCGTTGTCTCGCATCTGCTCGATGATCTCGGCTTTGCTGTGACCGGCATGGACTGGGCAGAACCGATGCTGGAGCGCGCCCGCGCCAAAGCCAAATCCCGCGGCCGCAGCATTCGGTTTTTGATGGGGGATGCCGAAAACACCATGGAGCCGGATGCATCTTATGATGTGATCACCAACCGTCATCTGGTGTGGACACTGGTGAACCCGTTGGCCGCGTTCAAAGAATGGCACCGGGTGCTGAAAGACGGCGGCAAGGTGTTGATTGTCGATGGAGATTTTGTCAATCCCAGCCCGATTTCAAAGTTCACCGGCGTGCTTGCGGCGTGGCTCTCACGCTTTGGTCTGGGACCATCACGGCCCCATCATGGCCCGGCGGCGGCGCTGGTCGAAACCCATAAGAGCATTCTCTCACGGGTGTATTTTTCCGATGGCGCACGGGCCGATGCCGTTGTGGCGCTGTTGAAGCAGGCGGGTTTTTCCTCCGTGACGGTGGATACAGACCTGCGCGCCATCAACCGGGCGCAGCGGGCCAATTTCGGCTTTCTGAAAGGTCTGGAGCGGGCAACGCAGCACCGGTATGCGATTTGCGCGGTGAAATAGTGCTGAGTTGATGAGTGCCGCATAGAGCGATAAATTTCTGATTGTATCTTGTGTGGGCTTCTCTTAAAAATGCGATGACAAATAACCGTGTTGGGGCTGGAAGTTGGCGTTCATTTTCACGCTTGATGCTCATTGGGTCACGACTCTGACGTTGCTAAAGCTTGAAACCGTCGAAGGCGAATATATATTTCAGGTGCCGGTAGGGTTTGATGATGAGACGAATGCGGTCATCTCTGCTTTTGTGTGTTTTGCAACGGTCGCCGGATATGGAAGCGAGCGTTACGAGTTGGTGTTTCATGTGGTTGTCGCGGATGCAGACGGGCCTGATTGGCGATCAGATGGACTTGAGACAGTAACGATACTACGCGATAAAAAAGACAGGCAACGGGTGCTTTCTGTTATATTATATGGTGCAAGGCGGCTTATAGAAGAGGTCAAGCCTCTCACGGTATTCATGACGACCCACGAGCTGAACCTTCCTGAAAAAGCGCTTGTGAAATACGACAAGATCGCAGGAGTGTTTGCTCCAATGGGATATAGAGCGGGCAGGGGAGACCCTATGCACGGACAGCAAATCTGGATGATGGAAAAATAATAATTCACCATTCAGGTAATCAGTGTAGAATACACGTCTCCAATTATCAGGAGAGAGGCTATGAGCAAACCACCATTTAGTCGAGATGAACAACTGGATTTCATGCTGAACGCCAAAGAGCGTTCGAATGCGCGTATCGAGCGTTGGAAAAAGGATGATGTGATCAGGAAGGTGTTGTCTCAGCGCCCGGTGAAAAGCATCGAGACGGATGTTGTCTCAACGCAAACTGAAAAATATTCGGTTGCGTGCTGATCCATTCTGGCCTTGACATTCTTTTTCATCTGTATCATCACTCTCGCCATGATCACATCGCGCACAACTATTGCCTGCACATATTTTTGGGCCTACCTTTAACGGGCGGCTCGACAGATAATCATGTCAACAAGCCGCCGTCAGGCGGCTTTGTTGTTTTTTACGAGCTTTTCCCTGACGGCGCACTTTAACAAGGGAAGTTCATCATGCCTGAAGATACCGATGTTATTTTGCCACGCCCGCCACTCGTGTCGATCCGCCATGCGCGGCCCGAGGATTTGCTGCAATTAAGCGCCATGATTGCGGATCTGGCGGCCCACCATGGCGATGTATCGGCCATGACGGTGCAAACGCTCAAGCGTGATCTGTTCGGACCCATGCCATGGATTACAGCGCTGGTGGCCGAAGGCGATAACGAATTGATTGGTTACGCCATTCTGGTGCCGCTCTACAGGGCCACCGAGGGCAAGCGCGGCATGGATCTGCATCATCTGTATGTCCGCGATGGTCAGCGCAGCCATGGTATTGGCCAGCATCTGGTGGCGCGGGCTCGTGATGTGGCAAGCAGGGCGGGGTGCGATTACCTCTCTGTCAGCGCCACCACTGGCAATGTCGCCGCCCATCGTTTTTACGAGCATATGGATTTCGCGCCACGTCCTGTCACGGGTATGCGCTATATTCAGGCGCTGGCGTGAGCGCTTGTTTTGCCTTGTCCCGGGCCTGCGTCGATCACTTGCGTTGATTTGGCGCATCACACGCTCGGGACAAGTCTTCTTTTCTATTGCTGTTCTTCCCGGAGGAAGACTTTTATGAGCATGAGCCCTGATACGCGCCAGATGGAAAGCACCATTCGCGCTCTACTGGATAAAAACACCGATCCGAACCTGCATCGCTGGGTGCGTGACACCGTGCGGGCATTCGAAGCGCGTCTGGGTGGTATTGTCGACCCGAAAGAGCGGGATCAAGCCCGCCATGCGGTTCTGGTGTTGATCAAGGCGACCTTGCAGGAGTGGTCCCGCAACCCGGTGATGCAGCATTAGGATGAGGACTCAATCATATCCATGCAATAACAGTTGAAACGAGAGCGAGGGCGGCGAGATAGTTTGTGGCAAGGCGATCATATCTTGTC
>NZ_JACHLU010000016.1 GCF_014204625.1 Gillisella vitis | reverse complement strand
AAATCTCTTCTGTCTCCAACGCAAAACCGCCGTCCACGTTTCTCTTTCTTCTCATATAAAATTGTCAAATAACTGACGGTAATTACCGTCAAAAACCAATCAATAAACCACAACCCCGAAAACCAAAATTCCCGGCAAAACCAGCCCAAAAAGCCAATCTCTCATGATTTAAAGTCAAACAACCAGTCCGCCGCTCTCGCGCCGCCCTCTCGTTCGGTGAGGCGGGTTCTAGGACCATAAACAATACAAGTCAACACCACGTTTTATAAAAATGTCATGAAACACAGAACATGTTGTTTTCATGAGGGAATACTCGCGTCGTCTACACCTCTGGTAGTGCGTGCAACGCCAAATTCGGCTCAGATTTATAATCTCACCCGCGTGTTTTACACATTTGATCGTCCGTCAGAGACGAATGAAACAAGAAATCGATGCGTCAGAAACAAAAAACACCCGGCAATCGAACCGATTGCCGGGTGTTGATAAAATCCAAAATCAAGCGCTGTTATTTCTTTGCGAGTGCCGCAGGCATTTCCGCAGGCTTGACCTGATCGGTCACAACTTCAGCCTTGCCGTTAAAATTATAACCGCCACCAATTGCGATGTTCAAGGTTACAAAGTCGTTGGCCATCTGCTGGATGGAAGTTGCAAGGCTCGCCTGAGCCGTTGTCAAAGAACGTTGTGCATCAAGAACGTCGAGCAGCGAAGATGCACCATCCTTATAGGATGCTGTGGAGAGAACCAGAGCCTCTTTATAAGACTTCACATAAGCACGGTTGGCTGCCACTGCACGCGCATCACGGTTATAGGCAGCAAGTGCGCTTTCGACTTCTTCAACACCCTTCAGCACGGTTTGCTTCCATGCGAGATATTTTTCGCGGGCGACCGATTCCTTGCTCTTTACGTTAGCACGCAATGTTCCGCCATCAAGAATTGGCAGGCTAAGCGATGGACCGAAGGACCAAGTGTTTGCTGTTCCGCTGGCGCTGTTGGTATGCACATAAGATGGTGAGATCGATCCGCCCAAGGTAATAGATGGGAAGAGCTGCGCCTTTGCATTACCAATATCATAAACGGCGGCGGCCAAGGCACGTTCGGCACTGCGAATGTCAGGACGATTGCGAATCAGATCCGCAGGAATGCCTGAAAGAATCTTGCCGCGAGCAACAGGCTGGCCGGTGTTCTTTTTCAGATCATTGATCAGCGTTGAGGCCGGAAGACCAAGCAGCGTCGAAATATGATAAGCATTGCTATAGAAGCTGGCCTCGAAGCCCGGAATGTCGGCCAAGGTCGAATTCACCAGACCTTCGGCCTGAACCACATCAAGGCGAGATGCAGCACCTGCTTCAAGCTGAAGCTTGGTCAATTCCAATGTATCACGGCGAGATTTAACCGCCTCGTTGGAAATTGCCAGCTGAGCCTGATAGTAGCGTGCATTGATATATGCGGTTGTCAGATCAGAGAGATAAGTCAGGCGCGATGTATCAACGCTGGCGTAGGCTTGATCCAGAGATGCCTTGGCGCTCTCTTTAGCCCGGCGGTATTGGCCCCAGATGTCAACAAGCCATGATACGGACAACGAACCATCGGAGGTCCAGCTTTTTGGGCTGGAGTTGTAGCCGCCGTTTGTCTGAGTGCCCTTCTCGCTTGCCGTGCCAGTCAGACTTGGCAGTCCGCCAGCTCCAGAGGTGATGACTGTGGCCCGAGCCTGTTCGATCCGTTCCATGGACTGAAGAATATCGAGATTCTGGTTGATGCCCTTGGTAACCAGCGCGTTCAGCTGGGCATCATGGAAAGCTTTCCACCATTCAACTGTGGTTGTGTCTTGTGCAGACGTTTTGCCGCCTTCAACAAATTTGGCGGGGAGTGCTGTTTTTGGATCTGCATGGTCCGGGCCCATTACGCAGCCCGACAGAAACAGCATTGCAAGGGGCGTTGCTACGCGTATGGAGACCATCTCTATTCTATCCCTGTTTCAACCGTAAAACCGCGCTGGCATCATTGTTACCGCGACAGCGCATAAATTCGCATTGTTGCCGCGTGCAAAGCACGCGGCAACTTTTCATTAACTTATAGATTCTCTTTTCCTATGACAGCACTTCTTTCCGGTTTTGCACGGTTTGATGCGCGCCGGATAATCACAAAGAAGGATGGCACAAAGAAAATTCCGATCAGGGTTGCAGACAGCATACCACCAAGAACACCAATACCGATAGCATTCTGAGCAGCTGAGCCTGCGCCGGTGGCAATTGCCAATGGCACGACACCCAGAATAAAGGCAAGTGACGTCATGATGATGGGACGCAAACGCAACCTGGCTGCTTCCAGCGCCGCATCCAGCAATGACATCCCATGTTCTTGCCGCTCTTTTGCAAATTCCACAATCAGAATGGCATTTTTTGCCGCCAAACCGATGGTCGTAAGCAAGCCAACTTTGAAGTAAACATCATTGTCTTGTCCCATGAAATGGGCTGCCGCAACCGCGCCAAGCACACCAATCGGAACGGCCATGATAATGGAGAACGGAATGGACCAGCTCTCATACAAGGCTGCAAGGCATAGAAAGACAATCAGAACCGACAAAGCATAGAGAAGCGGTGCCTGCGAACCGGATAGTCTCTCCTGATAGGAAATACCAGACCACGCGACGGTGTACCCACCGCCCATTTCGGACACCAGCCGCTCAACCTCATTCATCGCATCGCCGGTACTGACACCAGGTGCCGAAGAGCCTTCCATCGAAAACGCGGAGATTGCATTGAAGGCTGAGATCGATGGGAGACCATTGACCCATTTTGTCTCGGTAAAGGAGGAGAACGGAACCATTTCATTACTGGAATTACGGGCATTCCAATATTTCAGATCTTCCGCCTGCATACGATAGGGCGCATCAGCCTGAACATAGACCTTTTTGATCTTGTTGTTGAGGGTAAAGTCATTCACCCGCGTGCTGGCATAAATCGTTGTCAGCATTGAGTTGGCATCGGAAATGGTCACGCCCATGGCGCTCAGCTTTTCCTGGTCCAGCAGGATTTTAAGTTGGCTTTCCTCGTCGCGGTCATTGCTGCGCATGGAGGTGATCAGCTTGCCGCTA
Source organism: Gillisella vitis (assembly GCF_014204625.1). Classification (GTDB taxonomy): domain Bacteria; phylum Pseudomonadota; class Alphaproteobacteria; order Rhizobiales; family Rhizobiaceae; genus Allorhizobium; species Allorhizobium vitis_F. Next base: position 109,445 of record NZ_JACHLU010000016.1, on the reverse strand, counting down.
TTGGCTTCCTGAGCCAGAAGCTTGGACGCATTGACCAGTGCTTCAGAACCATGGTTGCCGCTATCGACAAGATACATGGAAAATCCGCTCGAATTGCCCATGCCCTGAATGGCTGGCGGCAACAACGGGAAGACCTGGGCTTCGCGGATGGTAAAGAAATAGCCCATGGCCCGTCCGACAATTGCGCTCGCCGCAAGTTTCGGATCCTGACGCTTGTCGAAATCATGCAGTTTTGCAAAAACCAGAGCGTTGTTCTGGCCGGACCCGTTGAAGCTGAAGCCATTGACAGCAAACACGCTTTCAATGCCATCCTTTTCCTTGTCCAGATAGTAGTTTTCGACTTTTTTGATCACTTCTGCGGTTTGAGCCGATGTTGCGCCATTGGGCAGCTGAATGATCGTCATCAACACGCCCTGATCTTCCTGTGGCAGGAAGGAGGACGGCAAGCGGGTTGCAAACCAGGCACAACCGCCAATAATGATGGCAAACATGACCAAAACCCGCAGCGGCCGACCGAGGAGATAGCCAATCGAGCTGACATAGCCCTGCGTCGTTCTGTCGAAATTACGATTGAACCATGCAGCCGGACCTTTACCCTTTTTATGATGATCAATTGGCTTGAGCATCGTGGCGCACAGCGCTGGTGTCAGCACGATCGCAACCAAAGCCGAAAGCAGCATGGCAGAGATGATTGTAATCGAGAACTGACGATAGATAATGCCGGTGGAACCGCCAAAGAAGGCCATTGGCACAAACACCGCCGTCAGCACCAGAGCAATACCGACGATGGCACCCGTGATTTCGCCCATGGACTTTTCGGTGGCCTCCAATGGCCCCAGCCCTTCTTCGGACATAATGCGCTCGACGTTTTCCACCACAACGATGGCATCATCCACCAGCAGGCCGATGGCCAGAACCATGGCAAACATGGTCAATGTATTGATGGAATAGCCCGTCAGCGCAAGGATGCCGAAAGTTCCCAGCAAAACCACGGGAACCGCAATCATCGGGATCAAGGTTGCCCTGAAATTTTGCAGGAAAATCAGCAGTACGAAGAACACCAGCACGATCGCTTCGATCAGCGTATGCACCACTTTTTCAATCGACAGCGAAACAAAGGGTGTCGTGTCATAGGGGTAAATGATTTTGACATTTTGCGGCAGCGAGGGCGCAATCTGCTCCAGCTTTGTCTTCACACGCGCAGCCGTATCAAGCGCATTCGCACCGGTTGCAAGGTTAACGGCAAAACCAGATGCTGGCTGACGGTTGGATCTTGAGCTGGATGTATAGCTTTCCTGCCCGATTTCCACCCGTGCAACATCGCCAACCCGAACGGCAGCACCATTGGTATCCACCTTGAGAATAATGCGCTCAAATTCAGGAACCGTTGTCAGCTGACTTTGTGCGGTCATGGTGACGCTGAGCTGCTGGCCTTCGACCGCAGGCAGACCACCGACAGAACCGACAGACACCTGGGTATTCTGCGCTTCGATCGCAGATGTTACATCCGCTGGCGTCAGCTGAAATTTCTTGAGCTTGAACGGGTCAAGCCAGATCCGCATGGCGAAAGCCGAGCCAAACGAGTTGATACTGCCAACACCCTCGAGGCGTTTGACCTGATCTTCAATCTGCGTGGAAAAAATATCACCAAGATCGGCCGAGGATTTCTTGCCATCGGTGGACACCAATGCCCCAACCAGAAGAATACTGGAGGTCGATTTGGTGACTTCAATGCCCAGATCCTGGACAACAGATGGAAGCTGCGTCGTCACAAGCTGAAGCTTGTTCTGAACCTGCACCTGCGCAATATCAGGGTCAACGCTGTTGTCAAATGTCAGCGTGACCGTTGACTGGGCCGTGGTCGACGAAGACGTCATGTAAGTCAGACCATCAAGACCAGTCATACCATCTTCGATAATCTGGGTCACCGTTTTCTTGACCGTATCGGCACTGGCGCCGGTATAGCTTGCACTGATGCGCACAGTTGGCGGCGCAATCTCAGGATATTGTGAGATTGACAGCGTGTTGATCGCAAGAGCCCCCCCGAGCATGATCACAATTGCGATCACCCAAGCGAAAATAGGTCGCCGTATGAAAAATTTGGCCATGTTTTTAATTCCTGATCACGATGTTGCCGGGGATGTCCTGTGACATCATGATTTCGGTGTTGCGGCTGTGTTTTTCTGCTCGGAAGACTTGTCGATCACAAATCCTTTTGCGTCGACCTCCGAAAGGATCGGATTGACTGTGGCGTTATCAGAAATCCACTGGAAACCGTCCACAATCAGTTTGTCACCATCCTTGACATCATCATTGACCAGCCAGTTATTGCCCGAAAGCTTGCTGGTGCGGAATGTGCGGGTCTCAACCTTGTTATCGGCCGTCACAAATTTTGCGGTCAGATCACCATTGGCATTGCGTCCTGCAGCCCGCTGCGGAATGAGAAAACCGTCCTCCTGGCCAACTGTAATGGTTGCACGGACATACATACCCGGCAGAATCAGATTATTGGGGTTCTCAAACAGGGTTCGAATCGACACGGTTCCGGTTGTCGTGCTCACCGCCATTTCCGACATATCGAGCTTGCCAACCTGCGGATATTCCGTACCATCTTCCATCGTCAGGCGAATGTCGGTCTTATCCAGCCCATCGCTCTGCTTTTTCATGTTTCCAGCCGCAATGGCAGCACGCAGGCGCAAAAGGTTCACGCTCGATTCATTCAACTCGATATAGATCGGATCAATCTTGCGCAGCGTCATCAGCGAATCGGTCTGACTTGCCGTGACCACATTGCCAATCGAGTAATTGGTCGCGGATGTAACGCCGTCAAACGGTGCCTTGACCTCTGTCAGATCAAGATTGATCTGGGCCGTTTGCAAAGCAGCGCGCGATTCTGAAACCGCCGCCTTTGCCTGAAGCAAGGTGGTCTGGGCATCTTCATAGTCTTTTTGCGAGGCACCGCTATTGGCCAGTCGCTCATAGCGCTGAAGATTGGACTCGGCTGCCGGAACACTGGCCTTCGATTTTTCGAGGGTCGCCTTGGCCTCATCAACGGCCGCAACATAGGTCTCATCATCAATCTTGTACAGAAGATCGCCAGCCTTGACGAAGCTACCTTCCTTAAACGCGATTTCCTTGATGACGCCACCAACACGGGGGCGAATATCGGCCGACTGAAACGCTGTCGCACGACCAGAAAGCACAGTGGTCAGGGGCTGAGAGGATTTATGCATCTCAATGACGCTGACAGGGCTTGGTGGTCGCGCAGCACCTGGCGCACCTGCCCCGCCTGCTGCCTTTTCATTTCCCTGATCACTGCAACCGCTCGCCGCGAGTGCCGCCATAAACACGAGGGAAAGCAGACTGATATTCTTGGCCATGCACGGGTCCTAATTCAAAATCCGATCCTTGGCCCAGAGTTTCAGCAAATGGGCAAGATCACAAGATCATATCATTCATTTGGTTGTTTGCTGAATGTGGATCGTGCAAATCAATTGCAACAAAGACACATCCTGCACCAGAATGACAATTCACATTGTGACGTAGTTTATGAATCGTCACTTTGCAAGAGGATTTTGCAATGCAGTATTAACAAGTTCTATCACATCACGGCAGCGCAGGTAGAGCACCTCGGATTTTTCTCTGGCAACGGCCAGCGGGTTGATGGCCCCCTCAAGCGCCGTGGTGACGACAGAGGCGGTGTGCCTGGCATCCCGCACAAAGAATTCGCCCGACGCCACCCCTTCCAGAATAATGGATTCGAGAATGAGAGATATTTTCTCACGATAAAATCCGTGGGTATCCAGCTCAAGATCGGCAGTCAGCACAATCATTTCGAACAAATGACGATTTTCACGAATATCGTGCAAAAGTCGGGAAAGAAGCGTCTCTGCAACCCGCAAAAGCTTTTCCTGTGGAGAACATTGCAGTTGCATATCTGTCAGCCCCTCCATCATGCTTTCCAGATGCATGAGGGCAATGGCATCAACCAATGCGGTCTTGGCATGAAAATGCTTGAAGACATTAGCAGGCGACATGTCCAAAGCGGAGGCAATATCGGCCATGGCAACCTGCTGATAGCCCCGCTCCCGAAACAATGTTTCAGCAACACAGAGAATTTCCCTGCGGGTTTCAGCAGCGGGCCTGCGCGAACGGCGCGGACGACAAATGCGGAGCTGATCGCACAGGGCTTTGGGACCTTTGCTGTTGTTTTTCGGGTCAGGCATGACGCTCAAATCCGTGCGAGATAGGCAGAGAGATTGGTCTTGACGCGCTCAAGCGGCGTTGCGCCGGTATCATCAGGCTCGAATGTCTTGCCGGTAATGGCCTCATAGGCCTGAATGTAAACCTTTGATGTCGCCTCGATCAGATCCTGTGGAATCTCAGGTATTGCGTCCTTGTAAGGATCACAGCGCTCGCCAACCCATGCGCGGACAAAATCCTTGTCAAAACTTGCCGGACGGGTGCCCTTGGCAAAAGCGTCTTCATAGCTGTCCGCAATCCAGTAGCGGCTGCTGTCTGGCGTGTGGATTTCATCGGCAAGGATGATCCTGCCGTTTTCATCCGTGCCGAATTCATATTTGGTATCCACCAGAATCAGGCCGCGTTCGGCGGCCTTTTGCTGCCCGCGCGCAAACAGTGCAAAAGCATAGGCCGACAATTGCTCCCACTGGTCTTTGCTCAAAAGACCCTTTTCGACAATTTCGGCAGGCGTCAGCGGCTCATCATGGCCACCATCAAACTCCTTGCTGGTCGGAGTGATAATCGCCTGCGGCAGCTTTTGATTGTCGCGCATTCCATCTGGCAAGGTCATGCCATACATGCTGCGCTCACCCTTTTTATAGAGCGTCAGAATCGATGTGCCTGTTGTGCCTGCCAGATAGCCGCGCACAACAATTTCCACCGGCAGAATATCAAGGCGCTTGCCCACCACCACAGCCGGGTCAGGATAGGCAATCACATGATTGGGGCAGATGTCGGCGGTTTCTTCAAACCAGTAGCGGGCCGTCTGGGTCAGAACCTGGCCTTTATAGGGGATGCAGGCCAGAATGCGGTCAAAGGCGCTGATGCGATCCGTGGAAATAATAATCCGGCGACCATCGGGCAGGTCGTAATTTTCCCGCACCTTGCCGCCATAATAATTGGGCAGATCAGGAAAAAAAGCTTCTGTCAGAATGCGCATCACATCGGGTTCCTTCGTCTTTGCCGCTTGACGCTACAAGCGCCCAACACTGCGCGCCTAGCGCATCACGGCGAAAATTTCAAAGAAAAAGCGCGCGCCCCTGGACGCGCGCTCTGTTATGGCACCAAATTGCGCCCTTATGCCGCAAAGGTCAAACGGCCAACATCGGTCAGGCGCGCCGCCAGCGGGTGATGGCCAAACCGCCTCACCACATGCACGGCAGCAAAGGTTATGCAGGCTTCGACCACAAACACGGGCGCGTAAGCCGCAACCCAGCGCGCCCAATCCGTCGCGGCAAAAGCATCATTGGAGATCATCAGCCAGAATCCCACCATGGCGGACACGCCAGCGTAATAGGTGGCATCCAGCCGCAACACCTTGCCCAGCGTGAATCGATCTTTGATATTGGCAGCAAACAACCGCCTGCCGAAACTGTAATGCACCGCCACCATGGGAATCATCAGGGAAAGTGCGTTGACACCCAGATGCGGAATATCACCCGGCTCAAACAAGAATGCCTGCAACACAAGGCCGAGCGCAAAGCCAAGAATGGCAGGTGCAAAACCAAACAGCAGATAAACCGTTGTGGCCCCGATCAGATGCAGCTCTGATGGGCCAACCGGCAGATGCCACAGCTGCATCAGCGCCGAAAAGGCAACGGCAGACAGTACCGTCTTGGGCACGATCAAAGGATTGCGGACAACGGCAGGCAATTGCGATGCCACCAGCGACAGTGCCGCCGCATTGGCAAAAGCCAGCCGCGCCGGATCAATGATCCCGACTTCAATATGCATAGTTCATGTCCTTTCTGTTGCGCCCTCCGCGCAAAGTTCAACAATTGCCACCAGCGTGGCTCTATGCACAGGCAGGTCTCCTGGCTCACGGGTCTTTGCGCCGTCCGCCTTATCGGCTTCTACAGCGCCATGCGCCAGATATGGCGCACAAAGGTTCGCTGTAGCATTTTATATTTGCAGCCAATGGCCTGTTGGACTTTGCTCTCCGTTTACAGTTGCGGGGGCAGCCACGGTCTCGGCCCCGATTGGGTCGTCCTCACCGTATTCCCTTTTCATCTTTGAGCCTTATCGGACTCGCAGAACCTGCGCAGGCAAACTCTAACGCTTCAAGGACTGCCCTGTCCAGACACAGCTCATGATTGAGAGACAATCACCACAAAAACAAAAAACCCGGCGCTTGCGGCACCGGGTTGTTCATTATCACAATAGAAAGGCTTAACAGGCTGCTGAAAATCAGTCCTTGGCGCGCTCGACGTAGGAATTGTCTTCGGTGGCAATCACCACGCGGGTCCCGGCGTTGATATGCGGTGGCACCAGCGTGCGCAGGCCGTTGGACAGAATGGCTGGCTTGTAGGACGACGACGCCGTCTGGCCCTTCACAACCGGCTCGGTTTCGGTGATTTCCAGCGTCACGTGGCGCGGCAGTTCAATCGCCAGCGCATTGCCTTCAAAAATCGACAGCACGCAGGTCATGCCTTCCTGAAGATAAGCCTTCTGCTCGCCCATGGTCTCCACATCAACCACGAGCTGGTCGTAGTTTTCTGGATTCATGAAGTGGAAGCCTTCGCCGTCCTCGTAGAGGAACTGGTGGTTGACGTCTTCCACAAAGGCGCGCTCAACCTGCTCGGTGGTGCGCCAGCGCTCAGACACTTTCACACCATCAACGATGCGGCGCATGTCGATCTGTGTGACCGGCGTACCCTTGCCGGGATGAAAGTTTTGCGCCGTCAGCACAACATAGAGTTTGCCTTCAACTTCGAGAACATTGCCCTTGCGGACCGAAGAGGCGATTACCTTGACCATCGGAATTCCTTGTATCTCTCTAACACACGTCGTAAAGGACGGCCCGCCGCCCAAAATAAACGTGCTACGCATTTTCTTGGGGCGCACCTAACCTAAATTTGTCAAAATAGCCAGCCCGTGTTGCAAGCGAATTGCGCAAGGTCAGGCGAAAGAAAGGCCGGAGAGACCGGAATGAGCCAAAAGCGCACCCAACCCTCCCCCTGGTGGACGCCCAAGGTTCACGCTGACCGCCGCCCCTTCCTTCTGGGCCGCAATGCCATTCAGGCAGCCTTGCGTGACTATTTCGCAAGCCTCGATTTCATCGAGGTCGACACCGCCACATTGCAGATCTCGCCCGGCAATGAGGCTCATCTGCACGCTTTCGCCACCCAGGCCATTGGCAATGATGGTTTGCCACAGCCGCTTTACCTGCACACCTCGCCGGAATTTGCCTGCAAAAAACTGCTGGCAGCCGGCGAGCCACGCATTGCCTGCTTTGCCCATGTCTATCGCAACCGCGAACGTGGCCCCCTGCACCACCCCGAATTCACCATGCTGGAATGGTATCGCACCGGCGAGAGCTATGAGCAATTGATGCGCGATTGCGCCGACATGCTGAAGCTGGCGGCAACAACCACAGGCACCACGCAATTTGCCTTCCGTGGCGGGGTCTGCGATCCCTTTGCAACGCCCGAGAGATTAACTGTGGCCGATGCATTTCAGCGCTATGCGGGCCTTGATCTGCTCGCGTCCGTCCATGCCAGCGGAGAGACGGATCGAGAGCATCTGGCCAGTCAGATGACCCGCGCCGGTATCCGCCTTGCCGAAGATGATACATGGGCCGATCTGTTCAGCCGGGTGATTGTCGAAAAAGTCGAGCCAAATCTGGGCTTTGGCCGCCCCACCATTCTCGATGAATATCCGGTGGCGGAAGCCGCCCTCGCGCGCCCATGCCCACGCGATCCGCGCGTGGCCGAGCGGTTCGAACTTTACGCCTGTGGTGTGGAACTGGCCAATGCTTTTGGCGAATTGACAGATGCGCAAGAGCAACGTCGCCGTTTTGAGCTGGAAATGGCGGAAAAAGCCCGCATCTATGGCGAAACCTATCCGCTGGATGAGGATTTTCTGAGCGCCCTTGCCATCATGCCTCAAGCATCGGGTGCAGCACTCGGCTTTGATCGGCTGGTGCTGCTGGCCACGGGCGCACAACGGATAGAACAGGTGCTGTGGGCACCTGTGGCGGAGCCGGAGGCATGAGTGCCAAGACGCTGAAAACCGTTGATGAACTGCTGGAAGCCGGATTGATCAAAGGGGATGACGTCCCTCGCCTTGCCGAGGTTGCAGCCCGTTACGCCATTGCCATGACCCCCTCCATGCAGGCATTGATTGACCCCGATGATGCGCATGATCCGATTGCGGCGCAATTTGTGCCCCATGTGGCCGAGCTGAACCAGATCCCGCAGGAAATGGCCGATCCGATTGGCGATCATGCCCATAGTCCGGTCGAGGGCATTGTCCATCGCTACCCGGATCGGGTGCTGTTGAAAGCCGTTCATAGCTGTCCTGTCTATTGCCGTTTCTGCTTTCGCCGTGAAATGGTGGGACCGGAGGGAGATGGCCTGCTCTCCGGCGCGGCGCTGGATGCGGCCATCGGCTACATCCGCGACCATAGCGAAATCTGGGAGGTTATTTTTACCGGCGGCGACCCGCTGATTTTGTCACCCCGCCGCCTGAAAGCCATGCTTGCGCAACTGGCGACGATTGATCACGTCAAAATCATTCGCTTTCACAGCCGCGTGCCGGTGGTGGACCCGGACCGGATTGATGCAGCCCTGATTGATGCCCTGACAGCCAGCGGCAAAACCACCTATATCGCCATCCACGCCAACCATGCCCGTGAATTGACGGATCAGGCCAAGACTGCCGTAGATCGATTGCTGGGCGCAGGAATGGCCCTCGTCAGCCAGACCGTGCTGCTGAAGGGGATCAATGATGATGCCGCCATTCTGGCCGATCTGATGCGGGCCTTTGTGCAGATGCGCATTCGGCCCTATTACCTGCACCATCCAGACCTTGCCCCCGGCACCGGCCATTTTCGCGTCAGCCTGAAACGCGGACAGGAGATTGTTTCAGCCCTGAGAGGCCATGTGTCTGGCCTGTGCCAGCCAATCTATGTGCTGGATATTCCCGGCGGCCATGGCAAGGCCCCGATTGGCGCAAACACCGTGACAGCGGATGGTGATGGCTATCAAATCACCGATTTTCGTGGGCAACAGCATCACTACACAGATGTGTGAAACAATACTCCCATTTTTGGTCGATTTTCTTCATCACCCCTTAACAAATCCAGCCTTAATAGTATAAGAATGACAAGGATGCGTATCAATACGCCATTTTTTTTGCTGAAAACAGCATGATTGCCACGCGCTTTTTTTGATTTTCATCATCTCCTCCAGCGCCTGCTGATTTTCAATGGGCGAAAAGCCAGATGAATGTGAAATCATGTGCAAGAAAACAGAAAAAATGACTGTCGGGGACCTGATATGAACGATACCATTCGGACTATTCTTGGCAAAGTTGGTGGCCTGGGTGTGGCACCTGCGGATATTGCAACAGACGCAGACCTTTATGCACTGGGTCTGACATCTTTTGCCTCGGTGCAATTGATGCTGGCCATTGAAGGCACCTTCGACATCGAGTTTCCCGATCACCTGCTGAACCGCAAATCCTTTGCCAGCATTGAGGCGATTGAACGCACGGTCAGCGCGATTATCAAAGACCAGAAAGTGGCGTGATGAATGCGCCTGTCGCCTTATCCCCCTCACGGTTAAGCGAGCGCGCCAGCCGCGTTGCCAAAATTGCCCGCCAGTTTGCCGATGATGTTGATCGGCAAGGCCGTTTCCCGCAAGAAACCATAGACGCCATGCGAGCAGAGCGGCTTTTGGGCATTCAAATTCCGACTGATCTGGGTGGCGAAGCCGCAAGCTTTGCCCAGATTGCCGAGATCTGCACCACGCTGGGTCAGGCCTGCGCCTCCAGCGCGATGATTTTTGCCATGCATCACATCAAATGCTCCAGCCTTGTCGAACATGCCGAGGGCGATGCGTGGCAATGTGGTTTCATGGCGCGGATTGCCGCGGAACAATTGCTGCTGGCCTCGGCCACCACAGAAGGCGGCATTGGCGGCAACCTGCGCAATTCCATTTGTGCCATAGAGCTGGATGGTGACATCTGCCGGCTGGAAAAAGACGCAACGGTTATTTCCTACGCAGACTATGCCGATGCCATTCTGATCACCTCGCGCGTCAATCGGGATGCCGCCCCATCTGATCAGGTGATGACGGTTTTTCTCAAAGGCCAGTATAGCCTCGAAAAAACTCAGGATTGGGATACGCTCGGAATGCGCGGCACGCGCTCCGACGGGTTTCTGTTCAAGGGCGAGGCTCCAGCCTGCCAGATCCTGCCAAAGCCCTTTGCCGAAATCGCGGCCCATTCCATGCTGGCCGCCTCGCATATTTTGTGGAGCGGCGTGTGGTATGGCATTGCGGTGGATGCCGTCACACGGGCACAAAGTTTTGTGCGGGCGGCTGCTCGCAAAACGGCAGGGCAAATGCCGCCGGGCGCATTGCGTCTGGCCGAAGTGGCCAATCTGCTGCAATTGGTGCGCTCCAATGTGGTTGCCGCCTTGAGCGCCTATGAAGCCGCCAGACATGATGATGACACGCTATCGTCTTTTGGTTTTTCGGTGACGATGAACAATGTCAAGATTGCCTCGTCTGAAACCATCATCGACATCATCAATCAGGCCATGCTGATCTGCGGTATCATGGGATATAAAAATGGCACGCCCTATAGTCTGGGTCGCCATTTGCGCGATGCCCATTCGGCGCAGCTGATGATTTCCAATGATCGTATCCTTGGCAACACCTCGACCATGCTTCTCGTCCATAAACTCGATACACGCCTGCTGGGGGATACATAATGGATGCGCAAAACAATTTTCTTGATCGGCTGTTTGATGCCGGTCTGCTGATCGACACCGGCGTCGACGGGCTTTATGGCCGCAGCGGCCAGTTTGAAGACGTGATCATCGCGTTCGAGCGGCTGATTGATCGGTTTGGCGGCGCAGACGGGGCCGAAGTCATCCGCTTTCCTCCCGGCATGAACCGCGCCCATTTTGAAACCAGCGGCTATATGAAAAGCTTTCCGCAGCTGGCAGGCACGGTGCACAGCTTTTGCGGCAATGAGCTGGACCATATCAATCTTTTGACATGCATGGATGCCGACGAAGACTGGACCAGCCAGCAAAAAATCACCGACATCGTGCTGACGCCTGCGGCCTGCTATCCGCTCTACCCCACAATTGCCAAACGTGGAGCGATTGCAGCAAAGGGTGCGCTGTTTGATCTGCAATCCTACTGTTTTCGCCATGAACCATCCACCGACCCTGCCCGCCAACAATTGTTTCGGATGCGTGAATATGTCTGCATGGGCACGCAAGCCCACGTCACCGATTTTCGCCAGACATGGATGGATCGCGGCCTGAAGATGATGGCAGAGGTTGGCCTCACGGTTGAGATCGATATTGCCAATGACCCGTTCTTTGGCCGGGCCGGCAAGATGTTGGCCAACAACCAGCGCGACCAGAACCTGAAATTCGAGCTGCTGATTGCCATCACCTCGACCACCAAGCCCACCGCCTGCATGAGCTTCAATTATCATCAAGATGCCTTTGGGGCCAAATGGGGCCTGAACCTTGACAATGGCACCGTGGCTCACACCGCTTGCGTCGGCTTTGGGCTGGAGCGGATTGCATTGGCGCTGTTCCATCACCATGGGCTGGATGTGACAACATGGCCGGAACCAGTGCGCAAGGCGCTCTGGGGCTGATGATGATGGTTCTGCCGGTTGATCCGGCCCATTACAGCCCCCATCCTCTGCACTCAACCGAGCGGATGTGGCCGCAAACCAATTGCTATGTTGATCTGTGGATCGAAGTGCTGGCCTCGCTGGGGGCAAGCCCTGAGGCCATGCTGGGCTTTACCCTGACACAGGATTTCGAGGGCGACCAGTTCACCTTTTTCAAGGTGCCGCTGGAAGACCTCGAAGCGCTCTACGGCATTCGCGTCACCGAACTGGCCATTTTTGACCGGGTGGAAGCGCATGTGCTTGAGCAGATTGGCCGGGGCCGGTTGTGTCTGGTGGAGATGGACAGTTTTTACCTGCCCGATACGCAAGGCGTTGGCTACCATCAGCAACATGGCAAAACCACCGTGGGCATCAACCGGCTCGATCTGGAAAACCGCGTCATGGATTATTTCCACAATGGCGGATTTTTCACCGTCTCAGGCGATGATTTTGACGGGCTGTTTCAACGGAGGCAGCCAAAAGACGCACCTCCCTTTCTGCCCTATACCGAATTTGCCAAATTCCCGCAGACTTTGCCAGATGAGCATCATCAGCGTCAGGGCGCAGAACGGCTGCTGATCCAGCACTTTGCCCGCCGCCCGCATGAGAACCCGCTGGCCGCTTTCGCTGCTGTTTTTCCCCGGCATGTCGAAGCCTTGGCGGAACGGCCCTTTGACTATTTCCACACCTATGCGTTCAACACGCTGCGCCAGTTCGGGGCCAATTTCGAGCTTCTCGCCAGCCATTTGCAATGGTTGCGCAACGATGGCCATTTTCAGGATGCCATTGCGGATGCCTTGAAAATCTCGGAGGTGGCAAAATCAGCGCAATTTCAGCTCGCCCGCGCCGTGACCCGTAAAAAATTCGAGCCACTGAAAACGGCACTTGATCCGGCGATTGAAGCATGGGATCGACTGATGACATATTTGCAGTCCAAAACAGGCTGAGGTTGAAGGATAAACCCGCCGTGATCACCTATCTCGATGCCGATATTCGCCCGCTGGAGCAGGGCTGGACAATGCTGATCTGCGAACCCGGCACATTTGAAGGGCCAGACAGTATCAACCGTGCGCTTGCCCGGCTGTCTGCGCCTGTTCCCGGCACCGTGGCGGAAGCGCTGAGCAAGGCTGGCCTGTTTGATCCCGCCCATCCGGCACCGCTGCACAACAAGGAAGCATGGTATTTTCGTCCCCTTCAGGGCGAAGCCCCCGGTCCTGCCATCTTGCGGTTTGAAGGACTGGCCACAATGGCCGATGTCTATCTGAACGGTGCCTTGGTGTTGGCCTCGGCGAGCATGTTTGAAGCCCATGACGTGCCGATTGTTTTGACCGGCGAAGACGAGCTGGCGATTTGCTTTCGCGCCCTCACCCCGCATCTGGACAAACGTGGACCACGCGCTCGGTGGCGACCGCAAATGATGAGCCATCAGGGTCTGAGACTGGTTCGCACCACCGCTCTGGGTTACATGCCCGGCTGGTGCCCGGATATTCACGCCCTTGGTCCCTATCGCCCCATCAGCCTGATCCGCACAGGTCGCCACGCGCTTGAGGATCTGCGCATCCATGCCGATCTTGATGACGACGGCACCGGGCTTTTGCAGGTGTCATTTGCGCTCAATGAAACCGTGGAGATCGCAACCCTCTCCTGCGCTGGCCACACCACAGCGCTGATAGCCCAGCCCAATGGTCGCTATCATGCCACACTCACCCTGCCTGCCATCACCCCATGGTGGCCCGCAACCCACGGCACACCCCACCTGCATGGCGTGATGGTGGAGCTGGATGGCAAGCGCTATTCCTTGGGGCTGACCGGCTTTCGCCGTATCCGCATCGATCATGGCCTGGATGGCAAGGATTTTGCCGTCACCGTCAATGGTGTCAAAATCTTCTGCCGGGGGGCTGTCTGGACCAATGCCGACATCACCCGCCTGCCCGGCTCTGGCGAAGACTATGCGCCGTGGTTGTCACTGGCCGCACAAACGGGCATGAACATGATCCGCATTGGCGGCACCATGACCTATGAGAGCGCCGATTTCTTTCGGCTGTGCGATCAATTGGGCCTGATGGTGTGGCAGGATTTCATCTTCGCCAATTTTGATTATCCGATCACCGACGACAGTTTTGTCGCCCATGTGCAGCGCGAGGCCGAACACGTGTTGGGTGCCACCCAAGGCTCCCCCTCCATGGCCATTCTATGCGGCGGCAGTGAAATCTTCCAGCAAGGTGCCATGCTGGGCCTGAAAGAGGAGAGCTGGAAAAGCCCGCTTTTCACCCAGCACCTTGCCAAAATCAGCGCCACCTTGCGGCCCGATGTGCCTTACATCGACAACACCCCCATGGGTGGTGCCATGCCGTTTGCGCCCAATGAAGCTATTGCCCATTATTATGGGGTTGGTGCCTATCAGCGCCCGCTGGACGATGCGCGCCGCGCCAATCTGCGCTTTGCGGCGGAATCTCTGGCCTTTGCCCAGGTGCCGCAGCAAACAACGCTGGATCGACATTTGCCTGTACCGCCGGTGCATGATCCGCGCTGGAAAGCCCGCGTGCCACGCGATCGTGGGGCCTCTTGGGACTTTGAGGATACCCGTGATTTTTATCTCGGCCTGCTCTATGGGGTTGATCCGGCCAGACTGCGCCGCGAACATCCGGCGCGATACCTCCATCTTTCCCGCGCTGTGACCGGCGAAGTGCTGGAAGAGACCTATAGCGAATGGCGACGCCCCGGCTCATCCTGCCACGGCGCATTGGTCTGGACCTTTCAGGATCTGCTGCCCGGTCCCGGCTGGGGCATGGTCGATTCCACCCTTGAGCCAAAACCCGTCTGGTATGCCGCACGCCGTGCCTTCTCCCATGTTCGGGTGTCAATGACCGATGAAGGCACCAATGGGCTGGACGTGCATCTTGCCCACGACGGCCCGCAATCGCGGCACCTGACTTTGCACCTGCGCTGCCTGCGCGATGGCAAAACAACCGTGGTCAGCGCAACACGGGCCATCACGCTGGAGCCACGCGCCAGCATGACCCTGCCTGCCACCAGCGTATTGGGGGCGTTTTTTGACATCACGTACGCATTTCGCTTTGGCCCTGCCGCCCATTCCGTCACGGTGGCAACGCTCAATGATGCTGATACCGGCGAGATGATCAGTCAGGCATTTCACTTTCCCGGTGGCCGCAGCGCGGCACTGTATGATGCAAACATCACCGTCACACTCACCGAGGAAGCCCGCGGCTGGTTCTTGACGCTGGACACCGATCAACTGGCGCAATCGGTGCATATTGATCTGGACAATGGCCGACCGGAAGACGATTTCTTCCACCTTGCCCCCGGCCATGCCCGCCGCATCCATCTGCTCAACCAAGGGCAAAAACCGCAAGGCGAGATCCTCACCGCCGGATCAGACCGTCGCTTTCGGTTTTAAACAGACTCACCATAAGCCTCCGTGCGGATTCCAGCCGGGCGGGCGCTGAGTGACAGATCAAGGATTTCATCAAAATAGCGTTGCTGGGCAGCCTCTGGCGAAAAATTGTGATCCGTTCCGGGCAGAATTTCCAGTGTGACATGCGGATAGCGCGCCAGACCCCGACCATTGCTGCCAAAATGCTGATACACATGCTCCAGCCCGACATCATTTTCGCTGTACAGCAGCACAAGTTTAATCTTGCGCCTCGTCAGACGCTCAAACGCCGAGCGGACCTGCGCATGAGCAAGCCGCGCCCGCGCCGTCATCATATTGCCAAGCCCGGCAAGATTGAAAAAACGCTGCCTGCCAACCGTCAAAACATTGCGGATTGCGTTTTTCACATCCACATCGCCCCGGATCAGGCGCCGCAAGGTGCCCACACTGAACATCAGTTTTCTGTAGGTATCCAGAGAGCGCGGCACGATTTGCAATGTCGCATCCACATCGCGCTGGGGATCCCAGTAAAACACGAAGGGGTTGGCCAGACACGCCCCCACCAGGCGGTGATCTTTGGTCATGCTGGAAAACACAAGATAGCCACCGCTGCATCGTCCTGCCCCGATGACCGGCAACAACTCTCTCGCTTCCAGCATGTTCAGCGCCGCCTCGACATCATCGTGCTGGGTCTCGGCATAGAGAACCTGCTCAGACAATCCCGGCACCGGCGGACTGTCACCCACATTGGCAACATCAAAACGAAAGGATGCAACACCCGCATCGGCCAGCCTGCGCGCCATCGCAACACCAGAACGGCCCCAGCCCGCGTGACGGTCATAGGCGGTGCCAACCAGCAGCACTGTCACGCCCCGTCTCGCACCCGTTGGCTCACACAAAATACCATAGAGCCGATTGTTGCGCCCAAACCGCATGGCGCTCTCTCGAAAGCGGCTTGTTTCCAGACAGGCTGCGCCCAGATCCTCGCCCTGTTGCATCATCTTCTCAGGCTTGCCAAGGGCCGCCGCACGGCAGACCACCCAGCTGACAACGTGCTCCATCGTGGCAAGCGGCATTCGGGCCATGGAGGGATTTGCAACCAGAGCATCAAAACCGCTGTAATCGCAGGTTTCGACCCGCGCGCCCTTAGATGCCATGTGCTTGGCCAGCATCGCATCACCGGGCCGCTCAGGCCGATTGACAAACAGATGCGGCAAAGAGCGATGCGACACGCAGGCGGAAAAGTCTTTTGTCTTCAAGGCAGCACTCACACCGTCAGGCATGACATGCCCGCCAATCGCGGTAACGCCCTTCAAACGTAAGCCCTCGGGCAGGCCCAGACCATCATCAATCACCTGCGACCAGAATTGCAGTTCGCGCAAGTAAGAGCGGCCAGACACAACAGGAGCCATGACAACCACACCGCAGAGTCTTGCAGAATCAGAGGCAAGATCAGCGGCCATCTCCAGTGCAAGCGATGCCCCCAGACCATGGCCAACCAGCATCACCGGCCCATCGCCCGCCTTTTGCTTCAGCACCGTCAGGGCGGCCGAGATTGTCGCTTTCCAAAGATCAAGCGTGATGGCGCTCTCCGCTCCATCCAGAGCATCACCTGTGCCGGGATAGTCAAACCGCAGACTGGCAATACCATCTGCGGCAAACTCTTCTGCCATGATGCGAAAGAGTTTATGGGTGCACATTTCCTCAAAGCCCCACGGGGGCAAAAACAGCACCGCTGCATTGCGTCTGGCAGCAGAGTCCACCCCATCAACCGGATGAAACAGCCCGAACGTTCCAGCAAAGCTCACCGGCTGGGCGGCGGCCTTCTGGCGCGGCACTTGCCTTCTGCCAGAGACCAGACCAGCCTTATCGGCCATACTTTCCATTCACGTCCCCCTTTATACCAATGGGATTGGTATCAATCTCATCTGCCGACCGATTGTTTCCTCAAGACCCACACTTGAGGAAAGATCTGCACAACACCACAGAATTTTACTGTCACGGCATAAATTTATCCTTAAATCCGCAGGGAATGAACCACAGGATTATTCGGATGCCCCCATGTCATGGGCCATGTATCATGGGCTATGGGTCACAAGCTGCCTCAACAGGGCGCTCAGCGGTGCCACCAGCCGACGCGGCAGGCGCGCGATAAACCCGGCCATCACCTCTGCATCCGTCATCGGTACCACCCGCAGGAGCTTGAGAGCCAGCAGATAAACAACAGCCGCCGCCATGATGGCCATGATCAGTCCTGCCAGACCTGACAGCAGAGACAGCACCGCCAGCGCCGCGCACGCACACAGGGCAGAAGACAGCATGACCTTGAACAGACTGACACCCAGAGGCGCAAGCGAGCCTTCAAAATGCATCCACCGCAGCATCGCAAGGCTCATGGTCGCAAACACCACAATCCGCACCAGAGCCGCCCCTTCGCCGCCGAACGCTGGCACCAGCACAATATCGCCGCCCAGCATGATGACGGCCCCGCCCAAGCCGACAAACAGCCGCTCGCGGATCTTGTCGATGGCAAACATATATTGTGTCGCCACCTGACAGGCCACAGCCAATGGCACGCTGAGCGCCAGAATGGTCAGGATGGAGGCACTGGGGGCAAAAGCATCGCCAAACACCATTGTCACCAACCGATGCGAAATCACTGCCAGCCCAAAACTCATCGGAAAGGTGAAATAGGCAAGGCTTCTGGCCACACTGGAAAACATCGCAACGGGCAGACGGCTGCCCGGTTCACGATGCAGATGCTCGGAATAATAAGGCACGAGGCTGCCGGAAAGCTGGACCGGCAATTGCAGCGCCAGATTGGCCAGCGAAAACGCAACCGCATAATAGCCCACGGTTTCAATGCCCTGATAGCGTTGCAGAAAAAACAGCTCGATCCGATTGAGAAAAATCGAATCGACCATAAATTCCAGCAGGAGAATGAAGGAAGAGCCAACCAGATAGCGAAGCCCGATGCCGCAGGCTTTCACCGGAGTGCATAACAGCCCCACTGCAAACAAAAATTGCGAAATATAGGCCAGAACATAGCCTGCCAGCGCACCGGGAATGCCCCAGATCAAACCGCCCACCACAACACCGATCAATTGCAACAGACCTGCGGTGAGCGTCATGCGAAAGAAAATATCCACCCGCTGCTCGCCAATCAGATAGTTTTTGGCAAACATGCCAATTGATTGGGTGACAAACAGCGCAGCCGTCACAACCAGCACAGACGGCGCAGTCTCGGCCCAGTGTTCAGCCTTGGCAATCCAGAAAAACAGACAATAGAGCGCCAGCAACAGCAATGTTGAGCCAACAACCGGCCAGAGCAGATAGGCTGCAAACCCTCTCCGATCCTGATCACCATAGCCCTCGCCGCGCAGGCGGGGCAAAAGGCGCAGCAACAGAATGCCAGTCCCAAGCTCTGCCACCAGCGCCGCCGTTGAGGCAAGCCAGACAGAAAAGGCAATCATGCCATTGGCTTCCGGCCCCAGTATTCGGGCTGTAAAAATAGAGCAAAGAAACCCCGTGGCCAACAATGTCAGACCGGCCGCAGCGTTGAATGCTGAATTGGCAACAATGCCTTTGCTCATCAACAGTCCTTTAAATCAAAAAGAGTTCAGCCTTATCCGGTAACCACACGGATATTTACATCTGCAAGTGTATAAAAAACATCATATACCTGCTCAACATTTCAGAATCAGGCTGTTATAAGATGTTTAACATCAGAGGTATAAACAGCCTTACGTCCGTGGCAATGCCCGGAGAGATGACTTTCAGCAGAGTCGAAATGAGGTCTTCGCGTGTTCAGCCTGATTGTATGTACTGTAGACCGCAGCGACCACCTCCGACGTTTGTTTGTATCACTCCAGCACCAGACTTTTCCCTCGTTCGAGGTGGTCCTTGTGGACCAGAACGAGGATGATCGGCTGGTCTCACTGGTCGAAACATTTGGCGCAGATTTTCCCATCCGCCACCTCCGCTCTGCCCGTGGCCTTTCAAAGGCGCGCAATGTCGGCATGGCCGCAGCCAAGGGCGACATCATCGCTTTTCCCGACGATGATTGCTGGTATAGGCCCGACACGATCGCCACAGTCCATGCTGTTTTTGGCCGTGACCCTGCCTTGCAGGCTGCCACGGGCAGAACGCTGGACGCCGAAGGCCATGTCTCGGTCAGTCCGACAGGTCTTGCCCCATGCGCGATTACCCGTGATAATTTCCTGTCCTGCGGCAATTCCAACGGTATTTTCATCAAGGCCAACCTCTTGAAGTCCATTGGTAATTTTGATGAGAAACTGGGCGTGGGCGCACAAACGCCCTTCCAGAGTGGAGAAGAGGCTGATCTGTTATTGCGGGCTGCCGCATCTGGCGCAAAGCTCATCTATTATCCAGAGGTGATTGTTCATCATGATCAGGTCGTGGCCAGCGATAATCCCAAACGGATAGAACGGGCGGCAAAATACGGGGCGGGCTTTGGTGCAGTTTTGCGCAAACATGACTTCCCCCTGACCTATCTCGGCTGGCGCATCATCCGGCCTTTCCTCGGGGCCTGTCTGGCGCTGGCGCAACTCAACAGAGCAGAGGCACGCTACAAATGGGCCTGGCTTTGCGGCATCTGGCGCGGCTACTGGGGCTGGAAAAGCGAAAAGCCAATCCGCTCTCCCGAGGCTTCCCGGTAAATATCAATATAGCGTTGCGCCACCTTTTCCCACGAATAGCAATGGGTGGAGGCCTGCAACGCATCGCGCACATGACGATTGCTGGCAAGATGGTGATAAGCAGCCAGCAGCGTATCTGCGCAGGCCTGAGCATGGGTAAAATCGGCCAGATGAATGGCTTTGTGTTTTTCAGCCAAAGCACGATAGGCATGATTGCCATTCAAAACCGGCAAAAGCCCGGCACTCATCGCCTCGACGGCCACCAGCCCAAACCCTTCGTAATCAGAGGCCGAGACAAACAGCGATGATTGTGAAATCAACCGTTCAAGAGATGCGTTATCTGGCGAAACATGCAGGTTGACATGCTCACGCATCCCATTTTTTGCGATCAGCGCCTCAACATCAGCCACCGAAAGATCGGAGGGAGGTCCGGCAATATCCAGCCGCCATTCGGGGTCACGCGCCACCAGCGCCGCCATGGTCTGCAACAGGTTTTCAAGCCGCTTGTTTTCTGAAAAGCGACCAATGGTGATCATCCGCTTGACCGGCTCAGGCGAGGATAATCCGGCAAATTTGGCGGTATCGACACCATTTTCCACCAGCGTCGAGCGCTTTGGCTGAATGGTTTTGAACAGGGCGAGATCCGATGCGCTGCAACAGGCCACCGCCGCATAGGCCCGCGCCGACAGCCGCGTCAGCGTCTGAAACCAGATCGTCTTGATGGCCGCATATTTGCGCGTGTGAAAAAACACGCCATGGGTGGTGGCCACCATGGGCGCGCCATGCATGAAACGGCCCAGTGCCAGCGCATCAAAAAAGAAATCAACGCCATGCACATGCACAAGATCGGCATCAGCAAGATGACGAAACACCGATAAGGCCACAGGATAACGGCGGCTGCCGCGATAGCCGATCCGCACCACTTCAACGCCATCGACAACTTCATAGGCAGCAAGGCGGCGATCGGGATCAGAAAACACCCGGTCAAGCGTCACCACGCGCACACGAAAACCCCGCCGGACAAGCGCACGGCTGAGGCTGGAGACAACATCTTCCAATCCGCCCTGCGCGGGGGGATATTGGCGCACCACCTGAACAATCAGCGGAGCCGATCCTGTCTTGGCCGCTTTGCGTGCGCCGATGATCATCCGAATGCCTCCAATTGGCAGGGGAAACAGTGCAATGGCCCCGATCACTTGGTTAGAATGAGTTTATCCATTGGTAAAGCATCTTATGAGCAACCGTCCTGATATTGCACAAAAGCAGTAAAGAAACGTGATTAACCTGCGTAAACATCACATCTCATTAACCACACCATGCCATTTTAAGCTTGGTCGGCCAAAGCATGACCAGCGTGACATGATGGTATAGCACGTCCATCAGGAGCAATATGATCTTGACGCGGCGAACTGGTGGGCTCCTCGGCCCTGAGCATGAAAATGGATATCGACATTTTTCAAATTCCCGGGATCTTGCGACGCCGCTGGTATTATCTTGGCGTTTGCGCCCTGGTGTTTGCAGCACTGGCCATGGTCTATGCACTCAGCCTCAAACCAGTCTATGTCTCGTCAACGCAAATTCTGCTGGACCCGCGTGGCCTCTCGGCCAGCAGCAGTGACAGCCGCCAATCCAGCGGCACCGTTCAGACCGATCCGGCCAGTCTGGACAGCCAGATCTACGTGGTGCTCTCCAGTGCCGTGCTTGGCGACGTCATCAACCGTCTGGACCTGACACAGGATCCATTTTTCAAAACATCCAGATCTTCGGCTCCTGTCAGCAAGGATGCGATCAACGATGCCACCATGGGCGCACTGCTCAAGCACATCAAGGTCGAGCGCGAAGGACAATCGCTGATCATGTCGATCACGGTTGACCATCCTGTGGCCAAGAGTGCTGCCGACATCGCCAATATGGTGGCCACCACCTATCTGAAACAGGTGGATGAAGCCCGCGCAGACGCCGCCCGCCGCGCCAGCAATGCCTTTCAGGCACAGGCCAGCGAATTGCGCGACCGCGTGCGCAAGGCGGAAACCGCCGTCGAAGCCTTCAAATCGGCCAATGGGCTGGCCACAACCGGCGAAACCGGCCTGGTGATTGATCAGCAACTGGCTGGATTGAACCAGCAATTGATCGCTGCCCGGGGTCTGGAAGAGCAACAGCAATCGATTTACGACCAGACCCGCACTCTCACAATCAGCGCGGTTCAGGCTGGCGGCATTCCAGAGGCCGTGCAATCCAGCACCATGGGCCTGTTACGGGATCGCTATGCGCAATTGCTGGATCGTCAGGCCGAGGCGCAAACCAGCCTTGGGGCGAACCATCCGCAGTTGCGCGCCATCAACTCCCAAGTGGCCAGTATGCAGCGGGCCATTCAGCAGGAGCTGGACCGGCTGCGTCAATCGATGAAGATCAGTTATGAACGCGCCGTTGCCAACCGCAAGGCGCTGGAACAACGGCTGGAAACCCTGACAAAGAGCAGTTTTGACAGTGGTGCGCGACAAATCAAGCTGCGGCAGCTGGAAAGCGAAGCCGATGCCGTGCGCACCATTTACAAAGCCTTCCTCAACCGGGCTGAAGAACTCAGCCAGGAACAGACAATTTCCATCAACAATTCCCGCATTATCACGCCCGCCATCGCGGTCGTGAAATCCGTCACCGTGCTGAAGCTGATGATTGTTGTCGCCGCCACCCTGTTTGGTCTGGCGCTGGGCAGCGCCCTTGCCATTCTGCGGGAACTGCTTTCAGACAATCGCTCCAGAACAGGTGTTGCCACACCAGGGATCGAAAGCGGGCAGGCCCCGCCCGCCATCCCACCCACCATCACGGGCGCAGAACCAGCCTCCACCCCAGACGATCATCCAGCGCCCAAACCATCCGGCATCACACTTGCTGATCTCGCCATCATTGCTGATGCCAGAAAACCCAACGAACGGGTACGCGCAACACCATTCGACTGGATCAGAAACATCGGCCAAAAGCTGATGTCTCCGATCTCTTCAACGGGACCATCGCCGCAGGCAAACGATAAAGCCAGCACGGCCTCTGACGCCATCCATGACCACGCCGTGGCCAGCACCACCCGTTTTCTGCTGGAATGTGGCGAAGGCCGCGAACGCCTGAGCCTTGTCTTTATTCAGGCCGGACACCCGGCCGCATCGTCCTTCATCGGCGATGTCCTGCACAAAGTGATGGACCGTGATCGTGGGCTGCTGTTTGCCGCAGGTGCGCTTCAATCGCTTATCCCGCCTGCCCGCCTTAAAGGGCGACCAAGCCTTGTCACGGCGCTGCATCAGGTGGATGGAGATGACGCGCCTTATGCCCCACTTGCGCAGACACTCCGCTATGAGCGATTGGCTTTGCCACGTTCACACGCGACGCAAGCGCGCAGTGCTCCATCATCCAGTGCCACCTATGCACGCCCGACCTATTCGCGTTATGTTGAAAAGACGCGCGAACAACTGACCGATTTCATCATCATCAACGCCTGCGGCACCGAAGCCGAGCTGCATCTGAGCGCCATCGCCGCAGAGGCCGATATGATTGTGCTGCTGACAACCGATCATGAGAGCGACGTGTCGGCAGACTTTGCCCGACACCTGCATAGCCTTGGCGATGAAGCCTCTAAAATTTTGGGTCGCATTCTGCTTGAGGCGGCTTGATGGTGCCTGCGGCCAAGACGGAGCACCCCCCCAACACCAGTGTGCTCACCGCTGGCATTGCCTCTTTTGCCGTTGTTGGCGGGCTGCTGCTCAATCTGTTTTTGTGCTTCGTCAACACCCGGATCATGCCGGTCAGCGACACCCATGTGATGCTGGGTGAAATGGCCATGCTGGGGTCAGCCTTTCTGCTGGCCATTGACCGGCGGGTGGGACTTTATGTGACGCTCACAGTGTTTATCAGCTACATGCTGATGATTTTTGCCCTGCGCGGTGCCGTGGATCTGAAAGCACTGCGGGATGTGTTCATTCCCATCGGCTTTTACTTCATGGGGCGAAGCGTGGGCAATGTCCGGCTGGCAGACCGGCTGGTGATTGCCTCTGCCCTGATTGTGCTGTTTTTTGCCCTCTATGAATATCTGGCGCTGGAAAGCTACCTCGATTATTTCAACGTGCTCGGCTATTATATTGCCCGTGGCACGGTGAGCCTGCAAGACAGCTTTGGCCAGACCCGTGGCCTGTTCATCTCCGGCATCCGGCCAGAGCCGCGCACGCTGCTGCCCTTTCTGGGCGCGCATCGCGTATCATCCGTGTTTCTGGAGCCAGTCTCGGCGGGCAATTTTGGCGTGATCATCTATGCGTGGGCGCTGTTTCGACCCACCATGCCGTGGCGCTTGAGTGTCATGGCTTTGGCCATGACCGGCATTGTGCTGGCCGATGCGCGATTTGGCTTTTTCACCTGCCTTGTCATCACCATGCTGCTGCCGGTCTATCGTCTTATTCCGAAAACAGTGTGGCTGGTACTACCGTTTATTCTGCTGGCCGTGATTGCCGCCTACGGCATGGCAAGCGGTGTTGAGGGCGGACCCAACGATGCATCAGGGCGCCTGAAGGTGACGGCAGCCATTCTCAACCAGCTCGATCTTCAGGTGGTGCTTGGCTCCAGAACCACCGATATTTTCACCGCAGACTCAGGCATTGCCTACACGCTGACCAATTTTGGCCTGTTTGGCTTTATCGGCCTGTGGGCCGCATTCGTGCTTTCGCCCATGAAAGACGCCAAAGCCTGGGTATTTCGCAGCATGATTGTCGTCTATCTGGTGCTGCTGATGCTGATCAGCAATTCCGCTTATTCGATCAAAACCGCAGCGCTGATGTGGTTTTTGCTTGGTACATCCGATGTGGTCGCCTGGAGCAAAATCAAACAACCGCTCAGCGCATCTGCAAAGCCGGACACGTCGATGAAGATGCCGAGAAATCCATGAGATAAGGCTTCAACCCGGCCAGTTGCGGGCGGTCGCCGGAGGCGGTGGGCTGAATATTCAGCGGCTCACTGGCTGCCCACCAATCTCCCGCCACCCAATAGGCCCAACCTACCCACAGATCGCGGTTGCTCTCGACCACCCCGGCCATCTCCTTGATGGCTTTCACACACGCAGGATCACCGGGCGCGCCGAACTCGCCCAGATAGCCACGCTTGCCATTGGCCCGCAACCATCTGGTGACATTCTCAACGCCGGCCACTGCCGCCGCCGCACCACTGCAACTGGCTTTCGTGCCAGAAAAATCAGCATCGAAATATTGGTGAACCTCATAGGCGTAATTGTTGGCGCGATCTTGCACGCCCAGCATCACCACACCATTGGCCCCACCCGGCATGTCACTTTGCCAGCTGTGGGCACCAGTCCAGGACACGCCCGGCACCAGCACAAGATTATTGGCTCCGGCCTTGCGAATGGCGGCAATGGCAGCATTGGCCACCGGCAGCCATTGGGTCGCAGGCATATCATGTGGCTCATTCATCAAGCCAAACACAATGGCCGGGTCATTGGCATAATGGGCGGCCATCTGCGCCCAGAGGCTGGCCAGAACATCAACGCCAGCGCCAGCACTGTTGAGAAATTGGCCATTGTATTGAGCGTAATTATGCGGATCGAGCACGACATTCATGCCTGCCGCCTTTATCCGCGCCACTGCATCATCAAGCAGTGCCAGTTCATCCCTGCTCAGCGGGCCATTGGCCTTTGGCTGAAGCCGCTCCCATTTGAAAGGCAGACGCGCGGAATTGAAGCCTTTTTCAGCAAAATACCGGATCGTCTGATCTGTGGGATAGGTGTAATCCCGGTGAGCCTGACCGCCAATCTGACCGAACTCGGCCCCGGACAGGTTGATGCCGCGAGAACAGCCTTCCGCCGCCTGCACCGCCATTGCCTGCATCAAAACGGCCTGCATGGACAGCGCCATGACGACAGAGAACGCAACAACCCGACGGGCATAGGTCTCAAGCCTTCGTTTGCCACCTGCCATCACGCTCCCCCATCAGAAACGATAGAAACAACACAGTAGCGGCAGATACGGCATCGGGCTACTCTTTTGCATGACAGACAACAGCCTTGTCATTATTTCATCTGCGGCTTAACGCGACGTTTTGCGAACCGCATTGAGGGTATTTTCCGCATAATTTGCCCTCTTGAAACTTGAAGCCTGTTAAGGCTTAGATGAAATGTATACAGACCAAGATCAATCGCTGAAAAGGCTCCATCTTCAGAGAAAATGGCCGCAGAGAGGAAGCACCAGATGTCGACTTATGTTCTGACCGTATCTTGCACATCGTCACGTGGTATTGTTGCTGCCATATCCAGCTATCTGGCTGAAAAAGGCTGTAATATTGTCGATAGCTCGCAATTTGATGATCTTGGCACCGGAAAATTCTTCATGCGCGTCGGCTTCATCTCGGAAGAAGGCGTCAGCCGTGAGGCGCTGGAACAGGGGTTACGCCCTATTGCCGAAAAATTCAAAATGCATACAGAGTTCTATGATGACACCCAGCGCATGAAAGTGCTGCTGATGGTGTCGCGCTTTGGCCACTGCCTGAACGACCTGCTTTATCGCTGGAAAATCGGTGCACTGCCCATCGACATTGTCGGCGTGGTCTCCAATCATTTTGATTACCAGAAAGTGGTGGTCAATCACGATATTCCGTTTCACCACATCAAGGTGACCAAAGACAACAAGCCCGAAGCCGAGGCCAGACTGCTTGAACTGGTGGAGCAGAGTGGCACCGAACTGATTGTGCTGGCGCGCTACATGCAGGTTTTGTCCGACAGCCTGTGCAAGCAGATGTCAGGTCGCATCATCAATATCCATCATTCTTTCCTGCCCAGTTTCAAGGGTGCCAATCCTTACAAACAGGCCTATGAGCGCGGCGTGAAGCTGATCGGAGCCACCGCTCATTATGTGACCGCCGATCTGGATGAAGGCCCGATCATCGAACAGGATGTTGCCCGCATTACCCACGCCCAGAGCGCCGATGATTATGTCTCGATTGGCCGCGATGTGGAAAGTCAGGTGCTGGCGCGTGCCATCCACGCCCATATTCACCACCGCACATTCATCAATGGCAACAGAACCGTGGTCTTCCCGGCCAGCCCCGGCTCCTATGCCTCTGAGCGCATGGGTTGATCCTGTCATCGGCCGCCGCCACAATTCAGGCGTTTATTGTTCTTGAAAATCAGCATCAAACGATAGACGCCTGCTCTCACTCTGCTAATCTCTGCAAAGATGAGTTCAGAGTAAGGCCGTTCTGATGAACAACAGCGTTCTCTTTCAGCGTACCGAATTGCCACGTCCACACATCACCGCTGAGGATGTGGCAACCATTCTCAAAGACCATTACGGCCTGGAAGGAAGCCTGAAGGAACTGGGCAGTCAGCAGGATCGCAATTTTCGCCTCCTGTCCGACACTGGCCGTTTCGTGCTGAAAATCTCGCGCACCGACTATGCCGTGCAGGAACTGGAAGCGCAAAATGCGGCCCTGCGCCACCTTGCGCGCACCAGGCAGTCATCAGAAATCCTCTGGCAGACACCTCAACCCGTCCCTGCCCTGTCCGGTGATGATATTGTGTCCATCGCAGTCAACGATGAGCAGTACAATGCCCGTCTGCTGACCTATCTGGACGGACTGCCTCTGAGCAGCAAGCGCTATCTTGCCCCCGCAACCATGGCAGCGATTGGCACGCTGTCCGCACAGGTGGCATTGGCGCTGGCCGATTTCGAGCATGTCGGGCTGGAGCGCGACCTCCAGTGGGATCTGCGGCGCGCAGGCCCTGTTGCCCTGCACCTGCTGTCATCGGTCAGCGAACAGAAACGCCGCGATGATGTGGCCAAGGCCATGATTGTCGCCATGCGCCACATCAACCCGCTGCTGGATGAGCTGCGCATTCAGGCCGTCCACCATGATCTGACCGATGACAACATCGTTGGAACACCCGATGCCAGCGGCCGTCTTTGCCCCAATGGTGTGATTGATTTTGGCGATCTGATTGCCGGCTGGCTGGTGGGGGATCTGGCTGTCACCTGCGCCTCTCTGCTGCATCACACGGATGGCAATGTTTTTGCAGTTCTTCCCGCCATTCAGGCCTTTCATGCGCTTTATCCGCTGACAGAGCCGGAAATCAAGGCGCTCTGGCCGCTGGTGGTGGCCCGCGCCGCCGTGCTGGTGGCCAGCGGCGAGCAGCAATTGCAAATCGATCCCGACAATGACTATGTCTCGGACAATCTGGAGCATGAGCGCGAGATTTTCACCCTCGCCACCTCCATTCCTTTTTCGGTGATGGAAGTGGCCATCCTGTCTGCCCTTGGCCATCAATGGCCAGAGGAACAGCCCGTGCTGGGGCGGCTTTTGCCCGGCATTGATCCCGACAGCATCAACCTCACCGATTTGTCCACCACAAGCCTTGATCTGCAACAGGATGACTGGGCCGACCCGCAGATTGACTGGAAATTGCTGGCCAAAGCCGCCAGCGAAACGGGCAGCGCCTCAACCCGGTATGGCGAGCACCGCCTGTCTTACACTCGGCTGCTCTCGCCGCGTCCACCCGCGAATTTTCCGCTGCATGTCGATGCCTGCCTGCCCGCCACCGCCGAGGCCATGGTGCCGTTTGATTGCGTTTTAAAACGGACAAGCCAGCATTTCATTCTGGTTGGCGCTGATATTGCCCTGCATATCCACGGGCTGGAATGCCATCTTGAAGATGGTGCCGAGCTTGAAGCAGGCACTCCACTGGGCCGTATCGCCGGGGCGGAGGGATCTGTCGGTGGTTTGCGTTTGCAGCTTTGCCGCGATTTTGATCTGATGCCACCGCTGTTTGCAAGGCCCGATCACGCCCACGCCTGGCAGCGCATCTGCCCATCGCCCGCAGCCCTGTTTGGTGTCGATCTCAATGCGCCAGCTCTCGGTTCCAAAGCTTTGCTCACGCGGCGTCACCGCCATTTTGCCGCCCCTCAAAAACACTATTATCCAGACCCGCCGCAGATTGAGCGCGGCTACCGCGAACATTTGTTTGACATGACCGGCCGGTCCTATCTGGATATGGTCAACAATGTTGCAACTGTTGGCCATGGGCACCCCCGGCTTGCCCATGCAGCCGCACAGCAATGGTCGCGGCTCAACACCAATTCGCGCTTTCACTATCAGGCCGTCGCGGATTTTTCCGAGCGTCTGGCGGCTCTTGCCCCTGAGGGGCTGGACACGGTGTTTCTGGTCAACAGCGGCTCGGAAGCCGTCGATCTTGCACTGCGGCTGGCATGGGCGGCCACCGGCAAACGCAATATCATCAGCCTTCTGGAAGCCTATCACGGCTGGACCGTAGCCAGTGACGCCGTCTCCACCTCGCTTGCCGATAACCCGCGTGCGCTGGAAACCCGGCCCGCATGGGTGCATCCCGTCACCGCCCCCAACAGCTATCGCGGCGAGTATCGCGGTGACAATTGCACCGCAGCCTATGTGGCCAGCGTTGAACACACCCTGTCGAGGCTGGATGAAAACGGTGAAGGGCTTGCCGGTTTTATCGCCGAAAGCGTGTTTGGCAATGCCGGTGGCATTCTGCTGCCGCCCGGCTATTTGCAGGCCATCTATCCCATGATCCGCGCCCGAGGCGGGCTGTGCATTGCCGATGAAGTGCAAGTGGGCTATGGTCGCCTTGGCCATTACTTCTGGGGTTTTGAAGAACAGGGCGTGGTGCCCGACATCATCACCATTGCCAAGGGCATGGGCAACGGCCAACCGCTGGGTGCCGTCATCACCACAGCTGCGATTGCAGACGCCTTTGAGCAGAATGGTTATTTCTTTTCCTCATCAGGTGGCAGCCCGGTCAGTTGCGCAATCGGCATAACGGTGCTGGACATCATGCGCGATGAAAACCTGCCAGACAATGCCCGCGATGTCGGCGACTTCCTGAAAGAAAAGCTGGAGGATCTGGCCGTCCACCACCCACTGGTCGGTGCGGTTCACGGCATGGGACTTTATCTGGGGCTGGAACTGGTGCGTGACCGCGAAACCCGCGCACCTGCCACACAGGAAACGGCGGCCATCTGCCACAGACTGCTGGATCTGGGCATCATCATGCAGCCCACCGGCGATCACCTCAATGTGCTGAAGATCAAACCGCCGCTGTGCCTTGACTATGAAGGCGCCAGCTTTTTCACATCCATGCTCGACAAAGTGCTGTCGGAAGGCTGGTGAATCAAAAGGCCGTGAATGTCATGGTGGTCAACGAGCGCACAACACCGGGAACGGAGGAAATATGCTCGTTGACAAACTTGCCAACATCCTGCCCCTCTTCAATGTAGACCTTCATCATCAGATCATATTCGCCAGAGGTCGAATAAAGCTCCGAGACGATCTCTGCCTTGTAAATGGCATCGGCGACCTCATAGGTCTTGCCGGGAACGCATTGCAACTGAACAAAGATCGGTTTCATCACATCATCCTCAATAAGGGCCTCTATCATGTGCGCGCTTCAATCGTCAGGCGGCATGACAGGGCCTTTTGTTTTTGAATGTTTCCCAAGACTGCTCAACAGTTTCGAGACACATGCGACAACATTGCCAAACAGTCAATCGATCGTTGCTGTATGACCATGTGCACTCATCATACACCGCCCAATGAGAGCTTGTCAGGCTCCAATTGAACCCGACAAACTCTCGATTCCGGTATTTCCGTTTGTCTTTTCGGAAAAGCAGGATCACCAAAGCGCGTCATTCAGACAACATACACTCCCGTGCCATCAGCTGGCGAAACGGCGGTGCTGATGCGCGGGTGCCGTAACGCCTGCCAACACGGATTGAGACACACGGAAGCCCTGAATGAGGTTGAGCAGATCACCCGTGTCATTGGCCAGCACCTCGGCAGAGGCCGTGGTTTGCTCGGCCATGGCCGCGTTTTGCTGTGTGGCTGTATCCAGCTGGTTCAGCGCAGACGAGATGGAGCGCATGGTCGTATCCTGCTCGGCCGCGCTGGCGGCAATGCGGGCCACCACGTCATTGGCTTCGGTGATCTGACCGGAAATACGCTTCAACGCTTCGCCGGTTTTGCCCACCAGTTGCACACCCTCATTCACCTGTGCCGATGAACGGGCAATCTGATCCCGGATCTCCTTGGCGGCTGCCGCAGAGCGCTGGGCCAGTTCACGCACTTCCTGCGCCACCACGGCAAAACCCTTGCCGCTTTCACCGGCGCGGGCCGCTTCCACACCGGCGTTCAGCGCCAGAAGGTTGGTCTGGAAGGCAATTTCATCAATCACGGTGATGATCTTGGTGATTTCCTCAGAGGATTTTTCAATGCCGCTCATGGCATCAATGGCGTGGGCGACAATGCCATCGCTCTGCTGGGCTTCCTGGCTGACGGATTTGACCCGGCTTGCGGCTTCCTTCGCGCCATCGGCGGTCTGGCGGATGGCAACCG
The DNA here is from genome assembly GCF_014204625.1 of Gillisella vitis. Taxonomy (GTDB): domain Bacteria; phylum Pseudomonadota; class Alphaproteobacteria; order Rhizobiales; family Rhizobiaceae; genus Allorhizobium; species Allorhizobium vitis_F. The sequence goes on along the minus strand of NZ_JACHLU010000016.1, from coordinate 78,107 downwards.
TCAACTCATCCAGGGCTGCCGATGTTTCTTCGAGATTGGCGGCCTGCCGCTCGGTGCGGGTGGCAAGCTCGCCCGAAGCGCGGCGGATTTCTTCCTTGCTGACGCTGATGTCTGTACCCTTGAGGCTGACGCGGGCCATGGCCTGCTCAAGCCTGGTCAAGGCATCATTGAAGTTGTGACGCAGACCTTCATATTGCTGGCCAAGGTCAGCACAGCGCACAGTCAGATCACCCACTGCCAGTTTTTCCAGCGATGCGCCAATGGTGGCAACCACATGCGCCTGCTGGCGGGCTTCCTGCGCCTGCATATCAGCGCTGTTTTGACGCTCACTATCCAGCTCAAGCTGCTGTTTCTGCTGGTGAGCAACCATGGCATGGCGTTCACGCACCTTTTCCTGAAGCGATCTGGTGGCCTTGGCCATCATGCCAATTTCATTGGTCATGTCGGCATGAGGCACGTCAAAGCTGACATTGTCATTGGCAACCTGATCCAAAGCGCTGCGCAGACGGTTAAGCGAGCCTGTGATTCCCCGAATGAGCCAAAAAGCGATAGCCAGCGCAAAGACCAAAACAATAGCCGCGGCAATCAGCACCTTGTTGGTCCCCGATTGCACATAATGCTCCAGATCATCCAGATAGGCACCTGTGCCAACCATCACACCCCATGGCTCGAAAGACAGCCCGTAGCCAACCTTGGGAAACACCATCTCGGCAGGCTGCGTTGGGCGCGACCAATAATATTTTGTCCAGCCGCCACCCTTGCGGCCCACGTCAATCAGATCAGCGATCAACCGAGTGCCAAATTTATCTGCGGTATTGATAAAATTCTTGCCGACCCCTGCCTGCTCAGGATAGGCGAGGCGTGTTCCGCTGTAATCATAGGCGAACACATAGCCATCAGGGTTGTAGCGCATGGCTGAAATGGCTTCAAAAGCAAGCGCCCTGGCCTGTTTTGTATCAAGCTCGCCTTTAACTTCTTTTGCGTGATAAAACTTCAAAACAGATAAGGCGCTTTCTGCCATGATGCGCTGCATATCGTATTTCTGGTCATAAATATTTTTGCTGGATGTGTTGATTTGATAGAACAAAACAACCGAAAATCCGAAAACAAGAATCCCGACAACCGAAAAAAGTTGCCAGCCAATACGAAAATTTTTCATGCCTTCCCCTCAGTTCACTGGGAAAAAGCTATAATTTGACAATGTTAAAAAAACCTAAGCGGTACAACCAAAAACTTTTTCTACGTTTGCGGCTTGCACGCTGAGGTGAAACATACGAAAATTGATCGTCTCTCATTGCCTATTTTAGGCTGGCACAACGTCAGATTATTACTTGAAATTTTTATTCAAGTTTAATATCGAAGAATGTGTTAATGGCTCGACTGCACCCATGCCGGTGACGATGCCTGAAATCAATTTTCGTCTGGAAGGATGTCTCATGGCGTCGCGCTGCTCATCTCGGTTCATTCATGCAGGTCTTGCCCTTTTGATTGCGGCAAGCACGCTGTTGTCGCCGCTCACCGTTGCTGCCCAGCAAATAGCCCCTGCACCGCAGGCCGCAGAGACATCATCCGCACCTTCGCAGCCTGCACCTTTACAATCGGAGACGACACCAGCGGACATGGCGACAGCCGCCGCCCCGCAGGCGCAAGAGCAGACGCGCGCCGACATTCCCCATAATCTTTCGCCCATGGGCATGTTCATGGCCGCAGACTGGGTTGTCAAAGGGGTGATGATCTCGCTGGGGCTTGCCTCGGTGGCCACATGGACGATTTTGTTTGCCAAGGCGCTGCAACTGGCAACTGCCAAGGCGCAGGTGCGCCGGGGGCTTGCCGTTCTCCAGCAGGCACGATCGCTGCATCAGGCGGCAATCGGGCTTGAAAAACACCGTGGCACAGTCTCCTTGATGCTGACCACCGCCGCGCAAGAGCTGAAACTGTCCGAGCCTGCACTCGACTATGCAGGCAATGAAGGTGTGAAAGAGCGCTTGTCCTCGGCTCTGACACGGATTGAAGTGCGGGCCGGACGCCGGATGACGGCAGGCACCGGCCTTTTGGCCACCATTGGCTCGATTGGTCCGTTTGTTGGGCTGTTTGGCACGGTCTGGGGCATTATGAATGCCTTTATCGGCATTTCCGAATCGCAAACCACCAATCTGGCCGTTGTTGCCCCCGGCATTGCCGAGGCGTTGCTGGCCACGGCCATCGGTCTGGTGGCCGCCATTCCGGCCGTGGTGATCTACAATGTCTTTGCCCGTGCCGTGACCGGCTATCGCCAGCAAATGGTCGATGCAGGTGCCGCCGTTGAGCGCCTGCTCAGCCGCGACCTCGATTTTCGCAAGGTGCCCGCCGAAGTGCGTGCCGCCCGCCTCAAGGTGGTGACGGAGTAAGACCATGGCTGGCGGAATTCGTGAACAATCCGGTGACGATCTCGTGGAAAACCACGAGATCAACGTCACGCCCTTTATTGATGTCATGCTGGTGCTGATGATCATTTTCATGGTGGCCGCTCCTCTGGCCACCGTTGATGTCAATGTTGATCTGCCCGCCTCCAGCGCCGCCCCCGCCAAACGGCCGGATGAGCCAATCTATCTGACCTTGAAACAGGATCTCAGCCTGTCGCTGGGCAATGATGTGATCAGCCGTGACAACCTGCCCAGCGCTCTGGAACAGGTGGCAAAAGGCAATAAAGATACCCGTATTTTCTTGCGTGCCGACAAAACCGTGGGCTATGGCGAATTCATGACGGTGATGAACCTGCTGCGGGATGCAGGCTATCTCAAAATTGCGCTGGTGGGTCTTGAAACCCTGCCACAGGCCACCGTGATCGAAACCGAAACCTCCGCCCCGGCGCAGACCCAGAGCGGCCCATGAAAGCCGGGGATGAGCTGAAAAGCGGCCGTTTCGCCGCCAAGGATCTGCTGCTGTGGAGTGCTGCAAGCGTTTTGGCGTTTGCGGCACACGCTGGTGCCGTTGTGCTGATGATACAGGATCCGGTTGAGATGGCGGGATCCACTGAGCCGCCAGCAGCCATCATGATTGAAATGGCCCCGGAATCCGTAGCCGCCAACGTGGATGAAAGCCAGACCACCCCGGATCAGCAGGATGTAGAGGAGGTGAAGTCGGACGCCGTGACGCCGCCGGTTGAGCCGCCACCGGAGCCTGTGGTTGAACCACAGCCCCAGCCAGAACCAACACCGCCGGAGCCAACGCCGCCGGAAACGGTGGAGGAGCCACCACCACCACCTGAGGTCGTCCCCGTCGAGCCGAAGCCAGAGCCCCTCCCGGAGCCTGATCCTGTTGAACAACAGGTGACGAAAGAGCTTGAGAATGTGGAGGTTCCGCTGCCGCTGACCCGCCCTCCAGAGGTGCAACCAGAGAAGAAAGTTGCGGAAACGCCAAAGCCTGTGGTCAAGAAAAAACCGCAGACCACACCGCCACCAAAGGCGCAAGCCGCCATGCAGGAAGCAAAAGCGGAGGTGACGCAATCGGATAGAACGGCGGCCAAAACCACCAGTTCTGGGCTGTTTTCATCCTCGATGACGCCAGCAAAATGGCAAGCGCAGGTGAACGCACATTTGCAGCGCCGCAAACGCCACGTGCAATTCTCCGGGAAAGGAACTGCCAGTGTCAGCTTCCAGGTTGATAGCAATGGCAATGTTGTCTCCGTGTCCATTGCACGCTCGTCAGGCTCTGCGGATCTGGATCAGGATATTCTGAAATTTATCCGGCGGGCATCACCTGTTCCCGCACCGCCGCCGGAGGCGACCAAAGCCCTCACCGTACCTTTCGTGTCCAAGTGAGATTACGATTAAGCCGCAATCGCTCGGCCTGCACCATCATCAAGGGCCCAACGCCCTTGATGTCGTCATCATTAAGCGCTTCAGACAGATAGTAAGCGGGCGTGCCATCGCGGTAAACGCCGCCAAAGCCGCCAAGACCGGCGACACAGCAGATGTTTTGCAGCACAAGCCGCCCTGCATCATTGGCGCGCAGCGCATGGCTCTCAAGGCTGTGCAAAGCGTCCAGACCAATTTGAGCATAGGCATCCTTCACCCCAAGTCTGGCCGCCTTGAGATAGGCGTAGGCAAACATCGCCGTTGCCGAGCTTTCTGGGTAATTGCCCTCCAGATCCGGCTGATCAATCACCTGCAACCAGCGACCATCCGTGGTGCGAAGCTCTGCCAAACGGTCAAAAAGCGCAACAAGCCGTTGTTGCAGCAGGCTCTTGCTGGCGCTGTCGGGCAACAGCTCAAACAGATCGACCATGGCCATCGCCAGCCAGCCAATCGAGCGTGCCCAATGGGCAGGCGAAAGCCCGGTCTGAGGATCGGCCCAGGCCTGCAAGCGCTCCTCATCATAGCCGTGGCGATAAAGCCCGCTGATCCCATCTGCCGTCAGATCAAGCGAGACCAGCAGCTCTTCAACCGCATCCCAGATCATATCCGGCTGATTGCTCAAGCCCCCATACTCGGCCTTGAAGGCCAGCCCCATATAAAGCCCGTCCAGCCAGACCTGATGCGGATAGCGCAATTTATGCCAGTAAGGCCCCGCCGCAATGCGGGGATGGCTTTGCAATTGCCGCGCCAGCAGGTCTGCCGCCTTGCGATAGCGCTCATCTCCCGTGTGCTGTAACAGGGTGATCAGTGCGCGGCCCGGTAAAATATTGTCGATATTATATTCCGTCAGCACATAGCCCAGCAATTGACCATCCGGCCCGACTTGCGCGTCGACAAGGCGTTTCAAGTGGTCATACCAGCGGGCTTCGTCGGTGGCTTCATGCAGGGCAATCAGCCCGCGATAGAGGCAACCGTCTTCATAGCACCAACTCCCGCCCTTGTAGGGCGTATAATCGCGGGCATAAGCGTCAAAATAATCCATCAGGGAGGTGGTCATACGGCGAGGCTTTCGGGTGCAAATATCGTGGAGGGGCCAAGAACAACCCCGCTCTGACTTGAAAATTCAGCATATTCGGCAATGATGCCGCCATGGCGCACCGGCTCGACATGGCACGCCATCACCGGAACATCGGCCTTGGCCGCAGGATCATAGGTCACGCGGATATGATCGAGCGTAATGCCCACAATCGGCGCTTCCGGCAGGCCAAAGAACGCACCGGCGGCCACGGCCACATTGTTGGCCACCAGATTGCGAATGGTGATATTGGCAATATGGGGCGTAGCCTCTGTCACCGGCTGCGGCAGGCGCGTCTGCACAGCATCCGATTTGCCATCCGCATCGCAGAAGTAGAAAGCGTTGATCGCCAGCGGCGTCAGAACGCCATCCATCACACAATCTTCCACCGTGATGTTGTCTACCACACCGCCACGGCCACGCCGGGTCTTGATGCGCAAACCGCGATCCGTGTCGCTCAGGCTGCACCGGCGCACGCTGACATTGCGCACCGATCCGCTCATTTCGCTGCCAATCACCACGCCGCCGTGGCCGCGCTCCATCCGGCAATTGTCGATGGAAATGTTTTCACAGACCTGATCCAGTCCGCCCTTCGGGTCGCGCTTGCCCGCCTTGATGGCAATGCAATCATCCCCCACCGAGAAGAACACGCCTTTCAGGCTGACATCCCGGCAGCATTCGGGATTGAGCCCGTCGGTATTGGGCGAATAAGGATCATTGTGAATGGAGATACCAAACGCCCGAACATCACGCGACAAAACCGGATGAATGGTCCATGAGGGTGAGTTGCAGACAGTGATGCCCGACAGCGTCACCCGCTCACAATGGGAGAGAAACACGGTGCGGGGCCTGCGTGCACCGTCGCGGGTCTCTTTTGGCCATGTCCACCAGTCCCCCCGATCACCACCGCCGTCAATCACCCCTTCGCCGGTGATTGCCAGATCGGTGCAATCCACCGCCGTAATCAGGCTGGCAAAGCAGGCCTCCGCCACCCCTTCCCATGTGCCCAGCACACGGCCGCCCTCATCACGGGGCGGCAAAATCGGATAATGCGCACGATCACTCAAGCCGAGCAGATGGGCGTCTTTTTCAAGCAGCAAAGTCATGCGGCTTTTCAAAAACAGCGGTCCGCAATGCCAGTTTCCAGCCCGCACGCGCAGGGTGCCATGCTCTGGCAGAGCGTTGATTGCGGCCTGAATGGCGCGGGTATTGTCTTTTGCCTCAAGGCTTGCACCAAAATCGGCAATATCAAGCAAGGCGGTTTCGACCTGCGTGGAAAAGGCAATGCTGATCTCATCCATCAGCAGACGGTACCGACGATCCGGCTCAAGCCCGCTCAGCATGAAAACCACGGTTGCGGTCTCGCCCTGCTGCACCAGTCTGTCATTGGCATCCAACAGCCGCCATGGCACTGCTTTTTCCAGAGCATAAAGATTGTCTGCTGCCGAAAACGCGAAGCTTGCCGTTCGGGCAGTCACCGCCAAACACTCTAGCCTATCCATGCGACCATCCTTATGAGAACAGGTGCCAGATCCAATGTCTCTGGCACCGACGTCAGACGTTACAAACCACTCAGCGCGTCGTTGACGCTCTCGATGATTTCCTGTGCCGCCGCATCAGCCGAGACATTGCCGTAGGAATAGGCCTCGAATACGGAATCAAACGCCTCCGTGACGCGGGGATGTTCATAGAGCGGCGAGATTTTCGGGCCTGTTGCATCCATCACCAGTTTATGGGCCAGGACTTGTTCTGGCTTGATTTTGCCATCCTTCTCCAGCACCGCGAGCGCTGCCTTGCTGGACGGAATACCGCGTGTTGCCCCCAAAATTGTCACAGCCTCAGGATCATTCAGCAGGCAATTGATCACTTGTGCAGCCGCCTTTGGCTCCTTGCTGTTTTTGGAAATGGCAAACAGCATGGAAGGCTTGCGATACACCCCTTGGGTCTTGGCATCGGCCACGCTCAACAGCGGCACGGGTGCCAGTTCCTGTCCTTTTTCCATGGGCGTTGCGATTTTGCTGTAAACGCTATCCCATTGATAGGTTCCGGCAATCTTGCCATTGGCCCAGTTGGGATTTTCGTGCAGCAGAATATTGCCCGTGCCTGCCACCTGCTTCCACGACATGATAGTGCCCTGATCCATCATGGTCTTGTAGAATTTCAGCCCTTCGGCCAGTTCGGCCTCTGTCCACGCCACCTGATTGGTCTCTGGATCAATGAAGGACTTGCCGGTTTTTTGCGTCACACGCAGCGTCAATTGCAAGCGCGCATCCAGTGCGGCACCCTCAAACGGATAGGCATCGGCACCGAGTTTTTCCTTGATGATCGGCGTATCGGCCAGCAGCTCTTCCCATGTGGTCGGCACTTTCAGACCAGCTTTTTCAAATGTGGTCTTGTTGAAGAAAAACACGCGGCCCGTGGTCGAGACCGGCACGCCGTTCAGCTTGCCCTTGACGGTACCGCCTTCCAGATCGGCCGCTGTCCACTGACTGAGATCAATAATGTCCTTGAACTGGTTGAGATCAGCAAAGCCATCGCCCTTCTTGCTGAAAATTGGCAACCAAGGCCAGTTGATCTGCATGATGTCGGCTTCGGTGCCACCGGCAATCTGGGTGGTGATCTTTTCCTGATGGCCGGTCCAGCCGGTGAATTCGGGATTGATGGTATGGCCAAATTTTGCGCCGCAAACCTTCAAGGCCTCCTGCGTTGCCTTGTGGCGATCATCGCTGCCCCACCAGGACATGCGCAATGTCGCGGAATGCGCCGCACCCAAACTGGTGGCCGCCATGGCGAGACCCAAAAATGCTGCCGTAATCTTCCTCATGTCGCTCCTCCCAGAACAATCTGTGCTTATTGCAAATGGGCTAGCGAGATATTCTCGCCCGTTGCCCGATCAAAAATATGCGACGCGCCCGGCTGAGGCAGAAGGCGGACCATGTCACCGCTGATTTTGCCACGGTCATAGCGGCTGGCTTCAGCCACAGCGATCAGCGGACGGCCTTCAACCTTGACGTGCAGATAGACCTCGTGCCCCATGAATTCGACGTGAGACACCTGACCACTCAAAGCGTTTACTGTTGCCTGATCCACAATCGAAAAATGCTGTGGCCGTACGCCCAAGGTCACCTGACCACCAGATTTTGGCTTCAGCCGGCTCATCATTTCCGGCGCAAGCTGCAACACTTGGCTGCCGATTGTCACCCGGTCGCCGGTCAGCTCACAGTCCATCAGGTTCATTTCCGGGCTACCGATAAAGCCTGCAACAAAGGCATTGGCCGGACGGTTGTACAGCGTCACCGGATCGGCCACCTGCATGATCACGCCTTCCTTCATCACGCAGATGCGGTCCCCCATGGTCATGGCTTCCGTCTGGTCGTGGGTGACATAGACCACGGTGGATTGCAGGCCATTGGCCTTCAGCTGCTTGTGCAGATCAGTGATGCGCACCCGCATCGAGGCCCGCAATTTGGCGTCGAGATTGGACAAAGGCTCGTCAAACAAAAACACCTGCGGCTTTTTGATCAGGGCGCGGCCCACAGCCACGCGCTGGGCCTGACCACCCGACAATTGCTTGGGCAGGCGCTCCAGATAATCGCCGATTTCCAGAATGCCCGCGACTTCCTGCGTCGAGGCCTCGATCTCATCCTTGGGGCGGCGCTTGAGGCGCAGGCCAAAGGACAGGTTTTTGCGCACTTTCATATGCGGATAGAGCGCATAGTTTTGAAACACCATGGCAATGCCGCGCTCGCCGGGAGCTTTGTCATTGACGAGACTGTCGCCAATGCGGATTTCACCGCCGCTCACCTGCTCCAGCCCGGCAATCATTCGCAGCGTAGTGGATTTGGCACAACCGGAGGGACCAACCAGCACCATGAATTCGCCATCAGCCACATCCAGATTGATGCCATGCACCGCCTTGAAGCCACCATAGGTCTTTTCGAGATTTTTCAGTTGCAAACGTGCCATTGTTTTATCCTTTGACCCCGCCAGACGAGATGCCTTCGATGAAATATTTCTGCGAGATGAAAAACACGATCAGCGCAGGCAGGATGGTGACGACCGACATCGCCAGAATGCGGTTCCATTCAAAAGCTTCCGTGGTGTCGATGGAGAGTTTCAGCGCCAGCGAGACGGGGAATTTATCAACCGAGGAGATGTAAATCAGCGGCCCCAGAAAATCGTTCATGCTCCACATGAACTGAAACAGGCACACCGAGATCAGCGCCGGGGCCAGCATGGGCACAACGATAAACACCAGAACCTGCCAGCTATTGGCCCCATCGACGCGCGCCGCCTCTTCCATATCGCGCGGAATGGCGCGCAGAAACTGCACCAGCATGAAGACAAAGAAGGCATCTCCCGCAAGCGCCGATGGCACCCAGAGCGGCAGGAAACTGTCCAGCCAGCCCATATCGCGAAACAGCAGATATTGCGGAATGCGGGTGACAACATTGGGCAAAAGCAGCGTGGCAATCAGCGAGCCAAACAGGATTTTCTTGCCCGGAAAGTCAAACCTTGCAAAACCATAGGCCACTGCCGTGCAGGAAATCGCAGTCCCTATTACTTTCGGCACAATGATATAGGCGGTGTTGAGAAAGAAATGGCCAAAGCTATAAGCGGTGGATGTCTGCCAGCCTTTGATATAGCCATCCAGCGTTGGTGAATTGGGCCAAAAGCCCGGATTGGCAAACATTTCCGAATTGGTCTTGAACGAGGCCCCCACCAGCCAGATCAGCGGATAGAGCATCAGCAGCCCGACAGCCCCTAAAATGCCGTAGCGGAGAACCGCGCTGATCAGCTGACGGCGGGCCTGCTTGCGGCGGATCACATCAGCATCATCAGAGGCCGCAAGAGAAGAATGAAGAACGTGGTCGGTCATGGGATCAGCTCCTCTTGTCGCCAGCGTAATAGACCCAGTGGCGCGACGACCAGAAGGCAATGACGGTGAGCACCATGATGATGGCAAACAGCACCCAGGCGATGGCCGAGGCATAGCCCATATCAAAGCGCTTGAAGGCCTCGTCGTAAATATACAGCGGCAACAGATAGGTGGACTTCAGCGGCCCGCCCTGGGTGATGATGTAGGGACCGTTAAACTCTTGAAAGGCCTGCACCATCTGCATGATGAGATTGAAAAAGATCACCGGCGTAATCAGCGGCAGGGTGATGTGCACAAAGGCGCGCCAGCGGCTGGCTCCATCAATGGATGCGGCCTCATAGAGCGACTTATCAATGCTCTGCAGGGCTGCCAGAAAGATCACCATGGCCGAGCCAAATTGCCACAGGCGCAAAAGCGTGATGGTAAACAGCGCATTGGTCGGATCACCAAACCAGTTGACTGCCTCAAAGCCCATCGAGGTCAGCGCCATATTGACAATGCCGGTGTCGGCAAAAATATAACGCCACATCACCGCAATGGCGATGGAACCACCGAGAATCGAGGGCACGTAAAAGGCCGTGCGGAAGAAATTGATGAATTTCAGCCGATAGTTCAGGATCACCGCAATGAACAGCGCAAAAATCAACTTCAGCGGCACCGTCAGCAGCACATAAAACAGCGTCACCGACAGGGATTTGCGAAAGGTGCGGTCTGCTGTGAACAGCTTGATATAATTGGCAAAGCCAGTAAACACCGGCGCACTCATCAGGTTATAATCGGTAAAGCTGAGATAAAACGACACCACAAACGGCAGCGCGGTAAACAGCAGCAGGCCAACAATATAGGGGGCGAGATAGACCAGCCCCATGAAACGGTTCTCACCACTCATGCAGCCATCCCTTCCGTCGCACGCTGCGGCAAGGCAAAGCCGGATAGTGCCACATCATGGCAGGCGGCGCGCGCAACAGGGGTTGGCCATGCACCATCACCCGCTCTCATCACCGCGTGGTTGCGCGAACATTCGCCGATTTCGGTGGTTTTAACGCAATGTCTATCGTCCAATTTGTGCATTTATCCAATCGGGATAACAACAGTTGACATGCCTTCGGCATGACTCCATTCTCTCACCCCGCTCCTCCCCGTGGTCAGATGACACTCGATTTTTTCAGTCCATAGCGTCGAAAATCAGTATAAAATACTGAATTTGCTGAAAATCCTTCGGTCACTCCAAAGCCGTCAGACCCACGCTCCTGTATGGACTTTCTCTTGGTTGAAAGTAATATACTAGCATACCCGTTTGCGAGAATAGAGAATTCAGGACAAAAAGATGGAGAAAACTGAACATACAGTTTTGGCGGGTATTCCCGTGAATGCTGTCAGTCTGGCGCTGACGCGCTCCGCCATCAAGATGCAGCATTCGCCGCGCTGGAGTGTTGACAAGGTCAACAGCGTGCACGATCTGGTCATCTGCCTGACAGGCAGCGCGCGCTATCAGATTGACGGCGAAGAGATTGTGATGACGCCGGGCTGTGCCATGCTGATCGAGGCCAACATGCCTTTTGCTGGTCGATCCACCTCACAAGAGCCTTATACCGGTCTTGCCCAGCATTTTTCCCTTGAGGTGTTTGGCCGGATGGATCTGATTTCGCAGATGAACATCAGACGGAGCGTGACATTGCCGCACTGGTCCATGCTGGAGCCGCTGGTGCGCTATTATCGAGAAAGCGTGCCGCTGTCATCCACAACGCTGATCCAGCACCATATGTTCATGGTGTTGCTGATCCAGTTCATGGAAGCAGCATTTCTCGGCTGGCGACCACAGCAGGAAGCCGCCCTCAACAACCCGGATCAACTTTCGCTGGCCGTGATGGTTGCCTCCAGTCGCATTGCCGCCGATCCGATGGATGACAACATTGTCGAGCAGGTGCTGGCGTCGATTCCCTACAATCGCGATTATTTTCGCCGTATCTTTCGCAGACAGGTCGGCTTTACCCCGACCAAATACCAGGAATTCAAGCGTATGGAGCGCGCCATGGGTCTGTTGGCAGGGGGGGTGTCGGTGAAAAAATCGGCAGAGCTCACCGGATTCAGTGATCCCTATTATTTCTCACGCATGTTCAAACACTATATCGGCGTCAGCCCGGCGGGCTACAAAGCCAATGAGCGCCGTCATCGGGACGGACAGTTTCCACGCGGCGAGGAAGACGGAAAAGTGGTCTATCCCCTTCCCCGCCGCGCCTCTGATCGTGGGTAATTTTCCTGCTGTCACCGGCGCAGAATCACCCAGAGCGCGTGAATGATGCCGGGCAGATAACCACACAATGTCAGCAGAATATTCAGCCAGAACTGCAAACCCAGACCAACTTGCAGGAACACGCCGACGGGCGGCAAAAGGATGGCGAAAAGAATACGAATGATGTCCATGCGAACTCCTCAATCTTTGAAACTGAGCAGATAACGCATCAACGTCAAAAGAGTTCATTTTCGCCCTTCAGAGTCTATCAGGTTCAGATTGAACCGGACGTCGACGCTGTCAGCTGCCGATGTGCTTCTCACCGCGCTCCTTCGCCAGCGCAATCTGCTTCTGGCGTTGGCGGTAGCGGTCTCTGTCTGCCTGGGTTCGGGTTTCATAGCAATTGGGACAGGAGACACCGGCTTCATAATGGGGTGAAGCCAGATCGTCAGGCGTAATTGGATGACGGCAGGCGTGACAAAGCAGGTGGTTGCCTTCTTTCAGACCGTGGGTGACAGAGACGCGCTCGTCAAACACAAAGCAGGCACCATCCCACAGGCTTTCGTCTTCCGGCACGTTTTCAAGATATTTCAAAATGCCACCTTTGAGGTGGTACACATCCTCAAAGCCCTGTTGCTTCATGAAGGCCGTGGCCTTTTCGCAGCGGATGCCGCCGGTGCAATACATGGCAATCTTCGGCTTATTGTGCAGGCCAGGATTGTTCTTGACCCAATCGGGAAACTCGCGGAACGTCTTGGTATTGGGGTCAACAGCACCCCGGAAGATACCAATCGCGGTTTCATAATCATTGCGGGTGTCGATCAAAATCGTGTCCGGGTCTGAAATCAGCGCATTCCAGTCCTTCGGGTCCACATAGGTGCCGACGATCTTGTTGGGGTCGATGTCTTCGACGCCCATGGTGACGATCTCTTTTTTCAGCTTCACCTTCATGCGCAGGAAGGGCATTTTCGATGCCCGGCTTTCCTTGTGCTCGAGATTGGCAAATTCCGGCTGGGCGCGCAAGTACGCCAACATCGTGGCAATGCCCGCATCCGTGCCCGCCACCGTGCCGTTGATGCCCTCATGGGCAATCAGCAACGTTCCCATGATGCCCTGCTCTTTGCACAGCGCAAGCAGCGGCTCGCGGAAGCTTTCAAACCGCGGGAAAGAGGCAAAATGATAGAGAGCAGCCACGCAAAACGTGCCGCCCTCTTCATGGCGTGGAATGTGAAGATCATCTGTCATGATCTGCGAAATACTGCCTCTTTCGCCGAGAATCAATTGATTTTAGCGTGACAGCGTTGCTTTGAGTTTTGTCAAGTCAAGCCGAATGGTTGAAAACCGGATTCGATGACCATCGGCGATGGATGAAGATGCAGGCAAATTGCGCAAATGCCGGATGTGGTGCGATCCGGCCATCCTCCGCGATCAGGTCAGTCTTGATGCGCATCAGCGTATCGCTGCCATAGGCTGGCGATAATAGCGGGTTCCTGCGCAGCGTGATCACCAAACAGGGTTTCGGCCGCCGCCAAGGCCTCTGCGCGCAGGGCCTGCTGCTGGCGAATGACGATTCCCAACAGGTGCGAGAGGGTTTCACCGCCTGCAAATCGGCTTGCCTGCTGGTCCAGAGCCGCTGTCAGCATGGACAAATCATGCTCATGCCCCAGTTGATCCGCCAATTGCTTGGCGCTTTGACGTTTCAGCGCAAAAGCACTGGGCCAAAGATCGCGCAACAGCGACAGATACATCCAATAGGTTTGAGTTGCCTTGCGCAAATCGTGATAGCTCTCAGCCTCGTTGCCCTCATGGCAGGCAGCCATGGCATGATGGGCTTTTTTCAGCAGGGTCTTCCATGCTTTTTCAAGAATACGACTGGCTTTTGCCCGACGAAGAGGGATGTCTTGCACAGCCAGCGCCTCTGCCGCCTGTCGGCAGGCGGCAGAGGCGCTCACGATATGGGTATTCCACACCTCATCATGCTCAACCGTCTGTTCACATTGCGCAGTCAGCACGTGCAATGCCGTGTCCAGAGCCTGCCGCTCCTCCTCGCTTTGGGTCCATGCTTGCAGATAGATCACCGTTTCCACCAGCGCCGATGCATCGCGCAAGGTAGCGAGGTCGCGGGCAATATCCCGCAATCGGACATTTTCGATTTTGCGAAATTCGGGGGCCGCAGCCGCAATCAGGCGATAGAGTGCACGCGCACGCTTCAAACGTCGTCTGGCCCGGTGGACTGCATCATTTCGGCCATGGTCCGGGTTTTCAAGACTTTGTGCCGCTGCCAGCAACTGCTGTGTCAGCACGGCTTTGGCGCTGACAATCAGGCCGTCTTCAGGCCTTAGCTGATAGGTCATTGCGCCGCGCTGCTCTGGGGGCCGACATGGCCAGCCATTGGTTGGAATAGCGCTTATCGCCCGTCACTTCGAGACCAATCCATGGCGGCATCGGTGGGTCATCACTGGCATGATCCAGCTCGACTTCGGCAACGATCAGCCCGGCGTGAGCGCCTTCAAACACGTCCACTTCCCAGAGATAGCCACCGTATTCGACGTTATAGCGTATTTTTTCAATCACTTGCCCCAATGATTTCTCAATCATTTCCTGACCGTCCTGCAATGAAATATCATATTCGAATTCATCGCGGGTCAGCCCGACATGGCCGATCTTGATTGTCAAAGTTGCACATCTATCGTTTTTGATGCGCACGCGCACGGACCGATCCGTATCAGACAGGATATAGCCCTGAACAAGGCGTGAGGACTGGCTGACATGCTTGCGCCAGACATCGCTGCGAACCAGAAATTTACGCTCAATTTCCTTGGCCATGACGACTTTTCCCCTCTTTTCCAAGATTACTCTATAGAATTGCACTCTATTGGCAAGAGTGGCCTTGGCAGACGTTGGTCTGTTCGGGGCGGGTGTGCGCATTTGCCTCGACAGGACGGGTGTGGCGCGCTAATCAGGAGAAATTCAATCGTTTGAAGGGTGGAAATCTTATGGGTGCGAAGACTGATAAACTACTGGCTGTTCTCAAGCTTCAACCAGTTGTTCCGGTGTTGATCATTGATGATGTGGCCCATGCGGTGCCTCTGGCCAAGGCATTGGTGGCGGGTGGTCTCAAGGCCATTGAAATCACCATGCGCACGGCAGCAGCACTTGAGGCGGTCAAGCGGGTGGCGGGTGAAGTGGAGGGGGCTGTTGTTGGTGCAGGCACCATTCTCAATCCGGCCCATTTTGAAGCGGCTGTTGCGGCTGGCTCACAATTCATCGTCAGCCCCGGCACCACGCCTGAGTTGCTGGCAGCGGCTGCCGCCTCCGACATTCCGCTTCTGCCCGGTGCAGCCACGGCAAGCGAAGTGATGAATTTGCGTGAAAAGGGCTATGAGGTGCTGAAATTCTTCCCCGCCGAGCAGGCGGGTGGTGCTGCTTATCTGAAAGCCCTGTCATCGCCGTTGTCCGGCACGCTGTTTTGCCCCACAGGTGGAATTTCACTGAAAAATGCCAGGGATTACCTGAGCCTGCCCAATGTTGTCTGCGTTGGCGGATCGTGGGTTGCGCCGAAAGACCTGGTGACGGCTGGCGACTGGGCTGGAATCACCAAGTTGGCCTCCGAGGCTTGCGCCCTCAAAGGATAATCCTCGCAAGAGATAAATCTGAGCATTTCGCCAGAAAGTCACGCCCGAACCTTGGGAAAAGGTTTGGGCGTTCCTATCTCTGCTCTGACAAGCAAGAGGAGATAGCAATGCTGGATGCTAAAAAGCTGCTGGGGCAGTTTCTGGGATCGCAGATTCCGGGTCTTGGTGGAACGGTGGGTGGTAAAAGCCGCGATGCGGTGAATATTGCCAAGGCCAATCCATGGAAGACAGGTGCACTTGCCTCGGTGCTGCTGGGCACCAAAACAGGCCGCTCGCTGGCCGGAGGGGCCTTGAAGCTGGGCGGTCTGGCCTTGATTGCCGGTCTCGGCTATCAGGCCTATCGCAGTTACAAGAGTGGGCAGGCACCCGAAAACATTCCATCCTTGCCAGAACTTGCGGCTCCTCCCGCCGATTCCGCCTTTAACACCGACACGGGCATGAGCAATGATTTTGCCCTGACCCTGATCAAGGCGATGATTGCGGCTGCCAAGGCCGATGGTCATATTGATGCTGATGAGCGCGCCAACATCATGCAAAAGCTGCATGTGGAGGAATTGGGAGCCGAGGCAGAAGCCTTTATTGAGGCGGAACTGGCCAATCCCACCGATCTGGATGCGCTGGTGGCTGCGGCCCGCACCGAAGAGCAGAAGGTGGAGCTTTACACAGCATCTCGCCTGACAATCGAGCCGGATACGCGGGCTGAACGCGGCTATCTGGACCTGCTGGCCGGGCGGCTGGGCCTCGCCGATGGTCTGATCGATCATATTGAGGCAACGGTTGCTGCCGCAAAGTTGCCGGCGCAAAACGGATAGTGCTTTTGCGCTTCCCAAGCCTGCTGTTTTCCTTTGCCTTCGAGGGCGGCCTGTCCTAATTCTTCTAAAAGCAAGAAGAGGATTTTTCATGCAGGATCTGCGCAATTATAAGGTTGCCGCACCCGGCCCGGTGCGGCTCGAAGGGCGTTTTGTGGTGGTTGAACCCTTTGCGCGCGACGAGCATCTCGCCGCCCTATGGGAAGGCTTGGGCGGCGATGGCGGCGTCAATGCCCTGATCCGCTATTTTCCCAATGATGATTTCAGCGGCGCTGAAGCCTTTGGCGATTGGCTGGATGGGGCCAATGCCAGCGGCAGTCTGATCACCCATGTGTTTCGCGCAAAACCCGATGACAGCATTGTCGGCATGGCCAGCCTGATGCGGCCAGATCCTAAAAATGGCGTGGTGGAAGTGGGGTCAGTGGCCCACGGGCCAGCCATGAAGCGCTCAAAGCTCTCAACGGAAGTCCACTATCTGCTGGCCCGGCATGTGTTTGAAGATCTGGGCTACCGCCGTTATGAGTGGAAGTGCCACAACGACAATACGCCAAGCAAGATCACAGCCGCCCGCTATGGCTTTACCTTTGAAGGGGTGTTTCGCCAGCATGTGATTTCCAAGGGCAAGAACCGCGATACGGCATGGTTTTCGATGATTGATAGCGAGTGGCCGGTGCTGAAAGCGGCGTTTGAACTCTGGCTTGATCCGCAGAATTTTGACGACAGCGGCCAGCAGAAACAACGGCTGGAGGATATTCGCGCGAGTGTATTGGCAAAGGCTGCTCCATGACCCCAAAGGACAAAAAGTCGGCGATGGCCGCAGGTCTCATTCTTCTCTGCTTTGGCCTTGCCATGGGCTTCATGCCCAAACTGGTGCTGTGGATTGGCGACTTCTCACCACTTCTGGCAGCAACGGTTGGTTCGCTGATTCTGCTGTCGTTTTTTGCCATCTTCTGGCTGCGGGCGCGTTATCAGCGCCGTCATCCTGATGACAGGTAATAACCCGCATCTATCGCCAAAGGGACAAAGTCGCTTTGGAGCCGCAGGGATGCAAACAAAAAAGCAAGGTTATCACCAGTCATCCTGATGATAGGTGATAGCCTTGCAATGATGCGCCGAGTAATAGGCAGCCAAGGATAATCACGAACAGCGCGCCGCCAATCTCGATGGCCAATCCCACCCTGCGTCCGGCCGAAGAGCCGGGTCCGGCGATCCGCACGGCAAGCCCCTTGGCACCCACCGCAATGATGGCCAGCACCGACACGGTGATGGCGGTGCCTGCCGCCATGGCAAAAACCGAGAGAATACCACCCAGATAAAGGCCATTGAGCATTGAAAACGTCATGACCAGCAAAGCGCCGGAGCATGGGCGCAAGCCCACGGCCATGATGGCCGACCACGCCTCCTTGAGATTGAAGTTCTCAGTGCCGACCATGCTCGGATCAGGCAGATGACTGCGACCGCAATCCTCGCAGATTTCATCGTGTCTCAGTGCTGTGTGATCATGGTCAAGAGCCTCAGCCTGAAAGCGTAGCCCGGTTTTCACAGTCGTGTTGGAGAAGGCGAAATCCGGGGTGGAGCTATCGCCGAAAAGCTGCGCCGTTGCACCACCTGCAATAATGGCAGGTGACCGTACTCTCGGCATTCGCCAGATGTCCCGCAATTTGCGCCACAGCAGCCACAGGCCAAACAGCACCACCAGCGCAAAACTCGCGGTTTCCATGGTGTTGGTCGCCTGCGTCAGCGTAATCCCGCTGCCGCGCAGAGCGAGAAAAATCACGCCCACCGTGGCAATGGCGACAAAGCCTTGCAGCAGCGATGAGATAATCGAGATGCTGATGCCGCGCTTCAGCTCCAGCTCATTGGCAATCATATAAGACGAGATCACCGCCTTGCCATGGCCAGGGCCTGCGGCATGAAACACACCATAGGCAAAGGACAGGCCGATCAGAGTCCACAGCGCATGGGTGTTTTCGCGCATATCGCGCAAAGAGGCCGTGAGGGTGCGGTAAAACTCTTCCTGATGAATGTTGATCCACAGCATGACCGGGGCCAGGGGGCCGTTCATCTGGAAGGATGGCTCGGATGTGCCGATGCCGAGTGGGGACCCGGCATGGGCTAAGGCTGGCAGAAGGATGAGTGCGAGGCTGAGAAAGGACAGGTATTTAAACATGCTGCTATCCTCGCATAGCCGCTCACCATGATCGTTCAACCCAAACCTCAACATGCCAGATCAAGCCTCGTGGCATAGAGCTTGCCCATATCCGTGCCAGTAGGGTCGTTGAAAAACGCCTCCGTCAGACTGGCCTGATTTTGCTTGATCACATCATCCGGGTTTGGCCGTACCACCGTGGCCTTGCATTTTTTAAACCCGTCGCCGGTGACCACAAGATCACTGTCATTTTTAAAATCGATGGCGGTATAAAGGGTCGGATCATGGACGCCAAAACTCAGGTTTCCCTTGATGGGAATGGGTTTTTCCGGCCTGGTGATGAAATAGACCAGCAGGCGATTGTTTTTGTAATCGGCATTGAACACCTGCGGCCTGGTGGCCTTGATGGTGGCACCGCTGGCGGTGATGAAGGTGAAATAGCCATAATCGCCAAGGGATGAGCGGATGGTATTGGCAATATCATGCAGCTCGCTGGCGTCGAGCTTCAGATCGGCATTCTTGTCAAAATCCATCAGCACGCTGGAGGAAAACACCTCATCAAACCGCCAGGTGTTGCGCAATTCCTTCACGGTATTGTCAGCAGCGGCCACCACCTCCAGACGGGCATCGACAAACACATGCGGGTGCGCAAAGGCAGGGGCGGCGGTTGAGCACAGCAGGCCAGTGACAAGAAGTTTTTCGACTGTTTTCATCATCTCATATTCGTTGTCGCTGGTCTGGGTGGTTATGGGTCAGCAATCGGACGGAAATGGGGCATCTCGACTTAGGAGTTCGCTCCGCCCGCGCCGGGTGTGCAGGGACCGTTGCGCTTGAACCAATTGTGCATGAAATCCACCAGGGCGCGCACTTTGGCAGGCAGATAGCGCCTGTGGGGGTATACGGCATAAATACCGCGTCCCGTTGGCATGTAATCCTCAAAAATCGAGATCAGCGCACCGCTTTGAATATGGGAGCGGGCAACAAAATCCGGCAGAATGGCAGCCCCCAGACCAGAAAGAGCACCGCGCAGGGTGGTTTGTGGACTGTTGACTTCAAGCGGCCCGGAGATATTGACAGAGAAAGGCTCGCCCGTCGGGCCTTGCAGCCGCAATGTATTATGGCCCCGGCCATTGGTATCGATCAGCATGGGGACTTTCGACAAATCCTGCGGGTGGGCCAGCGGACCATATTTCTCCAGAAATTTCGGACTGACGCAGGTATAGACCCGGAAATCCGCGAGCTTGCGGGCAATCATGCCCGAATCATCCAGCTTGGTGACACGAATGCCGAGGTCAAACCCCTCCTCGATCAAGTCAACGAATCGGTCTTCGGCGACAATTTCGATGGAAAGATCAGGGTGTTCCAGAGCAAAATCAATCAGGGACTGGCCCACTTCCGCATCGGTAAAACTCCGCGGCACGGTCATGCGGATCTTGCCGCGAATGTCGGCATTGTTTTCGCGCACCAGATCGGCGAGATTGTCAATCTCTTTCAAAATGTCGGCAGCAGAGCGAAAATAGGTGTGTCCGGCCTCCGTCATGGAAAATTGCCGCGTGGTGCGGTTGAGCAAAAGCGCACCCAGCTCGTCTTCCAGCTCCCGAACATATTTGGATAACAAGGCCTTGGAGCGTCCGGTCTTGCGGGCGGCAGCCGAAAAGCCTTCGGCCTCCACAACATCAATAAAGGCGCGGATACGGGTGAGAGTGTCCAAAATTGTGTCTCCAAATCAGCCTGTGCGTGGTGAACAATAGCCTATCATTGTTCAATTTTCATCGCCCGAAAAACACGACAATAAAAAATTATCCGGGCTTGCAAAAAGTGCTTGATTATGACGGCGTGTTTTCATAAACCCCTCCTTGCCCAAAGTCGCACGTGCCTGTGGGTGTCCGCCGACCCTCGATGTGGTGAGGAATCGGTAAGGTACCTGGAATTAACCCCTCCAGTCGCTATCTCGGCCAACTGAGAAATGCGAGGACATCTTGAAGCAACGACGGTGCGGGCCTTTCTAGTCTCTTCCGGCTTTCCATCAGCCGGATTAACTGTAGAGGCACACCATCATTGCCGGAAGTGCGGTAGGGGCTACCCTCCAATCCATGGCAGACAAAGCGGATAATATGCTCTCAGGCAAGAGGGCGTTTATCCACCGTTCCGCGTTCAATCGCTGACACGTCGCCAGTGTCTCCACCAACTGGCACCGTGAGAGCAGTTGTCGCACTTTGTCCATCTGGCGCTGTTATACAGCACCGGTAACCTTTGGAATATGGAAGGGATCAGCCGATGACCACCGCTCGCATCCGTGACTTCATCAACACCCACCGTCCAGAAGGCCCTTGCCTCGTTGTGGACCTTGATGTCGTGCGTGACAATTTCGGCGCATTCCGCCATGCGCTGCCCGATAGCGCCATTTACTACGCTGTCAAGGCCAATCCAGCGCCTGAAGTGCTCTCGCTGCTGGCTTCGCTCGGCTCCAACTTCGATTGCGCCTCTGTGGCTGAAATCGAAATGGCGCTGGCCGCTGGCGCAACACCCGCCCGCATTTCTTTTGGCAACACTATCAAGAAGGAACGGGATGTGGCCCGCGCACATGCGCTCGGCATCAACCTGTTTGCTGTCGATTGCCATGAAGAAGTGGAAAAAATCGCCCGCTCCGCGCCCGGTGCCCGCGTATTCTGCCGCGTTCTGACCGATGGTGAAGGCGCTGAATGGCCTTTGAGCCGCAAGTTCGGCTGCGTGCCACAGATGGCTGTTGACGTTCTGGTCTATGCCCACCAGCAGGGTCTGGAATCTTTTGGGGTTTCCTTCCACGTTGGTTCGCAGATGACCAAGGTGGATGCCTGGGATGCAGCCCTTGGCGATGCCAAGCGGGTGTTTTCGCAACTGGCCAAGCAGGGCATTACGCTGAAAATGGTCAACATGGGTGGAGGTTTCCCAACCAAGTACCTGCGCGACATTCCATCGGCAGAAGCCTATGGTCAGGCCATCAATGCCTCGCTGAAGAAGCATTTCGGCAACAACATTCCGCAGACCATCATTGAGCCCGGTCGCGGCATGGTGGGCAATGCCGGTGTGATCAAGGCTGAAGTGGTGCTGATCTCCAAAAAGTCCGACAACGATGCACACCGTTGGGTGTTCCTCGACATCGGCAAGTTTGGTGGCCTGGCTGAAACCATGGATGAAGCGATCCGCTACCCGATCCGCACCGCCCGCGATAGTGACGAGATGGAGCCTTGCGTGTTGGCTGGCCCCACCTGCGACAGCGCCGATGTTCTCTATGAGAAGAACATGTATCCGCTGCCGCTGTCGCTGACCATTGGCGATGAAGTGCTGATCGAAGGTACGGGTGCTTATACCACGACCTATTCGGCGGTGGCATTTAACGGTTTTGATCCGTTGAAGGCCTATATTATCTGAGATTTTCTCGGACTTATTCCAGCCGTGCCGGTCTGATCCCGGCACGGAAAAACAACACAATATTTGGAAACTCCCCTGGATAGGAGGTCACAATGGCCGCTGTTCTCAATACCGTGCGCGCTTTTTTTGCGCAGCCAAGCTTTAAAATCGATGCTGAAACCCCTGCGGATGTTGTGGCGCGCGAAGCGCTGCTCGATCGCGTCATGGGGGTTGAGCGGACCAAAAAATCGTCGGAAAAAATCCGCCGGGGCCGTATTCCCGCAGAAGGTCTGGCGTTGGTGGCCCGCGACCGCAAGGGCCATGTGATTGGCACCGTGCGGCTGTGGAACATTGAAGCCGGTGTGAATCATGAGGGCCATGCCGTCGATGCGCTGCTGCTGGGACCGCTCGCGGTGGATTGCACCGTTGAGGGCAAGGGCATTGGCTCGGCCCTGATGCGCACTGCCTTGCAGGAAGCCAAACTGCGTGGCCATGGCGCGGTGTTGCTGGTGGGTGATGCCGCTTACTATGAACGTTTCGGCTTCCTTGCGACCAAGACGGCACATCTGGTCATGCCGGGTCCGTTTACGCGTGAGCGCTTTCTGGCGCTGGAACTGGTCTCCG
Source organism: Gillisella vitis (assembly GCF_014204625.1). Lineage (GTDB taxonomy): Bacteria > Pseudomonadota > Alphaproteobacteria > Rhizobiales > Rhizobiaceae > Allorhizobium > Allorhizobium vitis_F. Next base: position 55,477 of record NZ_JACHLU010000016.1, on the reverse strand, counting down.
GCTGGCTGGATGGTGTTGCAGGCATGATCACAGCCTCCGGGCGTCAACTGGCGCGTGCAGCCACGAAAGCCGCCTGATATTCTTTCCGACAGGATTACAGCTTTGGTCCGAAAAGTGGGAACGACAGCATTGCTCCGACTCCGATTTTCGGCACGATGCTCCAGAAAGGGCTGACTTACCTTTATGGCTTCTGCCCTTTATGGTTTCTGCGCATCCCAGCCGTCCGTCAGGGTCTTCAGAAAGGCCACGACATCCTTGATGTCAGCCTCGTTCAAAGCGGGCGGCTGCCCCGGCTTGCGGTCCATGGGCGCGTCAATCACATCAATATTGCCCTTGTCACTGTCGGGCATATCGTTGAATTTATCGACGGTTCCATCTGCTTTTGCCGGATAAATGCTGGCCGGGTCGGTATCACGGGCCACGTAAAAGCGGATGGCGTCTTCCAGTGTGTGATAAACGCCATTGTGGAAATAGACATGACGCTCGGCAACATTGCGCAAGGTCGGCGTTTTGAACAAGCCGCAGTTTTGTGGCTGTTTGGCAAAGTCATCCTGACGCAATGGGCCGCAGAGACCGCGATCAAAATAGGTCGGATCGTCATTGGCGGCAATGGCGGGATTGCGCGGCAGGCCAAGCGCTTCATACTCATAATCGGTAAAATTCGGCATCTGGCCATCTCCCGTCATCTTGTCCAGATGGCAAGAGGCACAATTGCCTTTCTGGGGATCGTCAAACAGCTTTAGCCCGCGCGCTTCAGCGGCGCTCAACTGCACGTTTCCCCGCAAATAGGCATCATATTTGCTGGAATAGGGATGAAAATCCGCGTCCTCCACCTGATAACGGGCAAGGGCAAAACCCACTTCTGAAAGCATCATGGATCGGTCATCCACAACTTGCGCCCCAAACAGGGCGGTCAATTGCGGGCCATATAGGTCCCGGATTTTCTGATACAACTCGGCTTCATTGCGATTGGCCATTTCAAAGGGCGACAGCAGCGGCCCAAGCGCCTGCTCTTCCAGACTGTCCACGCGACCATCCCAGAACATGCCGCCTTGCGGCACGGCATTGTTGGCGGCAGCGACCGCCTTCACCACCGGCTGACCAGCCAGAGGCCCGGCCACGGGCGCGGCCTGCGCAGCAAGCGCAATGCCGGACGCTTCCGCCATTGGAGCCGCTTCCGCGGCTTCCTCAGCGGAGTTTTCCACCCCAACCGAAAAGGGCGGCGTTGCCATTGTATAGGCAAGGCTTGGGGCTGACCGAATGCCAGCTTTATCAAGATGTAGCCCACCACGCTGCACAGCCAGCCTATTGGCCGGGGCATAATGATGGGCGGGATCATGGCAGCTGGCGCAGGACATGGTGCCACTGCCAGAAAGAGATTGATCATAAAACATCGCCTTGCCCAGTTTTGCCACGGCACTGAGCGGTGCAATCTGCGGATTGGTGGTTTGATAATTCTGCGCGGCAAGACCAGGTGTGGCCCCCGCGAGGCAAAGCCCCGCGAGCGTCAAAAACGTAAGGCCGGACTTTCGATATGCATTCACCATTGATCCGGTCCTGTCTGACAATCAGCTCTTCAGCCCGGTCTTCGGATCAAGGATCAGCGTGTCGGTGCGCGCCCTGGACCAGTCGAACATGCCATTCAGGGAGCCGGCAACAGCATCAAATGATCCGCCGCCAAGGCGCTGGCCTGCCATCCAGTTGTCTTCTATGAAGCGCATCACGGAGGTCTGGTCTGTCACCGTGTGATCGATATAATTCTGCCGGGCGTAAGGCGAGATCACCAGCAAGGGCTGCCGTGTGCCATAGCCACAACGGCCCTGAACTGGCTGGCCGTTGACACCCGGCATCGGTATGCCTGTGCCGCAGGCAGAGCCATTCAGCACGTCATAGCCCTTGACCGGAATGCTGGAAGGATTGATGACGTGGTGGGCATGATCATACCAGCCATCGGAATCGTCATAAAGAATGATCACGGCAGTGTCTTTCCAGTCCTTCGACTGTTGCAGCCTGTTGACCACATCTGCCACGAATTCCTGTTCATCGAGCGGATCGGAATAGCCCGCGTGCCCATCCTGATAGGCTGGTGCTTTCAAAAAGCTGACAGCGGGCATGTTGCCGTTTTTCAGCACGGCGTAAAAATCATTGATGTCATACTGATGATTGGCTCCGCCATCCTGACTGGTACCAATGACATCAACCGAACTGGGGCGAATATGCTGCGGATTGGCGGTCGATGGATAATATTGAAAAGGTTGATGGTGGGGCGTGTAATCCATCTTGTCAATTTTGGTAATCGTGGATGTGGTCGAGCGTTTGCAGCCCGTGGTGCCGTTGGGATTTTTAACGCTCAGATCAAATCCGCCTTCAAAAAAGCCCCAGGTGAGGCTCTTGTCATTGAGCATATCGCCAATGTTGAGGCCCGTCATCAAGCCCGTCTGCCCTTCAGAGCAGATGTCCCCAGTGGGATCAAGATCGTTGATCATGGTCCAGCCACCCGTGCCATCAGGCACAACACGGCCCTTCGAATAGGTGCCGTCTTTTTCCAACCCATAGCCGGGCGGCAGGCTCATGCCATTGGTCTGGCCAGAAACAAGGTTGATGGCCCCCGGTGTCGATGGGCCAAAATTGGTCGAAAACGAATGGTCATTGAGAGCAAAATGCTGGGCATAAGTCCACATTGCTGTGACGGTGTTGCCATCATAATAGCCCATGACCTGACCCTTGGTGCCAAAGGCCCCCGCCGCGCCCTTGGTACCACGCCCGGTATTGGCGGGGAAAAGATCCATGGCGAAATTGTCGTACGCTGCCTGCTCTGCCGTATAGCCATGATTTTGCGAATTGGTGGCAGCCTGCGTGCGATCGAGACGGAAAGGCGGGCTGGCATCCACACCATTGCCAGTGTTGGTCTTGTTCGGGTTGTTGTCCAGCAGGCCAGCATTGGCCAGCGTATCAATGTCTTTTGGCGTATCGGTGGATGCCGAAAATGCAGGTTCGCCTTCAATATTGGCGGCCTTTGGGTAAGTGGCGAAATAATGATCGAACGAAACATTCTCCTGGAAAATCACCACGAGATGTTTGATCGGTGTTGCCGTATTGGCCATCGATGCGGCCGCAAATCCGGGAGAGCTGAGACAGAGCCCGGCCAGCAAAAATGCTGTGCCAGCACGAAGAGCCACCCTGTGCAGATGACGATGCATGGTGATTTTCCTTTTCGAAACGTCTTTGAAACGTCCGGCTTACCAAGCGACAAGAGGTCGCCGCAACGGATTATCAAGCTGACGTCTCTTGTTTTCGTTTGTCTGATCAGAAAAACCGGCGGCCACTTTTTCCTGACAAACTCTAGGATTGGTTTTTATCACTTGCGTGACAAAGGCCATCACACTGGCTTTTCTGGCGCGGTTTTCTCATCACAAGTGGTTGATGAAGAGTGACGCCGCGAAAATTGACAGACATCAAATTAACTGATGCAAAACGGCAACATCACCCCAAATGACAGGTGTCGTCCTTTAGATAACGATGAAAAATTGATCTAACTCAAGGGAAAAATCGCAGCGGTTGTGAATAGTCCGTCCATGATGCAGCGGGGGACCCTGCTGGCGAATTTGATAATCAGGAGAGACACTATGTCAACAACCCGGACCTTGAGCCTGACGGCAATTGCCCTTGCGGCCGTGACATGCGCGGCACCTATGGCGTCTGCGGCCGATCTTGCCCCAGTCGTAACAGCCCCTGAAGCTGCTGAGCCTGCGCTGACACCCCATAGCCCATGGCAGGTGCGCGTGCGTGCACTCGGCGTTGTCACACGCAACAAGGGTTCGGTTGACGGCATTGCCGGTTCCGGCATTTCCTCCAGCGACACCGTGACGCCTGAACTGGATTTCAGCTATTACTTTACCGACAATATTGCCGCAGAACTGATCCTCGGCACGACCTATTCCAACGTCTCCGGTACGGGGTCGATTGCCGGTCTCGGCAAGCTGGGCAAAACCTGGCTTTTGCCACCAACCCTGACCCTTCAGTATCATTTCACTGATTTTGGCGCATTCAAGCCTTATGTCGGTGCCGGTGTGAACTACACAATGTTCTACAATCAGTCCGCTACGGGGGCAACGACCGATCTCGACATCAAGAATACCCTTGGTGGAGCCTTGCAGGTCGGTTTCGACTATATGCTCGACCAGCATTGGGGCGTCAACTTTGACGTGAAGAAGCTGTACCTGCGGCCTGATTTTGAAGCCACCGTTGGCGGCAGCAGGGTCAAGGGCAGCGCAAAGCTTGATCCTTGGCTGATTGGTGCCGGTGTCACCTATCGCTTCTAAGCTTGTCAGGGAAAAGTCGAACCTGCTTTGCGGTCCGATGCTCGGATAATCAAGATCAACCCTCGGAACAAGCCCGAGGGTTGATAACGCTGTGTGGCTTACCAGGCAGGGACGACGGCACCCTTGAATTTTGTCAGAATGAAATCTTTCACCGGGGCGCTGTGATAGGATTCCACCAGCGTTTTCACCCAGGCCTTATCCTTGTCCTGTTCACGCACTGCAATCACATTGATATAAGGGGCCTTTTCGCCTTCACGGGCAATGGGATCCTTGGCCGGATCAAGTCCACCTTCCAGCGCATAATTGGTGTTGATCACCGAGGCATCAACATCATCCAGTGAACGCGGCAATTGCGCTGCATCAAGCTCAGTAAAGCTCAGCTTCTTCGGATTTTCCACCACATCCGCTGGCGTCACCTTCAGGCCTGCACCATCCTTGAACGTGATCAGGCCCTTATCAGCCAAAATCAACAGCGCACGGCCACCATTGGTTGGGTCATTTGGAATGGCAACCGAGGCCCCTTCCTTCAGCGCATCCAGGCTTTTGACCTTCTTTGAGTAGATACCCATGGGGAAGTTGACGGTCTGGCCGACGCTGATCAGCTTGAAGCCACGGTCTTTGACCTGATTGTCCAGATAGGGCTGGTGCTGAAAGGAATTGGCCTGCAAATCCCCATCGGCCAAAGCCTGATTGGGCACGACATAATCGGTGAACTCAAGAATTTCGATGTCGAGGCCCTTGTCCTTGGCGACTTTCTTGACCTCTTCCATAATCTGCGCATGAGGACCAGCGCTGACGCCCACTTTGATCGTCTCTGCAAATGCTGCACCGGCCGACAAAACCGCAGCAATGGACGCTGCAAAGATCAGTTTTTTCATGTCTCTCTCCTTTAAAGTCTCGTGTATGTTTGAAATCAGCTTTCGCGGTGCCGCTTGTCAAAGCGTCTGGCCAGTGCATCTCCAAAGCTTTGCACCAACTGCACCAGCAGGATCAGCACAATCACCACAGCCGCCATCACTTCGGGCATAAACCGCTGATAACCATAGCGAATACCCAGATCACCCAGACCACCGCCGCCAACAGCACCAACCATGGCCGAATAACCGATCAGGCTCACCGCCGTCATGGTCAACGCCATGATGATGGCGGGCATGGCTTCTGCAATCAGCACCTTGGTGACGATCTGCCAGCGCGTGGCCCCCATGGCGCGCGCAGCCTCAATCAGGCCTCTGTCCACCTCGCGGATGGCCGCCTCAATCAGGCGCGCCACAAATGGAATGGTGGCAATGGTCAGCGGCACAATCGCCGCATTGGTGCCAATCGAGGTGCCCGCCACCAGCCGGGTAAAGGGAATGATCGCCACCACCAGAATGATGAACGGCGTGGAGCGGGTGGCATTGACAATCAACCCAACAACCTTGTTGATCAAAGGGGCCGCAAACAGCTCGCCCTTGCCGCTATTGGCCAGAAAAACCCCGATGGGCAGACCAATCAACGTGCCAATGACGCCAGCAATTGCCACCATTTGCACCGTCTGCCAGAGCGCCTTGGACAAAAGAGACAGCAGCATATCAAGCGCCATAGCCAAGCACCTCCGTTTTCAGACCCGTGCGGGCAAAAAAGCTCTGTGCCCGCGCCACACTATCGGGCGTCGCCGGATAGGAGACCACCAGCGCCCCGTAAGGCTCTCCAGCAATTTCATCAATGGTTCCGGCAAGAATATTGACCGCAACCCCCAGTTCATTGATCAAGCCTGCAACCAAAGGCTGCTCAGATGTTTGACCAAAAAAGATCAGCCGCACATAAACCCGCTCTGCACTCTGCTGGCTGTGCTGCAAGCGGCTGGTGATCCAGATCGGCAGTTTTGAACCGATCAAGCCAGACAGCATTGCCTGCGTTGTGGCATGTTGCGGCTGGGTGAACACATCAAAGGTGCGGCCACTTTCGACTATGCGCCCCTTGTCAATCACCGCCACATCTGACGCAATGGCCTTGACCACCTCCATCTCATGGGTGATCAGCAGCACTGTCAGGCCAAGATCACGGTTGATCGTCTTGACAAGATCCAGAATGGATTGGGTTGTTTCCGGGTCCAGCGCCGATGTCGCCTCATCCGACAACAGCAGTTTGGGCTCGGTTGCCAGAGCGCGGGCAATGCCAACACGCTGCTTTTGCCCACCGGATAACTCAGCCGGATAACGATCCTGCTTGTCACCAAGGCCGACAAGATCGATCAACGGTTTGACCCGTGCCCGAATGGCCGCGCGATCAAAGCCTGCTATTTCCAGCGGCAATGCGATATTGTCATAGACCGTGCGCGACGCCAGCAGATTGAAATGCTGGAAAATCATGCCCACCGAGCGGCGCAGCTCACGCAAACCAGCATCGCCAAGCCCGCCAACATCGACACCATCCACCAACACCTTGCCGGTAGAGGGCAGTTCCAGCCCGTTGACCAGACGGATCAGCGTGGATTTTCCGGCACCGGAGCGGCCGATAATGCCGGTAATGGCCCCTTTCGGAACGGAAAGATCAATACCATCAAGGGCTGTGAAAGCAGAGTGCCCATCACGCCCGGCAAACTGCTTGGTAACAGCCTCAAAGGCAACCATGGATTTTGGATCAGAAACAGGCACCATCAAACAACCTCCCGGCGGAAGCTTTTGACGTCAAATATAAAGGACATGCGATTCTCTTGGATCAGCGCGCCACAGAGGGCGTCTATGAGGGACAGATGCGGCGTACGACAGTGTTCAACGACACATTCGACGATTCGGATACCGCTTTACCATTGTCCTGCTCACCTTTTCAAATAGGGCGACTTCGCCGCAGAAAGTGTGACCATAAAACAGCAAGAATACCCCGTGGCCGAGAGATATTTTTTCATCTTGGCTCACGTTTGTGTAAAATCCATCCCTTTAGAGTTTGTCAGGGAAAAGTGGAACCCGGTTTTGCCGATAAGACAAACTCAACAAAAAGTACAAAAACCTTACGGCTCGTTGCCAACCGGAAAATGGGCGGCGAGGTCGCCATACCATCTGCCGCTTTTTTTCACCGTGCGCGTCTGCGTTTCATAATCCACATGCACAAGGCCAAAGCGCATCCGATAGCCTTCCGCCCATTCAAAATTATCCATCAGGCTCCAGGCAAAATAACCCTTCATCGGAAAGCCGTCGGCAAGCAGATCAGCGACAATGCCAATATGGTCAGCGTAATAATCCAGCCGTGGCTGGTCATCGACCTCGCCATTGTCAACGCCCATATTATAGCAGGCACCGTTTTCGGTGATGTAACAGACCGGCAGGGTATAGCGATCATAGAGCGTCTCCACCAAAGACTTTAGCGCAGGCGCGTAGACCTCCCAGCCAATGTCGGTTTTGACATCCGAAAGCGGAGGCGCACTCACGGTTGCCGGAAACTCTGCCCCCTCCGCCGGATCATGGGCAACCCGCATCGGCGTATAATAATTCAGGCCCCACCAGTCGAGCGGTTGCGAGATGATCTCCATATCGCCATCTTCGATTTTGGGCATACGATCACCAAGGGCTGCCAAAAATTCAGCCGGATATTCGCCCTTGAACACCGGATCAAAGAAAACACCGTTGTGAAACTGGTGCGCGCGCTCTGCGGCGGCCTCGTCTTCCGGGCTGCTTGATCCGGGAATAACAGAATGGGCGTTCAGCACCAATCCGGCAGGCACCTGTGGCGCAACCTGCCGAATGGCATCAATGCCCAGACCATGGGCCAGATTGGTATAATGCAAGGCATGAAGGGCAGCATCCATATTGCGCTCGCCCGGCGCATGAACACCATAGAGATGCGAGAGCCAAACCGAGCACCATGGCTCATTAAACGTCGCCACCGCATCCAGCCGATCCCCCAGCCGCGCCATCACCAGCTTGGCATAACGCTGAAACGCATAGGCCGTGGAGCGCGCCGCCCAGCCACCATCGCCCATCAACGCTAGCGGCAAATCCCAATGATAGAGCGTGGCATAGGCCTTGATGCCGCGATCTTTCAGGCCATCGACCAGTTTATCGTAAAAATCCAGACCCGTTTCATTGACGCGCCCCGTGCCATCCGGGATAATGCGCGGCCAGGCGATGGAAAACCGATAGGCAGAAACGCCCATCTCCTTGATCAGATCAAGATCCGCTTCCCAACGATTGTAATGATCACAGGCCACATCGCCATTATGCCCCTGATACACCCGCCCCGGCATGTTGGAAAACGCATCCCAGATGCAGGCTTTGCGCCCATCCGCCTTGGTCGCCCCTTCAATCTGGTAGGAGGCCGTGGCGACGCCAAATAAAAAGTCACCGGGAAAACGGGCTGCGAGGATTTTGGGGTCGGTCATCGGGAACCTTTCGGCAAGCTGCATACATCCATAGAAAATACGCTTATATTCACGCATATGCACGTTTAATCACATGGCACAATCTCCGTATAGCGATTTCAACACATGCTACAGCGCCGTGCGTCATAATGCGCGCAAAGGCTCGCTACAGCATGTCGCGTTTTATTGCCCTCAATAAAACGATAACGTACATGCGAAAAAGAAAGAGCTAAAGCCTGTCGCAGTGAATCCTATTCACTGCGACAGGCTTTAGGGCTTCGGACCGAAAGTGGCCCCAGTTTTCGGAAAAATCCGATGCAAAAACAAAAAGCTATAGCATCATGCCGAAAACCGGTTTCCACTTTTCGGACCTAAGCTGTAGCGCCTTTGTAACCGCTTCCGGCTTCCTCGAGTTTGAGTTTGTCTGATCAGTAAAACCGGAGTTCACTTTCCTCTGAGAAACTCCAGAAATTATGCAGTCATGACCGCTTACGTACTGCAATTTATGAGTTATTTAGAGTTTTATGCTACCCATCTTCCTGGATGGAGGAGGAATAAATTGATCAAATTCATATTTGCTATCAGCCTGTTTTGGGCTGGCTTAACCGGCTTCGATACATATGAAGCCCACGCCGAAACCAATTACACCATATACTATAACTCAGTCGGGGGCAGAGACAAAACGCTGGGCTTCAGGCTCCTGCAACTCGCCGTCGAAAAAAGCGGAAAACCTTACCAAATCAAGCCATCACCCACCGGGTACAATACCAACCCAGCGATGGTCAATGCCATTGCCGAAGGCGGAAAAATAGACATTGGCTGGGTTGTTGCTGCAAAAGCCGTGTCGAGCAAACTGCTGGCAATTCCATTCCCCCTCGATCGAGGGCTGATTGGCTATCGTATCTTTCTCATTGATGGCGCACGGCAAAACGAGTTTGACCGTATTCAGAATCTTGATGATCTGCGCAAATATATAGGCCTACTGGGCAATGGCTGGTCTGATGTCGATGTCATGCGAAAAAATGGTTTCACCATCCGCACAGCACCACAAAAAAATCTTTATCGCATGACTGTCGGGCGACGTGGCGACTTCTTCTCACGGGCAATGAGCGAAGCGTTTAACGAATATGCAGCACAGGTGCAATCTGTTCCTGAACTGGCAATCGAACAATCACTTGTGATGCACTATCCATCCGCGATCATCTTCTATGTGTCAAAATCCAGACCCGAATTGCGCGATGATATTCTGGCAGGACTCAAGGCTGCCTGGGATGACGGCTCCTATGAAAAAACCTTTCTGGCCGATTCTGACGTGCAATTGGCATTTCAAAAAGGCAACCTGAAAAATCGCAGGATCATCGAAATCATGAATCCCAACATCCCTCCGGATATAGAAACCATCGACAAAAAATACTGGATCAATCCAAGAGATTGACCAAAAAGAATGTAGACAAGAGTGTGAACGACACCAAGGCACAGTGAGGGAGCGTCTGTCAGGCCCCGTTGCTCAACTGACAGACTCTCATCTTTGATAAAACTCACACCCGCACCCAAGCCCCGTTCTGCCTGGATGATTCAATACACGCCGTCACAAAAGCCACACCCTTCACCCCATCATCCACGGTGGGGTAAATCACCGCCGGATCAACCTTTGCGCCAGACCTGGCCGCATGAATCGCCTGCGCTGCCTCGCTATAAATCGTGGCAAACGCTTCCAGATAGCCTTCCGGGTGGCCGCCGGGAATGCGAGTGACGCGGGAAGCCGCGGCTCCGGCTCCGGCTCCGCCACGGGTGATCAACTGTTTTGGCTCGCCCAATTTGGTGAACCACAGATAGTTCGGGTCGGCCTGCGTCCATTCAATCCCGGCCTTGGTGCCATAGATGCGCACTTTCAGACCGTTTTCATGGCCGGTGGCCACCTGGCTGCACCACAGCAGCCCCTTGGCTCCGCCTTCAAACCGCAACATCACATGGGCGTTGTCATCCAGTCTGCGCCCTTGCACGAAGGTATGCACGTCAGCCGCGAGCTCGCTCAGGGTCAGACCAGAGATAAAGCAGCCGAGGTTGTAGGCATGGGTGCCAATATCGCCGGTGGAGCCGCCAACCCCGGATTGGGCCGGATCGGTGCGCCATATGGCCTGCTTGGCACCGGCCTGCTCCACGGGTTCCGCCAGCCAATCCTGCGGATATTCCATCTGCACCAGGCGGATTTCGCCCAGATCACCATTTTGCACCAGCTCACGGGCGTGGCGCACCATGGGATAGCCGGTGTAATTGTGGGTGAGAATGAAGAGCGCCCTGGACTGGTCAGCAATCTCCTTCAAAGCCTTGGCATCCTCCAGATTGGAGGTCAGCGGCTTGTCGCAGATCACGTGAATGCCACGTTCCAGAAAGGCTTTGGCCGCCGGATAATGCAGATGGTTGGGCGTGACGATAGACACCGCCTCAATCCCATCGGGCCGAGCCGCTTCCGCATCTGCCATCTCCGCAAACGAACCATAGCAGCGGGCAGGATCAAGGCCGAGGTCGCGGCCAGAGGCCAGAGATTTTTCCGGTGTAGAAGATAGCGCCCCCGCCACCAGATCATAGTGGTCATCCAGCCGGGCCGCCATGCGGTGCACCGCGCCAATAAACGCCCCCTGCCCGCCACCAACCATGCCGAGGCGGATTTTAGGGGCGCGTTGCTCAGATTTGCTTGCTTCGATTGTCATGAATATCTCCTCACCACCGTCTGCGATTCCCTCTCTGGCTGCCGCCATCTCCCCCACACTCATGACGTAACGCCCAACATAGCATTGAAGCGCTCAATCTGGGCAACAAAGCCCCTCTCCCTTGTGGGGAGGGGTTGGGGAGGGGCTTTCTTCTGGCTACAGCCCCAACATCCGCCGATTGGCCGCCTCATCCGTGCCGCTCGCGGCAAAATCGTCAAAGGCGTGTTCTGTGACGCGAATAATATGGGCTTTGACAAATTCAGCCCCTTCGCGGGCCCCATCTTCGGGATGTTTCAGCGCGCATTCCCACTCGACAACCGCCCAGCCATCGAAATCATTGGCGGCCATTTTGGAAAACACCGCGCCGAAATCCACCTGACCGTCACCCGGTGAGCGGAAGCGGCCAGCGCGATTGACCCAGCCTTGATAACCACCATACACACCCTGCCGACCCGTGGGGTTAAACTCGGCATCCTTGACGTGGAACATCTTGATGCGGTCTTTGTAGATGTCGATGTTGTCGAGATAATCGAGGCATTGCAGCACATAATGCGACGGGTCATAGAGCATGTTGGCACGGGCGTGGTTGCCCACCCGCTCTAAAAACATCTCGAATGTCACACCATCATGCAGGTCTTCGCCGGGGTGAATTTCGTAAGCGACATCCACGCCCTGCTCGTCGGCGTAGTTGAGAATCGGCAGCCAGCGTTTGGCCAACTCATCAAAGGCGGTTTCCACCAGCCCCGCCGGCCGCTGCGGCCACGGATAGAGATAGGGCCATGCCAATGCGCCAGAAAAGGTGGCATGGGCCTTGATGCCCAGATGGTTTGAGGCTTTCAGCGCATATTTAACCTGCTCCACAGCCCATGCCTGCCGGGCTTTCGGATTACCGCGCACTTCGGGCGCAGCAAAGCCATCAAAGGCCTCATCATAGGCCGGGTGTACCGCCACCAACTGGCCTTGCAGATGGGTGGAAAGTTCGGTGATCTCGATACCATTGGCACGGGCAATTCCGGCCAGTTCATCGCAATAATCTTTTGATTCGGCTGCCTTTTTCAAGTCAATCAACTGGCTCGCCCATGTGGGAACCTGCACGCCAAGATAACCTTTGTCAGCCGCCCATCTGGTAATGCTGTCCCATGAATTAAACGGAGCAGTATCGCCCGCAAACTGGCCCAAAAACAAAGCAGGGCCTTTGATCGTCTTCATTATGCATCTCCTCCAAAATGATACTGAAACGTTACAGGTGGTTTAAGCAATTCCTTCGACGCTGTGAAGCGGTTTTCGTGATTGAAATTGCAAAAAAGAAAATCTGCGACCGCCAAATTTTAAAAGCAAGCTCGACACCTCGGCCCGCACAGCAGACCCTCGGGACAAGCCCGAGGGTGACGAAGCGTTGAACAAGACGGTGATTAAACGTAGCGATTAACGACGTTTTCCAGCAATTCCTGCTTGCCGGAGACCGGCTGTGGATTGATGTTGTCTTTCTCAACCCTTGCCGCAATGCTTTCCAGCGTGCCGCTGGCCAGCATGTCCTTGGCGGATGCCGTGTTCCAGCCAGCGTAGCGGGCTTCCAGCGGGCCGGACAACGCCTTGTCTTCCACCATTTTCGCAGCCGCCTTCAGGCCACGGGCGCAGGCATCCATGCCGCCGATATGGCCGATCAGCAGGTCTGCCGGATCGATGGACTGGCGGCGCAGCTTGCTGTCGAAATTGGTGCCGCCACTTGTGAAGCCACCTGCTTGCAGAACCTGATAATAGGCCAGCGCCATTTCCGGCACATTGTTGGGGAACTGGTCGGTGTCCCAGCCGGACTGGTAATCGTTGCGGTTCATGTCGATGGAGCCGAAAATGCCCAGCGCATTGGCCAGCGCCAACTCGTGCTCAAAGGTGTGACCCGCGAGAATGGCGTGGCCCTGCTCGATATTGACCTTCACTTCTTTTTCGAGACCATAGGTTTTGAGGAAGCCATAAACGGTGGCCACATCATAGTCATACTGGTGCTTGGACGGTTCCTGCGGCTTTGGCTCGATCAGGATGGCCCCCTTGAAGCCGATCTTGTGCTTGTATTCCACCACCATGTTGAGGAAGCGGCCCATATGGTCCAGTTCCTGCTTCAGGTCAGTGTTGAGCAGCGTTTCATAGCCTTCACGACCGCCCCAGAGCACATAGTTTTCACCGCCGAGCCTGAGGGTGGCATCCATGCAGGTTTTCACCGTGGCTGCGGCAAAGGCAAACACATCCGGGTCCGGGTTGGTAGCCGCACCCGACATATAGCGACGGTGTGAGAACATATTGGCCGTGCCCCACAGCAGCTTGACGCCGCTCTCAGCCTGTTTCTGGGCAAAATAATCAACAATCTCGTTGAGGTTCCTGGTGTTTTCCGCAAAATTTGCGCCTTCAGGACGCACATCGGCATCATGGAAGCAATAATACGGCGTGCCAAGCAGCTGGAAAAACTCAAAGGCCACATCGGCCTTCAGCTTTGCCGCCTTCATGCTGTCTTCAAACCATGGACGCTCAAACGTGTTGCCGCCAAACGGGTCGGTGCCCGGCCAGACAAATGTGTGCCAATAGGCAATGGCAAAGCGCAAATGGTCTTCCATCCGTTTGCCCAGCACCACTTCATCGGGGTTATAATGGCGAAACGCCAGCGGATTGCTGCTGCCTTCGCCTTCATATCTGATTTTGGTGATGTCGCCGAAAAAGCCTGTGCTCATGGGTATTCCTCCTGATTTTAAATTCATTTTTGCGAAGCGCGTCCCCTACCCTTGGCAGAGGATGTTGAAGGGTGGTCTCATTGGTGTTTGAGCGACGTGATGGCTGGATACAGCGCCCGATAGCGCTGATAGGCCACCTCATAATCCTCTCGCAGTGCGGAAACTGGCTCCACCACGGCTTCCGTCGCGGGCGGGGCGCAGACAGCCAACGGATCAGCCCCCGTGGCGGCAATCAACCCCAGACGCGCCGCGCCAAAGGCCGCACCGAAATCTCCATCCGCCGGAACCTCGACGGGAAGATCAAGAGCTGTGGCAATCGAGGCCAGCCAAGCGCGTGAGCGTGATCCACCGCCGATGGCTGTGACCTTTTCAAGCGAGGTGCCTGCCGCTTTCAGCGCTTCAAGACTGTCGCGGATGGCAAAAGATACGCCCTCCAGAACAGCCTGCGTTAGCACAGCGCGGCTGGATTCATGGCCAAGACCAATGAAAGCACCACGAACGGCGGCATCATTATGAGGGGTACGCTCGCCAGACAGATAGGGCAAAAAGGTTACGCCCGTCGGAGCCTTCAATGCATCGCCCAGCTCGGCGGTCAGATCGCCCGGTGATGTGCCGCAGATCGACGAATACCAGTTCAGCGCATCCGTGGCGGAGAGAATCACACCCATCTGGTGCCATGTGTTGGGCAGCGCGTGGCAAAAGGCATGAACCGCGCTTTCGGGCTTGGGCAAATATGCACCATTGGCCGCAAACAGCACGCCCGACGTTCCCAGTGACACAAAGGCCTGACCTTGCGCAACCGTGCCCATGCCGCAGGCCGAGGCCGCGTTATCACCAGCGCCACCGGCCACCACAACGCCTGCATTCAAGCCCCATTGGGCCGCCAGTGCACTGCGCAAGATGCCCGCCTGCGCCGTGCCTTCCACCAGCCCAGGCATGTGCTGCTCGGTCAAATCGGTCGCGGCCAGCAACGCACCCGACCACGCCCTCTTGCCGGTGTCCAGCCATGATGTGCCAGCCGAATCCGACATGTCGGAGAGATATTCGCCGGTCAGCCACAGCCGCAGATAATCCTTGGGCAAGAGGACTTTGGCGACGTTTCCAAACACCTCCGGCTCGTTGTTTTTCACCCATGCCAGCTTCGGCGCGGTAAAGCCCGGAAACACAATATTGCCGGTGAGTGCGCGAAAGCGCGGATCGGCATCAAGCGCTGCGGCTTCTTGATAAGAGCGGGTATCATTCCACAAAATGCAGGGCCGAAGTACCTTATCTTCAGCATCAATCAAAGTTGCACCATGCATGTGGCCCGAAAGGCCAATGCCCTTAACGGCGGCAAGCTCTTTGGGAAACTGGGTCTTTAGCCCAAAGATCGCCGCTTCGCAGGCCGAAATCCAATCCTGTGGGGCCTGCTCTGACCAACCTGAATGCGGGCGCGACACAGTGAGCGCACCATGGCCAGAGCCAATCACCTTTTGGTCGGCATCCATCAACATGGCTTTGACGCCGGATGTGCCAAGATCCAAACCGAGATACATGATCTATTCCTCCATCACCCGCCCAAAACCGTCAGGGCAGGTTATCCTTCAAAAATATGTCAAGCCGAATACGTTCCTGGGCCGCCAACACCGCCACACCATCCGCCTTGGCCTTCAGCACCCGGATGGCGCTTCGCACTTCGTGGCCCGCATCCTGATTCAGCACCGCATCAATCAGACCGCTGATCAGCGCTGCCCGCGTGGTTTCAGTCAATTCATGAGCAATCACCGCAGGCCGCACATCTGGCGCCAACGCACTCAGCGCCCGCACCAGCCCACGATTGCCTGCACCCAGACTGTAAAGCCCGATCAGATCGTGGCTTTGCGCAAACTGCTCGCGCAGCAAAGCCTCAACCCGGTCTGGATCATCCCGGCCTTCCAGCACGGGCAGCAGCCTCAGCGATGGAAACTCCACCGCCATCACATCACAAAAGCCCTCGAAACGCTCTCTGTGGTCCCGCACCAGCATGGACCCCGCCAGAATGGCCACAGCTCCCTCACGCCCACGCAAAAAACGCCCCAGCAGACTGGCCGCCGTGCGCCCGGCAGCGCTGTTGTCTATACCAGCAAAATGGTCGCGCTCTGAACCCGCAAGATCGGACACCAGCGTCACCACCGGCACACCGGCCTGTCGCAACCGCGCCACGGCATCCACCACCTCCGGCGCATCCACCGCCACCAGCGCAACACCCGCAGGTCGCAAATCCAGAGCCTGCCCCAAGGCATCAACAAGGCTTGCGGCATCAAATGCAGGCACATCAATGACATCAATACGGGTGCGCTCTACCCCGGCCCGACCCGCCGCTTCCAGCACCTGCTGGCGCAAGCCGCGCATGAAGGAATTGTCATTTTTGGGCAAAAGAAAGATAAAGGGATAGATCCGCCCCTTGGCCAGATTGGCAGCCGCCACATCCCGCACAAAGCCCAATGCCTCCACCGCCGCCTCAACCCGCGCGCGGGTCGCAGCACTGACACCCGGGCGCGCGTTCAACACACGATCCACCGTGGCAAGGCTGACACCCGCATGACTGGCAATGCTGTGTACGGTTGGCTTCATCACTCCTCCTCAAGCGCTTCTTCTGTAGCCGATCGGATAAGAGCCGTAAACATGTTTTTGATGTACGTACCTCAAAAACCATCAAAAACAAACCGCCGCATCAGGGATGCGGCGGTCATTGCTCGGCGGTGGATTTGGGATTTGGATTGTCAGTGCCCAGCGTCGGCAGGCACCACGGCTGACGGTTTTTTAATCAGCGCGGTCATGATCGCCAAAATCACAAACAACACGGTCAATCCAAGGAAAACATCAATGAAAGCCATGATCCAGGCCTGCTGGTTGACCACACCTGCAATTTTTTTCAATGCAGCCGCATCGCCATCCAGACCAAAGCTGCCGAGCTGGGCAGACACTTGCGCAAGCCAGCTCACGGCTGCCGGATTGCTGGAATTGACATGCTCGACCAGCCGGGCGTAATGCGCATCGGTACGCTGGGTCAGCATGGTGTTGATGATCGCCAGGCCAACGGCCCCACCCAGATTACGGGTGAGATTATAAAGACCTGAGGCATTTTTGATGCGCTCCGGCGGCAAGGTTCCCAAAGCAATATTGTTGATCGGCACCATGCAGATCATCAGGCCGCAACCACGCAGAATTTGTGGAATCAACAGCTCATAGAAGTCCCAGTCGGCGGTCAGCCCCGTCACCATATAGGTGCCGATACCAAAGCTGATAAAGCCACAGGCCATCATGATGCGAGGGTCCATTTTAACGGACAGCTTTCCGGCAATCGGTGCCGTCATGAACATCGCCAGCCCTGAGACAAACATGGTCTCTCCGATGGCCAGACTGTCATATCCTCGCACCCGCGCCAGATAGAGCGGATAGAGATAGGTCAAGCCATAAAGACCAATCCCCATCACGAAGGAAAACAGTGAGCCAAAGGCAAAATTTCGATTGGTGAAGGCTTTCAGATCAACAATCGGCAGTTCCTGCGTAAAGGCGCGGTAGAAAAACACCACGCCCCCCGCCGTCATGACGATTGTACCCCAGACGATACGCTCATCACTGAACCAGTCCTTGTTGTTCCCCTCTTCCAGCACATATTCCATTGCCCCCAGAAACAGGGCCATGGCCAGAAGGCCCCACCAGTCAAATTTCTTCAACAGCGACCGATCCGGCTTGTCAAAATCCACGAAACTCCACACCGTCAGCGACACGATGATGCCGGGAATCACATTGATCAGAAACAGCCAGTGCCACGACATCGCATGGCTGATATAACCGCCAACCGTCGGGCCAATGGTGGGCGCAAGGGTTGCGACCAGACCAATCAAGGGGGATACGAAACTGCGCTTCGATGGCGGAAAAATCGTAAACGCGGCCGCAAACACCGACGGAATCATACCCCCGCCAATGAAGCCCTGAATGGCACGGTAAGCAATCATCTGATTGATGTCTGTGGCCGTCGCCGCCAAGGCACTCGACAGGGTAAAGCCTGCTGCGGCAAGGGTAAAAAGCACCCGTGTCGACAAAATGCGCGCCAGAATCCCCGACAGGGGAATCATGATCACTTCGGCAATCAGATAGGCGGTCTGAACCCAGGCCACTTCTTCCGAGCCTGCACCAAGACCTGCCTGAATTTCAGACAGGGAGGCAGAAACGATCTGAATATCAAGGATCGCCATGAACATGCCAAACACCATGGCGATAAAGCCAATCATGACCCGTGGATCAATGGTGTCTGATGGTACCGCGTGGGCGGATGGTGTCACTGTCGCTGCCATGGCGCTTGCCTCGCACTTCGCGCTTTTTACTGCGCCGCGGGCTTGTTGGGAGCTGTGCGGGTGTCAACATCCACCACAACACTCAGTCCAGCCTTCAGAAAACCCTTGTCCAGCACATCCTGCGGAATGGCGATACGCACAGGCACACGCTGAATGATCTTGGTGAAATTGCCCGTGGCATTTTCAGGCGGCAGCATGGAAAACACTGAACCCGAACCGGCAGCCAGAGACACCACCGTGCCTTCAATCGGCGTTTTGCTGTAGGCATCCACGTGCAGCTTCACATTCGAGCCGGGAACAATATCTGAAATCTGCGTTTCCTTGAAATTCGCATCAATATAAAGCTGCTGAACGGGAACCAGCGATGCCAGACGCCCACCACTCGACACAAGATTGCCAACCTGCACACCCAGATTGCCAATGACGCCATCATAGGGGGCACGCAAAACGGTGAAGTCGAGGTTGCGCTGTGCCTGGGCAACCGCCAGTTCTTCGGTCTTCACGCCGGCTTCGGCCTCAGCCTTCTGGGCTTTCAGAACCAGAACATTGGCTTGCGCAGACGCAACAGCGGCAATGGCTGCCGCAACATTGGCCTTGCCGGTTTCAAGGCCGGACGTGGCCGTATCCAGATCGGCCTGCGACATGACCGATTGCGCCCGCAGATCGGTGACACGCTTGAATGTCAATTCAGCCGTGTGCAGCGTTGCTTCAGCGGACATTTGCTGTGCCTGAGCCTGCTGAAGCGAGGCAATCCCACCCTTGACCTGCGCTTCAATGCGATCAACCGTCAGGTGTTGCGTGGCAAGCTGGCTTTTGGCCTGCTCCAATGCAATGCGGTAGTCACCGTCATCCAGCGTGACCATGACGTCACCCGCCTTCACATGCTGATTGTCAGCAATCTGCACCGTTTTGACATAGCCTGTCACTTTTGGCGAGATCACGGCAATGTCACCGCTGATATAGGCATCGTCCGTCGACACCATGAACCGGCCTTCGGTCCACCAGTTATAGCCGTAATAGCCTCCACCAGCCAGAATGGCCAAAAGGATCACCGGCAAAACCGGATTGCGCTTTTTGGCGGCATTGCCGCTGGCAACCTTGGCAGGTGCTGCGGCATCCGCGCGCGTATCATGAAGATCCGATTGCTTTCCAGTCGCAGGCGCATTGCCCGTTTCATCCTGCCCAGAAACATCGGCTGCGCGCACTGCGCTCTTTATTGGAGATACAGACATAACATACACCATATGGGAAGCAAAACAGGAATTGATCGAACGAAACCGTTCAGTTCGATTTGACATAGAGCGTTTTCTAACACATATCAAGTGAACATTATCACTTACGAGGGCATTGGCGGGTTTTGAGGTTAATTTTTGGAACAGGACATCAACATTAACGCCGAGACCGATCCAGACTTGGGGACGGCCAGACGCTGTGCACCCGGTTCAGGGCGGTTTGCAGCCGGTGCAGACCCAGCCAAGCGCGACCAGATTCTGGAGGGCGCAAGACGCGCATTCATGAAATATGGCTTCGACGCCACCAGCATGAACCACATAACCCGTGAGGCTGGCGTTTCCAAAGGAACGATCTATGTCTATTTCGAGAATAAAGAAGACCTGTTCTCGGCGCTGATTCAAACCAGCAAACAGAAATTTACCGCCACGCTTCGAGATATTCTTGCCGAAGACGGCGATGTGCGTGACATCCTGCGCAATTATGGCAAAGCTTTCGCCAGATATATTTTAACCAGCCAGATGACTGAAGCCATCCGCATCCTGCTGGGTGTCATTGATCGTATGCCGCATCTGTGCAGCAACTTCATGAAATCGGGCCCGGAAAACGCCCGCTCTGTTCTGGAGGAATTTCTGCAAAAACAGGTCGATGCGCAACGTCTTGAGATTGACAACGTTGAACTGGCCGCACGCCAGTTTGTCGAGCTGACCACCGGCACGTTTTTCAAGGAGCGCCTCTTTGGCAATCCGGCTCCACTGGACCTTGAAAAAACGATCGATACTGTGGTCGACAGCGCCCTGCACATGTTTCTTCTGGCCTATGAGCGAAAATAAACACGGCCACCAGACCTACACAGCAGGCTTTCGGCAGACTATATAGTGCCGATGGCTCACTTACGGGGATTGGGCTACGACCGGGGATATAGATGCAAGATTTTACCGTTTTAATCAGCGATCCAGCCGCATGGATCGCCCTTGTCAGCCTCATTGCCATGGAAGTGGTGCTTGGCATCGACAATCTGGTTTTCATTTCCATCCTGACCAACAAACTGCCGGCCCACCAGCGGGAAAGCGCCAGAAAGATCGGTATTGGTCTTGCTCTTGTGATGCGGCTTGGACTGCTGGGCACCGTCGCCTGGATTGTCAAACTGACCGATCCGGTCTTTACGCTGTTTGACCATGGCTTTTCGTGGAAAGACATGATCCTGATTGCCGGTGGCCTGTTCCTCGTCTGGAAAGCAACCAAGGAAATTCACCACACCGTGGACCCGGTTGACAAGGAAAACGACTTCATCGCCTCATCGGCCACCACCACCATGGGCGCTGCCATCGGGCAGATTCTGCTGCTTGATCTGGTGTTTTCCGTCGACAGCATCATTACCGCCGTCGGCATGACCGAACATGTGATCATCATGGTCATTGCCGTGATCGTCGCCGTGACTGTGATGCTGCTGGCCGCCAATCCGCTGGGACGCTTTATCGAGAAAAACCCGACCGTGGTGATGCTGGCCCTGGGCTTCCTGATGATGATTGGCATGACCTTGATTGCCGATGGCATGGGCTTCCATGTGCCCAAGGGCTATATTTATGCAGCCATGGCGTTTTCTGCTCTGGTGGAAGGTCTCAACATGATGAGCCGCCGCAAAAACAAGGCTCAGAGCCCCAAAACGGACCGTTCCAAACTGCACTGATCAACAGGCAGCGCGGCATGGCCGATCCTGAATCGGCCATGCAACCGACACTGGAATAAACCACCATTGTCATGCATTCTCCGGGCATGTCGAAAACATCAGGACTTCCATGACCCATCAACAAATTCTGGCCTTTGTTGTCATTGGCCTCATGATGCTTGCATTCATGTGGGATCGTATCCGCTACGATGTGGTTGCGGGTTTAACACTGCTGCTGGCCGTGGTGCTGGGGCTTGTGCCTGCAAACAAAGCCTTTTCCGGCTTTTCCGATGACATCGTCATCATTGTCGGCAGTGCGCTGGTGGTCAGTGCGGGCGTTGCCCGCTCGGGCCTTGTCGATGCTGCCATCAAACGTTTTTTTCCAAACCTGTCCTCAACCCGCGCCCAGATGCTGCTGCTGGTGCTGACGGTGACCGTTCTCTCCGCTTTCATCAAGAATATCGGTGCACTGGCCATCATGATGCCGGTTGCCTTTCAGTTTTCAAAAAAATCCGGAACACCCGTCTCGGCCTTTTTGATGCCCATGGCCTTTGGCGCGCTTCTGGGTGGGTTGATGACCCAGATCGGCACTTCGCCCAATATTGTCGTGTCCAAGCTGCGTGGTGAACTGACCGGCACACCATTCACCATGTTTGATTTCACACCCGTTGGCGCAACACTTGCCATCGTGGGCGTGATTTTCCTGATGTTTTTTTATTGGCTGGTGCCAAGCCGCCAAAACCAGAATCCCAGTGTGCAGGAAGCTCTGGGCAATTCCAATTACGCCACCGAGGCCACTGTGCCCGATGGCTCCGCTCTGAGAGGAAAGCCCTTGCGCGATCTTCTCGGCCCGGCCTCTGGCGAAGTCATCGCCATCGCAATTCTGCGCGGTCACAGCCGTATTTCTCCGTTCCCGGACATTCTGTTGCAAGCACAGGATACGGTTTTGCTGGAAGGTCCATCCGATGCACTGGACCGGGTGGTCAGCCAGTCTGCCTTGAAGCTTTCCGGCAAAAAAATGGGCTCTGGTGCCGAAATCACCGCCATTGAAGCGGTTATTGGTCCGACATCCACCCTGAAAGGCCTGTCGGCACGCGATATTTCGCTGTTTAACACTTATGGCATCAATCTTCTGGCCGTCAGCCGCAAGGGCAAGCGCATTAAAGAGCGTCTGGCCGAAGTAATGCTGAAAACCGGCGATGTTGTGGTGTTGCAAGGACATCGCAAAGCGCTGCCTGCGGTTCTTGCGGAGCTGGGATGCCTGCCGCTGGCTGAGCGGGAAATATTGCTGGGCACACAGCGCAACACCCTGGTGCCAATCCTGATTCTGATTGCCGCCATGGGGTCAACCGCGCTGGGCCTTGCGCCGGTGGCGATTGCCTTTTTTGCCGCCGCCCTTGCCATGGTGATCTTCCGGGTCATTCCCCTGAACGATCTTTATCAGGCGGTTGATGGCCCTATTCTTGTGATGCTGGCAGCGCTGATTCCCGTCAGCGATACCTTGCGCACCACTGGCGCCAGCGACGTGATTGCCGCCTGGCTTGGGAATATCGCCCATAATCTTCCACCCTATGGCGCGCTGACCCTTATTCTGGTGACGGCCATGGCGGTCACACCCTTTCTCAACAATGCCGCAACCGTGCTGGTCATGGCCCCGATTGCCGCAAGTTTTGCTCAGAACCTGGGATATAGACCAGATGCGTTTCTGATGGCTGTGGCCATTGGCGCCGGCTGCGATTTTCTCACTCCTATCGGCCATCAGTGCAACACATTGGTGATGGGTCCCGGCGGCTATCGCTTCAGCGACTATCCCCGCCTTGGCCTGCCACTGTCATTTCTGATTATTGTGGTGGCCATCCCCACCCTGATCCTGTTCTGGCCCATAAAATAGCTAGAGCATCGGACCGAAAAGTGGCCCCGGTTTTCGGAAAAATCCGATGCAAAAACAAAAAGCTATAGCATCGTGCCGATTCCGATTTATGGCACGATGCTATAGCGGATAATCGCATGAAAAAGCCTGCGTCGGCGGGACGCAGGCTTCTTATCGGGTGGGGTCGTATCACAAAGCCTGCTCGGTCATGTGCGGAACCATTGCCAGTCCAACCGCTTCAGAAACTGGAAAGCCACCTGTTTCCAAGAGCGTAACATGTGATTGGCACAGGCTTTGTACAGTCTGAAAACGCTGCAATCCCAAAAGAGTTCCATCACCGTCAAAATTTTTATTTCTGATCTTCGTGTGCAAACCGATGCGTGTGGCCAAAGGCTTTTCATGGGTTTTCCTTGACGCTTGGCGCTGAATATGGCCTAAGGCAAGCACAAGGAAATTTGCTGAAAAAAGCGCCTGCAAAGGCCATTTCTGCATTTTTAAAGATCATCATTCTCACGGCGTCCCCCTTGGCCGCCTGCACGCGAATACGAGCAAAACCATGACCACTTCCGGCGTCCGCGTCCGCATTGCCCCATCCCCCACTGGCGAGCCCCATGTTGGCACAGCCTATATCGCGCTGTTCAACTATCTGTTTGCCAAAAAACACGGCGGCGAGTTCATTTTGCGTATCGAAGATACCGATGCCACCCGCTCCACGGCAGAGTTTGAACAGAAGGTGCTGGATGCGCTGAAATGGACCGGCCTGACCTGGTCGGAAGGCCCGGATGTTGGCGGCCCTTATGGCCCGTACCGGCAGTCTGAGCGCAAGGACACCTATCGTCCTTTCGTTGATAAAATGGTGGCTGAAGGCAATGCATTCCGCTGTTTCTGCACGCCCGAGCGGCTGGAGCAGATGCGCGAAAGCCAGCGGGCCGCTGGCAAGCCACCCGGTTATGATGGTCTCTGCCTGCATTTGAAGGCCGAAGAAGTCACCGCCCGTATGGAAGCTGGTGAGCCTTCGGTTGTGCGTTTGAAAATCCCCACTTCCGGCTCCTGCGATTTCCACGATGGCGTCTATGGCGACGTGTCGATTCCGTGGGAAAGCGTTGATATGCAGGTTCTGCTCAAGGCAGATGGCATGCCGACCTATCACATGGCCAATGTGGTCGATGACCACCTGATGAAAATCACCCACGTCGCTCGTGGCGAAGAGTGGTTGGCGTCGGTGCCAAAGCATATCCTGATCTACAAATATCTCGGCCTTGAGCCGCCGGTGTTCATGCATCTCAGCCTGATGCGCAATGCCGACAAGTCCAAACTGTCAAAACGCAAGAACCCAACCTCGATTTCCTATTATTCGGCGCTGGGCTATCTGCCGGAAGCGCTGATGAACTTCCTGGGCCTGTTCTTCATGCAAATCGCCGAAGGCGAAGAGCTGCTGGATATGGAACAGTTGATTGCCAATTTCGATCCCGACAACCTCTCCAAGGCCGGTGCGATTTTCGACATTCAGAAGCTCGATTGGCTGAATGGTCGCTGGCTGCGTGAAAAGCTGACACCGGAAGAATATCTGGCCCGCGTGTTTGAATGGGCATCGGAAAATGATCGCCTCACCGAAGCTTTGAAACTGGCGCAGAGCCGCGTGACCAAGCTGGGCGAATTGCCCAACCTGGCAGGCTTCATGCTGTCCAATGATGTGGGTTTGACACCGGCTTCCTTTGCCGGTCTCAAGACCACGCCTGCCGATACGCTGGAGATTGTCACCACGGTTCAAACCGATCTGGAAAAGATTCTGGAATGGAATGTGGCAACCATTGAAGAAGAGCTGCGCGCCATCTCTGAGCGCATGGGCAAGAAGCTGCGCGTGGTGACACCGCCGCTGTTTGTCGCCGTGTCCGGCAGCCAGCGCTCTCTGCCGCTGTTTGACAGCATGGCGCTTTTGGGCCGCTCCGTGGTGCGCCAGCGTCTTAAAGTGGCCATTCAAGTGCTCAAAACCATGGTTGGCGCTGCCTGATTGGCAGAACATACCCTCCCCGCCGGGAGGGTAACAATCCTTGATCTTAAATTCTCTGCCCGATAGGCGACCAAGATGACCGAAGCAAACACCGAAACCGCCCTCTCCTCCGACGCCGCTGAAGTGCGCCGCCAGAAACTGGCGCTGCTGCGCGAGCAGATTGGCGATGTCTATCCCGCCCATTTCCACCGCACCACCACCACGGCGGAACTGGCTGAGAAATATGCCGCGCTGGAGCCAGATACAGAAGCGGGCGAAACGGTCACAGTGGCTGGCCGCATCTATTCCTCGCGCAATTCTGGCATGTTCATGGACCTGCGCGATGCATCGGGCAAGATTCAGATTTTCAGCCACAAGGACACGACGCCGGAAGAGGCGCGAGCCATGCTGCCGATGATTGATCTGGGCGACATCATTGGCGTGACCGGCCCGGTGCGCCGCACCAAGCGCGGTGAGCTGACCATCAACGCCGAAACCATCACCATGCTGACCAAGACGCTTCTGCCCATGCCGGAAAAATACCACGGCGTGACCGACATTGAAGTGCGTTACCGCAAGCGTCATCTGGATATTCTCACCAACGAGGAATCCAAGCTGCGCTTTCAGCAGCGCTCAAAAATCGTCTCCGGCATTCGCCGCTTCATGGAAAGCGATGGCTTCATGGAGGTTGAAACCCCCATGCTGCAATCCATCTATGGCGGTGCCTCGGCTGATCCGTTCAAGACCCACCACAACACGCTGAAGCAGGACATGTATCTGCGCATTGCACCGGAACTGTTCCTCAAGCGCACGCTGGTATCGGGACTGTCCGACAAGATTTTTGAAATCAACCGCAATTTCCGCAATGAAGGCGTATCCACCCGGCACAATCCAGAATTCACCATGATGGAATGCTACTGGGCCTATGCAGACTATGAGGACATGATGGATCTGGTCGAGCGCCTGTTTGGCGAGCTGGCCATGCGCATTCATGGCTCGACGGAATTTGCCTTTGGCGACAAGGAAATCTCCTTCAAGGGTCCGTTCAAGCGCGTACCGATGCCCGATGCTGTCAAGGAAGCCACCGGCATTGACTTCCTTGCCATCAAGACCGACGAAGAAGCCCGCGTAGCATCGAAGGCCGCAGGTTTTGCCGTTGAGAAGGATTGGACCTGGGGCGAATGCCTCGCCTTCATCTTTGAAGAAAAGGTCGAAGGCACGCTGATTCAGCCAAGCCATGTGACGCATTTCCCGAAAGACATTTCGCCCTTTGCCAAGGAAGTGCCGGGTGAGCCGCGCTTAGTGGAGCGGTTTGAAACCTATTGCAACGCCTGGGAAATCGGCAACGCCTTCTCTGAGCTGAACGACCCGGAAGAGCAGCGCAAGCGCATGGTAGAGCAGCTGGAACAGGCCCATGCCCGTGGTGAAAAAGACAAGCAGCTGGATGATGAATTCCTCGACGCCATCGATCAGGGCATGCCGCCCGCAGGTGGACTCGGCATTGGTGTTGACCGTCTGATCATGCTTCTGACCAACGCACCTTCGATCCGCGATGTCATCCTGTTTCCGGCGCGACGCGCCAAGGCTGACTGAGCCATCAAGCCTCACGAAAAAAGCCCGCCGCGACATCATCGCGGCGGGCTTTTTACAGCATCGGACCGAAAAGTTGGAACCAGTTTTCGGTCGATGCTTTCATGCTATTTGTCCTCGATTGTCACCGGCTTTGCGTCATCGGCGGGCTTTTTTGCTCCAAACACCAGAGACTTGGCTGCTGAAAGGAGGCTTTTGTCTTCCACTGGCTCCAACTCACCAACAGTCTCTGCTGGCGCACGTATCGGCACGGCGACCGGGCTGGCCTCCGGCTTTTTCGCAGACGCCGCATCACCACCGGACTTATCCTCAGCCTTGGTGCCTTCAGCTGTGGCTGAAGCGGGCTTTGCCTCACCATTGGCATCGCTTGCAGGTTTTTCTTCGGCCCCAAAAATCATGCTCTTGATTGATGCAATCATGCCCGGTTTTTCCTCGGCAGCAGGAGCAGCGGCTTCGCCGCCATGCTCGGCAGTTGGCTTTGCATCGGCATGATCAGTTGCCTTCGCCGCGTCACCCTCACCGCCGTGGCTGGCATTGTCTTTGTGCGCGGGTGCCTCGTCCTTCGCCTTGGCTTTCTCGTCTATGGCAGCACCCGCGGGCTTGTCGCATTCGACCTTGTCCGTCATTTTCGCCATGATGGCGGCAGCGTTGCCGGTCGGGATGTTCACCGTCGTGCCATAAAAGTCACCCGTGCTGTTGGCAACGCCATCGACATAGCGAGCCGTCAGATTGGCTCTGGTTACGCCCGCAGGAAGGGTTTTGGGATCACGAATATAGACAACATCGGCCCCAATGGCGCGGCCACGCACTCCCGCCCGATCTTTGGGACCATTCTTGTCGAGCACAACCACCTGAACCAGATCAACCTTGCGGCTATCAGCAACAGCCTTTGCGACACGCAGTGCCGTTTTGATACGATTGACACCATCCGCATTATCAACGGACACGTATTTGCGCACCCAGACCTGATCTTTGCGGCGAATATCAACCGACTGCACTTCAACGCATGAGAGGCCATTCAAATCGGCGTAGGAGGGGCCAATCAGTCTGTCACGTCCAATAAACACGGCCGCCGCACCCGTGGCATTGCACACCACGCAGATGCCGATAAAAATCCAGATCATTTTCCGGGTTAACCGGATCTTGCCGAACAGTTTCTTCATGAGGACACCCACATCCCGCAAAAAAGGCGCATTGCCCCACACCTTTCAAACATATAGTCATGAGAGGATTGGCGGCTTTGCGTTGCGGAAGATTTAAGATTGGCCTCGGCAGGCCACAACACGGGGTGGAACTTGTCAGCGTAGTTAACGGCTGGTTACATAAAAAATTGAATGAATTTCAGGTTTTAGAGTCTATCCGGTTCGGATTGAACCTGACTGAAACTGGCCAGTTTTGCCCGATGCGCCACCACATGTTCACGCCAGACCGTAAACAGGCCAGCGCCAACAACAATCACTGACCCTGCCAACATATGCGCCGTCAAGGTCTCTTGAAACACCACAACAGCAATCAACGAGCCAAGCACCAGCTGGAAGTAACCGATAGGCTGCAACACCACCGCATCCAGCATCTCATAGGCCTTGATCAGCGACAGATGGCCGACAATGCCCGTGCAGCATAACGCTGCCAGCCAGAACCAGTCCTGCCGGGCAACGGCGGTGAAATAGAAGGGTGCCAGGCAATTGACCCCGATAAATCCAACCATGCACATGTAGAAAAAGCTGGTGACAGGCGGATCATCCCGGCTCACCAGACGGGTCAGGATACCATAGAACGCGCCCGTTACCGCACACAGCAATGGCAACACCACCAGCGGGCTGAAGCTGTCGGAGCGCGGCGACAAGATCAGCAACACACCACACAGGCCCACGGAAATGGCTGTCCAGCGGCGCCAGCCCACTTTTTCGCCCAGAAGCGGAACAGACAAAAGCGCCACAAAAATAGGCCCGGCCGCAAACACGGCCTGCGATTGACCCAGACCGACATAATGAAACGCCGACACGGAAATGAGAATCTGTGCGCCCAGCAACAGGCCACGCACAATCTGCAACACCGGACGCCGGGTTTTGATTGCACCATGAAGACCGCCCCGTGCGCGGGACGCCAACACCAGCGTAAAAACAGCAAAAGCCCAATAACGCACCGTCGCCACAACAATCGGCGAGTAGCTGTCACCCAGATGCTTGGAAATACCATCCTGCACGGCAAATACGGCATAGGCGATAAACGCAAAGAGATAGCCAAGCGGAGTCGATTTCATTCACGCCATCAAATACTGGAGTTTGCGCCAGAAAAGATTTTCTGCAAGAGGATATACAACCTGTCTTGGCCTACAGATATATCAGATTTCAGGCGCAAGGGAACCGCTGATAAGACACATCTGCCGTGAAAATACTGTCATGCAATCCACGCAGGCTTAACAAATAGCCGCTATCATGCATGGGACACACTTGTTTGAAGGAGAGTGACATGCGCCCCATCACAAAAGCGGCTCTGCTGGCTGCAAGCCTTGGCTGGATGCTTTTCACCTCACCGGCCATGAGCCAATCCGTCATCAAAGCCCCATCCGTCGGCGGCAACGGTTCGTCCTCAACCACGGCAACCGGCCCGGTCGGTATGCCCGATCCCTATCTGTGGCACGTCACCGGCTTGCCTCAAGGCTCCGATCTTCCGGTGCTATCGGGTGCCGGACCAAATTTTCGCATTATCAACACCCTGAACGAGGGCACGCCGGTTGATATGCAGACCTGCACGGAAAGCCGCGGCGGTTACTGGTGCCGCATTGCCACCTATGACCGCCCGCGTATCAGCGGCTGGGTTGATGGCCGGTTTTTGAAAAAGACCGGCGGCGAACCAGAGGGCACCATCGGCGGCGTTCCCGGCGGGCCTTATCTCGATATGCCCATCAAGCCCAAGCGTGACAGCAATGGTCAGTGGTCCGTCCCCAATGCCTTCGGCTCCGGCAGCAGAAACGAATAAGGGCGCGGTTTTCACCACGCCCCCGCTTTCGTTGACATGCGTTCGGCTTAAGCAGCCAGCTTCTTTGCCACCATGCCGCGCAAAGTGCCAAGATCCTTGGCAAAAGCGCGAATGCCTTCAGCCAGTTTTTCCGTGGCCATCGCATCTTCATTCATCGCCCAACGGAAGGCCTTTTCATCCAGCGACACGCGCGGATCAGGCGTGGTCTTGGAAGGAGACAGCAGCCGCGGCAGATCGCCCGTTGCTGCATCCAGTTCATCCAGCAGCGCCGGGCTAATCGTCAGACGGTCGCAACCGGCCAGCGCTTCAATTTCGCCCGCGTTGCGGAAGGATGCGCCCAT
Source organism: Gillisella vitis (assembly GCF_014204625.1). GTDB lineage: Bacteria > Pseudomonadota > Alphaproteobacteria > Rhizobiales > Rhizobiaceae > Allorhizobium > Allorhizobium vitis_F. Next base: position 25,397 of record NZ_JACHLU010000016.1, on the reverse strand, counting down.
AACAATGGTCTCAATGCCATTGACCTTGTAGTAATTGTAGATCGAGCGCACCGACACCACGCCCGGATCGGTCTCGGATGTGTAGTTTTCGCCGGTGTTTTTCTTGTACCAATCGAGAATACGGCCCACGAAAGGCGAAATCAGAAACACCTTGGCATCCGCGCAGGCAATGGCCTGCGCCTTGGAGAACAGCAGCGTCAGATTGCAATCAACGCCTTCTTTTTGCAGCACTTCGGCAGCGCGAATGCCTTCCCAGGTGGAGGCCAGCTTGATCAGGATACGATCCTTTTCAATCCCGCGCTCTTTATACTGAGCGATAATCGAGCGTGCCTTTTTCAGGGAAGCTTCGGTGTCAAACGACAGATCAGCATCCACCTCGGTGGAAACCCGACCCGGAACCAGCTTGGCCAGCGCCGCACCCACCGAAATGGCCAGACGATCGGCAACCGCTTCCGTCACCGCCTCAGAGCTGCCATTCTGGCCCTTGCCCCATTTGACGGCCTCTTCAATGGCGTCGGCAAACATGTCGGTGCCCAGCGCCTTGAGAACAATCGATGGGTTGGTGGTGCAATCGACCGGCTTGATGCGGGCCACAGCTTCAATGTCGCCGGTGTCGGCAACCACGGTGGTGATCGCGCGAAGCTGTTCAAGTTTCGAAGTCATCCGTCAATATCCTTCAGGTGAATATGATCTCATGCGGATCGGCTGTTTTGCTTGCGTATAACACAACAGACACACCGTTCCTTTGTTCCAAATATCGTCAGTTCGCGTTGCGAAGTCAATACATTTGTCCTCACGATTTGACAAATGTTTCATGCATTGCGATAGTGCAGCATCACAAACGGGGATGAATGGACACAGTGGCCAGACTGCGACGCGACAGCCAAACCACCCAATCGGAAGCATCATCGCAGCGCTTGCGGGCAGCGTGGCTCTATTACAATCAGGGCCTGACGCAAAAGGATGTGGCCGAAAAACTCGGCATCAGCCGCTCCACGGTGATCCGTATGCTGGATGAGGCGCTGAAACGCTCAGAAGTGCAAATCTGGATTGCCGACGGCATTGATGATTGCGTCGAGCTGGCCGTGAAGCTGGAAAAGGCCTATGGTCTGGATGAGGCGGTGGTCATCCCATCACCCCGCGATCAGGAGGCCGCCTCCATCGCCCGTGGCGTCGGGCTGGCGCTGGGGCAGTTCCTCACCGAAGTGATCACCGACAACGCCACCATCGGCGTCGGCTGGGGCCGCACCATGACGGCCTCGCTTTCCGGCTTTCGCCCACCGCGCCGGGAAAATTGCAAAGTGGTGTCGCTGCTGGGCGGCATTGTCGCCGTTCACCAAACCAACCCGATTGACTACACATGGCGGCTGGCAAGCCAGCTCGGGGCCGAATGCTATATGTTTCTGGCCCCGCTGCTGGTGGATTCGATTGCCACCAAGCGGGCGCTGATTGAGCAATGCGGGTTGAAAACCATCTATGATCTGGCCGAAAACCTCGATCTGGCCGTGGTCTCCTGCGGCGACATCCGCCCGCAATCCACCTCCCTGTCAGAGGGGTTTATCTCGCGCCAGACGCTGGAAGAGCTGATTGCAGCAGGCTGCGTCTGCGACACCATGTTCAATTTTCTCGACGCAGATGGTCGTTCGGTCGATCACCCGATCAATGAGCGGGTGATGTCAGTGGATCTCGACACGCTGAAAAAGGCAAAACACATCGTCATAGCCTCCGGCGGCGCACACCGGGCGCTGGCCATCCGCGCCACTATCAAGCGGATTGGCTGTAATACGTTGATTACCGATGAAGCGGCGGCGCGGGAGTTATTGGGGTTGGTTGGGTGAGTGGCTGTGGCGGCTTTGCGCTATTAGCAGACATCAATCAGATAAGTGCCCATTATAAAATACATGTATGTTGACCGGATTGGACCAGCGTCCGGTCATGGAAATGTCACTGCAAACGTCTCCGCCAAATCAACCCAATTTAGCCGTAACAGGCTCTCATTTCGTCTGGCCATAACGCCGCCGAACTTCTGCGGGGGATTCTAATCCTACTTTTTCGAACAGTGTCTCTTTCGTAAGCTGTGGAATCGTTTTTTCGTTATCTTCCGCATAACGCTGTAGGATAACCCATTGTGCTTCCGTTACGCGAAAGGCTACAGAGTGAACAAGGTTTTGATCATCACGCGGCACGATGCTACTCCGCTGCGGCCAATCTTATGGCATTGTTTTTAAAAACCGGATGCATCATGAACTGGTCGGGCTCAAGCACAGTGTGCGGGAGCCGTGGCTTTAGAATATCGTCATGCTTCCAGTTATCCATGTGCTTTCCAAAGTAATCCAATATAATTGGCTCTTTGTCTGTCGAAATGCTATGGCGGCCGAGTTCAATAGCAACTCGGGTCGTTACTGCACTACCGCCAAAAAAGTCGAGAACTACCGAACCCTCATAGGACATACTTTTGATGATACGACTGATTAGCGCAATCGGCTTCTGTGTCGGGTGTCCTACCCGTTCCAAACCGTTGCCATTCAAACGACCAAAGCGCCAAACGTTCGTCGGATTACGGCCTTTCTCGACACTTTCCGGACGCAGTCGCTTGTCCTTCATATAAATCCGCTTCGTCTCTTCGTCGAAGGGCTCTCGGACTGAGTCTAGGTCGAAGTAGTATTTTGAAGTCTTAGTGAACCAAACAATTTCCTCATGTCGGTTCGCAAAGAAACGCTGCGCGCCCATGCCGTTTGGATAATTCCAGATGATCAAGTTGACCATGTTCAGCAGCTTTTGACGGCGGACTTCAGCAATAATTGAGAGAAGATCACCGCTACCTTCTTCGCCTTGATATTGAAGGCCACCGAAGATTACGAAATTGCCGCTGTCCGATAGCACACGCTGCGCCTCCACGAGCCATTGGGTCGCCCAGCCAATATAATCAATGTGATCATCCCAATCTGCCATAAGTATGTTATACGGCGGATCACACACGATGAGCTGTACCGACTTATCAGGAATCTTTCGCAGTACATCGAGGCAGTCGGCAGCAAAAACTGAATGGTATGTGCGGTCCGTCTTGGTCGTTTCGGCTTCCTTAGCTGAGCTATGCGCTTTGCCGGACTTTGCTAGGGCGTTCATGCCCCTATGGCCTTGATTGCTATGCGAACGATTGGCCATCAACAACTCCATGGAAAATTAAAGCGAAATGAATTCTGAATTCAACATAACAGCGTTGGACAACCCTATGCAATAGCGTTGATTAAATCGGGTAACAGCGTTAGGCCGGGATGACCAAATCAGCAGCGATAAGCTTGAGCGACGTCTTTGCAACGTCAAGCATCAACTCGGCCATCTCGCCCGCTTTCCATGGGTCGTGCTTACAGTAGAGCGAGACCGTTTGAAGAAAATGATGATTATCGCCAGCCATTATTTCTATATTTTCGCAATAATTTTTGTTTATATCTTGAGAAAAATTGCTTGCAGTAACGCGATCAATGCGATTCAACGTGCCTGAATCATGCTCAACCTTAACGATACGACCATCAGGACGAGCAAGATCAAAAGACTCTATAGCAAAATTTGATCCCTGCAAAAACACAACGTATGGAAAATGTCTTTCATCTAGCATATAATTTCTGATTTCTAGAACGTTCTTGTGCATCCTCTCTATGGCGTTTCCTGCTGCCATAAAATCTTGGTCTTTTTTCTTCCCTTGCAGAACGCCAGCAAGGATATTTTCTATATCATTACCTTGATGTTTTGACTCTCCAACCAAGACAATTCGCCAATTGCCCCTCTTGTCCAAAACCTCAGTAATGCCGCCATCAGGGCGTATGCTCGCACTTTTAACAAAGAGCGCTTGGCCAAGCCTTTTGTCGAAGTGCTCCAGCTTAGCATTGATCTCGCGTTTGCTCAGAGAGACACGTTGCCGAAACTCCAAACTCGGAAACTCTTCAGCTAATCTAACCAAAACACCGGCTGTAACCTCACGCATAGCAAGGTCATGCTTTTGAGCAGCTGCACCGAAAATTGTCAGTGGTCCGCCGCCAAGTTCCTGCTGGACGCGAAGGCGTAGCGCTTGACCCTTACCTTTAAACTCAACACCCGTTGGATCTCTCATTTAGTGAAATCCACAAAAAGAGCGGAGGGATGCTCTCCTAATGCGCGAGCAAGTTTCAAGATGTTGTCGAGGCCGAGATTCCTTTCTCCCCGCTCGATACCGCCAATATACGTAGAATGTAGTTGGGACCGCACCGCTAGCTTCTCTTGCGACCAATTTCTGGCAAGACGCAGCTGACGGATACGCTCTCCAAATCTGAAACGGTCGGGATTTTTCATCCTAAAATGATGATTGAGGGACAGACTATGAGTCCAGAGACGATGAGTATCGTGAGCTCCAGTGACTTGGAGAAACCTGCATAACTCAAAACTTATGCACCACTTTTCATCTCTGCACTTCCAACAGGCTAGACGGTGCAAAAATCAAATGTAGTTTGGCCTAAGTCTACTTAGGCCAAGAGCAGACACATTCACCCCACCCACCATTCACCCCACCTTCCCCGCTTCCCAACCCAACATCGCCCGTTTCCGCGTCAGCCCCCAGTGATACCCCGTCAACGCCCCACTCTTGCCCAGCGCCCGATGGCACGGCACCACAAAAGAAATCGGGTTGCGCCCCACGGCGGCACCGACGGCGCGGCTGGCGGTGGGTTGGCCGATTTTTTGGGCGATGTCGGAATAGGTCACGGCCTTGCCCAGCGGAATGGTCAAAAGGTTTTGCCAGACCCGCACCTGAAAATCCGAGCCAATCAGCACCACCCGCAAGGGCTGTTCGGCCTGCCAGCAGGTGGGGTCAAAAATCCGCTGCACATAGGGTTGAATGGCCGTCTGATCTTCCACAAATTGCGCCATGGGCCAGCGTCCGGCCATGTCAGCATAGCAGGCGGCTTCTTCGCCAATATCGCAAAAGCCAAGGCCAGCCAGTCCTCGATCCGTCACCATCACCAAGGCTTGGCCGAAGGGCGAAGGTTGAAAGCCGTAGCGAATAACCAGTCCTGCCCCTTTGGCCTTCCACTCTCCCGGCGACATGGCTTCGTGGGTGACAAACAGATCATGCAGCCGACCGGGGCCGGACAGGCCAAGTTCCAGCGATGCTTCCAGCAGTGGCAAGCCCTCGTGGCCTAGCAGCCGCTTGGCGTGATCCAGCGTTACGGCCTGCAAAAACGCTTTGGGCGACAGGCCCGCCCAGCGGGTAAAGGTTTTTTGCAATTGGGTGGGTGATTGACCCAGCTTTTCTGCAAGGGTTTCGAGCGATGGCTGATCCCGATACTCCAGCGTCAGCATTTCAATCACCCGGCGCACGACCTCATAATCGCCGCCATCAGGCGTGATGTCGTGGGCTGTGGTGAGATCGACATGCCTCGCAAATGTCATGGTTGCATCCTTTGTTTTCAGCCACAGTACATGACGCAAACAGATAATGCCCCTCCCCAACCCTCCCCACAAGGGGGAGGGAGTAGGCCGAATACTTTGCCACTGTTGCATTCTTGAAGATTTATGATGAGAAATCATCGTTTTACCAAGAATGACAACAGGCTCCCTCCCCCTTGTGGGGAGGGTTGGGGAGGGTTGGGGAGGGGTTTTGCAGCGCGTAAAAATGGTTGTATCGTGTACCGTTGTTTTAAGCCGATTTCAGCACGAACGCCCGCAAAGCGCCACCCGTTTCTTGCGCGCTGTCACAATCCCTCTCTACAAACGCCGTGTGACCGTTGCCAAAGCCCTTTGAAACGCTTTGGCAAAACTTTCCCGATCATCCGGGTTGAGAAATCCGCCAACCTCGGTGGAGCGCCCCTGCCCGTAAACAGACATGGAGAGAATGCCAAATTCCTCATGGCGACGCACGAAAAACCGCGCCCAGAAGGGATGCCAGCGAAACTCGGTCATCTGACCTGAGGGCGTGAATTTACGCACCCTCACCTCACTGCGCGACACGCTCACCTCTTCACGGGCTTTGGCAGCATGATAATTCAGCCGAAACGCCCCATAGAGCAGCAGAAAATCCAGCCCGAAGAAAAAACCAACCGGCCAGGCACCTGTTGCGAGGAAAAATCCGCCATAGCCAAAACACACAAGACCAGACAGCAGCAACAAAATGCGAAAGCCCTTTCGGCCAAGCGAACGATAGGGTACGAGTTCAGCAGCAAAAACTGGTTGATCGGCCTCATCTGACATGGACGCCCTCCTCCCCTGAACCTTCTGTGACGATACGATGAAATCCAGCACCCAAAGTTTGAAAAAGTCAATTTCAAAACCGGCTCAGAAGCGTGTGACTCGCAGCGCCTATTCCAAGGCCGAGCTGGAAGAGATTTTCCGCCGTCTCTCCGTGCAAAGACCAGAGCCAAAAGGCGAGCTGGAGCATGTCAATCCGTTTACGCTGGTGGTGGCGGTGGCGCTGTCTGCGCAAGCCACCGATGCGGGCGTCAACAAGGCCACCCGCGCGCTGTTTCAAGTGGCCGATACACCGGAAAAAATGGTGGCGCTGGGTGAAGAGAAAATCCGCGAGTATATCAAGACCATTGGCCTGTTTCGTAACAAGGCCAAGAATGTCATGCTGCTCAGCCAGAAGCTGATTGATGATTTTGGCTCTCAAGTGCCCAAAACCCGCGAGGAGCTGGTGACGCTACCCGGCGTGGGCCGCAAGACAGCCAATGTGGTGATGTCCATGGCCTTTGGCATTCCCACCATGGCGGTGGATACGCATATTTTGCGCATTGGCAACCGCATCAAGCTGGCTCCGGGCAAGACGCCGGATGAGATTGAAGAGATCCTGATGCGGATTATTCCCAAGCAATATCTCTACCATGCCCATCACTGGCTGATCTTGCTGGGCCGTTACTGTTGCAAAGCACGCAAGCCCGAATGCGAGCAATGCGTTATTGCCGATCTTTGCAAATCACCGGAAAAGACCTGCGATGTGCCTGCTCCTCTGGTGGAATTACCGCCGCAGGTTATCGGCTAGAGTTTGTCAGGGAAAAGTGGAATCCGGTTTTCCCGAAAAGACAAACTCAAACAAAGACGTTTAGAGTCTGTCTGGTTCAATCTGAACCTGACAGACTCTAAAACAGCGGGTCTTTTGCCGACAGTTTCTTGTGCAAATGCACCATCAGGCCTGCCGCAAACAGCGGTGTGAGCAGATTGAGGATTGGTACGGCCAGAAAGGCCGCAATCACCAGACCGGCCAGAAACACCGTTGTGGAATGTTTGCGGCGAAAATCCAGCGCTTCGCGCCGAGGCCGCAACCGCATGGCGGCAAATTCAAAAAATTCCCGCCCCAGCAGATAGCCATTGACCAGAAAAAACGCCGCAAGATTGATGCCCGGCACGAACAACAACATCAGCGCCACCAGATTGCCGAGAATGACAATGCCGAAAAACTGAAGCGATTGCACAATGGCTTCCCCCATCGGCATGGCAGAACCGGCAGGATCGGACGGATAGTCGCGCTTTTCCACCACCTCCGCCACATCATCCAGAAACAGTCCCGCAATAATGGCGGTCACAGGAGCCAATAGCAGCGCCAGCACCAGTGCAAGCCCCACACTGGCAAACAGCCCCATCACAAACACCAGCCAGCCAGCCCAATCGGGCATGGCTGGAAAAAAGCTGGCAAACCACGGCCAGAGCGTGAGAATAAACACCTCACGCAAGGCGAGCCACAAGGCCGCCAGAACCAGAAGGGTCAGGCCCAGAACCTTCCAGAAAACGGAACGGGTTTCTGGCGCAAACAGATTGCGAAACGACAGGGCAGCGGCATCAAGGATCATCAGGCTCTCCATAAAATCCCGCCTGATGTGGGAAGGCTCACCCCCGGACGCAAGAGCCACAGCAGCCCGCCCGCCGAAAGTGCGCCGCAGATTCCCGCAAAAAACACCTGAAAACAAAAGGCATAGAGCATCGGACCGAAAAGTGGCCCCGGTTTTCGGAAAAATCCGATGCAAAAACAAAAAGCTATAGCATCGTGCCGATTCCGGTTTATGGCACGATGCTATAGCCGCTGTTCAGGCGACTTTGACCGCTATTTCTTCTTCCAGTCTGGCCAGAATATTCTTGCAGACTGCGTCATCCTTTTCCACACCATGCATCAGGATCTCGCGTGCGGCTTCAATATTGGCTGGCTCGGCATAATAGGCATAAAACTCGCCCAGAATGGCATAAGCCGCCATTTCCCCCGCCTCGATGGCAATCTCCAGAATATCCTGCGCACCCTCAAGGTCAACGTCGCCGCCGACACCTTTCATTCGGAAGCGACCAAGATTGACCATAGCAATGGTATGGCCATTGTCTGCCGCCATTTCAAACCACAGTCTGGCCTGCACATAATCAGCCTCGTCTTCGCCCCCGCCCGTCGCCGCAATCACGGCCATCTGAAACTGTGCTGCGACATCGCCTTTCAGGGCCGCCTTCTCCAGCCAGATCACCGCCTCGGCACCATTCACCGGCACATCAATGCCGTGGCGATAGCGTCGCTCCAGCTCGCGGCAGGCGCGTTGATCGCCCATGCGGCCCAGTGCTGTGAGCCAGTGGATTCCCCGCGCCCGGTCACGCTGCGGATACGCCTCATCCAGATAATAGGCGGCCAATTCCTCAATGGAGGCGCGATAGCCCTTGGCGGCAGCGGCACTGAACAGTTTCAGCGCCCGCTCCTCATCCCGCTCAGTGCCAAGACCCTTCAGAAATTGCAGAGCGAGATAGTGACGGGCCGTGCTATTGCCGGAGGCTGCGGCATATTTGAAATAAGGCAGCGCCCGCGCATAATCCGCCACACCCAGATGGCCACCGGCAAACAATGTGCCCATGCCAAGATGGGCCCGCACATTGCCGACCTGCACCGCAGGCTGGTAGCAGGCCAGCGCAAGTCTGGCATCTGCCGGGCCACCAATGCCGGAAGCAAACAGATAACCCGCCAGCGCCGATCCATCCACATTGCCATGGTGATGCGCCAGCATGGCATATCGGCGGGCCATTTCCGGCTCGCTCGTCAACTCCTCAGCATAGCCATAGGGCTGATTGGTAGAAGGCGTGGCTTGCAGACGGCGCTCGGGCGAAATCAGAAACAGTCGTGCAGCCAGAGACATGGATGGCACATGGCCCGAATCGGCTGCAAAGCGTGCCAACCGACGCGCCTCCGAAAGGTCACAGATCACACCGCGTCCCATTTCGTAAAGCCTTGCCATTTCATAGCAGGCCCCAACGTGGCCGCCATTGGCCGCCCGCTTCAACGCTGCCGCTGCCACCGGCATACGGCCATCGGCCAGCTTTCTCATACCAAGGCGATAGGCCTGCCTGATGGAAAAGCCATGAACAAAATGCAGCAGCGACCTCATGGTAGGAATATTCCTTTTCTCATCACCGGAATAGCTGTTCATCACCGCAATGGGGACCGTGCTGCTGAACCGAAGGAGAAAGCACCATTTTCAAAGAGCTGAGCCAGGCTGCATTGGCGCGGGTGCCGATGCCTGTTCTGCGCCTTCAAAAACACAACTCACGTCTTATCGTCGAACACACCGACGTTTGTCGATACAGCATCCAGCCACGGGACTCGCCTGTCTGACAGAAAAACCGGGTTCCACTTTTCCCAGACAAACGCCAACCCAGAGGCCTTGACGGACCCATTCGATACAGTCATGGCAACTCAAGCTTGCGCCATGCTGGAGAAATATCGCTTTTATGGTCTGGCCGGAGAAACACTATACGGCCCCTTGAGCATGCTTCTGGCAGGGTGCAGAAGGACTCTAAAGCATGTCGCGTTTTATTGTCCTCAATAAAACGATAACGTACATGCGAAAAAGAAAGAGCTAAAGCCTGTCGCAGTGAATCCTATTCACTGCGACAGGCTTTAGGTGTTTGATCCCTGACAAACTCTAAAATGTTGCGTGGAATAACAGCAACGCCGCTTTCCCAAGTGCCAGCATCACGCCCGCCACCACAAACAGCGAAAAGAAAAAAAGCACCGAGCCAGCCAGTGCATAGACCCCGTCCTTTTCCAGCAAGGCAAAGGCAAACAGCGACAGCGCAATGGCTGGCAAAATATTGCCAAGCGGAATAGGCAGCGCCAAAACAATGGCCAGAATGAAGGCCATCACCCCCAATCCATATTCTGCCGGGGGGCGAACGAAACGTTCGAACCGTGGCTTCAGAAAACGCTCACCACGGGCAAGCCAAGGCGCAATCCGTTTGACGATGGCCGAAAAATCCGTGCGGCTCAAGGAGCGATCAGCAATCACCCGCGGCAACCACGGCGACATTCCCAGCATCAGCTGAAAACACAAAAACACCAGCGGCGCACCCGTGATGGCCGAAGTTCCGGGCGGAGTGGGCACAACATTGGGAAGAGCAAAAATCAGGATCAGCGCTCCAAACGCACGATCTCCCATCGCCTGAAAAAGATCGGCAATCGACACCCGCTCACGTTTCTCATCCTCGGCAATTCTGGTGAGAATGTCTGAAAGGCGGGCAGCATGGCCGGGCTCTGCACGGAAGGTTTGCTCATGACCACAACTGCTTTCAGAATCCACCATCACCACTCCTGTCCTCTATCACTCTGGCGCGTTGCAAGGGCAATGCGGCCGCCATGATATGGATTGGCGATGACAAGACTACAATGACGGGGCCTGAAAACTTTCACACAGTGGTTGATAAAAGACCACCTGCACCGCTGTGCAGATGGTCGCTCTCATCAACAGTTCAATCAACCACCTGAACCAGATGACCACTGGAGATTTCACGGTACTCCCGCTTGGGCGGCTTAAAGCCCAGAGGCCGAACAGGGCTTTTGATTTCGTCACTGGAGACATTACGCGCCATATGACGACGAGCCGGATCGGGCACCGGCACCGCTGCCATCAGCTTTTTGGTATAAGGATGTTGCGGATTTTCAAACACCGCCTGACGCGGACCAATTTCGACAATCTCGCCCAGATACATCACCGCCACACGATGGCTGACCCGCTCCACCACGGCCATATCGTGGGAAATGAACAGATAGGCGAGGTTGAAACTTTGCTGCAAATCCAGCAACAGATTGCACACCTGCGCCTTGATCGACACATCCAGCGCCGATACCGCCTCATCGGCGACAATCACCTTGGGATCGAGCATCAGCGTGCGGGCAATGGCGACGCGCTGGCGCTGGCCACCGGAAAATTCATGCGGATAACGCCGCATCATATCGGCGCTCAACCCCACGCGCTCCAACAGATCGGCGGCTTTTTCACGCGCCTGCTGCTTGCTGCCAAGGTTATGCTCCAGATACGGTTCCATCACCGCCGAGCCAACCGACATGCGTGGGTCAAGACTGGCAAAGGGGTCTTGAAACACCATTTGAATCGTACGGCGCATCTTGCGCAATGTGCCGCTATCAAGGCTCATGACATTGTAGCCATCCAGCGCAATTGTGCCACTGGTGGGCTGCACAAGGCGGGTTATCGAGCGGCCGGTGGTGGATTTACCGCAACCGGATTCCCCCACCAGCGACAGGGTTTCGCCGGGACGCAAATCAAAGCTGACATTTTCCACCGCGTGAACGGCACCGGCTTTTCGACCCAGCAGACCTGCGCGAATATCAAACCGGGTGGTCAGGTTTTTCACCTCCAGAATCGGACGGCTGGAGCCGACGGTATCTGTTACCTCTTCTTCTGCGGTGATGGTGTCGCCGGTTTTAATGTCAATCACCGGAAACCGCAGCGGGCAATCATGGCCCTTCATAGAACCAAGCTTTGGCACCGCAGACAAAAGGGCGCGTGTGTAGGGATGTTTGCCACGGTTGAAAATATCATCCGTGGTGCCACTTTCCACCATTTCGCCGCGCAGCATCACCAGCGTGCGATCGGCGATTTCGGCAACAACACCCATATCATGGGTGATGAACAGCACCGACATGCCCTCTTCTTCCTGCAAGATCTTGATCAGGTCAAGAATCTGCCCCTGAATGGTCACATCCAGCGCTGTGGTCGGCTCGTCAGCAATCAGCAGTTTGGGCTTTGCGGCCAGCGCCATGGCAATCATCACACGCTGGCGCATCCCGCCGGAAAACTGATGGGGAAATTCGTCAAACCGGCCCTTGGCATTGGGAATGCGCACTTTTTCCAGCAGGCGAATGACCTCGGATCGGGCTTCGGCTCTGGAAATATTCCGGTGGCACAGGATGGCCTCGGCGATCTGCTTGCCAATCGGAAAAATCGGATTGAGGCTGGTCATCGGCTCCTGAAAGATCATCGCCACATCATTGCCGCGCACCTGCCGCATCTGCTCCGGCTCCAGCGTCAGCAGTTCGCGGCCATTCAGCTTGATGCTGCCTTCGATCCGGCTGAAATTCTTCTGCAACAATTGCATGATGGACAGCGATGTCACGCTTTTGCCAGAGCCGGATTCGCCAACAATGGCCACCGTCTCGCCGGGTGCCACATCAAAGCTCATGTCCCGGACAACAGATTTCCAGCTATCACCAATCCGGAACGATGTCGTCAGATTGCGAACCGAAAGAACGGGCGCTGCACCCTGCATTCTGTCTTCAGCCATCGGCTGCTTTTCCCCTTTATCAAGACGCTCCGGTTGGCCGGAGCGCTTTTATTGTGTCATCTGTCTCAGGCCGATCCGCAATCAGGCAGCAAGACCCGTTTCAGCAAGCGTTACCCAATAGCTGATGCCATAGGGAATAACCTCATCGTTAAAATCATAGGCCGGATGATGCAGGCCCGCCGTATCACCCACGCCCAGAAACATAAACGCCCCCGGACGACTTTCCAGCATGTAGGAAAAGTCCTCGGCACCCATCTTCGGTGCAGCATTGGTGTCGACACGGTTTTCGCCAGAAATACTGGTGGCAATTTTGATGGCAAAATCCGTTTCATTGTCGTGATTGAATGTCACCGGATAGCCGCGATGGTAAGAAACTTCCGCAACCGCGCCATGGGCCATGGCGGTCACTGTTGCCACTTCGCTCAGGCGCTTTTCTGCAAAATCGCGGATCTCGGGCAGCAGCGTACGCACGGTGCCGGTCAGCGTCACATCCATGGGAATGACATTGTAAGCATCGCCGCCATGGGTGGTCGTGACCGAAATCACCAAGGACTTCAACGGGTCCATCCCGCGTGACACGATGGATTGCAGCGCAATGACGATATGTGCCGATACCAGCACCGGATCAACCGACAAATGCGGGGTCGCCGCATGGCTGCCCTTGCCTTTGACGACAATTTCAAACGTGTCGGACGCCGCCATGGTGGAGCCTTTGCGGGTGGAGAAATTACCAAGCGGAATGCCGGGTGAATTGTGCATACCGTAGACTTGGGAAATGTTGAATTTCTCCATCATACCATCCTGCACCATGGCAAGACCACCACCACCCCCCTCTTCCGCAGGCTGAAAGATCACGGCAACGGAACCTGCAAAATTGCGGGTCTCGGCCAGATATTTGGCAGCACCCAGCAGCATGGCGGTATGGCCATCGTGGCCGCAGGCGTGCATTTTGCCCGGCACTTTTGAAGCCCATTCAGCCCCGGTGATTTCGGTAATCGGCAGCGCATCCATATCAGCGCGCATACCAATGGTTTTGCCTTCACCCCGATTGCCCTTGATGATGCCAACCACGCCGGTGCGGCCAATGCCGGTCTCAACCGTATCACAGCCAAATTCCTTCAGCTTTTCAGCCACAAAGCCAGCCGTCTGATGCACATCATACAATAGCTCTGGATTCTGGTGCAAATGCCGACGCCAACCGGTCACTTCGTCCTGCAATTCGCTGGCGCGGTTCAAAATGGGCATGAGTAACCTCTTTTTATGCTGTTCCCGTCAATTTTCGATGGCATAGTGCTCATTAACAGATCGCTTTTGCAAGCTCGAAATTTGCAGAATGAACAAAAAATAGCCCTTAAAAATTAAGGTTTATTTTTTAAGCACAGCACGTCATGCGGTTGGCAGGAATGCACGTTGCGTCCTGTTTTCAATTACATCTTCTGCGACATTGACTTACGCAGATCGCCTGCGAAATCTGCAAAACCGCAACAACACGGGACACAAGAGACCAAGATGAAACACCTGAAAGCCATTATGGCGGCATCAACCACCGCGCTCTTTCTGGCGAGCACGCCTGCTCTGGCCGCACGCGGCACGGATGGCGATGTGAAAATCCTGTTCTGGCAGGCGGTTTCCAGCCTCAATCCCTATCTCTCCGGTGGCAGCAAGGAAGTGTATGCGGCCTCGATGGTGATTGAGCCTTTGGCGGGCTTTGATGAAAACGGCAACCTGATGCCACGGCTGGTTTCGGAAATCCCGACCATCGACAATGGCGGCGTCTCCAAGGATATGACCAGCATCACCTGGAAACTCAAACCGGGCATCACCTGGTCAGATGGCAGCCCGCTGACGGCTGATGATGTGATTTTCACCTGGCAATATTGCATTGCGCCGGGCGGCGGCTGCGCGCAACGTGCCAAGTTTGATGGCATTTCCACCATCACGGCACCCGATCCGCAGACCGTTAAAATCACCTTCACCTCTCCGCGCCCTTATCCTTATATGGCCTTTGTTGGCGCACTTGCGCCGGTTTTGCAGCACGCCCAGTTCAAGGATTGCCTTGGAGCCCTGGCCGCCCAATGCACGGCCGCCAATTTTGGCCCGATTGGCACCGGCCCTTTTGTTGTCACCGATTTCAAAGCCAATGACGTGATCAATTTCAAGGCCAATCCAAATTACCGCGACCCGAGCAAACCGGCCTTTGCCACCGCCACCCTCAAAGGCGGCGGCGACGCCCTCTCGGCTGCCCGCGCCGTGCTGGAAACCGGCGAATACGACTTTGCGTGGAACACCGTGATTGAGCCGGAAGTGGTCGAGGCCATGACCCAGAAGGGCAAAGGCACCCTCACCTCGGCCTTCAGCTCAACGGTTGAGCGCATTCTGCTGAACCCTTACGCCGTTGACGCATCGCTGGGCGACAAGCGCTCCACCAAGGAAGCTGGCCCTCATCCGGCCCTGTCCGATCCAAAGGTGCGGCGCGCTCTGGCCCTTGCCATTGACCGCGACGTGATTGTGGAAGCCGGCTACGGCAAAGCCGGAACGCCAACATGCAATATTATCCCCGCCCCTGAAATTTATGCCTCTACCGCCAAGGAATGGTGCAACAAACAGGACATTCCCAAGGCAAACGCCCTGCTGGATGAAGCAGGCTGGGTGCGTGGGCCAGATGGTATTCGCAGTAAAAACGGCGTCAAACTGTCGCTGCTCTTCCAGACCTCAACCAATTCCGTACGCCAGACCACCCAGCTTCTGATCAAGGATATGTGGCAGCAGATTGGGGCCGAGGTTGAGCTGCGCAATGTCAGCGCATCCGTCTTTTTCGGCGGCGACGTGGCAAGCCCGGACACCTACCAGAAATTTTACGCCGATGCCGAAATGTTCGCCAGCGGCTTTGAAAGCACCGATCCTGAAAAATTCATGACCGACTTTAAATGTGACAAGATTCCAATGCCACAAAACAACTGGCAAGGCCAAAACACGCCACGCTATTGCAATGCCGAATATGATGCGCTGGTCGACAAGCTCCGTATCACCGCAGGCATTGACAACCGCGCCACGATCATTCGCACGCTGAACGATATGATTGTCAATGACGGACTGGTGATTCCACTGGTCAATCGCGGCGAACCCTCGGCCATGTCCAACACACTCAAGGATGCAAAGCTGAATCCGTGGGATTCGCAATTGTGGAATGTTGCAGACTGGAGCAGAGCAAAGTAACATCCGCATTAACGCTAAAACAGGTCGCCGCCAGATAAGTGGGCGGCGACCCGATCCAGTGACATATTCAGCCATTTACCAAACGGGAAAATGCAATATCCACAACAACAAAAAACAATGGCATTTCCAATAATTATTGAATAAAAACAAATATATAAAATAAATATGCCACCCCAAGAAAAGCTGCAAAACCCACCGGGCAGCACCAGAGCCAGACAAAGACGCAGAACATTGATCAATCAGGAAATTTTCTTCTTGAACAAAAAATAAGCCTGTGCTTTTCTAGCGTAAATTTTGGGCATACCAATAAATATCAACGGGAAAAGGGCCTCGGCAGCGCACAAAAAAAGAGGACGGGGAGGAGCGCAGCACAGATACGCTATCGACTGACAACGTACAAAACACACATCTGCGGCAATGGTTCATGGGCACGACTGCTACAATTGGGCTGCGGAATATATAGAAAACAAGGGGATACCATATTATGCGTAACGTAAGGCTCATTCTGGCGACAACAGTCGCGTCACTCGTGTTGACGAGCGCACCCGCCATGGCCCAACGCGGCAGCGATGGCGAATTGAAGATGCTGTTCTGGCAGGCCGTTTCCACTCTCAACCCTTACCTCTCTGGCGGCACAAAAGAAGTTTACAGCGCGTCTCTGGTGATTGAGCCTCTGGCTGGCTTTGACGAAAAGGGCAATATTGTCCCGAAGCTGGTGGAAAGCATTCCAACCGTTGAAAACGGTGGTGTATCCGCAGACCTCACCACGATCACCTGGAAAATTTCCAAGGATGCCAAATGGTCGGACGGCACGCCAGTCACACCCGATGACGTGATTTTCACCTGGCAATATTGCACGGCACCAGGCGGCGGTTGCGCACAGGCGTCCAAGTTTGAAGGTGTGAAATCCGTAGAGGCGATTGATGCGCAGACCGTCAAGGTCACCTTCGCGGCCCCCAAGCCTTATCCTTACACAGCCTTTGTTGGTTCGCAGTCTCCAATCATTCAGAAAGCCCAGTTCAAGGATTGCCTTGGCCCCAAGGCTCCTGAGTGTACAGCCGCAAACTTTGGCCCGATCGGCACCGGCCCGTTCAAGGTCAAGGAATTCAAGCCAAACGACGTTGTCACCTTCGTTGCCAATGAAAACTACCGTGATGCCGCCAAGCCTGCCTTTGCATCGGTCACCCTGAAGGGTGGCGGCGATGCGCTCTCGGCCGCCCGCGCCGTGCTGGAAACCGGCGAATATGACTATGCATGGAACATGCAGGTTGAGCCGGAAGTGCTGGAAACCATGGAGGCCGCAGGCAAGGGCAAGATCATCACCGCCTTTGGCAGTCAGGTTGAGCGTATCGACCTGAACCACTATGCTGTTGACCCATCGCTGGGCGACAAGCGCTCCACCAAGGAAGCCGGTCCGCATCCGGCCCTGTCTGATCCGGCTGTGCGCAAGGCGCTGTCCATGGCCATCGATCGTGATGTGATTGTTGAGGCCGGTTACGGTCTGGCTGGCAAGCCAACCTGCAACATCATTCCCGGCCCGGACGCCTATGTCTCCACCAAGAACGACAGCTGGTGCCTGAAGCAGGACGTTGACGGTGCCAACAAGCTGCTGGACGAAGCTGGCTGGAAGAAGGGCTCTGACGGCATTCGCGCCAAGAATGGCGTGAAGCTCAACTTCCTGTACCAGACATCCACCAACTCTGTGCGTCAGGGCACACAGGCTCTGGTCAAGGATATGTGGTCGCAGATCGGCGTCAATGTCGAATTGCGCAATGTGGCTGCATCGGTGTTCTTCGGCGGCGATCCAGCCAGCCCGGACACGTTCCAGAAGTTCTATGCTGATGTGCAGATGTACACCAACAACTTCGATGGCACCGACCCGGAAGCCTATCTGGCTGGCTGGCGTTGCGACAAGATTCCAACGCCGCAGAACGGCTGGCAGGGTGAAAACATGCCACGTTTTTGCAGCCCGGATTATGACAAGCTCTCCACCAAGCTGTCTGCAACGTCGAAGCTTGAAGACCGCATCGCAATCGTCAAGCAAATGAACGACATCCTGACAGATGAAGGCGTGCAGATCCCGCTCGTTTATCGTGGTCAGCCTTCTGCTTTCACCAATTCTCTTCAGGGCATCAAGATGACCGGCTGGGATAGTGAACTTTGGAATGTGGCTGACTGGTCGCGCAAGAAGTAATGACATTGGCTGGTCCTGCATTCAGCGGGACCAGCTTTTTTGCATACGCTCTGCTGGATCACCATTGGCCGCGCAGGTCCAGAGACCCAGACCCACAGCCCCACACAAGGCTTAACACTTTTCGGTCCGGTGAAGAGCCTGGAGAGCGCACCGGATAGACGGGAAAAAAATGTTTACCTACACAATGCGGCGATTGTTGTTTGCGATCCCGACCCTGCTGGTCATCAGCTTCATCATTTTCGCCCTGTTGGCGATGGCTCCCAACAATCCCCTTGGCGATCTCCCCCTGACGATTTCGCCGGAAGTGCGCGAGCAGATGAAGGCAGCTCTTGGCCTTGATCAGCCAATGTATATTCAGTTTATCAAATGGCTGAACCAGTTTTTCATCAATGAACCCCTGAACATCCTGCAACAGATGACCGGCTGGACCATTGGTGATGGCAATCGCCTGCGCGTGCTGTCGTGGACCACCCGTAGCCCGGTGGTCGATCTGATTGTGCAGCGGATGCCGCAGACGCTCTGGGTGGTTGGCCTGTCCTACCTGTTTGGTGTCATGCTGGCCATTCCGCTGGGCGTGATCTCGGCCTATAAGCAATATTCGCTGTTTGACCAGATCGGCACGTTCATCTCCATGGTTGGCTATTCGGTGCCCACGTTTTTCACCGGCGTGTTGCTGATCGTGATCTTCAGCTCCACCCTGCACTGGTTCCCGTCCGTTTACGACACCAGTCTCAAGGTTACGGACTGGGATACATTCGTGTTGCAAATCAAGCAGATGTTCCTGCCGGTTCTGGTGCTGACGCTGTATAATACCTCGCAGATCAGCCGCTTTGTCCGCGCCTCGATGCTGGATAACCTGCATCAGGATTATGTGCGCACAGCGCGCGCCAAGGGCGTCAAGGAAAAGACCGTGCTTTTGGTGCATGTGCTGCGCAACAGCATGATTCCGGTGATCACCGTGATTGCACTGGGCGTTCCCACCATTTTCTCGGGCGCGATCATCACCGAGCAGATTTTCCGGGTCAATGGTTTGGGGCAATTGCTGATCACAGCCATTCAGAGCGGTGACCTGCCACTGGTGCAAACGCTCACCTTTATCTTTGCCGTGTTGATCGTGCTGTTCAATCTTATTGCCGACGTGCTGTACGGCATTCTCGATCCGAGGATCCGCTATGACTGATGTCACCACACTCGAAACCGCGGCTCCTTCTGCGCGTTCACAATCGTTTGCGGCGCAGATCTGGGGCCAGTTCCGGCGTCATACCGGCGGCGTCATTGGTCTGATCGTCTTCGTCTTCATTGTCGCTGCGGTCTATCTTGGCCCGCTGATCCACACGGTCGACCCCAACAAACTGAACATCCGCGACAAAAATCAGGGACCATCCTGGGTTCACCCGTTTGGCACGGACAATCTCGGCCATGACCTGTTTGCACAAGTGCTGGCGGGGGGCCAGATTTCGCTGGCTGTCGGCATCACCGCCATGCTGATTGCGCTGGTGGTAGGCACTGTTGTCGGCATGTTGGCAGGCTATTTCAAAAGCATTGACGGCATTTTGATGCGCATCACCGATCTGTTTCTGGCGCTGCCCATTCTGCCTTTGCTGCTGGTCATCACCATGCTGTTCCGTGACAGTCTGCGCTCTGTGTTTGGCCCGGAAACCGGAATTTTCATCCTGATTGTTGTGGTTATCGGCATGACCAGCTGGATGCACACGGCCCGCATTGTGCGTGGCGATGTGCTGACCATCAAAAGTCAGGAATTCGTGCTGGCCGCCAAATCCAGCGGAATGCGCGAATACCGAATCCTGCTCAAGCATATCCTGCCCAATGTGCTCAGCTCTGTCATGGTCTCGGCCACATTGGGGATTGCATCGGCCATCATCACCGAATCGGCATTGAGCTTCCTTGGTCTCGGCTTCCCATCCGACTTTCCCACCTGGGGTCGCCTGCTGTATGACGGGGTCAACTTCCTGCAAATCACCCCGGCCCGCGCCATCTGGCCCGGCTTGGCCATTTCGCTCACCGTGCTCAGCGTCAACTATATTGGCGATGGCATCCGCGATGCGCTCGATCCGCGATCGCTGAAACGGTAAAATCAAGCGCCCTTCGGGGCGCTTTTTTATATGTCAAGCCGACTGCATAATTCTTTAAACCGGAATCGGTTTAAAGAGAAAATTATGCAGCAGGTATAAAGTGCGACAGCGAACCTTTCTGCGCCATATATGGCGCACGTCGCTGTAGGAGAAAAGCGTGAAGCCCGGCCCGTTAAACTTGCTCACCGATATTGACGGCCTCTCCGTTGGCCATGTCACCGATCTCGCACTCGGCTCCGGCGTCACGGTGATTGTGTTTGATCAACCTGCCATTGCCTCCGGCTCGGTGCTCGGCGGCGCACCGGGCGGGCGGGATACGGCCTTGCTGGACCCTGCCATGACCGTGACAGAGGTGGATGCACTGGTGCTATCGGGCGGTTCGGCGTTTGGGCTGGATGCAGCAGGCGGGGTGCAGGCGGGTTTGCGCAGTCGCGGGCGCGGCTATCCGGTTGGCTCCACCTTCGTTCCCATCGTGCCGCAAGCAATCCTGATGGATTTATTGAATGGCGGCAACAAGGATTGGGGCCTGCACTCACCCTATCGTGACATGGGGTTTGACGCTTTCACCGCCGCACAAACGGGCGCTTTTGCGCTCGGCACCGTCGGCGCTGGCACCGGAGCCACCACAGCAACCTTCAAAGGCGGACTTGGCTCCGTCAGCGCTGTCAGCGCCAGCGGCCATACGGTTGCTGCCCTTGTTGCCGTCAATGCCATGGGCACGGCAACGGTTGGAGCTTCAAAACACTTCTGGGCCGCCCCTTTTGAGCAGAATGACGAATTTGGCGGTTTTGGTCTGCCCGGCTCTTTCAGCAATGATGACATCCGCCTGCGGGCCAAAGGACTTGCGCCCACAGCTACCACCATCGGCGTCATTGTCACCGATGCAGTGTTGACCAAAGCGCAAGCCCACAGGCTGTCCATCATGGCGCAGGACGGTCTGGCGCGGGCGGTGCTGCCCGCACACCTCCCCGCTGATGGCGATACGATTTTCGCCGCTGCAACAGGCGCAAAACCGCTGGCAGAGCCTTCTGATTTTATGGAGCTTTGCCATCTGGCAACGATCGTCATGGCCCGCGCCATTGCCCGTGGTGTTTATGAGGCAACAGCCCTGCCGTTTGAAAATGCGCAAATCGCATGGCGAGATCGTTTTATCTGACCTATTGCATAATTGTAGGGGGGTGTTACCTTTGTCACAAGTGATGACCCCGCCCATTTCTACCTAAGCTCATATTTATTAAAGGCTTTCTGGTCGATCAGGCTGGTGAAGGTAATTTTCATAATGCAAATGAACCGCGTAAATCGCCAATTTATCGCGCAATCTTTGTCACAAATTCGCGCATTCTTCTCGCATTGTTCTGCCAATTATGCTGACAAGAACAACATTCTGAAATCAAAAGAGAAAATGTGTGGTCGTTCACCAGTTGAATGACAAAATAAGAGAGTTTTGCGGGGTTGCAGGCTTTAGGGGCTGCGCACTGGGCGACCCTAAACCGTGAAGTTTGGTTACGCTTCATCCGCCGAGGTAACAGTTTCGATAGTGCTTTGAAATTTAATGAGAAATACGCACTCCAATGACGCTACCGCGTTTGGAGAACAGTAACCTCTCGAAAGCAATGCGGAACCGCACGGACGCTTTTAACGCAGACGACGTGCTAGGCATTGCGTCGCTAAATTTGTTGTAAATTATAACTTATAAAATTCATCCGAGATGATTTAATTTGCACCAACCAAGAGCAAGGCGACTTCTGTGGACGGTGGTGCGGTAAGCTGGATGGTGCAACTGCCTGCAACTAAAGAGGCACCCGACAACCAGTTTATAATCAAAGATTTTACGACTATGAGGCCGAACGTTTGCCGGTTCCGGGTTCAGCGGCGGCGCGATCCAGCTTCCGCTTGAATTCCAAAGTCACCATCGGCAAGGCTGCATCGACCATTTCGGCATCGCTCATATCCTGCACAACCTTTGCAAGCTCATTGTAAAGGTTAGCAGCCTCACGGGCTATGCGGCGTTGCGGCGGCTTTTGGCCTACATCGTGAAATATCGACGCCACGCGGTCGTGAAGTCGTTCCATTAGCTCTGCATCAACTTCGATTTTGGCTTGAAGCTCAAACTCTTTTTGGCCTTCACCTGTGGCAAGCCAATGTATTGAAACGCCCGTGACTTTTGACACGTCAACAAGCAGGGAAGCTTTCGTTCCCTTTCCAGTAATTTGATTTCCGAGTGTACGACGAGGAATACCAATAAGCTGGGAAAGCTGGTTCAGCCCTCCCACCTTCTCTGCCGCCTCTTTAATCCGTTCTCCAATTTCGTCCATCGCTAAAAAGCCAAAAAATGCCATAGCCATAGAAAAATATGGCTTGATGGTATGGCAATAAATGGCTATACCTTTCTTTAGCGGGCCGCGTATGCAGTCCGCAATTGTTCAACCAACACCAACAAAAAGCGGATGCGCCAACATCCGCTTTTGCCAGGAGTAATCGTCATGGGTGCCATTCACTGGACCCCGAAGCGGATACTGTGCGAAATCCAAGAGCGTGGCATGACGCTCGAACAACTCGCACTCCGCAACGGTCGTAATCCCGCCAGCTTCCGCCATGTGTGGAAGCGACCCAACAAAATCAACGAAGCAATTATCGCTGACTTCATTGGACAGAAGGTCTCCACCCTCTGGCCGAACCGTTATCCCAAAACCAATACTCGAATCTACGATAGCGCAAAGCATGGCCCGTTAGAAAGTCAAAAATCTAACGCTTCTGTTGACAAGCGGGTGGCGGCATGATGGCGGCTGTGTCAACGATCCGCGAAGGGCTGGCACTGTTGCTCGTTCGCATGGCTATTCGCCTTCGCCATCCAAAGCCGAAAGGTGGATATGAATTTGACACTGTAATGATCTCGCTTGGTCGAGTGTCAGCTCATAACACACCGCCGGAACACCCAGCTTCTGCGTCTGCTCGATCCATAGCGATATATTTCGGGGGCTATTGTGGGCCTCGGCGCGAACCTCCGACACAGGGCCAGCAAGATAAGGCATGTTCTTCATCTTCCAGTCCCACCAATCCTCCGGCTCAGCCTTCATCAGCTGATCGCTTGGTTCAAGACCATCCAGCAAAGCGCGCAGCTCTATGGCTCTGGCGGCGAATTCGTTTGGTCCTAGCCTGATGTTCGGTTTGCCCATTGTCTCTCCGTATTGCCGTTGCGGGGGATGATAGTTGCCGGGCGGCGTTTGCACCGCTGCTCGGCAATGCAACCCTAGCAGAGCTATTTTGAGTCTCACACCCGATTTTCGCAGGTTCTCTTATGCCCAAACAGAATAACGACATGAGCTACACCGCCTTGCCGATTGTGCAGGACATTCAGCTTTCTGACATTGATATTCCTGAAGACCGCGCCCGTGATCTGGACCCCGCATGGGCAGAAGCCCTTGCCGCCATGATTGAAGCCCAAGGGCTGATCAATCCCATTACCGTTCGCAATGTGGGTGGCCGGAAGCAGCTCGTCACGGGTCTGCATCGCCATGCTGCCTTTATGCTTCTCAAGTGGGAAGCCATACCGGCCCGGATTTCGACCGCTGCCAGCGACGATGAAGCCCGCCTTGAAGAGGTGATGGAAAACCTTGGCCGTCAAGAACTTAAGGTGCTGGACCGCTGCCATCATCTTTATGAGTTGAAGCAGGTTTATGAACGCCTGCATCCAGAAACTAAAGCGGGCACTGCGGGGGCCATGGCTAAACACGGCGCTGCAAACGAAATCTTTTCGTTTGCAGCGGATACCGCCGAGAAGATCGGGCTTTCGCGCCGTTCTATCGAGATCGCCGTTAAAATCTGGAAAGACCTGTCCGTTGCCTCACGCCAACGGTGCGCTGGAACATGGCTTGCCGATCATCAAGCCGGATTGAAGCAGCTTGCTGAACAGACACCTGCGCAACAGGTGAAGTTGCTGGACCTGCTGTTTGCCAATCCACCCCGCGCCACCAATGTGCCGGATGCGCTGACCATTTTGGAAAATGGTCGGGTGATGACCCATGTGGAAAAGAAGGTTGCCGCCGTCAACAAGACGCTGGAAAAGCTGCCATCGCCGGTGGCTTCAAGCGTTGCGGCCACCCACATCGACGCCCGTTTGGCCGAATTGCAAAAGAGCATTGCCACTTTGAGCAAGTTCTTTGGTGGGCTGAAAGACGACGAGTTGGACACAGTCGTTGCCGAGCATGAAGAGCGCATTATTGCCTCGTTGAAGCGCCGGGGGCGCATCTGACCATGAGCAAGCGCCGCGATCCCCACACGATGGACCTGTTCCGCGATTATCAGCCGCCTGAAGTGGTGGCCCGATTTGCGCCTGAGGTTTCCAAGGGCGGCACGCTGGACGTGAAGATTGCCCGTGTTCTTTCCGAGGCCATGAGCCGGAGCGGAAAGAGCCGTGAACAGATCGCGGCGGATATGTCCGAGTATCTTTCGCAGAATGTCACCGAAAACATGCTGGATTGCTACGCATCACCCGCCCGCCGAGACCACAAGATTACGTTGGAACGCTTTATTGCGCTTGTCGATGCAACGGATTGCTTTGAGTTGCTGAATTTCATCTGCGAGTTTTCCGGTTTTGTCGCGGTGCCTGCCCGTTACGCCGAAGTGATCAGGCTTTGGCAGACAGAAGAGAAGTTGGCCGATCTTGAGCGCCAGCGCGCCGCCCTGCGCGGCAAGGTTGGAGGGCTTTTGAAATGAGCTTTCTATCTGCCCAAGAAATCGCAGACACGGTTGTGCGTCTAAAACTGAAGGTCATGCCCCTCACCAAAAAAGGCGTGATCGACTTCATCAAGCGTGAAGGCTGGATGGATTTGCCGACCAACCTTTGCAGAAAGCGGACAGGTCGCGGCGGCGGGTTTGAATATCACATCTCGCTTTTGCCCGAAGCTTTGCAGGCAGCTTTGCACGGTGAACATACCCGCGAACTGGTGGCCGCAAGCCAGCAGGCGAAGAAATCGCAAGAGTTAGCAAGGCGGGAAAAGCTTTCCACTGCCGCCATTTCGGCCCGCCAGCGTGAGGTGATGAATGCCCGCTCGGTGATCCTATCGGCCATCGACATGCACCGGATTTCTAACGGCATGTCTCAGCGCCAAGCCATCCAATCATTTCTTGCCGATCCGGCTGAGGTTGGGGTGTCTGACGCGGTCTTGATGACCGCCAATGACCGGAACGATAGCGCAGACATTAGTATGCGAACCATCCAGCGTTGGTTTTCTCTGCGCGACACATCCGGCCTTGGCGCTCTCGCCCCATTGCCAACCAAGGAAAAGCAAGATGTGCCGTCATGGTTCTGGCAGTTCCTGCGTTTCTAT
>NZ_JACHLU010000015.1 GCF_014204625.1 Gillisella vitis | reverse complement strand
TCCATGGTTATACGTCCTTCCGGGTGGTGTTGGCCGATGCCGTGATTGGCTCGACGGGGGGTGTTTCTGGTTCGGATACGGCAGCCACGGGGGCCTCGGGGGCCTCGAAGGCCACGGGCTGCGCGATTTCAATCAAATCGCCATCCTTCAGGCGACGGCGCACAAACAGGCTGGTGTGCGCCTCCATGCCGTTTTCGGGCCATGGCGTGCCATCGGGCTGGTCCACATGGCGGCCGGGCGCGGGTTTGAGATACCGGGTGGTCATGATGTCTCCTGTGTCAGTGTGTCGGTGAAAACCTCGGGGCTGCCGTCATGCGACCACGTGACGGCAAGGGAGCGGAAATCCTGCAAGGTGAGCAGGTAGTAATCGGCAACGGGCGTGGCAAAGCCGATCTTGAAATCGATGTGCGCAAGCGCGACCGTGTCATCGGTAAAGCCGCGCTGGAGCGCACCGCGGGCTCGTGTGACCGTGCAGCGCCCCACCTCCGGCAGCATCCAGCCATGCAGAAGCGACATCGACACATCGACCATCGCATCCAGCCCAAGGCCTTTGTCATCGCCCTTGAAGCGGGCATCGGCCCCGTTCGCGGCCTTGTAAATCAGCGTGAGCCGCCACCGCATTTTGCCATCCAGCCGCCGTCCGGCTTCGGGATCGGCTTTCATGCCCCGCCAGGCCAGACCCATCACCGGCGACATTTGCGCAAGCGTGGTGAACTCGCTCAGCGACATCATCCGGGGAACCCGCTGAATGCCAATGGCATCGGCCGGAAAGGCAATGCGCAAGCGGTCCCGGATCAGGGCCTCCATTCTGGCAATGGGTGCGCGGCTAAAATCCATCTCACAAGCCTCTCAGTGGTGCGTGGGGTTGGGTGCGTGGCCGATCGGACGGCTGGCGGCATAAGCCCCGGCTTTGAAAGCAAGAGCAGACAGCAGGTTCAGCCCGTCTGGCGCGGTAACGTCAGGGGTGTTGCGAACAACAAGGTGTGTGGCGGTATGTTTTGTCATGGCAACAAATTGCCATGTGCGACGCCGGGGCGTCATGCCCGCAGAGGTGGGCGCAAGCGCTGGATGGAGCCATGACCGCAGGAAAAGACGGCAGCAACCGTTTGACTGCAAGGACTATATCGGGATGACAGGGCATGAGGCAAAGGGTTTTCTATGCCGTTTACCCCCTCATCCGGCTGCCGCCACCTTCTCCCCGGAGGGGAGAAGATACCAAGCCCGACAAGCACGGAGCCTCGGCTGTATATTGAGAAAAGACAAGGCTTTTCTCATCTCTCTTCTCCCCAGCGGGGAGAAGAGAGATGAGGGGGGCGAAGCCAAAAAACATTTGCGTCGTCTACTGTGCCCAGCCGCCAGCCAACCAGACGATCTGCCATCCAATTTAAGGCCCTTTTAAAGGCGCTGGAGGCGGTTTTCGCCCTGTCCTGCGGCAACGCCCGCGCAAGCCTGCCAAAACCCGCTTACGGCCCGCTCATTCCCTCACGCCTTGTTCATCAAAAAATCCTCAACCCGACGGGTGGCGCGCTCCGTGGCTTCTGACGATTTGACCATGGCGGTCAGTTGCACCTTCATTTCGGCCATGTCGATCTGGAGTTTCTGAACCATTTCATTGTCGGGCAGATGTTTCAGCTCGCCTTCAAGGGTTTGCACACGGCTGCCGAGACCATCCTGCTTGATCTCAACGATCTTCAGCCGCTCATCCAGCTTCTTCTCGCCTTGAGACAGCATGGTGCGAAACTGCGTGAGCAGGTTGATGCCGTTGAGCGCAAGCGAGATCAGAATGGCAACGGCGGTCACATCGAAGATCATCGGCACCCCACCCTCCGTTCAGTAATGGTCTGGCATTGAATGCAACGGATGGCAGAGGGATAAGCAAGGCGACGCGCCGGAGGGATTGGCCGTTCGCAATCGACACAGTCCGCGCCTCCCGGCTTTTTGAGATCGGCACGCACTTCCGTCAGCCGGGCGTCACGCGCCTGACAGGCAAGCTCGTCCGCCAGTTCAAGGCGCAGATTATGGAGCATGGGTGCCTCCCGAAACCGCCGCCGCCCGCCGGGCTTCGCAGATGCGAAGGGCCGTGCGATCCGCACCCCATCGGGAGGCCGTTTCCTTGTCTGTCAGATCACGATCCGGCAGTGTGACAGGCGCATCACATCGGGTTTTGGCAGCCGCAGGTATGTCGCGCTCGACATACACCGTTTTGACCACAGGCGGCTCTTTACTGACCATTGAGCAACCGGACACGGCTACGGCTAAGGCCAAACCTGCCATTCTCCGGCAAGCTATCATTGTCTTTCTCCAATTCGGTGGCGCGGCGCTCGAGCGCCGCAAGCTGATCGCGGGCGGCATCCTGAGCGGCCATGGTGGATTTCAGTGTTTCAGCAAGTTTCGCCTGCGCATCGGCGTTTGATTTTTCAATCTCAGCCCGCCAATGCGCATCACGCTCGTTTCTCGCCGCAGCAGCACCCGCCGCGACCATGCTCTCGACCTTGCCAAGACTGGCCACAGCGCCCCAGACAATGAGGGCAATGAGCGCAAGGATGGCCAGACCGGCGATGATGTATCGGTTCATGGCTGATCTCTCATGGTTGATCTTTCATGGCTGGCCCCCGGTGCAAGGTTCCGCACAGGCCGGATCGGGTTTTGCAGCGCGGGTCATCAGATGCATGTCTACCGAGCCAAAGCCCCGATGAATGCCCAGCACCCCAAGAATGATCATCACCATGGACGGCACGGCAATAGTGCCAAACTCCACAGCCTGACCCGCTCTTGCCGCACCAACCGCAAGGATCAGAATGACCATCCACGCCATGGCCGATGACAGCCACAGGGTCAGCTTTGTGGTGCGGTAGGATGATTTTCCCATCAGCTATCCTTCCACGTCTGGCAAACCATCCAGCCGAACGGCCAGACCAGCAAAGCAGCAACAACAAGGGCCGATGGTGAAAAGCCGGTGATCTTTGCAGCCAACAGGCACAGGACCAGACAGGTGAGCGTGAAGATCGCCGTTAGCATGATCTTTCTGGCGAAGCTGATGTTCATAGGGTGGCCGCCTGAAAATGCATGCCGTCACGGCTTTGCGCAGACCAGTCGCCACCCCAGACCCAACCCTCGGCCTTGAAGGCTGCAACAACGCGCCGGTCCATCTCCGGCGTCGGATCGCCCAGCCCGTTGCGGGCGGGATCAAAATCAACGGCACAGCCATAGGCGTGCATGGACAGCCGCGTCTTGCCGCGCATCTGCCGCCAGTTATAGCCGCCGCCAATCAGGTTCATGCCCGCGGCTTCAAGGGCTTGCTGGCTGCGACCAAACGCCTCCCAGATGGCATTCAGCACACGGGTCAGGCTTTCGGCAACTTTGCTGTGAACCCGCAAGGATGTGATGGGAATGGATTTATCCCACGCCGCAACCGCCTTCCATGGCAGCCGCACCAACACAAGATTGGCCCGCTCCCACGCCGGATCAGGACCGGCAACGCCCTTGGAGATTTTGAGATTTGCGCCGTAAAAATCGGCGGCTGTTGATTGTGTCGGCCATTTTGACATTTCACGCGCTCCAGTTTCTCCGCCAGCAATTGCCGACCACTGGATGCGAGTTTTATCGCGCGCGCGTACACGCCATCATGCCCGCCAAAGCGGGCGGGCAATCAAAACATCTCGGATTGCCGAGGGTCTTTTTTTCGGGAACGCCGAAGCGGCTTGCTTGCGCGCGCACGCTTCAAAAGCCGCTCAACGCCGCTTTCCGTCATGCCAAACCGCTGGGCCATGGCGCGATTGCTCATGCCGTTTTCGACATAGCGTTCAATTCGAAACTCTCGCGCCAGCGGCACTTTGATATAGCCACACGGCCACTCTTCGGCCAGCCGCAAAGCAGCCTTCATCCCGATTGTTTCGGGCAACTCCGATCGGGTCGGATCACCGGGTATATACAGCCTGATCCCCGCATAGGCTTCAACAAGGGCAAAGAAATCCTCTTTGCCCAACAGGGTCAGCAACTCATGGGTGAGATCTTCACTCACAGCGCCCCCCACCAAAACGTGTTGTCAGGTTTTCGCCTGTTAAGGTGAGCGTGTTTTTATGGGGGATACACCTATGCGTACGAAACTGATTTTTGCCTTTCTGGGACTGACGCTTCTGCCACCAGCAGCACGTGCGGCAGACAGCATGGCGCTTGCCAACGAACTTGGAAATCTGTTGGCATCTGAAGGCCCATGCGGCCTGTCCTATGATCAGGCTGCCATCGAAAAATTCATCAATTCCAACGTCAAAGACGACGACATGCGCTTTCCCGGAACTCTCAGCATCATGACAAAGGGAGCTGAAGTGCAGATCGGCAATATGAGCCCCTCTGCAAAAACCGCCCATTGCACCCAGATCAAGCGCATTGCAAAGCGCTACGCCTTTAGCAAATAACAGCGATGACGCCTCTGTGATGGTCTTAGCTTCGCTCATGACCATCACACACCAGCCTTTTCGGGCGAAAGCTCAAGGCCAGAGTGTGCGAACGCAGCCAGACTCTGGCAGATGACATGGATCAGGTCCGAAGGAATGGGGCTGCCGCTCATGCCATATCCTCCACATCGCGGTTTTTCCATGCGGCCTGAATGTCCTTCAGGCTCACCTCGGTGCCAGCGCCGAGCGCCACCATCTTTGCCATGCGCAGGGTCTTCTCAACCTGCCGAAACGCCCCGCCCTTCAGGCCAATGCCCATCAGAAATTTGACGCAGGCCGGATCGGTCACATTCCAGGCGGCAATGTAGGTTTGCAGATCGTCAGCGTAGGGCTGCGCCCGTTGCAAGCGTTTGCCAATGCGGCTTTTCAGCTGGGCATAGCTTGGGCCTTTGCGGTTGCTGGCAAAGCGGCTGTAAACCTCGGAATTGCCAACAACCGCCACACCGCATTGATACACATCCACAAAATGCCGAAGCTGGTTGAGCGCTTCATCATTGAGGTGCTGGCCCTCATCAACAATCAGCAAGGTGCCATCGCCGGTGCGCTTCAGCTTCATGCCAATGGCGCGGACCAGACGGGCCGGATTGCTTTCCCGCACGCCCAGTTGCTCGGCCAGTTCGGTCAGCATCCCATGCACCGTCTTGGTGCTCTCGGACACTGTGGCATGATAAACATGCGGCCGGGTGTTGGTGAAATGCTCGCAGGTGGCCGTTTTGCCCATGCCCGCGCCCAGCGTGATCATCACCAGATCCGGGCAAATCTGCGCCCAGATCAGGGTTTCCAGCACTTCAGCCGAGCCGCGCAGCTTCATGAAAGCGGGCGATTGCGGCATCATCGCCGCCACGCTGGCGCTGGCTTCCAAAGCATCCAGCCATTGCTCAATCATGGCATTGTGAGTGTCGAGACGGCCATCATAGCGACCGGAAAACCACAGGCTGAAGGTGGCTTCTTTCATGCCGGAGCGGCGGGTGACTTCCGCCTTGGTCCAGCGAAACTGGCGGGCAACGGCAATGACCCGATCCACCAGCTCCCACCATTTTTCAATATCGGCCTCACTCTTGTTGGCCGAGACTTCGGGTGCCTGCAAAGGCCGCTCCCACGTTCCGGCATTCAACGGGCCGGGAACGGGGCCAGATATGGCACCAGAAATAGCACTTGTGTGGATATGCTTGTTCATCTCAATAGAACTCCCTCAATAGCCCTTTGCGGGCCGATTATCGGGCAGTCTTCAGACTGCCTTTGTTGTTACGCATCCCGCTTTGGCTGATGACGCCCGGCACCGGAAACACCCGATGCCGGGGTATTTCCTTTTGGAAACGCAATGACCCCACCGCCCGGAAACTGGCCTTGCACCAAGCCCAGAGCGCGGGAAAAACTGTCTTCAAAATGCTGATCGCAAACCGCGTCCACCGGCGCTTCCACCTGCTGGCTGCGGGTGATCAAACGGGTGACAGCAGGCCTGATAACCTCCGGCGCATCCACGGGTGCTGGCTTGGAGCCTTTGTAATAGATCTCGCCCAGCTGCTGGGCAGACAGCGCCGCTTCCGCCTCGGCCTTGGCAGCCACCGCCTTCTGGTGTGTCTTGACTGCACGGGCATGCAGACGGGCATCATCCATGTTGTCAAAGCCCGCATCTGCCACACATTCCGCCTCACAGATCATGCGGTTTTTCAGGTCATAGACCTTGATCGGCTTATGCAGCGCATCAGGGTCGAACCGAATGATCACCGGCTTTCCTGCCCACTCGTTCAGCGCCCGGTTCCAATAGCGGTTGCCTTGGAAATGCACTGCACCACTGGCCTTCTGTGCCTTGATCGCGTCGGACGCCAGCAACCACAATGCAGCCTGCGCCTTGGATGGCACCCGAACAATGGTGGATGGTGCCGCCATGGAAGCAGCAAAGGTCTCATCAAAACTCCGGCCCTTGCAGTTCTCGGCGCGACGACCGGCTTGCGCGTTATGCTCAACAATCTGGGCCGCCACATGCATGCGGAAATCGTCCAGCGGGATGGCCCGCTGCATGTAGTTTTCCGGCTTGGCATCAGGCTTGTTGCCGCTGTAAGCCCCCGAGCAAAACGGATGCTTGGCGATGTTTTCGGCAAGATCCCGCCAGGCGCGCTCAATCGGCTTGGACTGGCCGGAATATGGCCGTGTCCAATGCACATTGATGCCCAGCGTGGTCAGCAGGCCACGCGGATCTTCGGGTTTCACCTTGAAGCGAAAACGGTTGACCGTGCCGCCCGTGATCCACTTGCTGGCAAAGGCCCTGCCGTTATCCAGATAGATGTCTTCGGGAATGCCAAAAGCTTCGACCATATCGCCAATGACCAGCCGAACCGCTTCCCATGTTTCGTTTTCCGATAGCCGCCATGACAGGATTTTGCCGGAATAGAGATCCTGAATACCGATGACAAACATACGGGTCGGCTGTTCCTTCCAAGGCACCCGCACAAACACATCGATCTTGTGGCCATCCATATTGACCATTTCCATGGCGTGAAGATGCGCACGGCTACGGCGCTGGGTTGGATAAAGCGCCTTCGCCTTATCTCTGCCATTTCGCTTCAACAGCGTCACAGCCTTGCCCACTTCGCGCTCAAAGCGACGGCGCAACGAACGCTCGGAAGGGATCGGTGCCCATTTCTCACGCTTGGCCACCTTCATCATGCGACGATAGCAGGCTGCGAAAGCGGGTTTTTCCGGCCGCAGATAATCGGATTTTAGAAACATCCATGCGTCAGGGTGAATGGCGCTCATATCCGGCACAACACCATCTACAGCGGGTGAGAAAGATGGAGCCAAAGCCGCCAGCCAGTCTTCCCGGTCCAGCCCGTTGGTCAAAGCCTTCCACTCATAATAGGCCGATTTCTGAACGCCTGCGTCGGCCGTGGCGATGGCAATGGCGGCCACACGGTTCACACCCTTGTGCGCGGCCAGTTCCTCAACCCGGCAAAGCACGTTCAAACGGGTTTTGCAGATGGCGCGATGCTCGTTTGAAAGCCTTTCAAACCGTGCCCAAAGCTGGTTTTTACGCGCGCGGATTGCTTCAAACTCTTCGGGCGTCGCTGCGATACTGGCAATGGCAATGCGACCCCGCGCCGATGGCGGCAGCAGTGAAACATGATATTCCCAGACCTTCTTGGTCTGCCCCGTGACCTGACGGGCCAATCCCACGCAGTTGCGCCACCCCTGCGAGGTTGCCAGCCGATGCAGGCTCGGCACATTATGCGGCAGGTCTGGCAAGCAGAGTGCCGCCAAGTCTGCCAATGAAAACCACTCTTTCATCCGGGCAGAAACGTCGAACGGGGCGAGATCAGACTTGCTCATTCGGCGGCCTCGCGCGCATCATCCACCATGCCGATGGCCTGCAAAAAGCGATGCCGGGTCGCATCATCCGCCTCTTTCCACGCCTTGTTCAGCGTGGCAAAAACCACCCCCTGCCGGGCTTGCGCATCAACCGAAGCCTTGGGCGCTCCCATCCATGACAGGATCTTGCGCACATCCGGCTCGGCCTCCATAGCCGCAAGGATTTGCGCCTGTTCGGTTGGCCCCTTCTTGGCAAGCTTCAAAAGCAAAGCCTGATCATCAGCAAAAGGCGTTCCCTGCAAAGCCGCCCGCAAAGGAGGATAGAGATTCTGGCCAATGGTGGTCACATATTTATAGGTGCTTTTGCCAAACCCAAGGCGCTCTTGAACCCGCTCTGAAAGCTCTTTGCCCGGGGCGCGAAAAACAGGCCAATCCTTGGCCTGTTTTGTTGGACGGCCGCCCTTGGGGTCAATCTTGCCGTTCTTCTCCTCCCACAATTCGCGGAAGGTCAGCACAAACATGGCCCGATCCAGCTTGGAAAGCTCGTTACGGTAAAGGTTCTCGGAAATCTCGATCAACTGCCCTTCCACCGCATCGGCGGCAACGACAATTGCATCAATCTCGGTCCATTCGTTCAGTTCTGCGGCTCGCAAGCGATGGCCACCCGCCACCAAGGTGTAAGGCGTTGCGCCCTTGTTGGCGGCAGGTGTCTTGCGCACTGTAACGGGGTTGATCAGACCACGCTCAGCCATCGACGCGGCAATGGCCAGAGCGTGGTCATCATCCACAGGGCGCGTGCGGACACCGATGTGGATACTGGAAAGAGAAATACGGGCAAACTCGGCCATCAGGCAGCCTCGCGGGTGCCGGAGCTTTCAAGGCGACGCTTTGCCATATTGGGTGGCCGCTGGTAATTCTCAGGAGGCTGCGGCGTGCGGCGCTGACCATCGGGATGATAGCGGCTGCGCCACAGCAGATGCGGACGGGTTTTCAGGGCAGCCGCAATGGCGCGTTCGCCTGCCAGATTGGCCTGCTGCAAGGTGTTTCCGGCCGTGCCGCGTGGCAGGTCATACACCCTGTCAATCGCCAAAAGCGTAAGGCCGCAAATATTCAACCTCGCTTTTATTCGATTAATCTCATCAAGGCGCAGTTTCGCGGCCTTGTCCGCAGTACGGGCACGGTGCATAATAGTTTCCTTGTTGTGAACGGGGAGGCCCTGACCGGCCTCCTTTTTCATGGGTGATCTGGTCTGTATTTATAGAAAGGATTAAACCACATTTGGATTTTTGTAAAGTCCATTTGTGTTTTAATGTGTAAAGAATTGGCGAGACCCGAAATTGAGCCGAAAACACCTTTAGGCATGCGCCTGCGCGAAGTGCGCGCGCATTTAAAAATCGAGGATAGAGATGTATTCGCGTCTCAGGTGGGTTTAAGCAAAGGCGGCCTTGCCCACTACGAGCGTGGGGAACGTGTGCCGGACGCTTCTGTTCTTCAGGCTTACAGAGAAAATTTTGGGGTCAACGCAAACTGGTTGCTAACTGGTCAAGGCAGCATGTTCTCCGAAGATGTCGCCAGTGATGCGCCGACAGTTCCAGACCGTGACTTTGTATTGATGCCACAATATGATGTCCGAGCATCGGCGGGCAACGGGCTGATTGCAGTCAATCAAATGCAGACGAGCGAAACAGCCTTCGAGCGTAAATTCCTCCGAGATCTCGGCGGCACCCCAGACAAGTGCTTCCTCATGTGGTCCACCGGCGACAGCATGACACCCTCAATCCCCGACAACTCCCTGATGATCGTAGATTCCAGCCAAACAACCGTAGACCACGGCCGCATCTACGTCTTCAGCGTAGCCAACGCAGTCCTGGTCAAACGCGCCAACTGGAGAATGGACGGAAAACTAGACCTGATCTCAGACAACACCGCAGGGAAATACCCGGTGGAAACGTTTGATGCCAATCGGGTGGAAGATCTGGTGGTCGTCGGGCGGGTGATCTTCGTTGGGCACCCTCCGTAAGGCAGAACAAGCCCATTTGGAGCCTGACTCAAAACGATTTCAATAGACGTGATACCTTGCGAGCCTTCGTGTTACAGCATGTCGCGTTTTACTGTCCTCAATAAAACGATAACGTCCATGCGAAAAAGAATGAGCTAAAGCCTGTCGCGTTTTATTGCCCTCAATAAAACGATAACGTACATGCGAAAAAGAATGAGCTAAAGCCTGTCGCAGTGAATCCTATTCACTGCGACAGGCTGTAGGCGAATGTGCGCTCCACGACCCAGCGGCGCGACAAAACCTCAAAGCCTTCAGCCTTGTCGCTCCGCTTGACGATCTGGAGTGTGAAATTCTCGACCTTGCGCAATGCGTCCCGCAGTTTCGGACCGGCATAACCGCCGTCAGCAAAGATATACCGGAGCCACGGCCAGCGCTTGAGGATGGTTTTCAGGGCCGCCACTGCACCGTCGCGATCTTGAATATCAGCGCTGTGAACCGCCAGGCCGAGCATCAAGCCGAGTGTGTTGACGACGATATGACGCTTTCGACCCTTGATCTTCTTGCCCGCGTCATAGCCCGCAATCCCGCCGCTTTCAGTCGTTTTGACGCTCTGACTATTGAGCACCCCTGCTGACGGCGACGCTTCCTTCCCCTCCAGTTCACGCGTCTCCATAACGAGATGATGGTTGATCTGACGCCACAAGCCTGTCGTCCGCCACTCGTAGAAGTACCCTTGCACGGTTGAATAGGGTGGGAAATCCTTCAGCAGCATCCGCCATTGGCATCCGGTCGATGCGATATAAAGCAATGCGTTCACAACCTCGCGCAATTCCGTCTTGCGCGGTCGGACGAGCCTGCGGGGCGTCGGCATAAATGGAGAAATCAGCGACCATTCTCGGTCCGTCAGATCACTTGCATAGCGCCCTGTCCGTCGGTCATCTTGACGACGGGTGAAATCAGTCCAACCCATTGTGGTCTCCATCGAATCTCAAGCAAATCCGAAAGAATCACAATTGACTGATTTCACTCAACTCTTTTTCAGTCAGGCTCTCAGAGAATATGAAGATATGGAATGCCGCCCAATTCGGCGCGAATGTCAGACAAGGTCGCATCTGGAACCACAAGCCAATGACCTCTTCGTCCGCCGCGATTTGCTTCATGAGATGGATGAGGCCAATGATTTTTGTCAGCATTGGTGAAATTATCTCATCGCATCCGCGACGCGCAGAACCATTGAGTATCGGCTAATTTTTCGTAATCTTGGTGAATTGCACATTGAAATTTCAAAAATTGTCTTTTGGAGATGCGTGGCCGCGGTGCCGATCTCGTCGCATTCGTGAAGATATTTGGATTTTCAAGGATTTGAAGGCGTTTAAAGATCCTCTGAAGGTGATTTAAAGGAACGTTCAAAGTCCACCAAAAGCGACCATCAGTGCGATTTCAGATGTAAAAAACTTTCGAAATTATCGCGACGACGGTGCGGTCCCTATCGCTACAAACATTGAAAAACAACACTTTGCCTCCCATTCCCGCTTAATTTCATATATTCCCGCGTGTTCCGGATATACGTGTCAGACAACAACCCCACACCGGCAGGCGTCACCGCCCGCCCTGTGTCTGTTCCGGCAATGACTTCGGCAGATGTTGCCAGCTCCAACAGACCAGATCGGGTCTCCGACGCCAGCAGCTCAACATAGCTGCCACCAATTTTCTCAAACAACCGCCCATCGGGCAGGCTGAAACCATGTTATTGAAGAAATGAAAGCCGTTACAGCGCGGGTTCAATCTGAATCTGGCAGGGCCTGAGTGTTCGATTGCGGGACTGCCAATCCTTCCACCAGAGTGGCAATAGCTGCGTCCAGCGGTGCGGAGCCGACCTTTTCTGGCACCAGCAGTCCATCGATTGCGAGCAAGGTGATGCCGTGAATCAGCGCCCATGCGGCGGTCGCCTGTCCCCTGACCGGCCGCTTGCGAATGGTCCCAGCCGCCTGACCACGACTGAGCATGTCCAGTACGATTTCGAATACCGCAAGCGCCCTTTCATCGAGATGCATTCCTACGGAGCGCCCCTCCTCCGCGCTGAACATCAGGCGATATAGGGCGGGGTTATCGGTGCCAAAGGCGACATAAGCCAGAGATATCGGCATGATTTCTTCGAGCAAAGATTGGGGGGCTTCGGGTTTCGCACTCGCCAGTGCCTCGCGCAGTCGATCGAATCCAATCATGGCGAGTTCGACCAGCAGAGCAGCTTTGTCCGGAAAGTGTTTGTAGGGCGCGGCATGGCTGACGCCAGCCCGACGGGCGACCTCTCGCAGCGTAAACTGCCAGTTCTTTTCATCCCGGAGGATGTCTAGCCCCGTTTCAATAATCGTGCGGCGGAGATCACCGTGATGATAGGGGCGGTTTTGGACGTCTGTCATGGCGCTAAAGTTTCTCATGGATACATTGTTGACAGTGGAAACATTGTGACCTACATAAGCTGCAATGTTTCTTTTGTCTACATCAGGATGCACCATGAACGCCATGGAAAAAATTGCAGATGCAGAGCATATGAGCCGTATGCTCGCGGCCCAGAGATCGGCATTTTTGCGCGACGACGCGGCCTTCTCTGCCCTTCCGTTTGATCACTTGATGTTCACGGGCAATACCGCCGTAGGGCACGCGGTGATGAAGATGACAGGCAGAGCCACATCGCCCACGACTATGCCAAGGTCCAAGGAATCCGAGGTCGATACGTTTGTCGCCAGAGCTTGCCAGGAAAAACGGACAAAAAATCAGAAAAAATAAATAAAAACAAAAAGATATAGAGTTTTTCCGACTCAATCTCAACCCGACAGACTCTCGCTTCGACAGGTTGAAAAAGGCGATCCATCCAGACGGTTCCGCCAACGGGGACCAGACGTCAACGATCTGGTGACACTTCACGTCGTCCGCATACGCTTGAAAGTTAGAACTCCACAAGGGCGTGCCCGGGGAAACTTTGCTTTTGCCGCCACGCCACGAAACAAACGAAAGAGAAATGAAATGCAAAACGTTACGCACACTCAAACCTCAAAAACATTCACAGGAAAATCGAATGCCGGCACAGCAAGACGCGCCCTGATCACCGGTGCCTCCAGTGGCATGGGTCTCGAATATGCCGACCTTCTGGCAGCACAGAAGATCAATCTCGTGCTCGCAGCCCGGCGAAGGGAGCCGATGGAAAAGCTCGCTGCTGAGCTTCGCCAGAAATACGGAGTGGAGGTCGTTGTTGAAACAACCGATCTTTCCGTCCCTGGTGCTGCCGCTCAGTTGAAAAGCAATCTGGACGACAAGTCGTTGCAGATCGACATTCTGGTCAACAACGCGGGCTATGGACTGCACGGGGACTTTCTGGATACCCCTTTGGAGAACACGACCGATATGATTCAGCTCAATATCACGGCGGTAACAGAACTGAGCTTTATCTTCGGGCAAGACATGGCAGCTCGAGGAGATGGGCAGATTCTCCTCATTGCAAGCATTCTCTCCTTCCAACCTGTTCCTGGGTTTGCCGCTTATGCTGCGACGAAGTCTTACGTCCTTTCCTTCGGCGAAGCGCTTCACAACGAGTTGCGCCCTCGCGGCGTCACTGTTACCTGCCTTTGCCCGGGCCACACAGAAACAGGATTTGATGCAGCCGCCAGCGCGCCGGTGTCACCAGTGCTGCGTTTCCTCACGATGAAGCCTCGTCCCGTTGCTGAAACCGGCCTGCGAGCGCTTGCGAAAGGAAAAGCATCCGTTCTCCCAGGGTTCTTGAACAACATCATTATATTTTCAAATCGCCTGACACCCCGCTCAATGCAACGCGCCGTTATGAAAAACGTTACAGGGGGATAAATCGGTATAAGCCGGGGCGGCTGGGAACCTCTTCATTTATGAGGTTCGGTTGGTCAAAAAGCATTCAGATGGAAGGAAAGGTCGCAAGAGAAGGCCATCAGCCTTGTCGCTGCGATCTTTGCGACAGATGAGGTTTTTGACCAACCCATAGGGCGAGGCATATTTTTCGCCGGGAGTTTGCCAGGAAAAAGTGGGCACCGGTTCTCGGGAAAATCCGATGCGAAAAACCGAGAGCATTGTGCCGATTCCAATTTTCGGCAAACGCTCTCGTGGCCATTTTGCGCAAGACTGATTATCAGAATTCCGACCAGTTTTCCTGTTTTACCGTAGCAGATGTGGAAGCTCGACTGCCAAAGGCAGAGGCCAGTTTTTGGCCAAGAGCGCGGGCTGGAGAGCTTTGTGGGGCTCTCGCATTTTTGGTCGTGGCTGCGGGTACCTGTTGGTGAGTATCCAGCTTGAACTGGGCCAGCAGGCCAGTCAACGCGGAGGCCTGAGAAGCGAGGCTGAAGGTGGCGGCGCTGCTTTGTTCGACCATGGCTGCATTTTGCTGCGTTCCCTGATCCATCTGGTTCACGGCCGAGTTGATTTCGGACAGGCCCGTCGACTGCTCACGCGAAGACGCAATAATGGCCGAAACGTTGCGATTGATTTCCTGCACTTCGGACACAATCGTTTCCAGAGCCTTGCCGGTTTCGCCCACCAGATCAACGCCGTTTCGAACCTGCTCGCCCGATTTGGTGATCAGCGCCTTGATTTCTTTTGCCGCATTGGCAGAAC
This sequence comes from Gillisella vitis, assembly GCF_014204625.1. Classification (GTDB taxonomy): domain Bacteria; phylum Pseudomonadota; class Alphaproteobacteria; order Rhizobiales; family Rhizobiaceae; genus Allorhizobium; species Allorhizobium vitis_F. The sequence goes on along the minus strand of NZ_JACHLU010000015.1, from coordinate 108,649 downwards.
GCTGCGCCAGCTCGCGCACCTCCTGCGCCACCACAGCGAAGCCCTTGCCTGCCTCACCAGCGCGGGCCGCTTCAACGCCTGCATTCAGCGCAAGAAGGTTGGTCTGGAATGCGATGTCGTCAATAACGCCGATAATGCTGCTGATTTCGGTTGAGGATTTCTCAATTTCGGTCATTGCCTGAACGGCTTTGCGCACCACGTCGCCGGAGCGCTCCGCCCCTTCACGGGTCCGCTCAACCAGAGTGCCAGCACGGCCCGCCTGTGCTGCCGAATCCTTGACCGCAGTGGTAACCTGCTCCAGCGCGGCCGCGGTTTCCTCCACGGATGCGGCCTGCTGCTCGGTACGCTTGGACAGATCGTCCGTGGCAGATCGGATTTCGCTGGCACCTGCATCAATCATTCTGGCATTTTCGCCAACCGAACGGAGTGTGGCCTGAAGCTTGCTGACCGACTCGTTGTAGTTCATACGAACCTCATCAAGCTGGCCAACGAAAGGCATCTCCAGCCGGAAAGTCATGTCACTCTCGGCCAGATGGTTCAGCGCCTCGGCAAGCCCTTCCACTGCAAATTTGACATCAGCGGCTTCCTTCGCCTTTTGCTCTTCGCGGGCGATCCGTTCCTTCTCAGAGAGGTTACGATTGGCTTCAGCCTCGCGCTCCAGACGTGTCCGCTCAATCGCATTGTCGCGGAAGACAGAGACGGCCGCCGCCATATCACCGATCTCATCCTTGCGCTCACGGTGCGGCACATCCCGCGATGTATCGCCAGAAACCAGCACAGTCATGGAAGAGGTAATGTCCGTGATGGGACGGGCAATTTTGCGGAAGCAGAAATACGCGGCAATGGCACCAGTCAGCGCAACAACCGCAACCAGAATCATGGTGGTTCGCAGAGACGAGTCCGACACATCGTTCGCTTCGGCCAAAGCCTTATCGCTATTGGCTTTGTTCTGGCTCATCATATCCGAAAAAAGCTTGACGGCCGTACCGCCCTTTCCAGCCATAAGCTGAACTTGCTTCTTGGCCCCAACAAGATCGTTGGCCTTCATCAGCTCGATCAACCGACTGCCAGCGCTATCATAATCGTCAATGGCGGCCGCAACGGTGGCGTAAGTTGTGCGCATATCCTGTGTCGTAAGGCTCACATTATAAGCCTCAAAGGCATTTTTGCGCATAGTTATGGATTTTTCCAGCGTCTCGAGCAATGGCTTAAGCTCTTGTGGATCGCTGCTGGTGAAGAGCATCACGTAATTGCGCCGGACATCGCCAAACAGGCGGTCCATTTCCGCCATCTGAACAGAGCGGTCCATGCGAAAACCAATTTTGTCGATTTGGTCACCGAGAGATTTCACAGAATAGATAGAGATCGCACCCTGAACAACGCCAAACGTCACCACAAGTCCAAATAATAAAGGCAAAAGCACTCTTATTCGAATATCAGAAAACACAATAAAACCCCCACCTAAATAATGCTTGTGCTTGAAACTTGCGAAGACTCTCCTATCCGCAGCGGGGTCAATTTCAACGACAAGTCCTAAAAAAATGTTATAATTACAACACATACAGGAAAATAGTCTAAAAAATATACAACCAGGAACAACTTCAATTACCATAAAGAGCCTGCCTGATCGGATTTTGATCAGACAGGCTCTTTCTTATGTCATGCTTCAGACAGCATAGGGGCAGCCGGGGCGATTGATCAGGATGATCCGATCATAACCGCCATAACGGCGCCCTCCGACAATAACACTGCGCGGTGTGACCCGTTCAATATAGGGTTGGCGCAAACCGTCGCGGCGGGCCTGACGCATGGCGTCACCGGGAGAGCACACGCCACTGAACCGTGGCGGCGGCGGGCCACCCCAACGTGGTGGTGGGCCGTCCCAGCGGGGTGGTGGGCCGTCCCAGCGATTTGGGCGATCCCAGTAGGGCGGCGGTGGTGGTGGCGCGCCATAGCGGCCATAATCATCGCCCCAGACTTTAACAACTGCGGGCGGCGCATTCACAACATCATCATCGTCGTCATCAACTGAATCATGGTCAGCCCCGACAAACAGACTGAAACTCACATCCGGTTGCGCCGCAGCCGGGCCAATGGCAGCCGTTACAGCACCCATGGCGGTCAGGCCAATCAGGACCGCTTTTGCAAAAATGCCAGACATCGTCTTTCTCCAAAAACCAAAGTTTGTCAGGGAAAATGGAACCCGACAGACTTTAAGGACACGCTTTTGACCAGCCCGGCCCTTCAGCGATTAAGGAGACAATAATCCAGCTTTGGTGAATGCGATCCGAAGCGCACATTCACCCACGATTCATCCATTTCAGCTTCAGGTTCAGCATGATGACCACAGCGCACTTTATTGGTTTCAGCAGAGACGCACTTTATCCGTTATCGTTCACCTGATCCCGGTTGAACCATGCGTTTATAAACCTTGCCGTCAGCTACCGATCACTTTCTGCTCATCCTTGCGCTCAACGTCAGGAAGCTCATCACGCGGTCCGGGGCGACCATACAGAAAGCCCTGATGTTTTCGGCAGCCCGCCGCAACCAGCCATTTGGCCTGCGCTTCCGTTTCAATGCCTTCTGCCACCACATCAATATGCAAGGCCGCTGCCATTTGCAGCACGGCCTCAACAATCGCCTGCCCCACCCGATTACCGCTCAAATTGCTGATCAGACTGCGATCCAGCTTGAGCCATTGAATGGGCAGAGCGCTAAGAGACGCGATGTTGGAGTAGCCGGAGCCAAAATCATCCAGCGCAATGCGCACACCCAGCCGCGATAGTTCAGCCAGTTCCCGCGCTGCACTTTCAAGATCCGACATGATCAGATCTTCGGTGATTTCCACCACCAGCGCCGTTGCGGGAAACCCCGTCTCGCCCAGAATTCTGGCAATGGTCGCGGTGATATTGCCAGCCTTGAACTGACTGGGCGAAATATTCAGCGACACATAGTTGAGCTTTCCGGCGTGTACCAGTGGTGCCATTTCCGCACATGCTCTCGTGGCAATTTGCAAAAACATTGGCTCCAGCAAATTGCGCTCTTCCGCAATGGGCAGAAACATGCCGGGCAAAACCAGACCCCGGTAGGGATGGTGCCAGCGCGACAACACCTCCACGCCAAGCATTCGTCCCGTCAGCCCATCAACAATGCGTTGATACCAGGGCTGAATTTCCTGCCGCTCCACCGCCAGAACCATCTCGAGTTCCAGCAGGCGGCGCTCATCGGCCTCGGCCCGCAGATCATCGGTAAAACCAGTCGCCTGCCCTTTGCCAGCTTTTTTCGATACATAAAGCGCCATATCGGCATGGCGCAGCAATTGAGACGACGATGCCGCATGATCCGGCAGGCTTGTATAGCCAATAGAGGCTGAAATATTCAGCCGCCGCCCCTTGAAATCAACAGGCAACCGCAGCGCCATCATAAGCTTGTGGGCAAAAGCAGCGTCGGCAGCCTCATCCGGCAGACACGGCAGAGCCAGAGCAAACTCATCACCGCCCAGACGCGCCGCAAGGCCAGAGCCAGCCAGAGCGAAAAGCCTGCGCGAAACCTCCCGCAAAACAAAATCACCACCCTCGTGCCCCTGCGTATCATTGATTGCCTTGAAGTCATCCATATCAATCAGCATAACAAGCAGACGCCCCCGACGACGGCGGGCTTTCTGGCACAGATCGGTCAACCTGGCGGTAAAACAGCGCCGATTGAGCAAGCTGGTCAATTGATCCTGCTGTGCGAGCATCAAGGCATGTTCGCGCTCGGCTGAAAGCTCGACGGTGCGCTCAGTCACCCGTTTTTCAAGATCCTGCGCCAGTTGTTCCAGCGCATGGTTGGCGTAGTAAAGCTCGCGCGAGCGCTCTTCCAGCAAGGCTTCGGCCTGATGGCGCGCCGAGCGTTCACGCTCCAGCCTGCGCATCAGCCGCTCCATGCGCTCTGCTGTCAAACTCTGCGGTTGGGGTGGTCTGGTCATGACTGGATCTCGTGGATCACAAACACAATCGAACCATCACCGCCATCGCTTTTTTCCAGATGCACCTTGCAGCCAAAATGATCGGCGGAACCATGGATCAGCCCCTCTGCCAGAGCCTCCATTTTGCGGGTTGAGCGATAGCGCATCGACATCATCGCTCCCTCGCTATGCAGCACATCAAAAGATGGCAACTCGGCATCGGGATAGAGCTTTTTCACCTCAACGTGAATGTAATCGTCGATACTGGCAAGGAAGGCGAACAGATTGGCCGAGCGACTGAAAAATCCGGGAAAAAATGCGGCAAACCGCGCGGCCAGATAAAAACCAAACCGCTGCATCAACGCATCCGTAGAGATATTTGAACATTGCGACAGCTCACTGAGCAAGCACACCATTTCGCTGTGATCGTATGTACCAACGCTGGTATAGGCCCCGCCGCTTGGCAGGGCAGCCATTTCTATGATGTCGTCCACCATATCCTCACCCCAAACCTCAGCAACAAATGTGAGAAATTCTGTAAAAACAACGCCCTTCATACGAAACCTTTCCGCAATTCTACCGCGAATGCTCGACAGGCCACTCAGTCTGAAAACAAATATTGCATATTTCTTTATTTAGAAATAACACACACGAAGAAACTCTCAAAACGGTCCCTCATACTCTTTGTAACAACCCTTGCGCGGCCGCGGCCACCACATGCTCGGTCAAGCGTTTGAGCGGTTGCGCCAAAGATCGGCTCCAGTGCCAATAAAGCGCCACATGCAAGGGGTGCTCAGGTGCAAGATCCACCAGCACGCCAGTTTCAATCAGGGGCGATACCAGCACCTCGGGGTTCATACCCCAGCCCAGCCCAAGCCGGGCGGCATCCACAAAGGCCTGGCTGGAGGGCAGCCAATGGGTTGGGGGCGTCAGGTGGGTGCCAAAAGCCTGCGCCAGCCAGTTGCTTTGCAGGCTGTCCTTGGCATTAAACGTCAGGCACGGAGCCTGCGCCAGCGCCTGCGGCGTAACGCCATGGGCAAACCAGCGGGCGACAAATTCCGGGCTTGCCGTGGCGCGATAGCGCAGCGACCCTAACGGGCGGCAATCACAGCCCTGAACCGGCTCGGCAGCCGCGCTGACTGCGGCCCGCACCTCGCCGCGCCGCAGCCAGTCGGCGCTATGATCCTGATCATCCAGCACAATATCGAACAGCAATCCTTCTGTGGCCACCATGGCCGGTATAAACCACGTCGCAAGACTGTCGGCATTCACTGCCAGCCGCACGGATGTTGGACCAATCTCCTGCTTCAGGCCAAGGTCTGCCTGCAAGTGCTGCTCCAGCAACGCCACTTCCTCGGCATGACGGAACAGCCGCTCGCCCGCCACTGTTGTGCGGCAGGGCTGCCCCCGCACAATCAGCACCGCGCCGATGCGATCTTCCAGCTGTCTGATCCGCTGTGAAATGGCCGATTGCGTCACCCCCAGCAGTGTGGCGGCTTTTTCAAAGCTGCCGGTGCGAATAATCGCCACCAGCGCCCGCATCTGCTCTCCGTCAAGGCTCATTAGATTCTCTTATTTTTAATTAGAAACATTCATTTTTCTAATGACTGTGATGCTGTTAGTCAAAGGGCGCAACAGGGAGATCACCATGCACACTGCGTTTTTATCGGGCCTTACTCTTGGCCTTAGCCTGATTATCGCCATTGGCGCGCAAAATGCCTTTGTGCTGCGGCAGGGATTGCGCAGGGAGCATGTTTTTATCATCTGCCTCACCTGCGCCACGGCAGATGCCCTGCTGATCACCCTTGGCGTATCAGCACTGGCACAGGTGACGGCGCTGTTTCCGGCCTTTGCGCCATTGCTGCGCTATGGCGGAGCCGCCTTTCTGCTGGTCTACAGCCTGCGCCATGCCTATGCCGCGATCCGGCATCACGACACCCTTGCCCCCACAGATCAACCGGCAAGCCCGCTGATGGCCAGCCTGCTGACCTGTCTGGCGCTGACCTTTTTAAACCCGCATGTCTATCTGGATACGGTGCTGCTGATTGGCTCGGTTGCCAGCCGCTTTCCAGATCATCGGCTGGCCTTTGGCCTCGGCGCGGTGGCGGCGTCCTATCTGTTTTTCTTCTCTCTGGGCTACGGCGCACGGCTTTTGGCACCGCTGTTTGCAACGGCGCTGGCGTGGCGGATGCTGGATGGGGTGATTGCGCTGGTGATGGCGTGGATTGCCATCAAGCTGGTGTGGGGGATGTGAGCGGTTCAATTGGGGCGAAGCTGTCGGCTTTCCCACTCACTTCTGGGAATAATACTGCCCATATTGAATTTAAACGAGGTAATTGTGGAGGTTTTTGCATCAGTTTCGCAATGATAGCTGATGTCATACCAATCACCCCGACTGCGATAGGCGGCATCCGTCACATCCATCAATTGATTATCGATATGCTCCTTGGTCATCGCCGTTGGCGCGATAATATCCGGCACCGCCCCCGGCACATTACGACGGATTTGCTCCAGCATTTCAATGCTGCACATCTGCACCACACGCCGCTTGGGCGGCAGCGTTCCCAGCGCTTCCTTGACGCGCGGATCAGACAGCGTATCCTTGGAATAAAGCCGCTTGGCTGGCTTCATATTGGCAAGGGTCGTTTGCAGTTTGGGCTTTGGCTCCGGCGTTGGCACAGACGCCGTAGGCGGGCCTTGCTCTGCCCCCTCGCCCAGCGAAAAACGCTGCTCGGTGACAATACCGCTTCCAGCCTCCTGCGGCTTATCGGCCTGTTTGGGGCGGGCATCGGGGCCAAGCTCTGGTGGAGCAATATCCTTGAGCACAGCCGCTTCCTTTGGCGGTTCCTGCTTGCTCGGATCGCCAGACACGGATTTATCGTCCCCCAGCTTTTGCGCCGTATCCGGCTTGGCCTCTTCTGGTGCGGGCTGCTCGGAAGATGGCGGCACGGGAGCCTCTTCCTCTTTCGGAGCCTCTTCATCCTTCTGCGCAGACTCAAACGCCTGCGGCCCGGGCGGCGGCGGTGGCGGAAATGTCTCTACCGGCCTCTGCTCAGGCACTGGCGGTTTTGGCTTCACCTCAGGCGGAGGCTGCTTTTGCGCGTCATCCTTGGGCTTTTCCTGTGGCGGCTGCTCAATTGATACATTGACCACCTCTTCCTTCGGGGCATCCGGCGTCGGAACCGGCCACGTCAACAGGAAGCCCACAAGAAAAAGCACATGCAGCAACACCGAGGCACCCACACCCCAGATCAAACGCTTCGGCAAACGGTTGGCATTCTCTTCCATTGCGCAAGCAATACACGGATGCGACACAAGCCGCAAATGCCGAGATCATCCGCAATGACATTGCACCCTGACAAAATGGAGATTTCGACCTTGCTGTGAAAAACCACCGGCGCGTTCTGCAATCCACCTCATAAAGGTCAGCGCAAGAATACCACCCTCTGGCTTGCCAGCCATCTACCCCTCAAGCGGGGAGATCAGAGAGACGGACTGACCTGAGCCCCAATCAACCCTCACCATTTCCGCAAACCAGCCCAAAACAACAGGCTGAAAGCCTACTCCGGGTCAATCTCCCCCCTTGAGGGGTAGATGGTCGGCAGACCAGAGGGGGGTGTACTTGCGCCGAGGTTGGTGGCAACACAGGCTTCCGCAATCCCCTCGTTTATTTGTTCGATAGAGAGAATGCGGCCATTGGTTTTGCCCTTGAGGAAACCGTGGAGGTGGTGAAACGTCTTTGACGGATTGCCGTTAGCAACCTCCCCGTCACTTTCTGATCGATCTTTCATCATCAACTCACTGAAGAAACGAAAGGAATTTTTTGATCGCTTCGGTCAAAATAGCAATCGCGGCCTTACCCTGCTCAGTCGATGCAAGTGAGGACATATTGTTAAGGGAAGCAACAACACGCTCCCAAAAACCAACCTGCGTGAAAATAAATCGACGTTTCGGCGTTACGTCTGTACCAAGACCTGAATCGGGGTCATTGGGCAATGAATCAATATCTTTCGCCCTTTGCAAACTGTCTTGCACGACACGCTCAAAAGCCGGAGTCGTGCCACCAATTAAGTGCAGTTCCCCAAGAGCTTCGGCGACATCTTTCACCGGCTCCACAAAATCCTTACCGCTTGCCCGATCTTCGTCGATCTCATTGGCGGCAATCACCTCTTCACGCACCTGCGACTTCGGGAAATGAGTGATGAACTTTGAATGAAAGGAGAAGAAATTGTCAAAATAATCAGACAATCCATCACCCCAGATACTGAACTCAACCGATTTGACATCTTTCGTCAAAGAGCCAGCGATTGCGGAAAGCAAGCCAAGAATGGGCTTTGCCCCTCTGTCTCTCAGATGATCTCCATAAGCAGTCAAAGAAGGCGCAATCGTTCTCGGACAGTTATCAGGTAACGAACCTTGAATGATTGAGCAGAGGGTTCGTAGAGTTTCAGGCAAATCCGGTAAATCCGCATCATAGACTGCGCGGTCATAAATCGCATTGGGGACAGCATCCAGCTTTCCATCGGCAGTCGATGCAACATCGGGACTTGATGTTTCCGCAAGCCGCGCACGCAATTTCTCTGGTGACCACAAAGCAGGGTCACTGCCAATGGCCTCCAAAACGGCAACACGCCGCTCTTCGGCGCTCAGACCAACGAGTGACTTATAAACAATCTGGCGAGCTAGTTTATTGAGCGGAGCTGGTTTCAGCAAAAGCGGAACGAGTTTCCTGCCCTTACCAATCGGGTCCATATTATAAACCGCCGCCCATTCCGCACGGCAATGGTCTGAAGACACGTATTCCGGTGAAAGTAGTGCAATGGCCCTCGCCCCACGTTCCAATCCCTCCTGCATCTCAATGACGAAGTTAGAACCGACTGGAAAATCTTTAAATTGAGCTATAGTTGAGTATCCAGCCTGTTCGAGATACTTGACGATTTCACGGGCCTCAGACTCATTCTTTGTGGAATAACTGACAAAGAAACCGGCTCCCTTAGGAGCCAACGCTGACCTGGCCCTAACATTAGAATCAGGCGTGTCGTCTTCAGGGTCGATTCTACTGTCGCTCTCTGCACTAAGACGACGGGAGATCGCTTTCATAACCTCATCCGAATCACGGCTCCAGAATCCATTTGACTCGCGCGCTACATCAACAATCACCTCTTCCAGTCGATTTCCCAAATATTCAAACGGCTGGCCACCTTTGCTGATAGCAGAATACCATTGGCAAATCAGTGACCACTCATCCCCAAGCATTGCAACACCCAGTGGAAACGTGGCCTCGTCGCGCAAAATCGCTTTTGGCACCCCAGAGTCGATCCAAAGACCAGATTTCAGTACAGACGCAACATTTTCATTTTGCAAGCTTCGCAAATCAGCACGTGTCATCGTCCAAAAAATAGGGTCGTTGTACGCGTAGGCAGCAGCAGTGGCGGCATCTGCTGCATAATTCACACTGAATAGACTGTCCGCTACAGCAGAGCTTGCTGCGGCGGCAGCGGATGCGGCGGCATCAGCAACCATACCTGAAGCGCCCGCAGCGGAAGCTCCTGAATAAGAATACCTATCGGCAGCCGATACAGCAGCAGATTCTGCGGCGTTACCCATTTCATAATCTGGAAAACTATGAATAGCCCAAGAGATTAGATTTCGACGAAAAATCGACACCGTTAATCTGGACTTCAACCTTCGAGAAACCTTATTAAGCAATAAAATTCGTGCCAATAGTGGCATTACCCTCAAGGAAGATCTCAATGCGATAAGCTGTGCCTCGTGGGGTGACCGTTTAGATAAATAAGCAGCAAGCTTCTTCCCACTATCAATCTCATCAATCGCCGGCACCCTGTCTACCATCACCACCCCACCCCATCACATCACCCACCCTCAACATGCACGTCCTCCCCTTGCCCAACAAGGCCAAGTTGCTCACCGCCACCCCGCATCCCCATCATAATCCAGCGTTTTCGGCCCGTTATCCTCGCTCAGCGACAGCACAAATGGCCTTGCGTCCACTTTACAGCCATCGTGCCGATAAATCTCCAGTGTGCCGTCGTCCTGGCGGATAACGGTGAAGGCAAGGGTGCTGCCGTGGAGTTTGAGTGCGGGGCGGCGGCGGTTGTGGTGGTGGAGGACGGCAAACAGCAGGGCCAGCAAAAAGCACGGCGGAATCACCAGCCATAGCACCTTGATCAGGTCCGGTGAGGCACGGTAGGCGGCGAAAAGGTTGGTCCAGAAATCATAGGTCTCCATGCGGCGCTCCCTTGGGTCAACAACACAAGTGATCACCAGAGCGTGCGGTCTCTGGTGATCGGGGAGTTGGAAAGCCGGTAAAAGAACGACCGCCCCGACCTTTAAGCCAAAGCTCTGGACATACGCCGAGACCTCCCCGACCATAGAGAATGGTGGAGGGTAAACCGTATAGACACGGTTCACCGCCTCAGCCACAAACCTATGGCTGAGGGGTGTCTATTTAACGGTCGACACCGACCGCTTTTAACCGGGGTTTCCACGCCCCAAGATCGGTGCGTTACAACCAATCTCACCCGCTGTTTAGCGCATAAAGGGTGGTGATTGAAAGTGGCAGACTGGATTTATTGTGTGGAGACCACAGCGCAGGACGCAAAAACAAAGACCCCTCCCCACAAGGGGAAGGGGTCAGACTGCTGACAAAGATTTCCAACGTCTCGACGTCATGCTCGGCCCTGTGCCGAGCATCTAAGCACGTAAACTTCGTCAATAACGTCAATTGCTTATTCAGCGACGGCAGATCCTCGGGACAGGCCCGAGGATGACGAGACGTCGAGCAAGAGGTTTGTCAACAAGCTGCCCCTCCCCACAAGGGGAAGGTGGTTTAAAAGAGCAAAAATCCTGACACCAAAGTCTATTTGGCACCGCATTATGCACAATCGCTAAAATTGTCGTTTTTCAAATCAGAATTTTCTCATAGATGCGCGTGATATTGGCGCGTGCCGGGCAAGCCCGGATCTTTGGCGGGGCAATGACGGCCCCGTTTTCAACCGGAGGCTACCGCATGATACGGAAAAGGCCGCTCAGGAGACCTTAATGACATCTGTCAGTTCAACAACATCTGCATCTGCCGCAGCATTCACCCTGCCCCCCGCACCCAAAAAGACAGATTACCTGATCACCGCAGGCCCTCTGCCGTCAACGGCAAAGCCCACGGTGGTCACATCATCTGCTGCCAGCGTTCCGCCTGCCATTGCCGCCCTATCGGTCCGTGATACGGCAAGCACCACCCCCACCTCGCCCACCGCCGCATCCGGGGCCTATGCTGCCACCACCAGCGACAGCCCAAAGGATAATGCCATCCTGATGTGATCGATGAAGCTGGAGAGGATTTTGCCAACAAAAAACCCGGCGTTTCCACCGGGTTTTCAAATCTCCCATCACCAAATCTTAGCTATCCAGGAAGCTGCGCAGTTTGCGCGAGCGGCTTGGGTGCTTTAGCTTGCGAAGCGCCTTGGCTTCGATCTGGCGGATACGTTCGCGCGTCACCGAAAACTGCTGGCCGACTTCTTCCAGCGTGTGGTCGGTGTTCATGCCGATGCCAAAACGCATACGCAGCACGCGCTCTTCGCGTGGCGTCAAGGATGCCAGCACGCGGGTGGTGGTTTCGCGCAAGTTGGCCTGAATCGCCGCATCGATCGGCAGAAGCGCGTTCTTGTCCTCGATGAAATCGCCGAGGTGTGAATCTTCCTCGTCGCCCACAGGGGTTTCGAGCGAGATTGGCTCCTTGGCAATTTTCAGAACCTTGCGCACCTTTTCCAAAGGCATGGCCAGTTTTTCGGCCAGTTCTTCCGGTGTTGGTTCGCGGCCGATTTCGTGCAGCATCTGGCGCGATGTGCGAACGATCTTGTTGATCGTTTCAATCATATGCACCGGAATACGGATGGTGCGCGCCTGATCGGCAATCGAGCGGGTAATGGCCTGTCTGATCCACCACGTAGCATAGGTGGAGAATTTGTAGCCGCGCCGATATTCGAACTTGTCCACCGCCTTCATCAGGCCGATGTTGCCTTCCTGAATAAGGTCAAGGAACTGCAAACCACGGTTGGTATATTTCTTGGCAATCGAAATAACCAGACGCAGGTTGGCTTCCACCATTTCCTTCTTGGCGATGCGGGCTTCGCGTTCGCCCTTCTGCACCATGGAAACGATACGGCGGAATTCAGCAACCGAAATGCCGGTTTCCGTGGCCAGATTCTGGATTTCCTGACGGATTTCCCGAATCGTATTGTTTTCTTCGCGGGCAAAATCCTTCCAGCCACGGGCGGAAAGATTGGCAATCGACTTCATCCAGTTCGGATCAAGCTCCGCACCCTGATATTGCTCAAGGAAGCTATCGCGCTTGACGCCATAGCTTTCAGCAAGGCGCAGCAGGCGGCCTTCGTTCTGCATCAGACGCTTGGAAATGTCGTAAAGCTGCTCAACAAGGCTGTCGATACGGTTCTGGTTCAGCGACAGCGATTTCACTGCCGTGATCAGCTGATCTTTCAGCTCCTTGTAGCGACGCTCCTGCCCGGTGGACAGAGTGCCCGTACAGGCCAGACGCGCTTCAACCTGCTGATCCTGCAATTTGCGCAGTTTCTTATAGGTATCAGCAATCAGGTCGAGTGTTTCCATCACCTGCGGGCGCAGCTCGGCTTCCATGGCAGCCAGCGAGAGGTTGGACTCGTCTTCGTCCTCTTCCTCTTCTTCCGGCATCGGCATGTCGCCGCCGACATTGGTGATGTCGTCGTCGCCACCGCGTGGACGGCGGGTTTTTTCTTTTTCTTCGGCAGCCTTGCGGTCTGCTTCAATCTTTTCCGGGCTCTGGAATTGCGGAGCCGCCTTGGCCTCAGGACCGGAATAGGTGGTCTCAAGGTCAATGATTTCGCGCAGCAGCGTTGTGCCTTCGTTCAGCTCATCGCGCCAGATAATCAGGGCCTGAAAGGTCAGCGGGCTTTCGCACAGGCCCGAAATCATCGTTTCGCGGCCAGCCTCGATGCGCTTGGCAATGGCGATTTCGCCTTCGCGCGACAGCAGCTCCACCGAGCCCATTTCGCGCAAATACATGCGCACCGGATCGTCCGTGCGGTCCGTTGGCTCTTTCTTCTTGGTGGTGGCCACAGCATTGCCGCTGGTGGTGGCCAGCTCGCCGCCTTCGCTCTCGGCCTCTTCCTCGCCGTCGCTCTCTTCGGCTGCCGGGTCTTCCACGTCTTCATCTTCGACGACGTTGATGCCCATATCAGAGAGCATGGCCATTGTATCTTCGATCTGCTCCGAGGTTACTTCCTCAGAGGGCAGCACCGAGTTCAACTCGTCCATGGTGACATAGCCGCGTTTTTTCGCGGCCTTGATCATCTTTTTGACAGCGTCGTCCGAAAGATCGAGAAGCGGACCGTCGGTTGCGCCATCGCGCTCGTTCTCGGCTTCTTCGTTTTCCTTGACCTTAGTTGCCATGTATCTCGTCACTTTCCCTGGCGCTTCAATTTTCCGCAGCAAAACCGGATGAAACGCCCGCTTTGCCGCTGCAAATCACTGCTAATGACCTATCGCGTTTTTCTTAAACTTTAGAAAAACGGCGCTTCACAATTTCGAACGGAAAACCGCTTTACACTTTTCCTGAAATTGCTCTGTTGCCTTTCGCAATTTCGGACGGAAAACCGCTTTACACTTTTCCTGAAATTGCTTTACGAAGTGATCCTTAATTCCCGATTAACCACACTGGCGAGCGCCAACTGCGATCCGATTACACAAACAGGCAACGAAGCCCGCCAGACTCAAATCCAGCGCAACTTGCGTCACCTTTTTTCTTTCCGTGGTGATTCCCACAATTTAGCGCCACGTCAAGTCCTTTAACGTTCACCACCCTGTTAAATCGCAAAAAAACGATTTCAACATCGTTTTAAGCGCCATATTCCTTCTGCTGAAAGTTAGGCAATCTTTTAGCCGTTGCAAGAGGCGAAACGATATTGATCATAACAAAGCTCATCATCGTCATGAATTGTTACCATAGGCCGGCCCCTTGACCCGGCCAGACATCACGCCAAAACCATCAATAATCGCTTCCTGATTTTCCATCCGTACGATTTCCAGCTGCACTTCCTGCAACGCCGCCATCAAGCCGCCAATGCGCTCGCCATCTTCCGCCTCCGTTGCTTCGGCAATCTCACGCTCCAGCTCAACCCGCTGGCGCTTCAGCGCCTTGGAGCGCTTATACAATGACAAAGCCTGAATATAGCACTCGCGCGCATCCTCAAGCGCGGCCACTGTGGTGGCTGTCCACAGGCGGGCATTGCGGATCTGTTGATCCAGCGCCTTCAAAAGCGCTTCAAAACCTTCGACCGTCAGCCGCTCAAACAGCGCCTCGCGGCTCAGCCATGCCCCGGTATCGGCAACAGCCGTGAGCACAGCAGGCCACAGCCTTTGCAAATCGCGGCTGTCAAAATCAATTACAGAGATTTCATCGTAATCTTCCTGCAAAAGCTGCGGATGATTAACAATAGTCAGCGCCAGCACGCTCTCTCGCAACGTCGGCTGATCATGGCTGCGGCTGACAATGCCAGAGCGTGTCAGCCTGTCTGATGACAGCATCGGTCCGCGTGGACCCGCCCCCCGGCCAGCACCTTGCGCACCGCGTGGCGCACCACGCCCTGCCGCCGGACCGCGCTCGAAATTGCCACGCCCGCCCCGCGCTCCGCCCTGCCCCTGAAAGAACGCATAGAGCCGATCACGCACATTTTGCTGATAATGACGGCGCACATTTTCATCAGCAATCACGGTGACAACCTGCTTCAGCCGCGCCTCCAGCTCGGCCCGCTGCTCCGGTGTTTCAAACCGGCCTTGGCCCACCTCTTTGGTCCAGACCATGTCATCCAGCGAGCGGGCCTCAGCCAGCACGCGGTCAAACGGTGCACGACCCTCATGCTTGACCAGATCGTCCGGGTCTTTGCCATCGGGCAGCATGGCAAAGCGCACGCTCTTGCCGGGCTTCAGATGCGGCAGGGCCAGATCCACAGCCCGAAAGGCTGCCCGCTGGCCTGCTCCATCGCCATCAAAGCACAGCACCGGCTGCGGCGTCATTTTCCACATCAGTTCGAGCTGATTTTCTGTGAGTGCGGTGCCCAGCGGAGCCACCGCATTTTCCACGCCAGCCTGATAAAGCGCAATCACATCCATATAGCCTTCCACGGCAATGATCGTGCCAGTGCCATCCGCCCCTTGCAGGGAGCGCCGGGCGCGGGAAAAATTATAGAGCACGCTGCCTTTGTGGAAAAGTTCCGTCTCGTTGGAATTGAGATATTTCGCA
Source organism: Gillisella vitis (assembly GCF_014204625.1). Taxonomy (GTDB): domain Bacteria; phylum Pseudomonadota; class Alphaproteobacteria; order Rhizobiales; family Rhizobiaceae; genus Allorhizobium; species Allorhizobium vitis_F. Next base: position 93,392 of record NZ_JACHLU010000015.1, on the reverse strand, counting down.
GGCGCATCGGGTGCCATGGCGCGACCGCCAAAAGCAATCACCTTGTCCCGCGAGGACAGAATAGGAAACATGATGCGGTCGCGGAATCGGTCGTAGGACACCGGAATATCCGGCCCATGCACCACCAGCCCGCAGGCCTCAATCTGCTCTTTCGGCACGCCTTTGGCGGCGAGGTGTTCTTTCAGCCCATTGCGGCTTTCGGTGGCAAAGCCCAGACGGAATGTTTCAATCGTGCGGCCAGACAGGCCACGCTCACGCAGATAAGCGCGGGCTTTCGCGCCATTGGCCGATTGCAATTGATCCTGAAAATATTGCGTAGCCAGCTCCATCACATCATGCAGGCTGGTGCGCTCGCGTTCGCGCTCCTCGGCACGCGGATCGGCTTTGGGCATCGGCACGCCCGCCATATCGGCAATGCGCTCCACGGCTTCGGGAAAGCTCAAACCTTCCAGATCGGTGAGGAAGCGAAAATGATCGCCAGACACACCACAGCCAAAGCAGTGATAGCGACCTTTGCGGTCTTCACAGTGAAAGCTTGGGCTTTTTTCACCATGAAACGGGCAGCAGGCCCAATAATCCCCACGCGACACATTGGTTTTCTTGCGATCCCAAGGCACACGTGAGCCAATCACGGCCGAAATCGGCACGCGGTCACGGATTTCATCAAGAAAATCGTTCGAAAAGCGCATGGGGCAACCTTGAGGATGATCTGCCTATATAGGCGCTGGGCGTGTTGAGCGCTATGGGCTTGTGAAGATGTGCCCGTTATTCACAGCGCTTGACATAAACATACAAACTGTATATACAGAAATCATATAGCGCATGAGTGCTTTGTGTGAAAATCTGTCCAAACAGGATGACCGATGATTACAGAGCCTCTTACAAGCTTTGAATGGGATGAAACCAAGCGTTATATCAACCTTAAAAAGCACGGCATCGATTTCGAGGATGCCATTCTTGCTTTGAATGAACCAAGACTTGAGTACCCTTCCGACAGAGGTGGGGAGCAAAGAACGGTAGCAATTTGCCCAGACAGTGGAAAATTGATCGCGGTGGTTTACACAATGAGAGGAAGCGTCTGCCGGATCATATCCGCGCGCGCTGCGAGAGAAGATGAGCGGAGAAAATATTACGCGCATTACACTTGACGAAATTCGCAAGAAACGAGCAAACGGTGAAAAAAGCCTCACCGATTGGGCGCGCGTCAACGCCAAAACCGATGAAGAGATCGAGCGCGACATGCGCGACGATCCCGACTGGTGCGATTTTATCGATGTGGATTGGTCCAAGGCCGAACTGGTCATTCCGCACAGGAAAAAAGCCATCTCTATTCGGCTGGATGACGATATTATCGACTATTTCCAGTCGACCGGCAAAGGCTATCAGACCCGGATTAACGCTGTTTTGCGCCATTTTGTGCGCGAGCAAACGGCGGGCAAGGATAAAAGCTAACGCCGCCCTTGAGCGGCGCTGCAGAGCTCAATATCGACTTACTTTGCCAAAAGCGCCTTCACCACGCCAGATGCCTTGGCAAAATCCATCTGGCCAGCATAGCGCTCTTTCAAGGCAGCCACCACTTTGCCCATGTCGCGCATGCCTTCGGCGTTGATCTCGGTGATCACCGCTGCAATCACTTCGCGCACCTTCTCATCGCTCATCTGCTCGGGCATAAAGGTCTTGATGATGGCAACTTCTTCGCGTTCTTGAGCCGCCAGTTCGGGGCGGGCGTTGTCTTCATAAATCTTGGCTGATTCTTCGCGCTGCTTGACCAGTTTGGCCATCAGCTGGAGAATATCTTCATCACTCAACTCAGCCTTGCCTTCGCCGCGATTGGCAATGTCGCGGTCCTTGATGCCCGCCTGCACGAGGCGAATGGTGGAGAGTTTGCGGGTGTCCTTGGCCTTCATGGCGTCTTTGAGAGCGGCGGTCAGATCCTCACGTAGCATGTCTTTTCTCCTTTTTGGGCGGACGCAGAGCGCCAAATATACACGACTTGAGGGAGGTGATACCCTTCCCCGTCGCCCGGCGCAATGCAGCCATGTTTCAAGACATGAGGGAAATCCACGCTTTCAGCACAGCAACAATTGACCTGCCCCATGCTTGTCGTCTATGAACCATCGCCTGCACAGACATCGACATCAGGTTCCCGCACGCGCATCCATTTGCTGCGTAAGGACACTTGGCACACATATTAAGGCCACGCGCCGCCGGTTTTGATTAAGCCTGCGCAAACGGCTGGAAAAGGAACGGATATGACCGCTACATCCTCATTGTCCACCGCACCATGGACAACAGCCAAGCCCACCGCCCTTCTCGTTCTGGCCGATGGAACGGTTATTGAAGGTCAGGGCGTTGGCGCAACCGGGGCCGTTCAGGCCGAAGTCGTGTTCAACACCGCGCTGACCGGCTATGAAGAAATCCTCACCGATCCATCCTATCTCGGCCAGATCGTCACCTTCACCTTCCCCCATATCGGCAATGTCGGCACCAATGAAGAAGACATTGAAGACCTGACACCTGCCGCTCGTCACGGCGCAGTTGGCACGATTTTCAAGGCCGACATCACCGATCCATCCAACTACCGCGCCTCAAAGCATCTCGATGCATGGCTGAAGGCCCGTGGCATCATTGGGCTGTCGGGCGTTGACACCCGTGCGCTGACCGCATGGATCCGCGAAAACGGTGCGCCAAACGCCGTGATTGCCCATGATCCCAATGGCACATTTGACATTGAAGACCTGAAAGCCAAGGCCAAAGCCTGGAGCGGGTTGGAAGGGCTTGATCTGGCCAAGGTCGCATCGTCCGGCCAGTCGTCGGTCTGGAATGAAAAGCCATGGGTGTGGAACGAAGGCGTAAGCGAACTGGCTGACGCCGATGTGGCTTATCACGTTGTCTGCATGGATTTTGGCGTCAAGCGCAACATTCTGCGCCTGTTCACCGGCCTGAACTGCAAGGTCACGGTGGTGCCTGCAAACACCAGTGCGGCTGACATTATTGCGCTGAAGCCCGATGGCATTTTCCTCTCAAACGGCCCCGGTGATCCGGCAGCCACCGGCGAATATGCCGTGCCGGTCATCCAAGAGCTGATCAAGACCGATATTCCAATGTTTGGTATCTGCCTTGGCCACCAGATGCTGGGCCTTGCGCTGGGTGCCAAGACCGAGAAGATGCATCAGGGCCATCACGGCGCGAACCATCCGGTGAAAGATTTCACCACGGGCAAGGTCGAGATCGTGTCGATGAACCACGGCTTCGCAGTGGATTCCAAGTCTCTGCCAGAAGGCGTTGAAGAGACTCACATTTCGCTGTTCGACAACACCAATTGCGGCCTGCGTCTGACCGGCAAGAATGTGTTCTCGGTTCAGCATCATCCCGAAGCCTCACCCGGCCCGCAAGACAGCCACTACCTGTTCCGCCGCTTCATCAATATGGTGCGCGAAACCAAGGGTGAGCCAGCTTTGGCTGAACGTTGATACGCCGACAAAAGATCGCAAAAAACATAAGCCGACCAATCACTTGGTCGGCTTATTTGATTCATCACAGGCTCTTGGACCCTACAGGCTCGCAGCCCGCATCTCATGGCGAAGCCGCAAAAAGAACCTGAACCCGAGCATGAGAGATGCGCTGGTCAGCCCGATCAAAAAGCCAAGCCAGACGCCGATACCGCCGAGGCCAAGCGGAAACGCCATCACCCAGGCGAGCACAAAGCCAATAGGCCAATAGGAAATCAGCGCAAGGATCATTGGCACGCGGGCATCTTTCAACCCGCGCAGCAAGCCAGCGGCAATCGCCTGCATCCCGTCCACCAATTGGAAAATACCGGCAATCACCACCAGCGGCGCGGCATAATCCAGCACGGCGGCTGCATCGCCACGGGCCCGGTCCAGAAACAGGCCACTCAATTCGTTGGAAAAGAAAAAGAACAGCAGCCCCCCGCAAACAGAAATAGAGGCCGCAATGCAAACCACAGCAACGGAGGCCCGCACCACATCAGCAAACTCGCCGCGCCCATGGGCCACGCCCACCCGCACGGTAGCGGCCTGCGCAAGCCCAAGCGGAATCATGAAAGCAATGGAGGCAAGCTGCAAGGCAATGCCGTGAGCTGCCAGTTCAATCGTGCCAATACGGCCCATCAGCAGGGAAGCCGCGGTAAACAGGCCAGCTTCTGCCAGCACCGTCACCCCAATCGGCAGACCCAGATGGATAACATCGCGCAGTGCATCCCAATCGGGCCGCCAAAAGCGCACGAACAGCTCATATTTGCGCGTCATGCTGTTGAAATGCAGATAAGCCGCCATCACCACCATGGCGAAAAAATTGACCGTGACCGCCACCCATGCCGCACCGAGAATGCCAAAAGCCGGAACGCCAAAATGCCCCAGCACCACACAATAGGCGAGGCCCGCATTGAGCAGCAGCGTGGCTATGGTGATATAAAGCACAATCTGCGCTCGCCCAATGGCGCTGACAAGGGCGCGCATCACGGCAAACATCAGGGCCGCTGGCAGGCTCAGCCACATGATGCGGATATAGCTTGAGGCAAGATCGACCACATGCGGCACCTGTCCAAGCGCCAGAAGCACATCGCGCGAATAATGAAACAGCGGCCACATCAGCACACTATAGGCCAGCGATACCCACAGGCCCATGCGGATCGAGCGCCGCGCCAACCGCACATCACCCTTGCCGTAAGCATTGGCCACCATGGGCATCACGGCAATGGAAAAGCCGGAGCCAAAAATGAACACGGTGAAGAAAAACTGGCCAGCCAGCACCAGAGCAGCAAGCGATTCGGCACCCAGCCGCCCGACAATCACCACATCCGTCGTATGGATCGCCAACTGGGCAAGCTGCGCCCCCACCAAAGGAATGCCCAGCGCCAGGGTGGCGCGAAAATGACTGACCCAACCGGCGGCTCTGCCGGGTGAGAGATGTGATGCCTGTACCATGATTGCTTCCAGAACGAAAAATGCCGCGCCCAAAAATCAGGCAAACGGCCATTTCTGCATCGATACGCCAACAGGTCCGATGTTTCAACCAGAACCCAACTTTGGTCAGTTCTTTTGGCCGGTCCATCAATTATATTGACGGATAGAGCATCGGCCAAAAAGCAGGAACCGATTTTCGGAAAAATCCGATGCGAAAACAAGCTAAAGCATGTCGCGTTTTATTGTCCTCAATAAAACGATAACGTCCATGCGAAAAAGAAAGAGCTAAAGCCTGTCGCAGTGAATCCTATTCACTGCGACAGGCTTTAGCAGGCTGCTGAAAAAGTCAGGTGGCAGAGTACACGACATTTTAGCTTTGAGTGCCTGGCTCTCCTCACCCCGCCTCCGCTTTGCTCGGCGGACCTCTCCCCGCTGGGGCGAGGAACCCATGAGCGTTGCTGTTCTTTCCGTCTTCTCCCCTGCGGGGAGAAGGTGGCGGCAGCCGGATGAGGGGGTGCGAACCCCAGACATACGCGCGTCGTGGACTATGAACACGTGTCGCATTCTTGCCAGTCCAGCGGCACCGATGCCATCTCATGGGTGCCGCATGGCCTTATGTGGTCGCATAAACATAAGCGCCGCCGCGCTTTAACGCCCGCTGATAGGCCGGGCGAGCCCGAATGGTCTCCAGATAGCGACGCACGGCCGTCACGTCGCCTGCCACATCCATGCGGCTCATGCCCGCTTCCACCGGAAAACTCATGAGAATGTCGGCACCGGAAAAAGCCTTGCCCGCAAACCAGCCATCGCGGGCAAGCTCGGCATTCCAGAAGGCAAGATGGTCAGCCAGTTGCGTGTCCACCAGCTTTTTCAACACGCCTGCGGATATAAGCTTCGCCACCGGACGCAGAAAAAATGGGATCTGGTCGGGCAACCGTAAAAACAGCAGCTTGAGCAACAGCAAAGGCATGGCTGATCCTTCAGCATAATGCAGCCAATAGGTGTAGCGCAATTGTTCATCGGTTCCAGCCGCTGGCCGCAGGCTGCCATCCCCATAGGTCGCAATCAGATATTCAACAATCGCACCACTTTCGGCAACCACCTTGCCATTATCTTCAATCACCGGCGATTTGCCCAGTGGATGCACCGCCTTGAGCGTCGCAGGTGCGCGCATGTCGGCGCTACGCTTATAAAGCTTGATGTCATACTCAAGCCCCAGCTCCTCCAGCAGCCACAGAATGCGATGGGCTCTTGAGTTTTCAAGATAATGAACGGTGATCACGGGTCAAAGCCTCCAGACTATCTACTCATGGATGTAGATAAGGGAGTAGCATCCATCCGCCAAGGGGTAAATGGAGCGCCGTGACGGTGCAGAAGCACTGGACACGGCACCCTTGAGGGTAAGGTCGAGGTCAGATTACGTCAGCACCAGCAACTCTTCAAAATGATGCATATCCTCAAACGCGCAAAAGGCTGGCGGTTTCAGCTCAATATGGTCAAACTGCGCCCGAAATGCATCGCGCTCTTCACTCAACATGGCCTGCCACTCAAACAGGGCCTGCTCGCTCATGGGGCGAATCAGATAGGCAAAAGTGGTGTGAAGTTCGTAAACATCGTGGTCGGGATGGCGATACCCGAGCAAATCCGCCAGACGATTGCGCCACTCAGCAACGGCAAGCCTGTCATTCTCTCCCACAGGCTTCAGCCGCAAACCCAACGGCGTCATATGATCAATGGTGACACGAAATTCTGGACCTGCGCGAAAATGCTCAAGGCGTTGCGCCAGAATTTCGGTCATGTCGTCAATGGGCGTATCCAGCGGAATATCCGAAGGCCAATAGGGCAATTCACGCCGATATTCGATAATGCCTTGAAACAGGGTCATGTGCAGACTGGACTCAGCGGTAAAAGCCAGCCGGTCGGCCTCAGGCATGGTCATGTACCGGCTACGCATCTGGTTGACCGCCTGCTGGGTTTTTGAGCCTTCTGTCAGATGGCACACAATGGTATTGCCCGGCTCAGGCAAAAACTTGCCCTCCTGATTGAACCGGATGCCAAAGTGGCGGGATGGCCCCGCACCTTCCGTTTCAGAAAAAGGCACAAGAGCGGGCAGGAGCTGGGTGTGTGGCATAGGCAAATCTCCAATCAGAACGTCGCCGAATTAACGCCACGCCTGACAACAGCTTCGTGACAGAGACCGGGGAATTTTGAAAATACCCGTCGAAATGCAGGGAATTCACCACAAGGGGAAAACTGTTCATTTATCCGTATGAAAAGATGAAATCGGGGGTTCCGCTTTGCGCAAGAATTCCCTATAAGCCGCTTCTAGCCTGAAATGACCATTGATCTGCGCCCGGCCGGTGAACCTATCACCTTGGCCGCTTTTTGCGCAGCATTAAGAGAACGGATAGAGACATGCCAAAGCGCCAAGATATAAAATCCATCCTGATCATCGGCGCGGGTCCGATTGTTATCGGGCAGGCATGTGAATTTGACTATTCCGGCACGCAGGCCGTCAAGGCGCTGAAGGAAGAGGGTTACCGGGTTATTCTGGTCAACTCCAACCCCGCCACCATCATGACCGATCCGGGTCTGGCTGATGCCACCTATGTGGAGCCGATCACCCCGGAAGTGGTGGCCAAGATCATTGCCAAGGAACGGCCCGATGCGCTGCTGCCGACCATGGGCGGCCAGACGGCGCTGAACACAGCACTTTCCTTGAAGCGCATGGGCGTTTTGGATCGCTATAATGTGGAAATGATTGGCGCAAAGCCTGCTGCCATCGACATGGCCGAAGACCGCGCCCTGTTCCGCGAAGCCATGGCGCGCATTGGCCTTGAAACGCCAAAGTCGCTGCTGGCCAACGCCACCGAGATCAAGGATGCCGACCGCAAGACCCATGAGGCCGAGCGCGAAAAGCTCAAGGCTTCGCTGTCTGACAGCGACCTCGACAAGGCCTTGGACGAGCTGGAAAACAAGTGGAACCTCGGCGAAACAGACCGCAAGCAGCGCTACATGAGCCATGCCATGGCCATTGCAGCGCAGGCGCTGGATGTTGTCGGCCTGCCTGCGATTATCCGCCCGTCCTTCACCATGGGCGGCACCGGCGGCGGTATTGCCTATAACCGCTCGGAATTTTTCGAGATCATCAACGGCGGTCTCGACGCTTCCCCCACCACCGAAGTGCTGATTGAAGAATCGGTTCTCGGCTGGAAGGAATATGAAATGGAAGTGGTCCGCGACAAGGCGGACAATTGCATCATCATCTGCTCGATTGAAAACATCGACCCGATGGGCGTGCATACCGGCGACAGTATCACCGTTGCCCCAGCGCTGACCCTGACCGATAAAGAATACCAGATCATGCGCAATGCCTCGATTGCGGTGCTGCGGGAAATTGGCGTTGAAACCGGCGGCTCCAACGTGCAGTTCGCGGTCAACCCCAAGGACGGCCGTCTGGTGGTGATTGAAATGAACCCGCGCGTGTCGCGCTCGTCTGCACTTGCGTCGAAGGCCACGGGTTTCCCGATCGCCAAGGTGGCCGCCAAGCTGGCGGTTGGCTACACGCTGGATGAGCTGGACAATGACATCACCGGCGGCGCAACGCCTGCGTCGTTTGAGCCATCGATTGACTATGTTGTCACCAAGATCCCACGCTTTGCCTTTGAAAAATTCCCCGGTGCGGAGCCAACCTTGACCACGGCGATGAAGTCGGTGGGCGAAGTCATGGCGATTGGCCGTACCTTTGCGGAAAGCTTGCAGAAGGCCCTTCGTGGTCTGGAAACCAATCTGACGGGTCTGGACGAAATTGAAATCCCCGGCCTTGGTCAAGGCGATGACAAGAACGCCATCCGCGCCGCCATCGGCACGCCAACGCCAGACCGCCTGCGCATGGTGGCACAGGCGCTGCGTCTCGGCATGTCGGAAGAAGAAGTGCATGAAGGCTGCAAGATCGATCCATGGTTCATTGCCCAGTTGAAGGCGATTACCGATCTGGAAGCCCGCATCCGCGAGCATGGCCTGCCAACTGACGCTGAAAACCTGCGTAAGATCAAGGCCATGGGCTTTTCCGATGCCCGTCTCGCCAGCCTTTCGGGCAAGCGCCCAAAGGAAGTGGCCGAGCTGCGCAACGGTCTGGATGTGCGCCCTGTGTTCAAGCGCATTGATACCTGCGCTGCCGAATTTGCGTCACCGACGGCTTATATGTACTCGACCTATGAGACCCCGTTTGTCGGCGCTGCCCGCTCGGAAGCGCAAGTGTCGGATCGTAAGAAAGTGGTTATTCTCGGCGGCGGTCCAAACCGGATTGGCCAGGGCATCGAGTTCGATTATTGCTGCTGCCATGCGGCCTTCGCGTTGAAGGATGCAGGCTTTGAAGCCATCATGATCAACTGCAACCCGGAAACGGTTTCCACCGACTACGACACCTCCGATCGTCTCTATTTCGAGCCGCTGACCGCGGAAGACGTGATTGAAATCCTGCGCGCCGAGCAGGAAAAGGGTGAAGTTGTCGGCGTCATCGTGCAGTTTGGTGGCCAGACGCCGCTGAAACTGGCCGAAGCGCTGGAAAAGAACGGCATTCCAATCCTCGGCACCGCTCCAGACATGATTGACCTTGCCGAAGACCGCGACCGCTTCCAGAAGCTGCTGATGAAGCTGGACCTGACCCAGCCCAACAACGGCATTGCCTACTCGGTGGAACAGGCCCGCGTGATTGCTGGCGAAATCGGCTATCCGCTGGTGGTGCGCCCATCCTACGTGTTGGGTGGCCGCGCCATGCAGATCATCCATGATGAAAACATGCTGCAAACCTATCTGCTGGATACGGTTCCGGGTCTGGTGCCGGAATCCATCAAGCAGCGGTATCCCAACGACAAGACGGGCCAGATCAATACCCTGCTCAGCAAGAACCCGCTGCTGTTCGATAGCTACCTCACCAACGCCATTGAGGTGGATGTGGATGCGCTGTGCGATGGCGAAAATGTCTTCGTGTCGGGCATCATGGAGCATATCGAAGAAGCTGGTATCCACTCTGGTGACTCGGCCTGCTCGCTGCCATCGCGCTCCTTGAGCAAGGAAACATTGGACGAGTTGGAACGCCAGACAGCCGCCATGGCCAAGGCGCTGAACGTCGGCGGCTTGATGAACGTGCAATATGCCATCAAGGATGGCGTGATCTACGTTCTCGAAGTCAACCCACGCGCTTCGCGCACCGTGCCGTTTGTGGCCAAGACCATTGGCGCGCCGATTGCCAAGATTGCCGCTCGCATCATGGCTGGCGAAAAGCTGGATGCCGCCATTGCCGCCTATGGCAAGAAGCCGGACCCGCGCAACCTGACGCATATTGCCGTCAAGGAAGCCGTGTTCCCATTCGCCCGCTTCCCCGGCGTCGATACGCTGCTGGGTCCAGAAATGCGCTCCACCGGCGAAGTCATTGGCCTTGACACTAACTTCGCGCTGGCCTTCGCCAAGAGCCAGTTGGGTGCAAGTGTTGAGCTGCCGCGTGATGGCACAGTGTTTGTCTCGGTGCGCGACGACGACAAGACCCGCGTTCTGCCCGCCATCAAGCTCTTGGTCAGCATCGGCTTCAAGGTTCTGGCAACGGGCGGCACGCAGCGTTTCCTCGCCGAGCAAGGCATTGAAGCCATCAAGATCAACAAGGTGCTGGAAGGCCGTCCGCATATTGAAGACGCCATCCGCAACCGTCAGGTCCAGCTGGTGATCAACACCACCGACTCAAACAAGGCGATCTCGGACAGCAAATCGCTGCGCCGCGCCGCCCTGATGCAGAAAGTGCCTTACTACACCACCATGGCCGGTGCCTTGGCTGCCGCCGAAGCCATTCAGGCTTTGAAGAACGGTCAGTTGGAAGTGCGTCCGTTGCAGAGCTATTTCTAAGACGTCATTCCGGGCAGTTTTTTAAACTGCCCGGAATATGCATATTTTCTGCCAGAAAACTCCGTGCTAGTTTGGTTGTACCGACACGGAGAAACAACCTTGGCGAAAAATATCATCATCCTGTTTGACGGGACTTCCAATCAGATCTCTACAGATCGAACCAATATCGTCCGCCTGCTGGGTTGCCTGCAACGCAGCAACGAGCAATTGGTCTATTACGATCCGGGCGTGGGCACGTTTGGCGGCGATAGCGGCTGGCTGCAATACAGAAGCAAACTCTCTGAATTCTGGGGCCAGCTCACGGGTTGGGGATTGGACCAGAATATCAAGGAGGCCTATCGTTTTCTGGTGCAAAACTACGTCCCCCCTTCTCATGAAGGGGCCGATGATGGCGACCGCATCTATCTCTTCGGCTTCAGCCGTGGTGCTTACTCGGCGCGGGTTCTGGCGGGTTTCATCAACAGTCTTGGCATTATCGCGCCGCAATTTCTCAATCTGGTCGATTACGCCTACCGCACCTACAAAGAGATTCCGCCGAGCGAACAGCATGGTGAAAGTGCCGAATCGAAAGACAGGCCCGCAGCCTCGGCCTTTGCCAGTATGCGACTGTACGAGCGCACGCTGAGAGGTGCGCGCGCGCCCATCACATTCCTTGGCCTGTTTGATACGGTCGATAGCGTCATCAACCAGACGCGCCATGGCATCACCTTTCAAACCTTTCCCTTCACCAGCCGCAACCCCAGCGTGGCGGCCGTGCGCCATGCGATGGCCATTGATGAGCGCCGCACCATGTTCCGCCCGGTCTATTGGACAGCAGGTCAGGACTATTGGGGTGGACCGTTCAAGCCGAAGCATCCAGACGCCATCAAACCGCAGGATTTCAAGGAAGTCTGGTTTGCGGGCTCTCACGGCGATGTTGGAGGTGGCTATCCTGAAGCCCAGAGCCAGATTGCCAAAATCCCGCTGGCATGGATGATTGCTGAGAGCGAAGCCTTTGGCGCGCTCTATGATCAAAGCGCCGTCAAGGACGTTGTCTATGGCCACAATGCCAAGCACCATTACGTGGCACCGAATGCCTTGGGAGAGGTGCACGATTCCCTCACCAGCCCATGGAAAATTTTCGAGTACATCCCCAAAACCATTCCATGGTCCTCTTGGCGCAGACACGGTGAGAAGGGACTCTATCTGCCAAGACGCGACCCTCGCTGGATCCCAGACGATGCGAAGCTTCATCAATCGGTCATCGACAGACTGCATGGCCATCCGGCTCAGGGGCCTTACAATCCGGTGAATCTGCCGCAAAATTATCGTATTGAACCGTGGACACCTGCCCCCAGCGAACCCTTTACGCATGGATAAGACAGCGGATCTTCACAATTTATGCGGACATACCCATGCTATGAATCGAATTTCTCCCTCTCAGGTTTTGGAGACCATGCGTGAAATCGAATTTTCTGGAAATTCACTGTCACACTCTGCTATAGTCATCTGAGTTTGATTTGTGGCTGGTTCCGTGGCTTTGCTTCGGAACCTGTTTTATTTTCGTGTCCACCCATGCGGACATGAAAAGTGAAGGAAGAGGACATGGTTGAAAAGGTACCAATGACACAGAGTGGATTCCTCAAGCTTCAGGAGGAATTGCGCTGGCGTCAACAAGAAGAGCGTCCTCGGATCATTGAGGCCATTTCTGAAGCACGCGCCCATGGCGACCTGTCGGAAAATGCCGAATATCATGCTGCCAAAGAGGCCCAGAGCCATAATGAAGGCCGCATCTCCGAGCTGGAAGACCTGACGGCCCGTGCCGAAGTGATCGACCTGTCGAAGATGTCGGGCACCAAGATCAAGTTTGGCGCAACCGTCAAGCTGGTGGATGAAGACACCGAAGAAGAGAAAAGCTATCAGATCGTCGGCGATCAGGAAGCCGATGTGAAGGCTGGCCGTATCTCGATCTCGTCCCCTATCGCCCGCGCCATGATTGGCAAGGAAGTGGGTGACAGCATTGAGGTTGTCGCGCCCGGCGGCTCCAAGGCCTATGAAGTGATCGCGGTGAATTGGGGTTAAGCCAATTTCTGTTGCTGTCTCGATGCGCGCCATTCTGGTCATTGCGCCCAATTTCAAAAAGCGTCTGTCTGGCGTTACCTCCACTCTGGTTCAATTGGTTCCAGAGCACAGGCGACGCGGACTGGGCATTGCCACGCTTGGCCCCGGCCTGCCAGATGATATGCCCGCCATGTCATTCTGGCAGCTGTCGTTGCTATGGGCGCAACCAGACAGGGCATCACATCGCGTCTGGCACGCCCGCCGCAACAATGAAATGCTGGTCGGACTGATCCTGCGCAAAGTTCTGCGGATGCCGCTGAAACTGCTGTTCACCTCGGCAGCCCAGCGCCATCACTCGGCCTATACCCGCTGGTTGATCAGCAAGATGGATGCCGTGGTGGCCACGAGCGGCAAATCCGGCTTCTATCTCAAAGTGCCGCACACCGTGATTCGCCATGGCATTGATCTGGTGCGGTTTCATCCGCCAACCGGTGAGGATGACACGATTGCAGCCACCGGCCTGCCAGGTCGCTATCTCATCGGCTGCTTTGGCCGCGTGCGCCATCAAAAGGCTACCGATCTGTTTGTGCGGGCCATGATCGAGCTTTTGCCGCAAAATCCAGAGTGGACCGCCGTTGTCTCGGGCCGTGTCACACCAGAACACACGGCCTTTGCGGATAAGCTTAAAGCCGATGTGGCTGCGGCTGGCCTGTCTGATCGCATTGTGTTTCTGGGCGAAGTTCCCGACATCAAACCATGGTACCGCCGCCTTACACTCTATGTCGCGCCCTCGCGCAATGAAGGCTTTGGCCTGACACCGCTGGAAGCCATGGCCTCGCAAACCGCCGTTGTCGCGTCTGATGCCGGAGCCTATGCCGAATTGATTGCGGAAGGCGAAACCGGCTCTGTGGTGCCCGCGGGCGATTATGACGCCTTGCGCAATGCTATTGCGCCCTATCTGGCCGATCCAGCGCTTGCTTTGCGCCATGGTGAGGCGGGTTTGAAACATGTACGGGAACAATTTGCCCTTGCAGGTGAAGCGCAGGCACTTGAGGAGATTTATAAAAAACTGCTTGGACTGGAAGTGCTTTAAATTCCAAAGCGTTACAAAGTTAACCTTTATCCTCAACGTCATGCTCGGCCTTGTGCCGAGCATCTGATCACGTTCATTTCCATCAACGAAGTCAATTGCTGATTCAGCGGCAGCAGACCCTCGGGACAGGCCCGAGGGTGACGGAACGTCGAGCGAGAGGAATGTTATTGAATACAGATTTTCCAAACGCAAAACCGCGTTACAGTTTTGCTGGAAATGCTTTAAATCTCCAACTGCCCCAGATGCTTGATCTGGCGAATGGTCAGCATGGTGCGCACGGTATCCACATGCTCGTTGCTGGTCAGGGTTTCAATAACGAAATCCTGAAATGTGGTGAGGTTTTCGGCCACGCATTGCAGCAGAAAATCGCTTTCGCCATTCACCATCCACGCCTGCCGCACCAGTGGCCATTGGTTGGTGCTGGCGGCAAAGGCCTTGAGATTGGCATCCGACTGGTGCTTCAGGCCCACCATGCAAAACGCCACAAGATCAAAGCCCAGCTTGGGACCGTTCAAGAGCGCATGATAGCCCTGAATAATACCGCCCTCTTCCAGCTTGCGCACCCGGCGCAAACAGGGCGGTGCCGAGATTCCGACGCGCTCAGACAGTTCCACATTGGTCATGCGACCATCGCGTTGCAGCTCGCGGAGAATTTTTATGTCGATAGCATCCAGTTCAGCACGAAACACCAGCGATCACCCTTTTCACTTCGTCTGCTCAGGGTTATGACGCCGACAGCGTTTCCACGCAAGAATATGTCACAAGCGCGCATAAAAATTGCGGTGGATTGAATTGCCCTGTTATAAATGCAGAGCTGCCCTTGAATAATTGCATAGAGCCTTCATAAATAAACGGAGAAAAGGCGAGGCAGGCATCCTATATGCCAGATCGAGAACGTCCCTCGCCACTGAAAGGAACTGACATGTCCGCCCGCCATACCAAAGTGCTGATCATTGGCTCCGGCCCTGCCGGCTACACCGCCGCCATCTATGCCGCGCGCGCCATGCTGAAGCCCGTGCTGATTGCTGGCATGGAACAGGGCGGCCAGTTGATGATCACCACCGATGTTGAAAACTACCCCGGCTTTGGCGATCCCATTCAAGGCCCATGGCTGATGGAGCAGATGCTCAAGCAGGCAACCCATGTTGGCACCGAGATTGTCAATGATGTGGTCACAAACGTTGATATGACGCGCCGCCCATTCACCATCAGCACAGATTCCGGCACCACCTGGACCGCCGACACCCTGATTATCTGCACCGGTGCCAAGGCCAAGTGGCTGGGCATTGAAAGCGAGCAGCATTTTCAGGGCTTCGGTGTGTCGGCCTGCGCCACCTGCGATGGCTTTTTCTATCGCAACAAGGATGTGATTGTGGTGGGTGGCGGCAATTCTGCCGTGGAAGAAGCGCTGTATCTGTCGCATATCGCCAAGACGGTTACGGTCGTGCATCGCCGCGACAGCTTCCGCTCGGAAAAAATCCTGCAAGAGCGTTTGTTTGCCAAGGACAATGTCAAGATTGTCTGGAACTCGGTGGTGGATGAAGTCACCGGCACACCCGCCAAGCCGCCGATGCCGCCATCGGTCACCGGCGTGAAGCTGAAGAACATTCAGACCAATACCGTCACGGAGATGCCGATCGACGGCGTGTTTGTGGCCATTGGCCATGCGCCTGCCGTAGAACTGTTCAAGGGCAAGCTGAAGCTGAAGTCCAATGGCTACCTATGGACAGCCCCCGATTCGACTGCCACCGATGTGCCCGGCGTGTTTGCCGCAGGCGATGTGACCGATGATGTCTATCGTCAGGCCATCACCGCTGCTGGCATGGGCTGCATGGCCGCTTTGGAAGCGGAACGTTATCTTGCCGTGGCAGACGCCCCGGCGCAAGCCGCGGAGTAAGGGCATGATGCGAGGTGGCAGCAATATACCGCTGGATTGGGACAAGTTGCGGATTTTTCATGCCGCAGCCGAGGCCGGGTCTTTTACCCATGCGGCAGACAAGCTCCACCTCTCGCAGTCGGCCATCAGCCGACAGGTGAGTGCGCTGGAGCAGGATGTGGGGGTGAAGCTGTTTCACCGCCACGCCCGTGGCCTGATTTTGACCGAGCAAGGCGAGCTGCTCTATCGCACCGCCCATGATGTGCTGCTGAAGCTGGAAACAGTGAAAATGCAGCTGACCGAGACCACCGACAAGCCCAGCGGCAAGCTGCGCGTCACCACCACCGTGGGCCTTGGCCAAGGCTGGCTGACGGACAAGGTGCAGGAATTCCTGCAACTCTATCCCGATATGCAGATTCAGCTGATCCTCGACAATGAGGAGCTGGATGTGAACATGCGTCAGGCCGATTGCGCCATTCGTCTGCGCCAGCCGCAGCAATCGGACCTGATCCAGCGTAAGCTGTTTACGGTGCATATGCATGTTTATGCGGCACCGTCCTACATCAATCGCTATGGCGAGCCGCAGACCATTGAAGATCTGGACAATCACCGCATCATCTCTTTTGGTGAACCCGCCCCCAATTACCTGCTGGATGTGAACTGGCTGGAAGTGGCCGGGCGCTCGTCGGACAATCGCCGCATTCCACACCTGCAAATCAACAGCCAGACCTCGATCAAGCGGGCCTGCCTGTTGGGAATCGGTGTGGCTTGTATGCCGGATTATATCGTAGGACGTGATCCAGGCCTGATTCAGCTGCCGATCAATGCCGATGTTCCCTCGTTTGATACCTATTTCTGCTATCCCGACGAGATGAAAAATGCGGCAAAGCTAAAAGTTTTTCGTGATTTTATCGTCGCCAAGGCGCGCAACTGGAGTTTCTGATTGCTCCAACTCCAAAAATCAAAACGGGAAAAATCACTGAAAATAAAAGGATTTTTCCCACACCAGCATTGTTGAACAATCACTCAATAACGACAAAATCGACAGACTTGCGACACACGCATGTCTCCCATGCACAAAAAAGCATTGTTCACTGCACAAAAAACCATCATACAGCACGCAGCTGATGCACACGGTGGCTTCCTCCCAGTTCCACCGCACCAGCTGTTCCCCTCTGGAGGTTAAATTAACCTTCACACTTTAAGGGCCCTGGAGCAATCCGGTGGCCCCTTTTTTTTGCTCACGGCACAGGCAACGCCGTCGCCTCGTAAATTTTATTCATGAGCATTGAAAAGCGCCAAAGATACCCTACCTATTTTGTAGCTGAGCCAAGCAGCCACTTCTCAGTGGCCTCCCTTTTCAGCTGTTCCCCTCTGGAGGGTTAAATCTCCACATCTCAGGCACCCGTTTACGGGTGCTTTTTTTGCCGTCTGTTGTGAGACGCAAAGCAAGAAAAGAGTGTGGCCCCTTGATATCGGATTTTTTCGATCTACATATCGATTATGAACGATATAACCGATCCCACCAACAACACCGCTGCCAATGACACGCTGGATGATGCGCTGAAAGCGCTCTCCAACCCTGTGCGGCTGGAAATGCTGCAATGGCTGAAGGAGCCAGAAAAACATTTCAGCGATCAGGCCCATCCGCTTGAAATGGGCATTTGCGCCCGTCAGTTCGAGCGATGCGGCCTGTCGCAATCCACCGTGTCTGCCCACCTTGCCAGCCTGCAAAAAGCAGGTCTGATCACCTCGAAAAAGGTCGGACAATGGATTTTTTACAAACGGGATGAACAGGCCATCGCCGCCTTTCTGGCCCGACTTGCAACCCACCTCTGACACTGATTTTCCACACTCTGAAAGGACGATTTCAATGGCCACTCTGTTTGACCCGATCCAGATCGGCGACATCGCCGCCGCCAACCGTATTGCCATGGCCCCTTTGACGCGCAATCGCTCGCCAAACGCCGTGCCACGGGCCATCACCGCCACCTATTACAGCCAGCGCGCCACCGCGGGCCTGCTGATCACCGAAGCCACCGCCATTTCCCATCAGGGTCAGGGCTATGCTGATGTGCCCGGCCTCTACACACCGGAATCGATTGAAGGCTGGAAGGCCGTAACCAAGGCCGTGCACGCGGCAGGCGGCAAGATTGTCACCCAGCTCTGGCATGTTGGCCGCATTTCGCACACCAGCCTTCAGCCCAATGGGGCTAAGCCCGTTGCCCCTTCTGCCATCGCCGCGAAATCCAAGACCTATATTATCGATGCCGATGGCAATGGCACATTTGCGGAAACATCCGAGCCTCGCGCACTGGAGCTGTCTGAAATCCCCGGTCTGATCGAGGATTACCGCAAGGCTGCCCGCGCGGCCATTGATGCAGGCTTTGACGGCGTGGAAATTCACGCGGCCAATGGCTATCTGCTGGAACAATTCATGCGCTCCAACAGCAACCAGCGCACCGATGAATACGGTGGCTCGATTGAAAACCGCATTCGCCTGACGCTCGAGGTGGTGCAGGCCATCACCCGCGAAATCGGCAGCAGCCGCACCGGCATTCGCCTCTCGCCTGTGACCCCTGCCAATGATGTCTTCGATCCTGAGCCGCAGGCCGTCTACACAGCGCTGATTGAAAAGCTCGCCCCGTTCGATCTGGCGTACATCCATGTCATCGAAGGAGCCACCGGCGGCGCCCGTGATTTCAGCCAGGGCGATGCCCCGTTTGACTGGGACGCCTTCAAGGCCGCCTATCAAAATGCTGGCGGCAAGGGCGTATGGATGGTCAACAACGGCTATAACCGTCAGACCGCCATGGATGCCATTGCCTCCGGCAAGGTCGATATGGTGGCCTTCGGCAAGCCCTTCATCTCCAACCCCGATCTGGTGCAACGCCTCAAAGACAATGCGGCCCTCAATGAACTGGATCAGGCCACCATGTATGGCGGCGGCGAAAAGGGTTATACCGATTACCCGACACTGGCCGCCTGAATGGGATAACTCCCCTGACCCCGCCACATCGGCGGGGTCTTTGCTTTCCGCTACAGCGCCGTCACCAATGCTTTATTGCGCGGGGGCTGATAGCTCCTGTTAATACAGCCCAGACTTTTTAATGTGGTCAGCACAGCATCTTCCAGTGGCGTGTTCGGCTCGGTGCCAAGCAGGTCCGTCAGCGCGTGATTGTCAAGCCGTAACGGCTCATTCCACAGATAGCGCATCTCCTGCAACTCCCGAAAAACCGGCACGACAGGGGCCAGCAGCCGCACCATCCACCACGGAAAGCTTTTGATCCGCGTTTTGCCATCGCCCGCAGCCCACCAGATGGCGCGCGCCATACCAAGACCATCCGCATCAAAATAACCGGCCATATGAAACCGGGAAAAGCGCGGCAGGCTATCGGCTTTGTCCAAAAGCTGCGCAAATGTCTCCGCCACATCGGGCAGGTAAGCCCATGCATGACCAATCCCTGCCCTGCCCGGTAAGGATAGCGCCTTGAGCGGCTTTCCCGGCTTGACCAATCCTTGCGCAAACCAGTTATTGCCCGCATCAGGGCCAAAGAAATCTCCAGCCCGTAGAATGATCACCCGAATACCCTCACCGGCTGCCGCCTCCAGCCTGTGTTCCAGCGCAACCCGAATGGCTCCTTTGACTGTATCCGGGTGTTGCGGACTGTCTTCCTTCAGCAGCGGAAAAGCATCGGGACCAAAATTATAAATCGTACCGGGCATTAAAATCACCGCACCACTGTGTCTGGCCGCCGCAATGGTGTTGTCCATCATTGGCAGCACCAACTCGGCCCACCGCTGATAACCGGGCGGATTGACACCATGCACAATGGCATAGGCACCCTCGCTGGCGGCGCGCACATCATCGGCATTCATGGCATCGCCCTGCACCCATTGATAGGCCGGATCGCGGGCAGCCATCTCATCAGCCCGCCGGTGCAGTGCCCTTATCCGATACCCTCTGGCCAACAGAGCGCGGGCCGTTGCGCCACCAACACCGCCGGTCGCTCCCAACACGAGCACCAGCTTATCCTTGCAATTGCGCGTCTCTGACATGGTCGGTCTCCATCCTTTGTTTTGTCTGATGAAGAGAGAATGCCCGCCAAAAGTGTTTTTCAAAATTGTATATTTATGTGCATCTGCTATACATATTTGTATGATAAAGGATTCGATCAGCTGGGACCATTACCGCAGTTTTCTGGCCGTTCTGGAAGAAGGTTCGCTTTCTGCGGCGGCACGCACATTGGGGCTGAGCCAGCCCACGGTGGGCCGCCACATTGAGGCGCTGGAAGCGCTGTTTGGCACCTCGCTGTTTTTGCGCAGCCCGCAAGGCCTGTTGCCCACCGATACGGCGCTGGCCATGCAGCCTCAAGCCGAAGCCATGGCCGCCACCAGCGCCACTCTTGGCCGTATCGCCTCTGGCGCACAGCACCACGTCCAGGGCAGCGTGCGGATCAGCGCCAGCGACATCATTGCCATTGAAATTTTACCGCCAATTCTTGCCGCCTTGCAGAACAGGCACCCGGAGCTTGAACTGGAGCTTTCGCTCTCCGATAAAGTGGAGGATTTGCTACGCCATCAGGCCGATATTGCCGTGCGCATGGTGCCGCCGCGCCAGGGCAATCTGCTCAGCCAACACATTGGCATGATCCAGCTTGGCTTCCATGCCCATAGGACGTATCTGGCCCGACAGGGCACGCCAAACGTGTTGGAGGATTTGCAGCATCACCGGCTGATCGGCTTTGATCGGCAATTGGCTTATATCCGCGACATTCTCGCCAGAAGGCCCGATCTTGCGCGCATCCGCTTTGCCTTTCGCTGCGATAGCAATGTGGCGCAATTGGCGGCCATTCGCGCAGGCCTTGGCATTGGCATGTGCCAGACGGCTTTGGCAAAACGGCATCCTGATCTGGTGGAGGTACTGCCGGGCCAACTCAACATCAATCTCGACACCTATGTGGTCATGCATGAAAATATGCGCCATAGCCCCCGCTGCCGCGTGACGTTTGATGCCATTGTTCACGGCTTGCGCGCCTATCAGGCAGAGTGATTTCGCCCTGCCGATTGATAGAGATCGACAATCTCTACCTCGGGCCGGTCATCGCCACTGCTCATTTCAGCACGCCATTTGCCGTCCTCGCCCTGATAGATGATGCGCACCGGCTCATCCGTGAGCGATAACTCCTTGACCACAATGCGCGCCGCCTCCAGCGCTTCATCATGGCTCGCAAACCGTTCAGAATAGGCCCCATTCAACCGATAGGCCCAACCTTCATCATGAGGTACAATTTCATACGTGACCTTGACCATGGCAGGCTCCTCTCCCTGGTGCACTCTATGCACATGCATCGCATGACTATTGCATCTTGAAGGCGGAACTGCAAATTGCCTTCAACTTCAGCAGGACAGAAGGATAACACCCCGTGAGCGTTCTAAAACAGGAAAAAGCCCTGGCCATTCCGCTGTTGCTGGCGGGTCTTGCGTTTTTTATGGAACATGACCTGCTGGCGGCGGGACAGATCATTGCGCTGCTCAGTGCCGTCGTGCTGGTTGGCGGCATTCTCGTGGCCTCGATCCGGGTGGCCCATCATGCTGAAATCCTCGCCCACAAAGTCGGCGATCCCTATGGCACCATGATTCTCACGCTCTCGGCGGTTGCGGTGGAGGTGCTGATTCTGGCGATCATGATGCAGGGCGAAAGCTCGCCAACGCTGGCGCGTGACACGATTTACTCTGCCGTCATGCTCGACATCAACGGCATTCTCGGGCTGGCAGCCCTGCTGGGCGGGCTGAAACACGGCGAACAGCCCTATAATGACGATAGCGGCAAAACCTATGGGGTGATGATTTTGACCGCCATGGGCATTTCCATGATCGTGCCGGAATTTGTGCCAGCCGCCAAATGGACCTATTATTCCGCCTTTACCATTGTTGCCATGCTGGCACTCTATGCCCTGTTCCTGAGGATGCAGGTGGGCAAGCACAGTTATTTTTTCAGCTATAGCTATCCGCGCCGCGCAGCATCCGGCCATGGTGCCGATGACCATGGCGAAGACGCCGCATCCATGGCCGCTTCCATCACCATCATTGTTCTGGGCGTGGTCATCATCGGCGTTCTGGCCGAATTCATGTCGGTTTTGCTGACAGAAGGCTTGCGCGGCACCGGCGCGCCGCCAGCCCTGATGGCTATTGTTGTCGCAGGCATTTCTGCCGCACCGGAAATCCTCACCGCGCTGAACGCCGCCCTGCATAACCGTATGCAGGCAACCGTCAACATTGCCATGGGAGCCTCGCTCTCCACCGTCATTCTCACCGTGCCGGTCATGGAGGCCATTGCGCTTTACACCGGCCAGCCCTTTATCATGGCCATGAGTCCGGTGCAGACGGTGATGGTGATGATCACGCTGATTGCAGCAGCCATCAATCTCAATGATGGCGAGACAAACGCCATTGAAGGCATGACCCATTTCATCCTGTTTGCAACATTCATCATGCTGTCGGTTCTGGGTCTCTGATCTCACATCACCATCACGTTAATTTGAGCCGGGAACCATTCCCGGACATCGGCGTTTGGGGATAGTGACCACGGAAAAGCCTCAAGGCCCGCCGTATTATCACCAAGATGAAGGACGAGAAACCCACCTGCACAAAGCAGACGAATCGGGAGCTGGAACCTTGAAAAGATTAGATGTTCTCGACGGTATGCGAGGCTATTTCCTTGTCTTCATGATGCTCAATCATCTGATTTTCGCAGGCGGCTACATGCTGGTGAAGATCAATCATAATCAGTTGACCTTCGTTGAAGATGCCCAGGGTTTCGTGTTCATGTCTGGCCTGCTGGTTGGCATGGTCTATGGACGAAAAATGCTGAAAAGCGGCTATGATGCAGCCCGCGAGCGCATCTGGGCCAGAGCTTTCGAGCTTTACCGCTATGCCATGGGCATCGTGCTGGTTGTTCTGGCTGCGCGGCTGATTTTGCCGCAATCGACCGAGATCTGGCACAACTGGCTGGGTGAAACCAGCCTGAACGATTCCTTGCGCCTTGCCTCGATTGCGACATTCCTGTTTCAACCAACCTTCATGGATATTTTGCCGCAATATATCATCTACATGATTTTTGCGCCGATCCTGATCTGGCTGTGCATCACCGGCCGCTGGCTTCAGGTGGCCATCGGATCCTTGCTGGTGTGGATGGCAGGCCAGCTTGGCCTGCACCGTCTCATCACCTATCCCCTGAATGATTGGCTGAGTGTGACCGAAAAAGAAGGCATCCGGTCGAGCTTCAACCTGCTCGGCTGGCAAATCGTGTTCTTCTCCGGCGTGATCATTGGCAGCATGACGGCCAATCGCACCATTGAGTGGAGCAAGGTGTTTACGCCGGAAAATATGCTGATTCCCAAGTTTGCTCTGGCCATTCTGGTGTTTTTCGCACCCCTCAGAATCATGACTGCCAATGGCCTGATGCCCGATTGGGTGCTGCAAAAATTTGCCACCATGGAAGTCAGGGCTGATTTCGGCCCGGTCTATCTGCTGAACTTCATCGCCCTTGCCAGCCTGATCGCGTGGGCATTGATTGCAGGCCCCAAACACGACAATGCCTTTGTCCGCAAGGCCGCCAATGGGCTGAACAGACTGTTCAGCCTCAGCTTCCTGCGGCTCATTGGCCGTCACTCGCTGCATGTTTATGTCTGGCATGTGCTGGTGGTGTTTGCGGTGCGCTATCTCGATGGGCGTGTTGGCCCGTTTTCCGAAGCATCAAAAACCGTCATAGCCATCGTCTGCGTCTCGCTTTTGGCCATCCCAGCCATTTACCGCGAGCGGGATGTGTTTTTCCCGCAAACCCCGGAGCCAGAACCGGCCGGAACACCCGCAGGCGGCATCAAGCCGATGAACAACGCCTGATACCATCATGGCTGAATCAAAAAAGGCGGAGTGGAAAACCACCCCGCCTTTTTGATCCGCATGAAAACCGCTTACTTGCAGGCAGCGCAGAAGCGCTGAATGCGCTTGCAGGCTTCTTCGAGCAATTCCTCGGAAGTTGCGTAGGAAATACGGAAGTTGGGACCAAGGCCAAAGGCGGTGCCATGCACCACGGCCACACCTTCGGTTTCCAAAAGTTCGGTCACGAAATCCTCGTCGGTCTCCATCACCTTGCCAGAGGGAGCAGTTTTGCCCATCAGGCCCGCGCAGGATGGGTAAACGTAAAATGCACCTTCTGGCGATGGGCAAACAATGCCCTTGGCCTGATTGAGCATGGACACCACAAGATCGCGGCGGCCTTCAAAGATTTTCTTGTTTTCAGGAATGAAATCCTGCGTGCCGTTCAGCGCCTCCACTGCGGCCCACTGGGCAATCGAGCACGCGCCAGAGGTCTGCTGGCCCTGAATCATGTCCATGGCCTTGATGAGCGACAGCGGGCCTGCGGCATAGCCAATGCGCCAGCCGGTCATGGCATAGGCCTTGGACACGCCATTCATCGTCAGGGTGCGGTCATAGAGCTTTGGCTCCACTTCGGCCGGTGTGGCGAATTTGAAATCACCGTAGGTCAGATGCTCATACATGTCATCGGTCAGCACCCAGACCTGCTCGTGCTTGAGCAGCACATCGGTCAGCGCCTTCAGCTCATCATGGGTGTAAGCCGCACCCGATGGGTTGGAAGGCGAGTTGAACAGGAACCACTTGGTCTTGGGCGTAATCGCCTTTTCCAGATCGGCTGCGGTGAGCTTGAAGTTGTTTTCCTGCGTGGTGGCCACAAACACCGGCGTACCGCCGCACAGCGCCACCATTTCCGGGTAGGATACCCAGTATGGCGTGGGGATGATCACTTCATCGCCGGGGTTCATGGTTGCCATGAAGGCATTGAACAGGATCTGCTTGCCGCCGGTGCCAACGATGGTCTGCTCTGGCTTGTAATCCAGTCCATTTTCGCGCTTGAACTTGTCGGCAATCGCCTTGCGCAATTCAGGAATACCGGAAATCGGCGTGTACTTGGTCTCACCCCGATTGATCGCGTCAATCGCTGCCTGCTTGATATTGTCCGGCGTGTCAAAATCCGGCTCACCGGCACCAAGGCCGATAACGTCGCGGCCCTTTGCTTTCAGTTCACGGGCTTTCTGCGACACGGCAATAGTGGCGGAGGGCTTAACACGGGAAAGGGCGTCGGCAAGAAAAGCCATGAAACATATCCTGAAGCTGATGAACATCACAGGCCTCGGATTTTCCAAGGCTTCAGGTTCAAGCTCTATGACAATTCTCATGGCCTGTTTCAAGCATAAACACCAAACGGGTCGGCTTTTCTTGTCATGGTGACACCGACACCCATGGCAGCCGTCCCGTGTTGCGGAACAGGTCCGTTAACCCCTCATGCGCGCAAATGTTAACGCGCCACAATATCGCCTTATTTTTTGCGGTGCAGTGCCACAATTCTGTCCCTTTACGAACCATTTCCACCGGCTTTTATCAGCCTGCGGCATGAACGATATAAAGCGGTGACACGATGAGAAACAGCACTGAAAAACACCCCTCAAAGCTTTTGCGTCTTTGCACAATGGTGGCAACGGCACTTCTGGCGGGCCTGTTGTTCATGGCCCCCATGGCCCGCGCCCAAACGATTGCTCCGGCCATAGCTCCGGCCCCGCACTCAACCAGCACGATGGCGCTGGACCCGCTCTCCACCGGCAGCATTGGCACCACCGCCAATCAGGCCCGCGCCACCTTGCAAAACAACGGCATTGACCGCGCCGTGGCCAGCAGCATGTCGTCGGTGCAAATTCCCTCCTATCTGTCGATGCTGGCCGACCGCCGTATTCTCGTGCTGCTCAGCCTGATCGGCCTTTGTGTGGTCTGGATCAACCGCGCCCCCGCCAGCCGCGACGACAACAAGAACTGAACCCGACAAAATCCCCGCATCCCATTCCCAGTTTTTAATTTATGCAGTAGGACAACCCATTGTCTGACACATGGATTTGAAAAAAACACAATGACACGCCTTCAAGCCAATCTCGCCCTGCTGCTGGCTGCCGCCATCTGGGGCGGCGGGTTCGTTGCCCAATCCACGGCCATGAATCATATGGAGGCCAACTGGTTCAACGCGCTGCGCTTTGGTCTGGCAACGTTGGCGCTCCTGCCCTTCGCATGGGTTGAGAGTCGGCGTGCCACGCAAAAACTCAGTCGGCATGAGATTGGCAGCTTTGTCATCATCGGCATTTTTCTGTTTTTAGCCCAGACCGCCCAGCAATTTGGCCTGAAAACTACCACCGTCACCAATGCGAGCTTTTTGACGGGTCTCTACGTGGTGATCGTGCCGATCATGTCGGTGCTGTTTTTAAAATACCGCCCCCATTGGGTCATCTGGCCTGCATCTGCGGCCTGCCTTGCCGGTATTTTTCTGCTCAGTGGTGCCAGCCTCTCAAGCCTTTCGCCCGGAGATAGCCTCACCATTCTCTGTGCTCTGTTTTTTGCCGTTCAAATCCTGCTCACAGGCCGGATCATGCACACGCTGTCACGCCCGCTGACGCTGGCCGCCGCCCAGTTTGCGGTCACGGCCGTGCTGTGCACCATGGCTGCGAGCGCTCTGGAACCGATCACGTTGAGCGATATATCCAGTGCAATGCCGCAAATCCTCTACGGTGGGCTTTTGTCCAGTGGCCTTGCCTTCAGCCTGCAAATTATTGGCCAGCGCCATACCTCATCATCGCAGGCGGCGATTTTCATGTCATCTGAGGCTTTGTTCGGGGCGGTCATGGGGGCATTTTTCCTGCGCGAGACGCTGCCTGTCATGGGTTACATGGGTTGCGGATTGTTATTTCTGGCCATGCTGGCCGTCGAAATTGTGCCCGAATGGGGCAGATCCGCACGCCAAACGGCATAATTTTTTATTCACGCAGAATTTTGATGATTTGAAAAAGTTTACCAGAAGTTCGATCAATTTGAGGTTATTTTACGCCGCACCATCCTCAATGACTGGGATTTTTTGCAAGTTTCAACCCAAGGCAATATAGATATGGTCAAATTGCAACCCAAAAGATAGGCAGCGCACAGATTGGTAAAAAAACTTTTGCTTGCCAATTCGCGGCAAACCAAGCAATCTTCATGCGTTCGGGCAATTGGAATGCACGGAAAGACCTATAATTTATGGCACCGGAGACGCAGAAGTTCCGGGCATCCATAAGGGGACAAGGGCGACACGTCGTTTTGAAACCTTTGGCTGCGGTAGCAGGGCCCTTTCCTCACCATTTGATTGGCCGTCTAAACCCTTAGGGGATGGAGCAGTGCTGTCCGCCGATCCCGGACAGAGAGAAAAGGACCTGACGCATGGCCGAAACTGGCATTGTAAAATTTTTCAACGTTGACAAGGGCTTCGGCTTTATCAAGCCGGACAATGGTGCCGCAGACATCTTCGTGCATATCTCCGCCGTGCAGGCTTCTGGCCTGTCTGGACTGAGTGAAAATCAGAAGGTTAGCTTTGATACGGAACCGGACCGCCGCGGCAAGGGACCAAAGGCTGTCAATCTGCAAATCGCAGGCTGATTCCCTCGTTCATATTTTCATTCGCGCAGCGGCCCGGCAAGCTTTGCCGGGTTTTTTTGTTATCGCGCCTGTCAGCGCTCGGCAAGCTTTGCCGGGTTTTTTCTACGTATCTTGTAAAACGAAAGGGCGTCAAAGCCCCTTCAGATAAGGATTGCTACGGCGCTCATCGCCAATGCGGCTGCCGGGGCCGTGACCACAGATAAAGCCAACATCATCACCCAGTGGCAAAACCTTGTCCCGGATACTGTCCAGCAATTGCTGATGATTGCCGCCCGGAAGATCGGTGCGGCCAATGGAACCGTTAAACAGCACATCACCGAGATGGGCAAAATTCTGGGCACGATTGTAAAAGATCACATGGCCGGGCGCATGGCCAGGGCAATGCAACACCTCGAATGTATGGCCGGAAAATTCCACAACATCGCCGTCGCTCAGAAAACGATCCGGCACAGCATTGCGCATTTTGCCCGGCAGATTGTAGCGCGCAGCCTGATTTTCGATATTGCTCAGCAGCTCCCTGTCATCTTCATGGGGGCCAATAATCTGAATGCCCAAAGCATCTTTCACGTCTTCAGCACCGCCTGCGTGATCGAGATGGCCATGGGTCAGCCAGATCTGCTTCAGGGTGATGCCGTTTTTTGCCACCATCTCCAGAATTTGCTCAACATCTCCACCCGGATCAACAACCACACCTTCTTTGGTTTCGCTGTCAAAAAACACCGTACAATTCTGCTGAAACGGCGTGACCGGAATAATCCCTGCCTGCAACTGACCCATAACACCCTCATCAATCCATCGTCGTGATGTGGTTAACCTGTCGAGGACAAAAATACCAGTGACGGATTATTGACGTGATGGATTATTGATCGGCCTGTGAGCCAAGAGCGGCAATCGCCTGATGATCGCTTTGAGGTGCGCCGTAAATGGCAAGATTTGCCAGCAAAAGCGCCGCTGCCGCCGTTTTCAGACTGAAAACAACAATCATAAGAGGCCTGAGCCGATCTTCAATGTCGTCATGATCATCAAGTTCAGGTATCGGTGTCATGCGCGCCTCTCTGCATTCTGTTTTGCATCATAAGTCGCCAGAGACGTTTTGGTTGCATCGGAATGCAAATATTTCTCGCAGAGCCTGACATGTGCCCGAAAAACTGTAGTTTCCATTGGTAATTTTGCTCTGCCGGGCTTATTTCTGCTCCTATTTGCAGAGCAGTGGCATCACCCTTATCATCGACTGCACTGTTCCCACGGCATGATAAGCGCATACGCATAGGCAGAAATAAGGAAAAAGAGACGTGCAAAGATCGCCGACGGCAAAAACAGCCAAAAAAACGCTGCCGGACATGCCGCATATTGACGACAAGAGCATTGATTTTGAAACCATCGAGCTGTTCTTTTTCGCCTATCGGGACTTTGTCTCGGACCCGGATGAGATTCTGGAAAAAATCGGCTATGGTCGCGCCCATCATCGGGTGGTGTATTTTGTCAGCCGTCAGCCCGGCATGACCGTTGCCGACCTGCTCACCATTTTGCGAATCACCAAGCAGAGCCTGGCGCGCGTGCTGAAAGAGCTGATCGAGCAAGGCTATATTCGCCAGATGACCGGCCCGGCAGATCGGCGCCAGCGCAGGCTTTATCCAACCCTTGCCGGGCGCGAGCTGGCTCTGGCCCTGTGCGACCCACAATCGCGCCGCATTGCCCATGCTTTTAGCGGGCTGAGCGCGGAGCAAAAGCAGGCGGTGCGCGTTTTCTTAAGTGCCATGCGCAGTGAAGCGCAACCCACTGTTTCACAAAACCCGGCTGTTCCACAAAACGAGGAGTCCTGAACCTGATGAAGCGTGTAGACCTGACGGATGATGCACCCCACCTTCTCGTTGTTGATGACGACACCCGTATTCGGGATCTGCTGCATCGCTATTTGAGCGAACAGGGATTTCGCGTCAGCGTGGCCGCCGATGCACAAGAGGCCCGGCGCAGGTTGGCGGGCCTGAGTTTTGATCTGCTGATTGTCGATGTGATGATGCCTGGCGAAAACGGCCTGTCGCTCACCAAATCCCTGTCCGAGCAGAAAAATCAGGCACCAATCATCATGCTCACCGCCCGTTCCGAAGCTGATTCCCGCATTGCCGGGCTGGAGGCTGGTGCGGATGATTATCTGGCCAAACCGTTTGATCCGCGTGAACTGGTTTTGCGCATCAACAATATTCTGAAGCGCAACACCAGTGGCGACGGGCCCAAAATCGAGCAGGTGATGTTTGGTCCCTACAGTTTTTCGCTGCTGCGCAAGGAGCTGAAAAAAGGCGCAGACATCATTCACCTCACGGACCGCGAGCAGGACATCATGATGCTGTTTGCCAACAAGGCCGGTGAAACCATTCCCCGCCACGAGCTGGTAGGGGAAGATGCCGATGTCGGCGAGCGCACCATTGATGTGCAGATCAACCGCCTGCGCCGCAAGATCGAGGAGGATCCAGCCAATCCGGTCTGGCTGCAAACCGTGCGTGGTATCGGCTATCGCCTGAGCCGGGATTAACGGCATGACTCTGTTTGAGGCCCTCGGCCAGTTGAAAACCCGGCGCATCTCATGGGTCAACCTGCGCTGGTTCAGCCGTTGGTTCAGACGGCAATTGCCCACCGGGCTGTTTGCCCGCTCGCTGCTGATCATCATTCTACCAATGCTGATTCTGCAAACCGTGCTGCTGTTTGTGTTCATGGAGCGCCATTGGCAGATGGTGACGCAGCGCCTGTCTGCCGCCGTCACCCGCGACATCTCTGCCATTATTGTGCTGCTGGAAAAATACCCCGATGACAGCGCCCAGATTCTGACGATTGCCCGCGAAAAAATGGCGCTGACGGCAACCTTGGAAAAAAATGGCGAATTGCCTGCGCCACGGCCAAAGCCGTTTTTCTCGATTCTCGACCAATTGCTCAGTGACGAATTGCGCCGCCAGATCAATCGGCCCTTCTGGATCGACACGGTTGGCGATTCACCCCTGATCGAAATTCGCATCAAGCTGGATGGGCAGGTGTTGCGCATTTTCACCCGGCGCAGTCAGGCCTATGCCTCCAACACTCATATTTTCCTGCTGTGGATGTTTGGCACCTCGCTGGTGCTGATCATCATCTCCACCCTGTTTTTGCGCGGTCAGATTCGCCCGATCCTGTCGCTGGCCGCAGCCGCCGAGAGTTTTGGCAAGGGGCAAAAGCCAGAAAAGGATTTTGTGCCGCGCGGAGCCGATGAAATTCGCCGCGCTGGCCGCGCCTTTATCCTGATGCGCGAACGCATCGAGCGCCAGCTGGAACAGCGCACCGCCATGCTCACCGGCGTCAGCCACGATTTGCGCACCATCCTCACCCGCTTCAAGCTGCAATTGGCCCTGGCCGGAGACAACCCCGATCTGGAACCGCTGAATGAAGATGTGGATGCCATGCAAACCATGCTGGAAGGCTATATGGCCTTTGCCAAGGGCGAGGCCGAAGAGAATTTCGGCCCCTTCAATCTGCGCGACATGCTGGAAAAAATCAGCAGCGATTTTATCCTGCACGGCAAAAACTTCAGCTTTCATATCACTGGCGATGAGAATGTGCGGGTGCGGCCCAACGCCTTCTGGCGGCTGGTGGGCAATCTGGCCGCCAATGGCCGCCGCTATGCCAATAGCGTGCATGTGGAAGCACGGCACGGCAACAAATGGCTGACAATCGTGTTTGATGATGACGGCCCCGGCATTCCCGCAGCCTCGCGCGATGATGTTTTCAAACCGTTTTTCCGGCTGGATGAGGCGCGCAATCAGGATGCCTCCGGCACCGGCCTTGGCCTGGCCATCGCCCAGGACATCGCCCGCAGCCATGGCGGCCATGTAACACTGGGTGATAGCCCCCTGGGCGGCTTGCGGGCAACGATCAGGGTGCCGGTTTAGGAGTGGGAGAATGACAATGACGTTTGATTTAAAGACCATGCACTGGCTGAACCCGCCACAAAAGACAGTATGGACAGACCGGGGCATTGCCGTTGAAACAAAAGACAACAGCGATTTCTGGCAGAAAACCTATTATGGCTTTACCCCGGACAATGGCCATTTCCTGTCAACCTCGCAAACCGGCGACTTCACCGCCGAAGTCAGCTTTTCCGCCCAATATGAAACGCTCTACGATCAGGCTGGATTGATGCTGCGCGTGGATGAACACCATTGGGTCAAATGCGGCGTGGAATACACCGATGGCCATATGCATTTCAGCACCGTTGTCACCAACGGCCATTCCGACTGGTCAGTGGTTGCGCTGAATGGTGCGCCTGATGTTGTGTCGGCCCGTATTACCCGCCTGGGTGACGCCCTGTTTATTCAATACAGCATTGATGAGGGGAAAAACTGGGCAATGGCGCGGCTTGCATGGTTTTCGCCAGCACCTGAAACCGTGCAGATTGGCATGATGGCATGTTCACCCAAACGCGACGGCTTTAAGGTCGAGTTTTTTGATTTCAAACTCGGAGATCCTGTCTCACGCGATATTCATTGAAAATAATGATGTGAGAAGGCGCACCCTCACATCATCTTCTTGCCATTCGGCACACCGCGTTCCACAGAGGCCAAAACAATCGCGCCATTTTCATCTTCAAAGCCAAGGGTGAGGACTTCAGACTTCACTGGCCCGATCTGGCGTGGCGGAAAATTCACCACGCCCAGCACCTGACGGCCAATCAGGCTCTCAAGTGTATAATGCACGGTAATCTGGGCCGAAGACCGTTTGATGCCAATCTCAGGACCAAAATCAATCTTGAGCTTGTAAGCTGGCTTGCGGGCCTGCGGAAAATCTTCTGCCTCAATGATCGTGCCGACACGGATGTCGACCTTTTCAAAATCATCATAGGTGATCCTGGCAGAGCTGTTTTCGTCACCGCTCACGATGCCAGCTCCTCCGCCCTTGTTTTGGCTGCCGCAATGGCCGCATCAAAAATCGGCTGCATGGCATCATCTGCCATCAGAACAGAGAGAGCCGCCGCCGTGGTGCCGCCGGGTGATGTCACGTTTTTGCGCAAGGTGGCGGCGTCGTCGGGGGACTGGTAAAGCAGTTCACCAGCCCCCGCGACCGTTTCCCGTGCGAGACGCATGGCGAGGTCCGCCGGCAGGCCAGCTTTGCGGCCTGCCTCAGCCATGCACTCGACGAGGTAAAACACATAGGCAGGGCCGCTGCCCGACACCGCCGTGACCGCATCAATATCGCTCTCACTTGCCACCCATTCCACCGGGCCGCTGACCTTCAGAAGATCATGCACGCGGGCGCGTTGCGCATCCCCCACCAACCCATTGGCATAGGCCCCGGTGATACCACGTCCCACCATGGCCGGTGTGTTTGGCATGGCACGCACCATGGCAGCCGAGCCAAGATGGCTTTCCATAAAGGCCAGCGTCTTGCCAGCCGCCACGGACACCACAACGGTTTCGCGGCCCACCATGGCTTTGAGCGACGGCAAAACCGCCGCCATCACTTGAGGTTTGACCGCCAGAAACAGCAAGCCTGCCGTCATATCCTTGGGAGCCTCGGTCACATGCTGCACACCGGCCTCCAGAAAACGCGCCTTGGCCGCATCATTGGCACCGGGGTCAATCACAAGGATGGAAGACGCATCAACGCCATTCCTGAGCCAGCCGGACAGCATGGCTCCGCCCATATTGCCAGCCCCGACCAGAACAATCAAACCAGCCATGGCTCAGGCTTCCCCAACAGTGGTGAACAGCACGGCTTCCATGGCCGCCCTGGCATCCAGACCGGACCAGATGACGTATTGGAAGGCCTGAAAATAAGCCTCACAAGCTTCAACGGCACTCGACAGCAACACCTCAACCTGCTGGTTGGTTGGCTCTGCCCCGCCCGCCAACAGCAGGGACTGGCGGAAAATCACCACATCCTCCTGCTTCCACAGGTCAAAATGCCCCATCATCACCTGCCCGTTGATGTGGGACAGCAGGCGGATGACTTCATTGACCTTGCGGTCCGGCACACGCAGATCAAAAGCGCAGGCCAGATGCAGGGACTCGCATTCTTCCATCCACGAGAAAGACACGTGATAGGCAGCCCAGCGGCCATTGACCGTCATGGCGATTTCATCTTCGCCCGAGCGCTCAAACGACCAGTCGTTATTGGCGGCCACGAACTCGATCATATCGACCGGATTGGACAGACGTTCCATTTGCAATTCCATAAGGCTCATGCCGCACCTTTTCAGCCGGAAATACGCACGCCGACGACACAGGAAAACGCATCGTCAAAACGCCACACACTCACCGGAAACCCTCATCAATGATACCCGATACCCCCAGAATGCTTGTGGCACCCTGCCCGAAACTTGCCGGGTTCGTTTCGAATCATCATTTAAAATCAGTGTATAACGGCAGGAGTCTCAAACCAGCCCCTCAAAGGGGTTTTCACAACCGCCGCTGTGGACAGAGCTTGTTTCCACATCTCAGAACCGGGGCTTAACTGACTCTGGTCATTGCATTTTTTGGCACTGTCCACATGTGGAAAAAAAACGTAACAAATCGTTAAGCATAGGGCTGCGCCATGCCTTGAAATCGCCCGGCAGACCATAAAAAAACGGCCGCACTTCCGCACAGCCGCTTTAGGACGTCAATGATGATTTGCAGGAAAAACTACGGAAAAACGGGCATTTAACCCGCAACCCCGTAACTGCTTATTTGCCATCACCCGATAATTTTGCCTCCAGCGCCTCTATTTTGGCGCGCAATGCCTCATTTTCATCCAGGGCTTTCACGGCCATTTCGCGCACCACATCAAATTCCTCGCGGCGCACAACATCCAGACTGTTGAGCCAGCGCTCGGCCTGCGCATGAAATGCGGTTTCGGCCTCTTTACGCATACCTTGCGCGGCACCTGCCGCATCGGTCATCAACTTGGCAAATTCATCCATGATACGATTGGTTCCGGTGCTCATCATCGCGCTCCTTTGAGGACACAACAAACGCCCGTTATGGGCATCTCAACTTGATATTCTTGCAGGTAGGCATTCGCAACAAGGCTTGCAAGGCAAAATTCCCCGGACAAATGTCGCTCTTGCCATCATTAACCCCAGAATCACCTTGACGGTATAAAGGCAGCCCGCCATTTTCCGGGCAAACGATGAGAGAATGTCCTTGAATATTTTGCCAAGCCTTTTCACCGAGCTACCATACCCGCAGATTGACCCGATTGCGATCAGCATCGGGCCTGTTGCCATACGCTGGTATGGGCTTGCTTATGTCACCGGCATTTTGATCGGCTGGTGGCTGGCACGCAGAATGATCAACACGGCTCGCCTCTGGCCCGGCCATCATTCACCCATCACCGAAAAACATCTCGATGATTTTCTGGTCTGGGCCGCCCTTGGCATCGTGCTGGGTGGGCGCATTGGCTATATTCTGTTTTATGATCTCGATCCGGTGCTGGCCAACCCCATGGTGGCGCTGGAGATCTGGCGGGGCGGCATGTCTTTCCATGGCGGTCTGGCCGGGGCCACGCTGGCGATGATCATCTTTGCCCGACGCAATGGCCTGCCGGTGTGGATGCTGTTTGATGTGGTGGCGAGCGTTGCCCCCATTGGTCTGTTTTTTGGCCGTATCGCCAATTTCATCAATGGTGAGTTGTGGGGCCGCGCCAGCGATGTGGCCTGGGCCATGCAATTTCCCACGGGTGGTCCGTTTACCCGCCACCCCAGCCAGCTTTATGAGGCAGCGCTTGAGGGCATTGCGCTGCTGGTTGTGGTGCAGGTTCTGGGGCGCAAGACATCGGCTTTGAAACACTCCGGCACGATCAGCGGTATTTTCATCTGCGGCTATTCTCTGGCCCGGACCTTCGTCGAATTCTTCCGCGAACCGGATGCGCAACTGGGCTATCTGGCAGGCGGCTGGCTCACCATGGGCATGGTGTTGTCCATGCCGATGTTTGCGCTGGGTCTCTGGGCCATCTGGCGGGCGCAGACAGCCACAAGTCCAAAGCCATGAGCGGGGAGGCATCAACCATGTCCACGCCGCTGGGTGACAAGATCAAGCAGTTGATCCGCATGAATGGCCCCATGAGTGTGAGTGAATATTTCACCCTCTGCCTGGCTGATCCCGAATTTGGCTATTATCGCACCCGTGAGCCATTTGGCACCGCTGGCGATTTTATCACCGCGCCAGAAGTCAGCCAGATTTTTGGCGAAATGATTGGCGTTTTCATTGTTCACACATGGAAATGCCACGGCCTGCCCAACCCCGTGCGCCTCACGGAAATTGGCCCCGGCCGCGGCACAATGATGAGCGACATGCTGCGGGTGATTGCCAAGCTGGCACCCGATCTTTACCGGGATTGCACCGTGCATCTGGTCGAGACAAGCCCCCGCCTGCGGCAAATGCAGCATGATCGTCTGATTGATCATGTTGACAAGATTGCATGGCACGACAACGTTGATGACGTGCCGGAAGGCTTCATTCTCGTGGTCGCCAATGAGCTGTTTGATGCCATTCCCATCCGCCAGTTTGTCAAGACCGGCGCGCATTTTGTCGAGCGCGTTGTGGGCCTTGATGCTGAGGATGAGCTGATCTTCACCATCGGCACCGCCATTCTCGATCCATCGCTGTTGCCAGAGGGGGCCGAGGGCGCGCCAGATGGCACGATTTACGAATTTTCCCCCGCCCGTCGCGCCGTCATGGAAACCCTGTGCGAGCGCCTGAAACAGGAAGGCGGCACCGCCCTTATTCTCGATTATGGTCACATGGCCACCGGCTTTGGCGATACATTGCAGGCACTGCGCGCCCATAATTACGATCCGCCGCTGGCGCATCCCGGCATTGCCGACCTGACCAGCCATGTGGATTTTGAAGATCTGGCCCGCACGGCTTTGAGCAGCGGCGTTTCTGTGACAGGCTGCCTGCGGCAGGGCGATTTCCTGCTTGGCCTTGGCATCAGGGACCGGGCCGGCGCGCTGGGCCGCGACAAGGATGCCGCCACCCAGCAGATGCTGATTGAATCGGTCAACCGACTGGCCGGAGCCGGAGAAGGCCGCATGGGCGAGCTGTTCAAGGTGCTGGCTGTCTCCACGCCCGCGCTGTCGCTGGCCCCGTTTCGTCCTCTCAGCTGATAAAGGACTGCGCCATGCCCACACCCACACCCCAGCCGCTGCAAAGCGCCCTGCTTGCCCGTGGCCAGACCGCAGGCATTGCCCATGGGTTTTTCACCCGTGCAGGCGGCGTGTCAGAGGGAATATATCAAGGTCTGAATGTTGGCCTTGGCTCGTACGACACCCGTGACCACGTTGTGGAAAACCGCCGCCGTGTGGCTGGCTGGTTTGGCCTTGATGAGACCCGGCTGATGACCGTGCATCAGGTGCATTCGCCCGATGTTGCAATGGTGACAGCGCCGTTTGAGCACGAGCGGCCACAGGTTGACGCCATGGCCACGGCCACGCCGGGGCTGGTGCTGGGCGTGCTCTCGGCCGATTGCGGCCCGATTCTGTTTGCCGATCCTGTCCATAGGGTGATTGGTGCAGCCCATGCCGGATGGAAAGGTGCGCTGACCGGCGTGCTGGAAAACACCATTGACGCGATGATTGCCCTTGGTGCCAAACGCGAGAGCATTGTTGCCACCCTTGGCCCCTCCATCAGTGCGCAGGCCTATGAGGTCGGGCCTGAATTTGTCGAGCGCTTTGTCGCCCATGATCCAGCCTATGCCGCCTTCTTTACCCCCTCGCCCAAGCCCGGCCATGCCATGTTTGATTTGCCGGGTCTGACCATCAAAAGGCTAAAGGGTGCCGGAATTGCTGCGGACATGCTAGGGGTTTGCACCTACGGCGATTCGGAATCCTTCTTCTCCTATCGCCGCACCACCCATGCTGGTGAACCGGATTATGGTCGTCAGGTGTCTGCAATCACTCTGAAGGAGATGTCCAAATGACACTTCACTTTTCTGAAACAGAATATGCCACCCGTCTGGATCGCCTCAAAGCCCGAATGGCCCAGGAAAAGCTGGATGCCATCCTGCTGTTTGCACAGGAAAGCATGTATTGGCTGACAGGTTATGACACCTTTGGTTACTGCTTTTTTCAGACGTTGGTGGTGAAGGCCGATGGCTCCATGACCCTGCTGACCCGGTCCGCCGATCTGCGGCAGGCACGCCATACGTCCACCATTGAAAACATCGTCATCTGGGTGGATCGCGCCAATGCCGACCCGACCATTGATCTCAAAGATCTGCTGAATGATCTCGACCTGCTCGGTGCGCGCATCGGGGTGGAGTATGACACCCATGGCATGACAGGCCGCGTGGCACGGCTGCTCGACAATCAATTGATGAGCTTTTGCCAGATCAGCGACGCCTCCTATCTGGTGTCCGAGTTGCGACTGGTGAAAAGCGCCGAAGAAATTGCCCATATTGAAAAGGCCGCAGGCCTTGCCGATGATGCTCTGGACGCCGCCCTTGCCCTCACCGGCCCCGGCGCAGACGAAGCCGCCATTCTGGCGGCCATGCAGGGCGCGGTGTTTACGGGCGGCGGTGATTACCCGGCCAATGAATTCATCATTGGCTCTGGCGATGATGCCCTGCTCTGCCGTTACAAGGCCGGACGCCGCACGCTGGAGGCACAGGACCAGCTAACGCTGGAATGGGCCGGAGCCTTCGCCCATTACCACGCCGCCATGATGCGCACGGTGGTGATTGGCGAGCCGACACCGCGGCATGTTGAATTGTTTGCCGCCTGCCATGAAGCCATTCAGGAAATCGAAAAAGTCCTGCGCCCCGGCCATACGTTTGGCGATGTGTTTGAAACCCACGCCCGCGTGCTGGACGAGCGCGGCCTGACCCGCCATCGGCTCAATGCCTGCGGCTATTCACTGGGCGCACGTTTTTCGCCATCATGGATGGAGCACCAGATGTTCCATGTCGGCAATCCGCAGCCTGTTTTGCCGGATATGTCGCTGTTTATTCACATGATCATCATGGATTCAGAGAGCAATATCGCCATGACCCTTGGCCATACCTATCTGACAACCGAGGCAGCCCCTCGGGCGCTGTCACGCCATCCTCTTGAGATGATCGTGAAATAGATTGGGATTGCGCTAAAATTTAACGATTTCGGAGGACAATGGCGGGATTATGAGGCGCAACACGCTGACGCAAAGGAGGCGCAATGCGAAATTCCGCTTCCGGTTCAGCGCGGCTTGCGGCCCCTGCCCTGCTTGTAACCCCGGCTCTGCTTGTAACCTTGACAATGCTTCAAGGCTGTACGGTTTCCGACACATTGACTCCGCCGCTGGATGTGGGCACCAGCGGCTCGATCAGCAAGCCGCTGACACAATCTGACATGCAAACCGCGATGGAGCAGAATCAGAACAGTTATCAGCCGCCCATGCCCATGCAGACCGACGAGCCTGCCTATTCCGATCCACCGCAGCACATGGCAAGCGCGCAGCCGTCACCACAAAACTCGCTGGAGGCACAGGCGCAGGCCCTGCAAAATGGCTATAATCCGGTGGAATCGGCTCCGCTTGATTCTGCATCATCCCGGCCTGAACGCCGCAGGCAGCAGGTTTACAATCACCAGCCTGTGGAGACCCGGCAAACTGAGCAGGAACAGCCGCCCACACCCGCTCAGATGCCAGCCCAGCAGCAGGAAGAACTGACGCAGGCGGATGACGCAGCCGACACGCAACCCGGCCCGGCCCAGTCCAGTCATGAGCAAGCCGCGATTGCTCCCAATTCAGCAACGTCAAACGCCATTCGTTTCTTGCCGATCATTGGTGCGCCGCCACAGGTGATCATGCCGCTGTCACGCCAGCTTGGTGCGGAGGCCCGGCAAAAAGGTCTGGTACTGCGCGATTCCAGCGGTGAACCGGCCCAGCACATTCTGAAAGGGTATTTCTCGGCCTATGGCGACGGCAACAAAACCGTGGTTGTTTACGTCTGGGATGTGCTGGATGCCAATGGCAATCGCCTGCACCGCATTCAGGGACAGGAAACCGTGCCCGGCCAGGCCAAGGATCCGTGGGCATCCGTGCCCGCATCTACCATGCAGATCATTGCAACCAGAACCATGGACGCCTATCAGGAGTGGCACTCCAAAACCACTGGATAGGGTATAAACCACCTCCGTTGACGAAATTCAGCGGAAGACTGCGTAAACCACTTGCATTCAAGGCGAAGGGCGCTAAAAAGCCCGCATTACAGTGGCGAGCATCAGGCATATGGGCTCGCTCAGTGCTAACAGTTTTAGATCTGCCGCAAAAAGCCTGGCCCGATCAATGACGATCCGGCAGCTTTAGCGCCAGCTTGCAAACAGGCGGAAATACATGAAGGTCTTCGCAGGTAATTCAAACCGGCAACTTGCAGAAGCAGTCTGTAAATATCTCAATGTTCCGCTTGGCAAAGCCAGCGTCCGCCGCTTTGCGGATCAGGAAATCTTTGTGGAAATTCAGGAAAATGTGCGCGGCGAGGATGTGTTCATCGTTCAGCCAACGTCGTTTCCGACCAACGATCACCTGATGGAACTGCTGATCATGATTGATGCGTTCCGCCGCTCCTCGGCCAAGCGCATCACCGCTGTCATCCCTTACTTCGGCTACGCCCGGCAGGACCGCAAATCCGGGTCTCGGACGCCAATTTCGGCCAAGCTGGTGGCAAACCTGATCACCGAGGCCGGTGCAGACCGCGTGATGACCATGGATCTTCACGCCGCCCAGATTCAGGGCTTCTTCGATATTCCCACCGACAATCTCTATGCCGCACCGCTTTTGACCCGCGACATCAAAGAGCATTATGACCTCAAAAACCTGATGGTTGTCTCGCCAGATGTTGGCGGCGTTGCCCGCGCCCGTTCGCTGGCCAAGCGACTGGACTGTCTTTTGGCCATTGTTGACAAACGCCGCGACCGTCCGGGCGAATCCGAGGTGATGAACGTCATTGGTGACGTCACCGGCAAGGATTGCATTCTGATTGATGACATCATTGATTCCGGCGGCACGCTCTGCAACGCAGCCGAGGCCCTGCTGAAACATGGAGCTGTCAGCGTCACGGCCTATATCACCCATGGCGTCTTGTCTGGTGGTGCTGTTGCGCGCGTTACCTCGTCAAAACTGCGCGAGCTGGTCATCACCGATTCCATTCAGCCCACCACGGCCGTGCTGTCGGCTCAGAACATCCGCGTTCTCAGCTCTGCAACCCTGCTGGGTGAAGCCATTGACCGCACCAGCGCAGAAGCCTCGGTTTCCAGCCTGTTTGATTGATTGTCAAAGCGCAATGCGCATGACAGACGTGGCATTTACCGCATCGAACCGAAAGTAGGCCCCTACTTTCGGTTCGATGCGGTAAAATCGCTTCTTTCTGTTTTCTTTTTGGGAAAACCGGATTCCACTTTTTCCACGGTACACGACATTTTACTGCATAATTCTTTAAACCGGAATCGGTTTCAAGAATTATGCAGTATCATCCGATCGTCGTGAGCGGGACAAAATTGCACCTGTTGGGGATAGGTTTGGCGTCGACATCTGTGTCTTCGCCGGTTATGTTGCACCAATAATTGCCCCCATGATTTTGACAGGAAAGTTTGTCAGGGCAAAGTGGGCAGCGGTTTTCTCGATAAGACACATTCAAACGCGGATTGAGGAACTCACAGACACTATGCGCGTCAACCCCGCCGACACTGACGTCCGACACCAAGAAGAAATCAGCCCCTGCGTGGCGCTGACAAGCGGCGTCATGCTTGGCCATCCCGATGTTCATGGTTTTATTCGCCAACAGGCGGGTGGGTTTTTAACGCGCTTCAGTGACGCCCCTGTCATTGGCAGAATCTTTGCCAGCCACCAGCGCTGGCTTCTCGCCCATATCGCCCTGATGCTCTATTGT
The DNA here is from genome assembly GCF_014204625.1 of Gillisella vitis. Taxonomy (GTDB): domain Bacteria; phylum Pseudomonadota; class Alphaproteobacteria; order Rhizobiales; family Rhizobiaceae; genus Allorhizobium; species Allorhizobium vitis_F. Next base: position 52,162 of record NZ_JACHLU010000015.1, on the reverse strand, counting down.
GAAACCGGCCAGATTGTACCAGCCCGTTTCTTTGACCATATTGAGGACAATGCCGTTGCCAGCCGCAACACTGCCGACGCCTTTCTGAAGGAAATGGAAACCTACGGCATTGCAAACGTCACAGCGTCATCAGACCGCCGCAGCCGCCCTCTCATTCCGTCGGATTTCAGCATTGGCGCGGCCATCGGCTGGCTGGAATTGCATCTTGAAACACTTGATCGTTTTGATGGCGGCAACAGGATGATGAATTTCCAGGCATCCGGCCGGGACTTTCGCCGCATTCATCCTCTGATCGCCACGGAATTCATGCAGACCCCGGAATTGCGCGAGCAGCCAAAGATTTTCGACCCCTTCATCTGGCTGAACAACGGCAATATCATTATCGACTGGATGATGGCCAACAGCCGGGATGGTGATGATACCGCGCAAAGAATTTCTGTCGGCGTTGTCTCCATTCAGAAAATGTCAGAAACATTTCATCTGTCGCGCACGCATCTGACACGCAAGCTTCTTGATGCTGCCAAACTGGGCACCATCGGCTGGGTAGGTGCGCGTGGGCGCTCAGAGCTTTGGATGTCAAACGAGTTTCGCATGGAATATGCCCGCGCCCAGACGGTGAAACTGGAGATTATTGACCGCGCCTGCGCCCGATGCGGCTTTTTGTAAGCAGTACTTCCATGCGCCGCTCAGGCCCGGCCGGGCAGCGGACAGACTTGACCATCAAACAGTTTTGAGCGGGTCAGAAAGCGCTTTTCACGCCCATTGTCGAGCGAAAACATCCCGCCTCGACCCCGAACAACATCAATGATCAGTTGGGTGTGTTTCCACACTTCATACTGACTTTGATGAATGTAAAAGGGCACGCCATCAATCTCACCCAGTTTCACATCCGTATCACCCACGATGTAGTCATCCGCCGGGTAGCACATTGGCGACGAGCCATCGCAACACCCTCCGGACTGGTGAAACAGAATATCGGGATAGTCACGCTTGATCTCGCCGATCAGCTCAAGCGCCGCATCGGTGGCAACTACTCTTGGCTCACCATCTTGCAATGCATCCATAGCAGTCTCTCATCTCAAAGCATTACCGTCTCGTTGACCCCAACTCAGTCAGATCATTTAGAACGAATCCAGAATTCTACGGTCTAAACCCGTCGAGATTCTCGGCTGGAGGAGGCGAAAATGACGATGTTCGAGAACCGGAGCGGAGCGTACTGAAGTACGTGAGCACCGGAAGCGCAGAACATTGACGTTTGCAGCCCCTCCAGACGTGAATATCGATGGGTTTAGAAGAAGCCAAGAGCCTTGGTGCTATAGCTCACCAGCATATTCTTGGTCTGCTGATAATGATCCAGCATCATCTTGTGGGTTTCGCGGCCAATGCCCGATTGCTTGTAGCCGCCAAAGGCTGCATGCGCCGGGTAGGCGTGGTAGCAATTGGTCCACACACGTCCGGCCTGAATGTGACGGCCAAAGCGGTAGCAGGTGTTGGCATCACGGCTCCAGACACCAGCCCCCAGACCGTAGAGCGAGTCATTGGCAATTTCCAGCGCCTCTGCCTCGTCCTTGAAGGTGGTGACCGACACAACAGGACCAAAAATTTCCTCCTGGAAAATCCGCATCTTGTTATGGCCCTTGAACACGGTCGGCTTCACATAATAGCCACCAGCCAGATCGCCAGACAGCATGTTGCGCGCACCGCCCGTCAGCACTTCCGCGCCTTCCTGCTTGCCAATGTCGAGATAGGAGAGAATCTTCTCAAGCTGCTCGTTGGAGGCCTGCGCCCCGATCATGGTCGACATCTCCAGCGGATCGCCCTGCACAATGGCCTCAACCCGCTTGATGGCCTTTTCCATGAAACGATCATAGATCTTTTCATGCACCAGCGCACGGCTTGGGCAGGTGCAGACCTCGCCCTGATTGAGGGCAAACATCGCAAAGCCTTCCAGCGCCTTGTCGAGATAGTCATCGTCTTCACGCATCACATCTTCAAAGAAGATGTTCGGCGATTTGCCGCCCAGCTCAAGCGTGACCGGAATGAGGTTCTGGCTGGCATATTGCATGATCAGGCGGCCAGTCGAGGTTTCGCCGGTAAAGGCAATCTTGGCAATGCGCGGGCTTGACGCCAGCGGCTTGCCCGCTTCAAGACCAAAGCCGTTGACAATATTGAGAACACCGGCTGGCAAAAGATCCCCGATCAACTCGGCCCAGACCAGAATCGAGGCTGGCGTCTGCTCGGCAGGCTTCAGCACCACGCAATTGCCCGCAGCCAGCGCCGGTGCCAGCTTCCACGTTGCCATCAGAATCGGGAAGTTCCACGGAATGATCTGGCCGACAACACCCAATGGCTCATGGAAGTGATAGGCAACGGTGTCATTGTCCACCTCGCCAATCGAGCCTTCCTGGGCGCGCACGCACGCGGCAAAATACCGAAAATGGTCAATGGCGAGAGGAATGTCAGCCGCCATGGTTTCACGCAAGGGCTTGCCATTGTCCCAGGTTTCGGCCCGCGCCAGAAGCTCCAGATTGCTTTCCATGCGGTCCGCAATCCTGTTGAGGATATTGGCGCGCTCGCCAACCGAGGTCTTGCCCCATTTATCCTTGGCCGCGTGGGCAGCATCCAGCGCCAGATTGATGTCGTGCTCGTCGGAGCGCGCCACATCGCACAGCTTGCCGCCGGTCACAGGGGTGGTGTTTTCAAAATACCGGCCTCCCACCGGATCGCGCCATTCGCCACCAATAAAATTGCCGTACTTCAGCTTGAACGGCGTGCTGGCTTTGGTCTGTGTCTGAATGTTCATCTCTCATCCTCCCTGATGAAGGTTCGTCTGGAACCGTGAAGGGAGGATGCAACCTGCCCGCTCAAGAAGAAAGAGGCCAAAATCAATGCCGCAGCGCACAGTGTCGCATCCGTGAGACACTGCGGATTGGAAGGGGCATTGCAGGGGTCAATGAATGTCAAACCGCTTCATTTTACGATGCAGCGTCGCCCGGCTGATGCCCAGAAGCTGTGCGGCGCGAGACACATTGCCCTTGGCGCGCGAGAGCACCCGCTTCAGCGCCGAGCGCTCGGCCTCCACCAGATCATCGCCCGCATCATGGTGCTTTTCGTTCAAGGCATCAGAGGCGGGAAGCCCTGCGGCAATGGCCTGATCATCAATCTGCAACACCATTCTGGCCGCCCGCGTGGCCCCCAACACCAGATCATCACCATCCACCGCCAAAAGGGCGGCGGGCGCTGCCGAATTGGGCAGCATGATAATCCGCGCCATGGGAAATGCCATGCGAAACAGATTGGTCTCGACCCGGATGGCGGCATCGCGCAGGGCTTGGGCCAGAATGGTCATGGAAAGATCGGTCACATCATGACGGCAGGTGGAAATGTCCAGCGCCGCCGCCACCTGACCCCGATGATCCCGAACCGGAACCGTTGCGCAGCTGAGAGCAATATTGGCGCTGAGAAAATGCTGATCCCGATGAATGATCACCGGGCGTTCATCGGCAAGAGCCGTACCAATGCCGTTGGTGCCAACGCTGGCCTCGCTCCATTCGGCCTGCTCCCAAAGGCCAAGCCTTCGAAAATCAACATCATCGCCAGAGGCACTGCGCCGCTCCAGCACCACGCCTTGCGCATCGGCCAGCACAAGGCAGCAACCAGACCGGCCCACGGTTTGAAACAGGCGATCCAGTTCATCGGTGCTGGCCGCAATCAGGTGATCCATTCGCTCCCGCGCCTGGCGAAAAGCCACCTCATCCAGCGTGCGGGGGGTGGCGGCCTGCTCAGGACGCAAGCCGTAAATGTCGAGGCAGCGCCGCCATGACGCGGCAATCGGCGATCTGGCAGCCGTTGAGCCTTTCAGTGCGGTGGAATAAACCGTATCAGAATGTTTGCAGCCGACATTCATGTGCTCCTCCCAAAGCAAACGTTTATCTGCCGCAAAGATGGACCTCGAAAGCACCAATGGCAATGGAAAAGCGATCACAAGCGCCATATTTGCGCGGTTTTGCTGCCTGAAACCCTTCGCAAAGCCTTGCGCTGGCGGCACTTTCGGTTTATAGCGCCCCCGTCCGTGTAGACACCCTTGGAGGCAACACGGATGAAGCCCTGATATTCGGTATCGTCATCATCGCTTCCGGTTTCATGCTCCCGGCTTAGCGCTGGCGGCTGAAGCTCTCCAATAACTTTGAAAGGTACTGCCATGAGCAACGCAACTTATGAGCTCAAGGCCGAAACGCGCGAACGGGTTGGTAAGGGGTCCTCCCGTGAACTTCGTCGCAACGGCTTGATTCCCGCTGTCATCTATGGTGACAAGCAGGCCCCTATTGCTATCACGATCAACACCAATGAAGTGACCAAGCGTATTCACGCTGGCGGCTTCATGACCACGGTTGCCACCATTGACGTCAATGGCGAAAAGATCAGCGTTCTGCCGAAGGACTACCAGCTGGACCCGGTTCGTGACTTCACCATGCACATCGACTTCCTGCGCGTCACCGCAAACAGCCATGTTGTTGTTTCCGTTCCCGTGCACTTTGTGAACGAAGAAAAGTCCGCCATCAAGACCGGCGCCGTTCTGAACATCGTTCGTCACGAAGTTGAGCTGCACGCTTTGGCAAACGCCATTCCAGAAGCTCTGACCTTTGACCTCAGCGGTCTGAAGGTTGGCGACAGCATCCATATCTCGGCGATCAAGCTGCCTGCTGGCACCAGCCCGGTTATCACTGACCGCGACTTCACCGTTGCAACCATCGTTGCTCCGGCTGCTGGCGTATCGGAAGAAGAAACCGCTTAATCAGCCCTGCGCGGACGTGGCATACCCTGCAAAACACGCAGGATAGACCATCAGACAAAAACCCGCTTTCAAAGCGGGTTTTTTTGTCGTTGATCTTTTCAAAATTATCCTTTTGAACCCATGATTTTCAGCTAACATTAACAGATCAAATGAATTATCATTCCCAAAAACAAAGATATTGGGGACTATAAATTGCGACTAAAAACATCAATTCAGGCCTTTTGCGTGCAGCAATGAACAGGTCGGTCGAGCGCCGCTTTTTAACGCTGGTTGCAGGCACCGTGTTTGTCTGCATTGTTCCGTTGTTCACCCTTTTCCTTTGGCTTGCATCGGACAGAGCGACAACAGAGCAACGAAACAATATTTCTATTCTGCTGACGGCCAATGCCAAAGCCATGGCAAAGCCGCTGTGGGACTTTGACGTCGAGAGTGTTCGCCAGATTGCTGCGGCCATTGCCTCAGATCAGAATGTCCTGCATGTCGAAGTCGAAGATCAGACAGGCGATATTGACATTGTGCTGCCAGAAGGTGTGTTTTCACCGCCACCAAAGACCGAATCCCTCTCACAGACAATTATCTACGACCATGTTGATGGCCCCAAGACCGTTGGAACCATCACGCTGTCCTTTGAAACGCTCGGGTTTTTCTCTGGCGTCCGCCGCACGGAGGGCATTTTCATTGCCATTTTCTCCGGAGCTGTGCTCATTGCCATCGGTGCCGCCATTCTTGGCAACCGCATGATGGTCATGCGACCGCTGCTGAAGCTGGCAGCCGCCATCGAAGCAACCCATCGACTCGGATCAAGGCACAGTGTCGATTGGGCCTCCAATGACGAAATGGGGCGATTGGCGAATAGTTTCAACGCCATGCAGATGAAGCTGCAACAAGAAGAAACCGAGCTGAAAAACGCCCACAGGCTGGCAACGGACATCTATAACGCCACGCCTGCAATGTTATATTCTCTTGATCGCCTTGATCATATCATCGGCGTCAGCGATCACTGGGTTCTGGCCACAGGATATAAAAGAGAAACCGTGATCGGGCTGCCCTTTGCCGATTTGCTGGATGAAAGCGGACGCGAAGCCTATAGACAGCGCAAAAACCGGGATGAAGACGGTTTACGATGGGAATACACCAGCAAATTCGTGTGTGCCGATGGCACGATCATGGATGTGCTGATCGTTGAATCCAGCCGCAAAACCCCTGCCGTTGAAACCGGCCTGTCTTTGAGTGTCATGACAGATATTACCGCACTCAAGCAAGCGGAAGCCCGCAACCGCCGCCAGGCGCTCACCGACCATTTGACCGGCCTGCTGAACCGTCAGGGTTTTGAGACCGCGCTGGATGGTGAGATTGCCGAGACGGACCGCCATGGCGGCTCACTGGCCTGTCTGTTTGTCGATCTCGACCGTTTCAAATGGATCAATGATAATCTTGGCCACCATGCCGGTGACAAGACACTGCAAATGATTGTCAGCATGATTGTTGGCCTTTTGCCGCCTCATTCGATAGCAGCACGCATTGGCGGTGATGAATTCGCCATCATCCTGCGTGCCAGCAATGGCGAAAAGGCCGCAACAGAACTGGCCCAAAATATTTGCGGGCTGTTTGAAACCCCGTTCATCATCAAGAACACATCAACACGCTTGAGCGCCAGCATTGGTATCGCGCTTTATCCTCAACATGCCAGCAACGCTTCCGAACTGCTGCAAAAAGCCGACATGGCCATGTATGACCGCAAGCGGGATGGCAAAAACGGCCTGCAAATGTTTGATGATGCCATTGGCAGCAACACCCGCAAACGGGCCGAGATTGAGCAGACCATTGAGCAGGCACTCAAACATGAATGGTTTGAAGCCTTTTTGCAGCCCATCATCAATTTGAAAACCAATGAGACCGTCGGCTATGAAGCGCTGATGCGGCTGAAGCATCCCGTTCACGGCATCATGCCCCCGTTTGACATCATCACCGCCGCAGAAGAAACCGGCGCCATTAACGACATTGGCAAGCAGGTGTTTGGCAAGGCGTTTGAGCATTTCACCGCGCTCTCAGCGCTCACTGGCGATAACGCATCCTATCTCGCCGTCAATCTCTCGCCTTCACAGATCGAGCCAAGCCTGCCGATGTGGCTGGCCAGTATTGTTCATCTTTTCAACGTTGATCCCTCCCGGATTGTGATTGAAATCACCGAAGCAACCATGCTGCATGACAATCCCAGCATTCAGACCATCCTGCGGAAAATTGCCGATTTTGGCTGCCGCATCGCGCTGGATGATTTTGGCACCGGCTATTCCTCACTCAGCTATCTCAGCCGGTTCATGGTCAATATCGTGAAAATCGACCAGTCCTTCATTCGCTCCATGACCGGCGATACCCAGGACATGCGCGACCGCAGCCGGATGCTGATCGAAGGCATCACCGCCATATCGCACAAGATGAAATGTACGGTGGTGGCCGAAGGTGTTGAAACCGAAGAGCAAAGGCTGCAATTGCAGGCCATTGGCGTCGATTACGGCCAGGGCTTCCTGTTTGACCGCCCCCTCTCCTTCACACAGTTGCGTGAGCGCATTCAATCAACAGAGTCGCATCGGTTAAAAGTGGTTTAGGTTATGATAACGACATTCAGACGGACCTGACAATCGTCAGAAATGTCATGCACAAGGAGAGAGCAGTGAGCAAAATACGCGCCTTGGCAGACAGTGTGACATCGATTTTAGGCTTGCGAAACGCGCTGGCCAGCATCCTCTTGCTCATGCTGGCCACAACCGTCGTGGCACAAGACAGGATTACCTTTACCACCGAGGATTATCCTCCTTATAACTTCGTTGAAAATGGCGTTTATAAGGGGATTGGTTATGATCAGATTATCCTGATCATGCAGGAAACCGGCATTGATTACACCATTGAGCTTATGCCCTGGGCGCGCGCTTATGCGCTGGCGCAATCCGATCCGAACACCTGCGTTTTTACCGCCGCTCACACGCCCGAACGCGACTCTCTGTTCAAATGGGTGGAACCATTGGGACTGGATCGCAATGTCATGACCTCCAAGGCTGGTTCGGGTATTCATATCGACAATATCGAACAAGCCCGTCGCTATCGAATTGGAACCCAACGCGACGATTACACCGAAGCCTTTCTGAGGCAAAATGGCTTTGAGAAAATCGATCTTGCCGCCAGCCTTGACCTGACCTTGAAAAAGCTGGAGAGCGGACGTATTGACCTCATCCCGCTCTCTGAAAAATTCTTTTACGATCTGGTTAAATTCGGACGCCCACTGGAGAAACAGTTTATTTTGACGCAGCAAACCTTCGCGCTTGCTTGCAGCAAATCTGTGCCCGATGCGCTGATTGCCAGAATGCAGACCAGCCTCAACGCCCTGATTGCAGATGGGCGCCAGAAGGCCATTTTTGACACATATGGCATGACCTTCCCCTGGTGAAACCGCGAAAATGATTGACATTGAGTGATTTTCGCGTTGGTGAAAGCCATGCACACTCGTTTCAGGACCGCCCCATGATCGTTCTCGCCGGACTCGGAAATCCAGGTTCCCAATATGCCAGAAACCGCCACAATATCGGGTTTATGGCGCTTGATGCCATTCATGGTCGTCATGGCTTTTCACCATGGTCCAAAAAATTCAAGGCCGAGATTGCCGATGGCACTTTGGCGGGCGAAAAAGTTCTACTGATCAAACCACAGACCTTCATGAACCTCTCCGGCGAATCGGTGGGGGAAGCTTTGCGCTTTTACAAGCTGGGGCCAGAGCAATTGGTGGCGATCTACGACGAGCTGGATCTGATGCCCGGCAAGGCGCGGATCAAGCTGGGCGGCGGCCATGGCGGCCATAATGGCATAAAGTCGCTGGATGCCCATTGCGGCCTGAATTATCGCCGCCTGCGGCTGGGCATTGGCCACCCGGGCGACAAATCCCGCGTGCAGGGCCATGTGCTGGGCGATTTTGGCAAGCTGGATGCCGAATGGCTTGACCCGCTGCTGGACGCGCTGGCCGACAATACTGATATGCTGGTGCGCGGCGAAGACAGCCAGTTGATGAACAAGCTGGCATTGGCCACGGGCGGTAAGGCCGAAGAGGAAAAGCCAAAAACCGCCAAGCCTGCCAAGTCCCACATTCACCAGGCCCGCAATTCGGCGCAGCCGAAAAAACTGCCGGAAACCGGGCCGATGGCCGAGATGCTGAAGAAAATGTTTGCAGCAAAGAAGGATTGAGATGAGCGAGCAACCCATCACCATTCGCGCCGCCCAACCGGATGATCTGGGAAGCCTGCTGCTGCTTTACCGGGAACTGAACAGCGATGACGATCTGTTGCAGCCCGATCTCGTGCGCGAAAAATACGCCGAGATTCTCGCCCATCCCGGTCTGACAATTTTTCTGGCCCTCGACAAGGATATACCCGCCGCAACAGCCTCTCTTGTTGTGATCCCCAATCTCACCCGTGGCGGCAGGCCCTATGCTCTGATTGAAAATGTGGCAAGTGCCATCAGCCATCGTGGCCAGGGCTATGGCAAAGCCGTCGTGCTTCACGCCATTTCCTCCGCATGGCAGGCAGGCTGCTATAAAGCCATGCTGCTGACAGGCCGCACCGACCCCGCCATTCACAAATTTTATGAAGCCTGCGGCTTTGTGCAAAACAAAACCGGCTTTCAGGTGCGCCGTGACGGATCACTCCCTCCGGCATAAGACGTTATCACGCCTTGAAACACGGACATCTGCATTTTATATGGAGGGAACGAAGACGACTTCGTTGCATCAGTTTCATTGGGGACGACCCTGCAATGTCCTGCATCATTCTTGGCCCAACCGGCTCAAGACATGTTTGCAGCCTGTTCAGAGGGAAATTTCCCATGAGGACCGCAAAAGATAGACTACGCCACGCGATCGGGTTTGAACTTGTGGCCCTGATGATCGTGATTCCGTTTGGCGTGATGTTTTTCCACATGCCTGCCAGCGATATTGGCCTGATCACCATTGTCAGTGCCTTTGCCGCCACGGGGTGGAACTATGTTTACAATCTGGGCTTTGATCGGATGATGAAACGGCGCACCGGAAGCGTTGACAAGAGCCTGTCAATCCGCATTGTCCACGCCATCCTGTTCGAGTTCGGATTGTTGGCGATATTGATGCCGTTCATTGCGATTTATCTGGGCGTCAGCATGATTGAGGCGCTGATTCTCGACCTATCACTGGCACTATTTTATGTGGTCTATGCGTTTTTTTACAATCTGACATACGACCATCTGTTTCAGATCCCAGCGGACCCTTCTTAGAGCATCGGACCGAAAAGTGGCCCCGGTTTTCGGAAAAATCCGATGCAAAAACAAAAAGCTATAGCATGGCAACTGCGGCTTATCACAGTACACGACGCTATCGTTTTCATGCGTGGCTCACCCCCCTCTGGCTTGCCAGCCATCTCCCCCACACGGGGGGAGATCGATATGTGGACACCATTCAACCGACCGAAACCATGTCGTTTTCGACATAGAATGCGGTCAAATGAGACACGTGTCGCTTACCTCTTGCCGATCTCCCTCCTTGTGGGGGAGATGCCCGGCAGGGCAGAAGGGGGTAAACCGCAGATCAAAACATTTGCGTCGTGTACTGTGGCGGCTTATTCTTCCGGCTCGGTGGTAAACAGCAGCGGAAAATTCGCCTCCTTGGCCAGATCATTGGCCTCTGATGATTTGGTCTCGGCAATATCCTTGGTGCAAACCACCACAACAGCCTTGCCGAATTTATGGGCGGTCATCATCACCCGGTTGCTGGTGTCGGAACTCATACGAAACACGGCTTTCAAAACAATGGTGACAAATTCGCGCGGGGTGTAATCGTCATTGTTGAGAATGACCTTGTAGAGCTTCGGCTTTTGCAGCTTCAGGCTTGTCTGCTGTTTTGGCTTCACGGCAATGTCTTTACGAGGCACTGGCTACTCCCGTCAGCGAAGGCTCGAAAAACAGCATAATGCGAATTGCAGATAGCTTCAACAGGCGGCAAAGCCTTGACCACAGGCATCCATTCCCCCATAGGCAAGACAACAGATTTCAATTGAACCACGGAAAACACCCATGGGCTTTAAATGCGGTATTGTTGGCTTGCCGAATGTTGGCAAGTCCACCCTCTTCAACGCGCTCACCAGAACTGCGGCGGCCCAAGCTGCCAACTATCCGTTCTGCACCATTGAGCCAAACACCGGCGAAGTGGCCGTGCCGGACCCGCGCATGGGCAAGTTGGCCTCAGTGGCAGGCTCCAAGGAAATCATCCCCACCCGCATTTCCTTCGTGGATATTGCCGGTCTGGTGCGCGGTGCCTCCAAGGGCGAAGGTCTGGGCAACAAATTTCTGGCCAATATCCGCGAAGTCGATGCCGTGGTGCATGTGCTGCGCTGCTTTGAAGATGATGACATCACCCATGTTGAAGGCCGCATCAATCCTGTGGGCGATGCCGACACCATTGAAACCGAGCTGATGCTGGCCGATCTGGAAAGCCTGGAGCGCCGCACCGAGCAGACCCGCAAGCGCGCAGCCTCCAAGGACAAAGAGTCCATGACGCTTCTGCCGATCATGGATGCCGCCTTAAAACTGTTGCAAGATGGCAAGCCTGCCCGCCTGCTGCTGAAAACAGTGGATGCGGAAGAGCGCGAGATTCTCAAGAGCCTCAACCTTCTGACCTCGCACCCCGTGCTTTACGTGTGCAACGTGGCCGAATCCGATGCCGTCAGCGGCAATGAGCACACCCGCGCCGTGAAGGACATGGCAGACGCTCAAGGGGCCGAAACCGTGATCATCTCGGCAGCCATTGAAGCCGAAGTGGCGCAATTGCCAGACGAAGAAGCCAAGGAATTTCTCTCGGCACTGGGCCTTGAAGAAGCCGGTCTCGACCGTCTGATCCGGGCTGGCTATCACCTGCTCGACCTGATCACCTATTTCACCGTTGGCCCGAAAGAAACCCGCGCCTGGACCATTCGTCGCGGCACCAAGGCCCCGGCCGCCGCTGGCGTGATCCATACCGATTTCGAGCGCGGCTTTATCCGCGCCTTCACCATTGCCTATGACGATTACGTCACACTCGGCGGCGAAGTGCCTGCCAAGGAAGCTGGCAAGGCCCGCGATGAAGGCAAGGAATATGTTGTGGCTGACGGCGACGTCATCCACTTCCGCTTCAACACCTGAGGCTTACACCACAAAAGCCGATCCGGCACACCGGATCGGCTTTTTCGTATCAATGCACAGGCGGCAATCTTTGCTGCAAGGCGGGCGGCAAGCGGCCCACCAGCAGACGCCGCAGGCCTTGCCAGCCAATGCCAATGGTCAGCACCACAGCCCCCACAGTCAGCAATGCCAGATAGATGACGCTGTCGGTATTCAGCGACGCGCTGCGAAAAACCGCATAGGCAATAATCAGCATCGACACCAACCCGGAGGTGACAAAGGCGCGACGGTCGATAATCAGGCCAATCAGCATCAGGGCCGTGATCAACAAGACCACTGGCAGCTTCGGCATAAATAAAGTTGACCTCAGCGAAAAATGCTCAAACGCCGAATCGCCCCGATACAACAGAAACACCACTGCCAACGCCCCATACAGAAGAGCCGGAGCACTGGCCAGATGCAGCCAGAAGGCAATATCGGAGCGCCGGGAAACCCGGCGGGGATCTGACATATCGTAGCGCATGGCCACGGCAAACAGCGTCAGTGCTGCCACAAGATACAGCGAGACCATCAACCAGACCTGCTCGTCCAGCGGGTTTTCAAGGCCCAGCATGGCTTCAAGCACGCCAACAACCGCAAAAAATACCACCGTAAAACCAGTCAAAACTGCAAATGCCAGTGCAACCGGCACCCGGTAGCGCGCATAAAACAGCAACATGAACACTGGCACAGGCAGGGCCTGAACCGCCATCAGCAACCGGCTCTTATCTGGATCAAAACCACCACCATGCAGAAAACGGCTGGCAAAGACCGACCAGACCAGCATGGCAATGCTCAACAGCACGGCTGGAAGCGCTAACCGCTGCCGGACCACCAGAATCTCCCCCAAGACAATCACCGCAGGCAACAATGCCAATATGGTTGCCGTTCCGACAATTCCCATCAGCAGAATGGCGGCACCTATGGTAATCAGAATATCATGAAAACCACGCACGAACCTCGGTGATTCCGTATCGATGATCGCAGACGGATCATTCTCAACCGTCCCAACCTCAAGCTTTGCCCGCAAATAGCGTTCCAGTGGCGCAACCTGAGCGGATGAAATCACCCCCTCCGATGCCGCCCCATCCAAAGCCTCACGCAAATCTTTCATATATTATCTCCCACCGGCAGGATTCACTTCATACGTGCCGCATCACACACTAAAGCTTTGGCCGAAAAGTGCGAGGCGGTTTTCGGCACGATGCTCTATATCTTTTGCTTGTGCATCCATCCAGACTGGTCTGAAACTATGCCGCAGTTGCACACGCCATGCTATAGGATCATTGTGAAATGAAAGACGAGGGAGGAGTAACGAATGCAGGCTGAAAAGCTTTATTATGACGATTTTTCTATTGGTGGGCAGTTTGAACTGGGACCGATGACGGTCAGCGCCGAAGAGATTATCGAATTTGCTCAAGAGTTTGATCCACAACCCATGCATCTCAGTGAGGAAGCAGGAGCGGCCAGTCTGCTGGGGGGCCTTGCGGCCTCTGGCTGGCACACATCTGCCCTGCTGATGCGGATGATGATTGATGCTTACGTGCTCAAATGCCATGGCGAAGGCGCGCCCGGCATTGAATTTGTCGAGTGGAAAAAGCCTGTGATGGCGGGCGATACCCTCAGCGGTCACACCACCGTTGAAGAGATGCGGCCCTTGCGCTCGCGCCCCGGCATTGGCGTGGTCACAACCCGCCATGTCGTGGTCAACCAGAAAGGCGAACTCGTGCTCACCGCCCGCAACGCCGCCATGATTCGGATGCGCGCAGCACAGGGAGCAGCTCAATGAACATGCTGGACATCTTTCCATTAGGCCAAAAAATCATCATCGGCAGCAAGCATTTTTCGGCTGAAGACATTGTGCGTTTTGCCAGAAAATTTGATCCGCAACCCTTTCACGTCGATGCGGAAGCAGCCAAGGACTTCGTGTTTGGCGGACTTTGCGCCTCTGGCTGGCACACCTGCGGCGGCTGGATGCGGACGTTTGTTGATTTTTGGGATACCACCACAGCCGCTTTGCGCGCACAAGGCAAGACACCGCCGACACTTGGTCCCTCGCCCGGTTTTCGGGATCTGGCCTGGCTGAAACCCGTCTATGCAGGCGATGACATCACCTATAGTATCACTGCCCTGGAAGGCCGCGTGCTGAAATCACGCCCGGAATGGCGGCTCAACAGCAGCATTGCAGAAGGCATGAACCAGAACGGTGAGCCGGTGCTGCGCTTTACCAGCAATGTGCTGGAACTGGTCCAACCCGGAGAGTAACATGAATACCCATGATTTTTCAGCCAAGGATATTACTGGAAGAGAGCGCAAACTGGCAGAATTTTCCGGCAAGCTGCTGCTGATCGTCAACACCGCCAGCGCCTGCGGGTTCACCCCGCAATATGCCGGGCTGGAAAGGCTGCAACAGCGCTTCAAGGATGATCTGGTGATTCTCGGTTTTCCCTGCAATCAGTTTGGCGCGCAGGAACCCGGCAGCGAGGCCGAAATCGCCAGCTTTTGTGATGTCAATTTCAAGGTGAGCTTTCCGATGTTTGCCAAGATCGAGGTCAATGGCAAGGGTGCCCATCCGCTTTACAAATATCTGACCCAAGAAGTGCGGGGCATTCTCGGCACTGAATCCATCAAATGGAATTTCACCAAATTTCTGATTGGCCGCGATGGCACGCCCATTGCGCGCTATGCCCCGATCACCAAACCGGAGGAAATGGAAGATGATATTGCCAAGGCGGTGAAGGGATAATGCACCACCCGTTCAGCGCCATACGATATTTATGGCGCTGAACTACTTTCACGTCAGTGACCAGAAAACTCCACCAGCGTGCGCACTTCCACGCCCAACGCCTCCATTTTCGTGCGTCCGCCAAGGTCTGGCAGGTCGATGACAAAGCAGGCTGAGACCACATCAGCACCCATCTGCCGTAAAAGCTGCACTGCACCGACTGCGGTTCCGCCGGTGGCAATCAGGTCATCGACCAGAATCACCTTTTCACCGGGCTTGACTGCGTCCACATGCATTTCCATCTCATCCAGCCCATATTCAAGGCTGTAGGCAATGCTGACCGTATCATGAGGCAGTTTGCCCTTTTTACGGATTGGAATAAAGCCCGCCGACAGCTGATGCGCCACGGCACCACCAAGAATGAAACCGCGTGCTTCCATGCCTGCGATTTTATCGATCTTCAAACCGG
The DNA here is from genome assembly GCF_014204625.1 of Gillisella vitis. Lineage (GTDB taxonomy): Bacteria > Pseudomonadota > Alphaproteobacteria > Rhizobiales > Rhizobiaceae > Allorhizobium > Allorhizobium vitis_F. The sequence continues at coordinate 36,967 of NZ_JACHLU010000015.1, read as the reverse complement.
CATAGGGCTGCACCAGTTCATCCACAGCCCGGCGAAAGGCACGTGGATTGCCCAGCAGCGTGGTAATGTCACGAAAGATGATACCCGGCTTTGGGTAATCCGCAATCGAGCGGATGGATTCAGAAAGCTCTTGGGAGATTTTAGTCATATTCAGGTCCGGTTTACGGATTTTCTAGTTGCAGTCGACCATATCAACATCATTGACAACACCCAATCAAAAAGGCGGCCCAAAAGCCGCCTTTCCAAAGTCTTTTGCCCGAAAGAAGCCTGTTAATGCTCCTTGTTGGCGTAAACCGACTTCTTGGTCAGATAGATCAGGCCCGAGAAGATCAGCAAAAACACCAGAACCATAAAGCCGGTACGCTTGCGCTCTTCCAGATGCGGTTCTGCCGCCCACATCAAAAATGCCGAGACATCCTTGGCATATTGGTCAAGCGTTTGCGGACTGCCATCGTCATAGGTCACCTGACCGTCACTCAATGGCGGAGCCATGGCGAGGGCTGCGGCATTGGCGAAGTATGGATTATAGTGCGTGCCCTGCGCCACTTCCACGCCCGCAGGTGCCTCCTGATAGCCAGTCAGCAGCGAGTAGATATAATCCGGCCCGCCTTCCTGATATTGACCGTAGACAATATCGACAAGGAACCACGGAAAGCCACGCTCAATGCCGCGGGCCTTGGCCAGCAAGGACATATCCGGTGGTGCGGCACCATTGTTGGAAGCCGCCGCCGCTTCATGATTGGCATAGGGCGACGGGAAGTAATCCGACGGTACAGCCTTGCGGGTGTACATGTCGCCGGACGCATTCGGGCCGTCCTGCACTTCATATTCAGCGGCAAAGGCTTTGACCTGCGCCTCTGAATAACCCAGATCTTTCAACGTTCTGAACGCCACGAGATTCATGGAATGACAGGCCGAACAGACTTCCTTGTAGATTTTCAGGCCACGCTGAAGCTGTCCCTTGTCATATTTGCCAAAAGGTCCGGCAAAACTCCACTCCTGATTGCGGGGCTTGTGCAGCGGATAATGCGGCGTTTCGCCTTCAGCATGGTCCTGTGCCAGGGCCGCCGACAGGCCAAGACCTGTTGCAAAGGCCAGACCCAGGAGGCTTGTAACAAGCTTTTTCATAAAATCATTCCTCTCCTGAACCCGCATCAAACCGCCCCTTGCACCGTTTTGGCATTCTTTTCCAGAACGGCTTCCGTAATGGAATTTGGCACGCGCCGGGGCGTTTCAAACAGGCCGAGAAGCGGCATGATCACCAGAAAGAAACCGAAATAGTAGAGCGTGCCAAACTGCGCCATGGTGGTGTAGGTGTCGGTTGGCTGACGTGATCCCAACCAGCCCAGCAGAATGCAATCGGCGGCAAACAGCCAGAAAAACAGCTTGTACCACGGGCGATACACCGCCGAGCGGACCTTGGACGTATCCAGCCAGGGCAGGAAGAACAGCACGATAATCGCCCCAAACATCACCAGCACGCCACCGAGTTTGGAATCGATGAACAGGATGTTGAAGGTGATGGCTCGCAGCATGGCGTAAAACGGCAGGAAGTACCATTCGGGCACAATATGCGCCGGTGTCTTCAGCGGATCAGCCATGATGTAATTGTCAGGATGCCCGAGGAAATTCGGCATGTAGAACACGAACCAAGCATAGGCGATCAGAAAGATCGACACGCCCAGAGCGTCTTTGAGAGTGGCATAGGGTGTAAACGGCACCGTATCGGTCTTGAGCTTCACCTCAACGCCGGTCGGGTTGGTCTGGCCGGTCACATGCAATGCCCAGACGTGCAGAATAACCACACCGGCAATCATGAACGGCAGCAGATAATGCAGCGAGAAGAAACGGTTGAGCGTTGGCTGATCCACCGCAAAGCCGCCAAGCAGGAAGGTCTGGATCCACTCACCCACCCACGGAAAGGCCGTGAAGAAGCCGGTGATCACGGTTGCGCCCCAGAACGACATCTGACCCCAGGGCAGAACATAGCCCATGAACGCCGTCGCCATCATCAGCAGGAAGATCACCACGCCGAGCATCCAGAGGATTTCGCGGGGAGCCTTGTAGGAGCCGTAGTACAGCCCGCGGCCAATGTGCAGATAAACCGCGATGAAGAAGAAGGACGCGCCATTGGCGTGCATGTAGCGCAACAGCCAGCCATGATTGACATCACGGGCGATTTTTTCCACCGAGTTGAAAGCAACCGTAGTATCGGCCGCATAATGCATGGCCAGAACCACGCCGGTGATGATCTGAAGGATCAGCATCACCGACAACATCGCCCCGAATGTATAGGCATAGTTGAGGTTGCGCGGCACCGGGTAAGCAATAAAACTATCATAAACGAGGCGCGGCAGAGGCAAGCGCTGATCGATCCATCGTGTCAGCCCGGATTGAGGCTGGTAACTGGAATGCCCACTCATAAATATCTCCCCCTCAGCCGATCTTGATCACAGAATCGGTCACGAATGCATAATTCGGAATATGCAGGTTTTCCGGTGCCGGACCTTTGCGAATGCGCCCGGCCGTATCATAGACCGAACCGTGACAGGGACAGAACCACCCGCCATATTCACCGGCCTGCCCCAGAGGCACACAGCCAAGATGGGTGCAGGAGCCGATCATGACGATCCAGTTTTCCTTGCCTTTGCCTGCCGAGCGATCCAGATCGGATGCCGTGGCACCCTCGGCCAGATTGGCATTGCGCGATTGCGGGTCTTTCAACTCCGCCATCGGCACGCCCTTGGCCTCCTCCACTTCCTTATCGGTGCGGTTGCGGATAAACACCGGCTTGCCGCGCCACTTGACCGTCAGCGACATGCCGGGCTGAAGCGCCGACACATCCACCTCAATCGAGGCCAGTGCCAGGGTCGAGGCATCAGGCCGCATCTGGTCAATAAAGGGCCAGGCAACGGCAACAGCGCCAACCGCTCCTGCCATGCCGGTTGTCAAATAAAGGAAATCGCGCCGCGTGGGTTCACCACCGCCTTCGCCCCCAGCTCCAACCCCAGCTACGCTCTCACTCTGTGTATTGTGTTCGCTCACGGTCAAACCATCCTCTTCGCAAAGCCTGCGACAAACCGTTTGAGCGCCGCGAGCCAACACCGACCCGCAAAAAACGCCCATTCACGTATCCTCTGCTGCTGACGATCCTCCACAGAAATTTCTCCCTCCAGGATCACTCCCATTGCAGTTTCAAGCAGCAGCGCCCCCAGCGGAAACCAATGTGCCACAAAGCCGCCACAGATTCACCGCCCATAAGACAATTTCTAAGCGCACTGGTGAAATCTGTCCAGTCTTCAACCGCAAAGGAGGCAACATGTCGCGGAAAAATTTAGAGTTTTGCGATATAAAATTTCCCTTTTAAATGCAGGGGTTTGCGCATTATCAAGAAAGCAGCACCGCCAAATCAGCGTTTTTGCGGCATTTTTCCTGCAAACCCGGTTTGAAAAAAGTCAAGTCTACTGCGGTGCATATATGACGGTTGCACTGCAAAATTTTTCCCACGGCGTCATCTCTCCGAGACATGCCGGACGATGACCTCCATATTTTACTGCATAATTCCTTAAATCGGAATCGATTTAAGGAGAAAATTATGCAGCAGATTTAAAGTGTTACAGCGTCCTTTGTGCGCCATATATGGCGCACGGCGCTGTAATGATGACCACGCAGAAGAGCCGGCTGAACCTGGCGGTGTGATCGACACGATTGATGGCCCATTCGTGCCGGCGCTTTTGGCGCAAAAACTGTCGCGCATTCCACCCCGTTTTGGTTTCAGCACCGATGGGCTGCTGGTCGATTTTTGGGTGCCGAAAGACGGATAGACTGAAAATGACAGCTTTGGTTCGGAAAGTGCTCACCGGCTTTCCCGAAAAGACAAACGGAAAGACAGGAACGATAAGTCTGTTTACATCACTGCACGCGCGGACATTATTAAACCCATCACGCTCGACACGATCATATAGGAACACTAAAGTAGGAGAATATTGCATCCATAGGCATGGAACGTTGAATGCTCGCTGTTACAAATACCAAAACCTTTCATATCATTGATGAAAGGACCCGGTCCCTGTGGAAAGTTGATGAGGACAACCACGTTTACTACGGCATCACATTCACTCAAAACCGCCTCTATGTTGCAGCAAGGCAATCGGCTTACGGCAGCGACCGGGAAAACCAAAACAATGTCATTCTGTGCTTCAATACGCGGCTTGAGCTTGAAGAAACACTGCAACCTGACATTCCGTTGCGCGATATTCACCAGATTACCATCGTTGATGATATTCTCTATGTCTGCTCGACTTTCGATGATCAGATTGGCTGCTATGATAACAAAACCAAAACATGGGCGTTTTGGCAGCCATTTGGCGAAAGCGAGATTTCAGGCCGCGACCTGCATCATATCAACTCGATTACCGTGACAACCGACGAGATTTTACTCTCAGGAACACGAGACATCGGCTGGGTTGCGCGCTTTGACAAAAAAACACGTCTGCTGAAAGGTGAGAAAAGACAGCTCGGCCAAAAAACCCACAATGTCTGGCTTGAAAACGGTCTGATCCATATATGCAGCTCCCACGCAGGCAGCATCCTGAATGAAGCGGGGCAACAATATGCTTTGGGCAACAACTCATGGACGCGCGGCTATTGTCGGGACAGGCATTATCGCCATATCGGACTATCGGAAACATTGATCAGAGAAGACAGGGCCGATTCAGACAGCTGCATTGTTCAATGCGATGAGGATTTCAACATCCTTCAATCCTTCAAGATCGAAGGTGCCGGCATGATTCATGACCTGCGAACACTGGACACCCCAGATCCTTCCCACAACCGGACGATATTTGCCCTTGATCGAGATGCTCTGGATGCAAAATTTCCAAGGATCAGCCTCAAGGAGAGCCTTGGGCGCTTTGCTCGAGATATGACAGCGAAGCTGTGAGGCAAAACCCGATTCCACGTTTCCCTGACAGGTTCTAAAGCACGCCTTCGTCCACAACATCTCCCAGAAAACCGCCGGATTGACGCGCCCATAGCTCGCAATACAGGCCGCCGCGCTCCACCAGTTCAGCATGGCTGCCCTGTTCGATGATCTGACCCTTGTCGATCACCACCAGCCGGTCAAGGCTGGCAATGGTGGAGAGGCGATGGGCGATGGCCAGCACGGTTTTGCCACGCATCAATTGCTCCAGATTGGATTGAATGGCGGCCTCGACTTCGGAATCCAGCGCCGAGGTGGCCTCATCCAGCACCAGAATTGGCGCATCTTTCAACATCACGCGGGCAATGGCGATGCGCTGGCGCTGGCCGCCGGACAGCTTGACCCCGCGCTCGCCCACATGGGCATCAAAGCCCTTTCGGCCGCGTTGATCCACCAGTTTTTCAATAAAATCCAGCGCTTCCGCCTGCTCGGCTGCTGCGCGCAACTGCGCCTCGCTGGCATCGTCACGGCCAAACAGAATATTGTCGCGGATCGAGCGATGCAGCAAGGATGTATCCTGCGTGACCATACCAACATTGGCCCGCAAGCTCTCCTGAGTGACATGGCGAATATCTTGCCCGTCAATCAGAATGGAGCCGCCCTCAACATCGTAAAAGCGCAGCAGAAGATTGACCAGCGTGGTTTTGCCCGCACCGGAGCGGCCAACAATGCCGACTTTTTCGCCCGGCTGAATGCTTAAAGACAGATGATCAATCGCGCCCTTGGCCTTGCCATAGTGAAATGAAACATCCTCAAAGCGGATATGCGGGCCGGAAATCGCAAGCTTTGTCGCATCAGGCCGGTCCACCAGTCCGATGGGCTGTGAGATCAACTCGGAAGAATTCTGGATGGTGCCGAGATTGCGCATCATACTGTTGAGCTGGGTCATCATCCGGTTGAGCAACATGCTCAGACGCAGAACCAGCCCCAGTGTGAAGGCAATACCGCCCGCAGTCATTGCCCCTTGAAACCAGCGATCAATGCACAACACGGCAATCAGCAGCACCATGCCCCCGGACAGCAAGGCATGGCTGGCGCGCACCCCGGTGATCAACCGGGTAAAGGGCGTCATGGACGCCTGATAGCGCTCAAAGCCCTCACGAATATAATGATCATTCTGCCTCTCGCGGGCAAACAGTTTGAGCGTCTGGATATTGGCGTAGCTGTCCACCAGCCGCCCGCTCAAGGCCGATGCCGCCTCGGCGGTTTCTCTGGCATGGAAACGAATGCGCGGCACAAAATACCGTGCCATGAACACAAACATCACCACCCAGATGGCAATCACCGCCGCCAGCCGCCAATCCAGATGCGCCAGCAGCGCCATGGTGGACATGGTATAGATCACCATGAACCAGCCAACCTGCAACAGCGAGGTCAGCAAATCGCCCACGGCCATCCCACCGGACCAAACCTTGGTGACGATACGTCCGGCAAAATCATTTTGAAAAAAGCTCAAAGACTGGCGGCTGATATGCAGATGCCCCTGCCAGCGCACCAGATTGGCAAAGTTGAGCACCACCACCTGCTCTTCCACCAGCGCACTGAGCGTAATCACCGCAAACCGCACCACCACGACCACAAGGGCAATACCGGCAAGCTCCAGCCCATGCAGGGCAAACAGACCCTGCCAGCCACTGCCTTTCGGCACCGTATCCAGCAGATCCACCAGCCGCCCGACGAACCAGAACATGCTGGCTTCCATGGCTGCCACCGCCCCGCCAAACAGCGCCATGGCAAAAAAGGCAAGCTTGGCCTGCCCCACATAAAACCAGACAAATTTCCAGGCCTGATCCGGCGGACGCAAATCCGCTGGCTCTGCAAATGGATTGGTCCAGCTTTCAAACAGGCGAAGAACGGTGCGAATGATCATGCCGGGAGCCTATGATGATTCCAACGGACAACAAAGGTCAAAGGCGTGTCCGGCATCTCAATTCTGCTCACGATCCTGTAAGACACCGCCTGCAAGCAACCGGCAGCAGATCACTCCGCTGCCGTGTCCTGTCCATCGGTCTCATCGGGCAGAAACCCGCCCGACTGACGATTCCACAGATCGGTATAAATGCCACCCTTGGCCACAAGCTGCGGATGGCTGCCGGTCTCGATAATCTTGCCCTTGTCCAGCACCACCAGCCTATCCATCTGGGTCAGCGTTGACAGGCGGTGGGCAATGGCAATCACCGTCTTGCCCTCCATCAAGGCAAACAGGCTCTCCTGAATGGCGGCCTCTACCTCTGAGTCAAGCGCGGAGGTGGCCTCATCCAGAATGAGGATCGGCGCGTTTTTCAAAAACACCCGGGCAATGGCAATGCGCTGGCGCTGACCACCCGAAAGCTTCACGCCACGCTCACCCACCTGCGCATCCAGCCCCTTGCGACCTTGCAAATCCACCAATCCCTCAATGAAATCGTAAGCATTGGCGCGCTTTGCTGCCTCTATCACCTCTGCATCTGAGGCATCGGGGCGACCATAGGCGATATTGTCGCGGATAGAGCGATGCAGCAGCGAGGTATCCTGCGTGACCACGCCCACCATGGCACGCAGGCTTTCCTGTTTGACCCTGGCAATATCCTGGCCATCAATGGTGATCGTGCCTGCCTCGACATCGTAAAAGCGCAACAGCAGGTTCATCAGCGTGGTTTTGCCTGCACCAGAGCGCCCCACCAGACCAATTTTTTCACCCGCTGCAATGGTCAAGGAAAAGTCTTCGATGATGCCTTTGGTTTTGCCGTAGTGGAAACGAACTTTGTCATAGACAATCTCGCCCTTGCGCGCCGTCAGCACATTGGCATTGGCCACGTCGACAATATCATGCGGCTTGGTCATCATCTCCATGCCGTCATAAACCGTGCCGATGTTTTCAAACAGCGCCGACACTTCCCACATGATCCATTGCGACATGCTGTTGACGCGCATGGCAAGGCCGATGGCGATGGCAATGGCCCCCACCTCGATAGAGCCGGTCAGCCATAGCCAGATCGACAGTGCGCCAATCAGGAAGGTCAATGCGCAATTGTTGAAATAGACCAGAATCTGAAACAGCGTTATTTTGCGCATCTGCGCATAGACCGTCAGCAGAAACTCATGCATCGCACCCTTTGCATAAGCCTCCTCGCGGCTGGTGTGCGAAAACAGTTTCACCGTGGCAATATTGGTGTAGCTGTCAACAATCCGGCCGGTCATGCTGGAGCGCGCATCGGCCTGTTCAGCGGCAATCTTGCGCAAGCGTGGCACATAATAGCTGACAATCGAGACGTAAATCACCATCCACAACACCATCGGCAGCAGCAGACGCAGATCGGCATTGCCAATCACCACCAGCATCGAGATGAAATAGGTGCCGACAAAAACAAACACATCGAGAATTTTGACCACGGTTTCGCGCACCGCAAGCGATGTCTGCATGACCTTGGTGGACACCCGACCCGAAAACTCGTTGGCAAAAAACGTCATGGAATGATTGAGCAAAAACCGATGCATCTGCCAGCGGGCAATCATCGGAAAATTGCCAAGCAGGGTCTGATGCACGATCAGAGAGTTGAGCGCGCCAATCCCCGGCAGAATCACCAGCACCAGAGCGCCCATGCCAACCAGCCGCCAGGCCTCGGTGTGCAGAAAGGTGGCGCGGTCGGCGTGCGACAGCCAGTTGACGATGTCGCCCAGAAACTGGAACAACATCACTTCGCCCACCGCAATCAACATCACCAGCACAGTCATCAGCGCCAGCCAGCCCCCAACGGGCCGGGTATAGTGCCAGATAAAGCGAACCAGCCCCGAAGGTGGCGGCAATGGCTGCTCATCGGGATAAGGATTGATACGGTTTTCAAACCACGAAAACATGGACAGACTCCATTTCGTCATAACAGGGCGCAAAGCGGCAAAGCCAACTTTGAGCTGAAGATTTCAACCGGACCATGACAGAACCGGAAAACGCTCTATTTTTTGAAATTCAAGGGAAATCGAGAGACTTCAGCGCTGCTGAAAAGCCATTGCGGCGGGAAAGCGCATCCGTTCAATGTTAATCATACACGCCTCCCATGTCTCGAGTTGAACAGGCTTCCTTTCTACGTGCCGCCCCCAAATTTGCAAAGTCGCAAATGGACCAGAAAACGGTTTGTTGAAACAGTGTTGCCCGCACACCACAGACAGACGCATCCGTTAACGCTATGCAGCTCTCATGTCTGATTTGCGCATCGCCCTTTACCAGCCCGATATTCCCGGCAACACCGGCACGATTTTGCGGCTTGCCGCCTGCCTTGGCCTCGCTGTCGACATCATCGAGCCTGCCGGTTTTGATCTGTCTGACCGCAACCTGAAACGCGCAGGCATGGATTATCTGGCAAATGTGGTGCTGACCCGCCACATCAGCTGGAAGCATTTTGAGGACTGGCGCGCCACCACAGGCCGAAGGCTGATTTTGGCCTCCACCAAAGCCGCCGATGTCTATTTTGATTTTGCCTTTCAGCCCAATGACATATTGCTGTTTGGCCGCGAAAGTGCCGGCGTGCCGGACACGGTGCATGATCTGGCCGATGGCCGCATTCTCATTCCCATGGTCGAGGGCCAGCGCTCTATCAACATTGCCATGTCTGCCGCCATGATTGCCGGAGAAGCCCTGCGCCAGAGCATTCCGCGCGCAAAGTGATCGTCAAAACAGCCAGAGCCTGAATTTCGTCAAAGCCAAACTGTTAACACTGCGTTACAATCAGCTGCCACAATGGCACCTCAGGCGTTAATAAGAAATAATTAAAACAACCATTGCCAATTCCGTCCTGTAATTTTATGCTGCAATGCAGCAAGATGAACGAGGATAAGAACAATGTTCAACACAGCATTCACCTTTGGCTTGACGCAATTTGCTCGCTCACTCTCGCTGCCGGAAAGGCTTCAGAAACGGCCTCTTCGCAACGCCACGCTGGAGCCATGGCGCTTTCGCAACAGCAGCCTTGATGCGATGTTTTATGACATCAAGACACTGACCTCGGATGAAGCCTTCTACATCAGTGATTCTCTGGCAGCCGAAGGCATGGTGATGATTGTGCCGCCCACCGGCCAGGGCATGTTGACCCTGTGCGACAGCGTGGATGAATATCTGTTGCGCGGTGGTCTTGATGTTCACACCATGGCCGTTGCCGGTATTGGCGGCTCGGCGGCCGGTGCGGCGGCATTTGCCCGCAATGTGGCCGATGCCGTGAATGCGCCTGTTGCAGCCGTTGTCTCCGGTTATGGCCTGGGCGATATTATCTCCGAGGCCATGGGCAGCAATTTCTTCTTCGGCCCGCTTGGCTTTTTGCGCCACAATTTCGAAATGATTGACGATCTTGTCGGGCGTCCGCAACTGGGCGACTATGCACGCCACAAAACCACCGCCAAAGCCCCCCGCCGAAGCAGCCTTGATACCGACACCGTCGAGGCTTTGCTGATGCATGAAAAGCTGGATTTCAATCTCGTCACCGGCCACTCCAAAGGCAATCTGATCATTGCCGAGGCCCTGCGCTCAATGGCAACCGACGCACCGGAGCGGCTGGAAACGCTGGGAACAAAACTCAAGCTTGTTACCTTCGCCACGCGCATCACCGCACCGCCTGCCCTTGAGCCTCCCGTATCGATCATGGGCGAACTGGACTGGTATGGTGAATTGAACGCCACAGCCCCTGCCACAGGCACCATCCGCGTGCCGCGCTGCGGCCATTCCACCAACAGCGACATGCCCGGCTCCTTGAAAATTACCAGTCTGCTGCGCGACGCTTTGGACGCAATGCCAAAGCAGCAACCAGATATGACACAGCCAGCTGAAGTGCCCCGAAAAGAGCCTCTGGCCTTGAAACTGGTTGAAAAGCCGGAGCAAGCACCACTTCCAGAACCCTTGCCAGAGCCAGAGCCAGAACCAGCCGTGGAAACCGCAGAGCTTGCCCCTGTTGTGATCAGCGAGATCGAACCACCGGCCACTGAAGAACCCGCACTGCCAGAACCCACACTGCCAGAGCGAGCGGCACAGGAGCCGTTACCGGAACCGGAAGCGGCACCACAGCTTACGCCTGCCCCCAGCCCAGAGCCGGGAACATTGGCGCATGAAAATACGGAAGTCATGGTTGCTGATAAACCAGCCGAAATCACCGCGCCCGTGGCAGCCACATCACAACCGACACCCCGCCCCTCTGTTCGTCCCAGAACCCGATCCGGGCCGCGCGGCAACAGAAAGAAGTAAAGCGTATCGCGTTTCATTGTCCTCAATGAAGCGCTAACGTAGATGCGGCAGAATAAGAACTGGTTTGTCAGGGAAAAGTGGAACCCGGTTTTCCTTTAAACTTCCAATGCCTTATGGCTTGAGAAGCCTCTGCTGATGCGCAAGAGCAAAGGTATCACCAGTGTGGTTGAGCGCGTAGCGTTGCCAGTCCAGTGACCAGGCCCCTGCCTGTCCTTCGATGGAAAACAGATTATAGGCCGCCGCTGGCTTTTTGCCGCCCGGCCCTTGGCTTGCTGACGCTATGCCCACCACAGGCACGCGGCCGTGGCGGTTTTGCAGCCAGTTCAGCGTGTTGAGATGGGTGTGGCCGTGCAACACCAGATCCGCCCCGCCCACGGCAATGGTTGCGGCAAAGCGGCGAAGACCGATCATGCGCTTGTGTTGGGATGCCGCGCCGCGAATGGGGGGATGGTGGATCATCACCACGCGAAACAGCCCTGCCTCGCCCGCCTGCCGCAAAAGCTCCACCGTTTCGCGCGCCTGACGCGCGCCAAAATAACCGCTGGCCGAAAACATCGGCGTGGCAATCGAGGTCGAGCAGCCGATCAGCGCCAAGGGTCCGCGCTGGCGCATGGTGGGCCACAACTTGAAATCCTTGCGCCAATGGTCCGGGTCATCATCGCCGCGCACATAATCATACCAGGCCCGCATGGCCTTTTCATGCGCGCCTGGCACATAGGCGTCATGATTGCCGGGAACAACCGAAATATCGGCAGCAGGGCCCAGTTCGCGCAGCCAGTCTGCCGCTCTGTTGATTTCCAACCCCGTTGCCAGATTGACAAGATCGCCTGTCACCGCCAGATGATCGGGGTTTTTACCACGCAGATCATCCACCAACGTATCGAGCGTGCCAGAGACCATGTGCTTGGCACGGTTGCGATGCCAGTTCAGATATCCGGTAATGCGCTTTGACGCCAGCTCCCGAAACGTGAGATGCGGCAATGGCCCGAGATGAATATCGGAGATATGAGCGAGCTTGAACATGGGCCTTGTTTATACCATCCATGCCGAGGAGCAAGAATAATGAGCCAGAAACAAGCACCAGATGGCCGGATCGGTCCCGTCAAAAAGGCGATCGTCAGGCTGTTGCATCTCTATTTCGCCCTCTCGCGCGGCATGACGCTGGGGGTTCGGGCTGCCTGTTTTGATAGCGAGGGGCGCATTTTTCTGGTGCGCCATACCTATCTTCCCGGCTGGTATCTGCCCGGCGGCGGGGTGGAGCGCGGCGAAACCGCTGCTCAGGCGCTGGAAAAGGAATTGCGCGAAGAGGGCAATCTGATCATCACCGCACCGCCGATTCTCCTGCAATCCTGCCTCAACCTCAGCGCCAGCCGCAGCGACCATGTGCTGTTTTATCGCACCGATGTTCACCAGACCGAGCCGCGACGCCCGGACCACGAAATCGCCGAGAGTGGCTTTTTTGCGCTGGATGCTCTGCCGGACGGGGTGACACCCGCCACCCGCCGCCGTCTGGATGAACTGGCCAAGGGCGGACCCTATGCCGACCTGTGGTGAAGAAAGTCGAGATCAGGCCCCGCCGGCACAACGCCGGTTGGATTGATGGTTTTATGACTGCCGTAATAGTGCCGCTTGATGTGGTCAATATTCACGGTCTCGGCCACGCCCGGCACCTGATAAAGACCGCGCAGGTAAGCCGACAGCGCCGGATAATCGGCAATGCGGCGAAGATTGCATTTGAAATGACCAACATAGACGGCATCAAACCGCACAAGCGTGGTAAACAGCCGCCAATCGGCCTCTGTCAGCACCTCACCGAAAAGATAGCGCTGCGAGGACAACCTCTCTTCCAGCATATCCAGCGTTTCAAACAGAGGATAAAAGCCCTCTTCATAGGCTGCCTGCGTGGTGGCAAAGCCTGCCTTGTAAACCCCGTTGTTGACGGTGTCATAAATGCGCGCGTTCAAGGCATCAATGTCGGAGCGCAAGGCTTGTGGATAAAAATCCTGATGATCGCCGGTCAGCCCGTTAAAGGCAGAGTTGAACATGCGAATGATTTCCGCTGATTCATTCGACACAATGGTGTTTTGCTGCCTGTCCCACAACACAGGCACGGTCACGCGCCCCGTGTAAGCCGGATCAGCCCGCACATAGACCTGCCACAGATAGTCCAGCCCAAACAGGGTATCGCCCGTGGCCGCCGCATCGGTCTCAAAGGTCCAGCCATGCTCCAGCATCAGCGGGTGCACCACAGAAACCGAAATCATATCCTCCAGCTTTTTGATTTTGCGAAAAATCAGCGTGCGATGCGCCCAGGGGCAGGCCAGCGAAACATAAAGATGGTAGCGTCCCGCCTCGGCCTTGAACCCGCCCTCCCCCGTTGGCCCGGCAGCACCATCTGCTGTCAGCCAATTGCGAAAGCTGGTCGTCGTGCGTTTGAAATGACCTTCGGTGGATTTCGTATCATACCAGACGTCTTTCCACACACCATTTTCCAGCACGCCCATCCTGATTGCCTCGCTCTTGTTATCGTCTCGTTGCATTGATGAAGGACAGTAGCCGAAAAGGCGAGTTTGCAAATGCTGAACACTGCGTTTTTGCGATAGACGGGACAAAAAAATGCTGTTATGCAGTTTTCCACCAACAGAGATAGAACTCCATGACCGCTTATCGGAACCTGCGACGACGCTGACACTGCTCAACCATCTCGACGATGGTGGAACACCCTTGCGCAGTTCGCTAAACGGTTCTGATTTTCATGCATAAGCACGATCTGGTCTACCTCACTGAGGATGCGTCCCACGACGCCATCATCGAACTCATCAACGCAGAAGCTTTCGGCCCCGGCCGTTTTGTCAAAGCCGCCGCCCGCATCCGCGAGCAAGGCCCGCATGATCGCGCCCTCTCCTTTGTCTGCGCCGACAAGGGCGAAACCATTGGATCGGTGCGGATGACCCCGGTTCTCGCAGGCAGCGTCAACGGCCATATGCTCGGCCCGCTGGCCGTGCGTCCATCACACAAGTGCCTTGGCATTGGCCGTGAACTGGTGCGGATTGCCATTGAAGCCGCAAAGCGCAACGGCTCGGAAGCGGTGATTCTGGTGGGCGATGCCGCCTATTACATGCCGCTTGGCTTTGAGAAAGTCAGCTACAAGGCGCTGGAATTTCCCGGCCCGGTGGATGCAAACCGGGTGCTGGTGGTGCCGCTGGTGGATGATGTGCATCCTCGCCTGAAAGGCACAATCGGCTGGCGCGATCCGGCCACTACGGCGATTGAAGAGAGGGCGGATCAGGATTTTTACGAGCCGCTGCTTTTGGTTGCCAACGGTTGAGGCTATCCCACCCTGCTGTTGGTCACAGCATTTTCCTCATCCAGGTTATGGAATGACCGAGAGCATAATCGTCGAGTGTGCCGATGATGTCGTAGCCTTGGCGCTGATAAGCGCTACGGGCGGCGGGATTGGCCGTGTCAATAAGAGCAGCTTTGCAGCCACGTTTGCGGGCCTCATCCTCGGCCATCTGAAGCAGCTGACCGGCAATGCCACGCCCGCGAAGCCGCTCCGGCACAAACAGATAGTCCACATGCAACCAGCCGCGACGGGTCAAGCCAACCAGACCGCCATCCACCTCTCCCGCTTCGGTCTTGAGGGGGATGTATAGCGGCACCGGGTCTGAAGCCCCAAGCATCGTGGCATTGTGCGCCATCAAGGAGGCATGAATCGCTGCTCTTTCAGCCTCCGGCACCCGATCAAAAACCTCAAGCGTCATCTCGTCCATCACCGTCCCTCGCGCCACCACATGGCCGACACTGCAAACAGCAACATGGCCAAACCACCAAAGCCCGCAAACAGCGGCAGGGTGTTGATACCCTTCAGCACCGTCTCATCGGTCATGCGAATCACCATGCGCTGACCATCATTGCTGCGCACCTCGCCGCGCACCGGCACAATATCGGGAATGGCAACCCCACCGCGACCGTTATCCAGCCGCTTGATCACCCCATGGGTTGCATCCACCACGGGCTGCAAAATATTCGGCGTTGAAATCATCGCCTTGAATTCCGGCGAATCCACCGTGCCGATATGCACGAGGGTGGAAAAATCGCCATTGGTGATGGTGAACAATCCGGTCTCGCTCATCCGCTGCTCGACGGTAAAACGGCCCGGTTCGGTCTGCGAGAGCGCCACCTGCTGGCGCTTGCCAGAAGGCGCAACAATGGTTGCCGGGCCGGGATCATTGCCAATGGTCTGGCGCGTGATTGTCAGCGTCCGGCCACTGGCGCGGGCGGTCAGGGCCTCTTCCTCCAGCTCCGGTTCTTTCATCAGCCAATGGGCAATCCGGCGATAGAGCGCCACATGCGGGCCGCCGCCTTCAAAGCCGCGCGCCCACAGCCAGCCCTGATCGGACAACAGCATGGCCACCCGGCCCTTGCCCGCCCGGTTGAGCACCAGCAGCGGCTTGCCGCTCGCTGCCGTCATCACCGTTTCGCCCAAGGGTCTACTGACATCAACGCTGCGGAACCAGCGTCCCCAGTGGGGAGGCTCAAAGCCAGATCCATCGAGATCACGGGTGACGGGATGTTTTTTGCCAATCTCTGACAGGCGCGGATAAAATCCGCCTTCGTTCATCTCGCCGGTGGGGGCGGCTGGCAAGACCGAGGCCAGCGGCGTCAGCGCAATCGAATCCGGGCCTGCATGTTCCGGCCCCGCGGCAATCAGCAGGGCACCACCGTTTTGCACATATTGGGCAATATTGTCGTAATAGAGCAAAGGCAGCACGTTGCGATGCTGGTAGCGATCCAGAATGATCAGGTCGAAATCCTTGATCTTTTCCACAAACAACTCGCGGGTGGGAAAGGCAATCAGCGACAGCTCGTTAATCGGCGTGCCATCCTGCTTTTCCGGTGGGCGCAAAATGGTAAAATGCACCAGATCAACGGCCGCATCGGATTTCAGCAGGTTGCGCCATGCCCGCTCGCCTGCGTGCGGCTCGCCAGACACCAGCAGAACCCGCAGGTTCTGGCGAATGCCATCAATCAGATGCACCGCCTTGTTGTTGGTCTCCGTCACCTCGCCAGGCAGGGTTGATACGGTCAATTCCAGCACATTGCTACCGCCGCGTGGCACGGTGAAGCTATAGGGCGTATCCTTGCCCGGCACGGCGGTGAATGTGCCGCTGTCTTCGCCATTGATCCGCACGCTCACCGTTGCGGATTGGGATGATGTGGCACCTTCATCAATCACCCGCAGCACCATCTCCTGACTTTGGCCAACAATGCCAAAGCGCGGCGCGCGCACCACGTCAATGCGGCGATCAAACTCATTGGCCTTGCCGGTCAACAGCGTGTGGATGGGTGCGGTCATCCCAAGAGTGTTGAGGTTGGGCGGCACATCATGCACCTGCCCATCGGTGATCAAAATCGCCCCGCCAATGCGGGCTGGCGACACATCCGACACCGCCGATGACAGCGCCTCAAACAGCAGGGTTGATGGCGTATCGGAGGTATCGGGGGTGGTTGCCTCGACAATACGCGGCTCAATGCCGGGGAAAAGCGCAAGGCGCTGCTTTATTCCCGCCAAAGCCTCATCCGTCATGGTCTTGCGGGTGGCAATATCGGTCTGGCTCTGGCTACGATCGACAATCACCGGCACAACAGTGCTGAGTGCTTCCCGATTTTCTGACAGCAACAGCGGATTGGCCAGCGCCGCAATCAGCGCGGCAAAGGCAATCAGCCGAATGGCACTGCCACGAAGGCCCTTTTGAAACCCGATGAGGGCCAAGGCCAGAGCCACAACCGCCAGCGCTGCCAAAACCCACCATGGAAGAAACGGAGCAAAGGAAAGGCTCATGATGATGCTCCCGCCAATCTGATTGATCCAGCGTCTCTCATTGGCCCAATCTTTCTCATTGACCAAGTCTTTCCAGCAGCGCAGGCACATGCACCTGATCTGCCTTGTAATTGCCGGTCAGCATATACATCATGATATTGACCCCGACCCGGTAGGATATTTCCCGCTGGTGCTCATCCGGCGGCACCGTGGGCAGAAGCGGCACACCACTGGCATCAATGGCCCAGGCCCCCAGCAGATCATTGCCGGTGATCAGAATGGGTGAGACGCCATCGCCGCCAGAGGTCAGCTCTTTGCCGCTGGTTTTTGCCTCCTGCCGGGCTTCAACCCACAGCGGACTGCTGTTGTAGCGGCCCGGAAAACTGGGCAGAAGATAAAAAGACCGTGTCAAAACATGGTTCTTCGGCACCGGCTCCAGCGGCGGAATGTCAATATTGGCCAGAATAGCCCGCAAACGCGCCGCATTGTCGCTGACATCACCACCGCCAAAGCTGTTAAGCTGGTCACGAGTGTCAAACAGCACCGTGCCGCCTGCCCGCATATAGGCATCAATCCGGCTGATCGCCTCTGCGCTTGGCATCGGGGCTGTGGCCGAAATCGGCCAGAAAATAATCGGATAAATCGACAGTTCATCCTTGGCTATGTCCAGCCCCACGGGCGCGCCCGGCTCCAGCGTGGTGCGATAGCTCATATATTCGCTCAGGCCGCTCAAGCCGCGCTCGGACAGCGTATCAACATCGCTTTCGCCGGTTTTGACGTAGGCCAGATGGGTATTGTCCAATTGCTGCAACAGCTGCGCATCACCCGACTTGCTGTCATCGGCATAGACCCGATCCATCGGGGCTATGGCCAGGGCGGCCCCAAGGCCAGCCATTGCTAAGAATGTGGCAACGCGGCTTTGTGCGGAGAATGCGGCTTTGCGCAGACCGGCAAAAGCGCCGCCCATCATCAACACAATCAGGCTATCAACCACAAACAACAGCAAAGCGGCCCCCAGAAAAAACGGCTTGAGCAATTTTGTTGTTGCCCCCACCAGAGCCTCACGCACCACTGGCACACTGGCCCCGGTCATATCAACAGGTTTCAGCTCGGCACCGGCAGGCAGAAGGTTGAGCGCCAGAAACCCGTCTTCAGAACCGTATAATCCCGGCGGATTATCAAAGCTTGCCGCCTGCGGCGGCTTTGCCCCCAGTTCCAGCGGCTTGGCAGTACCCGTGTCGGCACTCAAGGCCCCGCGCTCGGTCAGCAGCCGATAAGGTGCCAGATTGGTAACGCCAGCATCAATGGTGCCGCCCAGTGACGAACCGGCATGGGAGAGCTGAACAAGACGGCGGAGCATCTCCACAAACTCACCCGAAATCGGCAGATTGGACCAGCCCGCCTCGGCGCTGACATGAAACAGCACAAGACGGCCCGCGCCCACATCTCTGCTTGTCACCAGCGGCGTGCCATCCGCAAGCGTTGCCCATGTGCGATCGGCCAGATCGGGCGTCGGCTCTGCCAGCACCTGCCGCTTCACCAGCACGCCATCGGGTGGCGCAAGCCCGGCAAACGGGCTATTGGCCGGAAATGGTGCCAAGGCCTGCGGCTCTGCCCACGAGAGTGCTCCGCCCAATTGCCGCTCGCCCTGCCGCAACAGCACCGGCACCAGCGGATCATCGGCAGGCGCTGCCGCAAGCCGGGGCCCGGCAAAACGAATGAGCGTGCCGCCGCGTTGCAGAAAGCGTTGCAACGCCTGCTGCACGTCTGGCGGCATACGGCCAATATCCGCCATCACAACCACCGAGGGGTTTTGCTGCAACAGCTGCGGAATGGCGCTTGCCAGCTCCGCATCCGGCGATTTGATCAGGTCGGCATAGGGTTGCAGCGCTCGCTCAATATAATAGAGCGGTGACAGCAAGGGCTGGAATTCATCATTGGAATCACCGGACAACAGCGCCACCTTGCGGCGGCGAAACCCGTCATCAAGCAGATTGACGGAACCGGCGCTGGCAAGGCCGACAATGCTGAGACGGGCAAAATCATTGCGCAATTCATAAGGAGCGGCAATTTCGGCCATGGCAACGCTTTGGCCTGCGTCAAATCTGGCAAGACCCGTGGCAATCACCCGCCCCTGCTGGTCTTGTGCATCGACAATCGCCTGCTGCGGATCACGGCTCGCAAGGCGGGTCACTTTGACATTCAAACGCTCTGCCCCATTGGTGGCCGCGGTAATGGCCATGGTGGAGGTGCCATCATCGGCAATCACCCGCAATTCAGCCGGTTGCAAAGCCGACAGTTTTGCAGCGGTCTGCTCTTTGTCGCCAACGGCAACGCCATCGGTTAAAAATGCCAATGTGCCGGGGTGAACACCATTCAAAGCAGCACGCAGGGCAATCAGCGCCCGGTCCCGGTCCGGCACCAGCGGGCGGGGTCTGGCAGCGCGCAATTTTTCCCGCACGGTTGCAGGGCTTCCGGGCACCGCATCCTGTGTTGGCTCGGCGGTGAGCACAAGCGAAATGGCAACGCCTGCGGTTTCTGCTTCATCAACCAAACCATTGGCGGTTTCCACCCGACGATCCCAATGGGTGCCGCTGGCCCAGCCATTGTCCATCACCAGCACCAGCGGCCCGCCGCTGGCAATTGAGCCAATGCGTGGGTTGAGCACCGGCTCGGCCAATGCCAGAATCACCAAAGTCGCCATCACCATGCGCAGGAGTGTCAGCCACCACGGGCTACGGGCCGGGGTTTCCTCGTGTTTCAGCACCGTCGCCAGAATTTTCAGCGGCGGAAACACTTCCGTTTGCGGGCGCGGCGGGGTGAGCTTGAGCAACCACCAGATGGCGGGCAGCGCCACCAGCGCCCCCAACAGCGCCGGACTGGCAAAAGCAAAGGCAGGAAACATCACATCCCTCCCTTATGGGCGTTTGGCTTATGGGCGTTTTGTGCGCCGCCAGACAGATGCATATGCACAGCGGCCAAAGCCTCCGAGGCCAGTCGATCCGTGAGGTGATGGGTAAAACTCCATCCCATGCGCCGAAGTGCCACGCCCAACGCCTCACGCCGCGCCAGATAGGCACGGCGATACTCATCCCTGACCGTCTCGGCACGCCCCGATGTCAGTTTTTCGCCGGTTTCGGGATCGGTAAACTCGGTGCGTCCCGCATAGGGAAACAGCTCTTCGGCAGGATCAGCAATTTCAATCACATGGCCGCGCAGACCCCGGCGCGACAGCGGCCTGATTTTGTCCATGATCCGATCGGCATCATCGAGAAAATCACCAATCAGCACAATATCGCTGACAGTGCGGATCATATCCGCCTGCGGCATTCCTCCTTTGAACGGGCCCACCGTATCGGGCGCGTGCATCAGGGCCGTTGCCAGCCGCTCTGCCGCATTGCGCTCCGAGATCGGCTCCAGAATGCCGGGGCAGCCGATGCGCTCGCCGGAACGGGCCAGGATTTCAGCCAAGGCCAGCATCAGCACCAGAGCGCGGCTTTCCTTGGAAACCGCGCCAAGCTTCGATTTGAACATCATCGATGGCGACAGATCCGCCCAGAGCCAGACGGTGTGCGCCGCTTGCCATTCGCGGTCGCGGATATAAAGCTGGTCGTCGCGGGCCGAACGGCGCCAATCAATGTTCGAGGGGCTCTCACCGTCAGCATAGGGGCGGAATTGCCAGAAATTTTCGCCAATGCCGCGCTTCCTGCGGCCATGCCATCCAGCAATCACGCTATTGGCAATGCGCTTGGCCTCAACCATGCAATCGGGCATCAGGCTTGCGCGCTGACGGGCACGGGCCAGAGCGTCCCCTGTCGGGGTTCTGTCAACGATCTGTCCTAATGCTGCCACGCGACCACCGTGCCCTTATCGTTTGCTGTTTTTGACAAGAGACGCAATCACATCGCGCATCGATATGCCTTCGGCGCGGGCGGCAAATGTCAGCGCCATACGGTGCTGCAACACCGGCTCCGCCAGGGCGTGGACATCATCAATCGACGGTGCCAGCCGCCCCTCATACAGCGCGCGAGCGCGGGCGCACAGCATCAGGGCCTGGCCTGCGCGTGGCCCCGGACCCCATGCCACATGCCTGTCGGTTTCTGCATGACCTTGTCCGGGCCGTGCCGAGCGCACCAGCGACAAAATCGCATCCACCACGCTTTCCGAAACTGGCATTTGCCGGATCAGCCGTTGAATGGACAGCAGCCGCTGCGCATCCAGCACCGGACTTGCATGGCTATCCATGATGCCGGTGGTGTCGAGCAAAATCTGCCGCTCGGCTGCAAGCTCAGGGTAGCCCACATCCACCTGCAACAGAAAACGGTCAAGCTGGGCTTCGGGCAGTGGATAGGTGCCTTCCTGCTCCAGCGGATTTTGCGTTGCCAGCACGTGGAAGGGGGCTGGCAGATCATAACGCTGGCCAGCAATGGTGATGTGATATTCCTGCATCGACTGCAAAAGTGCCGATTGGGTGCGGGGGCTGGCGCGGTTGATTTCGTCGGCCATCAGCAATTGCGCAAACACCGGGCCTTTGACAAAGCGGAACGAGCGGCGACCATGCTCATCCTGATCCATCACTTCAGAGCCGAGAATATCCGAGGGCATCAGGTCAGGCGTAAACTGGATGCGGTTGGCATCCAGCCCCAATGCCGTGCCCAGCGTTGTCACCAGCTTGGTCTTGGCAAGGCCGGGAACCCCCACCAGCAGCGCATGGCCGCCGGAGAGAATGGCCAGCAACGTGCTTTCCACCACCTGCTCCTGACCGAAGATAACCTTGGAGACTTCCCGGCGCACATCGGCAATCTCACTCAGCGCCCTCTCGGCACTGGCAATCATGGCCTTATCATCGAGCGCGGTATCCGGGGTGGTGATCATGCCCATGGCGTTCTCCGTTGGCTCAAGGTCTGAAATTCGAATCGATCACGCTGCAATGCGGCACAATCTTTCTCTAACTTATTACCCGTATGGCGGCTGACAAGCGCGTTTCAAACCACTATCTCGTGTTTAACAGCTATTACGTTGAAAACCGGGACAGAAACATGGCAGGTGACACAGAGAATAACAGCGAAGGCGCTGCCGATCTTGCCGCGATGATTGCCCGCGCCAGCGAGCAGACCGCTGGCGGCAAGGCTGGCCTGCCGCCGGTGGACCAATGGAATCCGCCGTTTTGTGGCGATATTGACATGGACATCAAAGCCGATGGCACATGGTTTTACATGGGCACACCCATTGGCCGTGCGCCCTTGGTGCGGCTGTTTTCCACCGTGCTGCGCAAGGACGAGGACGGCCGCACCTATCTCGTCACACCTGTGGAAAAAGTCGGCATTCGCGTCACGGATGCCCATTTCATCGCCGTCGAGATGAGCGTGAGCGACAGACAGGGCGAGCCGGTGCTGAGTTTTCGCACCAATGTGGGGGATGTGATCGAGGCCAATGCCGAGCATCCGCTGACATTCACCAATGACAATGAACAGCTCAAACCCTATCTTTTGGTGCGCGGCCGGTTGCAGGCGCTGGTGTCGCGTGCCGTGACCTATGATCTTCTGGCGCAAGGCAGCGTTATGGACATTGATGGTCGAGAGATGTTTGCCATCCGATCAGGCGGAGCAACCTTCCCCGTGATGGAAGCAGCACTTTTGGAGACTGTCGAGCGATGAACGATCTGATGCAGCCCGTGTTTTCAGTTGATGATTTTCGAAACCGCGCGTTGCGCCAGCGCGGTGCACCCCTCGCTGATGCATGGCGCGATCATGGCGACCATGCCCTGAATGCTGATCTTTTGCCCCTGCTGGAAGACATGCGGCTAAAAGATGCCGCCGTGCTGGTGTCTGTGGTCAGGGATGCGGATACGCCCCGCGTTATCCTCACGCGGCGGACCGATAAATTGCGCAAGCATTCCGGCCAGATTTCGTTTCCCGGCGGCGGTATTGATGAAGACGATACAAGTGCTGAGGCCGCCGCCATCCGCGAAGCGCAGGAGGAAATCGGCCTTGATCCGCGCTTTGTGGAAACCGTTGGTCGCCTGCCGCATTATCTCGCCGCAACCGGCTTTCGCATCACGCCCATTCTGGCCATTGTGCATTCTGGCTTTACGCTGACGCCCAACCCGGATGAAGTGGCAGAGGTCTTTGATGTGCCGCTGGCCTTTCTGATGGACCCCGCCAACCACCAGACCGGCAGCAAACTGTTCCGCGATGGCGTCTATCGGCATTTTTACGAGATACCCTATGGGCAGCACCATATCTGGGGCATTACCGCCGGTATCTTGCGCACGCTTTATGAAAGGCTTTACAGATGATCTCCGTTGCTGATCAGCCCTGGTTTCAGGATGAGACCCTCACCCGCGTTCTGGCCCTTCTGAATGCCGATGGGGCCGAGACCCGCGTGGTGGGTGGTGCGGTGCGCAACAGCCTGCTGGGGGAGCCGGTGGGCGATATTGATCTGGCCACCACGCTGTTGCCCACCGAGGTCATGGCAAGGGCCGATAAGGTTGGCATCAAGGCCGTGCCCACCGGCATAGACCACGGCACCGTAACATTGGTGGTTGGGGGCAAACCCTTTGAAGTCACAACCTTGCGCCGCGACGTTTCCACCAACGGCCGCCACGCGGACGTCGCCTTCGGCACCGATTGGCAGGAGGATGCGGAGCGGCGCGATTTTACCATCAATGCGCTCTATGCTGATCCATCCGGCACGATCATTGATCTGGTGGGCGGCAAGGATGACATTGCAACCGCCACCCTTCGCTTTATCGGCGATGCCCCAAGCCGCATTGCCGAGGATTACTTGCGCATCCTGCGCTTCTTTCGGTTTTTTGCCTGGTATGGGCGCGGACGGCCTGATGCCGATGGCCTTCGCGCCTGTGCAGCAGCCCGTGATCATTTGAGCCAGCTCTCTGCCGAGCGGGTGTGGGCCGAAATCAAGAAATTGCTCTCGGCCAGAGATCCGGGCCGTGCTTTGCTGTGGATGCGTCAGGCCGGTGTGCTGACTGCGATTGTGCCGGAAACCGAAAAATGGGGCATTGATGCCCTGCCCGGCCTGATCGCCACACAAAATGCCCTTGGCTGGCAGCCCGAGCCGCTTCTGCGGCTGGCAGCCATGGTGCCAAACGACCCTGAACGGATGACAGCATTGAGCGCACGCCTGAAACTGTCACGGGCTGAGGCGCAGTTTTTGCAGGATTTTGCCAAAGCGCCGAAAATCACCGATGACCTCAGCGAACTGGCGCTGGACCGGCTGGTTTATCACCATGGCAAAACAGGCATTGTGGCCCAGCTTCGCCTGTCGCTGGCCAATGCCCGCAGCAAAGCCGAAGGCGATACCGAGGCTATGGCCCAGACCGGCCGCTTTTCACGCCTGTTGCAGCGGGCCGAATCCTTCGTAAAACCAGAATTTCCGCTCAATGGCACCGACGTGATGGCACACGGAATCTCCGCAGGCCCACAGGTGGGAAGCCTGCTCAGTGAGCTGGAAGCCACATGGGTGCAAGCCAATTTCACCCTCAGCCGCGACACGCTGCTGGGTAAGCTGGTTGGCAAGCTGAAAAACGTTACGCCAGTTCAGCCTCCTCCAGTTCAGTGATCCGCACCTTGATATGATAGACGATGTGTTCGCGCGGCACCGTCTCGCCATGGGCGGTGCGCATGTGTTCCACAGCACGATGAACAACCTCTGCGGCCTCTTTTGAGCGGGTCTGCCATTGGCAACCGGGCACAAGCGAGCAGCACTCAAACAATCTCATGAAAATCTCCTTCAACACACAGAAAACCACGCCCGCTCCTCAACAGGCGCGGCTTTCAGGGCGGCAGCAGCAACACGTCTTTTTCCTGAAAAACTCTGAAATCTATTCAGGCATAGCCCAGGCGTAAAACACGGAACTGGGTCCATTGACTGCGTTTTTGCTCACCATTTTAGAGGCATCATTGGCGGCATGTTCACGGGTGTGAACACCCGCCAGCCGCAGTTTTGCCTGCTCCACAAAGTAGCAGTGGGGCAGATCAGCATCGCTGGACGCTTTCAAATCATGCGCCATACGATCGATCAACTCAACGGTATCAAGCGATTTCGCTCCGCCGCCGTGTTGTGTGGGGATGGTCATGCTATGCAGGGCAACCATTGCAATCCTCCTCCTTGATCTGTGCTTTAATTGTAACACGAAAGAGAATTAAACCAATGTTAAATCTTTTATGCAGGCCGATAAAACAGCGCTTCCTTAATTAAACGCCGTCAATTTCAGACGCATTTCGAAAATCACCCCTCAATATGCCCTGTTTTTAGCTCGCACACGTCCTCAATCGAGGCAAGTTCCTCAGGGAAAGCGCACCAATGGCGGCATGGATGACAGGATTGATTCGACATTGCCGCCGGTTTTCAGACCAAAAATCGTCCCACGGTCATAGAGCAGGTTAAATTCAACATAGCGGCCCCGCCGCACCAACTGCTCCTCACGGTCAGCATCCGTCCAGGGCGTGTTGAAATTGCGCCGCACCAGAGTCGGATAAACATCCCGAAACTGGCGGCCAACCTCCTGCTCGAACGCGAAATTGGCATCCCATCGATCCATGTTTTCGCCCGCATGCAGCCAGTCGAAGAAAATGCCGCCAATGCCGCGCGCCTCATTGCGGTGGGGCAAAAAGAAATAGTCATCGCACCAGGCTTTATAACGGGCATAATCGGCCACGTCGGGATGGGCATCACAGGCGGCCTGCATGGCACCGTGAAATGCGATGGTGTCAGCATCATCCTGCGTGCGGCGGCGGTCCAGCACCGGCGTCAGATCGGCCCCACCGCCAAACCATTGGCTGGTGGTGACCACCATGCGGGTGTTCATATGCACGGCGGGCACATTGGGATTGCACGGATGGGCAATCAGCGAAATGCCAGAAGCCCAGAAGCTCGGGTCTTCTTCGGCTCCGGGCATCTGCTTGCGAAACTCTGGCGAGAACTCACCGTAAACTGTAGAGGTGTGCACGCCCACCTTCTCAAACACCCGGCCATGCATCATCGACATGCGGCCACCGCCGCCCTTGCCCTCCTCACGCAGCCAGTCCTTGGGTGAAAACCGCCCTGGTTGCCGATCGCTGAGTGGGCCGGTCAATTCGTCTTCCAAAGCTTCGAAAGAGGCACAAATCTGGTCACGCAGGCTCTCGAACCATGCCCGCGCTGTCGCCTTCTTGCTCTCGATATTCTCTGGCAGGCCCTTGGGCAAAACAGGACGTTCCATGCGTCTTCTCCCTGTCGTCATCATCCGCCTGGATGGTGTTTGCTCAGGAAATAACAGGTCTGGCGGTAATGCGCCAGAATGGCAAATTCGTTTTAGAACCCCCAAATATGAAGTGCTGGAAATGTGATGAGAGTTGTTTTATCATCAGAGCGGAACAGGATATACTGTCATGGCAGGAAAGCTTCCTCGCCCTCCACTGGATGGGCTGAAACGTCAGATTGATCGCTATCGCCAAGGGCAAAAGGGCACGCACAAGCCCGCCTTTATCCGCGAGACGTTTTGTTTGAACCGCGAAGAGGCGCGCCAGAAAGCCCGCGAATGGTTTGATGCTTTTCCGCGTGCGGCCTATTGGACCGAGGTTGAAAGCTGGAGACGGCTGGAAGACGACCGCATTGAATTTACCATGCGGCGCCTGTCCACGGCCGATTAGGCACAAGACCTGTGCGAACAAAAGCTTTTTTGCAGATCATTAAAATGTTAGCATTTCTATAAAGATGGTTGCAATAGTCAGTACATTATAGATAACTTACATGAATGTTCCTGCGTCCCTCAAGACGCAATCAGCATGATGAATGACCGGGTCCGGCGGCGGGTCTGTATTGTGTATCGTACCGTGGATGGAAATCAGCATGGCCTCCGTAAATGCAACATCAAGTTCGGCTCTCTCTCTGCTAACGGGCACATCCAAAGCCTATGAGAGCACACAGGTCCGCGTTGCGACCGGCAAAAAGGTTGATGATGCCGCCGATAACGCGGCGTACTGGTCCATTGCCACCACGATGAAATCTGACAATCTCTCGCTGTCCAGCGCAGAGGATGCCACCGGCATGTCGGCGGCCATCGCAGACACAGCAGCCCTGGGCGTGGAACAGGCCACCAGCATTGTCTCAGACATTCAATCAAAGCTGATTCTATCCAAGGCGGTTGGTGCCAATAAAGACGCGATCAATTCGGAAATTACCCAGCTGAAATCTCAGCTCACCACCATTGCCGACTCATCTAGCTTCAATGGCGAAAACTGGCTCAAGCTTGGCGCATCAGAGACACCGAAAGTCACATCGATGGTCTCTTCCGTTGGCACCGACAGCAGCGGCAACCTTGCCGTCAACGTGACCAATTTTGACACGGCCAAAAGCGTGCTGACAAGCCAGAACGATGCCAATGATGGTATTTTGACCCGCACCTACACCAGTATTTCAACCAATGGCACCGCCAATGATTATTATCTGCTGAACGCGGGGTCACAGACCCCACCCGCTGCCACCGCCAAGGAAATTGCCCTCTCGAACGACACCACCAATGATGAGATTGATGGCATGATTGCCGCAACCAGCACCATGCTTTACGGCCTCACCAATGCCGGTGCAGAGATTGGCGCAACCCAGAGCCGGATTTCGGCCAGCACTGATTTTCTGAAAGATTTGCAGGATGTGAACACCATCAGCATCGGCCGCCTGACGGATGCCGATATGGAAGAAGAAGCCACAAAGCTGTCATCGCAAAAAGTTCAGACCGAGCTGCAAACCATTGGCCTCAATATTGCCAACAGCCAGCAGCGCAGCATTACCCAGTTGTTTATGTAGGCATAACAACGATCATGCAATGCATGGTTTTGACGGGTGCCCCACGTGTGCGGCACCCGTTTTGCTGTGGATTTGCCTGATCTCGCAACTCAAAGAGTATAACACTTGATTTTGCGGATCGAAGCTTGTCTTTTTCACACATTGTTTTAAGCCTTGAGACGCACTATGTGCGGGTGAGCAAAACGCAAGTGAGGAATTGCCGAATGAACGAAGAAGACGACGACAAGAGCAAGGAACTGCCTCTCGGCAAGGAAACGGAAGCGAATCTTTTCAAGTCGCGTTCGATCTTCATCTATGGTGGCATCACCATGGAACTGGCGCAAAAGGTCTGCACCCAATTGGTGGCCCTGGCTGCCGCCAGCGACGAGGACATTCGCGTCTATGTGAATTCCCCCGGCGGCCATGTCGAATCGGGCGATTCGATCCATGACATGATCAAGTTCATCAAGCCGAAGGTGTGGATCATTGGCACCGGCTGGGTCGCATCTGCTGGTGCTTTGATCTACGTATCCGTGCCCAAGGAGCAGCGCCTTTGCCTGCCCAACACCCGCTTTTTGCTGCACCAACCCTCGGGCGGCACGCGCGGCATGGCATCGGATATTGAAATCCAGGCCAATGAAATCATCAAGATGAACAAGCGCCTGATCAAGATCTTCTCCAAGGCCACCGGCCAGTCAGAAGACAAGATCGCCAAGGACATCGACCGCGATTACTGGCTCTCTGCTGAAGAAGCCAAGGAGTACGGTCTGGTATCACGCATTGTTGAAAGCCAGACTGAAATCGCCTGAAGCTGAAGAGCGTTAAAAAAGCCCGCCTGTTGCAAAACAGGCGGGCTTTTTCGTTACCAACGGAGCATTTTTCGACCCGCGACAAAGCCAACGGCTGTCACCAGTAAAATCGCAAGGCCATACCATGTGGCCAAAAACAGCGGGCTGTCGTCCGGGCAATGCCAGGCATAAAGGGCAGCCGCAATGCCGCCTGCGGCAAGGCCCGCTGCCGCCCCCGCCAGGCCGGGATTTTCAGGGGCACCGCTTTGCAAGGCTTTCAAAAAGCCAAGCAGCGGAACAATCGACAAAACCGGAATGAAAAACACGCAAAATGCCGCATGAGAGCCAATCAGGCTTGGAGTCCAGAGTTGCTGGGGCAGCACGGTCAGTTCCGTTGCAACCGCCACCACCAGCAAGAACAGCGGCATCAGCAAGCAAAGCGCCAAAGGACGAAGGCCGAGATCGGGCTTGCCAATGCGAAACACCAGGCAGCTTGCTGTCAGCGCCAGAAGAAAGGTTTCAACGATTTTGAACGCCACCCGCATCGTTTCAACAGCGCTTTCCAGATTATGCCGCAAACCCACAGTGGAGAGCAACAAAACACCAGACACCACAACGCCGACCGCCAACGCCCACGCCAGCCGCTTGCTCAAGGAAAAACGCACCGGGGCATCCTGCGCCAAAAGGCTGATCAGATCATCTGTCTTCATTTCGCTTCACTCCGATACATCATCGCCAGAGCTTTTAATGCTCTGTGGAGCGCCACGCGCACAGCGCCCTCGCTCATCATCAGCCGCTCTGCCGTTTCCTTTATGCCCGCACCATTCAAAGAGATGGAGCGGACAATATCGCGCTGCGGGTCTTTCAACCGTTCCAGCAGGGTCTCCGTATCCATTCGCTCAGTCGCATCAGTTTGCTCGTCCGCTTCCAGCGTTGCAATCACATCGTCGATCGGCACATGCACGTGGCGACCGCGCTTGCGCAAACTATCAATCAGCTTGTTGCGCACGATCACCGTCAACCACGGGCCAATCGGCCGCTTTGGATCCCATGTGCCGCGCTTGAGGTGAATGGCCAAAAGCACTTCCTGAACCACATCCTCGGCATCGCCCTTTGGCGCGCCAAACTGATCACAGCGTCGTTTTGCCATAGCGCGCAAATGCGGTGTGACTGACACCAGGAAACGATGATAGGCGCCGCTATCGCCTGCTATGGCAGCACGCATCCATTTTGCCCACTCATCTTCGCGTTCTGACTGCTTCACCACGCATCCTGTACGTTGGCTGGAAGAGATTTGTTACAGAGGCTCTGATGTATAGAGAAAAAAGTTGATCCACCCTCTGCTTCAGCAAAATTGCACAGATTCGATAAAAAATCTCTGACGGTCTGTAACATTCACCGACCCGCATCCGTAGCCTCTCATGTCAGCCAATCATGGCAACCATCTGAGGAGACCATCATGAACACATCCATTAAAGCTCTTGCTCTTGCCAGCTCGCTTGCATCTGCGCTGGCCACTGTGTCCGTTCCCGCCGCCAATGCCGCCGACATGACCGGCAAAGAAAAATGCTATGGCGTGGCCCTGAAGGGCCAGAATGATTGCGCCGCTGGCCCCGGTACCACCTGCGCAGGCACTTCCAAGATCGATTACCAGCAGAACGCATGGAAACTGGTTCCGGCTGGCTCTTGCGAAACCATGAAGACCCCGAACGGCCATGGCACGCTGAACCAAGGCCCTGCCCCGGCCTGAGCTTGCGAAGAGAGAGTGGCAGGCCGCAGCCTGCCACTCTCTTCAAAACAACCCACGGAGAGACCCCATGAAACCCAGCCAGCTTCCCAAACGCGCCGGTGTCGGCTTCAAACCGGAGCATTTTCTCAAGCTCATTGATGCGCCGCAGCCGCCAAAGCATCGGACCGAAAAGTGGGAACCGGTTTTCGGAACAATTCGATGCGAAAACAAAAATCCAGAGCATCGTGCCGATTCCGATTTTCGGCACGATGCTCTGGGCTTTTTCGAAGTTCATGCTGAAAATTATATGGGGGCTGGCGGCCCACCGCACGCGCAGCTTTCCAAACTGCGCGCGGATTATGCCCTATCCATTCACGGCGTTGGCCTTTCCATTGGCTCCATGCAGCCGCTGGATCAAGACCACCTCGCCCGTTTGAAAATCCTGTGTGATCGCTATGAGCCGGAGAGCTTTTCCGAACATCTCGCATGGTCATCGCACGACACGGTGTTTCTCAACGATCTTCTGCCCCTGCCCTATACGCCCGAAACCCTGCTGCATGTGGCCAACCACATTGATCAGGTGCAAAACACCTTGAAGCGGCAAATGCTGCTGGAAAACCCGGCCACCTATATCACATTCACGCACAGCACGCTGGAAGAGGTGGATTTTCTGGCAGAGCTGGTAAACCGCACCGGCTGCGGACTGCTGCTGGATGTCAACAATGTGTTTGTCGTCTCCACCAACCATCAACGTGATCCGCGTGCCTATCTTGCCCGTTTTCCGCTCAACCATGTGCGCGAAATCCACCTCAGCGGCCATTCTGAAACCAAAGATGATCACGGGGCACCGCTGTTGATCGACAGCCACGACACCCCCGTGAAAGACCCGGTCTGGACGCTGTATGAAGAGGTGCTGGCCCGCACCGGCCCCGTTGCCACCCTGATTGAGTGGGACAATGACGTGCCAGACTGGCAAACCTTATGCCTTGAAGCGCAATCCGCGCAGGCCCTTCTACAACAAGCCGCCCGGAACAGGGCTGCGTGAGGTTGCCATGTCCCAAACGATGTCCCACAGCATCCAAAACAGCTTCGCCGCTGCCTTGAACGACTCATCCTTACCCGTGCCAAATGGCGTAGAGGCATGGAACAGCACGGCACCTGAGCGCCGCTTTGCGGTCTATCGCAACAATGTCTCCGCAAGCCTGCGCGGCGCGCTGGCATCACGCTTTCCCGCCAGCGAGGCCATTGTCGGAAAAGAGTTTTTTGCCGCCATGGCGCAAGCCTTTATTGAAACTCACCCGCCGCGCTCGCCTGTGCTGCTCACCTACGGCGATGATCTTCCAGATTTTGTCGAGACTTTCGCGCCCGCCAAAGAGCTGCCCTATCTACCGGACGTGATGCGGCTGGAGGCAGCGCGAAGCCGCGCCTACCACGCCGCCGATCAAGCCCCGCTGGATCCCGTCTCTCTTGCCGCAATCGCCCCTGAAGCATTGGCAGGTGTGCGTTTTTCACCGCATTCGTCCTTTGCCGTCATTCGATCCCTCCATCCGATTGTTACCATCTGGGCCATGAACGCAGGCGAAGCCGAGCTGCGCCCGATTGACGACTGGCAGGGCGAGGATGCGCTGATTTTACGCCCGCAGATGACTGTCGAGGTGCATCGCCTGCCCCCTGGCGGCGCAGGATTTTTGTTGGCTCTGGCGCAAGGTGTTCCGCTTGGCGAGGCTGTGGACGCCGCCATCACCGAGACGGATGTTTTTGATCTCACCACCAATCTCACCGGCGCGCTGCAAAGCGGTGCCTTTGCCAGCATTTTATAAGGACGCACCCCATGCAGCAGCCCTCACTGGCGCAATCTTTCACCAATTTTGTCAGCCGTATTCCGCTGGATCTTGTTTCGCTGGTGGCACGGCTTTCGATAGCCGGGACGTTCTGGCGCTCTGGCCAGACCAAGGTCGACGGCTTTCACGTCACCGACACCGCCGTTTATCTGTTTGAAAACGAGTATAAATTGCCGCTGGTCGATCCGTGGCTTGCCGCCCATATGGCCGCCATTGCCGAGTATCTTTTTCCCATCCTGCTTGTCATCGGCTTCGCCAGCCGTCTTTCTGCCCTTGCGCTTTTGGGCATGACCTTGGTGATTGAAATTTTTGTCTACCCCGATGCATGGCCAACCCATGGCACCTGGGCAGCCTGTCTTTTGATCATCATAGCGCACGGACCGGGCGTGCTCTCGCTGGATCATCTGCTGTCAAAACGATCAAAGTGATGAAACAGCGGGCAAACATACCATTTTAACGATGACCTGACCTTGCGCCCAACAGTAAAACCTGATGTTCCAGAACCACAACTTGCCCATTCTGGACCACCGCGATGCTGAAAGACTTCTCCCCACAAAGCCTGTTCATGGGTTTGTTGATTGCTTTTGTTGGTTTTGCCAGCTCCTTTGCTGTCATTCTGCAAGGATTGAAGGGCGTGGGGGCCACAGACATGCAGGCCGCATCCGGCCTGATGGCGCTGTCGGTTGCCATGGGCATTTGCGGCATTCTGGTCAGCGTCAAAACCAGAATGCCAATCTCGATCGCGTGGTCAACGCCGGGTGCGGCTCTGCTGATCAATTCCGGTGTGCCGGAAGGCGGCTTTGCCTCTGCCACCGGCGCATTTCTGGTCTGCGCCATCATGATTGTCATTGCGGGCGTGTTCAGGCCGCTGGGCCGCGCCATTGGGGCCATTCCGGCGGCCCTTGCCAATGCCCTTCTGGCCGGGGTCATTCTGGGCCTGTGCTTTGCCCCGTTTCAGGCCGTGGAATTCAACCCGCTGTTTGGACTGCCCATCCTGCTGGCCTGGGCCATTGTGGGAGCCTTCAACCGGCTTTATGCCGTGCCTGCGGCACTTGCCGCCTTTGTGCTGGTGTTGATTTTTGGCGTGCATGTGCCAACAGCCAGCTTTGCGCATCTTTCCGCCTCGCTTGTGCCGCCCATGGAATTCGTGATGCCGCATATCACGCTGGCCGCGACGATTTCCATCGCCCTGCCGCTTTTCATTGTTACCATGGCCTCACAGAATATTCCCGGCATCGCCGTGCTGAAAGTCTATGACTATCACCCAAGCCCCGGCCCGCTGTTTGCCATCACCGGCATTTTTTCAGCCATTGCCGCTCCGTTTGGCGGCAATGCCATCAATCTTGCGGCCGTAACCGCCGCCATGGCGGCTGGCAAAGACGCCCATGCCGACCCCGCCCGCCGCTATTGGGCCGCCATCATGGGCGCGGTGGGCTATATTATACTGGGCCTGTTGGCAGGCGTGGTAACCTCCTTTGTGGCGCTGGCCCCGGAAATCCTGATTGAAGCCGTGGCGGGTCTGGCCCTGATCAGCGCCTTTTCAACCTCAGCGATTGCCGCCTTCCGCGAGCCGGACACCCGAAATGCCGCGGCCATGACCTTTCTGATTACCGCCTCCGGCATTTCGCTTTTGGGCATTTCGGGCGCGTTCTGGGGGCTGGTGGGCGGGCTGGCCATGCTGGGTCTCAACAGGCTGACAGCAAAGGTGCAAAAATGAAAACACCCCCTTGCCATTGTAAAAAGCCGTGCGTATACATTTTGCCATGAACAGATCGGGCTTTTCCATGATGAAGACTGCGGAACGGGGCAATTTCAGCCACGTCGCCTCTTCGCGCGCCCTATCCTCGCTTCTTCTTCTCGACCTTATCCGCGGTTGCCGGGTCCATTGAGGAGCGCCCGGCGGCCGGGTTCGCCGCATGTGGCGATTGCTCCTCACCAAATCCATTTTTTTGAAGATTGACCCACTAAGGGGCCGAATTTGTCATTCGCAATCCGCGATTGAGCGTTTATAACGCCGGGCATATTCGGGATGAGAAGAGAAGAACCATGGTAAAGTCCAATACCGCTCCAAAAGGCATGCCAGACGCCAGCGAAAAATATCGCCCCTACCCGCAGATCAATATTCCTGATCGCACCTGGCCGTCCAAAACCATCACCAAGGCACCAATCTGGTGCTCAGTCGATTTGCGCGACGGCAACCAATCACTGGTCAACCCTATGGGGCATGATCGTAAGGCCCGCATGTTCCAACTGTTGCTGGAGATGGGTTTCAAGGAAATCGAAATCGGCTTTCCGTCCGCCTCCCAGACCGATTTTGACTTTGCCCGCTGGTGTGTCGAGCAAGGCAATGTGCCGGATGATGTCTCCTTGCAGGTACTGGTGCAATGCCGCCCCGAGCTGATCACCCGCACGTTTGAAGCGCTGGAAGGGGCCAACAAGCCGATCATCCACTTCTATAACTCTACCTCGGAATTGCAGCGCCGCGTGGTGTTTGGCAAGGATGTGCATGGCATCAAGCAGATTGCCGTGGATGCCGCCAAGATGATCATCGACATGGCCACCAAGGCAGGCGGCGGCTATCGCTTTGAATATTCGCCCGAAAGCTTCACCGGCACCGAGCTGGAGGTGGCCCTGGACATCTGCAACGCCGTGATTGCCGAGATCAAGCCGACGCCTGATAACAAATTGATCCTGAACCTGCCCTCGACCGTAGAAATGGCAACGCCCAACATCTACGCCGACCAGATCGAGTGGATGTGCCGCAACATCGACAAGCGCGACAGCGTCATCATCTCGCTGCATCCGCACAACGACCGTGGCACCGGCATTGCCGCCACCGAGCTGGGCCTGATGGCAGGTGCAGACCGCGTGGAAGGCACGCTGTTTGGCAATGGCGAGCGCACCGGCAATGTCGATGTGGTGACCATGGCGCTGAACATGTACACGCAGGGCATTGATCCTGAACTGGATTGCTCGCAGATCGAGCGGATCAAGGCGGTCTATGAATATTCCAACGAAATGACCATTCCTGAGCGTCATCCTTACGTGGGTGAACTGGTCTATACCGCCTTTTCCGGCTCGCATCAGGATGCGATCAACAAGGGCATGAAGGCCATCAAGAAGGCCAATTCACCCGTGTGGGAAGTGCCCTATCTGCCGATTGACCCGCAGGACGTGGGCCGCTCTTACGAGGCCATCATCCGCATCAACTCGCAATCGGGCAAGGGCGGCATCGCCTACATTCTGCAAGAGGATTACGGCATCAACCTGCCGCGCAATTTGCAGGTGGAATTCCGCGAGGAAATTCAGCGCATTACCGATGAAGAAGGCGTAGAGCTTCCAGCCAAGCGCATCTACGACAGCTTTATCGAGCGCTATGTCGAACAGCCCACAGCCCGCCTGAAATTCGTGGATCACCACACCTACCCCGATACAGCTGTGAAAGGCTTGCGCGTGGTCGCGGCTGAAATCATCGATGGCGGTGAGACCAAGCGGATCGAAGGCAAAGGCACCGGCCCCATCGACGGCTTTGTCGATGCGCTCTCTGCCTACCTCGGCTTTGAAATTTCGGTGCAGGATTATTCTGAACACTCCCTGCAACACGGCTCGAATGCCTCAGCCATCGCCTATGTGGAACTCAACCACCCCGGCGGCAAACTGTTTGGCGCAGGCATCAACAAGAACATCGTGACGGCCTCGCTGGAAGCGATTATTTCAGCGGCGAACAGGGTGCTGGAACTGCGGGCGAAGTGAATTTTAGAGTTTGTCAGGGAAAAGTGGAATCCGGTTTTCCCGAAAAGACAAACTCAAACAAAGAATTTTAGAGTCTGTCAGGTTCAATCTGAACCTGACAGACTCTATAAAGACGGCGGGAGATCAAAATCCCGCCGTTTTTTAACGACCCCAATTTTGCTGTATCTGATTGGCTTGCACCACCTATTTAATGTGATACAATAATTAAAATGAAAATTGCCTATGACGAAACCAAGCGTGCAATTAACATTGAAAAGCACGGGCTTGATTTTGCTGAACTGACGCTCGATTTTTTCGAAGGATCAACAATCTACCCCGCAAAGCAAGGTCGGTCGCTGGCGATTGGTGACTTCAAAGGGCAGATTGTTATCGCGGTTATATTCCGTCCGCTTGGGTCTGAAGCCATTTCAGTTATCTCCATGCGGGTTGCCAGCCGAAAGGAAAGGAAATTCTGATGCCAACACAATTTTCCTCGAAACGGCCACTGACGGATCAGGAAGAAGCAGAGATTCAAAAGCGAATTGCCTCTGACCCTGACAACCCGGAATTGACCGATGCGCAGCTTGCTAAAGGACGCCCCTTCCGCGAAGCATTTCCAGACCTCGCCGTCAGCATTGAGCGCGAAAAAGCCAAACGGGGTCGCCCAAAAGTGGAAAGCCCCCGCGAGCAAATTTCCGTGCGCCTCGATCCCGAAATCATCCAGCACTACAAGGCCACAGGAAAGGGCTGGCAGAGCCGGATGAACGATGATTTGCGCAAGCTGGTTGGTATTTAAATCACAAAATTGAAGGAGAAATCCTAAGGATTACCCGACAGTTCCAAACCGCAAATGCAACCGCTTGGAGCTTTGGATCCCGCACATCAAGGATGAGGATGACGCGCAGAAAGAGAACTCATCAACGGCATTGCTTTCAACGCAGCCACACTCACGGACATAATCAGAGTTTTTACACTAGGCTGTAGTGCCAAATTAATGGTTTGGGATTCCCTTTGATGCGCAAATCAGATTCAACGCTAACTTTTGGAGGTTAGCGATGGATGGCGAGGTTCTTCGAGATGAC
>NZ_JACHLU010000014.1 GCF_014204625.1 Gillisella vitis | reverse complement strand
TAAAGGGGGGCGTATACGGTATTACTTCCAGTTTCCCAGAGCTATTCCGTAGGGTACGGTAGATTCCCACGCGTTACTCACCCGTCTGCCGCTCCTCTTGCGAGGCGCTCGACTTGCATGTGTTAAGCCTGCCGCCAGCGTTCGTTCTGAGCCAGGATCAAACTCTCAAGTTGAGAATTCAATCTTAACTAATCACTGTATGTTCTGAATCGACGAGAACTCACTTATCTTTTGCTTCAAACCAAGCCAAAGCATCACTGCTCTGATCAGTCCGGTTCAGGTCCCGTCTTTCCAAAGGAAAGACGAAAGGCATCTGAACCCACAAAAAATGGTGTTCTCATATCAAAACGTGACCGTCATTTGTCTTCTATCAGAAACAAAATCTCTTCTGTCCCCAACGCAAAACCGCCGTCCACGTTTCTCTTTCTTCTCATATAAAATTGTCAAATAACTGACGGTAATTACCGTCAAAAAATCCCACCGCCGAAACCGAAGCTTCGGTAAAATCAGGCTTTGCGCCCAATCTCTGGGTGATTTCTAAGAGCGAAACCGCAACCTCGTTAGAAGCGACGCCTCGTTCGGTGAGGCGGTTTCTAGGCCCAACAACAATACAAGTCAACAGCGACAAATCCAAAAACATCATAAAAAATGCAAGATATTGATTATAAAAAGATAAGTTCCAATTTTACACCGCGTTGATCACGTGTCTCTCTGTCTTGTCACTTTTGATATGCGTTGGTACCTATCTTGGAAAACAATGCGGTCAGCATGGACATCAATCGCCATCTGCGATTTTATCCCGAATGCCACGCGCAATTGCGCGATACCTTTCCTGTGACTTTTCAATATGCTGCCGCATAGCGACCCGCGCTGCATCCGGGTTCTGATCAGCAATGGCGTCGCTAATACGTCCGTGTTCTTCCAGCACTTGCGCAAGATAACTTTCACTGCGAGATGATGCCAGATTGGGCAGATTGGCACGCGGGATCGCCTTGGGGCCAAAACTTTGCAACGCACTCAGGTAATAGCTGTTGTTGGTTGCGCGCGCTATCGCAAGATGAAAGTCGAAATCCGCCTTTGAAGCCGACGCCTTTTCCGCGACCAGATCTGCCATCAGATCATTGGCGGCACGAATTTCGTATTCCTGAGCGGCAGAGCGTCGTGCGGCCGCCAATGCGGCGGCTTCGGTTTCAATTGATACTCTAAATTCGAGCATTTCCAGTGTTTTCGGAATAGAGTCCTGCTCTTCAGAGCTTAAACGCAACTCATGACCCGGCAATTCCTCAGCAACGAACACGCCTTTGCCCTGCTGGGTCGTCACAAGACCAGATGCCCTCAACTCCGCCAAGGCCTCGCGGATGACCGTGCGGCTCACACCGAATCGTTCAATCAATCCCGGCTCTGTTGGCAATTGCGCCCCGAGCGGCAATTGACCGCTGACGATATCGAGCCGCAGTTGCTCAATAACACTTTCCGCCAGTCTTGGCTTGCGATGCATTTCGCTGGATGTTGCTGACTTGGCCATGAAATCCCCAGGGTTGGCACTCCAGATTCAACTGGACTCCGCTCAAATGTCATATTACGACTACAGACATATCATCACATGATAAGTTCGGTAGTCACATAATGCACGAGGGCTGAAGACGTTCAAGTCTTTCATACGCATCGATACGTGCCGCAAAGGATGAATATCATGACGCCCGTTGGACCGGCCATCTCGACAGATCCCCTCATTCTGGTGATCTCATGAAGGAATACGTCGCAGAGCCGCTCGATATTGCGGCTGTTGATGTGGCCGAAAGCCCGCAATGGTGCAGCGATGCGCTATGGTATTGCGATATTGAGGCCGGCGGCCTGCGTCGTTATGATCCCGTTGATGGCAGCGTACTGAACTGGTCCATCGAAGGTGCCTTGGGCTGCATTGTGCCGATGGCGGGTGGTTTTGCCGCTGGCACGTCGTTGGGGTTTGAGTATCTCTCGATCATCGATGGCAATCTTGATCGGCAATTGATACAGGCACCGTTCAAAGCCTCCGCACACGCACGTCTGAATGATGGCATTGCCGATCCATTCGGCCGGTTCTGGTGTGGTAGTCTGGAGCGGCAGAGGTCGGGTCAGGGGCGGCTGTTCTGTCTTGAGCGTGGCAAACTGAGGCAAATGCTTGAAGGGTTTAAAACCCCGAATGGGCTTGCCTTTTCCCCGGATGGCAAAAAACTCTATATCTCGGACAGCTTTCCCGACATCGCAAGGGTCTGGACAACGGAGCTGGATGACAATGGCACTCCGGTTGCGCCATTGCAGCCTTTCCTTGATCTTACCGAATTTGGTGGGCGCCCGGATGGGGCAACTGTGGATGAGGATGGCTGTTACTGGATCGCTGCCTCAGACAGTGGCCGGGTCTTGCGATTTACCCCGCAAGGCAAGCTGGATATGGCCATTCGCGTGCCAACAACCAATCCGACCAACATTGCTTTTGGCGGCAGTGACCTGTGCACAGCCTATATCACCAGTCTCAAGCCGGGCGGCGCGGGCAATGCGCTGGCAGGCTGCGTCTTTGCCGTACAACTTCCGTGCAAAGGCCGCCCGGCTGATCTTTACCAAGCATAACAGGGAGTAGCAGATGACCCGTCTTTTAATGACTGGTGCCGCAGGCAATATTGGGCGCATGATGACGCCACGTCTGCGGGCGATGGGATATGATCTCGTGCTGACGGATCTGAAAGACGATGCCGCGAACGGTATTATTGCCGCTGATCTTGGTCATCTCGATCAGATTGAAGCGGTGATGAAAGGGGTTGACGGCGTTATTCATCTCGGTGGCATGGCCAATGAGGCTGCCTTTGAGGTCATTCTCAACGCCAATATCCGCGGCACCTACCATATTTTCGAGGCAGCAAGACGCAATGGCGTGCAGCGCATCGTTCTGGCCAGCTCTTATCATGTTGTCGGTTTCCAGCCATCCGGCACTGCCATTGACGAAACGTCACCAATGCGGCCCGACAGTTTTTATGGCCTGTCAAAATCCTATGGCGAACTTCTGGCACGCACCTACCACGACAAATGCGGCATTCAATCGCTTGCCATTCGTATTGGGTCCTGTTTCAATACCGTACGCGGGCCGCGAATGCTGA
This sequence comes from Gillisella vitis, assembly GCF_014204625.1. Lineage (GTDB taxonomy): Bacteria > Pseudomonadota > Alphaproteobacteria > Rhizobiales > Rhizobiaceae > Allorhizobium > Allorhizobium vitis_F. The sequence continues at coordinate 121,846 of NZ_JACHLU010000014.1, read as the reverse complement.
CAACATGGATCAGTGCGGATGATCTTGCGCGCATGATCGACAGGGCGTTTCGGATTGAGCATCTCGGATGCCTGATGACCTATGGCGTCTCCGACAATGAGCGTGGCTGCATGACAAGCGCCGATGCCGAGACCCTCGGCTGGCGGGCCCAAGATCGCTCTCAAGACGCGCCAATGGATGAGAATCGTGAAAACCATCCGCCCTGCCCCTTCCTCGGCGGCCCTTTTGCCGAGGCAAAACTGCCCTGAAAAACCAGCGGAGGTGCAAGACCTCCGCTGACCTTTTCAGGCACATAATGCCTCGATCCGAATCGAGCGGTCGCAGGTTTTCTCGATCAAATCTGCATCATGACTGACAATCAGCACAGCGCAATTGCGCTCGCGGGCCAATTCCACCAACAGTTCGATTGTTTCCTGCTGGGTGATCAGATCAAGCCTTGAGGTTGGTTCGTCGGCAAACAGGAACACCGGATCGAGAAGCAGTACTCGCAGCAAGGCAAAGCGCTGCAATTCGCCACCGGAAACCTCGCTTGGCAAGCGATGGAGAAGGCCCGGTGCCAGACGCAACCGTTGCATCAGCGGTGCAATCTGCTCTGACTCCAGCCGATGCAGACGCACAAGATCATTCAGACCTGCGCCAATGGTGATGCGGGCCGCGAAGGCGGATGGCGGATCCTGATAGATTTTCTGATAGCGGGCGCGGGCAATGCCGGGAACGCGGATCACGCTGCCCTCATCGGGCTTTAAAAGTCCCAGCAGAATATCGCCAAGCGAGCTTTTTCCCGAGCCGCTTGGTCCTGTGATGCCAACAATCTCGCCAGCCTGAAGCCGAAGGCTCTGGCCGGAAAACAGCAATCGTCCGCCGCGCGTCTTGGCAACGTTGTCGGCCATCAGCACAACGTTATCATCCGCGTTTTCAGAGCGGGTCCGCGCCTGCCATTGCTTTGGCTCGGCGGCAATCAGCCGTCGGGTATAGTCATGCACAGGTGCGCTCAACACGGCAGCCGTCTCGCCCTGCTCGATGATTTTACCGTCGAGCATAACAGCAAGATCGCCGCCCATTTGCGCGGCCAGAGCAAGATCGTGGGTGATGGTCAGGACTGTGCCGCCGCTCTCAACCTCGCGCATCAAAAGCGCGATGACCTCATCGCGGCGGGCAACATCCAGCCCCTTGGTCGGCTCATCGGCAATGATGATCCTTGCTCCGCCCGCTCTTGCGGCTGCAAAAGCAACACGCTGCGCCATGCCGCCAGACAAGGCACCGGGAAGTTTATGGGCCGCATCGGACACATCCAGAGCGCTGAGATCACTTTGCGCCGCCTGTTCTGCCTGTGCATCATCCAGACCGCGCACAAAGCGATGGCCTTCTGCCACCTGTTCAAGGGCTGCCATGAGCGGATCAAGTGCCAGCCATGGCTCCTGAGGCAGGATGCCGACCTTGCGACCCCAAAGCGGACGATGGGCGGCTGGATCAGCGAGCTCAAGGCTTGCACCATCAATCACAACGCGGCCCGTGGCGCGCAATCCTTGCGGCAACAGGCCGACAAGCGCCTGCGCCAGAAGACTTTTTCCTGACCCCGTTTCCCCCAGAATGGTGAAGGGCCGCCCCGCTTGCAGACGAAAGGAGACGGGTTCAACAAGCTGACCCGTGCTGGATGTCACGCTTGCATCATCAAGCTGTAACAGGATGGTCATGCCCTGTCCTTTCCACTGTTCATTTGACCAGCAATCAATTGCAATGCCAGCACCATCATGAAAATCACGACAATCGGCTGGATCAATCCATGCGGCGCTTCCTCATAATAGGGCAGAAGCTCAATCATCATGCTGCCAAGCTCAGGCGTTGGCGGGCGCACGCCAACGCTGACAAATCCCAGCGCCGCAATGGCCATGACGGCGGCTGCCGCACCATAGGCACCCATGGTCAGCAACATCGGCGCAATTTCGGGCCAGAGGTGACGACGCACAATATAGGCCGGACCAAAGCCAAGCAGCCGCGAAGCTTCCACCGCAGGCGAGGCCAGAAGGGGCCGGGCCAGCGCTCTGGTCATGCGGAAATATTCAACCCACAGCACAAGAGAAATACCGATATAGAGCATGGCCGGATTATCCGGCGCAATTGCCGTCAGCATCAGTACCAGCAGCAGTCCTGGCAACGCCAGAAATGCCTCTGAAAAACTGCCGATCAACCGATCAATCACCCCGCCGCGCCATGCAGCGGCAACGCCGAGCAAAACGCCGGGGATCATGGCGGTGAAGACCGACAAAAGCGCCAGCCCCAAAGACAGGCGCAATGCTGCCGACATCCTTGCCGCCATGGAGCGTCCAAGATGGTCAAAGCCGAACCAGTCGCTGGCGCTCGGTGCCTTTAATGCATGGCTCAGTGTCTGCTTAAAGGGATCCGCCCCGCCTAACAGCGGCGGCAGAAAGGCACACAGCGACAGTGCCAGCAAAAGAGCAAAACCAACAAGCCGCCGTGCCGACAGAAAAGCCGGTCTGGACATCATCGTATCCTGCATGGTCATGCCTCCTGCCGCCGTGGATCGATCAGATGGCACAGAACATCGACCACTGCATTGAGGGCCACAAATGTCAGGCCCATCACCAGCGCTGTGCCCTGAATCATCGGCACGTCGCGGCCAAAAATCGAATGCACCAGCGAATGACCAATACCCGGCCAGGCAAACAGGGTTTCCACCACCACAACGCCTTCAATCAAATAAACAAACTGGATACCAAGATAGGTCAGAATCGGCACCGCCACATTGCGAAGCCCATGGCGGGAAAACACCTGCCATTCGGAAAGCCCCTTGGTGCGGGCAAAAGTGTAATAAGGTGCGCGCGACACAGCCAGCATCGCATCACGCGCCACCCGGTTGGACACGGCCGCCAACCCCAGCGCCAACGTCAGAGCTGGCAAGATCAAATGGCCACCATGGTCATGGCCCGCAGCAGGCAGGAGGTTAAGGGTCAAGCCAAAGATGATGATCAGCCCCAGCCCGACAACGAATTGCGGCAAGGCACGAAAGGCGGTCGATACCAGCATCAGGCCATTGTCGAGCCAGCCACCGGGACGTAGACCGGCCAGAATGCCCAGCGGCGGCCCAATCAGCAGCGACAGCAGCAAAGCCGCAAGCGACAGTTTCACCGTATGGCCCAGCTGATGGCGGATTTCATCAATAACGGGCGCACCAGTCACCAGCGATGTGCCAAGATCAAAACGGACGAGATCAAGCATCCATTGCCCAAGGGCCGTCAGCGCCGACTGGTGCAGGTCAAGCTCTGCCGCGACTTTGGCGGCAGCCGCACTGTCGACCACGTCAAATCCATAGCGTCCGGCAGCAATGCGATAGGCCAGATCGCCCGGCAGCGAGCGCGTCATCACAAACGTCAGCAGCCCCACCAGAAGCGCCACCATTACGGCCTGAACCAGCCGGTGAAAGATCGACTTGATCATGGTGTCCACCGCATTTTTTCCAGGCCGAAGCTACGCTCGAACGGATCAACCGTTGCCCCCTCAAGCTTGGGCGAAACGGCAATGCTCTGCTGATACCAGGCAATCGGAATGACCGGCAGATCGGTCTGAATCGCCTTGACCGCCTTCAGGCGAAGCGCCTGCCCCGCGGTCGGATCGGTCTCGCGGGTCAGGGCATCCAGCGCCGTTTCAAATTCGGGATTGGACCAGTTCATGGCACCCCAATCGCCGCCGCCCGGACCGTAATCGGACAGCATGGTGCCGATCGGATCGGGCACCAGAGCAAAATTACGCGCCATCAGCGCAAGTTCCAGTGTGCCATCCTGATGTTTGGCAGGAATTTCCGAGGAATTCGTCGAGTTGATCGTGATCTGAATGCCGATTTCCTTGAGCTGATCCTGCAAGACAGCCGCAATCAGCGGCAATTCCGGCCGGTCGGGATAGGTGGTGATGGTCAGCGCAAATGGCTTGCCATCTTTGACAAGAATGCCATCGGCCTGCGCCTTCCAACCCTGCTCTGCCAAGAGTGCTTTTGCCTTTTCGGGATCATAGGAAAGAGGCGTCAGGCCATCATTATGCCAGCTTGCAAGGCTTGGTGGAAACAGTTGCGTGGCCGCCGCCGGATAGCGCAAAATCGCAATCGCCAGCCCTTCACGATCGATCGCATAGCTCAGGGCTTCACGCGCCTTGACATCTTTGAGAAACGCATGGCCAGCATTGACCTTGAGCAACACGCTGCGCGGGATCGAAACCGACAGCAGCTTGACTTTGGTGCTTTTGGCCAGCCGGGTCCGGCTGGCCGGATCAAGGTTGAAAACATAATCGGCATCACCGTTTTCCGCCATCAAGGCGCGGGTTTCCGGGCGACTGACCGAGAGATAGCTTGCCTTTTCAATGGCGGGTTTTACGCCCCAGTAATGATTGTAACGCTCAACGGTAAGGCTTTGCGGCGGCTGAATCCGGGTGAGGTCAAACGGACCCGTACCGATAATATCCTTCACAGCCGTGCCATCATAGGCAGCCGGTGCCAGAATCTGGGCGCGACTTTCGGCCAGAAAAGCCAGCAACGGCGCAAATGGCCTGCCAAGCGTGATGGTCAGCGTATCGCTTCCCTCGGCAGCAATCGCTTCAATCGGGGCCTTGCTGAGCAAGCCCGGCTTGCCACGGGCGATATTCAGCGATGCTGCCACAGCATCGGCGGTCATGGCCGTTCCATCCTGGAATGTTACACCCGGCTGAAGGGAAAAGCGCCAGACCTTGCCATCATCCGACACATTCCAGCTTTTGGCCAGAGCCGGAATGGGGTTTCCGCTTTTATCGGCCTCCACCAGCGTCTCGACAATGCCCATGCGTAAGAAAATATCGCCCGATTTGGCCGGGTCCAGCCCGGTAATCTCAAAGGGAGCGACCACATTCACCACCCCATCGCTGCCCGCAAAGGCGGGAGCGGCACCGAAAAACAAAAGTGCCGAGATAACAGCAAAATTCTTGACCATTCAAATCACCATTATGTTATACAGTTACATTCGTCTAATCAGAGTATTGAAATTTGTCCAGCCCGGTTGATAGGCTTTCCCCAGCAGCAAAACTGCTGACACATCCTCAAAAATCCCAGTCTTCATCTTCTGTCGCCACCGCCTTGCCGATCACATAGGACGAGCCGGAGCCGGAAAAGAAATCGTGATTTTCGTCGGAATTGGGTGACAGGGCCGCTAGAATGGCCGGATTGACCTTGCAGGCCTCCGGCGGAAACAGCGCCTCATAGCCAAGGTTCATCAATGCCTTGTTGGCGTTGTAATGCAGGAATGCCTTGACATCTTCGCTCAGACCAAGCCCGTCATAAAGAGCCTCGGTGTATTTCGCCTCGTTATCGTAAAGCTCAAGCAGCAGATCAAAGGCGAAATCCTTGATCTCATCCCGTCGTTCGTCAGTCAGCCGCTCCAGCCGACGCTGGAATTTATAACCAATATAATAGCCATGCACCGCCTCGTCACGGATGATCAGCCGGATCAGATCGGCTGTGTTGGTCAGTTTGGCGCGGCTGGACCAATACATTGGCAGATAAAAGCCGGAATAAAACAAAAAGCTTTCCAGAAACACACTGGCGACTTTGCGTTTCAGCGGCTCCGCGCTTTGATATTGGGCAAGGATCAGCGCTGATTTGCGTTGCAGAGACTCGTTTTCCTCTGACCAGCGATAGGCATCATCCACATCCGGCGTCGAGCACAAGGTGGAGAAGATCGACGAATAGGAGCGCGCATGAACCGCCTCCATGAAGGCGATATTGGCATAGACCGCCTCTTCATGCGGGGTGATGGCATCCTGCATCAACGTGGGTGCGCCGGTATTGGCCTGAATTGTGTCCAGCAAGGTCAATCCGGTGAACACGCGGATGGTCAGGCGTTGCTCCTCCGGCTTCAGCGTGTTCCACGATGGAATGTCATTGGACAGCGGCACCTTTTCCGGCAACCAGAAATTCCCGGTCAAACGGTTCCACACATCAAGGTCTTTGTCATCGTCAATGCGGTTCCAGTTGATGGCGCGCATGGCTTTGGCGGGTTTAACAGCAATATTCATCGAAATGTCCTGAGAGGTAGGTGCGCTTACAGCGTGCATGACACGCAGCCTTGCACTTCAGTACCTTCCAGCGCCATCTGGCGCAGGCGGATGTAATAAATGGTCTTGATGCCCTTTTTCCACGCATTGATCTGGGCGCGATTGATGTCGCGGGTGGTGGCGGTGTCGCGGAAGAACAGGGTGAGCGACAGCCCCTGATCCACATGCTGGGTGGCCGCCGCATAGGTATCGATAATCTTGTCAGGACCAATCTCGTAAGCGTCCTGATAATACTCCAGATTATCGTTGCTGAGATAAGGTGCCGGATAATAGACCCGGCCAATCTTGCCCTCTTTGCGGATCTCAATTTTCGAGACAATCGGATGGATCGAAGACGTCGAGTGATTGATATAGGAAATCGACCCGGTGGGTGGCACCGCCTGAAGATTTTGATTGTAAAGACCCGATGCCATCACCGAGGCTTTCAGCGCCAGCCAGTCCTGCTGTGTCGGGATGGCAATGCCGCTTTTTTCAAACAAATCGCGGACCCTGTCCGTGGCAGGCAGCCATTCGGCTTCGGTATATTTGTCAAAATACACGCCGGAGGCATATTGTGACGCCTCAAACCCCTTGAAGCTTGCTCCCCTCTCAATCGCAATGCGGTTTGATGCCAGAAGCGCGTGATAAGTCACCGTGTAGAAATAGATATTGGTGAAGTCTATCCCTTCCTCAGAGCCATAGAAAATCCGCTCCCGCGCGAGATAGCCGTGCAGATTCATCTGACCAAGGCCGATGGCGTGGCTCTCGTCATTGCCCTTCTCAATTGAGGGAACGGAGGCAATATGGCTCATATCCGACACCGCCGTCAGGGCACGAATGGCGGTTTCAATCGTCCGGCCAAAATTGCTTGAATCCATGGCGGCCGCAATATTGAGTGAGCCGAGATTGCAGGAAATATCCTTGCCGAGATGGCTGTAGGACAGGTCATCATTGTAACTGGAAGCTTCGCTGACCTGCAAAATTTCCGAGCAGAGATTGCTCATGGAAATGCGACCCGCAATCGGATTGGCGCGATTCACGGTGTCTTCAAACATGATATAGGGATAACCGCTCTCAAACTGGATTTCGGCAATCACCTGAAACAGATCACGCGCCTTGATTTTTGTCTTCGAAATCCGCCGGTCAGCCACCATTTCGCGGTATTTTTCCGTCACCGAAATCTCGGTGAAAGGCACGCCATAGACCCGCTCCACGTCATAGGGCGAGAACAGATACATATCCTCGTTGTTCTTGGCCAGTTCAAAGGTGATGTCGGGGATGACAACCCCGAGCGACAGGGTTTTGATGCGAATTTTTTCGTCGGCATTCTCGCGCTTGGTGTCGAGAAACCGCATGATGTCAGGGTGATGCGCATGGAGATAGACCGCCCCCGCCCCCTGGCGTGCGCCCAACTGGTTGGCATAGGAAAAAGCATCTTCCAGCAGCTTCATCACCGGAATGACACCCGATGACTGGTTTTCGATCTGCTTGATCGGTGCCCCGGCCTCGCGCAGATTGGTCAACGACAGCGCCACGCCGCCGCCGCGCTTGGAGAGCTGCAACGCCGAATTGATCGAGCGACCAATCGACTCCATATTATCCTCGACCCGCATCAGAAAACAGGAGACCAATTCGCCGCGCTGCTTTTTGCCAGCATTGAGAAAGGTCGGCGTTGCCGGCTGAAAGCGCCCGGAGATGATTTCATCCACCAGGTCGCGGGCAAGCTGCTCATTGCCGCGCGCCAAGGCCAGCGCCATCATGCAGACCCGATCCTCGTAACGCTCAAGATAGCGTTTGCCGTCAAAGGTCTTCAGCGTATAGCTGGTGTAATATTTGAACGCGCCCAGAAATGTCGAAAACCGGAATTTTCGCGCATAGGCATCATCAAACAGATCGCGCACGAAGTTGAAGGCATATTGATCCAGCACCTCGCGCTCATAATAGCCTTCACTGACCAGATAATCGAGCTTTTCGCGCAGATTATGAAAGAACACTGTGTTCTGGTTCACATGCTGGAGAAAATACTGTTTTGCGGCCAGTCGATCCATATCAAGCTGGAGCCTGCCCTCCGCGTCATACAGATTGAGCATGGCATTCAGCGCGTGGTAATCCATGCCCTGTTCCGCAGCCTTCAAAGGGTGTTCGCGTGATGTGGCGTCCAAAATCGTTCCATCCCGTGTCTGACATTGGCGACATCCGCATCCGTGCCGAGTAACTCAAACCTGTACAGGTAAGGCACTGCACATTTGCGTGCGATAACATCGCCCGCGAGACCAAATGTCTCGCCGAAATTGCTGTTGCCTGCGGCAATCACACCGCAGATGAAAGATCGATTATCCGGCTGATTTAAAAACCGGATAACCTGTTTTGGCACCGCGCCCCGGCCGTCCGGGCCAGCATAGGTCGGCACAATCAGCACATAAGGCTCACGGATGTTGAGAGGAGCATCGTCCATGCTCAAGGCAATGCGCATCGCACGCAGACCAAGCTTTTCGACAAACCGATGGGTATTTTGTGAACGGCTTGAGAAGTAGACGATCAGACCCATCTCTCGCACTCATGCGAGTGTGCTGATCATATCAGGTCGAAAACCCGCCCAATGGGCATTGCCCGCCACAACAACCGGAACCTGCCGATAGCCAAGCTCAGCAACGGTGGCGTAGGCCTGATCATCCAGCGAAATATCGATCAGTTGATAAGCCAGTCCCTGGCGATCAAGGGCGCGCGTTGTTGCCGTGCACTGGACGCAGGCAGGCTTGCTGTAAACAGTAATCGTCATCATATCCTCGTATGTTTTGAATTCTGGCCGCATGAAGGGGTTCGACAACTTCGCTTTGAAGCTCGATCACGATTGAAGATGGCAAGAAAAAACCGCGCACAAAAAATCACTTAAATCGGACAGGATTTAAGGAGAACGTTGCACAGCGTATTTATCAGGCTATTGACAACCTTCGTTGCAGAACAGGTCTGTTTTTCAATAGGATTTTCATGCCTTCACCCCGAAGTGTTTCGGCGGAATTTCGGCAGGAAACGTGAACAGCCGACGACAATCAGCCTGTCTTCACGCGACCTTCCGGACACCCCGCCCGTGGATCTGTTCGTTACAAGGCAGGTCTCCTGGCTTGCGGGTCAGCACAACAGCCCTCACCTTCCCAAAGCAGAGCGCTTCAGTGGCTTTTCATGGGCAGTTGCTCGCCGCTTACAGTTGCGGGGGCAGCTTCGGCATTGCACAACCTGATAGTTGCACGCACCGTATTCCCGTCTTAGCTTTCAGCTCGAACCTGAGCCGAAAGAACCTTGAACACCACATATGGTATAGGATAGAAAATATACGTCAACAGATATACGCTTAAAACCTCGTATCGCGCGTCAGATTTCTGTTGGAAAGTTTTGCAGATGTGCACCGGAGGCAGTCCGATTGATGTGATCCTGTTTTGCCAATCCGGCTTCGCGGACAATGTCGGCAATTTGCGCAAATTGAGCCGCGAGCGGATTGGTCTTGCGCCAGACCATGCCAATGGTTCGAAACGGGCGAGGCTGCGCCAGCCGCGATATGGACACATCGGAGGATCGGGTTTCGATGGAAACCGCCATTTGCGGAATAAGGGTGACGCCAATGCCAGCCCCCACCATCTGAACAAGCGTGGTGAGCGAGCTTCCCTCCATCAACTCACGCGGGGCCGTTGCCGTGATGTTGCAAAAGGAAAGCGCCTGATCGCGGAAGCAATGCCCTTCTTCCAGCAACAGCAGACGCATTTTTGTGAGCATATCCGCACTTGGCACCGGCTTGGACGCATCGTCCAATGGCCGCACCAGAACAAACTCCTCATCGAACAAGGCCACCTCTTCCAGCGACGGCTGAGACACCGGCAGCGCCACAATGGCCATGTCCAGTCTGGCCTGCACGAGGTCTTCGATCAATTTTTGCGTAATTGCTTCTCGCGGTCTCGGCTCCAGTCCCGGATAGCGCTGCGCCAGCAGTTTGATAATGTCCGGCAGCAGATAGGGCGCAACCGTTGGAATGACCCCAATCCTTAAGCGCCCAGCAAGAGGTCCATTTTCGGACCGCCCCAAGTCTTTCAGCTCATCAACCGCGCGCAATATTGTCCCTACCCGCTCGGCAAATTCCTCTCCCAGACCCGTCAGCCGAATCTGACGGCCGCCGCGCTCAACAAGCGAAGCGCCAATCAACTCCTCCAGCTCCTTGATCTGCACCGACAGCGCAGGCTGGGATATGGCACAATTTTCGGCGGCCCGGCCAAAATGGCCAAGCCGGGCAAGCGCATCAAAATAGCGCAGATGTTTCATGGATAAGCCTATCATAACCTTATCCTATCGTAGCATTCAGAATATACAATTGGAATTTATGATCAGAGCTTGTTAGCTCTTAAGAATAGGGAAACTGGTTTCGACCGTGCCGTGTCGTGGATTGCCGCGGCTGGCCAGTGGAAGTCTCTTTCAATGTTTGAATGCCTGTCAAAATCTATGGGAGAACGACATGAGTGCACATGACACGACATCAGCCGGGAAGTGTCCGGTTATGCACGGCGGCAACACCACGACGGCAACGTCGAACACGGATTGGTGGCCGAACGCTCTCAATCTTGATATTCTGCACCAACACGACACCAAGACCAACCCGCTTGGCAAAGACTTCAACTACCGCGAACAGCTCAAGAGCCTTGACATCGACGCCCTGAAGGCCGATATGCACGCCCTGATGAAGGACAGTCAGGAATGGTGGCCCGCCGATTGGGGTCACTATGGCGGTTTGATGATCCGCATGGCCTGGCATTCGGCGGGATCCTATCGTCTGGCCGACGGCCGTGGTGGTGGTGGCACCGGCAATCAGCGCTTTGCACCGCTTAACTCATGGCCGGACAATGTCAGCCTCGACAAGGCACGCCGCCTGTTGTGGCCGATCAAGAAAAAATACGGCAACAAGATTTCCTGGGCCGATCTGATGATCTTGGCCGGAACCATTGCCTACGAATCCATGGGTCTGAAAACATTCGGTTTTTCCTTTGGCCGCGAAGACATCTGGCACCCGGAAAAAGACACCTACTGGGGTGCCGAAAAGCAGTGGCTGGCACCCAGCGACGAGCGTTATGATGATGTCAGCAATCCGGCAACGATGGAAAACCCGCTGGCTGCCGTGCAGATGGGCCTTATCTATGTCAATCCTGAGGGCGTGAACGGCAAGCCTGACCCGTTGAAAACAGCAGCGCAAGTGCGTGAAACCTTTGCCCGCATGGCGATGAACGACGAAGAAACCGTTGCCTTGACCGCTGGCGGCCACACCGTTGGCAAGGCCCATGGCAATGGCGATGCCAGCCTGCTTGGCCCTGAGCCTGAAGCTGCTGATGTCGAAATGCAGGGCCTTGGCTGGGCCAATCCGAACAAGTCCGGCAAGGGTCGTCATACCGTCACCAGCGGTATCGAAGGCGCATGGACCACCCATCCAACAAAATGGGATAACGGCTATTTCTACCTTCTCTTCACATACGAGTGGGAATTGAAGAAAAGCCCGGCTGGTGCGCACCAGTGGGAGCCGATCAACATCAAGGAAGAAGACAAGCCTGTTGATGTTGAAGATCCATCAATCCGCTATAATCCGATCATGACGGATGCCGATATGGCGATGAAAATGGACCCGGCCTATCGCGCCATCTCTGAGCGCTTCTATGCCGATCCCGCCTATTTCTCCGAGGTATTTGCACGGGCATGGTTCAAGCTGACCCACCGCGACATGGGACCAAAGGCACGTTATTTCGGACCGGACGTTCCGGCTGAAGACCTGATCTGGCAAGACCCCATTCCTGCTGGCAAGACCGATTACGATGTGGATGCGCTGAAAGCCAGCATCGCAGCATCCGGCCTGTCGATCAGCGAGATGGTGTCAACCGCCTGGGACAGTGCCCGTACATTCCGTGGCTCTGACATGCGCGGTGGTGCCAATGGTGCCCGTATTCGTCTCGCTCCGCAAAAAGACTGGGAAGGCAACGAGCCACAGCGGCTTGCAAAGGTTCTGGCCGTGCTGGAACCCATTGCGGCACAGGCAGGTGCAAGCATTGCAGATGCGATTGTGCTGGCCGGCAACGTTGGCATCGAGCAGGCGGCGAAAGCAGCCGGGTTTGACGTCAAGGTGCCATTTGCGCCGGGGCGCGGTGATGCCACGGATGCACAGACCGATGCGGATTCCTTCTCGGTTCTGGAGCCAATCCACGACGGCTACCGCAACTGGCTGAAGAAGGATTATGCCGTCAGCGCCGAAGAACTGATGCTGGATCGGACCCAGTTGCTGGGCTTGACGGCGGCTGAAATGACCGTTCTGGTCGGCGGTCTGCGCGTGCTGGGCACCAATCATGGCGGTAGCAAGCATGGCGTCTTCACCCAGACCGAAGGCGCGTTGACAACAGACTTCTTTGTCAATCTGACCGATATGGCCAACACATGGAAGCCGGTGAGCAAGAATCTCTACGAGATCCGCGACCGCAAAACCGGCGCACCCAAGTGGACCGCAACGCGGATGGATCTGGTTTTCGGATCAAATTCCATTTTGCGCTCCTATGCCGAGGTCTACGCACAGGACGATAACAAAGAGAAATTCGTGACCGACTTTGTTGCCGCCTGGACCAAGGTGATGAACGCAGATCGTTTCGATCTCGTCTGATCTCTGAACCTGATCAAAACCTGCCTGGTTCAGCCTGAACCAGGCAGGCTTCAGGAAAAGCAGGCCCTTCTCCCGGCCAAGCCATCATGATGTAACGTGAACCCTGGGCCGATCCCCGCCGTTCCATCTGCCGTCAATGGCACGCTCAATCTGGGCGGCCAACTGGAGCAGCAGGCCATCCCTGCCCTGCCCTGCCTGAGCCAGAATGCCGAGCGGCATTCCATTCGCCTGCTTTGCCAGCGGCAAGGAAATGCCGGGCGTTCCGCACAGACTGGTCAGCGGCGTATAGGCAAAAAAGCCCCATAAATTGGCAAACCAGTCCAGCGCAGACGGATTATCCGTCATGGTCAGATATTCCGTGGTTCCCAACAGCGGTGTCTCTTTGGCGGTCGTCGGCGTCAGGATAATATCCCACGCCTCAAAAAAGGCACCAAAGGCTCTGGCTGTAGCGTTAAAGGCCAATTGCATATCGGCACGCTCGGTATACGTGGCGTCCTTGCCCTGCTCCCAGATGCGAATATTCATCGGCTCAATCAGTGCGGCAGGCGGCTTATCCAGTCCCTTCATCCGCAAAAGGCTGTTCACCGTCTGGGCAAAATTGGTGATGTAGCAGGTCGTTTGCGCACCATAGGCTTTTTCAAAATCAATGGCGGGCAGCGGTCCCCATTCCACATGATGGCCAAGGCTCTCCAGAAAGCGGGCCACGCGATCCAGCTCGGCAACAATAGCCGGTGACGCGCTATAAGGCCCCCATTGATGCGAAACAGCAATGCGCAACGGCTTCGGATCGTGCTCAATCAACGTTAGAAACGGCTTTTCAGCGGTCCAGTAGGGCATGAACTCACCCGGCGCACCACCGCGACATTGATCGACAAAGGCCGCAGTATCGCGCACCGTGCGACTGATACAGCCTTGCGTCGAGACAACAGAGGTAAAATCCGAACCTGCGGGGGCAATCGAAAACGTCCCGCGTGATGATTTCAATCCAATCGCACCATTGATACCTGCCGGAATGCGAATAGAGCCGCCACCATCGGTCCCATGGGCGATTGGCGCAACGCCTGCACCAACCATGACGGAAGACCCTGCGGATGAACCGCAGCTGGTATAATTCGTGTCCCACGGATTGCGGGTCACATAAAGGGCTGGATTTTCGGCCGAGCTGCAACAGCCGAATTCCGGTGTTGTTGTGCGACCAATCACATTCAATCCGGCTTTTTTGATTTTGGTGGTCAGAAAACTATCCGCCGTTGCCCGGTTGCCCTTCATGTAAAGGGAGCCCATTTCCTGAAGGCGGCCTTTCATCGTTGGGCCAAGGTCTTTCATCAAAAATGGCAGGCCCGCGAAAAGACCGTCCTGATCAGCGCCATTGGCCCAAGGATCAGCCACCGCATCCTCAAAAACCTCGACAACACCATTGATCTGCGGATTGACCAGCGCAATCGCATTTGCGGCCTGCGCTGCAAGCTCAGCGGCCGTGACATGTCTGTTTTTCACCAGCTCGGCCAGCCCAAGACCATCCTGGCCGAACCACTCGTCCCAACTCATCACATTCGACATGGCAATCGTCCACTCACGTTCATAAGTTGTTGGTATGAGAGGATGCGCTGGTCACAAAGCCACGCATCCGATCGCCGCTTCTACAACTCACTCATCCAGCCTGCCGCATTTTGCACGCGGCATTATTCGCCGTCGTGAAAACCAATACCGTTATTGGCTGGCTCAACCACAGACCCTGCGATAATCTCGCGCTTGCCAACATGATTGGCGGGGCCCACCAGACCTTCACGCTCCATGCGCTCAACCAGCGATGCAGCCCGATTATAGCCAACAGACAGACGGCGCTGAATGTAGGATGTTGAGCATTTTTGATCACGCAACACCACTTTGACGGCCTTTTCATACAGCTCGTCACTCTCATCACCACCAGAGCTGCTTGCAACCCGCTCATAGCTCTCATCCGACACCGCAGCAGGTGCGGGTGCCGCAGGCTCAGAGTGATCTTCCTCCGTGACCGTGCCGAGGTATTCAGGCCGACCTTGGGTTTTCAGATGGGCGACCACCTGTTCCACTTCGGCATCCGAGACAAACGGCCCATGCACGCGGCAGATGCGGCCACCACCGACCATTTGCAGCATGTCACCTTGACCCAACAGATGCTCGGCACCCTGCTCGCCCAAAATGGTGCGGCTATCGATTTTTGATGTGACCTGGAAGGAAATCCGGGTGGGGAAGTTGGCCTTGATCGTGCCAGTAATCACATCCACCGATGGACGTTGGGTGGCCATGATCAGGTGAATGCCTGCCGCACGCGCCATCTGCGCCAGGCGCTGGATCGCCCCTTCAATTTCCTTGCCAGCGACCATCATCAGGTCAGCCATTTCATCAACGATGATGACGATATAGGGCATGTGGGACAGATCAAGATCCTGATCTTCGTAGAGAATTTCGCCAGATTGACGATCAAAGCCAGCCTGCACGCTCACCGTAATCACCTCACCCTTTTCACGGGCCTGGGCTGCGCGGGCATTGTAACCGTCGATATTGCGCACACCGAGACGCGACATCTTGCGATAGCGGTCTTCCATTTCGCGCACGGCCCATTTCAGCGCCATCACCGCCTTCTTGGGATCGGTCACAACCGGCGTCAAAAGATGCGGAATACCATCATAAACGGAGAGTTCCAGCATTTTGGGATCAACCATGATCAGGCGGCATTCTTCGGGCTTGAGCCGATAGAGCAGCGACAGGATCATGGTGTTGATGGCAACCGATTTGCCGGACCCCGTGGTGCCCGCCACCAGCAAATGCGGCATCTTGGCCAGTTCGGCAATCACCGGCTCACCGCCAATGGATTTGCCGAGGCAAAGCGCCAGCTTGAAGCGGGTTTCCCAATAGTCTTCACACTCGATCAATTCACGCAAATACACCGTTTCGCGCACGGCATTTGGCAATTCAATGCCAATGACATTGCGACCGGGCACAACGGCCACACGGGCTGAGAGCGCCGACATGGAACGGGCAATATCGTCTGCCAGACCAATCACACGGGACGATTTGATGCCCGGGGCAGGCTCAAATTCATACAGTGTCACCACCGGACCGGGGCGCACATCAATCACTTCGCCACGGATACCGAAATCTTCCAGCACACTTTCCAAAAGACCTGCACTCTGCTCCAGCGCTTCCGGCAGCATGGCTTCGGCCCGCGCCGCTGGCGGTTCCTGCAACACGCTGATGGATGGGAACACGTAATCGCCATCAAACGGATGGTTGCGGTTCATTTCCAAGCCACCAATGGCGCGGTTTGCGCGCGGGCTTTCAGAGAATGTCCGCACAGGTGCGGCCACAACAGGCGAAACCTCAACTGTGGCCGCGACAGTCTCAATCGGTGCCGGTGCCGTAACAGGCGCAGCGATTTCTGCCGCCTGCACAGCAAAAGCAACATCTACGCTCTGCGCCACTGGCTCCGGCTCTGTCACAGGTTTCGGCTCTGGCACAGCTTCCGGCTCTGCCACAGGCACTGCGACACACTCAACCATAGCCTCAACAGACGTGACCTCACCATGCATGGCCTCAACATGGGGCAGCACCAAAGGCGGATAGATGGCAGCAGACACTGGAAACGTCAGCAGGGACACAGCATGGTGGTCTTTGTCGTTCGCCGTTTTGTGAATCTTGATCTCACGATAAAACGCCGCCACAGAGCCATGAAGCGGAATAGAAATCGGTTTAGATGTCGGCACATAGGCCGCAGGCGCTGAAACCGACGCAGCAACACCCTCATCAGCATCAAAGGACATCATTTCAAAAAAGGCAAAGTCTGAAACTGCCAGTTTAGCGGACGCAAAAGCCAGGTTTTCGTCTCTCTGTGCATGGATCGTCAATGCAGGCTGCACATTTGCAGCAAGCGGATCAGTGACAGGAGGACTCACACTGGAGGCCTCATCTGCCTGCAAATGCACGGTAATATCTTCAGCCATGCGCATGGCAGCTGCTGCCTGACGCAGGCGCGCTGCCTCCAGAGCCTGTGGCGAAACAGTTTCCAGCGAAGGTGTTTCAGCGGTCTGTGCTGCAACAGGCGTAAATTGCGGCGCTATTGTCACGACAGATGTCTCCTGCACTTGAACGGCTGCAATCGCCTCGGGCGCAATCGCCTGCGGCTTTGGCTCCATGGGGCGCGGTGGCGGATTGCGGCGCGGGACAATCAAAGGGCTGCCGGTTTTGGGCAGGCCAAAGGAATTGGTGGGGGCAGACGACACAAAAGCGGATGCCGCAGCAGACGGCATAGCCGTCGTTCGATCTGCCATCGGCTGGCGGGTGGCAGATGCGCGGGCAGCAATCTCCAACGCGGCCTGCTCTGCGGCCGCTTTCTCGGCGGCAGCTTCAGCTTCCCGACGGCGGGCAATCACACTTTCCGGCGTGCGGGTAAAGCGCACGTTTGGCCCCAGCACAAAGGCCGACTGCCATGGTTCCAGCGGTGTCTTTCTGGCTTCAGCGGGAATGACAGCATGTTCATCACCGGCATAGGACGCGGCACCATCATCCTGATCATCATGATCGGCTTGCTCAGTGGAACGGGAGTGGTTCTGTGTTGGAAAACGCATGATGCATGACACTCAAGTGAGAAAGACTCTTTTCTTGTCTCAAAGAAGTAAAAAATAAAGGTTAACCACTCGTTTCGATGGCTCGGGAAAATCTCACAGCCGAGCGTGACTCATGAACGGTAAGCCCTTGTTTTTACGTGAGCGTCAAAATACGCCTTTCGAGAAGACCACCGCAGAGCCTTGAAAACAGAGGATAATCGGCTTGGTAAATTTTTGTGCCAAAATGACGATTTTTCCTGCTCCATCTCTCCCAGCAAAAGCTGGATTGCCGCTGGCATTGCAGCCGTAACCATGGCAATTTCGCCCTACAGCGCCTCTCACCCTATAGGGCGCACAAAGGTTTGCTGTAGATCTTTATATCTGCTGCATAATTTTCTCTTTAAACCGATTCCGGTTTAAAGAATTATGCAGTAGGGACATTGAGGAGGAACCACCATGGGCGATACATTCACCGCTGTTGTCATTGATCAGGTTGATGGCAAGCCGAAAGGCCTGTTTCGACAATTGACCCTGAGCGATCTGGCAGAGCACGGTGTGCTCGTTGAAATTGCCTGTTCCACCTTGAATTATAAAGACGGGCTGGCCTTCACCGGCGCGGGCCGCATTGCCCGCCGCACACCGCTGATTGCGGGCGCCGATCTGGCGGGAACCGTGATCGAATCCAGCAGTTCGGACTGGAAACCCGGCGACCGGGTTGTGGTCAACGGCTTTGGCATGACCGAAACGGAAGGTGGCGGCTACAGCCGCTACCAGCGCGTCAAACCCGAATGGCTGCTGCGTCTGCCGGACAGTTTCTCCTTTGAGCAAGCCATGGCCATTGGCACGGCGGGCTATACCGCGGCCTTGTGCGTTTTGGCGCTCGAAGACTGGGGCCGTATCACGCCAGATGCGGGTGAGGTTGTTGTCACAGGTGCTGCCGGCGGCGTCGGCTCCATCGCTGTCAGCCTTTTGGCCGCGCGCGGTTATCGGGTCACGGCCTCCACCGGACGGCCAGAAACCCATGAGTATCTGCGCGAACTTGGCGCTCTGGAGTTTATTGACCGGGCAAGCCTGTCAGAAAAAGCTGGCGCGCTGCAAAAAGAACGCTGGAGCGGTGCCATTGACACCGTTGGCTCGACAACGCTTGCCAATCTGGTGGCTCAAACCGTCTATGGCGGCGCTGTGGCCGCCTGTGGCCTGGCGGGCGGTGCGGATCTTCCGGCAACGGTCATGCCGTTTATCCTGCGCGGGGTGACCCTGCTGGGCGTTGATTCCGTCATGACCCCGATGGCAAAACGCATTCGTGCATGGGAGTTTCTGGAACAGCACCTCAACCGCGATCATCTGGCAGCAATGACCACCGTTGAGCCGATGTCCAGCCTGCCTGCGCTGGCAGAGGCCATTCTGGCTGGCAAAACACGCGGGCGCGTGGTGATCGACGTCACACAATAACGTCTTTCACACGCCCAGACGGACAATCGAGCCAATCAACTGAAGGGCCGTTCGTGTCGCGGCCCCTGTTGCCACGGTCATTTGCGGCAACAGCATCCATTCCAGCGCCCAGGCGGCACCGGATCGTTCCTGCTCATGCACAAGGCTGTGGTGCAGGCCGGACACCTGCACGGCATTGAACCGCGCCAGCGTTACCAGTGTTTCCGCCGCCACCGGATTCTGCTTGTGCGGCATGGCCGATGATCCGCCGCCGCCGCTCAATTGAATCTCCTTGCCTACTTCTGCAAGCAGGGCAATATCCTGACCAAATTTGCCAAGAGAGCCGGAGATCAGCGACAGAAGATCGGCCAACTCGACAATCCGGTCGCGCTGACTGTGCCATTGCACGGCGGCCGTCAGTTCCAGATCACGCGCAAGCGCACTGCGCACCGCATCCCCCTTGTTGCCGAGCTTTTCAAGCGTGCCAACGGCCCCGCCAAACTGCACCGTGAAGCCATCCGCCAAAAGCGCCGCCAGACGCTGACGATGGCGGTGAAGCGGGGCAGACCATGCCGCAATCCGGGCAGAGACTGTCATGGCAATGGCAGGCTGCATTCTGGTGTATCCCATCAGCGCGCTTTGGCCAAAGGTCTGATCCAGTTGCGTAAATGCCGCAATGCAGGCAGCAAGCCGCTGATCCAGCACCAGCGCCGCCGCGTTGAGACGTAACATAAGGCTGGTATCAATGGCATCCTGACTGGTTGCACCAAAATGCAGCTTTTCCGCAGCTTTTCCGCCAACGGCTTTACGCATCTGTTTCACAAGTTCCGGAATGACCACCCCATCGCGTGCGGTGGCCCGTTTCAAGGCAGGCATATCCGGCTGAAAGCCGGAAAGTCCTGCCGTGATGGCCTGAGCATCCTCGTCTTCAATCACTCCCTGCTGACTTTGCGCCCGCGCAAGGGCGGTCTCAAACCGCAGCATGGCCGCAATATCCGCCTCTGCGGTGAAATACGCGGCCATTTCCTCATCGCCAAACAGGCCAGAGAGAAAGGGGTGATCGAAAAGATTAACGCTCATGGCACCATCAAATATCAAAGAATACGGTTTCGTTCTCACCTTGCAGGTGAATATCAAACACATAATCGCTGCCGTCTTTACGGGCAATCAGGGTTGGCACCCGCACTTTATGCTCAATCCGGGTCAAAAGCGGATCTTGCGCATTGGCCGCTTCCTCTTCCGGGAAATACATCCGGGTCTGGAGACCGATGTTGATGCCGCGTGCAACCACCCAGAAGGTGATGTGCGGTGCCATGAACTGGCCGCCCTTGAATGGCACTTTGCCGGGCTTGATCGTGTCAAACACAAATTCGCCCGTGGCCATATCACCGGGGCAGCGGCCCCAGCCGAGGAAATTGGGGTCGGCTTTGCCAGCCGTTTCCGAAGGGCTGTTGTACAGGCCATCCGCATCCGCCTGCCAGATTTCCACCAGCGCATCTTTTAGCGCATTGCCACCACCATCAATGACCGAGCCACGGATGCGAATACGCTCACCACGGGTCTTGTCATTATAAAGCGGACCCGAACCAAGGTCTGTTTCAAACACCCCGTGAATACCTGAGAAATTCGGTGTACAGCCGATATGAACATAGGGACCAGCGGTTTGCGATGCGGATTCTTTCAAATATCCGAGTGGCTGAACCATATCAGTTGCCCTCCTTGCGGTTTTCAAACAGGGTGGAGCGGCGTCCACGCAGCACAATATCAAATTTGTAAGCACGCATATCCATCGGAATGGTGGCGTTCATATCCAGTGGAGCCACAAGCCGCCTGATGGCATCTTCATCGGGAATGGTCTTGACGATCGGACACAGCCAGATCAAAGGATCGCCCTCAAAATACATCTGGGTAATCAGGCGCTGGGCGAAGCCATGGCCAAAAACCGAGAAATGAATATGGGCCGGGCGCCAGTCGTTCACCCCATTGGGCCAAGGGTACGGACCCGGCTTGATGGTCTTGAACCAATAATAACCGTTCTCATCGGTAATGGTACGGCCAACGCCGCCAAAATTGGGATCAAGCGGCGCAAGGTAGGTTTCTTTCTTGTGGCGATAGCGACCGCCCGCATTGGCCTGCCAAAACTCGACCAATGCGCCCTGAACACCAACGCCGCGCTCATCCAACACCCGCCCATGCACCAGAATGCGCTGGCCAATGGCCATTTCGCCCGGCTTGGCATAGTTGGAAATCAGGTCATTATCCAGCTCATTGAGCATGTTATGGCCGAAAACCGGGCCGGTGATTTCACTTTTGGTCCCTTCCAGCGAAATCAATGCGCGCTGAGGCGAGCGCAACACGCTGGTTTTATACCAGGGCGTGTAGGCAGGCGGGTGCATTGCGCGATCTCGCGCAAAAAACGACCCGGTTTCGGGCAATGTATTTTTCATGTCATCTCCTCCTCAATATCTTGTGCGGCAATATCTGCTAACGATTTTGGGCGCTAGCCTGCTGATCCATCTCAGCATAAACGCCCTTGACGATTTTAATGGCGTGGTTTGCGGCAGGCACGCCGGCATAGATGGCCACGTGCATCAGGGCCTCCCGAATATCCTCGCGGCTGGCCCCGGTATTGCGCGTGGCGCGCACATGCATGGCCACTTCCTCATCCTGCCCAAGGGCCGCCAACAGGGCGATGGTGATCATCGAACGTTCCCGCTTGGTCAATTGCTCACTGGACCATACGGTTCCCCAGGCGCTTTCGGTGATCAGCGTTTGAAACGGCGTATCAAAATCGGTTTTATTGGCCTCAGCCCGATCCACATGCGCATCCCCCAGAACAGAACGGCGCGTGACCATACCACGGCGATAAGCATCAGAGGTGGCCCTTTGATCAGCCATATCATTGTCTCCATTGTACAATGTCAACGCGACCCACCGAAAAACGGCTCAAAATCGCGCTCGGTTAAAACTTGAACGTGCCGAAGCGGTAGACTCAAACCATCACCTGTTTTGAGAGCATCGCTCCAGAAAGGGCAAAAGTGCGGCCACATAGGCGTCTGGTTGTTCAAGACAGGGAATGTGGCCCGCATTTTCAATCGTCACATAGTCGCTGGCCGGGATCAGATCGGCCAAGGCCCGCACCAGCGCAGGCGGCGTCGAGCCATCCTGATCACCAGCGATACACAGGGTCGGCACCGTGATGCGCGTGGCCTCCGTGGTGAAATCGGCATCGCGGATGGCAGCACAGGTACCGCAATAGCCGTCTGCTGGCTGACGCACCAGCATATTGCAGCAACCGGCATAGACGGCATTATCGGGGGTGCGGAACGGGGCCGTAAACCAGCGCTCCATGATGGGCTCCAGCAAAGAGCCAATGCCATTGGCCTGAATGGCGTTGATGCGGGTGTTCCACATCTCATCCGAGCCGATCTTATGGGCAGTATTGCTGAGCACCAGCGCCTTCACCAGATCCGGCCTGCGTGCATAAAGCCCCTGCGCAATCAAGCCTCCAACCGAAAGCCCGCAGATGATGACATTTTTGAGCTGGAGGTGATCCAGAACGGCTGCCATGTCATCAACATGATTGTCAATCGAATAGGGAGGCTGACCAACATCCGAGCCAACATCCGACAGGCCATGGCCCCGCTTGTCATGCAGCACAAAGGCGTATCGATCACCGAGACGCGCAACAATCTCATCCCAGATGCGCAGATCGGTTCCAAGTGAATTGGCAAAAGCAATGACCGGGCGGCCCGTTTCCAGCCCCACCGTGCGGTAATGAACAACCGCCGTTGCAGTTTTCAGAAAATTCATGCCTCATCCTCCTGATGGGATATTGAAACGACTATACGGTTAAGTAAAATGAGATTATCGTCTTTAAAAATAACCGTACAGTTATGAAATTACCATGATCGAGCAGCGTATCAAATTTCGCCACCTGCAAACATTCGTTGAAGTTGCCCGCCAGAAAAGCGTGATGAAGGCAGCGGAAGCCCTGCACGTCAGCCAGCCCGCCGTGACCAAGACGATCCGCGAGCTGGAGGAGATTTTGGGCGTTGCGCTGTTTCAGCGCGAAGGCCGCGGCATTGTCATCACCCGCCACGGCGACATTTTTCTGCGTCATGCTGGTGCCACGATGACGGCCTTGCGGCAGGCGCTGGATTCCGTGTCGCTTGACAGTGCCCAGCTTGGCCCGCCGGTGCGCATCGGTGCCCTTCCAACGGTATCCACCCGCATCATGCCCAAAGCCATGACGGCTTTTCTGGCGGAAAACACCGGAAGCCGCATCAAGATTGTCACCGGCGACAATGCCGTGCTGCTGGAACAATTGCGGGTTGGCGATCTTGATCTGGTGGTTGGCCGTCTGGCGGCGCCGGAAAAAATGACCGGCTTTTCCTTTGAGCATCTTTATTCCGAGCAGGTTCTGTTCACGGTGCGCACAGGCCATCCCTTGCTGTCGATTGAACAGGGACTTTTTGACAGAATCCGGGAATTTCCCGTGCTGATGCCCACCCGAAACGCCATTATCCGCCCGTTTGTGGATCATTTTTTGATTGCCAACGGCATTCCTGCCCTGCCAAACCAGATTGAAACCGTATCAGACGCCTTTGGTCGTGCTTTTTTAAAAAACAGCGATGCCATCTGGGTCATTTCCGAAGGCGTTGTCGCAGGCGATATTGCTGAGGGCAGCCTTGCGGCATTGCCGATCGATTCCTCCAGCACACGGGGGCCGGTGGGCCTGACAGTGCGCACCGATTCCATCCCGACGCTGCCGCAATCGCTTCTCATGCAAGCGATCCGCGATGCGGCAGCAGGCCTTGGGAGGGGTTAGAGCATTTCCAGCAAAAGTGTATCGCGGTTTTACGTCAGGAAATGCTCCTAATAAGGTAATCCAACGTAATTTTCGGCAAGCGATGTCGATGCGGCTGTGGAATGCACCAGATAATCCAGCTCGGCCTCCTGAATCCGTTGGCCAAAATCTCCGGTGTCGGGAAAACGATGCATCATCGTGGTCATCCACCAGGAAAACCGCACGGCTTTCCACACGCGCGACAGCGCCTTGGCCGAATAGGCATCAATCCCGGCGGAGGATTTATCTGCGTAATATTCGATCAGGCCCTCGCTGAGGTAATGCACATCGCTGGCGGCAAGGTTCAGCCCCTTGGCCCCCGTCGGAGGCACAATATGGGCGGCATCGCCTGCCAGAAACAATCGGCCAAACCGCATGGGTTCTGTGACAAATGAACGAAGCGGCGCAATGGATTTTTCAAACGACGGCCCCGTGACCATCGCTTCAGCATGTTGCGCGGGCAGACGACGACGAATTTCATCCCAGAAGCGCTCATCGCTCCATTGCTCAACCTTATCCTCCAGCGGGCACTGCACGTAATAACGGCTGCGGGTGTTGGAACGCATGGAACACAGCGCAAAGCCACGCGGATGGTTCGCATAAATCAGCTCATGCGACACCGGCGGCACCTCGGCCATGATACCAAGCCAGCCAAAGGGATAGACGCGCTCGAACTCCTTGATGGATTTTTCCGGCACCGACTTGCGGCTGACACCATGAAACCCATCGCAACCCGCAATAAAGTCACAGTCAATTCGATGGGTGACGCCATCTTTCTCATAGGTCACATAGGGGTTTTCGCCGTCGAAATCATGGGGCTGCACATTGGCCGCTTCATAAATGGTGGTGGCCCCCACGGATGCGCGGCAATCCATCAAATCGCGGGTCACTTCCGTCTGGCCATAGACCATAACGCGCTTGCCGCCGGTCAGCTCAAACAGATTGATGCGGTGATCGCGCCCGTCAAAGGCCAGCGAAAAACCGTCATGGGGCAAGCCTTCCTTTTCGAGACGGGCGCTCGCTCCAGCCTCTTTCAGCATCTGCACAGCGCCTTCTTCCAGCACGCCTGCCCGCACGCGCCCCAGAATATAATCGCGGCTCACACGATCGATAATCACCGTGTCGATGCCGCGCTTGTGCAACAATTGCCCCAGCAGCAGACCCGATGGACCGGAACCAATAATAACAACCTGAGTGCGCATGTGATCCTCCCGAAAATGCTCTCTGTCAAAAATTGCCCCGTCTTCCCGTTCTTCTCAATGGACTTTTCAGTCAGATAGTTGCATTATTTGAACACACTGCAAAAGGATGAAATGGCTGACAAAAGTTCCAATTTATCGACTTTATGGCGAAGATAGCACGAAAGAAGCGGATTTTTGGCTGCATTGCGAAACACTTTATGCACGTAGCAGCATTTATCGCTTTGAAATTGACATCCACCGCCACGACAGCTTCTTGCAGATATTGTACATTTCAGACGGGGAAGGCGATGCCACCCTTGATGGACAATCCTACGCCATCACGCCGCCCGCCGCCATTGTCGTGCCTGCACAGTTTGATCACGGCTTTCGCTTTTCGCGCTCCATCAAAGGCCTGATTGTCACGGTGCTGCCCGCCGCGCTTTCGGTGTCGGTGCGCACCAATCTGCACAGCATGTTCTCAAAGCCCATGCTGCTTTCGCTCAACGAACATCCCGATTGTCAGCACATTCAGGACACGATGGAGAGGATTGCGCAAACCTACAGTGCCGAGCGCACAATCCGCAATGCGCTTTTGGAAAGCTATCTGGCGACGGTGCTGCTGCTTCTCGCACCCGACGGTGCCCTTGCGCCCATGCCTCAGGGTGTGGATGCAGACCGTATCCTGCGCCTGAGCAGCCTGATCGACAGGCATTTTCGCCATCAGCAACGGGCAGATTTTTACGCAGGGCATATGGAGCTTTCGGCCGCCCAGCTCAACCGCATCACCAAAGCGCAGACGGGCATGACCCTGCAACAGCTGATTGCCAGCAAACAGGTGGAAACAGCCAAACAGGAGTTGATCTTCAGCCATGCCTCGGTTCAGGCCATTGGCCTGCACCTCGGCTTTACCGATCCTGCCTATTTCTCCCGCTTCTTCATGCGGCAGACGGGCATGACACCACGCGCGTGGCGGATGGCGGAAAGGCAAAAGCAGGCCAGCCTGACAGAAAAAATCAGCGCAACCTCACCGTAGTAGAGCACCAAGAGAGGCTTGCGTGGCCAGAAGGGCGGGTAAAAACCGCTCCGCCATTTCCGATGCGGGAATATGCGCGGCTGGCGCGCCGATATTGATGGCGGCAACCACCCGACCGCGATCATCATGGACCGGCACTGCGATGGAACAGAGACCGATTTCCAACTCCTGATCGATGATGGCATAGCCGTTTGCCCGCACAATGGCGATTTCCGCCATCAATTCGGCGGGGTCGGTCTTGGTGAAGGGGGTATTTGCCACAAGGTTCGAGCGATCGAGAACAGCACGCGCCTCCTGATCCGTAAGCGCCGCCAGCAACACCCGCCCCATGGAGGCCGAAAAGCATGGCAGGCGGCTGCCGGGCGTCAGATTGATCGACATGATCCGCCGTTGCGATGCCCGCGCAATATAGACAATCTCCGTGCCATCCAGCACCGAGGCCGACGCACTTTGCCCGACTTTTTCAGCCAATTGATCCAGATGAGGCTGAAGCACCGCAGGCAAGGGGGTGGCTGAAAGCCATGCATGGCCGAGGCGCAGGATTTTCGGTGTCAGCGAAAAAAATTTGCCATCATAATCAGCATAGCCCAGTTGTGACAGAGTGAGCAGACAGCGCCGCGCCGTGGCCCGGTCCAGCCCCGACAATCTGGCTGCCTCGGCAATCGACAGCCGCTGCGTTGTCTCAGCAAATGCTTCAATGATTTTCAACCCTTTGGCAAAACCACCCATAAAATCCGTTTCGCGCATGATCGATCCCCTTTACGTCATTTTGTGCGATATACGAACAAATGTCAATTATCGCACAAATCTCTTGCTGCTTTCTCCACCCCTGCCTATTTTCTGTGGTGGAGGCGCGCCGGGATTTCTCTGGCGCAATCACAAACGGGAGTTCCCATGGACAAGACAATCGCAAGCGCGGCCGCTGCCGTTGCCCAGATCTTTGATGGCGCGACCATCATGATTGGCGGCTTTGGCGGCTCTGGCGCACCCATCGAGCTTATTCACGCCTTGATTGACAAGGGTACAAAAGACCTCACCGTGATCAACAACAATGCAGGCAATGGCCGCATTGGCATTGCGGCGATGATTGATGCGGGTCTGGTCAGGAAAATGATCTGCTCGTTTCCACGCTCATCCGATCCGCGTGCCTTCACCGATCGCTACCTCGCGGGCGAAATTGAGCTGGAACTGGTGCCACAAGGCACGCTGGCAGAGCGCATTCGCGCCGGTGGCGCTGGCATTCCGGCCTTTTACACCCCCACCGGCTATGGCACGGAATTGGCAGAAGGCAAGGTGATTGCCGAGTTTGACGGCCGCCCTTACGTGCAGGAACGCTGGCTGAAGGCCGATTTTGCCATTGTCAAAGCCCATTTGGGCGACTTGCATGGCAACCTCACCTACAGCAAGGCAGGCCGCAACTTTAACCCGCTGATGTGCATGGCCGCCAAGAAGACCATTGCGCAGGTTTCCAAAATTGTTGCACCCGGCGAGATTGATCCTGAGATTATCGTTACCCCGGGTATTTTCGTCGATGGCGTCGTTGAGATCGCCAATGCGCAACAGGAAGAAGCGCTGATCCGCGCCGGAGTGGTTTACAAATGAGTATCAACACCCGCGAAGACATCAAACTGTCCAACGCCCAGATTGCCTGGCGGGCCGCGCAAGACATTGCCGATGGGGCCTATGTCAACCTCGGCATCGGTTTTCCGGAAATGGTGGCGCAATATCAGCCGCCGGGTCGCCAGGCGATTTTCCACACCGAAAACGGCATTCTGAATTTCGGTGAAGCGCCTGCCGAGGGCGAGGAAGACTGGGATTTGATCAACGCTGGCAAAAAGGCCGTGACGTTGAAGCCGGGCGCTGCCTTTTTCCATCATGCAGACAGCTTTGCCATGGTGCGCGGCGGTCATCTGGATGTCGCCATTCTGGGAGCCTATCAGGTGGCGCAAAATGGCGATCTGGCCAATTGGCGCGTCGGCTCCAAGGGTGTTCCCGCCGTGGGCGGCGCGATGGACCTTGTGCATGGGGCCAAGCAGGTTTTTGTCATCACCGAGCATGTCAGCAAGAAGGGCGAGTTCAAGCTTTTGGACAAATGCACCTTCCCGCTCACCGGCGTTGCCTGCATCACCCGCGTTTACACCAGCCATGCGGTGATTGACATCAAGGACGGCCATTTCGTGGTGCGTGAAAAACTGGCTGCCATGACCATGGATGAGTTGCAGGCCATGACCGGAGCACCGTTGCATACCGATGGCCCCGTGGCCGATCTTGTCGTGCCGGTTTTGTGAGGAAGAGCAATGACTGAAGCCTATATTTGCGACTATATCCGCACGCCCATTGGCCGTTTTGGCGGCTCGCTCTCCTCCGTTCGCGCCGATGATCTGGGTGCAGTGCCGCTCAAGGCGCTGCTGGCCAGCCATCCCAAGCTGGATTGGGAAGCGGTGGATGATGTGATCTTCGGCTGCGCCAATCAGGCCGGTGAAGACAACCGCAACGTGGCACGCATGTCCTTGCTGCTGGCGGGCCTGCCTGTGTCTGTGACGGGTACCACCATCAACAGGCTGTGCGGCTCTGGCATGGATGCAGTGATTGCCGCTGCCCGCGCCATCAAATCCGGCGAATCTGAACTGATGATTGCAGGCGGCGTGGAAAGCATGAGCCGTGCGCCCTTTGTGATGCCAAAGGCGGAAACCGCCTTTTCACGCAGTGCCGAGATTTACGACACCACCATTGGCTGGCGCTTCGTCAACCCGCTGATGAAAAAGCAATATGGCGTCGATTCCATGCCGGAAACCGGCGAAAATGTTGCAGAAGATTATAAAATCTCCCGCGAAGATCAGGACGCCTTTGCCGTTCGCAGTCAGGATAAAGCCTCCAAGGCGCAAGCCAATGGCCGTTTGGCGCAGGAAATCACCCCCGTCACCATTCCCCAGCGCAAGGGTGATCCGATCATCGTGGAAAAAGATGAACACCCCCGCGCCACGACCATTGAAACGCTGGCAAAGCTGGGCACGCCGTTCAAAAAGGAAGGCGGCACGGTCACGGCTGGCAATGCATCCGGCGTCAACGATGGTGCCGCAGCACTGATCATTGCCTCGGAAACGGCAGTGAAAAAATATGGCCTGACACCGATTGCCCGCATTCTCGGCGGTGCCACGGCAGGCGTTCCGCCGCGGGTGATGGGCATTGGCCCCGCCCCCGCCAGCCAGAAGCTGATGGCACGGCTGGGCATGACGCAAGATCAGTTTGACGTGATCGAGTTGAACGAAGCCTTTGCCTCGCAAGGATTGGCAACATTGCGCCAGCTCGGCATTGCCGATGACGATCCGCGTGTGAACAAAAATGGCGGTGCTATTGCGCTTGGCCATCCGCTCGGCATGTCCGGTGCCCGCATCACTGGCACGGCAGCGCTGGAATTGTCGCTCACCGGCGGGCGCTATTCACTATCCACCATGTGCATTGGGGTTGGCCAAGGCATCGCCATTGCGCTGGAACGCGCATAATATACAAAATGAAAACCCGCGCAGCTTGTAACTGCGCGGGTTTTTTTCATTGATTAGGGCGGATCGACATTCGGGCTGGAGTGAGGCGAAAACGGTGATTTTCGAGAACCGGAGCGGAGTGTACTTGAGTACTTGAGTACATGAGCACCGGATCGCAGAAAATTGCCGTTTGCAGCCCGCTCAAGCATGAATGTCGATTTGCCCTAGAACGGTGCGTCTATATCCACCACATCAATCAGCTTGGTATTCACAAACTCCTTGATGCCAAGGCCGAGCAATTCGCGGCCATAGCCGGAGCGCTTCACGCCACCAAAGGGCAGATCGGCTTTGACCATGGTGGGATGGTTGATGAACACCATGCCGGTTTGAATTTGCCGGGCCACCTCAACACCATGTTGGGTGTCACTGGTAAAGACAGAGCCGCCCAGACCAAAGGGCGTATCATTGGCAATGCGAATGGCGTCTGCCTCATCTTTCGCCCGAAACAGCATCGAAACAGGGCCAAAAAACTCCCAGTAGCGTGCCGGATTGTCATCGGCCAAATCTGTCAGAATGGTTGGCTGCACAAAAGCACCCTGATTGGGAACGGGCGGTCCCACTTCCACAGCGGTTGCGCCCAGCTCCACGGCCTCACGGATCTTCTGCTTCACCTCGTCGGCAGCACTCTGGGAAGAGAGCGGCGCAAGCGTTGTTTCCGGATCAAACGGATCACCCGCCTT
The DNA here is from genome assembly GCF_014204625.1 of Gillisella vitis. Lineage (GTDB taxonomy): Bacteria > Pseudomonadota > Alphaproteobacteria > Rhizobiales > Rhizobiaceae > Allorhizobium > Allorhizobium vitis_F. The sequence goes on along the minus strand of NZ_JACHLU010000014.1, from coordinate 91,802 downwards.
CAAACCGGCAACGCCCGTTTTGTAGTTGGTGAGAAAAGCATCATAGATTTCATCGGCAATGATCATGCGCTTGGAAGAAACGCAGACCTGCCCGCCATTCCAGTGACGGCCAAACACCGCCCACTTCACGGTTTTTTGCAGATCTGCATCGGCCAGCACCACAAAAGCATCGGCACCACCCAGCTCCATGGTGGATTTTTTCAGCGCCTTGCCTGCCTGCGAGGCCACGATCGCACCTGCACCTTCCGAGCCTGTCAAAGCAACACCATGAACGCGCGGATCATTGAGGATCATCTCGATCTGATCGCGGGTGGCATAGAGATTGGTGAACCCGCCCTTGGGCAGACCGGCTTCCAGCATCAGCTTTTCAAAAGCGGCAGCGCATTGCGGCACGTTGGAGGCGTGCTTCAACAGCATGGTGTTGCCCGCCGACAGTTGCGGCGCGATGATGCGGGCAATCTGGTAATAGGGGAAATTCCACGGCTCAATCGCCAGAAGAACACCAAGCGGCTCATGCACCAGCATGGCGCGCCCCTCGGACACATGGGCCACCGGCAACGGCTCTTCAGCCAGCAAACGCTCGGCATTTACCGCATAATAATCAAAAATATCCGCCGATAGTGCCACTTCTGCCTTGGCCTCGCCAATCACCTTGCCCATTTCAAGGGTCAGGAGTTTGGCATAGTCGTCGACATCCTTGCGCAGAATTTCAGCGGCTGCATGCATCACTTTGGCGCGATCCGCAAAGCTCACTTTGCGCCATGCCTGAAATGCATTGTCAGCCGCCTGAATGGCTGCGTTCACCTCACTGTCTGTCGCATTGGCAAAGCTCTTGATCCGCTCACCAGTATAGGGATTTGTTGTTGAATAAGCCATGGAATCGTCCTTTGCTTTCTGAACTGTCTCGCAGTGTCGAAGTCCGGCAGACAAAGTCAATCGTCGCCTTTTTTTGGCGCGTGCACCTTGAATTTTAAGCCTCTCATCCCGAAGCTAGCGCTAACTATGCCGGGTCATCTTGATTCTGATCAATCTACCCAAAGCTGCAACACTCCAAAGATGCTTGCGAATTTCCGCGCAAATTTCCATGCAACCGGGTAGGATAATCAACTGATGAGACAACGGTCTGCACGTACCAATGTTCCGGGCTACGCATTTGTTTGCGGCAGGTGCTGATGGATGCATCAATTGCAAGATGGTTTGAAACGTCAGCACAATCAGACGAGCGATATAATTCGCCAGGCGAACGAATTATTTGCAGGCCTTTGTTTGACATGCGATATTTTCAATGAGACGAATCGAAAACAACGGCTCCGCAACCGACGCAATGGAGAATGCAAACACATGAACATCTGGACCAGCACACCGCCCATGCTTCGCCAGATTTCTGTACGGGCCGCCATGGAAATTCTGCTGCATGAAGGATCGACCTCGCGTGCGGATCTGGCCAAAAAAACCGGGCTTTCCAAACAGACCATGTCCGAGGTTATCCGCACACTGGAAGAATCAGGCTGGGTGCGTGTGAAGGGTGTTGTGTCTGGCAAGGTTGGACGAAGTGCCGTCACCTACGAAGTGGTGCCCGATGCAGGCTGTGTGATTGGGATTGACCTTGGAGCCAACACCATCCGTATCGCCATTGTCGATATTGTCGGCAACATTGTGCAGGAAATCGAAACGGGATGTGATGGCCACGCCGGTGAGGACTTGCTGCAACATGTGCGCAATCTCGTCGACGCCAATCTGAAGAAAGCGAAAATTCCGCATAGTAAAGTGCTGTTGGCAGCCGTAGCCACACCCGGCGTTATTGACCCGGAAACCGGAACCCTTTCCCTTGCCCCCAACATGGCCGAGATTGGCAATCTGGACATGGTGAAAAAGCTGCAAGAAATTTTGCGCTGTGATGTCGTGATTGAAAATGACGTGAATGCTGCCGTGATCGGCGAAAGCTGGAAAGGCAGCGGTATTGGACTGGAGACCGTTGCTCTGATCTCGCTCGGCACCGGCATTGGCCTGGGCACGCTGGTCAACGGCAAATTGATGCGCGGTGCCAAGGGTGCGGCCGGTGAAATTTCTTACCTGCCCTTTGGTGCTGATCCCTATCATGGTGAAAGTCTGGAGCGCGGCGCGCTCGAATGCGCCATCAGCGCCCGCGGGATTGTCGAGCGCTACGGGGTGGAGCAAAACGGGCTGACCGCCCGCGATATTCTGGAACGCGCCCAGCAAGGCGAGCTGCAAGCACTTGATACCGTTCGTGAAACAGCCCGACTCGGCGCGCTGCTGATAACCGCCGTCGATGCAATCCTTGATCCGCAGAAAATCATTCTGGGCGGCAATGTCGGGCGCCATCCGCTGATGGTGCAATTCATTCAGGATGCCTTGCCGGCCTGCACAAAGCGGGCCATTGTCGTCCAGGCCAGCGCGCTTGCGTCTCGCTCGACCCTGATGGGGGCTGTCGCCATTGCGCTCAATCAGGTTCACAATGCGCTGTTTTCGCCGCAGGACTTGCCAAGCGAAATGCGACTGCCTGTTTCAGCGCAATAGTTAAGTGAATTTATCAGGGCCTGTCAGGCTCAGTTTGACCCTGACAGGCTGCTGAAAAACACGCTATTCCTTGGTGGCACCGGCCATAATGCCGCCCATCATCAACCGCTGCAACGCGGTAAACACCACCAGCACTGGCAAGACCGACAACACCGACATGGACAGAAGTTTGGGCCAGTCAATCCCGAAACGGCCAATGGAATTGGCAATCGCCAATTGCAGCGTCCACTGGTCCTGATCGGTGATGATCAGGAAGGGCCAGAGATAATCATTCCAGCGCCAGACCAGGTTGAAGGCCAGCAGCGTGCCAATGGCAGGGATGGAGAGCGGTACAATGATGCGCCAGAGAATCCGCCATTCCGGGGTTTTTTCCAGACGTGCCGCTTCCAGCAGACTATCGGGGATGTTGAGAATATATTGCCGCATCAGAAACACCCCCGTCGGGGTTGCCGCTGGCGCAATGATCACGCCTGCCAATGTGTCCAACATGCCCAGATCTTTCAGCACCAGAAAAACCGGGATCAGGATAATCTGCAACGGCACCATCAGCGATGACATGATCAGCAGGAAAAACAGCGTATCGCCCTTGAAGCGGAATTTTGCCAGAGCATACCCGGCCATGACGCTGATCGTCACAGATAACAGCGCCGAGAGCACCGACACAATGGCAGAGTTCTTGAAGAAGGTCAGAAACCGTGCGCGCGACACCGTGTTGATGAAGTTTTCCAGCGTCGGATGCTCCGGCCAAAGTGTCGGAGGCCATTGAAAAATCTCGGCCTGCGGCTTGAGCGCTGACAGAAACAGCCACACCGGCGGCAGCATGAAAATCAGCAGAACCAGAGCAACAAGGATCAAGCGGGCCGGTGAATAGGTCTTCGTCATTGTGAATTCCTTGCAAGCCGGAGCTGGAGGATGGCAAGCACCATCAGGACGACGAAAAGAACCACCGATTGCGCCGCAGCAACACCTGCCTGCATCGGCATCTGAAAGGCTGTGTCATAAATCGTCTGGATCAGATAGACCGTTGCCTTGCCGGGACCGCCGCCGGTCAGCGACACGACCAGTTCATAGACCTTGAACGCCTCAATGGAGGAGAGCACCACCACAACAGCCATGGTTGGTCGCAGCAGCGGCAGGGTGATATGAGTAAACTGCCGCCATTTGCTGGTGCGATCAATCGACGCCGCCTCGTAATAATCCGGCGAAATCGCGGTGAGGCCCGATAGAAAAATCATCATGTTCACACCGGCCTGCCACCAGACCCAGGCCACGACAACGGCAATCTGCGCCATCGTATCCTGCTCAAGCCACGGAACGGGTGCGATACTGACAAGCGACAGCAGGTAATTCACCAACCCGTTGTTCAAGCCAAACAGCCAGCGCCAGGTGATGCCGATAATCAGCAGGCTGATCATCGATGGAAAGAACACCACCGTGCGGGCAAAGGCAAAAAGCCGCGTCTGCGGTTGCAGCAAGATCGCCAGCGACAGCGACAGCGCAATGTTCAAAGGCACGGCCACAACCACGAAGCCGACCGTTTTCAGCAGCGATAGCCGAAAATCGGGATTGTCGAGCAGGTGAATGAAATTATCCAGACCAACATACTGCGGCAGGGTTTGCGGCACTTGCGGCAGCACCACCACGCCCCGCCTGAAGAAGGACATGTAAAAGCCCTGCACCAGCGGATAGAGCGAAAACGCCACAATCAGCGCCATTGTTGGCAGGATGAGGAAATAGGGCCATGACAGACGCCTCAGCGCCTGCCATCTGAAAAACGACGACCGGGAGGCCGCCGTCTTTGCTGGTGCGGTCAAGGTCGCGCTCACTGCTGCGCCTCGACAGAAGCCTCGGCCGCTTTGCGAATGTCAGCAATCGCCTGTGCAGAGGTGATCTGGCCAGCCACAGCTTGGGTGACGGCGGTTTTGATTGGTCCCCAAACGGCCTGCATCTGCGGCCATGCCTGATCGGTTGCCGCATAAACCGGGCTGGCGTTCAGCTCAGCCTGCATGGTTTTGACCGCATCGGACGCCATGGAGTTGCCATAATCAACCGTATCCGCTTTCAGATTGGCTGGAATAACGCCCATCTTTTTGGCAAAATCGGCCTGCGCCTTGGGTGCGGTAATCCATTTGATAAAGGAGACGGCCTCTTTCAGATGGGGGCTGGTGTTGAAGGCCACCAGATAATCGCCGCCGTAAATGGAGGAGCGAACCGTGCCGGAAGGGGTTGGACCAGCCTGCCACTTGAAACTTGCCTTGCTGGCAAGTGTTGGAATCTGCCAGCTGCCGGACATGTAAGCCACAGCCTGACCACCCATGAACAGCTCTTTCGGATTGTCGGAGCTTGCACCGCTCCACAGGCCGGGCGGCATAATATTTTTGCTCATGGCAATGAAATTATCCAGCGACTTTGTCCACTTGGCGTCATCCATCACCACCTTTACCGGGGCGGCTTCAGAGAAAATGTGATTGCCGTACTGGAACTGATGCACAATCCAGCGGCTGGCCGACACATCCCATACCAGCGGATAGCGGGTACCGGATTTTTCAGCCACCTCTTTCAGCTTTGGTGCCAGCTCTTCCCATGTCCAGCCCTTGTCTTGCGATGGAATCTCAACGCCAGCCTTTTTAAAAGCATCTGTGTTGAAGAACATGCCTGTCGATGTCACATCAAGCGGGGCGGCAATCACCTTATCACCAAGGCGTGCACCGTCTGCCCAGCCCTTGACGAAATCATTGATCCAGTCTGGACCGATCTCCTTGTTGAAATCGACGAGGAAAGGACGAATAATCGGCTCCATTGAGGAGGTCAGCGCCACATCAGGCATAATGCCGGATGCCGCAAACTGCTGGAATTTCTGGATCATGCCGCTATAGGGCGTAATCTGCAAGCTGAAGGTCGTATCCGGGTGCGCTGCCGTATAATCATCCAGAAGGCCGCGAACAACCGCCTCCTGCGCGTCATCATCAACATACCACAGCACCTTGAGCTCAGCCGCAGACGCCGTTGAAACCATGAGAGAAGCGGCCAATACCGCACTGCCCATCCACTTGAAAACCATCATCATCTTCCCCTTTGTCCAAGGGCTGAAACCCTTGCTGAACCGTGTTTCACTGAAAGTTTGAGACCCGGCACACCGGGTAGAATTCAATGCTCGTTCCAATTTGTTCGTTACCAAGACGAATTAAATATGAGAAAAACAAAGTGTCAAGCACGCATCACGTCCTGAGCACCAACAAACGCCCCTTTATCAAATTTTATGTTCGGCACCTTGACGAACTATGATGAAAACCGCAGAGTGACACAATGAACTGGCTTTGCGCCGCCACACGGCTGCGGAGCGACCAACAAAGGGAACAGGCAATGGCAGGTCTAACGCTTCAGGGCGTGGTCAAGCAATATGGAACCCACCCCATTCTGCACGGAATCGATCTTGCGGTGAAGGATGGGGAGTTTGTGGTGCTGGTTGGCCCATCCGGCTGTGGAAAATCAACGCTGCTTCGCATCATTGCGGGTCTTGAAACCACCACCAAGGGCCAGATCCTGATTGGCGATGACGATGTCACCCAACAGCAGCCCGGAGATCGTGGCATTGCCATGGTGTTTCAGTCCTATGCCCTCTACCCTCACATGACGGTGCGCAAAAATCTCTCGTTCGGGCTGGAAAACCTGTCGCTCAGCAAACAGGAGATTGACAGCAAAGTGGCGGAAGCCGCCCGTATGCTGGCGATTGAGCCCCTGCTGGACCGCCGCCCCAAGCAACTGTCTGGCGGGCAGCGTCAGCGCGTGGCCATCGGGCGCGCAATTGTGCGTGATCCGAAAATCTTCCTGTTTGACGAACCGCTCTCCAATCTGGATGCTGCCCTTCGGGTGCAAACCCGTGGCGAAATCAGCCGCCTGCACAAGCGGCTGGGGGCCACCATGATTTATGTGACCCATGATCAGGTTGAGGCCATGACCATGGCGGACCGCATCGCGGTGTTAAACGGCGGCAATCTGGAGCAATTTGGTGCGCCGCTGGAACTGTTCGAGTTTCCAGCCAATAAATTTGTGGCAGGCTTTATTGGTTCTCCGCAAATGAATTTCTACAATGGCACCATTCGCCATGTGCAAGCGGAAATGCTGGCTATTGAGGTTGATGGTCTGGGCCTGGTTACCGTGCCGGTCGATGGAACGTCTGCCGCCATAGGCCAGCCTGTTTCGCTGGGTCTTCGTCCCAACCATTTCCGCCTGACGGGGCAATCGTCAGCGACTGACCACAAGATCAGCTTCCGCGCTGATTATTCAGAAAGTGTGGGTACGGAAACCTATGTCTATGGGCGGATCGAGGGTAATCCTACTCCAACAAGCGTGCATCTTTCAGGCCATGTGACTGTTGGCGAAAATGAAATGATCGAATTTGCTGCTCAGCCGGGTCATTTTCATGTTTTTGATGGCAAAACCAACCTATCCTTTGCCAAGCGCCGTGCAGATGGCAGTCTGATCGCCAGCACGCCTGCCTGAGAACAAGACCCAAAAGGCCAATTGACCATGCAGACATTCTCAGATCAGCAATGTGTTTTTCCAACACAGGACGCCGCGGCCGAAGCGGTTGCCCGGCATATCATCAAGGTTATCAGCGGAAAGCCAGCCGCCGTGCTGGGGCTGGCAACCGGCGCCACCATGGAGCCGGTCTATGCCCATCTGGTCGCGGCTTTTCAGCGTGGCGATGTCAGCTTTGCCAAGGTCACCACCTTCAATCTGGATGAATATGCTGGTCTGGCCGCATCCGATCCCGGCTCCTACCGCAGCACAATGGATAGGTTGCTGTTTGATCATGTCGATATTGACAAGGCCAAGACCTATCTGCCGGAAGCCGACGCCACGGCGCATCACTATGAGACCATGATCGCCCAAGCTGGCGGCATTGATCTGCAACTGCTCGGCATCGGTCGCAATGGCCATATCGGTTTCAACGAACCGGGATCGTTGATCGACAGTCAAACCCGCCTCGTTGACCTGCACGAGGAAACCCTTCTGGCAAACGCCCGGTTTTTCCCCGATGGTCAGGTGCCAGCTTCTGCTGTCACCATGGGTATTGGCACCATATTGTCGGCCCGCGAGATCGTTGTGCTGGCCACTGGCCCGGCAAAGGCTGAGGCTGTGCGCCGCGCCCACAGCGGAACATTCAATATCGATTGCCCGGCATCTGCCTTGCAAACCCACAATCGCGTCATCTGGTTTCTGGACGCCGACGCGGCCAAGGCGAAGTTCGCCGCCTGATATTGAGACTCCTGCGCAATCAATAGAAAGCCGCTGGTAACAGCAAATGGCCGGGTCTCCCCGGCCATTTTCCATTTACCCAACCGTGCCCGCCGCGATCGCTGCTTCAATCTGCGGCCTGTATTCTAAAATCGCAGCCGCTGACATGCCCGTCCAGCCTTGCAGCAGGGAACCGCGCCCAAATGGCGGCGCGAAATATTCCACAGAACCAATCCAGCCGTTTTCAAGGCTGGTTTGCCACCAGCGCAGCATCGGATAATCCCAGCCATCCAGCCCGTATTTCAGCCGTTGTTCTGCATAAAGCCCAGACAGATAGGGCCAATCAGAGCCATTGTGATAGCGATAGGCAAAAGCCGACTTGGCGCGGGTGTCTGCCGCACGCTTGAATGGTGGCCATGCGCACATCACGCCCCAGTCGCCATAGGGCTGCTTGTCATTGTTGCGGGTTTCCAGCATGGACGCCGCTTTACCCAGCACGATCTGCGCCCGCTCTGTGCTCACAGCATCAAACCGCAGCAACGTCAGACTGTCCAGCGTCAGATGATCTTCCAGAAAATCCTGCTTTGTGCCGTAATCCGCATACCAGCCACCCGGCACCAGCAGGGCCTCATCCAGCGATGCCCGCGCCTTCGCAGCCGTGTTGCGTGCCTCATCGGCCACAGCCGCGCTGATGTCACCAGCATAGTGCGCCAAAGCATCCAGCGCCCCGATCCACAAGCCCAGATTATAGGCAACATAGCCATGGCGATAGACATTATCAGCCCAGTCACGATCATGGCGGGGCTTGATCGGCAGGCCATTGCCGTTGAGATCAAAACCAAGATAGCGGCGGAAAATGGCCTCAACAGTCGTCCAATGCCGGGTGAGAACCGTTTTGTCACCTGTGACGCGAATATAATCGCCAATTGTCAGGATAAAAAACAGCGGACTGTCAAAGTGGTCGCTCCACCAGTCGGTGCGGCGTGAATGCTCCATATAGTCCGGCGAGGTGGTGCGGAATTTTTCCCATTCCTCACCCTGCTGTGGCCCCGTCAGAATCACGCCGCTTGGCGCTTCGCCATCGGGCTGAATGCCGGTGGCCAGAAGATCAATCTGGTCGCGCACCGCATCTGTGTCCAGAAACAGCAGCGCCTGCAAAGTCCAATATCCATCACGGTAGTAGGTGCGCGTCGGCGCACTATAGGCCTGCCCGGCTGCAAGCCCCAGAAAGGAGCCATCCTCCGCACGGCGAATGCTGGACAGCGACGCATGGGCGCTCTGTATCGCCATACTGCGCATCAGTGGTGAGGCTGTTGGCAAGATGTCACACCGCTCGGCATAGGCGTTGGCCTCAGCGATAATCGCATCAGCAGACAAGGCCATGCCCCGCTCAGCCTCATTGTGACTGGCACCCGCCGCAATCACAATCACGCCGTCCGCGCGTTCCTCGATGATCGTCACGCCCCAGTGCGTTGTCACGATACGCCGTGCACCCTGCCGCACAATTTTTTGTGGCTCTGTCAGCGTACCCCACCATGCACAGCGGCGCGCAGGCCGAGCCGACTTGATCTGCGCGCCTGTCAGCACCAACACAGGTGCCGATTGCGCCACATACAATCCATGCTCTCCTGCGGTGATCCGATTTGGCGCGTAGGTGAAAGGACCGCTCCATGGCTTGAGAAAGATATTGGCCATGCGACCACATCCCCACAGGGAAAGCTCCAGACGGCCTTCAGGAAAAAAATCGCCTTGCAGGCGCGGAGCCATAAACGCCAGTTGCAATGGCATTTCGCTTTGCACGAAACCATCCTGTCTGGCCTGCGCCATGGGTTTCCTCTGTTCCATTACGCTCTCCTTTAGAGTCTGTCAGGGATTTGAACGTGCTTATCCCGGCCATCAGAAAGCTCAACGGCTGCTTTCAGAGCCAGCGAAAGGGCACCCATCATCCCTGCCCGTGCGCCAAAACGGCTTTTTTCAACACGGCAGTGAAAGGGCAGCAATGCCTGTAAATGCCGCTTTAAAGGCTCAAAAAACTCGACCTGAGTGCCAATGCCACCACCAATCACCGTAACAGACGGATCCAGCAGCGCGTGCACGGCCGCAAGCCCGACAGACGCAGACCGGGCAATCTCATCAATGGCAGCCAGCGCCTCGCCGCGCCCCTGACGGGCAGAGGCAAACAGATCGGCGACAGTCTCTGCACCAGCAGAAAAACGGGCACGAATACCATGGGTGCCCACGGCATCTTCATAGAGACCGTTTTCAGAATGCGGCGCACGTTCATGCGGTGTTGCACCAACGGGAAGAAAGCCAATCTCGCCTGCGCGGCCAAAAGCCCCGCGCCAAAGCTCACCATTGATCACCAGCCCCATGCCAACGCCGGTTCCAAACGAAATAAACACCAGAGAGCCGCCACACTCCGAATGCCACGCGCTGGCCTCTGCAAAAGCGGCCAGATTGACATCATTCTCGACAACCACGGGACAACCGATCCGGCCTGTCATCAACTCTGCCAGCGAGCAGTCGGCAGGAAGCCTCAGATTGGGAGAAAGCGTCGCCAGCCCCGTGCGCGGATCGACGGCAGCCGGCACTCCAATGACCACGCCCAACAGATCATCGGCGGAACGCTCCGTATCCGACAGCAGCATTTCGATCACAGAAACCATCTGATCAAGAACAGAGCCGCTCTCACCGTGATAGGTTGGCTGCTCCAGCGTTGTCAAAACATGTCCATGGCGATCAGCAATGCCAGCCAGCACCTTGGTGCCCCCAAGGTCGATGCCAATCACACACGCCCGACTTTGCCCACGGCCCATATTGTCCTGACTATGCGCAATCGACATTCCAACATTGAATATAGTGGCCGAACCAGACACGCATCTCATCCTTATTTTGTTCGGTACGCTGACGAATTTATTATGGGGTGTCTCGGCCTCTGTCAAGCGGGCGGCGTTGCGGGCTAAAGCATCGGCTGAAAAGTGGGAACTGGTTTTCTCTGACAAACTCTCAATCATCCTGGTGCATAGATGTAAAACGTAGAAATTTGACCCGCGCACCAATTCCGTTTTAACGGAGAGCGGCAATAAGCTGTGATGAAAATGGCCTTGAAACGGAACACATCGATGATCTGCGATAGCCTTGTCGAGCGCATTTTGAGTGATCCCCGCCCCGTGATTGTGATCACTGCGCCTGCCGGATTTGGCAAGACATGCATTTTGGATGCTTTGGCCAAACGGGTCGCCAGATCAGGCATCAATACCGGGCGTTGGGCTATCTGCGATCATCCAGCCATGAAACCAGACCTTTCGCACATGGAAAAGGGACAGCGTTACGGAATTGCCCTGCGTCCCGGAGACACGGTACCTGGGCTGGAGCGCCTGCGTCTTTACGGCCACGTGATGGATCTGACCGGGGATGATCTTCTTCTGACACGCGACGTCTTGTCTCCTCACGATTGGGACCAGTGTGCCGGTTGGCCAGTGTTGTTGTCACCCGGCGCTTACATTCAGGATGCGGCCTCTCTGGAGAGACGACTGGTTTGCTTTCTGGCCGATGAAAGTCTGGCTGATCTTGATGAGGCGCAGTTATCCCTCTTGGCGACGTGCGGAGACAATTGGCCAAGCTGGCTGAGAATGCGTTTACCGCCCTTGGCGCATCCGTCCACATTGGCCTGCCGGCATATTGAGAATGCCTTGCCGAGGGCAGTCGAAAAACTGCTGATCCAGCGCCTCACCGACCCTGAAATGCCAACCGACATGTCTGGTCATCTGGCACAAACCCTGCTGCAAAGACCTCACAATCTCGAGGCAGTTATCGTGCTGCTTCTGGAGCAAAAACACACATTTCAGGCGCGGACGCTGTTTTGCAAGGCCGGTGGCTGGTTTCTGTATTATCGATTGGGTCACGAGGCTTTCCTGCGGCTGCTGTCACGCCTTGAAGCCGCAGGCGATGATGATCACGACGAACTGGTCATCAGCCGGGCATTTGTGATGATCAAAACCGGCGATGTGCCTTGGGCAATGCAGTTTCTTGTCCGACATTTCGGGCAAGAAATGCGCGATGTGCTCACCGTGCTCTCTGGCAAGAGCCAACTGTCGTTGCGGGTCAGACTGTTTCGTATCACCGTGCTGATTTATGAGGATGTTGCGCCGACCGACAGATTGCTGAATGCGCTGTTCGACATCGGTCGTGATCTGCCTCTGGAGGCCCCGGAACTGCGCGGATCGTTTTACAATGCCATGCTGGAATTTTTCCTGCGGCTCAGGCGTTATGAGCAAGCCGATGGCATGGCGGAAAAGGCAATGGCCGCCTATCGACAGGCCGATTATCCGATTTTATGCTTCTATATCGCCCTTCATCAATCCGTTCTCAGCCTGCTGACCTCGGATTTCAACCGCATGGGTCAGTGCTTGCGGCTCGCTACCGAAATGCTGTCCAAAACCGGATTTGACAGTCCCGGAGATCAGCGCTTACTGGATCTCGTCCATGCCTGCATGGCCTATGAGAATGGTGAGCCGGAAACGCTGCTGGTCTTTCTGGATCATGGCCTCTCGGCCCTGATGGAGGGTGAGCTGTGGCCGAGTCTGGCCGACATTGCCATTTACTATGGCAGCCATGCCCTGAGCGTGCATATGTCCACTCGCGCGGCCTTGCGATTTCTGGAACGCTGGAGCGTGTATCAGCCTCTCAATCGGCAGTTTCGCTTATCATTGGAAGTGCGCAAGGCGCAGATCTTGCAAAACGGCAATGGCTGGGGTGATGCCGTCCGGCTTCTGACGCCGCTCAATGCAGGATTTAACCGGGTCTGGATCGAAAGTGCCGAACAGGCATTGGCACGCTTGAGTGCGCGCAATGACATCACGCTGGCCTTGAGCTGGCTGCGACAGATAACCTATGAGCGCCCAAACTTTCTGCATCTTGAGCGCAAACTGGAAGCGATACTGGGCAATCCGCATCTGCTCGTGCGGCAGGAAATTGCCACCACAATCTGGCTTGCCTTCGTGTGTCGACACACACAGCAGAACTCCAAGGCCCGTAATCTGTTGCGACTGGTGTTTGAGCTGTGCGCAAGCCACGGCGGCTTGATGGCGCTTGCCGAGGAATGGCTGTTTCTCGATCATCTGTTGCAAGACAAGCGTATGGCCGATTACGTCATGGCCGCCACACCTGCCCGCGCCATCCTGCGCCGTCTGGACAAGGGGCGGCAAAGCAGCCTCGCTGCCGCCAGGACGCAACTGACCCAGCAGGAGCTGAAAATTCTGATGATGCTGACAGAAGGTGCTTCAAACAAACTGATTGCCAGAAACTGCGGCATTAGCGAACCGACAGTGAAGTTTCATCTCAAAAACGTCTATCGCAAACTCGGCTGCGCCCGCCGCCATGAAGCGATTGCCACCGCAAGGGCGCTGGGCTGGGTGCGCTGACGCATTATCTCCGTGGGAAACACGTGTGTCGTTTGTGCTGTACTGTTGAAAAACACACCAGCAAGAAGGACAAACAGAAAAATCATGAAATAAATTCAATAATCCGACTGTCCTTTATCGCAAATGCTTTCTCGGTTGCTCCAAGGCCGTTCAACACCACGCAAAGCTGTTGATGTGCCGTGTGCATCACGCGCCGAATATCGGGCGGATCACTGCGCAAATAGGCTTTGAACAATTCGATCAGCAACACAAAAATCATGTTGGACACGAGATCGACGGCGAAATCCCGCCTTAACTCTGCCTGGTCAAGCGCGGTAGACAGGCAGATGCCGACGAGGTTTTCGACCCGCGTATAAATGGCCTCGAAACGGCGGGACTCGTCCGAATGGTCGTAGAGATTGAGATTGACCAAGGAGAGCCGCATGATCGCAATCTCATCAGAATAGCGCTGCAAGTGAATGAGCGCAATCTGCATGAGATTTTCCAGTATTGACACCTCACCAACAGGGATAGTTTCGCAGCTATCGGTAATCTCCTGCAAAACATCATTGTAGAGCATGAACAGAAGATCACGCTTGGAAGACGCATAGAGAAACAGTGTGCCTTGTGCGACCTCCGCAACACGTGCGATTTCGCGGATCGTCGCGGCCTCATAGCCCTTCGTCAAAAACATCGCCCGCGATGCATCGCGGATACGGCGCAATTTATCCGCTTTACCACGACTGACCTTGGACAAAATCCCTCACCTGCAAAAATCGATGTGATCGCTGCCCACGTCATGACGTGCGGATATGAATGCGTCAACCGTATTCCGTTTTCAACATATGAGGTGGATTTGTGCGCACCTCAATTAGAATCAAAAAATGAGCATGATCATAATTTATTTTAAGGCATAAATAGCCATTTTTTATCGTAAAAATAATTAATTCTCAAATCTAAGCGAATTGAAAATTTCATAAAATGAGTGCGCTCATATTGACAGAAACGTGGCTTGCATTGATAAGAAGCAAACCGCTGGAGGAGACTGGCGGATCTGCCAGCGGAGGCTGGCTGTTTGCAGGAGGATTCAAGACATGATGACGAACGTGCTCCTTGAGCGCGACAGTCTCGCCGTGCGCGATGGTCGCCTTTCGTTTAAAGTGAGATTACCGTGGTATCGCAGCTTGCCATTATCCGTGATTGTCATTGACGAGGTGAAAGTTGATGGACGCACGATTGACGCCACCGACCTCTCGTTCGAGCTGAACGGCACGCAGCATCCCGTTTCCGACCTTGCTGATTTGACCAGTTCCTACTGGTACGTGCGCGATAGCATGACCATTCTGGTCAACAGTGCACAAGAAGCATCAGAACACGAGATCGACATCACCTTGAGCTTTTTCCCTCCCTATATCGCTGATTTTCGCCGCAAAACCCGTGGCACGGCACTGATGAAGGCGGCATGACCATGACAGCGACCTCCTCTGCCATTACATTGGGCACCACGCTCTATTCCTTCACCAACGAATACCACAGCCGCAGCATGGATTTTGAACAGCTTGTTCGGGAGGTGGACCGCCTCACACTCGGTCCGGCACTCGAACTGGTGGGATTTCAGAGCTTTCGCAGCTTCCCGGATGTTTCCGATGCGGAAGCCGACCGCTTCAAGGCGCTTTTGTCCAACACCGCGCTGTTTGCCAATTGCCTTGGTATCAATGCTGACCGATTTATGCGCCCCGGAACGCCGGTTTCCGATGAGGAGATGGTGGAATTTCACTTACGCCAGATCCGGTCTGCGGCAAAGCTGGGCTTCCGCTGTGTCCGTTACCAGAACACAACAACCCCGGATGTCATTCGCAAATGCGTTCCGCTTGCGGAAAAACTGGGCGTGAAACTGGGGCTGGAGATTCACGCACCCCACAGCGCCAACCATCCGCACATCCTGCAATACCGGACCATGTATGCCGAGATGGATACGGACATACTCGGCTTCATTCCTGATTTTGGCGCAACAGCCCGCGCCGTGCCGGATTTGCACATCAACTATTTCCGCACTGTGGTTGGCGCGCCGGAAAAGGCCATCCAGAAGGCACTGGAAATCTGGCACGACGACAATATCGAGCCTTTCCAGCGTTTTGGCACCCTGATGCAATGGTGTGGCGCGAACGGAATTGAGGATCGCCATGCCGTAGAACTGATGATCATTTACGGCATCATCAACCGCTCAGACCCGCAAGGCTGGGCGGAGATCATGCCGCAGTGTTTCCATGTCCACGGCAAGTTCTATGATGTTGATACCGCAACCGGCGCAGATGCTGCGATTGACTATGAGAAGACGATGAAAGTCTTCATCGACAACGGCTTTCGCGGCACGATTTCCGCCGAATGGGAAGGCCACATGGTTGATGACGGCAGCGGCTTTACCCGCGTGCTGGCCTGGCGCGCGATGATCGACACGATTTTGCGCAACGCAGGATGAGCCGATGATCGAGACATACGATTATATCATTGTCGGAGCCGGATCATCCGGCTGCGTGCTGGCCAACCGTCTCTCAGAGAACCCAAACACCCGCGTCGCTCTGATCGAGGCCGGTGGCGACAATCAGGACCGCTTCATCAAAATGCCCGGCGGCTTTATGAAGCTTTTCGGCAATCCGCGCTTTTATTGGTTTTTTCCGGTCAAACCACAATTGGGCCGGGCAGCCGAGCGCTGGAATTACGGCAAGGGGCTGGGTGGATCAAGCGCCGTCAATGGCACCTGGTATTTGCGGGGTATGCAGCGCGATTACGATGGCTGGCGCGACCGCGGCCTGCCGGAATGGGGCTGGAACGCCATGCTGCCCTGTTTCGAGTGGATGGAAAATTACCACGAAAGTGGTGCCCATGCCACGCGCGGCAAAAACGGCCCTTTGCAAATCACCCGCTCGACCTATCGTTCGACGGTCATGGATGCCATCGTCAAGGCCGGTCAGGGGCTGGGTCTCAAATGGCTCGACGACATCAACCAACCCAATACTGACGGCATGGGCTGGTCGCAATTCACGGTGGATCGGCGCGGCGTGCGCGCTTCGGCCTATGAAGCTTTTGTTGCGCCGGTGCGAAGCTCACGACCGAATCTCACCATTATGACGGGCGTGTCTATTGACCGGGTGCGGATCGAGAATGGCCGCGCAGTGGGCGTGGAGGGCCGCAGCAACGGGCAAAAGATCACCCTGACTGCCGACAAAGAGGTCATTCTCTCAGCGGGCGTCTATACATCGCCAAAGCTTTTGCAACTTTCAGGCATCGGCAATCCGCAGCTTTTGAAAAGCCTTGGCCTTCCGGTCGTTCAACCTTTGAAGGCAGTAGGTCAAAATCTGACGGATCACGCCATGGTGACCATCACTTACAAACTGCACAATCATCCGGGCATGAACCGGGAGTTCCAGGGGTGGCGTCTGCTTCGGCACGCCTTGCAATATCTTCTCGGCTTCAAGGGACTGCTTGCCAGCGTCGGAATGCCGATCACCATGCTGTATGCGCCGGACGGTGACAGCCGCTGGCCGGATTTTCAGCTGGGTGCTGGTCCGTTTGCCATGCGCTCATCCAAGGAAATGAAGGCCGAGCCGGGGCGAGGACCGTTGACGCCGGAGCCAGGCATCATGTTTTCCGGCTTTCACCTGCGGCCCAAAAGCCGTGGCTCTGTGGCCATCACATCAGCCAATCCCGATGACATGCCGGAAGTCGAAGCCGGATGGTGGAAAGACCCCTATGATCGGGAGATGGCAATCCGGCTTTTTAAAACCTTACGCAGTCTCGCAGCCAGCCCTGCCTTGAAGGATTTTGTCGGTGAGGAGCGAACGCCGGGTCATCAATATACGACAGATGAAGAGATCGCCGAAGAGCTGAAGTGGATGCTCAGTCCGGGTCTGCATGGCACCGGCACCTGCTCGATGGGTGTGGATGCGCAAAACTCTGTGGTGGATAGCCGTTGCCGGGTGCATGGCATTCAGGGACTGCGCGTTGTCGATTGCTCGATCATGCCAACCACCGTGTCGGGCAACACCAATGGCCCTGCAATGGCGATTGCGGTCCGTGCCGCCCAATTGATCCTTGAGGATGGAGTCCGCTGAAATTGTGAAAATTGACCATTCCGTCACCTGCGAGTGACGGAGTTGCTTTGGGAGGAGCAAGATATGGCAGGCGTATCCATAGACACACCCGCAACGGCTGGAGTGAGGGCCGAGACCGGACACATCGATCATCCGGTGATAAAGGGCATTGTCCTGATTGCATCGCAATGCCTGCCGGTTATGGCGGTGGTTGCGCTGCTTCCAGTGATTCCAAAACTGTTCCAGCAATTTGGTGGCGTGCCCAATGCGGGCCTTCTGGTGCCAATGATCATCACAATCCCCTCACTTTGCGTCGCCCTGAGCGCGCCGTGGGCCGGGTGGCTTGCAGACCGGATCGGCCGTCGGCGGACATTGAACATTTCGTTCGGGCTGTATGTTGTTGCAGCACTCGCTCCGCTTTTGCTCTCCTCGATCACCTTGATCATCATTTCGCGGGCCTTGGTTGGCGTGGCAGAGGCGGGTGTTGTCACATCCAGCGGTGCCCTGACCGCAGATTATTATGGCAGCAACCGCAAGAAATGGCTGGCATGGCAAAGCGTAGCCAATTCAGTCTGCGGCACCGCTCTTCTGGCCTTGGGTGGCGCGTTGGCCGATGTCAGCTGGCAGGCCCCTTTCGCAATTTACCTCGTCACCATCCCGTTTTTCATTCTGTCGCTGATCTATATTACCGAGCCAACCCGCGCGGTGCATGTGACGACACAGGAAAAAACCATTCCATTTTCCTGGCGTGCCGGTCTTCTGGTCGCTGCGGTCACGCTGGTCTCTTCCGTGTTATACTATGTGGAGCCATTACATATGGCACGAATTCTTGAAGCAACCGGCGTGAAATCGCACACCGAGACGGGTATCATTCTGGCGCTTACAAGTCTGGGCTATATCGTCGGCTCCTTCATTTACAAGGCACTGGCGGATAAGCAGATCCATCTGCAACTCGCCGCCGCAGGCGGGGCGATTGGTGCGGGCATGATTGGTATCGGCTTTTCCTCAGCCCCTATGCCTGCGGCATTTTTCGCCGCTCTGCAACAGATCGGCGCTGGCATGATCATCCCGATCCTGTTGGGATGGGGGCAGGGCGTCGTGCCATTTCAGCATAGAGGACGCATCATCGGCTTCTGGGCGACGGCCTTCTTTGTCGGCATGTTTCTCTGCTCGCCCATGACCTTCGCCGTCGAGACCGCAATGGGCGGATTACAGCCCGCCGTGGCAACATTGGGTCTGGTCTCTGTGATTCTTTCTCTGGGAACCTTTGTTGCCGGGTTCAGATACAAGACTTGTACGCCATCACGCTAACGCCTGAAATCTTGTAAAACTATCCCAATTTCATAAAAACCTATCCTTTACCTGCATTGCTCTGTTCTGCCCCTGCGATCACCATGGGGCAACAGGACAGGGAAGAGTGGGATGGTTTTGCATGTTGTCGAACAGATCATGAGGCGGACGCTGTCCGTTGTCATGGTGCTGTTCGTTCTGTCTTTGATGATTTTTGCGCTGGCGCGGGTAGTTCCGGGTGATGCCGCCCGCATGGCACTGGGGCCGTCAGCATCGCAAGAGCAGGTCACGGCGCTTGCCCACGAAATGGGACTCGATCAGCCGGTGATCGTGCAATATGGCCGCTATATCACGAATGCCGTGCAGGGTGATCTTGGCCAATCACTGTCATCCCATCGGCAAGTTACTCAGGACATCCGCGATTTTCTTCCCGCCACGCTGGAGCTTGTGGTGGTGACGGTCATTCTCGACCTGCTGATTGCCATTCCACTGGGCGTTCTCACTGCACGCCATCGCAACAGCTGGATTGATAATGCCGGGCGGCTGTTTTCGATGATTGGAGTCACGGTACCATCCTTTCTGTTTGCCATTGGCCTGCAATTGTTTGCCGCGAATTTTCTGCCCGGCTGGCCGCTGCTGGGGCAGGTGAATTTCGACCTCCACGCCCCTGCTGGCCCAACCGGATTTCTGCTGGTGGATAGTGTGATCCACGGCCGATTGGATGTGTTCACAGATGCCTTGCAACATCTGGTCTTTCCCGCATTGGCACTGGCCATGGCGGGCATTGGCCAGATCACCCGCATTATGCGCTCGGCGATGATTGAAAACCAACGCAAGGACCATGTGTTGACGCTGTTGAGTTTCGGCGTGCCGGATTATGTGGTGACCTTCCGCTATCTGCTCAAGCTGTCGTCTGTTGCGCCGCTGACCATTATGGGGCTGGAATTTGCCTCGCTGATTGGCAATGCCTTCGTGGTGGAAATGGTGTTTGGCTGGGGCGGTTTTGCCTCTTACGGTCTTAATGCCATCTTGCAAAAAGACCTCAATGCCTTGATGGCGGTGGTGCTGATTTCCGGCCTGTTTTTCATTCTCGCCAATCTGGTCATCGATCTCGTCATCAGCCTGATTGATCCGCGTTTGCGTTTTCGGGGAGGTCAATGATGAGCCAAAACAATCTCTCCGCCGGTTACATGAGCTGGTATCGGTTTTCTCGCAATCCTGCTGCCTTGATCGGGGCGCTGATTGTGATTTCAGTGGTGGTCATGGCCATCCTTGCGCCACTGATCACGCCCTTTCCCAGCCATATCGGCTCCATTGTCGATTTTCGCCATCGCCACAATCTGCCAAACCTCACCAATTGGTTTGGAACCGACAAGGTGGGCCGCGATTTGTTTACCCGCACCATTTTTGGCTTTCGCGTCTCGTTACTGCTGGTGTTTAGCGTGTTGGGAATTTCGGTGCCGATTGGCGCGGTTTTAGGTCTGTGCGCTGGCTATTTCGGCGGCTGGACCGAGCGGTTGATCACAGGCTTCACCAATATCATGCTGGCCATTCCGCCGCTGGTGATGGCACTGGCGATTGGCAATGTGCTGGAGCCAAATCTGATCAATGCCATGATTGCCATCACGCTTTTGTGGTGGACCTGGCATGCCCGGCTTGTCTATCGCGTCACGGTGTCCATTGCCGGGGAGGATTTTATCGAGGCGGCGCGGCTGGCGGGAGCTGGACCCATCCATATTCTGTTTCGGGAAATCCTGCCCAATTGCGTTGCGGTGATTTCTGTCAAGACCACATTGGATGCCGCCTTTGTCATTCTGTTTGGCGCAACACTCTCTTTCCTCGGTTTTGGGGTGAAACCACCCACGCCGGACCTCGGCTCGATGGTGGCCGATGGCCGCCAGTTCCTGCCGGAGAAATGGTGGGAGGTGCTGGCTCCGGGCGGGGCGATTTTCTACGCCACCCTTGGCTTCAACCTGCTGGGCGACGGTCTGCGCGACATGTTCGATGTGGAGGCGTGACCATGGCGGATCCTTTACTCAGCGTGCAGGATTTGACCGTTGCCTTCTCCGGCTATGGCCGCGTGAACCGGGTGTTGCACGACATCTCTTTCACCGTTGATGCCGGAGAGCGGGTTGCACTGATTGGCGAAACCGGATCAGGCAAATCCGTCACCTCCAAGGCCATTCTCGGCACTTTGCCAAGCAATGCCAAGGTGGAGGCTGGCTCGATTGCCTATCGTGGAAGAGAATTGCTGACGCTACCATTTGGTGAGCGCAACAAGCTAAAAGGCACTGCCTTTTCCATCATCATGCAGGACCCGCTTTCGTCCTTCAATCCGGTGTTTCGCATTGGCCGGCATCTGGAAGACGTAATGCATTATGCCGATCGCAATCAGGGCGTTTATGATACGCCGAAGGGCCGCAAGCAGCGGATTTTCGAGGTGTTGCGCAAGGTGCAGCTTGGCGATGTTGAGCGGGTGTTCAACGCCTGGCCGTTTGAACTTTCAGGCGGTATGCGCCAAAGGGTGCTGATCGCGCTGGCCCTTTTGCATCAACCGGATCTGTTGATTGCCGATGAACCCGGCACGGCGCTGGATGTGACCACACAGGATGAAATTCTGCGCCTGATCAACCGTCTGGTGACAGACGAAGGTCTGTCGCTGCTGATGATCACCCACAATCTCGGCGTGGTGCGTCAGACGGCAGACCGGGTCATCGTGATGCAGCATGGCTGCATTGTTGAGCAAGGCGGGCTAGCATCCGTGTTTCAGGCCCCAAAGCAGGCCTATACGCGGGAGCTGATGGAGGCGGTGCCACCGCTTTATGGCGAAGGGGTGGTTGATCAGCCGGTCAGCGACAAGGCTCCTATCATCACCTTGCGCAATGTGCGTAAACTCTATGCCAAGCGGGCACTGTTTGGCGCAAGACGCGGGCATCTGGCCGTCAACACCATCAATCTTCAGGTCAATGAAGGCGAGATTTTCGGCCTTGCAGGCGAAAGCGGCTCTGGCAAAACCACGCTGGCGCGGATGATGATGAACCTGTTGCAGCCCAGCGATGGCGAGATTGTCGTGCGTGGCACGCCACGCGATGGCGCTTTGCGCCTCAGCCAGATTGTCTATCAAAACCCCGGCACATCGTTGAACCCCAAGCGCACGGTGGCGCAGATTTTATCCGTGCCCTTGGCCCATGTGGGTCTTGATAAGGAGCAACGTAAATCACGAATGGTCGAACTTTTGGACCTCGTCCGCCTGCCTGCCAATTTCGTCTCCAAATATCCGCATGAACTGTCCGGCGGCCAAAAGCAGCGCGTAGCGATTGCCCGCGCCTTGGCGGCCAATCCGCAGATCATCATTCTGGATGAGCCAACCTCGGCGCTGGATGTGTCGGTGCAGAAAACCGTGATTGATCTGCTGCTGGATCTGCGGGAAAAACTGGGCCTGACCTATGTGATCATCTCGCATGATCTGTCGCTGATGCGCAATTTCTGCTCGCGCATCGTCATCATGTACAAGGGTGAAATTGTCGAGCAGGGCACACCTGCCGACGTATTCGCACAGGCCCGTCACCCCTACACCCGCGCCCTGATTGCCGCCATTCCGGTTTTGACCGATGCGCAAGAGGCGTTGAAACCCACCATTAGCGAAGAGGAACGAGGCCGTTTTCTGGTGCAAAGCGCCGGACAGTGACCCGTTGTTGAAAGGAAAACACCCGTGTACCGATTGGGAATAGATGTGGGCGGCACCAATACGGATGCCGTGGTCATGCAGGGCGGCAAGGTTCTGTCCGGCATCAAGGCTCCAACCTCTGAGGATGTCACCACCGGCGTGGTCGAGGCCATGGAGGGGGCCATAAAAGCCGCAGGGATTGACCGCAGTCTTGTGACCAATGTGATGATTGGCACCACCCATTTCACCAATGCGGTGATTGAGCGCAAGCATATGACCCCGGTTGCCGCCATTCGTCTCGGCCTGCCCGCCACCGCCTGCCTGCCGCCTGCCATCGACTGGCCGGAGGATTTGAAGCCCGTGGTTGGCAAGCACGGCTATATGGTGCGCGGCGGCTATGAATTTGACGGACGCGAGCTTTCGCCGCTGGACGAAGACGAGATCAAGCGCATTGCCGGAGAAATCCGCGCTCATAACCTCAAGGCCGCAGCCGTCACCTGCGTGTTCGGCCCGATCAATGCGGCCATGGAGCATCGCACCAAGGCGATTTTGCAGGACCATTGCCCCGGCCTGCCAGTGGTCTTGTCCACCGACATCGGCCGTATCGGGTTGCTGGAGCGCGAAAGTGCGGCGATCATGAACGCCAGCCTGTTGGAACTGGCCTATAAAACCGTGCGAGCCTTTGGCGAAGCGCTGAAAAGTGCGGGCCTAGCTTGCCCTTTCCACATCACCCAGAATGACGGCACGCTGATGGCGGCGGACACGGTGAAGGATTTTCCGGTTCTGACCTTTGCCTCCGGCCCCACCAATTCCATGCGCGGGGCGGCCTTCCTCACCGGCGTGCAGGAAGCGATTGTTGTTGATATCGGCGGCACGACCTCCGATGTCGGAGCGCTGCATCTGGGCTTTCCGCGTCAGGCGGCAACGGTGGTGGATGTTGGCGGCGTGCGCACCAATTTCCGTATGCCGGATGTGTTTTCCATCGGTCTGGGCGGTGGTTCACTGGTGCGGGGTGATGCGGAGAGTGTCACGGTTGGTCCGCAATCGGTGGGCTATCGGATTACCTCAGAGGCCAAGGTGTTTGGCGGCGCGACATTGACGGCCACTGATATTGCTGTTGCCAGCGGCCATGCCGATGTGGGTGATAAGAGCAAGGTGGCCGATGTTTCGCCTGCGCTTGCCAAGGCAGCGCTCAAGCGAATCCACCAGATGCTGGAAAATGCCATTGAGCGCAGCCGGGTTTCGCCGGAGCCTATTCCGGTGATTGCCGTTGGCGGCGGCTCGATTCTGATGCCAGATAAGCTGGGTGATTTTCAGATTATCCGGCCCGAAAATTTTTCCGTTGCCAATGCGGTGGGGGCGGCCATTGCCCAGATTTCCGGCGAAGTGGACCGGGTGTTTGCGCTTGAAAACGGCCTGACCCGAGAGCTGTGTCTGAAACAGGCCGAAGACGAAGCGACGAAAAATGCCGTCGCTGCCGGTGCCGATCCCTCCACCATTCAGGTGATCGAGCGTGAGGATGTGCCGCTGGCTTATCTTCCCGGCAATGCCACCCGCATTCACGTGAAAGTCGTGGGCGAGATGGGAGGCCAGGCATGAGTGCCATCATCTCCCCCAAAGACTATTTTGATCCGAAAGACCTCTGGATTTTCGATCATGACGATCTGCTCTCGCTGGAAATCGGCGCAGGTATTCTCGGTACTGGCGGCGGCGGCAATCCCTATATTGGCAAGCTGCGGGCGCGGCAGTTGCTGGATGAGGGCTATACGCTCTCTGTTCTGCCACACCAGAAAATCCATGATGATGCGCTGTGCGTCTCAGTCGGCGGTATCGGCGCGCCGGTGGTTGGGGTCGAACGCTTACGCGAAGGCCGCGAAGGCCTGCGCTGCATTCGGGCGCTGGAAGCGCATCTTGATGTCACGGTCGATGCCATCGCCTGCGAAGAAATCGGCGGGTCCAATTCCATGGAGCCGCTGGTGGTGGCCGCCCTGACCGGCCTTCCGGTGATTGATTGCGATGGCATGGGCCGCGCCTTCCCCGAAATGCAGATGACGACATTTTCCATCTACGGCCATAGCTCCACGCCTTCGGCGATGTGCGACGTGCATGGCAATGTCGTGCTGTTCCAACATGCAGTGTCCGAGCTTTGGCACGAGCGCATGGCGCGGGCCTGTGTGGTGGCACAAGGCGGCGCATCGACGCTGGCATCGGCCCCGATGACCGGGGCCTTCGTCAAGCAATTCGGCATTCCCAATTCCTATACCCAAGCCGTCAGCTTGGGGCAGGCGGTGCGGCTTGCTCAGAAAAACCATGACGATCCGATTGAAGCCATCTGCAAAAAGGAGAACGGCAAAAAGCTGTTCACCGGCAAGATCAGCGATTTGAAGCGCCATTTGCGCGGCGGGTTTGTGCGCGGTGAGGTGCAGCTTGTTGGCATCGATGCCCACCACGGCGAAACGGGCTCGGTGCTGATCCAGAATGAAAATCTGGTGTTTTTCCATGATGGTCAGATGGAATGCTGCGTGCCGGATTTGATCCTCGTGCTCGATGTCGATAGCGGCGAGGCGATCACCACCGAAATGTTGCGCTACGGCCAGCGTGTCGCCATCGTTGCGCTACCGTGCCATGGGCTGCTGCGCTCACCCGAAGCACTGGATGTCGTTGGCCCCAAGGCTTTTGGGCTGGACGGCATTGTCTATACCCCGATGAAGGGATCGTGATCATGGCCACTCTGGTTGAAGAACACGATCTGGAGGCCATTGCGCTGGGCGGTGCCTATCTCGGTACGGGCGGCGGCGGTGATCCCTATATTGGCAAGTTGATGGCGCAAGCAGCACTGCGGGAATATGGCCCGGTTCAGGTGGTGGCTGCTGACGAAGTGGATGATGACACGCTGTGCATTTCCGTCTTCATGATGGGTGCGCCGACCGTGATGTTGGAAAAACTGCCCTCCGGCGCGGAAGTGCTGAAAGCCCTGCATGAGCTGGAGCAGTTTCTGGGTCGCAAGGCCGGAGCCATTCTCTGTGTCGAGGCGGGCGGGCTGAATTCCACCATTCCCTATATGGTGGCGGCTGTGACCGGTCTGCCGCTGGTGGATGGCGATGGCATGGGCCGCGCCTTTCCAGAATTGCAGATGGTGAGCTTTACCCTGCATGGCATTGCCGCAAGCCCGTTGGTTTTGGCCGATGACAAGGGCAATTCCTCGTTGTTTTCAGCCGTATCCAATCTGTGGACCGAGAAAATGGCCCGCGCCGTCACCATCCAGATGGGCGGTGCCGCGCTGGTGGCGGCCTATGCCATGAGCGGCAAACAGATGAAACAGGCGCTGTTGCATGGCACGATGACGCAGATCCGCACCATCGGCGAAACCATTCTGTCCGAGCGGGCCAACTCGCGCCATGCGGGCAACGCTTTGCGCGAAAAGCTGGGCGGCACCCATCTGTTTACCGGGCGTGTGGTGGATGTCGAGCGCAAGACGGTGGGTGGCTTTGCCCGTGGCAAGCTCACCCTTCGGGGTGTGGATCGGTTCGCGGGCCAGCATTGTGCCGTGCATTTCCAGAACGAGTTTCTGCTGGCCGAAAATGGCAATGGCGAGGTCCTCTGGGCGACGCCAGACCTGATCTGCGCCCTTGATGCCGATATGGGCCTGCCCGTGACCACCGAGCAGATGCGCTACGGTTTGATGGTGGAATTCACCGGGATCAAGGCCGATCCGCAATGGCATACGCCGGAAGGCTTGGCGCTCGCGGGGCCGGGCTATTTTGGCTACAGCAACAGCTCTGCATCTGCATGACTTGATGAAAAGCGAACAAAAAAAGGGGAATGAGATGAACAGATTACAGACTTTAAAGCACTTGACGCTGGCTCTGGCGATCGGAACTACCATTGTCGCGCCAAAAGCTGCCATGGCAAAAACCACGACGGTGATGAATGTCACGCAGGTGTTCGGCACCATCGATCCGGCCAAGATCACCGACTACACCCAATATCTCGCTGCTGTGAACCTCTACGATGGCCTCACCACCGTGGACAGCACTGGCAAGATCATCCCGGAACTGGCCGAGAGCTGGGATGTGTCCAGCGACAACCTGACCTACACCTTCCATCTGCGCAAGGACGCAACCTTTCAGGACGGCTCTCCTGTTGAGGCCAAGGATGTGGTCTACACCGTCCAGCGCTTGCTGGCGATCAACAAAGGGCCTGCCTATCTGTTTGCCTCGCTGATCAATCCTGACAATGTCAAAGCTACCGATGCCCACACCGTCAGCATCACGCTCAACAAGGTCTATGCGCCGTTTTTGACCACCACGCCGCTCTTGCTGGTGATCAATGAAGATGCGGTTAAGGCTGCCTCCAAGCAGCCATGGGGTGAGGATGTTGTTGGCGAAAAGTCTATGGGGGCGGGGCCTTATGTGCTGTCCAGCTGGCAGCGCGGCTCAGAAATGGTGATCAGCCGTTACGAGAAATATTACGCAGGCTGGCCAACCAACCCGATTGATGAAGTACGTTTTGTCCAGACCAATGACGAGGCCACGGTCAAGGCGCTGGCAACCTCGGGACAGCTCGGTATTTCCTCGACCACCCAGGCCAACGAGACCTATGATGCGATTGCAAAGCTGGACGGTTATGTGGTGACGACCACACCAACGGCCACAGGGTTTTATCTGAAGCTCAACACCAAGGCCTACCCGACGGACGACATCCATGTGCGCCGGGCGCTGCAATATGCGACGGATTACAAGACGATTCAGACGCAGATCATGACCGGCGACACACTGGCCGGGCCGCTGGCACCTGTCTTCAAGGACGCCTATCTCGACACCCTGAAGGCACCCGAATTCGATCTCGAAAAGGCCAAGGCCGAATTGGCGCAATCCAAATATGCTGGCAAGCCGATCAAACTGACGCTGACTTATGTGGCGGGCCTGTCCTTTGAAGAGGATATTGCGCTGCTGATGCAATCCAACCTCCAGCAGATTGGCGTGGATGTAGACATCAAACCCGAACCCTGGAACCGCATCACCGAACTGGCCGCCAAGCCGGAAACCACGCCTGCGGCCACGGAAGTGTTTTATGGCCCAACCTATCCATCACCGGACAGCGTTTTTTACGTTCAATATCATTCCAAGTCAGCCGGAACATGGGCCTCGATGGAATGGTTACAGGATGCCGAGGTGGACAAACTGATCGATGCGGCCCGTTCCACCACCGATAGCGCCAAGCAGAATGCGATCTACAAGCAGATTCAGCAGGCCGTCTCTGACGCGGCGCCGGACGTGAATTTGCTCACAAAAGTGCAAAAAGTGGCCTTTAGCAAATGCATCTCCGGCTACAAATTTGTGCCGATGCAGAGCTGGGATTACAATTTCCACAATCTGACATGGGCCTGCCCTGCCAAGTGATTGATCTTTCGTTGAGAGTCTGTCTGGTTCAGTCTGAACCTGATAGACTCTCAATCAATGTCGACACCTCACTCAATCAAAGCCGCAAAATCATGCCACTGAACTCGTGCAATACCTGCGAAAAGCTATCGATATTTGGCAATGTCGGGGCGGCCTCCTTTTTGCCGTGGATCGAGAGACACGCCGAAAAACTGGGGCTGGCGCAAGCAATTGTCCAGAGTGGCAATGGCAGCATTGACCTGATCGTGGAAGGACCGCTGGAACTGATCGACGCCATGGAAATGGGCTGCTGGCTCGGTCCGATTGATGTTTGGGTGGACACAATTGTGCGCACACCGGACACAATCCAACGTACGGACGCACTTTTATAAGCCTTTGCAACTCAAGATCAATTCTTCCTCCCAAACAATTTTGCACATATTATAGTCACCATTGCAATTGCGGAGATTTTGTGCAAACTCTCCCGATATATCAGTGTACTTGGCCGCCCAATCTGGCTATTCATCTGACACAAGAGCATATATTTCGAGTAGATGTGACAATGCTGCCGTATAAAAATGATCAATGGGTGCCGGTGGCCTTGTCGGCGGATGTTCCAAAAGGAACCGTCGTTCCTGCCTGGATACCAGAGGGCAGACTTGCGCTATGGCGCAGTCAGTCCGGTGTGCTGGCCGCCAGTTCGGATCGGTGTCCACATCGTGGTATGCGGCTGTCCCATGGCTTTGTGCGCGGCGAAGCGCTGTCCTGCATTTACCACGGCTGGAGTTATGCCAGCGACGGGCGATGTCAGCGTATTCCGGCCCATCCCGGCCTGGCCCTACCGGAAACAATTAATCTGCGCAACAGCATTGTCAAAGAGCAAGATGGCATGATTTGGGTTGCGCGCACACAGCCCCAAGAGGAGCCTCCCACTCTCACCGCTACAGTTCCGCTGAAGACGATGATGGTGGATGCAGGAATCAGTGCGCTGGAGTCCGCAACCGGAGCGAAAGCCAACGAAGACGGTTTGATGTTTTGCACCCTTGCGGGAGAAAACATCTGTCTTCTGCTGGTGGCCCAAAGTGCCTGTGAGACGCTGACACATATTCTTGTTGATCAGAATACAACAACCAAGACCCGCATCATTCTGTCGCGTTGCGCAGAAACCTTGCGCAGAACAGCGGAAGCGATCCATGGGAGGGGAGAGGCATGATGAGCGGGCCGATGGTGGACGAATGGTATCCAGTCGGCATGATCAGCCAGCTTGATGCCACAGGCCAGAGCACAATTCTGATGGGCCATCCGATCCGGGTTGCCAAAGGAACCCATGGCCAGGCTGAGGTGACGACCGTTGATGGTCGCAGCCTGCCCGTCGTTGAGCGTTATGGACATGTTTGGACCTCGCTGGGCACGCCCAGAAAACCGCTGTTCGACATTCCAGAAGCGGAGCAGCCGGGTCGCCGTCTCGTGGATGTGGGTGTTGTTCGGGTGCGGTGTTCGCCTTTGCGGGCGGTTGAGAATTTTCTCGATATTGCCCATTTTCCCTTTGTCCATACCGATATTCTGGGGGCCGAACCCCATACAGAGGTCGAAAATTACAAGGTTGAAATCCGCGAGGAGGCGGACGAGGTCTGGGCAACCCAGATCAAGTTTTTCCAGCCGCAAGCCGCAAAATCCGCCGAAAATGGCATCACCACCGATTATATGTATCGCGTGCCTGCGCCAACATGTTCGGTTCTTTATAAAACCTCACCCCCACGGCCCGGCGAGTGGGATGTGATCACGCTGTTTGTGCAGCCGCTGGCCGAAGACCTCTGCGATGTCTGGCCATGGATGGCACTGTTTGATGAAACAACGCCCATGACAGACCTGATCCACTTTCAGCAGATGATCTTTCTGCAAGACCGCTCGATCCTTGAAAACCAGATTCCGCGTCTCTTGCCGCTGGATCCCGGAATGGAAATTCCCACGCGGGCCGATCTGACATCGGTTGCCTATCGGCGCTGGCTGAAACGGCATCATTATACCTATGGCGCGCAGCTGGTGGCCCAATGAAACTCTATGATTATATCCTCTCCCCAAGCTGCTACAAGGTTCGCCTGCTGGCCGCATTGACGAAGACTGAACTGAGCTTGCGTGCGGTCGATTTTCATCCCGGCCGTGAACATTTAAGCCCAGATCTTCTCGCGCTGAACCCGGCGGGCTCCATTCCCATCCTTGAAGATGGCGACCTTGTTCTGACTGAATCGTCGGCCATGCTGGCCTATATTGCCGCTGAGAAGGCTCCACAATGGCTCGGCAATGCAACCCCGCAGCAAACGGCACGTGTGCAACAATGGCTGTGCTTTTCCCAGCGCCTGACGGCGTCTCTGGGGGCTGCCCGCCTGATCGAAATGCTGCTTCGCCCAGGCGACCTTGCTGCTGCACAAGAGGCCGGCAAGATTGCCCTTCGTGAACTGGAGGCCGCCTTGGTCGAGCAGCGCTTGCGCGGCGAGGCTTTTCTCACCTCGGATCGACCGACCATTGCAGACATTGCCTGTTTTCCCTACGTGGCGCTGGCACCGGATGGCAGTGTTTCGCTGGACAATTACCCATCGATCCGCCTTTGGCTTCGGGCCATCCGCGCGCTGGACGGCTTCATTGAAATGCCGGGGATACACAGGCTTCACGACTTGAAACCGGAACCGGCCTGACATGGTGCGCTATCTCTTGAAAAACTGTGCCGCGGTGGTGGTGGATGACGGCTCCGGCCCATCCGTGCAGCGCAATGTGGATATTTTGACCGACGGCCCGGCAATTCATGCCATTGGTGCCAATCTCAGCGTCAACCATGAGCCCGGTGACACCATCATCAAGGATGCATCAGGCTGGTTTGTGTACCCTGGCCTTGTTAACACGCACCACCATTTCTTCCAGACATTTGTGCGCAACCGTGCCGAACTGGACTGGACAAAACTGTCAGTGATCGAGTGGCTTGATCGTATCTATCCGATTTTCTCACGGCTCACCGAAGATTGCTTCTACCATTCATCCGTCACAGCCATGGCAGAATTGATCAAGCATGGCTGTACCACGGCCTTTGACCATCAATATTGCTTTCCTCGCCATGCCGGAAAGCGTTTGATTGATCGGCAGTTTGAGGCGGCAGAGCTGTTGGGGATGCGCTTCCACGCGGGGCGCGGTGGCAATACTTTGCCCAAATCCGAAGGCTCCACCATTCCCGATGCCATGCTGGAAACCACCGACGAGTTTATTGCCGATTGCGCAAGGCTGATTGATACCTATCACGACACCTCCCCTTTCGGTATGCGCCAGGTCGTGGTGGCACCATGCCAGCCAGTCAACGCCTATCGTGAGACATTCGTGGAGTCTGTCGCCCTCGCCCGCGACCGTGGCGTGCTGCTCCACACCCATGTTGGCGAAGGTGAAAGTCCTGTCATTGAAGCACGGCATGGTATGCGCACGGTCGATTATCTCGAAGACATCGGCTTTGCCGGACCTGATACGTTCTACGCCCATTGCTGGGAATTGAGCCACAGCGAGCTTCAGAAAATGGCGGCCAGCAAAACGGGTGTTTCCCACTGCCCGGAGCCGGTCTATCTGGTGGGCGCAGAGGTGAGCGACATTCCAGCCATGGCAGCCTTCGGGGTGCGCCTTGGTCTGGGGTGCGACGGCGCGGCATCGAATGACAATTCCAATCTGATGCACTGCGTGCATTCTGCCTATATGCTGCAATGCCTTGTGGCCTCAAAACGCGATCATGCCGTGCCTCTGCCTTCGGATTTTCTGCATTACGCCACAAAGGGCGGGGCAGACCTTCTGGGACGCAAGGACATCGGGCGGTTGGCACCGGGCATGGCAGCGGATTTGTTCGCAATCGACACCCGGCGGATGGACTATGTCGGCACGCGCCATGATCCGCTGAGCCTGATTGCCAAGGTTGGCATTGGCACGGCCACGGATATGACGATGATCAACGGCCGGATTGCGTGGGAAAAGGGAGAGTTCCCCGGCCTTGATGAAGCAAAACTGGCGGCCGACGCCGAAGCTGCACTTTCAACAATCGAGCTCTGAAATCAAAAAAGGGGAACTGGAATGCGCGATCGATTGACCCGTAGACATTTGATGAAAAGCGTGGCTTTGGGCGGCATTGCCGCCACGCTTGGCGTGCGCAACGCGGCCGCCGCTGCTCCACTTGGCATTGCATTAGTGGTGCCATCGCCGATTGGTGATGTGGGTTGGGGTCGCGCCCTTGCGGATGGCCTGGAGCCGATCAAGGCTGCCTATGGCGACAAAGTGAAGGTCACCATTATCGAAAATATCGCGGAAGGGCCGGATGCCGACCGCATCATGAACAAGACAGTGACGGACGGCAATACGTTCCTGATTGCAGGCTCCTTTGGCTACCAAAATGGCGCTTTGCAACTGGCCAAACGCCGCCCCAATGTATCTGTGCTGCACGCTTCCGGCTTCAAGGTCGCGCCCAACTTCTCGCCTTTCGCTGCGAAATATTTCCAGGGCACCTATCTCATGGGCATGGCGGCAGCGGCCCTTTCAAAAACCGGCAAGCTCGGCTCTGTTTCGGCTTTTGCCATTCCCGAATTGATTACATCGATTAATGCCTTTGCCCTCGGTGCGCAGGCGGTAAACCCAAACATCGAAGTGTCGGTTGTCTGGGTGAACTCATGGTTTGACCCGGCCAAGGAACAGGAAGCCGCCAAATCGCTGATCGCGCAATCATGTGACGTGATCTTCTCCAATGCCCAGGACACGCCCTCGGTGATTGCAGCTTGCGAGGAGGCGGGCGTTTATGCCTTCAACCTCAACTCATCCATGAAGAAATATGCGCCGAAATCCTACCTCGGCTGCGTGCAGACCGATTGGTCGCCCTTCTTCAAGGCATCGGTGGAGGCGCATCTGGCAGGCACATTCAAGGGTGCAAACACCTTCCTTGGCGTGGCCGATCACGTTGTTGAGGCCGTAGACTGGAACCCGGCAATCCCCGCCGAGATGATGAGCAAGATCAAATCCGTTGAAGCGAAAATTGCCGATGGCAGTTTCTCTCCCTTCACCGGCCCGATCAACAAACAAGACGGAAGTGTTGGTGTGGCTGCGGGCAAAACAATGACCGATGAAGACATCGTTGCCATGAACTGGCACGTCAAGGGTGTCACCTCGCCACTGCCGAAATAACCATGACACCTCCACTTCTGTCTCTGAAAAACATCTCGAAAAGCTATGGCCAGATCCATGCCAACCGCGGCATTGATCTGGACGTGGCTGCCCAATCCATACACGCCATTCTGGGCGAAAACGGCGCGGGCAAATCCACGTTGATGAAGCTGATCTATGGCGTGGAAACCCCGGATGCCGGCGAGATGATCTGGCAGGGACAGCCTATTGCCCTGCCCTCCCCTTCAGATGCCAGAAAACAGGGGATTGGCATGGTGTTTCAGCATTTTTCGCTGTTTGAAACGCTGACAGTCGTGGAAAACGTATCGCTGGTCGTGCCGGGCCGACGCGCCATTCTGGTCGAACGCATCAAATCACTGGGGCGGGATTTCGGCCTCACCGTCGATCCGCTCGCGCATGTGCATATGTTGTCCGTGGGGGAGCGACAGCGGGTCGAAATTATCCGCTGCCTGATGACCAATCCCAAACTTCTCATCCTTGACGAGCCAACGTCTGTCTTGCCGCCGCAAGCGGTGGAAAAATTGTTTGAGACACTGCGCAGGTTGCGCGACGGCGGCGTATCCATTCTCTTCATCTCGCACAAGCTGGAGGAAATCCGCGCCCTGTGCGACCGTGCCACCATCTTGCGCGCAGGTCAGGTCACCGGAAACGTCGACCCGCGCGATCACGACGCCCAAGACCTTGCACGAATGATGATTGGCCGTGATATGCCACAGCCAATTGCGGCCAAGCCGATGCCTCTCGGCGAAAAACGGCTGGAGTTGATCGGTCTTGACTATCAACCAGATGACCCCTTTGCCGTCACACTGTCCAACATCACTCTGGAGGTCAAGGCGGGTGAGATTTTGGGAATTGCGGGCATATCGGGCAATGGGCAAGGCGAACTGGCGGCGCTGATTTCAGGCGAAACCGTGTTATCGGAGCAAAAAAGCGACCAGATTCACATGATGGGTCGGCCTGTTGGCACATTCAATGCCGCCGAACGCAGAAATCTGGGCTTTGCTTTTGTGCCCGAAGATCGACTGGGTCGTGGTGCCGTGCCCGAACTATCGCTTGTCAAAAACGGGTTGCTGACCGCCCATGGATCGGGCCTTCTTCACTACGGTCTCATCAACCACGCCAATGCAACGGCCTTTGCAGAAACATGCATTCGTGATTTTGATGTGCGCACCTCGGGACCGACATCTGAGGCAGGCTCTCTTTCGGGTGGCAATCTGCAAAAGTTCATTGTCGGACGGGAAATCATGCTCGCACCGAAACTGCTGTTTGTCGTACAACCCACCTGGGGCGTCGATATTGGTGCCACCATGGCTATTCGTCAGCGGCTGATGACCCTGCGCAATCAGGGAATGGCCATTCTGCTGATCTCTGAGGAGATAGAAGAACTGTTTGAACTTTCTGATTTTATTCAGGTTCTGCATCACGGTACGCTCAGCCCCCGGCTGGAAACGGCACACATCGACGTGGAAGACATTGGCCGCTACATGATGGGCGCAGACCATGTTGCGGAGAACATTCAGGCATGATCACATCGCTTCTGGATCGTTTTCCGCACCTCGTGCGCCGTGACCAAGCCTCTCTTGCGGTGGCGCTTACGGCTCCTGTCATCGCCCTTTGCGTGGCAACCGTTCTCAACCTTGCGCTCTATCTGCTTATCGGCAAAGACCCGATCGCGGTGTTTCATGCTATGCTGGTGGAGCCGTTTTTGTCATGGGCGACGTTTTCTGAAGTTCTGCTCAAGGCAAGCCCATTGCTGCTGATCGCCCAAGGGCTTGCCATAGGCTTTCGCGCAAAAGTCATCAACATCGGCGCTGAGGGCCAGTTTATCATCGGCGCGATTTTCGCGTCCTCTATTCCCGTCTGGTTCAATGAGACTGAGGGCGGCTGGATATGGCCAGCAATGCTGCTTCTGGGCGCGCTCGGTGGGGCATTATGGGCCGCGATAACCGCATTCTGGCGCGTCAGGCTCAATGCCAGCGAGATTCTGGTGTCCCTCATGCTAAGCCTCGTCGCCGAGCAGATCCTGAATTACCTCCTGCTTGGTCCCTGGAAAGACCCGGATGGTTTCAATTTTCCGCAGTCGGTGATGTTTCAAGCCGATGCCATGATTCCGATCCTGTTTGCCAATACACGGGTGAATGTTTCCCTCCTGATTGCTTTTGCCTTGTCCATGCTGGCCTGGCTGTTCATGCAGCGCAGCTTTCAGGGCTATAAATTGCAGGTCGGCGGTCTTGCACCCAGAGCCGCAAGCTATGCCGGTTTTTCCGGTGGTCGGGCAATCTGGATGTCCCTTCTCATCGGTGGTTTTGCAGCCGGGCTTGCTGGTGCGGCAGAAGTGGCAGGCCCGATTGGCCAGTTGCAACGATCGATTTCCACTGGCTATGGCTATGCGGCAATTATTGTCGCTTATCTGGGCGGATTGCATCCATTGGGCATTCTCGTATCTTCACTGCTCATGGCCGTATTTTATATCGGCGGCGACAATGCCATGGTGTCAGCAGATTTGCCCATTGCCGCTGTCAGAGTGTTTCAAGGCAGCCTCCTGCTCTCTTATCTCATCGCGGCAGCCTTTGTGCGCTATCGTCTGGAATGGCACCACGCTGTCAAAAGGACGCTGTCATGAATGCAATTGACTATATTATTGCAGGTATGCTTGCGGCGGCCACGCCATTTCTGCTGGCAGCCCTCGGAGAAATGGTGGTTGAGCGCGCAGGCGTCATCAATCTCGGTGTCGAAGGCATGATGGCGCTGGGCGCGTCATTGGCTTTTATCATCGTTCACAATGGCGGCGGACATGTCCTGGCGTTTCTGGCTGCGGCTTTGGGATGCGTGATGCTGTCGCTTGTCTTTGCTTTCGTAGCACTGGGCTTTCGCGCAAATCAGGTGGCAACCGGGCTGGCGATTGGTATTTTCGGACAGGGCCTCTCGGCATTGTTTGGCAAAGCCTATGAAAGCATGACCGTCAAAGCCTTGCCGAAACTTGAAATTCCGTGGATTTCTGATCTGCCCATCATTGGTGGATTGTTTCGGCAAGACATCATCGTCTGGCTCACCCTCGCGGTTACATTGGCCATCGGCATTGCTTTTGCGCGGGCTAAAGTGGGCCTGATCCTGCGCGCTGTGGGTGAGAATCCCAAAGCGGCCCGTGCCATTGGATACCCCGTGATCGCCATTCGTGTTGCCGCCATCGCTTTTGGTGGCGCCATGGCTGGCTTCGCGGGCGCTTACGCCTCAACGGTCTATACGCCACTTTGGGCCGATGGCATGATTGCCGGACGGGGGTGGATTGCAATTGCCCTGGTGGTGTTCGGAACCTGGCTTACGGGTCGAATTTTTCTTGGCGCTTGTCTGTTTGGTGCCGTGTCTCTTATGGGCCTTGCAGCCCAGACAAGCGGCATTGCCATTCCTTCCCAACTGCTTTCAAGCCTGCCCTATCTGGTGACAATCCTTGCTCTCGGCATGATCTCCTCCAACCGCCGCCTTCTTAAACTCAACAGCATCGCGTCCCTTGGCGAAACATTTGAACGTTAAAGCCTGTCGCAGTGAATAGTATTCACTGCGACAGGCTTTAGCTCTTTCTTTTTCGCATGTACGTTATCGTTTTATTGAGGACAATAAAACGCGACATGCTGTAGAGTTTGTCAGGGAAAAGTGGAATCCGCTTTTCCCGAAAAGACAAACGCACACAAAGGTGCAATGATGAGACGAAGAGCAGGAGTGATTTTCAATCAATCTTGGCATCAGCCCACCAGTCCAGTGGGCTGATGCCGTAGACAGGCTCAGCTTACAGCTTGCCACCGCGCTGCTGAATCATCATGAAAGTATCATAGGTATATTCTGACAGCTGCATCCACAGATAGGCTTCGCGCTTGAAGGCCGCCTGATCATCATAGATTTTCTTGAAATCCGGATTTTTGGCGTTAATCTCGGCGTAAACCTCCATGGAAGCCTTGAAGCAGGCATCGAGAATATCCTGGCTGAAAGGCTTCAGCACTGCTCCTTCCGAGACGATCTGCTTGATGGCCACCGGATTTTTCAGATCATATTTCGCCATCATATTGGTGTTGGCAAAAGCGCAGGCGTCTTCCAGTGCGGTTTTATAAGCTTTCGGAAGCTCGTTCCATTTGTCAAGATTGACAAAGGCGTGAATGGCAAGACCACCTTCCCAGAAGGCTGGATAATAGTAATATTTCGCCACTTTGTAGAAGCCAAGCTTATGATCATCATAAGGGCCAATCCATTCGGCGGCATCAATGGTGCCTTTTTCCAGCGCCGGATAAATATCACCACCAGCAATCTGTTGCGGCACGCCGCCCAGCTTTTCGATCACTTTGCCAGCGAGACCGGCAATGCGCATTTTCACACCCTTGATGTCATCAACCGTGTTGATTTCCCGGCGGAACCAGCCGCCCATCTGCGCGCCAGTATTGCCTGCCACCAAGCCGTAAATCTTGTGCTTGGCCCAGAACTCGTTCATCAGCGTATTGCCATTGCCCTGATAGAACCAGGCATTGGTGAGACGTGCATTCAGACCAAAGGGAATGGCAGAGCCAATGGCAAAGGTCGGGTCTTTGCCGACATAATAGTAAGAGCAGGTGTGGCACATTTCCACGGTGCCCGCGCCCACGGCATCCGCCGCTTGCAGCCCCGGCACAATTTCGCCTGCGGCAAACACCTGAATATTAAAATTGCCATCCGTTGCAGCTGAAACGCGGGCGGCAATATCCTCTGCGCCGCCATAGATCGTATCCAGCGACTTGGGAAAGGACGATGTCAGACGCCAGGTTATCTTCGGTGCTGATTGCGCAATTGCGGGTGCTGCAAGCCCGGCTGCCGCCACAGTCCCCACGGTGCCAACACCGGCCTTTTTCAAAAATCCACGACGGTCCATCAGGTCCTCCCCATTGCGGTTGAAATCATGCGATGTCTCCCCTCCGAGAGACGATGTATGGAAGTAACCATTTTGCACGGAACAACGCAAGCAAGCGCAGCCCCTTGTTACACCTAAAATTGTTACAACTAAAGTTGGTGGAGATTCTGCATCATCGTTGACTTCATTTTCAAACAGGGCAAGAACAGCATAAACCAATGCCCATGCGGAACACTCTCATGCCGAAACCTCTCGTTGCCATCCCTGCCGATTTCAAAGACATCAACGGATCAAACTGGCATTGCGTGCTGGATCAATATGTCAATGCCACGCTGAAAGTGGCAGGAGCCATGCCGGTTCTCGTGCCTGCCCTTGAAACCGGCGCAGATATTGATGCCGTGCTGGATCGGGTTGATGGCGTGGTCGTATCCGGCTCGCCCAGCAACGTCCATCCGTCGCATTACGGCGTGGAAGCCACGGAGAACCATGGCCCGTTTGACCATGCCCGCGATGCCACATCGCTACCGCTGATCCGCCGTGCCATTGAGCGCGGCATTCCGCTTTTGGCCATCTGCCGGGGCATTCAGGAGTTGAACGTGGCACTGGGCGGCACATTGGCCACAGAGATTCAGGAGCAACCCGGCACTTGGGATCACCGCAAGCCACCCACTGAAAACCGGGATGAGGCTTACGCCATCCGCCAGCCGGTGACGATCAGCGAAGGCTCCTGCATTGCCCGCTATCTGGGCGGGGCAGGCACAATCCAGATCAATTCACTGCATCGGCAGGCGATTTCCACCATTGCGCCGCGCTTGCAGGCCGAGGCGGTTGCAGAAGATGGCACTGTTGAAGCGGTGTCCGTCATTGACGCAAAAGGGTTTGCTGTCGGCGTGCAATGGCACCCGGAATATTGGGCCGAGTCGGATGCGCCCTCACGCGCCCTGTTTGAAGCTTTCGGGGCCGCCACCCGTGAGTATGCGGCCTCAAAGCTGTAGGGATTTCAACCCTTCACAGGCGTTTCCGGCACAGGAGTTTTCACCACACCACTGTCAAACCAGCCGATCAGGTTATCCACCACCAGATCGGCCATGGCATTGCGGGTGTGCACGGAAGCCGATGCCACATGCGGCAACAATGATACATTGGGCAGATCCAGATAATCGTCCGGCACTTTTGGCTCATCATAGAAGACGTCAAGACCAGCCGCAGCAATCGTGCGGTCTTTCAGCGCCGCAATCAGCGCCGCATCATCAACGCTCCAGCCGCGACCCACATTGATCAAAACGCCATTTGGTCCGAGCGCTTTGAGAACATCCGCGTCAATGGCCTTATGGGTTTCAGCCGTTTTGGGCACGATGCAGATCAGCGTATCGACGGCCTCTGCCAAAGCCTTCAAGCTTGGCTGATAGCTGTAAGCAACGCCCGGCTTTGGCTTGCGGGTGTGATAGCTGATCTTGACCTTGAATGGCTCAAGCCGACTGGCAATTTCACCACCAATACGGCCCAGACCGTAAAGGCCCACATGCCGACCGCGCAAAGACAGTGGAGAGAGCGGAAACGGGCCTTCCTTTTCCCAGCGGCCTTCGCGCAAATAGGTCTCGGCCGTATAAAACTGACGAAGCGTGTTGAGCAGCAGGGCAATGGTGGTATCCGCCACCTCATCATCCAGCACTTCCGGCGTGTTGGTAACGATAATGCCGCGCCTTGCGGCGGCCTCGACATCGACACCATCATAACCCACGCCAAAATTGGCAATGATTTGCAGGTTGGGAAGCGTGTCAATCAGGGCAGCAGAAACCGTGCCCGCAACAGCAATGCCGTTGACGCGGGCCAGATCGGCCGCGCTCAGTTCCACAGGCTGGCCGGGCGCAATGCGCAAAACCTCAGACACCGGAGCCAAACGCTCCAGCACGCGAGGATGAATCTTGCCAAGGGCAAGGATAACGGGAGTGAGAATAAAGGGTCTGTCAGCAATCATATCAATCTCTATCAATCTCGATGTTTGATCGGCCCGGTGGATTGGCGAATCCGCATTTCCGGCTTGATCAGGTGCAAACCATCGGGTTCGTGGCTGCCTGCCAGCTTATCCAGAAGTGCGCGCGCCGCAAGTCTTCCCACTTCCGCCTGACCATTCCACACCGTGGTGAGCGATGGCGTGGCAATGGATGCCTCCTCCAGATCATCATAACCGGTCACGGAAATGTCACGACCCGGCACCAAACCTGCCCGTGAAACTCCGTTCATCAGGCCAATCGCCACCAGATCGTTCCAACAGACCGCCGCTGTGGGTTTTTGTGGCAAGGAGAGAAAATTCACCGCCGCTTCAAAACCGCCCTGTTTGGTGCGCGGGCCGGGAATGCGCAAATCGGGGTCCACCTCAATGCCCGCCTTGCGCAGCGCATTGACATAGCCCTGATAGCGATCCCGCCCTGTCGAGGTCTGATCCGTGCCGCCCACCATGGCAATCACCCGATGGCCAAGACCAATCAGATGGTTGGTGGCCAGCGAAATGCCATAGGTGTCGTCGCCGCGATAGGTGGGCAGCGCCAGACCATCCATCGAGCGGGCAATCAGAATTGCGGGCATACCATTGTCTTCGGCCAGCATCACATCTTCGGGCGGCGAGCCAATGGCTGGCGACATGATCACACCATCACCCCCCAGCTGCAACAACGTCTCAATAAAGGTGCGTTGCTTTTCCACCGAATCATAGTGGTTGGACAGGATGAAGGTCTGACGATTGCGGTCCAGCTCGCTTTCAATGGCTTTGAGAATTTCGCCATAAAACGGGTTCATGATGTCATGCACAACCACGCCGATAATGCCCGAGCGCGAGGTGCGCAGGCTGGCGGCGCGACGATTGTAGATATAGCCAAGCGCGCGCGCCTGATCCTTGATTTTCTCGCGGGTTTCCGCCGCAACCAGCGGGCTGTCACGTAAAGCCAGCGACACCGTTGCGGTCGACAGCCCCAGACTGTCGGCAATGGTCGATAATTTGATCTTTTGCGCCACGTTTCCCCTCCTGAGAGCATGTCCGCATCCGATGCGAACCACCCTATCTCCTTGTTTTTCATATTCCCAGGCGAAATCCTGCTGCGCATTCACGCCCGAAATACTCTCCATGCCGGATCGTGATGCCTATCTTCACCGACACGTCGATTAAAATTTTTAATTAAAGAGTTGAAAATAGGAAGGCAATATTTTTTAACAACAAATGAAGGCTTAATCTGTTTCTGCATCAATATGAGGCGCTGTTTCTCCATACGCGCCATGAAGATTGCTATCCATCATTGCCAGAAGTCTTAGAAGCTGCTTGACATCCTTGTTGCTCATGCCCTGTGTTGCGAGCTTCTCAGCGGTGGCATTGGCGGCAGAAATACGCTCAACCGTGGCCTGTCCCATCGGAGTCAGATAGACCCGCGTCTGCCGTGCGTCCGTATCAGAGCCTCTACGTTCCAGAAAACCCTGCGCCTCCATCCGGCCAATGGTGCGGGTCATGGTGGGTGCTTTTACGCCCAGTTTTTGCGCAAGCGCACCCGTGGTCAGGCCATTCTCTGCCGCCAGCAGCAAGACAACCCCCTCCTGCCCGGCATAAAGACCACACTCGGCCAGACCGCGCGTCTGTGTGGTGCGAAAACTGCGGGCGGCCTGCGTCATGGCCATGCCCAATTCGCCATTGCTCAGAAGAATGTCACTCTTGCTTGCGTCCTTCAGCTTGCCGGATTTTTTCTTCTTTTCAGACTTGTCCTTTTTGGCCATTTTTCCTCTACAGTCGCAAGCGTGAGTGCTGCCATCCGTGGCATATCTTTCGACTCCATGATCCATAGCCAAAAACCAGCCGGGAAACCAGATGCTTAGCCCAAATCCACGCTTTGAAATGAATGATCCGGGCTTGAATGTTGCGGATCGGGCCAACTGGATTGCGGTTTTACCGCTGGGGGCCCATGAGCAGCATGGGCCGCATCTGCCATTCGAAACCGATACCATCATTGCCAATGGCGTGATGGAGCGGCTGATCAGCGCGCTGCCAGACCCATTGCCCGTGACCTTTTTGCCGGTTGAGCCGATTGGCTATTCCATTGAACATATGGATGTGTCCGGCACGAAATCCTTGCGCTATGATGAGGCCATCCGCCGCTGGCTGGGCATTGCCGAAGATCTTCACCGCATCGGCATCCGCAAATTCGTCATGCTCAACGCCCATGGTGGCAATTCACCGCTGATGACCATTGTGGCCACAGAAGCCCGCGTGCGCTTCAACATGCTGGCTGTTGCCACCAGCTGGACCCGCTTTGGCCAGCCTGTCGGGCTGATCGATGCAAAAGACAAAGCCATCGACATTCATGGTGGCGATATTGAAACCTCGGTGATGCTGGCGCTGCGACCCGATCTGGTAGCCATGGACAAGGCCGACAATTTTCCCTCACGCCAGTCAGATTTCGTTGCGCGCTTCAAACATCTGCGTGCCTATGGTCCGCACGCTTTCGGCTGGAAAATGTCGGATCTGAACGAGGACGGCGTGGCAGGCAATGCCGGAGCGGCAACAGCGCAAAAAGGCGAAGCGCTGCTTGCCCATGCCATTCAAGGGCTTGTGGAACTGTTGGAAGACATCCATGCCTTCAATGTTGAGAAAGCCTTTGAACTGACATGAAACAGCCCCTATATGAGGTAACACCATAACAAACGGGCGCTGTTGCGCCCTGATCATCTATCGAGGTTCGAATGAGCGAAGCTGCCGTAAAACCCACACCCGTGACCGTGCTGACCGGCTATCTTGGCTCGGGCAAAACCACACTGCTGAACCGGATTCTGACCGAAAGCCATGGCAAGAAATATGCTGTCATCGTCAACGAATTTGGTGAGATCGGGATTGATAATGACCTGATCGTCGAATCGGACGAAGAAATTTATGAAATGAACAATGGCTGCGTCTGCTGCACCGTGCGCGGCGACCTGATCCGCGTGGTGGAAGGTCTGATGCGCCGTCCCGGCCGTTTTGATGGCATTATTGTTGAAACCACCGGCCTTGCCGATCCGGTTCCCGTTGCCCAGACATTCTTCATGGATGACGATGTGCGCACAAAGACCGAGCTGGATGCCGTTGTAACGCTGGTGGATGCCAAACATCTGCCGCTACGCCTCAAAGACAGCCGCGAAGCGGAAGATCAGATTGCCTTTGCCGATGTGGTTGTGGTCAACAAGGCCGATCTTGTGACCCATGATGAATTGCACCGGATCGAAGACATTGTCCGCGCCATCAACCCGTCAGCGCGGATTTACACAACCACACGCTCCGGCGTCGATCTGTCAAAAGTGCTCAATCAGGGCGCTTTCAATCTGGAACGCGCTCTGGAAAATGATCCGCATTTTCTCAACCACGATGACCCGGACCATGTCTGCGGCCCTGATTGCAACCATGACCATGGCCATCACCACCATGATCATGACCACGGGCATGACCATCATCATCACGATCACGGACATGATCACCACCACCATGACCACGGCCCTTCGCCGATCCATGATGTGACGGTGACCTCGGTATCGCTGCGCGGTGGCGAGATGAACCCGGAACGGTTCTTCCCATGGATTCAGAAAGTCACCCAGACCGATGGCCCCAACATTCTGCGTCTGAAGGGCATTATCGCGTTCAAGGGCGATGCGGAACGCTATGTGGTGCAGGGCGTGCACATGATCATTGAAGGCGATCACCAGCGCCCCTGGAAAGAGGGTGAAAAACACGAGAGCCGTCTGGTGTTTATTGGTCGTGAACTGGACCGCGAAAAGCTTGAAAAAAGCTTCAAGGCCTGCGAGGCGACAGCCTGATGCCAACAGTTGCTCCGCTTGATCTGGAAGGCCACGTTGTGACGGCGGCCTTCCT
Source organism: Gillisella vitis (assembly GCF_014204625.1). GTDB lineage: Bacteria > Pseudomonadota > Alphaproteobacteria > Rhizobiales > Rhizobiaceae > Allorhizobium > Allorhizobium vitis_F. The sequence continues at coordinate 48,248 of NZ_JACHLU010000014.1, read as the reverse complement.
GGGTGATATTCCGGTCTTTGCCACCGCCTCTGGGGCTATTCACCGTCTGGATGGTGGTGAAAAGGTCACGCAGGCCCATGAAGGGCTGTTGGTGGCCATCAAGGATGATCATAATCAAACCCTGATAACCGGGGGTGAGGACGGCAAAGTGCTGCGCATTGCCCATGATGGCAGTGTCAGCGAGCTTGCCCACGTGCCGCGCAAATGGATTTCCGTGTTGGCCGCCGGGCCGCAAGGAGCGGTGGCTTATGCCCATGGCAAGTCGGCTTTTGTGCGGCTGGCAAGCGGCGTGGTGCATGAATATCAGGAAGAGCGCAGTATTGAAGGTCTGGCCTTTGCACCCAAGGGCCTGCGTCTGGCGATTTCGCGCTACAATGGCGTCACACTGCGGTTTGTTGGTGCCGAGAGCAAGCCGGTTGATCTGGAATGGAAGGGTGCCCACACGGGCGTCAGCTTTTCGCCCGACAACCGCTTTGTTGTCACCAGTATGCAGGAAAGCGCCCTGCATGGCTGGAAGCTGGATGGCGCAGGCACAGACGCGCGCCATATGCGCATGACCGGCTATCCGGCCAAGGTCAAGTCCATATCCTGGTCGACCAAGGGCAAATGGCTGGCATCATCCGGTGCGCCAGCCGCCATCGTCTGGCCTTTTGTCGGCAAGGATGGTCCGATGGGAAAAGCCCCGCAGGAATTGGGTACACGCTCCAATATCATGGTCACACAAGTTGCCTTTCATCCAGCCGAAGAAGTTCTGGCCATTGGCTTTATGGACGGCATGGTGCTGGCTGTGCGCATGGCCGACGGCAAGGAGGCTTTGCTGCGGCGTCCCGGCAAAGGGGCGATTACCAGTATGGGCTGGAGCGCCAGCGGCAAGTTGCTGTGCTTTGCCTCTGAATCCGGGGATTGTGGTGTCATCGATATTGCAGGTTGATGAACGGCTATTCGGAACACAGACAGTTGAAAACCGGGACATTCGTTCCGGTTTTTTTGTTTTCAAGCAAAGACTTGTTTCTTTTTTTAATAAAAAAGAAACCCGGATAGGATTAACGTCGCATAACAGAATACAAGACAAGCGCATCAAATTGATCGTGCGAAACAATAAAGACAACAGCGTAAAAATTGCAGGATAGTTTCCTTTGACGTGCATGGTTCATCAAGGGGCATCATGCATTCAGAATAACGCAAAATTTAATCTTATCGGGATAGAGCCATGAAGCTTAGCATTTCATCGACCGTGACGGCCAGCGGCATTATTCTTGCAATCGGCATTGTTGTAACGCTGGCAACCGGGATGAAAACGCTTCAGCGCCTCAAGGTCAATGGTCCAGTTTATACTCAGATTATCGACAGTAAAGACTTGATCGCTGATATTCTGCCACCTCCGCTCTATCTGATCGAATCCTATTCTCTTGTCAGTGAGGCAGCACTTCACCCGGAGCTGGCATCCGCCAATCGTGAGCGGCTGAACGTCTTGAGAGGCCAATATCAGGAGCGTCGAGAATATTGGAAAACATCGACCCTGCCCGATAGCATGAAGCAGAAACTGCAAACGGATGTGTTGATCAAAGGAGATGCATTCTGGGCCACGCTTGACAAGCTTGATCTGCGCACATTGGCCAAACGCGATGACGCAACGATTGCGGACCAGCTGATCATGCTCAAGAATGCCTTTCACACCCATGAAAAAGCCGTGAATGAACTGGTGGACATGGGCAATGCCTATGGCAAGCAAAAGGAAGCGGATGCCGCCATTGAGGCCGCATTGCTGGAAAACATCAGTTACATGCTGGGCGGCGCATTGATCGTGCTCTCTCTTGGGTCGTTGATCTTCATCCGACGCCGCGCACTTCGACCTCTGGGCGACATAACCTCTGCCATGACAACAATGGCTGAGGGCGATCTGGAAACAAGGCCACCGCATATTGGCCGCACGGATGAAATCGGTGCCATTGCCAAAGCACTGGCGATTTTCCGGGATGCCGGACTGGCAAAGCGCCAGATGGAAATGGACGCCGAACTGGCCCGCGCCGCTGCCGATGAGCAACGTCGTGTGCGCGAAATGCAGCGTCTCGAAGAATCTGAGGCCCTGCGCTTTGTTGTGGACGAATTGGGTGCCGGCCTGCAACGGCTTGCTGAATGCAACATTCGCATGGCGATTGACATGCCGTTTGATCCCCGTTTTGAAGTCTTGCGCGAGAATTTCAACCAGTCCCTCGCCATTTTCCAAGCCACTTTGCAAAAAGTGCTGACAGAAACGAGCAACCTGCAAACCAACAGCCGCGAAATGCGCGACGCTTCTGACAATCTGGCCCGCCGGACCGAACAGCAGGCAGCCGCACTGGAACAAACCGCAGCAGCACTTGAGCAAGTCGCATCCACAGTCAAAACCGCAGCAACGCGCACCCGTGACACCCGCAATATGGTCAAGGAAGCTCTGCAATCTGCCGCCTCCTCCAGCAGTGTCGTCAAGGATGCCGTAACCGCCATGCAGCGTATCGAAACCGCATCCTCCGAGATCGGGTCCATCATCAGTGTCATCGATGAAATTGCGTTTCAGACCAATCTTCTGGCGCTCAATGCCGGTGTCGAGGCGGCCCGTGCCGGAGAAGCAGGCAAAGGTTTTGCCGTGGTGGCGCAGGAAGTGCGGGAACTGGCACAACGCTCGGCAAATGCCGCCCGCCAGATCAAGGGTTTGATTGAGCGATCCGGCCAGGAAGTTGCCACCGGCGTGGAACTGGTTGGGGCCACGGGACATGCGCTTGAACACATTGGTGGCTTTGTGGCCCGCATCGACGACAATATTGATGTCATGGCAACCGCCGCTGAAGAGCAGGCCGTTGGCCTGCAACAAATCAGCAGTTCCGTCCACAACCTCGACCAGATGACCCAGCAGAATGCCGCCATGGTGGAAGAAACCAACGCCATCAGCCAAACCATTGCCGACGGTTCCGTCACGCTTGCCGCCCTCGTCAATCAGTTCCAGCTGGCCAGTAATTCAGATCAGCCTGTTGCCAGGCCCATGCGCGCTGCCTGATCTGAAAATACAGGGCCGTGCACTCGCAAGGGCGAACGGCCCTGCTGCATAATTCTTTAAACCGGAATCGGTTTAAAGAGAAAATTATGCAGCAGATATAAAGAGCGACAGCGAACCTTTGTGCGCCATATAGGGTGAGAGGCGCTGTAGCGTTTCAGGAGCGTGCACATCAAGCGTTGTTATGTCACCTCGGCGGTGATGCTTTTTACCTTGCGGAAGACCGCTCCTGAAGCTCGCGCAACAGAATCTGCCGTGCATACGCTATTCGAGGATGACGCAGGGCCGTCAATTGCCAAACGAGCCAGTAGCTGTTGGTCATCGCCCGATGCGGTGGCGCAATAATGCGGAGTTCCCCCTGGTCTATGGCTGTCTGACATAGATAGCGTGGCATGATCGACCATCCCATTCCGCCCAGCAGCAGATTGCGCAAGACACGCAGATCAGGGCTGGTAACAGACGGTGACGCCTGAACGTCATTAAGACCGTTTCCGGCCAGCCAGACATCAATAAGGGGTAGGTCGAGGCTGTAGGAAAGCATTGCTTCGCGTCGCAGTCCTTCCGACAGGCTGGGAGCAGCAGCGATCCGCTCGGCAACGGCGGGTGCAGCAACGGCCAGCACCGGCTCTTGCCGGATCAACTCCGTACGCAAACGTGTGTCGGTGATAGGATAAGCTGAGATACCAAGATCAAAATCGCCCTCGACCAACATCTGTTGCACCATGTCACGGTTCGCTGGCTGCAAGCGGATGCGCATTCCGGCATCCACCAATTTTGGCAGATGCAGGGTGAGGACTTCAGCCATGAAATCGGCATGTCCGATGATACGGATTGCGCCGGAGAGCTCCGAAGATCGCGCGCGCGCCTTGGCCAGCGCCTGTTCTGATACGTCCAGATGATCGCCAAGGTCGGCCGCAAGTTCTTCGGCCGCACGTGTCGGGACAACGCCGCGGGCCACGCGCTCGAACAACTTACGACCCAGAGCCACTTCCAGACCGGCAATATGCTGGGAAACGTTGGACTGCGTAAGACTGAGGCTGCGTGCCGCGGCCGAGAGCGAGCGCAGACGATAAACCTCAACAAAACTACGAAGGCGAACAAGAGACATAAGCGAGCTATCAGATTTTTGATGGCAAAAAGCAAGCGTCTTGTGAGTCAGCACATAAAATCAGGTGTAGAAACAGTGGCAGACAATTGATGCTCTCAAGGAATTTTACGATGCTGACAAAGACCCTTTATACCACGTCTGCCACAGCCTCCGGCGGGCGAGACGGACGTGCCCGCACCTCGGACGGTTCGCTCAATGTGTGGCTGGACTTGCCAATTGAGCTTGGCGGCAAGGGCCATGGCAACAATCCAGAGCAGCTCTTTGCTGCGGGCTATTCAGCCTGCTTCCTCTCGGCGATGAAAAACGTGGCAGCCTCCCAGAAGATCGCACTTGCGGCAGATACATCGGTCACGGCAACCATCGGCATTGGTCCCCGGCCTGACGGCGGCTTTGGCATATCGGCTGCCCTGAGCATCGACATTCCAGCCATGGATCGCGCCGAAGCGCAGGCACTGATCGAAACCGCCCACCATGTTTGCCCCTATTCCAATGCGTTGCGCGGCAATGTCGACATAAGCCTGACACTGACGCCGTGACGCTTTCATTTCGTCCATTCTATTTTGTTTATACATCGATTTTTCCAAACCCGGCTGAAACCTCGTTTGGGTCGATACACGGGAGTCCGTCAGGTTCAGATTGAACCGGAGAGACCCTCTATTTCTTTGTTCTCGTTTGTCTTTCGGGAAAACCGGATTTCAGTTTTCCCTGACAAACTCTAGCTTGAGGATACCAAAAATGACGGATATGAGCACAGAGCTGGGTGGCATTCTTCACTCGATGAAGCGGGCGCATCTGGCTGCGGGGCCAGCCACCGCGGGCTTACGTCGTGATCGTCTGGAGCGGGCGGCCCGTTTGCTCATCGAAAATCGTGACGCACTGGCCCGGGCAATCAGCGCCGATTTTGGCAACAGGGCCATTTATCATACCTTGACGGCGGATATTGCCACGACCGCGGCAGGCCTGCGCCATAGCGCGGCTCAGCTCGAAACCTGGATGGCCCGCGAGGACGTGACAGGTCTGGATCAGGAGGTCCAAGCCTGGATCGAACCTCAGCCCCTCGGCGTTGTGGGAATTGTATCGCCTTGGAATTTCCCCCTCAATCTTGCCTTTGCTCCATTGGCCGGTGTGTTTGCTGCCGGGAATACCGCGCTGATCAAACCGTCGGAGTTCACACCGCGTACCGCCGATCTTGTCGCTGATCTGATCGGTGCAAGCTTTGATGCCAACGAACTGGGTGTGGTCATTGGTGGGCCTGATGTTGCCAGCGCCTTTACGGCGCTACCGTTCGACCATCTCGTGTTCACCGGCAGCACGCAGGTTGGCAAGATCGTGATGCGGGCCGCAGCGGACAACCTGGTGCCCGTCACGCTCGAGCTTGGTGGCAAATGCCCCGTGGTTATAGATGAGGGCTTTGACATCACAACGGCAGCAGAACGCACGCTGACGGTCAAGACCTTCAATGCGGGGCAGATTTGCCTGTCGCCAGATTATGTCATGCTGCCCGAGGCGGCGGTGGATGGCTTCGTGGCCAGTGCGCGCGCCTTCATGACGCGGACATTCCCAACCATTCAGACCAATCCAGATTACACCTCGTTGATTGCACCGCGTCATTACGAACGCCTGATGGCCCTGATCGCGGATGCTGAAGCCAAGGGGGCCACCGCTGTTCCTCTGGCACCGGAAGGTGAACCCTTTCACTGCGCAGAGAGCCGCAAAATCGCACCGGTTCTGCTGCTGGGCGTAAACGATACAATGCGTGTGATGCAGGAGGAGATCTTTGGTCCCCTGTTGCCCATTATGACAGTGCCGTCGCTGAGCACCGCGATCAACCATATTACTGCGCATGATCGTCCCCTTGCTGCTTATCTTTTCAGCAACGATCAAGCCTCGCGCGAGCGCTTCGCCAAAGGCGTCACGTCTGGCGCGCTGGTGATAAACGACATCATGCTGCACGCCAGCATCGATGCGCTGCCGTTCGGTGGAGTTGGCGCATCCGGCATTGGTGCCTATCACGGTGTGCATGGCTTCCGCCGCTTTAGTCATTTTCGTCCGGTTGTTGTGCAGGGGGCTGGCGGTGCCAGCGGCATTCGCCTGCGGGCACCCTATGCCGAAAAACAGTCGGCATTGGAAAAAGCCTTGAGTGGCCAATCCTGACATAAAATCCTGTTACCCTGAAGTCTGTCAGGTTCAGATTGCACCAGACAGACACCAGATTTCTTTGTTTTCGTTTGTCTTATCGGAAAACCAGACTTTCGCTTTTCCCTGACAAACTCTCAGCAATAGCTTCGATTATCAAAAAATGGAGACTTGATCATGAAAGTTCTAATGGTTCTGACCAGCCATGACGCTCTCGGCAATACCGGCAAGAAGACTGGTTTCTGGCTGGAGGAGTTTGCAGCCCCCTATTTCACGTTTCTGGATGCGGGCGCTGAGATTACAGTTGCATCGCCAGCGGGTGGTCAGCCACCGCTCGATCCCAAAAGCGACTTGCCAGAGTTCCAGACCGAGTTGACGCACCGCTTCAAGGCCGATCCAGCCGCACAGGCCGTTCTGGCCAATACAGTCAGGCTGGACACCGTGCAACAGGAGGATTTCGACACACTGTTCTATCCGGGCGGCCATGGCCCGCTGTGGGATCTGACAGAAAGTCAAACCTCAATTGCCCTGATCGAAAGCTTCGATCGGGCTGGTAAGCCCATTGGCTTTGTATGCCACGCGCCCGGCGTACTTAAAAACGTCAAGGCCGCAAATGGCGACCCCATCGTCAAGGGACGCACTGTCGCCGGTTTTACCAATGGTGAAGAAGCAGGGGTGGAATTGACTGATGTTGTGCCCTTCCTGATCGAGGATACCTTCATTGCCCAAGGTGCCGATTATCGCAAAGGCCCCGACTGGGCACCCTTCATTGTCGAAGACGGTAAACTGGTGACGGGCCAAAACCCGGCGAGTAGCGAAGGTGTTGCCAAGGCGCTGCTCGCACAGTTGCGCTGATTGTCAAAATGCGCGGTAGCAGGACCGCGCATTTCCTGCGAGTGAATGCGACCGTGCACGTGTTCAGTTCGACTGCATTTTTGCCAGTTTAATTTCAGAGCGGATTGCACTGCTGAAATACCGTCCAAGCCAGGAGCGCGGCATGTGGCGCATCACGAAATTGCGGAGGCGGAAAGCAAACCGGCTCTGCGGGATAAAAATCGCCGCCATTTTACGACTTCTGGCTTGAAGACGCGCAATGATCGGCCGCAGACACGCTTCATGACGCGCAAGGGCATCGCTCAGATCGCCACCCTCTTTCAACGCTTGCGCCAGCATTTCCGCAGAGGCAAGCGCCATGCCGGCCCCCTGCCCTGAAATCAGCGTCAGGCAATGCGCAGCATCTCCTGCGAGCAGAACCCTGCCCTTTGACCAGCGTGGCAGGTCGACCATGGTCAGGCTGTCGATGATGATGGGGGCATCCGTGCTCTCGGCATGATCAAGAAGGGTACGGACCTGGGGGTGGCTATCCGCACTCACGCTTTTGAGCAAAGCCACCTTGTCCGGTGTTCGTTCCAATCCGCTACGCCCGTCGCGCCACACATGCATGGCGGCGAGACGCCCGTTGTGAAGCGCATAGTATTCGGCGAGATGTCCCGGTTCCGCATAGGAGACAAAATCGCTGTCGAAATCTTTCGGGGCATCAACGTCATAGACCGAAAAATAATAGCCGAGCGGCTGAAGGCACGCGCCATCCGGCCCGAATAACGCCTGCCTCGTATGCGAGCGAAAGCCGTCGGCACCGATCAACAGCTCTGCTGCCACGGTCTCGCCACCAGCCAGAGCAACGTCAACGTGAGAACCCTTGTCCTCGAAACTGGATACCGTTTCGCCGAAACGGATTTCAGCCGTGCCGGGCAGGTTTTCGGCCAGTGCCCGCACGAGATCGTTCCGGCGTATGGCGAGATAAGGAAGATCACGAATGAAGTCTCGATACCGCAATCGCAGCAGTTCACGCCCCTTGCTGTCTTTATAGACATTCTCATCGATGTGGTATGACACAGCCTCCAGCGCTTCGATGAGGCCCATGCGGCTGGCGGTCTCGAAACCAAGACCGGACAGGCCGAGCATGTAACCGTTCTGGCGTAGCCCCGTTGCTCGTTCAACCACGAGTGAGCGCCAACCGGCCTTGTCCAGCCACCAGGCGGTGGCAAGACCGGCGACACCTGCGCCAACAATCACTGCAAGCGGTCTGGTCATGATGACGTTCCTTTCTTCAGGCGGTGTGCCAGAGCATCGGACCGAAAATCGGAATCGGTGCGATGCTCTCAGTTTTTGTTTACGCATCGGATTTATCTGAAAACCGGTTCCCACTTTTCAGCCGATGCTCTAACAGGAGCAGCAAAGGCGGAACGATCACCGTCAGCATGGTGGCTGAAGCAAAGGTCATGGTATACCCCACCTGTGAGGCCAGCGTTGCACTCATCATGCCGCAGATTGCGGCGGTGATTGCGCTGGCACATTGGAAAAGCGTGAAATCGACACCCGGCTGGCTTGGCGAGGCGAGCGCCATCAGCCGCGCGTAGCTGATGACGAACCCGGCCGCCATCACTGCGCTTTCAACGATAAACAGGCAGACCAGAAGAGCAAGATGGCCGTGCGCAAGCGCCACGGCACCGGCAAGGGCACCAAGCGAAGCGATGTGCAAACCGGCAATCAGCAGCATGGACTTGACCGCACCAAGTCGGTGCGCAAGTGTGCCGCCGATCGCGGTGCCTGCCAGCCCCGCGACCACGCCACCAAGCCCGTTCAGCAGGCCGAGCGTTGCAAGCGGCAAGCCAGCATCGACCAGAAACGGCCCGGCCAAAGCCTGCGCCAGTCGCCCGCCCAGTTCGAACCCGATCACCATAACGATGCCCAGGCGAATGTCAGGCCGCCGCAATGCATTCAGTAACCCGGGCGCGTTGAGCGGTGTTGTGGGCATGACGGCCTCATGAACCGTCACTATCGGCATTGACAGCAAAAGAACGAGCCCAGCCAGAACCAGGCACGCAGCCAGCCAACCGAATGCGGCATAGGCGGCCACGAACAAACCGCTACTGAAGATCATGCCGAGATAGCCGCCACCAACCTGCGCCACATTGGCCAGTCCTCGGCGGTTTTCCGGAAACTGTTCGATCAGAAAGGCGTCACAGGCGATGTCCACCGTGGCCGATGCCAGCGCCATCAGCAACAGCAGGCCGAGAATAACCGCAAAATCCACCTTTCCCGCAAAGCCCAGGCCGATGAGTGCCAGGACCACGACCACCTCACCGACAAGGATCAGAATGCGCGAACGGCGGCGTCCGCCTACGCCGATACGCCACCGCTCAACCGGACCGGACCACAGAAACTTCAAGGCCCAGATCAGCATTGCCAGCGAAACGAGGCCGATCCGGTCAAGCGCCACATTTTCAGCCCGCAGCACGGCAGGGACACCCAGAAAGGTCAATCCACCGACCAGACTTTGGGCTGTGTAGATGCCACCTGAGGCGACCAGAAGACGCGAAAGAGACAGTGTGGAAGGCGCGCGCATGGCTGCTCAAAATTCCTTGCGCAATGTCAGTCCGACAGTCCGGCCCTTGCCCAGCGTGCCAAGCTCATAGGCACCATTCACATAACCCGAAGTCTTGTAGGATGTGTCTGCGATGTTCTGGACGTAGAACTTTGCCGAAAACCCGTCTGCCTTGGCGAAATCAAGGCTGGCATCGAAGGTGGCGTAACCCGATTGTCCGGTGGTATTGGCCTCGTCGAACCAGCTCTTCGAATAGATGTTGGTCGCCACGTTACCCGTCAGCGTGCCGTCGAACAGATTGTCGGCCAGCACATAGGCAACATTCAGGTGGCCGGTGACATCCGGCGCATAGGGAATCCGGTTACCGTCATAGGACGTGCCCGTATAAGGATCGGTGAAGTCGGTGAACCATGAGCGCCCGAAGGCAGCATTGCCGGTCAGCGTCAGCTTTTGGGTTGCGCGCCATGCCGCCTCCAGTTCAATGCCAGCACTGGTGGCTTCACCCGCATTGCGGATAAACTGCTGGCCGACCATGCCGACATAAATCTGCTTGTCGGAGGAGCGGATGCGGTAGACGCTCGCTGAAAGGTCCAGATCGCCATCCAGAAGCGTGGATTTGACACCGGCTTCGATATTCCAGTTGGATTCGGGGCCGTAGGATGCCGCATCGATGGACGAAGAAATGCTGTGGTTAAAGCCCCCGGGCTTGTATCCACGAGAAACCACGCCAAACAGCCGTACATCAGGCGTCAACTGATAGCCGATCGCAAACTTTGGTTGCAGGCTGGTGAATTCGGCATCCCGTTGGAAATTGAATCCCATGCCCGTGCCGTAGGTGTCAGCCCGGAAAGCGTTGATGCTGGAGTGATCGTAGGTTGCGCGCAGCCCCCCTGTCAGATCAAGCTGTTCGGTCGCGTGCCAGGTGATTTCACCAAAAGCGGCAGCGTTTTGTGTCACAACATTATTGGTTGAAGCTCCATAATAGGGAGCCACTGCACTCTTCCAGCCCATGAAATCATTGTGACTATACCAGACCCCGGCGACACCGCTGAACACATCGCCGTCGTAACTCAGACGCAGTTCCTGCGAAATTGTCTCGTCATCCTGTGGCCACAGGTAACGGCTGCCGACACCGGCGGAAAAATCGCGCTCCACATCGCTTTTCTGGTAGCTGGTCATGCTGGAAAGCGTGAAATCACCGAAATGGTAATTCCACTGGCCGGAAAGCGTGGTGACGTCGCGGCGAAGGTCAGGAATATCGCCATAAAGGCCGCTTCGGTAAATCCGGTCCTTCACATCGTTCTGAAATGAATACACTTCCTCGTGGGAAAGGAGCTTCTCCTTCGAATAGCTGACGGTCGCGTCAAAATCACTGCCTGTCGGCGCATAGCGCAGCGCCGCCCTGCCGTATCCGTTATTGGACGTGTTGATGTCATCCTTGCCGGTCGTTGCATCGTCTATATCGCCGGAAAAATGACGGAAGCTCCCGGCATAGTCAAAATAAAGCGTGTCCGGCACCAGGACAGAGGTTCCGCCGATCTCAACCGAAGGCTCATCCAATGAAAGGTTGGTTTCAACATAGAAGCGGTTCACGGTCTTGCGCTTCGTGATAATGTTGATCACACCGCCATAGGCATTGGCCCCATACAGCGTGCCCTGCGGGCCACGCAAAAGCTCGACGCGCTCCACATCCGTCAGCATTTGCGCAAAGGTCGAGGGCAGTTGCGGCACACCGTCGACATAGACCTGAACGGTCGGATTGAAATAATCCGGCGAAGAAATGCCGCGCACTGTCACGTTGGAGTAGATACGATTACCGCGATTCCCCATGCTGACACCAGGAAAGACCTTCTGGAGATCCTCAACGGTCCGAACGCCGCGCTGTGCCAGTTCCTCGCCGGTAACGACGGTCATCGAGGCATCGATCTTGCCGATGTCCTGCTCGCGCTTTGTCGCGGTCACGGTGATCGCTTCCAACGTTGTCTCGCCAGCGGTATCCTGCGCACGAGACTGCGAACCGGAGAGCGCCAGAAAACACACCGATGCCGTCAAAGCCAATTTTCTGCCGCACACCATATTAAACCCCCAATGCCGTCGAAATAAACTTGACTGTTATAGTCATCTACCAAATATCAAGGCTAACGTTTTCCGGACGAAAATTGACGGAAGCCGGACTAAAAGCCGATGCTAGGAAGAGAACGGATGAACCTCACGAGGATTTCGTCGAAGGAAGCGGACACGCTTCTTGCGGCAGCGTCATCATCGAACTGGAAGGACTGCGTTGACGCGGAAATAGACCAGCTTGGCTGGCGCGAAGCGACGCGGATCGAACAGCCCGGCGACGATGTGACCATCTACACGATCGACGTCACGCCGCCGGAGGATCTGATGTTCCGGCCAGAAGGCCCCGCGACCTTTTCCCTTTCCATCTTTCTCGATGGCGCTGGCACCTTGTCGGTCGATGGTGCCAAACCGCTGCGCATACAGCCGGGAACTGCCGTTTTCTTCGCCTGCGACCGGGTTACAAGCGGCGAAAATCATGTCGATGCCGGCCGCCGCCTGAGCATTGTGGATATTCGAGTGGAAAGACCGCTGCTCGCCAAGCTGGGTGGCATTTCACTCGCACGGCTGGGTGGTGCGGTCATGACAGAGCACAGCTTGCCAGATCAGGATATTTTCCTGATCGGTTTCAAGGCTCCCACCGAACTCCTGAATGTCGCTGCGGATGTGCTGCAATGCCGATTCGGTGCAGGGCTGGCGCGCCGCGCCTATCTCTATGGCAAGGCCATCGAGGCCGTCAGCATCGGCCTCGACGCCGTGACACGCCAATCCGATGGTTCGCCGCTCAAACCCTTGACCAAAGAGGAGCAGGCACGGCTTCATGCCGCATTATCCTTGATAGAAAATCATTACAGCGCCGACTGGACCATCGCGCGATTAGCACGTGAGGTTGGCCTCAATGAGCGCCGCCTCAAGGAAGGGTTTCGTTTGGCAATCGGCACGTCTGTTCATGCCCATCTTCGCGCGACACGGCTTGATGTCGCTGCAACGCTCCTTTCCGCTGGCTCCAGCGTGACTGAAGCGGCCTATGCCGTTGGCTTCGACAATCTAAGCCATTTCAGCAAGGCGTTCCGCGATGCCAAAGGCGTGCTTCCCAGCCGCTACAAGCGCTAAGTCTGTCAGGTTCAGATTGAACCTGACAGACTATCATTCTTTTGTTTTCGTATGTCTTTCAGGGAAAAGCGGATTCCACTTTTCCCTGACAGGCTTTAGCTCTTTCTTTTTCCCATGTACGTTATCGTTTTATTGAGGACAATAAAACGCGACATGCTTTAGCTCGAAAAAGCTTTGCCGTAATATGTCTTTTCCTTTTGTGGCTGAGTAATCAATCCCCCTGCAACGAGATCAAGATCGCTATCCGACAATTCCTCTTGACCCGCAGCAAGTGCGGCCAACTCCACGGCCACTTCTGCCTCTGAAAACTCAAACCCTTCTCTCGCAGCGAGCGCAACGACCGCGGCAGCGCCCTGCTGCACCGCTTGCTCCGCTTCCTTTTGCAGGGCCTCTTCGCTCTGCACTTTTTGATAAAATGCCTGCATTGCTTCCATGCTCATGATATGACCTCTCTTGTTGTGTTGAAACACGTGTAAAAAACGGGTGTTGCCTCAAATGGCAGGATCAAAACCTTAGAGTATCTGACCGAAAACCGGAGCCACTTTTCGGTCCGATGCTTTAAAGCAGCGAGCCGACGACAGGTTTTCGGCACGCTTGAGCTCCGCCTCCCGCCACGAGATCAAGATCACGATCCGATAATTCCTCCTCATCAGCAGCAAGTGCTGCCAACCCCGCAACCACTTCCGCCTCTGAAAACGCAAAGCCTTCGCGGGCACCAAGGGCGACAACGGCAGCGGCACCCTGCCGTACTGCTTGCTCAGCCTCGTTTTGGAGGGCCTCTTCGCTCTGCACTTTGCTGTAAAACGCCTGCATCGCGTCCATGCTCATGATTTTACTTCCCTTGCTTGATGTTGCAAATTTGAAGACAGGTATCAGCTCCAGAACGGCGGCGTTACGACCGCGGAACGGGTGAAGATAAGGATGAGGATGGCTTTTGGATCGTGGACACAGTGCCGCCAGCGACGACATCAAGGTCTGCATCGCTGAGTTCGCCCTCTTCCAATGCTGCGTTATCAGCCAATGCTTTCACCAACTCGCCCTCGGAAAAGTCAAATCCTTCGAGTTTGGCCAGCAAAACCAGCGAAGCTGGAGAATCCGCCAGGGATTGGGTTGCGCGAGCCTTCAGCTCGGGCGAACAACTGACATGATCGTAAAACTGTTTCAATGCAGACATGCTCATTTTGACCTCCTGAAACTTTCAATTGAGAGCATTCTTCCAAAACTCAACATTGGCACGGTGCTCTCAGCTTTTGCTAACGGATCGGATTCATCCGAAAACCGGGTTCCACTTCTTCCTGACAAACTCTAAACCGCATCGCTCAAGGCGAGAGTCGATGCCTATACCCGCAAGGATTGCATTGCACATAACGAAATTTCAAACCGATCAGCGATCGGCGCAAACCGACGACGGGTCAGGGCAACCATGCGAGGAAGTTTTTGATTGGTGTAATAAACGGCAATAGAGTCTGGTCCGAACATCAGCGCCTGCTTTTGATAACACTGGAAATAGGCACCGATCATGACGCCACTATGCCAGTAGGCTGGGTCCAGATAGGCCTCAAGATAGCGAACCATAGGCTGTACTGTCTGAGATGCGGTATGCGCACCCCGGTACCTCTCTTCCCTGATTGCCAAAAGCCAGCCAACCAACACACCGTGGCGGCGAATGATCAAGCTCAGGTCATCGTCAAATTGCAACTCAGGAGCCAGCGGACCAAACATGTCGATAAAATCCGGTCGCGCGCAATAGGCGTTCACGGCCTTCACGTCATCTGCTGTCAGTGTGACCGGCTCAAACGTATATGCACTCAAATCAGCCAAGCGTCCCCTGATTCCAGCCCATTGACCGACTGCGTCAACCATCGCGCCAGCCCGACCTGTCACGATAAATCCATCTTCTATCGGGCTTGACCAACCGGTCCGGGCAAGCAGAGCTTCCAGACCATCTTTGTTTTTCAGCGTGGCTGGATAATTCACCCGCAGTTTCTCCGCGCCATGCAGGGCAGTCTGCCGTTGCCATTCCAGCAACAATCCACGACCGATACCCCAACGGCGCATCGGCGATGCAACGGCGATGGAAAACAGGTCTGCAACATTGTCGGGCTTGACGTCTCCCATTGCCAAGCCCACGGGACGCCCCATGCAGATCGCACCAACCGCGATGATTCCATCCGGCAAGGCGTTCAGCCAGGCGCGCAGGCGGGGGAAAGTCAGTCCGGCAAAAAGCGCTGCATTGTCTTTCAACAGCACAAACGATGTGCCTGATGTTGATGAAACATCTGAATGCGCCAATGCAGGCTGTGCTGCCCCATCTCTCTCAGTCGCCAACATTTCCCCCGCCTTTGCCAATCGTTGTGGCCAATCGTTGTGATTGTTTTTTGCAGGCTTAAGCGTTGGAAGAAAAGAGGTCGTTTCAGACTTGGGACGATATTGGTCAAGATTGGGATAGGATGGTGGTGAAGTGTCTCGACAACATCCTGTGCAGTCTCACGAAGCTGAGATCATGGCCCGCTATTGGTCTTCAATTTGTCGAGCCAAGCCTGCATCCAGTTATCTTCACTGTCGTTGAGGTTGCTTTTCATGCGGATCCCGGCGTCTGCATTGCGGATGGCTTCGCTGGGACGAATACCGAAATGCTGCTGAAAAGCCCGTGAAAAAGCATTTTCACTGGCAAATCCGGTAGAGTAGGCCAGCTTTGCCACCGCACCACGCGATGTACCTACAGAGGCAAGCTTTAAATGAGCCAGTTTAAGCCGACGTTCCCGGATGTAATCGGCAATGCCTCCAAGCGGTTCAAACAGGCGATAAAGCGCCGATCTCGAAAGGGCAAACTGGCGCATGATCATCTCAAGCGACAGGGCGGGGTTGGTCAAATTACGTTCAATATAGGCCTGTATGGTTTGCAGGTTGGCGTCCAGCAACATGCCACGCTCTGCGGCAACCGCTGCTGAAAACCCGCTGGAAACAAGCACAGACGCCACTTCCGCTGCCAGTTTGCTATCGGGCCCCGTCAGCTGCGGCGCAATTTTTGCCATGGACATCATGTGCTCGCCCAGCAAGATGCCAAGAGCTGACGTCCCCTGCACCCTTGCTCCATGCAGTTCATCAATCGTCTTGGGCATGAGCCGGATCATGGAGCGCGGCAGAATAATGCTCACAATGTCCATGTCCGTGGTTTGACTACGCATGGGACGGCTCAGGTCGAAGCATACAATATCTCCAGCCACCCCTTTAGAAAGTCCCCCATCCGCATTATAGGCACATTCACCTTTGACATAGAGCTGGACGAGAAGGTGATCAACACCGCCCGCCGCAACCAGTTCGTTGGAGCGATGAAAGCGCTGCGCGCTGGCCGATGTCTTGCCGATCAGGAACGGGCCAATATTATAGCTTTCCAAATCGGCTTTGAAGCCGTCCAGCTCATCTGTGGCGGGTACCGCGTCAAACAGACTGGAAACCCCCGCCCGCCAATATTCATAGTTTTCTTCACGTCCGAGCTGTGAAGAGTCCAAAATCTGCCGTTCAACAGGTTGCGTTGTCACGTCTCACCACTCGCATCGCTGAATGCCACCCACACCCGATCAGAGCACTCTTTTTGCACAAGCGATGAGATCAGAAATGCGCATCAAAAAAACGCACCAGACCCAACCACCCCCGTGGCTAAAAGAAATGCCCACAACACCTTGCAACCAACGTGCAAGGCCTGATCTCCGTGGATCGAGATAAAACCCTTATTTTTCAAGCTGTCAATGGCGAAGTGTGCGACTGCTTCCAACAGGCCGATGAATACACAACCGGTTGCAAGTCCCGCCAATCCGCCATGAATAATCGCATGTGCACCCAGCAGATAATACCACGGTACGCCAGCGACAGGCGTGCGCCAGTTTTTGCCACGGGCCATGAAATCATTCTGGAGTGGATAATCACCCAGTGCATGGCCAAAAACCATCAGGCAAAAAACCGGAAATATCTCTGCCATCGTCATGCTGGCCCCTCTCCATGGTTTGAAAGACGCGCCAGAAGATGCTCGAAACGGGCTCCCGCCAAAGAAATTGTGTCGAGAATACCGTCGTCCAGCTCATCTTCCATCACGGCGTCACCACTCAGGCCCTTGGACGAATTCATGCGCTGGGTTGTACTGCGCAGGCGGTCGGCGAGAAAAATCGCCAGCGCCTTGTAGAACCGCCCGCTAAAACCGGGATTTTCCGAGAGCCGTTGCTGGAGGTCACGCTTGTCAATGGCAAGAATCATGGCTCCGGTCACGGCCTCAACCGTGGCAGACGGCGGCGCACTATCAACCAGCGACATTTCGCCCACCACTTCGCCCCGACCAAGCCGGGCCACTTCACCCACCCCTGCTACCATGACGGCAACCTCGCCCGAGAGCACAAAGAACAACTCATGGACCGATTTGCCCTCATGGATGAGAATCTGGCGGGCGTTGGCAGTAAACCGCCGTCCCTTTCGGGCCATCCATTCAATGTCTTCGTCATCCAGTTGGCCTAGAATATAAAGGACTTTGCGCATTATATGGTGCTCTCCAGAAGTTGACGCCGGGCAAGCGCGTAGAAAACGCCTCTCTCCTCCATCAATTGGTTATAGGTGCCGCTTTCCACCAAACGGCCTTTGTCCATCACGAAAATCCGGTCGACATCCTGAATTGTGGTGAGCCTGTGGGCGACAACAATGCGTGTAACGGACAGTCGGCCAAGCGTTTCGGTAACAACCCGCTGGGTGCGGTTGTCAAGCGCGCTGGTGGCTTCATCCAGCAACAGAATATTGGGTTGATGCACCAGCGCACGCGCCAGCAAAATCCGCTGGCGCTGGCCGCCCGATAGCGCACCACCGCCATCGTTGAGCACCGTATGCATACCCATGGGCATGGCCTCAATGTCGGCCGCCAGCGCCACAAGCCGAGCCGCAGCCCACGCGGCCTCGAGACCCAGACCAGATGCGCCCGCAATGTTTTCATAAATCGAGCCGGGGCTGATGCGGCCATTCTGGAGCACAACACCGATTTCCTTGCGAAGCAGTGCCGCATCGAGCCGATCCGCAGGCTTGCCGTCGAAAAACAGCGCGCCTTCATGCGCCACGTCAAACCCAAGCAGCAGCCGCATCAAGGTGGATTTGCCACTGCCCGATTCCCCGACAATGCCGATGTATTCGCCGGGCTTGATGGTGAAGCTCACATCTTTCAAAACCAGCGGGCTCTCCTTGCCATAGCGAAAATGGACGCGGTTGAAGGCAATTTCGCCCGAGAGGCGGCCTGGCGGCTCGCTGGTCCGTTTCACCTCTGGTTCTGCCTCGATCAATGGCAGAACACGCTCAACCAAGGGGTTGATGGTCAACACGTCCGACACGGCCGTGATGGCGGTGGTCAGCGCCGTTGATGCCTGACCGAAGGCTGCGACAAACGCCACAAACATCCCCGTGGACAAGGCAGCCGCCTGCGAAGAGGCATCCGTTGTATCCACAAGCGCAAGCAAGGCCGCTTGCGCCGTTTCGGATTTCAACACAAGCAACAGGCAGCCGAAGATGAACAGCAAGGACAGCGCGGGCAAAACCGCAACAGCCACCGTTTGCCACCCCTGCCAGCGACGCGCCAGACCCAATTGTTTGCGCTCGTGCATTGTGCGCCAGATCCATTCGGAAAAGGCCCGCATCTCGGCGGCGGCTGAGCGCAGTTTTGGCAATCCAACCAGCACCTGAAGCAGGAAGCTGCCGCCTCTTCGCTCAAACCGATCTCGCTCATGGCGCAATTGCTGGCGGGAGATCCAACCCGACACCAACAGGATGATGGCAAAGGGAACCATGGCAAACAAGGTCAGCCGCCAGCTGATGAACGTCATGGTGACGATGCCCGTCACCCCGCCAATCAGGCCCAAAAAGCTTCCAAGCGTCGAAGCCGTCAGAATCTGCCGGACCTCTTGCAATCCGAGGGTTCGTTGCCCCAGATCACCCACCGCAAACCTTTGAAAAAAACTGACGGGCAATCGAAACAGGCGCAGCACCAAAGCGGCCTGCAATTTGGCATCTAACACCGCTTCCATCCGCAGAATGGTCATGGCCCGTGTGAGTTCAAAGATTGATTGGCCAAGCGCTGTGGCAATCAGCAACACTGTAATTTGCCAAAGACCGGAACGATCATTGACCGGCACGACAGAATCGAACAACAGGCCGGTCGCCACCGGCAAAAGTGCCATGGCAGCGGCGGCCAGAACAGAGGTTGCCACAATGCGTCGAAAGTCAGGTCCCAGTCCGCGCGCTGCAAAGTGCACCAGATCGCGCAAACCAAGCTTACGATCGTCCAGCATGGGATAGAGCTGCAAGGCAGACGGGCGCAAGCCAGCTGCGATTGTCGCGTCAACCAGCTTCGAGCCACGCTCGCCGACCACCCTGAAACTACCGTTTCCGGTGGGCACCAGCGCCACAGGCGTACCATCCGTTGTTTCGCCCAAAAGCGGCAAACCATCCCGCTTCCACCACCCCGACCGAAGGCGCACCGGGCGATAGTCCAGCAAAAGCTCATTCAGAACAGGCTCGAAAGCGTTGGTATCCGCCGCTTTGCGGCGCAAAACATCCGGCAAATGGTCTGTCTTGTGGCCAAAGGCCTCAAGGGCTGCCTCAATGGCGGCGATCCATGGGTTATCCCAGATTTTCTGGTCGTTGCGCGCCCGCGAAAGTGCCGACAACGCATTCGAAAATTGCTGATGCGAGGCACTCTCGCGCATCTGCTGGCGCTCGCGCCGCTGATGATGTTCAGCATGAAAGCGTCGAAGTCCCCATTCAACGGTCATGTCGGCAAGCTGTGCCAAGGCCGCCGCTGTATCATTGGTGGTTGGCGTGCTTATCACGCGCAGGCCGCATGAATGCTCACTTGCCAACAGGCCCGGCGCTGACACAGGAAAGATCGTGTCAGGCTCAAGCGCGATGCCATTCCAGTTTAACCCCGGCGCAAGCGCTTGAACCAGATGATACTCTCCTGCGGCTGAAGAACAGGTTTCACCAGCCTCGAGGGTGAGCGTTTCAGTGTTCAGCACATGCGTTGGCCATTGATGACTGTCGCTGACGGCGGCGTGAAGCGCACGTAGCCATTGGGCAATGGCGCTTGTATTTTTGAGAGTCTCATCCTCGCCGATCCGCACGAACCGCGACCCGAGACTGCCAATCGCCACGAGTTTTCCAGGATTGTGGGCAGGGGTTGAAAACAGGGTTGCCCCAACCTCCAGCCGAAACAGGTGATGCCGCGCGTCACTCTCATCATCGAGGATGAAAACATCGGCAAAACCCTGCACCAGCCGATAGGAGCCATGCGCGTCGTTCAGCACAAGGGGCCTGTTTGCGCCCCCCTCTATTGTGGTTTCAGGCGTGCTGTTGAACGGCATGGGTTGAACATCCATGTCCATCATTGGATCCCCCGCACAAGGTCTGCATATTCGCCGTTCATGGCCATCAGCGTGTCATGGTCTCCGCGTTCGACAATCCGCCCGCGGCTCATCACGATGATCTCGTCACAATCGCGGATGGTGCTGAGCCGATGGGCAATGATCAGGCAACCGCAGCCCCGGCGACGCAGGTTGTCATCAATCTGTTTTTCGGTGACAGGGTCCAGCGCTGCCGTTGCCTCATCGAGCACAATCAGCGCAGGATTAGCGCTGAGCACCCGCGCCAGCTCCAGCCTCTGCCGCTGACCACCCGAAAAATTCAGGCCGCCTTCAGAGACACGGGCATCCAGTTGCCCCGGTCGCATCAGAATATCCTCCAGAATGGCGGCATCTGACAGAGCCGCAATCAGGGCTTCCTGCGGAATGGAATCATCCCAAAGCGTCAGATTGTCGCGCACCGAGCCTTCAAACAGAAAAACCTCCTGATCCACATAGCCAATCAGGTGCGACCGCCGTGCCTGCGGCAGGCGTTGGGCATTCACCTCACCAATGCGAATTTCGCCGCTCCATGGCGTTTGCAGCCCGGCAATCATCCGGCCAATGGTGGTCTTGCCGCTGCCTGAGCCGCCCACCAGCGCCACGCGCGTGCCGGGCTTGAGGTGCAGCGAAAAATCCTCGATCAATGGCGGGTCCAGCGGCGAATAACCAAAACTGATCCGATCAAGCTCCACCCGGCTTGAGGCGGGAACGGCGGAAGGATCGCCCGGCTCCACCTGCTTTGCACGACTGATGTCGGCGATTTTAATCAAGTCGGCGCGAATGGCCTGAATTCTTCCGGCCAGTCCAACAAGCTCCAGAATGGGGCCATTAAAACTCCGCGCTAACCCCTGAAAAGCAACGAGCGCGCCGATGGACATGTGGCCATTCATGACACTGGTGGCTCCGAAAACCAACACCAGAACCGAGGACAGCGATTGCACGGTGGTTGGAATGGCATTCAGCAATGTCTGTGCAAGAGCAAGCCGTGCGCGTGTGCCCAGCACGCGGCTATGCAACCCTGCCCAGCGGCGATAGGCCTGCCCCTCCATGTTCGATGCTTTCAGGGTTTCAATGGCGCGAATGGGCCCCAAAGTTGCGGCCAGCAAATTGCCAAGTTCAACCGATAGCTTGGCGCTCTGGGTGCGCTGTACCTCGCCGCCGTGATAAATGACAAAAGCGTAGATGATCTGCGTGGCATATAAAAACAGCGCCAGCATCGGATTGATCATCCACATGATAACGGCGTAGGCGATCAGGCTGGTCAGGTTGAACACGGCAGAGGAAAGCCTGCCCGAGAGCAGGCCCGCAATCCGGTCGCTGGCGCTCAGGCGGCTTGTCAATTCGCCGGGATGGCGCTGGGCATAAAATTCTGCCGGAAGCCTCAGCATATGCCACAGAAGCTTGCTGGCGGGCACCACCATCTGCTTCATTTCAAGGCGGCGCAGACCCACTTGTTGCAGCATGGTGGCAGCACCGCGCAACGCAATAATCGCAGTGAGCGCAACGCAGAAGGGAATAAACCAGTCCGTCTGTTGCCCTACCAGAATTTGGTCAATGAATGCGCGGGTAAACACCGGCACGGCCACACCCGGCACCACCAGCGCAATGGATGCGATGAGAACGAAGAAAAGCCCTTTTCGTGACCCTTTCAACCGTTCCAGCATGATCGGCATTGCCAAAGGCGGCGCGCCCGCAGGCGTAAAATGTTCGGAAGGCTCAAAGGCGAGGATGACGCCGGTGAAAGCCTCGTTCAATTCCTCAAAACTAATGGTGCGGCGGCCCAAGGCGGGATCGTTGATGAACACCCGCTGGCCTCTGATGCCTTCAAGAACCACAAAATGGTTGAAGTTCCAGTGCAGCACGGCAGGCCATGGTACTTCGTGCAGCTTGTTGACATCCTTGCGAAAGCCCTTTGCATTCAAGCCGTAATGGCGGCCAGCCTTGAGCAGATTGCTGGCTTTGGTGCCGTCGCGCGACACACCTGCGGCAATGCGCAACTCCTCCAGCGTCACCCAGCGGCCATAGTGAGCGAGAATGATGGAAAGGCAGGTGGCACCGCATTCGACCGCTTCAATTTGTAAAATCTGGGGTGTCGCACGCCGCTTGCGCCGAAGGGCCGCAGCACCAAACAGGCTGAAAGCAAGACCCATGCTCATGCGCCAAACACCTTTCGGACAAAGGGCAACAGGAACGAGATCGGCTTGCGACTATCAATCGTCACCTTGGCCGTGCCCGTGGTGCCTGCGCTGAGGCTGGCAAGTGCGCCCGTGCCGCCGGACCAGCGATAGCCGCTGAGGGTTGCGGCGTCATGATCAAGCTCTACAGCCACAGCAAAGGGGGAACCTTCCTTGGAAAAGCGAGAGACAAGCCCGTCATTTTGCAACACGGCCTGCATCCCTTCCCGCGTTGCCGGAAAATCGGAGACAGATCGCACATGGCCCACCAATGTTCCCCATTGTTCTTTCTGCATCCCTCCCAGTTCGATGTAGACGGGCATGCCCGGCTCAATCCGCTTGCCCTGCGCGGGCGGCACATAGAGCATGAATTCGAGTGATCCCTCGCCGCTGGCCACGCTGGCAATGCGCGTGGCAGCGGGCGTGAACGCGCCAAAAGGCGTTTTCCACTCCACAAGGGTTCCATCAGCCGGGCTTGTGACCTTGCCGTAAACGGAGAGCTGGAATTCGAGCTGTCGGATGTCCGCCTGCGTTGCGCGGGTTTTCTGATCCTGTTCAAACCGCATCCTCTGCGCATCCGACTCGGTGGACAGCTGCTCTGCTGCCATCGTCACAAGACCCGTGCGGGCGGTGGCGAGATCAAGGGTGGCATTGGCCAGTTGCTCGCGCGCCTGCTGCAAGGCGGCGGCGGTGGTGATGCCGCCAACGGAGAGCTTTTCCTGCGCACTGACCAGTTTTTCATAGGCAGCCTGTCGTTGTTCGGCCGCCTTGATCTGCGCTTCCAAAGACGCCTTGCGGGCCTCGGCATTGGCTTTCCTTGCAGCAATCAGATCATTCTGCTGACTGCGCATGGTTTGCTGTGCATCTTGGTTGGCCTGTGCCTGTGCTTTGGCAACCTCCAGCTTCGCCTCGATGTCGGGCTGAAGAATCTCGGCAATCACGTCGCCTTTACGGACCTTGTCACCGACCTTGATGCGTGGTTGCAACAACGTGCCGGGGGCTGCCGAAATGGCATCGACCACCTGCCCCCCACCGGAAAACAAAATTCCCTGCCCCTGAATGCGGGTGGGAATATGGGCCGTGAAGGCCCAGACAACGAATGTGCCAAGCAGCAACAGGACGCCGACCACGGCGATCCAGCTGCCGGAACTGGTGATGACAATCGCTTCATCCAGCTGTTCCGGTGACGAAAGCCGATCAAGCGCCTCCTGACGAAAGAGATTGGACTTCTGTTCAGTCATGTTTCAACACTTCCAGACTATTTCGAGCGAGCGGTATAGACGCCATCCCATGCCTCGCCGGGCGGATCAGCCACGAGCACGCTAAGACGTTGATAATAGAGATCATAAAGGCCGCACAGTTCATCGGGACACTCAGTGCGCAAGGCCGACAAGGCCAGTTGAGCTTCGGTAAACGCACCTTTATAATACAGTGCCATCATGCTCTGATGCCGCGCTTCAAGGCTTGCAAACGCAGTGCTTTCGGCCATCGCCTCATCGCCCAGCAGCACGTAAAGCCGCACGGGTAGGCTGCGCCCTTTTACCCGGACAAAATCAATTTCCAGAAAAGCAAAATGCGGCACCGCTCCTCGGGTGAACTCGCTGACGGCAATGGTCACGCCATAGAATTTTGTCAGGCTTTCAATGCGCGAAGCCAAATTGACGCTGTCGCCCAGCGCCGAATAACTGAAGCGCTGAACCGAACCAAGATTGCCCACACAGGCCGGACCGGAGTTCAAGCCAATACCAATGCGGATTGGCTCTGGTCTGCTCTGGTTGAGATTCTTCAGGGCTTTCGTCATCTCCAGTGCGGCACGGCAGGCCTTTTCCTCATGCGCGTCAATGTCGAGCGGCGCATTCCAGAACGCCATGATGGCATCGCCAATATATTTGTCGATGGTGGCCTCGCGGGCCAGCAGCACATCTGTCAGCGGTGTCAGAACATTGTTGATCAGCCCTGTCAGCGTCTGCGGGTCCATGCCCTCGGAGAGGGTGGTAAAGCCGCGAATATCCGAAAAAAGCACCGTCAAGGGCCGAGTTTCCCCGCCCAATTGCAGGGCATGTGGCTCTTTTGCCAATCTCTCCACCAAGGATGGCGCGAGATAGCGCCCGAAGGCATTTTTGACAAATTGCTTTTCGCGGTTTGCAAGCGCCAATCGCAGGGGGGTCAGGACAAGAAAAATGACCAGCAATGTCAGCACCGGCCCAACGGGGTCGATCAGAATTTGCGCCTGCGCGAATGCCAGCCATGAGAGAGCCGCAAGCGCACTGGAAAGCAGCAGGAAGGCAAGCGTGCTGACCCCGGCACCGCTGCGGCTGGCAATGAAGATCAGCAGTACACCTGCGGTAAAACCTGCCAGCAGCGCAAGACCGGCGGCCCAATCCGGCTCTTGCAGAAACACGCCCGCCATGATCTGGTCAATAATCTCGGCGTGCACGTTAACGCCGGGAACCGCTGCGGCCAAAGGCGTTGCAACAATATCGCGCAAGCCAATGGCGCTGGTTCCAATCAGCACAATGCGACCTGAGAGCGCTTGCGCCTGAGCCGGTGTCAGACGGTTTGACAGCAGGTCTGCGGCACTGATCACGGTCATGCCCGCAAGACCGGAGTAATAGATGCGCAACCGTCCGTCTGGCATGGTTGGAACCGTGAGCGCGCCGACCCACAGATTGACCAGACCCGGATGGCTTCCACCCTTTTCGCCGCTGGCGTCACTGCCTCGAAGAATCAGGCCCGATGCCCCTTGGGCCAATCTGAGCGTCTCAATGCTGAGCGCCGGAAAAAGAGCGCCGCCCGCCACACTGACAAGCGGCATGGTGCGGATCACGTTATCCCGGCTAGCCGAAAATGAGAAAAAGCCCGCTCCTGCCGCCGCATCATGCAGAATATCCAGATTGCGCACAGCTGAGGAAAACTGAGGCAGGTAAAGGCGAGGATCGCTGCCACCAAAGGAAAATGCCGCCTTTGCACGAGGCAGCGTCTGGCGGGTTTCATCCGTCAGGGCCAGACCAACCGATACGTTTGCAGTTGACAGCGCTTTCGCCAGGGCGGCGTCACTGTCGAGCCTGTCAGGGTCTATCGGCAGCTGGACAGACGCGCCTTCCTTGCGCAACGCTTCGACAGCCCGGCTGAGCGACAACCGATCTGGTTCTGAGAACACAATATCGAAGCCGATGGCGGCAGCATCCAGCCCATGCAATCGCTCCACCATTTTGGCAATCACCTGCCGCGACCATGGCCATTGACCCAGCTCCGCAATGGACGCCTCGTCAATATCCAACACAGCAACCGGTGGATCTGTGCTGGCACGCGGGTGCAGGCGTTGATAGCCATCGAACAGCGGCGTTTTTAAAATATCCGTGGCCGACGGCCAGATGCGCAACACGCATAAACAAAGCAGGAGGGTAACCGCCCCCACGATGGCCGTCTGCGCAGGCACAGACAGCCTTCGCGCCTTTGGTTTCTGCACCGATGTGGCCATAGCCCCGCGCTTCACCATCAGTTGCGGTTTCCACCAAAGACCCCTGAGGCCGACCAGCTGCCGCTTGAGGTGGCAAAACTTCCCATCATGCCTTGCACGGCCTCGCCGCTTGAGCCATTCACGAAGGCACCGGTGATATTCGTGGTGCCATTGGTCCCGCTAAAACTGGATGAACTGGGGAAGCTCACCGCACTTGAGAAAGAGTGACTGTCGAAGTTGCTCACCGAAACCGTACCATTGCGGGCTGCAAAATCCACCGTGGCCGAAAGCTGACCCGTTGCGATATATTGCGATGAGCCACTGACCACGGTGCCAACGGCATTGCCGGAATAGGTCGCCGTGCCACTTGACGGCATATCGACATTGGCCGTGACATCACCAACGATCCAGTTGCCGAGATGGCCGGATATGATAGAGCCATCACCCGTGTCTTCTTCACCCCACCAGCCCCATGTAAGATAGCTGCAATCGCACAGCTCAGACGATGTTCCACCCTCAAAAATCTTCACGGGCGCAACTGTGGATGTCATCACATAGGCACGATTGCTACCGCCAGACGCGGCAAAGGTCTTGTCATCCAGATAGACCGCACCCCCATAGCTGTCGGCGAAGCCGATTGAATCATTGTACGAATAAGCATCACCATCAATCCGCGCAAAATCAGCAGAAAAGCTGCTCTGGCTGGCATTGAACGTCATGGAGACCGTGCCATAAACTGCGGATGTCGTGCCGTCTTCACTAAGAGCAATGGATGAAAACCCTGACATGGTTTTACCATCATAAGCCTGGGTACTGGTTGTCGTGGATGTCAGGTTGCCGACATGGATGGTGGAGAAGGAGGTTTCATCTTCAATGCCATCGCTATTGTAGGACACAGTGTCGTTGAAGGACGCGCTTGTCCCGTCCAACGTGTTGGTCACCACCATATATTCGCCATCGGAGCCAAAAATCGCGTCACCACCATTGCCACCAGCAACACTGCCAATATCGCCAGAGGCGTAGTAGGTGACTCCGCTGGCACTGAGACGATCACTGCCTCCCCGTCTGCCAGAAAAACCATAGCTCACATCATCGTCAAGCAGGCTGATCTTGCCGGTTGTAATACCAATCGCGCTTTGCTGGCTTTCCCCTTCTCCGCTGATCACAAGCCAGCCCTGCAACCCTTTGGCAAGAATGCTGGTGTCTGTTGGCGCAGGCGTCACCGCAATCAAAAGATCGCTGGAGGCTGCATTGGTGAAATCGACACCCGCCAGACGCTGGCCATCGGCAAAGGCGATGGCGCTGCCCGAGCCTGTGACCAAAGGAGAGATCGCATCGGCTGACAATGTGTAATGCCGAATGCCTGAATAGGTGAACACACTGGCAGCATCCGTGGCATCGCCAGCAATCACATAGAGAGGATTGCCTCCGCTGTTGAGCAGGTAGGCGCGAAAATCATCCGTACCGACATAAGCGCTGCCTGAATAGGTGGCACCTTCATAACTCACATCCGACACTGCATTGCCCGTGAAAGCGCTATCGGCATAGACCGGAAGCGTCAGCGTATCAGCGTCTGTCAACGTGGCCGTGCCATTGCTCCCCTCATCTCCGCTCAACGTGCCGGTACGATCGGTCTCAGCAGAGCCACCAACGATGCTGTCACCATCAGCGGACGTCAGAACGCGAACCGAAACCGTACGGCTGACGGGAGGTGTGGTCGGCGTTGGGGTGGGGGTCGGCGTCGGCGTGGGTGTGGGCGTTGGAGTCGGGTCCGGTGCGACCGGACTGGCTGCGGCAACGGCGCGAGCAGCATCCTGCTCGATGATCGACACCTTTGCCGTGGCATTCACCGTTTGCTCGGGCAAAACAACGGGGCGTGGTTGCGGTACAGGAAGATTGGAGAGCAAGGAGCTGTTGGAGTTATAACGGCCCACGCCACTCTGGCTGACCTGTTGGTCGGCTGGCACTCTGGCCACCCCGCCATGGGCACCCGCTGGACTGGCGAGACGGTTCTGCATCGCCTTCAGAAAGGTCTCAGGCGTGCGCGACACCCTGCGATCATTGCCATCAACAATAATCGAATAGCCTGCCTGAAACAAACGGGTTGACGTGCCATTGAAATTCAGCGTCACATCTCGACCAAAAATCATCGACACATGCGGCGGTGCTTCATCGCTGTCTTCGTCTTGATTGCTGTCTTTTTGGGCAGATTTTTTACCACCGCGGGATTTGGGTGGCTGCCCCAATTTACCCAGATCAATATCCACAACAGCACCACGGATACCGGCGGTGCCAATCGGCGTATTAATGGTTGCGCCACCATCGGTTTTCGAGGTTCTGCCGCCGATAAAGCGCATGAACCCTTTGGAAAGGCTTGCGGAAACCTTGGCTGTTCCAGCCTCTGGATCATAGACAAAACTGTCGATTGTCAAGCGGGAATTGGGGCCGACGGTAAAGGCTGTTCCATCGGCGAGCAGGATTTGAACCAGCCCCTCTCCGCTGGTGTTGATCACCTGATTGTGGATCACGGCATCACCAATGGTCATGGTGCGTGTGCCTTGTCCGGGAATTTCGCCAGACGCATTCTGGTTGACAGCACTCGCAACACCAACACGCGCGGCCTCCTTGGCCATGACAGCGCCATTGGCAAAGAGAACGGCAAGGCCGGTGACGGCGAGATGGGCCGCAACTGCGCACCCCAATGTGTTTTGCTTTCCCATCTCAAAAAGCCTTCTTCAAACCGACTGCAAGTGTGGCATTGTCAAAAACGCTGGTGTCGTAGTTTGACCATGCCTTTTCATAACTGGCCTGCACAAAGGCCGACCATTTTTTGGCAATAGGCACTGTCTGCGTGAGATTGATCGACCATCTTGTCATGTGTTGCGACGACGCACTGATCATGGGATCGGCCTCATCGTAGAGACGTTGAGACAGCAATGTCGACGCTGAAAAATTCCATTGCTCCGATTGGCTCGAGATCGGCGACATGAAATCCACGGAAACGCCACTTGATGCCGCAAATTGCCAGTAGGAATTATAATCAACGTCTGCGTTAAACCGATCGACAATACCCGAGAACCCGAGATTGACGCTGTCCGACAGGCGATAAACAGACATGAACTGCGTCTGGAGCCGATCACCTGATTTGTCGCTGAGCGTGGGGTGATCCGTGGAGTTGTAGAGGTGCTCATAGCGATATTCGCTACGGATGCCATAAAATGCATTATTGTTGGCACGCATGGTCAGGAGTGCGCCCGCACCAAACGTCGCCATCAGAGGGTCACCTGACAAGATTCCACCGCCGATGATTCCGTAGGTGTCCAGCCCGTAGCCTTCCAAACCAATACTGTTGAGATCAAAGGATGGACCAGCCGTCAATTCACCATAGCCAAGATTGAGGTCTGTTCTGTCGCGGTAAAACTCGCCATAGGCGCGTAAACTGGTTTTGAATTTCACCCCCTGCATCGGCAGATCAATGACATTCTGGACGTCG
Source organism: Gillisella vitis (assembly GCF_014204625.1). Classification (GTDB taxonomy): domain Bacteria; phylum Pseudomonadota; class Alphaproteobacteria; order Rhizobiales; family Rhizobiaceae; genus Allorhizobium; species Allorhizobium vitis_F. The sequence continues at coordinate 18,860 of NZ_JACHLU010000014.1, read as the reverse complement.
CCGCTGACATAGGTGCTGAGGTCAGACGATTTGCGGGCATCGTTGGACAGGAGATAATTCAGGCCATTCAGTGTGACTGTTGCAGAGCCGGGGCCGCTGTTGGCATTTGTCTGATACCGTGTGCCCGCACTGATTGAGCCGGAAAAGGCGACTGTATCCGTGTTGTGTGTGATGGCCTGCTGATAGTGTTCTACCTTCTGGCGCACTTCTGGCGGGGTATTGGTGCCGGAAACGGCTGCATCGAAATAAGTCTTTGCCGTTTTGAAAGCACCCAGCCGGAAATAAAGCACGCCCAGCTCAAGCTGGAGACGCGGCAAACCCGGCGCAAAGATCAACATGCGCTCCAATGTGGCAATCGCCCCTTCAAGATCACCAATCTGCGATGACAGTGCCGCATACTCAAACGCCGCATCCAGATTGCCGGGGTGATCAAGCATGATCTGAAACAGGGCTTTACGCCGTGCTTCAATGGTCGCAACAGCGGATTTCTCGGCGCGTGGAGGCCGGTTGAACTGGTCCTGCGCCGCCTGCGCACCATTGGCCACGGGCAAGGCAATATAAGACATGATCACGGCCGTCATCACGGGAAGCCGCCCATAAAGTCTGAGGGAACTGAACATAGGTGCATCTATTCGAAAAGGTGACTGTATCCGCCCCATTTAACATGGACTTGCTATAGATAACGAGAATTCAAGAGGTTATGATTGTCGGCATTCCGTCCCCGAATAGACACATTTTGTCCCACTGCGGTTTTCACTCTCGTTATTGCCGGATGAATGCGGCTATGCCAGACCTCGTAAGCGCAGCATTTCCGGGCAAGGGCATCATGCAAACCGAACTCTTCACAACGCCTGACATCCGCCAGGGTGAGCACGCAGAATGCGGTATTGCCGCTCTTGCTATCGTGCTCGGATTTCATGGAGTGCATGTGTCTTTGGCAGAGCTGCGCGAGCAAAGCGAATCTCTGCTGTTAGGATCGACCCTGCGTCACTTGCGCAAGCTGGCCGAGCGTGAGGGCTTCAAGGCCACCGCCCATCGCCTGGAGCCGAGGAATCTCAAGCAACACGAACTTCCAGTGATTGCGCATATGCAGTTTATCCATTTCGTGGTGATCGAGCGCATCAGTGACGACGGTGTGCTGATCAACGACCCATCCTGTGGACCGATGATGATAACGCCGGAAGCCTTTTCACGCGATTTCACCGGCATTGTGCTCAAGATTCAGCCCCAAAATCCCCATCGCAGAGGAACGGCCTTTTCATTCACGCAAGCACTGATGGCATTCTTTTGGCCTCAGAGGCAAACGCGTGTGACATTCTCAAAAACCGATTCCCCCTTTTCGGTCCTGTCCTGCATTCTCATCGCAAGCTTGCTGTGTGTTTTCAGCGGCATTGCAGCACCTGTGGGGCTCGACCTGTTCCTGCAACACGATGGGCAGCATCGTGTTGCAGCCATTGTTTTGCTGCTCAGCGCCCTTCTGACATTTTTCATGGCCGGGGTTTTCAACGAGGCATCCTGTCTGAGGGGAGGCAGAATGGTCTGGAACCGCCTTATGCGCCGCCTTGAGACTGCCGGTCATGAACACTTCCTGCTTGCCCGCCCGCAACGCACCATGGCATTGTTTCATGCGGTGAAAGACGTGCAGGCCACTGAGATTGTAAATGCCTTTCAGGATGTGCTGTGGATCACGATGGCGCTGCTGGTTGGGGCATGGCTTCAGCCTCTTTCGGTCGCCCCTCTGGCCGCACTGTCTGCGGCACAAGGGCTGTGTCTGTTGCAGCCCTATCGGAAACGGGGGGGGCCGATTGCCCGGCTTGGTCTCGGCAAAATGCCCGCAGAGAGCATTGATCTGGATTTTTTGACCAATTCAAACTGGTACAGGATTGGTCGCGCAAGTGACGTGCTGTTCAATCGGCTGGCTGGGTTCCATGCCTTGAAAGCATCAGCGGCGATAAAGGCAGCCGAAGCGTGGTTTGGCCCCGACATGCGCATCGCCGGGCTGGATTTTGCCAAACTGGCCCTGCCAATCCTGCTGCTTGTTCACGGACAGATCAGTGCCACCGCCACGGCCTTTGCGCTGACACTGGCTGCCGCGACATGCTTGATGATCCCTCGTCTCAAACCGGGACTGCATGGCAAGCCGCTGAAGGATGCCCTGCTCAGCCTCAGTGATCTGCCGCCCGAAGCTCCGCCGAAGCAACCGCCTGCATCTGCTGCGGCAATGGTGTCTGTCACGCAGGGCTGCTGGTCTCCCACAGTCAATGCGCCAGCGGTGCTGGAGGGCGTCAACCTCACCGTGGTCAGCGGGCACGTGCTGATTGTGCATGGCCCGCCGGGCTGTGGCCTGACCACATTGGCGCGGCTGGCGGCTGGCCTGCTGACACCAACCCATGGGGCGGTTGCGATTGATGGACGCGCCATTCTCCTCGATCATCAGCTTTTCATCATCCCGGGCACGCTCCGGCATAATTTATGCTTCAATCGCACAGATATAGACGATGCTACCTTGCTGGCAAACCTTGAAGCGGTTGGTCTTCTCCACACCATCCAGCGCCGTGGAGGGCTGGATATGATGCTGAAAGGCGATCAGCCAAGCCTCAGCGGGGGCCAACTCCGGCGGTTGATGATTGCCCGCGCCCTCTGTCATGGAGCCGATTGTCTGGTCTTGGACGAAGCACTGGACAATATCGAAACCGACCTGGCGAGGGACATCCTTCGCACTCTCAAAGGACGTGGTCTGGCGGTGATAATCACCACCAAAAACACGGATCTGCTGGAGTGCGCCGATCAATGTTTGCGGCTGGGAGAGGTGCAATGAGACAGGAGGCCCGCACCGCCCGTAACTGGCCTCTTGAGCGCGTCAGGGGCAGGCGCGTGCGCTTTGCCGCTCCGCTGCAAGCCTTTCAAGACCCCGGCCCTCTCGCGCATGAGGGGCCTGACCCATCGGGCATAGGCCCCTCTTCCAGCGATCAGCGTATCAACATGCTCTATCCGGCGGCACCGGCGCAAGGATTCACGCTGCGTCGGTGGATTTCTCGTTGGCCGCTGGCAGCCACCCGACAAAGCCATGCCGTTGATGGTGTTTTGGCACATCTGCCGGTGCTCGGTTCTCTTATGCCTTTTTTATTGCTTCAGGCCCCTGATGACGTCATTCGGCTTGGCTTGATCATCGCGTCCCTGTGCCTTTTCGCCGGTGTGACGCGATCCAGAATTCGCCTGAAGCGCAATCAAACTGTCGCTATCCATGGTCGTTTCTGGGATCAACTGCTCTCATCTCCACCCTCCCATCCTGCGGCTGATGATTGTGTGCAGGACCGCCATGGACAAGTCCTGCGGCTTCGCCTGGCGCTGGAAGGTGCACTCTGCGTCGCGGAACACCGTGGCAAAATGATTGCTTCAGCACTCTTTCTGCTGATGCTTCACTGCCTGATAGCGTGGTCTGCCGACCAAAGAGCCGTTTGTCTCATGCTTGCGGCCTGTGCATCAACGGCCTTGTTTGCGGCCATCTTGCAGACCTGCTGCGCCCGATGGGAGATGCAAAAGGCGATGAAGGCAGAACACCTCACACGTCTTCAAAATCGTTTGGCAACCCATTTGCCCCTGTTGCGGCAAATGGGTCAGGCGGAATCTTTTCGTGACGATCTGGAGAAAGCGCACCAAGACTATAGCGCACATGCGTTCTTGACCCGCTGCCTCACCTCGCTGACAGCACTTGCCCCCTTTGCCCTTGCTGGTGGATGGCTTGCGGGCATCTGTATCAACCGTCTGCCATTGACGGTTGCGGGCCTTGCGGAGCTGCTGTTGCTTGGCGCGAGCCTGCACATTGCTATCCGTCTGGGTGTCAGCACGGCGCATAACGTCTGTGGCAGGCAGCGGGTTGAGGCCGCATCAAGCGATATGCCGCCTCTGTCCGGTTGCAAGGACGGCGGCAAGATCGAAAGCCTGTCAAGAATTTGCCTCACCAACATCGGTTTCAGCCATGATGATGCATCCGATATGGTGTTGCGCGATGTGTCTTTGAGCCTCAACACAGGGGAGGTCATTGCGCTGACGGGACCGTCCGGCAGTGGAAAGTCCACTTTTCTCTCCATTCTCATGGGTCTGGTTACGCCGCAGGTGGGCACGATTTCTGTCAATGATCAGCCCTGTCTGTGGGCCGATCTTTCCCGCTATCGGGCCCGGATTGCCGGTGTGTTTCAAGATACGATACTTGGTTTTTCGACGCTGCGCACCGCGATCAGCCTGAACGCCACGCATTTAACCACAGACGACATTCTTCAGGCTGCCGACGATGCAGGGCTGGGCGATGCGATTGCCGCGCTGCCCATGGGATTGGAAACCCTGATTGTTGAGGGAGGTTTTCCCCACAGCCTCATGCAACAGGTGCTCATTGCGCAAGGGTTGGCGCAAAATCCCGATCTTCTGGTTCTGGATGAAACATTTTCCACCCTCAGTACGGCAACAGCCAGTGACATTATCGCCGCCGTCCGCCGGCGCAATATCACGCTGGTGTTTGCAACCCACCGGGCGGATCTTGCCGCTTTGGCCGACCGTGTCTTGCCGCTCGGTGTATCCTGCCATGGCTGAATGCTTCGCGTTTTGCTGAATTAAAGCAGAGCCACGCCTGATCCTTCTTTTTGAACATGTCAGGCAAAAGCACCACAGAGACAGGGTGAAACAAAATGGCCTGATTGCGGGATAAAATCAGCGTTGAGCTCTATGCCCTGAACCTGTTCGATCGACTATACAGATCCACACTGTCCACATTTCTCAAGGTTCAGCCGTTTCACATGCAGATCTGTTTTGGCTTACCATTTCGCAAAAGAGCAAGGTGATGCCACCAGTCTTGAAGCATATGTGTGATTCCCAAAAGCAGCGACAGGTTCTAAATGCCATCGCCTTCGGGCTGATTGCAGGCATTGATGGCCTCGGTACCAGCGTTGCCTTTGCCGCGCTGATTTTCGCAGGCACGCTTTCGGCTGGATTTTCCACGGGCGTGAGCGTGATGCTGCTCAGTTGCGTTATTCTGGCGGCTTATCTTGCCTGGCGAAGCCGATACCCGGCCAGTCTGGCACAGGTGCAGGAAACCAGCATTGCCATTCTGGCAGCCGCCGTTACATCGGCTGCAAGCACCATGACCGATGCAGGTGCCCCGGAAAAGATCGCCACAGCTTTTGCGATTCTGGCGGTCAGCACGCTGGGCACCGGCGTGCTGTTTTATCTCTCGGGCCGCTTTCGGTTTGGTGTTCTGGTGCGGTTTTTACCCTACCCGGTGATCGCGGGCTTTCTGGCAGGATCGGGCTGGCTCCTGCTGGATGGTGCCTTGATGATGATGACCAATCAGTCCGGCTATGCCGCCATTGCGCGCTCCCTTGCCAATCCGTTCATCATCACCATTGTTTTACCATCCCTGATTTTTGCCGGTGTCATGGCCTGGGCCCTGCGCGTCATGAGCAATCCGGCCATCGCCCCCCTCATCATGATCCTGTCGGTTGCGCTCTTCTACGCCATGCTGTGGTTGAACGGTTTGCCGATCGACATGGCACGGCAACTGCGCTGGCTTCCCGGCCTTGCCGAGGCTCAGGCCGGATTTTCCCTGCCCTCGCCGGTTGATCTGTGGTCCAAGGCCGATTGGTGGGCGGTTTTGAGCGTTCTGCCAATGCTGGTGTCTGTTCCGCTGATTTCGATTGCGGGTCTGTTGCTCAACACCAGTGGGCTGGAAGTGGCCGCACGCGGTGATATTGATGCCAATGCCGAGCTGAAAATAACCGGGCAAGCCAATATTCTGATTGGATGTCTCGGTGGTGCGCCGGGATTTACCGGCCTTGGCATGACGCTTCTCGCGGGAAAACTGGGGGTGCGCAGTCGCCTGGCTGGTGCTGCCACCGCCGCCATTCTCTTGCTCACCCTGCCTTTTGCAACGCAAATTGCAGCGGGTGTGCCCCTGTTTGTTGCTGCCGGTCTGATGATCATGCTGGGCGCAGAACTGGTCTATGACTGGGCCATTGCTGCACGTAAAACGCTTCCTCTGCTCGACTGGATGGCTGTGCTTGCGATTGTGTTGTCCATGATGGCCTTCGGTTTCATGACCGGCATGGCTGTCGGGCTTGTGTTCTCCACCGTCACCTTCGTGTACAATTATGCACGTCTCCCTGTGATCCGCCTTGCCGCAAGCGGACATGATCGGCGCAGCAGCACAGACCGATCCTGTGCCGCCAACAGCATCCTCGATCAGCACGGCCACCTCATTCATATGATAGAACTACAGGGCTATCTGTTTTTCGGCACGGTGGAGCAGGTTGTGAGAGCCGTGAAAACGCGCTTCGCCTGCGCGCCAAAACCGCACGTTCTGCTTCTCGACTTTCGCAACGTCAGCGGCATCGATTCTGCGGCAATTGCGGGATTTATCAATATTTTCAGCAGCCTATCGGCGGAAAATGTCGAAATTATCCTCTCGCCGATGAACCCTGATGTCGAATGTGTGCTGAATCGCGTCAACGATCGCGCCTCTTCTACCAAACTCCAGGCTGCCGCAGACCTTGATCACGCCCTTGAAGATGCTGAGGATCGGCTTTTGGCGCGCTATTGTGGTGTAGAGCAATCCGTCGATATTGCCGCCCAACTGGTTGGAACATTAGGCCCACACCCACGTCTGCACGATCTGGTGGCGGCCATGGAGCGGATGGAACTTGAGGCGGGAACTTTTCTCATCAACGCAGGAGAGGTGGCCAGTGACATTTTTGTGTTGGCCACAGGGCGGGTCAAGGTGGAAATCACCTTGCCCAATGGACGCCGTTTGCGCCTTCGCAGCATGGAAGCGGGCGCGGTTCTGGGCGAAGTGGCCTTCTATCTTGGCGGCAAAAGAACCGCCGATGTGATTATCGAGACCCGGGCCTCGTTGTTTCGCCTGACGGACACCACACTCAAGCGGCTTGAGGCGGAAGACCCGACACTGGCCGTCCTTGCGCATCGATTGTTTGCATCCACCCTTGCCGAACGCCTGACGCTCGCCAACAGAATGGTCCAGCTTTCCAATACATGACTGCCCCGATACGCCTGCCCGATACGTCTGTGGGGCTTGCTTTGGCAAAAGCTGAACACCCGTCTGGTGAGAGGAAACCGATGTCGTTGATGATAAGGTTGGAGTTGCAACCCTCGGATTCGGGTCGAGACAACCCCAGCCCAAAATTCCGCAGATTCACTCCTGTTCAAATGTCTCGCGCCAGCTCTTTGCCGCTCCTTTGAGGAGCTACGCCGGGTTTCGCAAGATAACGCAACATCTTGCAACATTTCCGAATAAAGTTTTGCATAAGATCGGATAGATGTAGAATTCCACTTTTCCCTGACAAACTCTACTGCATAATTCTTTAAACCGGAATCGTTTTAAAGAGAAAATTATGCAGCAGATATAAAACGCGGCAATGTCGCGTTTCGTTGATCACAACAAACCGGCCAAGAGTTACAGATATGGCAATGTCCCATCAGCCCAATATGATGTCGAACAAAACTGGCGCATCATTGCAAGCTCGAATCCTGATCGTAGAAGATGATGGCGATATAGCCGGCATGTTGGTCGACCTTGTCAAAGCCAACGGCTTTGAAGCTGCTTCGGTCGCAAACGGCATCGAAATGGACAGAATGCTTGCCCGCCACAGTTTTGATCTCATCCTGCTGGACGGAATGCTACCCGGCGAGGACGGTTTCAGCATTTGCAGGAGGCTGCGGTCTTCTGGCAAGACTCCAATTCTGATGCTGACTGCGCTTCGTGAAGATCTTGATCGGATTCTTGGTCTGGAACTGGGTGCTGATGATTACGTTACCAAGCCCTTCAATTCCCGTGAGTTGATGGCACGCATCAAAAACATACTGCGAAGAGTCGCCAACCATGATGAACCAGAGGTTCAGCCCGAATCGATGACGTTCTCCGGGTGGCGGATCGATCCAAAGAGCCGCGAACTCTTCGACACGGAGGGGGTTCAGGTTTCCATGACGACAGCAGAGTTTGATTTGCTTTGGGCGTTTTGCTGCCACCCCAATAAGGTTCTGACACGCGAACAACTTCTTGCGATGACCCATGCAGGCTCGGCGGGCCCGATCGAGCGGAGCATTGATGCCCATATCAGCCGCCTCCGGCAGAAGATTGAACCCAATCTTAAAGATCCGACATTGATCAAAACCGTCCGGCTCGGAGGATACCTGTTTGCCTCCAAGGTAGAGCGACTTTCATGAAGGGGCTTCGCAGTGCCTCAATTCGCAAACAGTTGTTGTTCCTTGCGATCCTGCTTGTTGTCCTTGTTTCGGTCGTTGCGGCAGCAACGGAACCCTTCATTTATGGGCGGCACGATAAAGGCATAGAAATCGGTCTGTTTGCTGGTCGCATCGAGACAGTGCTCGAGCAGTTTGCACGCAGCAAAACCGTGGCTGAGGAAAATGCAGCCCTGCGCCTTGCTGAGAAGATGGGTGTTTCAACAACACGCGCGGATGCTGCACAGGCGTCGATCTCATATACAGCAGGCACACTGAACCCTGAGATCCTGCATCGGGTCAAAGAGCTCATCAACGATGGAATTCTGGCATTGAGCAGAAAGGTGATCTCGGGCAATCATGGACCAGCCGTACTCATCGTAAAAGTCGATGATACCAAGGCCCTCGCTTTCGCCATACCGCAATTTCCCATAGGTGTCTGGCTGATACCCGCCATGACAAGCGGGTTTTTGAAAATCGTTATTCCCCTCATACTTTTGGCCCTGCTTGGCAGTTGGCTGATTACCGATCCGCTGGCCCGGTTCGCGGCGGCAGCACAACGCGCCAGCATGGACGATCATTCCGAGGAACCCTTCAAAGCCGAAGGGGCCGCCGAAATCAGAAGCCTGGCCGCATCACTGAATGTCATGCAAGGCCGCGTCCAGACGATGCTGCGGGAGCGAACGAGGATACTTCGAGCGATCAGCCACGATCTCAGGACGCCTCTTACACGGCTGCGAATGCGTATTGAAAGGTCAAACGAACCAGCATTGAAGGAGCAGATGCTGGCTGATGTCATGATGCTGTCCTCACTGATCGACGCAAGCCTCAGCTTTCTCGACAACACGTTCGAGCCAGCCCGCAAGGTCGATCTTTCGAGTTTACTGCAAACGATCTCGGACGATTTCACCGATACGGGCGTCAGCACACGCTTTATCGGACCCCGCCGCCTTACCTGCACATGTATGCCGCAGGGCTTGACACGTGCCATTTCCAATCTCGTCGACAATGCCGCCCGCTATTGCGAACATATCGAGATTGAATTGGAAGATCGCCATACCAGCGTGATGATAAGGGTTTCAGATGATGGACCGGGCCTGCCGGATAAACTGAAGCGGAAGGTTCTTGAACCTTTCTTCAAGGTCGATGAATCACGGCAGACCAGCGCGAAAAGTGGCGGGTTCGGGCTCGGACTCTCCATCGCCCAAGGTATTGTGGTGACAGGTCACAAGGGCGCATTCAGATTGCTGGACCGTCAGCCACATGGACTTGTCGTGGAAATCATCTTGCCGAAAGGGGAGGTATTTACGTCCGGCGCACTGTCCGCAGATATGCCGATCACTGGAGGACCTTGATACGGCGCGAACATTTCCCAACATTATTGAAAACACAATAACAGCGCCTTGAGCTATCGCTCATCCAGCCACACTCGCCGTAGGGCGTTAACAAAGGCTGGAGCCAAACCATTGAAGATATTGTTCTCAGCACCCATCAGCCTTATTGTCGCCAGCATCACGCTTGTCGGCTGCACAACTGCGGATCCAACGATCTATAGCGGTCTTGCATCTGCCTCCCATCTTAAAGCTGACCCGAGCGACAGCAGCGGCCGTGTTCCCTACCGTTACAACAGCGGGGTTAACTGGAGACAATACGACAAGGTCATCATCGATCCTGTCACGATCTACCGCGGACAGGACAATCAGTTCGTCAAGGTCAGCGAAGAGGACAAAACTGCTTTGGCCAACTATATGCAAGCCCAGTTCACAGAGAAGCTGAGGACACGGTTTTCCGTCGTCACTGCGCCTGAACCCGGAACACTGCGCGTCCATCTGACACTCACCGGAGCAAAGACGACAACCCCTGTCCTTGGACCATTCTCGCACGTTGATGTCGGAGGCGGTGTCTATAATGCGGTACAGGCTGTGCGTGACAAAGAGGGATCGATGACCGGCTCCGTTGCCTATGCCGTCGAGATTTACGATGCAGCAACCAACACGCTTTTGTCTGCCTATGTCACCAAACAGTATCCGAACGCGATGAATGTTGGCGCGAGCTTCGGCCCATTGAAAGCCTCGAAAGTGGCGATTGATAAAGGGGCCGATGCACTGATGGCACAATTGCGCCCGTAAGAACGGCCGCAACATTTTATCACAAGAAACGACACACAATAACAGGAGCGAGGCGCATGATGGTGTCGCTGTTGCCTTGGATTGTCACAGTGAACAACGATTTTCCAATCAAGTCATCGGATCACTCCAGGCAGCGCCCAATCAAGGAGAACTCCATGAAAAACCGTGTCATCGCATTGAGTGTGTCAGCAGCTCTTAGCACGATCTTCGCGCCCCATGCATTTTCGCAGGTCGTAATTTATGATGGTCAGTCTTCATACCCGTATGCCGTCGACGGCAACACAGAATCCAATTTCCTCAACACCTGGAATCGTCATCACGACGCACAAAACCGCTGGCTGGGGCGGTCCAGAAATTTTGGACCGGATGACGTTATCCGCCTGCTTGAGGATCGTGGTTACCGGGTCAGGAATGTTCAGGATGTCGGCGAGCGCTTTCTCGTCAAGGCAACCCGTGGCGGCGACAATCTGCTCGTAAGTGTATCGCGGTCCGGGGATATCATGGGTGTTGTTCACGACCAGTATTGAGACAAATGCAATTTAGGATTTTCAACCCACTTTAGCAGCCTGTCAGGTTTGGACTGAACCAGACAGGCTCTAAATCCTCTTGTTTTCGTTTGTCTGATCAGAAAAACCGGGTTCCACTTTTCCCTGACAAACTCTAGCGGCTTGGGCGGATCAAGCGTGCACCAGACCGTTCAGCGTGAATGAAAGGCAGCCAATGTCCAGTCATCTTGATGGCGATATGATTTTTCCACCAGAGGCACCCGGCAAGGGTGTGATCCCTCTTGTTCGCGTGTGGCAGCATCGCCACGATCTCGAGTTAAAAATCTCACAGCCACGGTACAATCGCTCAATATTGCTCACGCTTGGGGTTGGCGGCCTCCTGCTTGGTGCAATCTGTATGCTTGCCGATCAGCAAGCAGCTTCGACACACGGCCTTGAGGTCAAAGGCGCGATACAGCTTTGGTCCGAAAAGTGGGAATCGGTTTTCGGAAAAATCCGCCGCGAAAACAGGGAACGAGAGCATCGTTCCGATTCCGCTTTTCGGTACGATACTCTAACCTCTGATCTGCTCCATCAGAAGGATGCGGGCATGTCAACGGAGCTTCAGGACAGTCTGGATGCCACACCAGTGCCAGCGCCCGTGACCTTGAGCAAGACCGAAACACCAGAGACCCCTCTTGCCTACACTGTTATTCCGACCAAGCGCCCGGTCTTGGAAAATGGCAAATCCGTTCAATCAAAGAGGATGGACCAGATTTCTGCAACAAACAGGGCAGATGCCATCCGCTATGATCAATGCAAGCCAGAGTGCGACATCTCCAATCGGCGAATTGTCGTCACCGCCCTTGCGAAAAAGACGGCAAGTCCGTCTCAATTTCCGGTCGAAACGACAGATTTTAAAAGCATAAATCAAACGTCAGAGATCGGCGCGGCTGTTTTGAATGGCGCGGGAGTTGTGCTTGCCCAAACCATAGCTTTGCCCTTCACCACGTTGAAGCTCGGACGAGATGCGGTGAGCAGAGTGTCAGATATGAACTGACAGTGACTTTGCCACTAGCCAGCATTCAGAAAAACCTGAATAGTTAAAAACAACCATCAAGAATAAACGATGCCCGGATTTGAATTGCAGTATCGGCAATAATTTCGTTGACGATCATGCATACCGTCGACGGGACACTGGGAAGCGAGATTCGGCATTGCAACAAAAGATAATGTGAAAAGACACTCTGCAACATTCCTGTGAGGCATAGTCGAGCATGAGCAGGTCAGGCCGTCAGCGGTATGCCTGCTCATCCATTCAACACAGGAACGATCACATGAAACTTAGATTTATGGCCCTCGCAGCGCTTGCGATCTCTTCCACAACGCCGGTTATTGCGGCTGATATGGTGTATGAGCAGCCCTCACCTCCAAGCGTGCCACAGATTTCCGCTTATGATTGGTCTGGGTTTTATCTTGGCGCGCAGGGCGGATACAACCGAAACCAGACAAAAGGCTTTGGCTCCAATCTGGATGTCAATAGTGGCACAGCAGGCGGACATGCTGGCTACAACTTCCAACATGGAAACATCGTTTTTGGTATCGAGAATGACTTCAACTATAACTTTGAAAAGAAAAGCGACGCAAAAATCGAATGGGATGCCTCTGGCCGCGGCCGTATCGGTTATGCGTGGGATCGCACCCTGATCTTCACCACTGCGGGTATTGCAGCCGCTGGCACCAAGATCGATGTTCCCGGCGTGGATAAAAAGGACAAAATTCTGATCGGATGGACCGCTGGTGGCGGTATTGAGCACGCCTTCACCGACAACATTCTGGTTCGCGGCGAATATCGCTACTCTGATTTCGGCAATAAAGATTTTGGCGCATCCGTCGGTGATTTCAAAGCAACACAGCACAAGGTTCTCGTTGGCGCGAGCTACAAGTTTTAGAGTTTGTCAGGGCAAGGTGGAATCCGATTTTACTGATCAGACAAACGAAAACAAAGAAATTGAGAGTCAGTCAGGTTCAGATTGAACCACAGGACACGACGCAAACAAGAAAGACCCCTCCCCAACCCTCCCCACAAGGGGGAGGGAGCAGCTCGAACGCTTTGCCACCTTTCTTCTTCTCACAGATTTTCGATGAAAAACAAAAGCTTGCCCAGAATGCAACAGATTCCCTCCCACTTGTGGGGAGGGGTTTTGAAAGGCAAAAACCTTGCGTCGTGTACCGTGGATTTTCAAAAGCGGCAGAGCAGGCATTTTTGCCCTGCTTGTTGTTATTGTTGTTATCGTTGTTAACGTTGTTAACGGCGCTATTCACGTCCACCGCGTATCGTTATTTTTTCAACGACAAATGGATTAGGCCAAATAATCGTGGCTGATGTTACACCATTATAACGGAAATCTTCTGCATTTTGCTCCGGTTCCTTGTTCCAGAGCAGGTCGGGCTTTTCAGCCGCGATCGGGTCTATCTTGAACGCGACGATTCCACTGAAGAATTGAATCGAACAGACCTGTTTGAAATCATCAATGCTCTGCGCGTTATCGACTGGGGGAAACTGGCCCTCGAAAAAATGACTGGTGTTTGCCACAAGCACATCCGTTGCCGCTTTCGAAAATTCTAAAAAAGATCGATTCCGATGGCGGTCAAATTCACGCATGAAACTGGTGCATGTGTCTTCGACCACGACAACACATTTTTTTTGGGCATTCCGAATAGCCGCCTGAGCGGTCACGATCTGCTGAAAAGATTGATGGCCACCATCGTCAAGAAATCCGTCAAATGGGCCGATTTCACGAAATGCTTCTTTCCAGAATTCAGGATCTCCCTGATCGCCGATCAGGATTTCGAATCCGTGCTCGCGCCATTTCGCTGCATCAGGATTCATATCAATCCCCACGATCCGCGCCTGCGGTCCCAACCACTGCCTCCACATAAAAAGAGAGCCGCCATTCAAGACGCCTGTTTCCACAAATGTGCATTCTTTGCCACGAAGATGGCCAAAAAGCTCAACATAGGCATGAAAATAACTCGATACCTTGTAAGACGGCTCTGGTGACGTGCTGAAGCTCAGCCGCAAATCGTTTAGCGATTCTTCAAAAGATAATGTTTTCAATGGCTTTACTCCTGAACTTGACGTCACCTTATCTGTTTACCGTAAACGATTGAGCCTATGATAAAACAGGCGTTGATACGCAAAGATGGTTTCAACGGTTTGCATCTATGCGATCAGGATTGAAAGAGTATGATTGCTCTCACATGCCGCATAAACAAAACGCCTCCCTCGCCATATGATTGAATTTTGACCCTCTGGATTCGGATTGCGTTTGCGACAAAACCGAACCATGTACCTCAAAAGATTCATCAAACTGATGATAATTATCATCTGAATACGATCAATGTCGATTGATCCTCGCTCATTGAACAGGATATGGAAGCTTATGTTCAAAATGTGCAGGCTGTTGAAATAGCCCATGGTTTTGGTTGCTGAATCACTCGGGCAAACATCACTCATGACAAAGCTTTGCATCCAACAACTCTAACCTCTGTTGAACAGAGGAGAGCGATTGTGCGGGTTGACGCGGCCCGCTCGACGGCAGGGAATGCAGAGGCAGGCAGCAGAGATGTGGAATAGGATGAAGACGAAAAAAGACGAACAAAATGGATTTGAACTCGTGCAGACTGCTCCTGCTTCACATGCCATGCGTGCAACAATCGCCATTCCGCTGTACAACAATTCCCGCTGGATCGGCGCGCAACTGGACAGCCTCTTCGCTCAGTGGCGGCCCGAATACGAATTGATCGTGGTTGACGATGGATCTCAGGATGGCGGCTTGGATGTGGTGATGAACCGTCTGTCCGCGCGGCCGGATATTGTCGCAACAGTGCTGCGCAATGGGCAGTCGCGTGGTTCTGCTCTGGTCGATGCCTTTGCCCGTTATTCTTCAGCACCCGTGATCATTCAGGCAGACAGTGACGACATCACATTGCCTGGAAGGCTCGACACAATTCTCGCCTGCTTCGACAAAGATCCCCGCTGCCGGCTTGTCAGCAGCAATGCCGTGCTTTTATCGGAAGGTGACATACCCATGGGCATTCTCGATCCGCTCCACGGGGATCGTGTCGTGGATTGGAATGATCCAATTCCTGTCTTTTGGGGCGCGCTTTGGTATGGCGCGACACTCGCCTATCATCGAGCGATTTTTGAAGCTTTTCCACCAATGGACACCGAACTGTGCCCCTATGGCTTCGACATCATCGCACCGCTGCGCGCGACGTTGCTTGGCACGCATCATCTTATCGCCCGTCCGCTCGTCGGCTGGCGCCAACATGTCAACAACACTCATCGGCGCGTCGGCGCAACAGGCAATTCCGCAATCGCAGAGGAAAACTACTCTGCGCTGGGACTTATGGTAAAAGCGCAATCAATACGCGACGCCCTCTGGCAGCGAGACCGGAGTACACCTCAGGATGCAGCCCGGATTGACGCGGTTGTCGCCCGTTGCCAACAGCAATTTCTGCAACAATTCGAACATTGGGCGCGGTTGAGGAATCGTCTTGACCAGCCAGGCGGTGACGTACTGCACGCAAAGAGTGTTCCAAACGGCAAGCCATTACCGGACATTCCTCCAATCATCACGCTGCCGACGGCGGGGCCGTGGCCTTTGGAAGGCCGGACACCGCTTGCGCAAGCCTTGAGCCGCTGGACGGGATTTAACGCTGCTGAAGATTTCCAGGTCTGGACCCAGCGTCAGGCTTTGGCTGTCCTGCGGATTACGATGCCCGATGCCGTTGCGCTGGCCATCACAATCGGCAGCCACTCGAGTCTGCCAAAAGCCCGCGCCTTCATTTCCATCAACGCTGGAGAGGAAATCGAGGTGGATCTGCCACAGGACAGTCGCTGTTTGGTTGAGATACCACTGAAGACAGGCAATGATGACATGTTACCCTGGAACGGACTGACGATGCTGTCTATCCGGGTGCCGACAGCCGACGCGCCCAGCAACACATTTCCCGACAATCCAGACACACGTATTCTGGGTGCCTCGATCTACGCCCTCGAAATCATCACCGCTCAGACCCGAAATACACCGCACCTGGGTGAACTGCTCAACCGAATTGCCGAGCAGCAAGGCGACTGGAAACTGGAATCAGGTCCATTAACACCAATCACCAACGGCTGGCTATCGGAGCGAGAGATGCGCCTGCTCTATGGCTTCGCCCGTGTTCTTGATGGCCCAATACTGGAGATGGGAGCATGGGTCGGGCGTTCCACATCTGTCCTCGCCCGCGCCGTAAGGGATGCAGGAGGTAAAAAGCGCTTCATCAGCACTGAAATCCAGCCCCTGTTGGAGGATTTTCAGCCTGTGGGTGACGAGGTACACTATTTATCGCCCCAATGTGGCGGACAGTCCATCGGGCATATTTCAGCTGCTGTTTTCGATGCGGACATCGCCCCCGTCTTGAAGGCGGATGGTGGCGTCATTGGCACCCTGAAACGCAATCTTGATGCGCTTGGGCTGCTCCCTTACGTCACCATTCATGTCGGGGATTTCGCAACCGCGCCAGATCTTGGCTATAACTTCATTTTCAACGATTGTGCACACAATGCTGTCGAAATCGAACGGTCCGCCGCTGGCCTGCGTGCCTTTATCGGTGATCGAACCATTATCATGGCTGCGCACGACCACACGCCAGAGGGTGAGGCAATGTTCCGTGCGTTGTTTGATGTCCATGAGGCCATGTGTGTCGACACCCTGTTCGTCTGTCGAATGCGCAACCGTTCTATGCCCCAAGCGTAATATCTGCTTTCGCTGACACCCGGAAACGTGCAGGCGCACAAACCGGAATATTCGCCTTCTCTGCCGCGATAAGCTTGAATTTCATGTCATCTTACCGTGTGCCCTGTCACCAATGGCGGGGCTCACACCGCCCAGCAGGAGCAACCGAGCGCGCCAAAGAAGCCTTTGAGGTCGGCAATCGGAAGCCTGGATGTCCAGGCTCCTGCGTGGTCATGGCCGTGTACGCCACAATTGCTGGCGCAGCCGCAGGCGGAGATGGCCGTGCGACGCAGGGAACGGGCACCAGCGCCATCGGGTTCACCCCAGGCGGCGTAACCGCCGAATGTGTTCACAGGAGACCAGTCCGGCATGGCGGGCGGGATGCTGCTCTCGTCGAGCGCCTTGAAGTCATTGACGCCATAAACAATCTTGCCGCCGACCATGGTCAACTCTGACGTCAGGAACGAAATTTCGTCCTCGGAACAGGAGAAGAAATCCTTGTCCGGCACCACCAGATCGGCGAATTGGCCTTTCTCGATACGGCCCTTCTTGCCCTCTTCATGAGAAAACCAGGTGACTTTTTCGGTCCACATCCTGAGGGCCGTTTCACGATCGAGGCAATTGGCGCGGGGATAAAGCTGCATGCCGCCAAGCGTTTTGCCCGTAATCATCCAGGAGAGCGAGACCCAAGGATTGTAGGAGGCAACGCGCGTCGCGTCTGTCCCAGCCGACACATGCACACCCTTATCCAGCATTCGCTTGATCGGCGGTGTCGCTTCCGCCACGCCGTGACCATAACGTTCGACGAAGTATTCGCCTTGGAAGGCCATACGATGCTGAGTGGCGATGCCGCCGCCAAGCGCTGCGATCCGGTCGATGGAACGGTCTGAAATTGTTTCCGCATGGTCGAAGAACCAGTTGAGGCCCTCCAGCGGAATATCTTTGTTGACCTTTTCGAAGACATCGAGCGAACGGGAGATCGTCTCGTCATACGTTGCATGCATACGCCAGGGCCAGCGGTTTTCGGCAAGAACACGCACAACCTCTTCCAGCTCGCCCTCCATTTCCGGCCCCATATCCGGGCGCGGCTGGCGGAAGTCCTCAAAATCGGCGGCCGAGAAGACGAGCATTTCACCCGCCCCATTGTGACGAAAATAATCGTTGCCCTGCTTGTATTTGACCGTTTGCGTCCAGTTGAGGAAATCCTCTTTCTCTTCCTTCGGCTTCTGGGTGAAGAGATTATAGGCCAGCCGCACGGTCATCTGGTTTTCGTCGGACAACGTCTGGATGACCTGATAGTCATCCGGATAGTTCTGGAAACCGCCGCCTGCATCGATGACGCCGGTGACACCCAAGCGGTTCAGTTCGCGCATGAAATGACGGGTGGAATTGACCTGATAGTCAAACGGCAGTTTTGGTCCCTTAGCGAGGGTCGCGTACAGGATTCCGGCATTCGGTTTGGCAAGCAACATGCCTGTTGGATTCCCATTCGCATCGCGGGTGATTTCGCCACCGGGCGGATTCGGCGTATCGCGGGTGTAGCCGACAGCGCGCAGGGCAGCGGCATTCAGCAGCGCACGGTCGTACAGATGCAGCAGGAAAACCGGGGTGTCCGGCGCGATTGCGTTGATCTCTTCAATGGTCGGCAGTCGCTTCTCGGCGAATTGATGCTCGGTGAAGCCACCGACCACACGGACCCATTGGGGTGCCGGCGTGACCGCCACCTGACGCTTGAGCATGTTCATGGCGTCGGCGAGGCTGCGCACACCATCCCAGCGCAGTTCCATATTGAAATTCAGGCCGCCGCGAATGACGTGGGTGTGGTTGTCGATCAGCCCCGGGAGCACACGCCTGCCCTTCAGATTAACGATCCTCGTATCCGGCCCGGCCAGACCCATGACCTCATTGTCCGATCCCACCTCAAGAAAAAGCCCGTCCTTGATTGCGACGGCGCTTGCACTCGGATTGGTCGGGACCAGCGTGGTAAAGCGGCCATTGTGAAGGATCAGGTCGGGATGCATGGTATCGACTCCGGTCTCGTTCGGGAGGACGACATCATCGTACCCCATGACAGCGCCTCTCACCCTACAGCGCCGTGCGCCATATATGGTGAGAGGCGCTCTAGATGTGGAGCCTCAATACGTTGTCCCTGTTCAGTCCGAGGCGACTGATTGGTGTTTGCGATTTTAGACCACCATGCGGCCGATGCCAATTAT